>NZ_JABXOU010000002.1:0-891202 GCF_014103035.1 Enterobacter sp. RHBSTW-01064 | reverse complement strand
CGTAGCGCCGATGGTAGTGTGGGGTCTCCCCATGTGAGAGTAGGGAACTGCCAGGCATCAAATAAGTAGAGAGGCCATCCGCAAGGATGGCCTTTTTGCGTTTTTGTACATCCCTCGTTTCCATAAACAAATCACCTATCCCCCCGTATATACGGTAAACTATCCGCGTTTTTGCATCAGGATAGCGTCTATGAACCACTCCCTTAAGCCCTGGAATACCTTTGGCATTCAACGTAATGCTAAACAAATTGTACGTGCCGATAATGCTCAGCAGTTGCTGAATGCATGGCAAAACGCGACAGAAAACGGTGAACCTGTACTGATTCTGGGCGAAGGAAGTAATGTCCTGTTTCTCGATGATTTCGCGGGGACCGTGATCGTCAACCGCATCATGGGAATCGACGTTAAAGAGAGCGCAGTGAGCTGGCATCTGCACGTGGGGGCCGGAGAAAACTGGCACCGTCTGGTGCAATTTACCCTCGAAAAAGGGATGCCCGGCCTGGAAAATCTTGCATTGATCCCAGGCTGCGCAGGATCGTCACCCATTCAAAATATCGGTGCCTACGGCATCGAACTAAAACACGTCTGTGAATATGTTGACTGCATTGAACTGGCAACGGGAAATGCGCAACGTTTAACCGCAGAACAGTGCCGCTTTGGCTATCGTGACAGTATCTTCAAACATGACTACCAGGATCGTTTCGTCATTGTGGCCGTTGGTCTGCGTCTGGCGAAGCAGTGGAACCCGGTCCTTACCTACGGCGATCTCACCCGTCTCGATCCGGCCACCGTCACCCCGCGAGACGTGTTTGAATCAGTTTGCCATATGCGAATGACCAAACTCCCGGATCCAAAAGTGAACGGAAATGCGGGCAGTTTCTTCAAAAATCCGGTCATCAGCAGCGAAAACGCGAAAACGTTCCTCACCGGCTGGCCAACGGCCCCGCATTATCCTCAGACGGATGGTAGCGTGAAGCTGGCTGCAGGTTGGCTTATCGACCAGTGCGAATTAAAAGGCACCACGATGGGCGGTGCTGCTGTTCATCGCCAGCAGGCGCTGGTGCTGATCAATCAAAACAATGCGACCAGCGACGATGTTGTGAAGCTGGCGCACCATGTCCGTCAGCGTGTGGGTGATAAATTTAACGTCTGGCTGGAGCCTGAAGTTCGCTTTATTGGCCGTACGGGTGAAGTCAACGCCGTGGAGACTATCGCATGAAGGACAACACGATCCCTTTAACCCTGATTAGCATCCTTGCGGACGGTGAGTTTCATTCTGGCGAGCAGCTAGGTGAGCAGTTGGGCATGAGCCGTGCTGCCATTAATAAACATATCCAGACGCTCCGCGACTGGGGCGTTGATGTGTTCACGGTTCCCGGAAAAGGCTACAGCCTGCCGGAGCCTATTCAATTGCTGAATGAAGAAGCGATCCGCAGCCAGATTGGACACGGCAATGTTGCGGTGCTGCCCGTAATTGACTCGACGAACCAGTACCTGCTGGATCGCCTGCCTGAACTGAAATCCGGCGATGCCTGCGTTGCTGAATATCAACAGGCCGGTCGCGGCCGTCGTGGACGCAAGTGGTTCTCGCCGTTTGGTGCGAATCTCTACCTGTCCATGTACTGGCGACTCGATCAGGGCCCGGCTGCGGCGGTTGGGCTAAGCCTGGTCATCGGGATTGTGATGGCGGAAGTCCTGCACGATCTGGGCGCGGATAAGGTGCGGGTAAAATGGCCTAACGATCTCTATCTGAACGATCGAAAACTGGCGGGTATTCTGGTTGAGCTGACGGGAAAGACCGGCGATGCCGCGCAGATCGTCATTGGTGCCGGGTTAAACATGGTGATGCGTAATGTACAGAACGATGTGGTGAACCAGGCCTGGACTAACCTGCAGGAAGCGGGTATCACTATCGACCGCAATATCCTGGCCGCGCGAATGATTAAAGAGCTGCGAAGCTCACTCAGGCTCTTTGAGCAAGACGGGCTGGCATCGTTCCTGTCTCGCTGGGAAAAGCTGGATAACTTTATCAACCGCCCGGTGAAACTGCTGATTGGGGATAAAGAAATCTACGGCATTTCTCGCGGAATTGATGCGCAGGGGGCGCTTCTCCTGGAACAGGATGGCGCGATCAAACCCTGGATGGGCGGGGAAATCTCCTTACGCAGCGCTGAATAACCGGATTGTATTAATGATGCGAAAACCCGCATGCGCCACGCTGGCTGTCATGATGAGTTTGCTGTTCACGCCTTTCTCTCAGGCAGGCCAGGCCTGGGAGAGTTACAAAGCGCGCTTCTTTAAGCCGGATGGGCGAATCGTCGATACCGGCAACGGTGACGTTTCCCATACCGAAGGCCAGGGTTTTGCCATGCTGATGGCGGTGGCAAACGATGATAAAGCGACCTTTGATAAACTCTGGCACTGGACCAACAGTACGCTGAAGAATAAAGAGAACGGTCTTTTTTACTGGCGTTATAACCCTGCTCAGGCAGACCCGACTGCCGACAAAAACAATGCCTCCGATGGCGATGTGCTCATTGCCTGGGCTCTGTTAAAAGCGAACGCGCGCTGGCATGACAAAGGCTACAGCACGGCATCGGATGCCATTACCAAAGCGCTGCTTGCCCATAACGTTATCCGCTATGCGGGTTACCGCGTGATGTTGCCCGGCTCACAAGGGTTTAAGCTGGACAATAACGTTGTGCTTAATCCTTCCTACTTCGTGTTTCCTGCCTGGCAGGCATTTGCTGACCGCAGCCATTTGCAAATATGGCGTCAGCTCGCGCAGGACGGACAGCGGCTGCTGAAGAAAATGGGGTCGGGTAAAGCCAATCTTCCAACCGACTGGGTCTCTCTGGACACGAAAGGGACGCTGGCCCCCGCAAACGCCTGGCCGCCCCGCATGAGTTATGACGCCATCCGCATTCCGCTGTACATCAGCTGGTCCAACGCGAAAAGCCCCTTGCTCACCCCGTGGCGCGCCTGGTTCGGTCAGTTTCCGCGTGAACAAACACCCGCGTGGGTTAACGTCACGACGAATGAATACGCCCCCTACATGATGGCAGGCGGTCTGCTGGCAGTGCGTGACTTAACGATGGGGCAGACGGTCGGCGAGCCCGATATCACTGCAAATGATGATTACTATTCGGCAAGCCTGAAAATGCTGGTCTGGATCTCAGAACAATAAGGCCCGCTCCCCGCTGGGGAGAGGGCCAGGCCTTTTACTGCGGATACGGTACCCAGTCGCCGCCGTTCAGGCGAACATACGGTTTGTTCTGGTACTGGATCACTACCGCATTGGCGTTCTCCGATACCTCTGCCGTTTGTGGCAGACCGCTGGTGAGCTGATCCCAGTTCACGCTATCTTCAACAAACAGCTTACCGTCTACCGCGCGGGCAACGAGTTCTGAAATCGCCAGATAACTGCTTGGCTGAGTGATTTCGATTGGCGCGCCCTGATGCGGGGCCTTCATCCCGAAGAATTTAATCCCGGCAGGGACGTTGGTAATCGACGGGCTTGGAATATCACGCAGGCCGGATACCTGCATCCTGTCGCCTTTCAGCGCGCCGCCGTGTTCAGGTACCACAACGACCATCACTTTACGGCCTGATTTTTCCAGCTCGGTAAAGAACGCGTCCAGTTCATCAAAGAACTTCTGCGCACGAACTTTGTAATCCGCCGTTTTGCTCACGCCCGGGAAGTGGTTACCATCGTGAAGCGGCAGGGTGTTAAAGAATGTTGCACTACGCGAACCCTCTTCTTTGCTGACGGTCTGCAACCAGCGCTGTAGCACGGCAGTATCGTCATAAACCGGAGAACCATCGAAGCCCAACAGAGTGACCGGCAGACCCGTTTGGTCCATCAGCGGTGCCTGCATACCCCCTTCTTCACGCACCTCTTTCAGGAAGTTACCAAACTGACCGTTATGACCCAGCATCAGGTGCTGCGTAAAGCCCAGTTTGGACAGGTTATCAAACAGGTAACACTGGTTACCGGCTGGCTGATAGAGGTTCTTATGCGAAGGTTGACCGCAGCTTGCACGTAACAGGCGAATCGCTGCCGGGCCGCTGTAGGAGGTCGCAGAGTTGAAATCTTTAAACTGAATATCGAAATGCGCCCACAGCGGATGCGACATTAATCCGGCTGCATCCACATCCGCCCAGGAGAGAGAACAGATGTTGATCACCAGCAGTTCAAATGGCTGGGCGTCGGCAGGGAGCGCATCCGGGAATTTGGTCTGACGCTTATCTTCAGCGGTATAGAAACTGGAGAGCCACGCGTTCAGATTGGTGGAGGTGGGTGGTGCGGTTTGTGCAGGAATATCGCCAACCACCGGCGTATCGCCTGCCGTCGTGACGGTTGCTGCCGCCGTGCCACCGGTGGTGGTGACCGTTGTGGTCGGTTGACCGGCTGGCCAAAGGGAGAAACTCGGCCCTGCCAGCGTCAGCACGTTTAACCAGACCATAATCGCGACGACAAACACCGTCACGCGGATCCACTGTGCCAGGAACAGCCAGGCGACCAGCAGCACAAACACCGCGCCAATCATCTGCCAGTTAATAAAGCGCTCAACCAGATCAAGCATATAGTCGGTACTGAAGCCCGCAACCTGCGAGCCCTGGCTCATAATGCTTTCCGGACCCGGTAGCCAGGTGTCATGCCAGAAGAGCGCGAACCCAATGGGGATAGCGACCCAGTGACGCAAACGATGCAGCCTGATATTGGGAATAGGCATCAGCAGGAATGCCATAAACACCAGGTTAAGCAGAGGGTGGAAATTAAGATAGCCTGCCCAGAGCAGGCCAAACTTCACCAGAAAGTAGAAATTCCAGCCGGAAAGTCCGCGCCAGTATTGCCAGAGCGGCGAGGGCGCCGACGTGGTATAGGAAGAATTAGTCATGTTTTCGGTCTGCCTTGACGTTCGGAGCGCGTGTCAGTGTTCCGGCTGGTTTAAGGTAGCGGGGTTTTAGAAACATCAATCTTGCCGTATCGCGAATACGACGCAGAGAATGGCGCGCATAGTAGCCCAGCGGGAAAAAAATCAGCGCACACAGTACGACCAGTTGAATGATATCGCTGAGATTCATGATGATGCGCTCTCCTCGCCCTCAGGTAATAAACGTCGTGGTTCGGGTATCCGCCGCCAGACATGCCCGTCATGCTTCGCATTCAGGATCGGTTTGACATCGTTTGACATAGGTAAAGGTTTCGCCCATTGTTCAGGCGTCAGGGCGCGCATTTGCACCAGTTCAGCATTAATCAAATTATCTTCGAACCAAATCATGCGGTTAGAGAAAATATCGCCAGTCGGCAGAGGGAAGATATGGTTGAGCGCGGTGTCGAGATCGTTTACCCGGCAGAAGGATAAAAACAGCACCAGACGGTTATCGCCAATCGTCATGATGTCTCCGATGCGGTTAGGGCGACATAGCGTGAGCGCCTGCTCAACACGAATACCCGGCACCGGACGCAGGGCAACCATGACCCCTTTTCCGTCTGCTGGCAGCAGCGTATTACTCATCATGTTGCCGACGGCATCACAGAAGGTATCCCACTTTTGAAAACCGCGCAGTTTCATCGGCTGTGTCATGGAGAGCAAGGTGCCTATATCTTCCGGAACATGGCGGTTAAACTGCTGTCCCTGTATGCTCTCAATAAGTGTCAGGCAGCGCGACAGCGGCGCATTCCACGGTATGACCATATTTGCGCCGCAACCCAGCAGCAGCCGTTCGTCAGTGGCACGCAGGCTGGTATTATTTTCACGCACCACGATTTTTAACGCACTGCCGCGCTGACGGCGTAATGTGTGAATGTGTCTCGCCAGCGTTTCGATTTGGTTATTCTGCATGAGAGAAAAAACAATCGTAGCGGCCTGCGTCGTACGGGCTTCATTAAATAACGCTTCGTTAGTTTCAAACAGTGACCAATTTTCAGAAAGCGCAGGCGCACCTTCTAATACCGCAATGTGGCTCAGGATGCGTTTTTCATCGCTGCGTGGCTGAACCACGGTTTCTTCTTGTCGTGCGAGATGCCACTCTCCCTCGATATGTTTAAGGGTGAGCTGTTGACGAGCGCTAACCCCTTTTTCATTGCACCAGAATGCAATATCGTAAAGATAGCTATCCGTCTGGTCATGGATACTTGCCAGACCGAAAAGAGAACGATATTCGCCCATTAACAGTGAAAAAAGCTTGTCGTTATTACTGCCGGGGTTAACAACCAATAGTGTGCAGTTTTGATTTTTTGCCCACTTATTGATTCTGTTCAGCCAGAGAAGCAGTTTTTCTGAGGGGATATTTTGCAGCGCGTTATTCGAACATTTTAGAATCAGGAAATAGTGATCCGGATCAATCGAGCACTGAATATCGCGGGGCAAAAAGTATAGACTATCCGCCTCCGAAGACATGGAAAATAATCGTACGGTCTGTGGCCCGCGGTCGTTTTCGAGCCTGATGATATTTTTAGGTTCTTCGCCCATCGTAATGACAGCCACGCGGGAATCCTTATCCTGTGCGGCGATCGTCTGGTTTACCAGACTTATGGCATCTTCGTTGCGATCCGTATTAATCCACCAGACTCCTCCGACTGGCATGTGGCGCAATTCGTCCCATAATGACTGGATGCCAATAGAAAATATGGAGTCCACGGTATCCCTCTTTTCGTCGAATTTATCTGTATCTCAGTTTACTAGCGAAAGCGTAGAAATAAACCTAACATTGAAATTAAAGAGCATCAGATTTAGCATGTAAATGCAATTTCGTGGGCAGGATGCCGACAACATCTGATCGTGTGATTTTACGCTAAGGGATGAATTAATCATGCATAATAACGAATCCGGAACGCCTGTAGACTCAAGCCTGGGTTACACATTTCAAAACGATTTTCTGGCGCTGACGCAGGCTTTCTCTTTGCCCGAAATAGATTACACCGATATTTCCCAGCGGGAACAGTTGGCCGCGGCTATTAAACGCTGGCCGTTATTAGCTGAATTTGCCCAACAACAATAAGGGAGCCATTGATGGCCATACTAGGATTACAGGGCGTCCGTGGTGGTGTAGGTACAACATCCATTACCGCGGCGCTGGCGTGGTCATTACAGCTGTTAGGCGAATCGGTGCTGGTTATTGATGCCTGCTCCGACAATTTGCTGCGCATGTCATTTAACGTCGACTTTACGCATACAAAGGGTTGGGCCCGCGCGCTGCTCGACGATAAAGACTGGCGTGACGCGGGTATGCGCTATACCTCCCAGCTTGATTTACTTCCTTATGGTCAATTGACTGAAGCTGAGCGTGAGAATGAAGCCGCGTATCAGCGTCTGCTTTCGCAATTTACGACCGCGTTGAAGAGCCTGGAGGAAAAAGGGCAGTATCAGTGGATATTGCTGGATCTGCCGCACGGCGCCGCCGCGCTGACCCGCCAGCTTATCGCGCAATGTGACCATGTCCTCTCCATTGTGAATGTGGATGCGAATTGCCATATCCGCTTGCACCAACAGCCGTTGCCCACAAATGCCCATCTTCTGATTAACGATCTTCGCATCAACAGCCAGATCCAGGACGATCTCTACCAGGTTTGGCTGCAAAGCCAGCGTCGCCTGCTGCCGATTGTTATCCATCGCGATGAGGGAATGGCGGAATGTCTCGCCTCCAAGCAGCCGCTCGGTGAATATCGGGGCGATTCGCTGGCAGCCGAAGAGATCCTGACGCTGGCGAACTGGTGCTTATTGCACTTCGCGAAAAGACCGGAATCAGCCGGGAGTACGGTATGAGTCGCCTGTCTAACGGGTTACTTATCCCGCCGGTCAGTTCGCGTTTAAGCGAGCGCTACCGGCACTACCGTCGACATGGCGCGTCGTCGCTGAGTGCCACGCTCGGTTGCTTCTGGTTAATCCTGGCCTGGATATTTATTCCACTCGAACACCCCCGCTGGCAGGGTATTCGTGCGCGTCACAGTGAACTCTATCCGCACATTAACCCCGACCGTCCAAGGCCTCTCGACCCTGCACGCTATGCGATTCAGGCCGTCTGGCTGGCAGCGACGTCGGCCAGGGTGGAAAAATCCACGCCGCGCTGGCGTAGCTTCGATCGCGTGCAGAACTTACGTGAACGCTATCACCAGTGGCTGGACACGCTTCCCGACCGCGTCGGCGACAAAACCAGTCATCTGGATAATCATAAAGAGCTCGGGCACCTGCACCCGGGCTTCAGGCGTTTTATCCTCGGCGTCATTGTGGTGTTCTCGCTCATTCTGGCACTGGTCTGTATTACGCAGCCGTTCAACCCGCTGGCACAGTTCACCTTCCTGATCCTGCTCTGGGGCGTGGCGCTGCTGGTGCGGCGCATTCCGGGACGCTTCTCCGCCCTGATGCTGATCGTGCTGTCAC
The DNA here is from genome assembly GCF_014103035.1 of Enterobacter sp. RHBSTW-01064. Lineage (NCBI taxonomy): Bacteria > Pseudomonadati > Pseudomonadota > Gammaproteobacteria > Enterobacterales > Enterobacteriaceae > Enterobacter > Enterobacter sp. RHBSTW-01064. The sequence continues at coordinate 882,815 of NZ_JABXOU010000002.1, read as the reverse complement.
TGACGGTTTCCTGCCGCTATATCTGGTGGCGTTATACATCAACGCTGAACTGGGATGACCCGGTCAGCCTGGTGTGCGGTCTGGTTCTGCTGTTTGCTGAAACTTACGCGTGGATTGTGCTGGTCCTGGGCTATTTCCAGGTTATCTGGCCGTTGAACCGCCAGCCGGTTCCGCTGCCAAAAGACACCACCCAGTGGCCGTCGGTCGATCTCTTTGTACCGACTTACAACGAAGACCTGACGGTGGTGAAAAACACCATTTATGCCGCATTAGGTATCGACTGGCCGAAAGATAAGCTCAAAATCTGGATCCTGGATGACGGTGGCCGCGCCGAGTTTCGCCAGTTTGCGGAGGAGGTCGGCGTGGAGTACATCGCCCGTACCACTCATGAACACGCGAAGGCCGGTAACATTAACAACGCCCTGAAGTATGCCACCGGGGAGTTCGTCTCCATCTTTGACTGCGACCACGTGCCAACACGCTCGTTCCTGCAGATGACGATGGGCTGGTTCCTGAAAGAGAAAGAGCTGGCGATGATGCAGACGCCACACCACTTCTTCTCACCGGATCCGTTTGAACGCAACCTCGGTCGTTTCCGTAAAACCCCGAACGAAGGCACGCTGTTCTATGGCCTGGTGCAGGACGGAAACGATATGTGGGACGCCACCTTCTTCTGCGGCTCCTGTGCCGTTATCCGCCGCAAACCGCTGGATGAGATTGGCGGTATTGCCGTTGAGACGGTGACGGAAGATGCCCACACCTCGCTGCGTTTACACCGCCTTGGCTATACCTCCGCGTACATGCGCATTCCACAGGCAGCAGGGTTGGCGACAGAATCGCTGTCGGCGCATATCGGCCAGCGTATTCGCTGGGCGCGTGGCATGGTGCAAATTTTCCGCCTCGATAACCCATTGATGGGCAAAGGGCTGAAGCTGGCGCAGCGCCTGTGCTACGTCAACGCCATGTTCCACTTCTTATCCGGTATCCCGCGGCTGATCTTCCTCACCGCGCCGCTGGCGTTCCTGCTTCTTCATGCCTACATCATTTACGCCCCGGCGCTGATGATCGCGCTGTTTGTTCTGCCGCACATGATCCACGCGAGCCTGACGAACTCGAAGATCCAGGGGAAATATCGCCATTCGTTCTGGAGTGAAATCTACGAAACCGTGCTGGCCTGGTACATTGCCCCGCCAACCATGGTGGCGCTGATTAACCCGCACAAAGGCAAGTTCAACGTCACCGCGAAAGGTGGGCTGGTGGAAGAGGAGTATGTCGATTGGGTGATCTCCCGTCCGTATATCTTCCTGGTCCTGCTTAACATCGTCGGCGTCATCGTCGGCATCTGGCGTTACTTCTACGGCCCGGAAAACGAGGTCCTGACGGTATTCGTGAGTATGGCGTGGGTGTTCTACAACCTGATTATCCTCGGTGGTGCGGTAGCCGTATCGGTCGAGAGCAAACAGGTACGTCGTGCGCACCGCGTCGAGATCAGCATGCCGGCAGCAATAGCCCGCGAAGATGGTCACCTCTTCTCCTGTACCGTGCACGACTTCTCTGACGGTGGTTTGGGCATCAAAATCAACGGTCAGGCGAAAGTGCTGGAAGGGCAAAAGGTCAATCTGCTGCTCAAGCGCGGTCAGCAGGAGTATGTCTTCCCTACGCAGGTTGCGCGTGTGGCGGGTGATGAAGTGGGTCTGAAGCTGATGCCGCTGACCAAAAAGCAACATATTGATTTTGTGCAGTGTACGTTTGCCCGCGCGGATACGTGGGCTCTCTGGCAGGACAGCTTCCCGGAAGATAAACCTCTGGAAAGCCTGCTGGATATTCTGAAGCTGGGGTTCCGTGGCTATCGTCACCTTGCAGAATTTGCCCCGTCGTCGGTGAAATTAATTTTCCGGTCACTTACTTCACTGGTTTCCTGGGTCGTGTCGTTCATTCCGCGTCGACCTGAGCGAGATGAAGCGAAGCAGGCAGACCCGGTTATGGCTCAACAATGATGATAACGCGATGAAAACAAAACTTTCCTGGTTATGTGCAGTGGCAATGGGGATGAGTGCGCTCCCTACAACAATGGCTAACGCAGCGCCTGATAACGCAGCGGCCACGCCTGCCCCTACGGTTCCGGTGGTCGCGCAAGCGACCGATCCTGTTGTCACGGCAGCACCGGGGCAAACGGAAAACGTGGTCCCGAATAAGCCGACGGCGGGGAATACCTTACCTGCCGACAGCCAGGTCGTTGGGCAGGTGATGCCAGGCGTACGAGGTGCCAGTGCGCCTGTCGTCGCCGAAAATGTGCCGTCGCGCGATGTGAAGCTGTCGTTCGCCCAGATTGCCCCGCCGCCGGGCAGTATGGTGCTGCGTGGCATCAATCCTAATGGCGGCGTTGAGTTTGGGATGCGTAGCGACGAAGTGGTATCGAATGCGGTGCTGAATCTGGAATACACGCCGTCACCGTCACTGCTGCCCGTTCAGTCTCAGCTCAAGGTCTACCTGAACGATGAACTGATGGACGTTTTGCCGGTCACCAAAGAGCAGTTAGGTAAGAAAACCCTGGCTCAGGTGCCGATCAACCCGCTGTTCATCACCGACTTTAACCGTGTCCGTCTGGAATTCGTCGGCCACTATCGCGACGTGTGTGAAAACCCGGCCAGCAACACTCTGTGGATGGATATTGGTCGTAACTCCTCGCTGCAGTTGACCTATCAGCCGCTGGCGTTGAAAAACGATCTCTCGGCCTTCCCGGTCCCGTTCTTCGACCCGCGTGACAATCGCCCGTTAAACCTGCCGATGGTCTTTGCCGGTGCGCCAGATGTGACGGAACAGCTTGCCGCCACCATCGTGGCTTCCTGGTTTGGCTCTCGCTCCGGCTGGCGCGGTCAGAGCTTCCCGGTCATGTACGACAAAATGCCGGACAAAAACGCCATTGTGTTTGCCACTAACGCCAAACGCCCGGCGTTCCTGCGCGAACACCCGGACGTGAAAGCGCCGACGATTGAAATGATCAACCACCCGGACAATCCGTATGTGAAGCTGCTGGTCGTCTTCGGGCGTGATGAGAAAGATCTGGTGCAGGCGGCAAAAGGCATTGCGCAGGGGAATGTTCTCTTCCGGGGAAACAGCGTTGTGGTGGACGAGGTGAAACCGCTGCTGCCGCGTAAGCCTTACGATGCCCCTCACTGGGTGCGTACCGATCGCCCTATTAGCTTCGGCGAGCTGAAAACCTATGAAGAGCAACTGCAGTCGACCGGCCTTGAGCCTTCTCCTGTCAGTTTGTCGATGAATCTGCCGCCCGATCTGTATCTGCTGCGCACCAACGGAATTGATATCAACCTGAACTACCGTTACACCGCGCCGTCGACCAAAGACAGCTCGCGGATGGATATCAGCCTGAACAACCAGTTCCTGCAATCATTCAGTCTGACGAGCAACCAGGAAACCAACCGCCTGATGCTCCGCCTGCCTGTGCTGCAGGGGCTGCTGGACGGTAAAACCGATGTGTCCATCCCGGCGCTGAAGCTTGGCGCGATAAACCAGCTGCGTTTCGACTTCCAGTATATGAACCCGATGCCTGGCGGTTCGGTCGATAACTGCATCACCTTCCAGCCGGTACAGAACCATGTTGTGATCGGCGATGAGTCCACTATCGACTTCTCGAAGTATTATCACTTTATCGCGATGCCGGATCTGCGTGCGTTTGCCAACGCCAGCTTCCCGTTCAGCCGCATGGCCGACTTGTCTGAGTCGATTATTGTGATGCCGAAAGCGCCAAATGAGGGGCAGGTGTCGACGCTGCTGAATACGATGGGGACCGTTGGTTCGCAAACCGGTTTACCGGCCATCAACGTCTCGCTCACCGACGATGGCAGCCAAATCCAGAATAAAGATGCCGATATCATGGTCATTGGCACCATTCCGGACAAGCTGAAGGATGATAAACGCGTCGATCTGCTGGTGCAGGCTGCCCAGTCGTGGGTTAACACGCCGCTGCGCCAGACCGAGTTCCCAAGCATTATGCCGGACAGCGGTGACCGCCAGGCCAGCGTTAAAACCAGCGTAAGCTCAACGGGCCCGATGGCGGCAATCGTGGGCTTCCAGTCACCGTACAACGACCAGCGCAGCGTGATCGCCCTGCTGGCAGACAGCCCTCGCGGGTATGAACTGTTAAATTCGGCCATGAACGACAGCGGTAAACGGGCCGCCATGTATGGTTCTGTCTCCGTTATCCGTGAGGCGGGCGTCAACAGCCTGCGCGTCGGCGATGTCTATTATGTCGGTCATCTGCCGTGGTTCGAACGTCTGTGGTATGCCTTGTCCAATCATCCGGTCCTGCTGGCGATTCTGGCTGCAGTGAGTGTGATATTGCTGGCATGGGTGCTGTGGCGTCTGCTGCGTATCATCAGCCGTCGTCGTTTGAATCCGGATCATGAGTAAGCTGTGATGAAAGGCTTTCGCTGGTGTGTATTCGCCGTGTTGATGCTGGCGGCGACGAATCTACGCGCCGCCTGTAGCTGGCCTGCCTGGGAACAGTTTAAACAGGACTACATCAGCGAAAGCGGGCGCGTTATCGATCCCAGTGACGCGCGAAAAATTACCACCTCTGAAGGGCAAAGCTACGCGCTGTTCTTTGCCCTGGCAGCAAACGATCGTAAAGCGTTCGATTTGCTGCTGGCGTGGACGCGCGATAATCTCGCCGGGGGCGATTTAGCGACCAACCTGCCTGCCTGGCTGTGGGGGCAAAAGGACAAAGAGACCTGGGCGGTTATCGACCCAAACTCCGCGTCCGATGCCGATATCTGGATTGCCTGGTCGCTGCTGGAAGCAGGGCGGCTGTGGAAAAATCAGGACTACACCCGCACAGGCAAGGGGCTGCTTAAACGCATCGTCAGCGAGGAAGTGGTGAAAGTGCCGGGTCTGGGCTTCATGCTGCTGCCGGGTAAAACCGGATTTGCCGAAGAGAACGCCTGGCGCTTTAACCCCAGCTACCTCCCGCCACAGCTCGCGAACTATTTCACCCGATTTGGTACGCCGTGGACCACGCTTCGTGAAACCAATCTGCGTTTATTGCTGGAGACGGCACCGAAAGGCTTCTCCCCGAACTGGGTGCAGTACCAGAAAAACAGAGGCTGGCAGCTTGGTCAGGATAAATCGCTGGTGGGCAGCTACGACGCCATCCGCGTTTATCTCTGGGTGGGCATGATGAATGATAAAGATCCGCAGAAGGCTCGGCTGCTGGCACGCTTTAAGCCAATGGCAACGGTGACGGCAAAGCAGGGTATACCGCCGGAGAAAGTAGACGTGGCAACCGGAAAACGGACGGATAAAGGCCCGGTCGGTTTTTCTGCCTCTCTGCTCCCTTTTTTACAGAATCGGGACGCGCAGGCAGCGCAACGACAGCGCGTCGCCGATCGTTTTCCTGATAATAATGCCTATTACAGCTATGTACTGACCCTCTTTGGGCAAGGGTGGGATCAGCATCGTTTTCGCTTCACCACACAGGGTGAATTAATACCGGATTGGGGCCAGGAATGCGCAAGTTCACAATAAATCTACTCAGTTTATCGCTTGGCCTGGCACTGATGCCAATGGCCGGGGCCGCCAATTCCCCCCAGCAGCAACAGTTGCTGGAGCAGGTTCGTCTGGGCGAATCGACGCAGCGTGAGGATTTGGTTCGCCAGTCGCTTTACCGCCTGGAGCTGATCGACCCGAATAACCCGGACGTGATTGCCGCACGTTTCCGTTATCTCTTACGTCAGGGAGATAACGCGGGCGCGCAAAAAGAGCTGGACCGCCTGAAAGGCATGGCGCCGAGCTCCAGCGCATACAAAACGTCCCGCAACACGATGCTGCTCTCCACGCCGGATGGCCGCCAGGCCTTGCAGCAGGCTCGCCTGTTGGCGACGACAGGTCATACGCAGGAAGCCATTGCCGCCTATGACAAACTGTTTGCTGGCGATCCGCCGGATGGCGACCTGGCAGCAGAATACTGGACGCTTGTAGCCAAAGAGCCCGCCAGACGGAATGCCGCCATTAATCAGCTGAAGAAGATTAATGCCAGTAATCCGGGCAATACGCAGCAGCAGGCTGCGCTGGCGCAACTCCTGTTCCAGAGCGGACGCCGCGATGAAGGTTTTGCGGTGTTGCAGGCGATGGCGAAATCCAACAATGGCCGCAATCAGGCATCTGATATGTGGTATCAGCAAATTAAAGATCAGCCTGCCAGCAGTGCCAGCGTCAGCGCGCTGCAGAAATACCTCACGGTGTTTAGCGATGGCGACAACGTGACGGCGGCGCGGGCACAGCTTGACGCACAGCAAAAACAACTTGCCGACCCAACGTTCCGCGCCAAAGCCGAAGGGCTAGCCGCAGTGGATGCCGGGCAGGGCGGTAAAGCGGTGGCAGAACTGCAAAAAGCGGTCAGTGCCAACCATACCGACAGCGAAGCCGTGGGCGCGCTGGGCCAGGCCTATTCACAAAAAGGTGACCGCGCTCGCGCGGTGGCGCAGTTTGAAAAGGCAATCGCCCTCGATCCGCAGAGCGATAATCGGGGCAAGTGGGACAGCCTGCTGAAGGTCAACCGCTACTGGCTGCTGATCCAGCAGGGTGATGCAGCGCTGAAAGCTAACAACACTGCCCAGGCGGAGCGCTATTTCCAGCAGGCGCGCAATATCGATAATACCGACAGCTATGCGGTGTTGGGGTTGGGCGATGCCGCCGCCGCGCGCAAAGATAACGACGCCGCCGAGCGGTATTACCGTCAGGCGCTGCGCATGGACAGCGGCAACAGTAATGCGGTGCGCGGCCTCGCCAATGTGTATCGCGCGCAGTCGCCGGAGAAGGCGACACAGTTTATTCAGTCACTCTCGGCCAGCCAGCGTCGCAGCATAGATGATATTGAACGTAGCCTGACCAACGAACAGCTCTCCGCGCAGGCAGAGCAGCTGGAAAACCAGGGGCAATACGCCCAGGCCGCAGAAATTCAGCGTCGTCGCCTTGCGCTCTCGCCGGGAGACGTATGGATTACCTACCGTCTGTCGCGGGATCTCTACAGCGCGGGTCAGCGCAGTCAGGCGGATACTCTCATGCGCCAGCTGGCAAGCCAGAAGCCGGGCGATCCGGATCAGGTCTACGCCAACGGGCTGTATCTCTCGGGGAACGATCAGGATCGCGCCGCGCTGGCGCATCTGGATACCCTGCCGCGCGACAAGTGGAACGGCAATATTCAGGAGCTGGCTGACCGACTGCAGAGCAATCAGGTGCTGGAAACCGCTAACCGCCTGCGTGACAGCGGGAAAGCGCAGGAGGCTGAAGACCTGCTTCGTCAGCAGCCAGCATCCACACGTATCGATTTAACGCTGGCAGACTGGGCAGAACAGCGTGGCGATCATAACGCCGCGAAAGCGGCCTACAGCACCGTGCTCCAGCGTGAGCCGCAAAACGAAGATGCGCTCCTCGGACTGACCGAAGTTTATATTGCGCAAGGTGATAAAGACGCGGCGCGTGCCGAGCTGGCGAAACTGCCTGCCGCGCAAAATGGTCAACCGCCGTCGCTCAATATGCAACGTCGGATCGCCATGGCGCAGGCCGGCCTGGGCGATTCTGCCGCCGCAGAGCAAACCTTTAGCAAGATTATCCCTCAGGCCAAATCGCAGCCCGCATCGATGGACAATGCGCTGGTGCTGCGTGATGCGGCACGATTCCAGGCCCAGAACGGCCAGCCGCAGCAGGCGCTGGAAACCTATAAAGACGCGATGGTGTCGTCCGGCATCACGTCAACGCGCCCGGCGGATAACGACAGCTTCACCCGCCTGACGCGAAATGATGAAAAAGACGACTGGCTGAAGCGCGGCGTGCGCAGCGATGCCGGTGATTTGTATCGCCAGCAGGATGTGAACGTCACGCTGCAACACGACTACTGGGGCTCCAGCGGCACCGGTGGCTATTCCGACCTGAAAGCGCATACCACGATGCTGCAGGTCGACGCGCCATTGTCAGATGGACGCATGTTCTTCCGAAGCGATCTGGTCAATATGGACGCTGGCTCGTTTGCCACCAATAACGGCACCTACGATCCGAAATGGGGTACCTGTGCCGAAACGCCATGTAGCGGCAACACGAACCAGTCAGCGAACGGTGCTAGCGTGGCCGTGGGCTGGCAGAATAAAACCTGGGCGTGGGATCTGGGTACGACGCCAATGGGCTTCGACGTGGTGGATGTGGTCGGTGGCGTGAGCTACAGCAGTGACCTGGGGCCGATTGGCTACACCCTGAACGCGCATCGTCGTCCTATCTCCAGTTCTGTGCTGGCCTTCGCCGGGCAAAAAGATACCAATACCAACACCACCTGGGGCGGCGTCCGTTCGACCGGCGGCGGTGTGAGCGTAAGCTATGACAAAGGTGAGGCGAACGGCGTCTGGTCGAGCCTGAACATGGACAGCCTGACCGGTAAAAATGTGGAAGATAACTGGCGCATCCGCTGGATGACCGGCTATTACTACAAGCTGATCAACGAAAACAACGAACGTCTGACGGTCGGTGTGTCTAACATGCTCTGGCATTACGACAAAGATCTCAGTGGCTACACGCTGGGACAGGGCGGCTACTATAGCCCGCAGGAGTATGTTTCGTTTGCGTTGCCCGTCACCTGGCGTAAGCGTACTGAGAACTGGTCATGGGAGCTGGGCGGTTCGGTCTCCTGGTCGCATTCGAAGACGAAAGATGAGTTGCGTTATCCGAAACAGGGTCTGATCCCAACCGATGAGCCTGGCCGCTATACCGACAGAGGCGAAATGGAAACCGGTAGCAGCTCCTCCGGTACAGGTTATACCGCGAGAGCGATTATCGAGCGCCGCGTGACCTCCAACTGGTTTGTCGGTCTGGGCGTGGATATTCAGGAAGCAAAAGACTATACCCCGAGCCATGCGCTTCTCTACGTGCGTTATTCTGCTGCAGGCTGGCAGGGCGATATGGACCTGCCGCCAGAGCCGCTGGTCCCTTACGCCGACTGGTAATCGGATTTAACTTAATCCAATTGTAAGTCTCTCTTAAAAGTGCAGCAATCGGGTATACTCAGGCGCACCAGGTTCACTCCCTGGTGCGCCCTGCGCTTCGAGTTCTGTGGAGAGTCATTTTGCGTGTTAGCCGTTCTTTAACGATCAAACAGATGGCGATGGTTTCAGCCGTCACGATGCTGTTTGTCTTTCTCTTCAGCGTTATTTTGCTGTTTCATGCCGTACAGCAGAATCGCTACAACACGGCTTCGCAACTCGAAAGTATTGCCCGTGAGGTGCGTGAGCCGCTGTCGGCCGCGATCCTGAAAGGGGACATTCCCGACGCGGAAACCATTTTAAAACGCATCCAGCCTGCGGGTATTGTCAGCCGCGCGGATGTCGTTCTGCCTAATCAGTTTCAGGCGTTACGGATGCGCTTCATTCCTGAACGCCCCGTCCCGGTCATGGTCATGCGCATGTTTGAGCTACCGGTGCAAATTTCCCTGCCCATCTATTCACTGGAACGTCCGGCCAACCCTCAGCCGTTAGCCTACCTTGTCCTTCAGTCAGACTCCTATCGCATGTATAAGTTTGTCATGAGCTGGGTTGCTACGTTAGTGACTGCTTACTTACTTTTGACGCTTATTTTGAGCGTCGCGCTCACCTGGTGTATTAACCGTTTGATTGTGCATCCGTTGCGCCGCATCGCCAGAGAGCTGAACGACCTACCGCCGCAGGAGCAGATAGGCCACCAGATTGCGCTGCCGCGTCTGCATCATGACGATGAAATCGGCATGCTGGTGCGCAGCTACAACATCAATCAACAGCGCATTATGCGCCAGCAGGATGAACTCAATATCAGTGCCACCCGTTTCCCGGTGTCAGATCTGCCAAATAAAGCCTTCCTGATGGCGATGCTGGAGCAGACGGTTGCCCGCCAACAGACCACCGCGCTGATGGTGGTCGCCTGCGAAACCTTGCAGGATACGGCGGGCGTGCTCAAGGAGAGCCAGCGTGAAATGCTGCTCCTGACGCTGGTGGAAAAGGTGAAATCGGTGCTTGCCCCGCGCATGGTGCTGACTCAGGTTAGCGGCTATGACCTGGTGATCATCGCGCATGGGGTGAAAGAGCCATGGCACGCTATTACGCTAGGTCAGCAAGTGCTCACTGTCATTAATGAGCGGTTACCGATTCAGGGGATCCAGCTTCGTCCGAGCGCCAGTATCGGGATTGCGATGTTCTACGGCGACCTGACGGCAGAGCAGCTTTACCGTCGCGCATTCTCGGCGGCCTTCACCGCGCGACGCAAAGGGAAGAATCAGATCCAGTTCTTCGACCCGGAGCAGATGGAAAAGGCGCAGCAGCGTCTGACCGAAGAGAGCGACATACTGACCGCGCTGGACAACCGCCAGTTTGCCATCTGGCTGCAGCCGCAGGTCAATTTGCTCACAGGTGAAGTGAACAGTGCCGAAGCGTTGCTGCGTATGCAGCAGCCGGATGGCTCGTGGGAGCTGCCTGAGGGGCTGATTGACCGGATTGAATCCTGTGGCCTGATGGTCAGCGTGGGGTACTGGGTGCTGGAAGAGTCCTGCCGCCAGCTTGCGGCCTGGCAGGAGCGGGGCATCACCCTGCCGCTGTCGGTAAACCTCTCCGCCTTACAGCTGATGCACCCGACCATGGTGTCGGAGCTGCTGGAGCTGATCCACCGCTATCGCATCCAGCCGGACACGCTGATTCTGGAAGTGACGGAGAGCCGTCGTATTGACGACCCGAACGAAGCCGTGGCGATCCTGAAACCGCTGCGTAACGCGGGTGTTCGCATCGCGCTGGACGATTTCGGTATGGGCTACGCCGGACTGCGGCAGCTTCAGCATATGAAAACGCTGCCGGTCGACGTGCTGAAAATCGACAAAACCTTTGTCGATGGACTACCGGAAGACAGCAGTATGGTCGAGGCCATTATCCAGATGGCGCGCAGTCTCAACCTGCATGTGATTGCTGAAGGTATCGAAAATGAAGACCAGCGCGACTGGCTGGCTAAAGCGGGTGTGGAGGGCGGCCAGGGCTTCTTATTTGGTCGGGCCGTGCCGTCGGATATCTTCGAAAAAAGCTACCTTGCCGACGTGGGCAATAACGCAAAAGTGTAATTTTGTTGCTGGCTTGTGCGAGCCAGCTCAAAGTTCTTAACATTTGTGTTTCAAATTTGAACCTGGTTTATTTCTGTCCTGTTATGCGGGTGTTATTTTAGAGCCGCAGGTTAACCATAACCTTAAAAAGCCTGTGGTTTTTCTTCCCAAGGACACCCTATGAAAACCTCAATCTTCAAAAGCCTTTACTTTCAGGTCCTGACAGCCATCGCAGTCGGTATTCTGCTTGGTCACTACTACCCTGAACTGGGCGCACAAATGAAGCCGCTTGGCGACGCATTCGTGAAGCTCATCAAAATGGTCATTGCCCCGGTCATCTTCTGTACGGTGGTAACGGGTATCGCTGGCATGGAAAGCATGAAGGCGGTCGGACGTACCGGCGCAGTAGCGCTTCTCTATTTCGAAGTGGTCAGTACGCTTGCCCTGATTATCGGCCTGATCATTGTTAACGTCGTTCAGCCTGGGGCGGGTATGAACGTTGACCCGGCCACGCTCGATGCGAAGGCGGTAGCCGTTTACGCCGAGCAAGCGAAAGATCAGGGGGTTGTCGCCTTCCTGCTCGACGTGATTCCGAGCAGCGTTATCGGCGCATTCGCCAGTGGCAATATCCTGCAGGTGCTGCTGTTTGCCGTGATGTTTGGCTTTGCTCTGCACCGTTTGGGCAGCAAAGGCCAGCTCATCTTCAACGTCATTGAAAGCTTCTCGCAGGTCATCTTTGGCATCATCAACATGATCATGCGTCTGGCCCCGATCGGTGCCTTCGGCGCGATGGCGTTTACCATCGGTAAATACGGCGTCGGCACGCTGGTACAGCTGGGTCAGCTGATTATCTGCTTCTACATCACCTGTATTCTGTTTGTGGTGGTGGTGCTGGGCTCAATCGCCCGTGCGGCGGGGTTCAGCATCTTCAAGTTCATCCGCTACATCCGCGAAGAGTTACTGATTGTTCTGGGCACCTCGTCCTCTGAGTCGGCGCTGCCGCGTATGCTCGATAAGATGGAAAAACTGGGCTGCCGGAAGTCGGTGGTGGGGCTGGTGATCCCGACGGGCTACTCCTTTAACCTGGACGGCACCTCGATATACCTGACGATGGCCGCGGTGTTTATCGCCCAGGCGACCAACAGCCATATGGATATCTTCCATCAAATCACCCTGCTGGTGGTGCTCCTGCTCTCCTCGAAAGGGGCGGCGGGTGTTACCGGAAGTGGGTTCATTGTGCTGGCGGCGACCATTTCAGCGGTGGGACACCTGCCGGTGGCTGGCCTGGCGCTGATCCTGGGTATTGACCGATTTATGTCTGAAGCGCGCGCCTTAACCAACCTGGTGGGTAACGGTGTGGCTACGGTGGTGGTGGCGAAATGGGTGAAAGAGCTGGATCACAAAAAGCTCACCGATACGTTAAATAATCGCCCAACTGACAGCAAATCAGCAGGTTTATCCTCTTAATCACGTCATAATTGCCCGCATTCCCTTGTCGGGATGCGGGCTCCTGCGCATAATAATGCTTCATACCTGTCATACTTCGACAAGATTTTTTTTGGGTATATTTCACTTCCCTCCGTGACGTTTGGCTTAACACGCGGTCTAATCGGAGTGTTTTCATCGTCATCTTTAGAGTGCTCACGTCGCGAGACACTCTTTTTAACCAGGAATGTTGATCAGGGGTTCACATGCAGGGCACAAAAATTCGACTCTTAACCGGCGGTTTGCTGATGATGGCAGCAGCCAGTTATGTGCAGGCAGATGCGCTCCAGCCAGACCCGGCCTGGCAACAAGGGACCCTGGCGAATGGTTTTCAGTGGCAGTTGTTAGCGACTCCGCAGCGTCCCAGCGATCGTATTGAAATTCGTTTGTCAGTGAATACCGGTTCCCTCACTGAAAGCACCCAGCAGACTGGCTTCAGCCACTTTATTCCTCGACTGGCGCTCACCCAGAGCGGCAGTTTGCAGGCGGTACAGGTGCGTTCGCTCTGGCAACAGGCCATCGACCCGAAACGTCCTCTGCCCCCTGCGGTTGTGTCATACGACTACACCATGTTCAACCTGAGTCTGCCAAATAACCGTAACGACCTGCTGAAAGAGGCGCTGACCTATCTCTCCGACGCCACCGGTAACCTGTCGGTGACGCCGGAAACCGTCAACTATGCGCTGAGCAACAGTGACATGGTGGCGACCTGGCCTGTCGATACCAAAGAGGGCTGGTGGCGCTACCGCCTGAAAGGGTCAACGCTGCTCGGTCACGATCCGGCAGAGCCGCTGAAGCAGCCTGTGGATGCCGAGCAGGTCAAATCGTTCTACCAGAAATGGTACACCCCGGATGCGATGACCCTGATCGTGGTCGGCAATGTGGATAGCCGTGCGGTCGTCGAGCAAATCAACAAAGTGTTTGGTGAGCTTAAAGGCAAGCGTGAAACGCCTGCGCCCGTACCGACCCTTTCGCCGCTGCGTCCTGAATCCGTCAGCATCATGACGGACACCGTGCGTCAGGATCGTCTCTCTATGATGTGGGACACCGCCTGGCAGCCTATTCGCGAATCCGCCGCGCTGCTGCGCTACTGGCGTGCAGACCTGGCGCGTGAAGCGCTGTTCTGGCACGTTCAGCAAACGCTCAGTAAAAACAACGTGAAGAATATTGGTCTGGGCTTTGACTGCCGGGTGTTGTTCCAGCGTGCGCAGTGCGCCATTAACGTTGAATCGCCGGGCGATAAGCTGAATACGAACCTGGGCGTGGTGGCGAAAGAGCTGGCAAAAGTGCGTAAAGAGGGGCTCTCTGAAGAGGAGTTCAACGCGCTGGTCGCGCAGAAATCACTTGAGCTGCAGAAACTGTTTGCCACCTATGCTCGCGCCGATACCGATATCCTGATTAGCCAGCGTATTCGCTCCCTGCAAAACCAGGTGGTCGATATCGCGCCGGAGCAGTATCAAAAGCTACGCCAGGATTTCCTCAGCGGTCTGACCGTAGAGATGTTAAATCAGGATTTGCGTCAGCAGCTATCGCAGGATATGGCGTTGATTCTGCTGCAGCCGCAAGGCGAGCCGGAATATAACATGAAGGAACTGAAAGCGACCTGGGATGCGATCATGGCGCCTGAAGCGCAGCCTGCACAGGCTGCATCGGCGGATGATTTGCACCAGGATGCGAGCGATATTCCGCAGGGTCAGTAAGACCCCGGTTCTTGGTTCCCTCTCCCTGTGGGAGAGGGTTAGGGTGAGGGCATCAGCCCGCACCTTATTTAAACAGGCATTGCCTCACGTGGAATAATCGCCCCGCGATACTGAATCACGGTACTCGCCGTTAGGTGACCACGCTGTGCCGCCGCTTCAGGCGTCCCGCCCGTCAGGCGTACCGCCAGATACCCCGCGCTGAAAGAATCTCCCGCCGCCGTCGTATCAATCACTTTCTCCTTCGCCAGTTTCACCGCGGGTACCTCAACCACCGCTTCGCCCGCGATGGCCACCAGGCATGAATCCGCACCGCGTTTAACCACCACTTCGCTCACGCCAGCAGCCTGAGTGCGTGAGATAACCTCATCCACGGGCTTCTCACCCCACAGGGCGTCTTCATCATCCAGGGTCAGGAATGCGATGTCGGTGCATTCCAGCATTTGCTGATAAACCTGCTGCGTCTCTTCGCGGCTGGCCCACAGGCGAGGGCGATAGTTATTATCGAAGATCACCTTGCCGCCGTTGGCGCGGCATTCGCGCAGCAGAGACAGCAGCTTTTCCCGGCTTTCCGGGCTCAGGATCGCCAGGCTGATCCCGCTCAGATAGAGGTAGTCAAAGGTGGCCAGCTCTTCGCAAATGGCGGCGGCGGCATCGCTTTCCAGCCAGAATTTGGCGGCGGCTTCGTTACGCCAGTAGTAGAAGGTGCGCTCGCCGGTGCTGTCAGTTTCGATGTAGTACAGACCCGGCAGGCGGTTTTCCATACGCTGGATAAGGGAGGTGTGAACATTCTCGCTCTGCCAGGACGCCAGCATCTGCTCGCTGAAGCTGTCCGTCCCAAGCGCAGTAACGTAGTTCACGCTCAGTGCGTCAGGAGTAACCTGACGGGCAATATAAACAGATGTGTTTAATGTATCGCCACCAAAACCGCGGCTGACTTCCTCGCCTTTTTGGGACAGCTCAATCATGCATTCGCCAATCACGGCAATTTTTTTGGACATAGTCGTGAACCTGAACAGAGTAATTTACGGTAGTGTGCGTTGAGTGAATTTTGTGGTCAACCATATTAAAACGACGTTCCAATATTTTTTTTGAGCCAGCGCGTGTTCCTGCAAATTTCTGTCATCTTAATTTCATTTTCCCGGCTAATTGAACATAAAGTTCTCAATTAGCGCGCCGATAACCCAGTGACGAGTCCAAAAAGGTCATCCCATACAACAGGACATCTGAAATGAAGTCAGAGCAGGTTATCCAGCGGCTGAACACTACGCCAGAGGCAAGTATTGAGAACTTGCAGGAGCATCGCTACTGGCTGCAATGTGATCGAGCGTACACCTATCAACCCATCTATCGCACCGATGGTCGGCTGATGGCGATTGAGATTTTAACGGTCGTTACACACCCATCGAATCCTTCACAGCGCATTGCGCCTGACCGCTATTTTGCGGAGGTGGCGGTTCGCCAGCGCCTAGATGTGCTGGAAGAACAACTCCGGATGCTGGCAACGAAGCAGGCATTTTTCGCCCGGCACGATATCCTTGCGTCGGTCAATGTAGACGGTCCAACTCTGCTGGCATTGCGCCAGAACGAGAAATTGCAGGCGCTGATTGCCTCCCTGCCATGGATGCGTTTTGAACTGGTGGAGCATGTCCGCCTGCCGCAGGACTCCTCATTTGCCTCCATGTGCGAGTTTGGCCCGCTGTGGCTGGATGACTTCGGCACC
This sequence comes from Enterobacter sp. RHBSTW-01064, assembly GCF_014103035.1. Taxonomy (NCBI): domain Bacteria; kingdom Pseudomonadati; phylum Pseudomonadota; class Gammaproteobacteria; order Enterobacterales; family Enterobacteriaceae; genus Enterobacter; species Enterobacter sp. RHBSTW-01064. The sequence goes on along the minus strand of NZ_JABXOU010000002.1, from coordinate 866,797 downwards.
GGCATGGCGAACTTCTCGGCCCTTAGCGAAGTGCGTTACGACTACATCAAAGTGGCCCGCGACCTCTTTATCATGCTGCGCCAGACGCAGGAAGGTCGAAACCTGTTCACGCTGCTGCTGCAGCTGATGAATCGCTATTGCCAGGGCGTGATTGTTGAAGGCGTTGAAACGCTGGAAGAGTGGCGTGATGTGCAAAACTCTCCTGCCGCCGCTGCGCAGGGCTACTTCCTCTCTCGTCCGGTGCCGATGGATACGCTCGAAACGGTGATAACAACGCTCTGAACTGCCCGCTTCCCTTTGTCTGGACTATAGTTTTACAGGACAGGTCATCAGGAAAGGGGACAAAAATGACAAAGACAACCAGGGTTATCGCCTGGATCTCAGGGATTTTCTTGTTGTTGATCGCGGTCACCATCATCATTATTGCGACATTCGACTGGAACCGTCTTAAGCCGACCATCAACCAGAAAGTCTCAACTGAGCTGAACCGACCCTTTGCCATACGCGGCGATCTGGGTGTGGTATGGGAACGGCAGAAAGAGGAGACCGGCTGGCGAAGCTGGGTGCCCTGGCCGCACGTTCACGCCGATGACATTATTCTTGGCAACCCGCCGGACATCCCTGACGTGACAATGGTTCACCTGCCGCGCGTTGAAGCCACGCTGGCACCGCTCGCGCTGCTGACCAAAACGGTTTACCTGCCGTGGATCAAACTCCAGCAGCCTGACGCACGCCTGATCCGCCTTTCTGAAAAGAACAACAACTGGACGTTTAACCTTGCCAGCGACGGCGAGAAAGATCCCAATGCGCAGCCCTCTTCGTGGTCATTCCGCCTTGATAACATTCTTTTCGATCGCGGGCGGATCGCCATTGACGATAAGGTCAGCAAAGCAGACGTGGAGATCCTGGTCGATCCGCTTGGTAAGCCACTGCCGTTTAGCGAAGTCACGGGCAGCAAGGCCAAAGGCGACAGCGCAAAAGCGGGCGATTACGTTTTCGGTCTGACGGCAAAAGGGCGCTATAACGACCAGCCGCTGACCGGGAAAGGGAAGATTGGCGGCATGCTGGCGCTCAGGAGCGAGGGCACACCGTTCCCGGTGCAGGCGGATTTCCGTTCCGGTAACACCCGCGTGGCGTTCGTGGGCACGGTTAACGACCCGATGAACATGGGCGGTGTTGACCTGCAGCTGAAGTTTGCCGGTGATTCGCTGGGTGAGCTGTATGAACTGACCGGCGTGCTGCTGCCGGATACCCCACCGTTTGAAACGGACGGACATCTGGTGGCAAAAATCGACACCGAGAAATCGTCGGTCTTTGACTACAGGGATTTCAACGGCCGCATTGGCGACAGCGATATTCACGGTTCGCTGACCTACACCACCGGCAAACCGCGTCCGAAACTGGAAGGTGACGTCGAGTCCCGTCAGCTGCGTCTGGCCGATCTCGGCCCGCTGATTGGCGTGGATTCCGGCAAAGGCACCAAATCAAAAGAGGTGAAAAAGGACATCCAGCCTGCAGGAAAAGTGCTGCCTTACGATCGCTTTGAGACCGATAAGTGGGACGTGATGGATGCGGACGTCCGCTTCAAAGGGCGCAAAATTGAGCATGGCAGCACGCTGCCGTTGAGCGATCTTTCGACGCATATCATCCTGAAAAACGCCGATCTGCGTCTGCAGCCGCTGAAGTTTGGCATGGCGGGCGGGACGATTTCCTCGAACATTCATCTGGAAGGCGACAAAAAGCCGATGCAGGGACGGGCAGAGATTCAGGCGCGCAGGCTTAAGCTAAAAGAGCTGATGCCGGACGTCGAACTGATGCAGAAAACCCTCGGTGAGATGAACGGCGATGCCGACATTCGCGGCGTGGGCAACTCCGTGGCGGCGCTGCTGGGCAGCGGTAATGGTAACCTGAAACTGCTGATGAACGACGGGCTGATCAGCCGCAACCTGATGGAAATTCTGGGGCTTAACGTCGGTAACTTTATCATCGGCCAGATTTTCGGCGACGATGAAGTCCGCGTGAACTGTGCGGCGGCAAACGTGGATCTGGTCAACGGCGTGGCGCGCCCGCAGATCTTCGCCTTCGATACGGAGAATGCGGTGATCAACGTGACCGGGACGGCCAGTATGGCCTCTGAGCAACTTGATCTCACCATCGACCCGGAAAGTAAGGGGATACGTATCATCACCCTGCGCTCGCCGCTCTACGTGCGCGGCACCTTCAAAAATCCGCAGGCGGGCGTGAAGCCCGGGCCGCTGATTGCGCGCGGTGCGGTAGCGGCAGCGCTTGCCACGCTGGTGACGCCCGCTGCGGCTCTGCTGGCGCTGATTTCGCCGTCAGAAGGGGATGCCAATCAGTGCCGGAACATTTTGTCGCAGATGAAGAAGTAAGGTGCGGCCTGTTTTTGCCGGGTGGCGCTGCGCTTGCCCGGCCTACATTTGAATCGTAGGCCGGGTAAGGCGTAGCCGCCACCCGGCATTAGCTTACAGAGCCTGATGCTTAGTCTCGTGCGTCAGCAGCAGCGCAATCAGCGTCAGTGCTGCCATGGCCGCCAGATAGACGCCCACGTAGAACAGACCATAGTTCGCCTGCAGCCAGGTAGCGATATACGGCGCAACGGACGCGCCCAGAATAGAGGCAACGTTGTAGGAGAACGACGCGCCTGTATAACGCACTTCCGTCGGGAACAGCTCCGGCAGCAGCGCACCCATCGGGCCGAAGGTCAGGCCCATCAGGCTCAGGCCAATCAGCAGATACGCCATCACCAGTGCAGGGCTACCGGAACCCAACAGTGGCGGGAAGACGAACAGCGCGAACAGAATAATCAGCGTGGTGATCACAATCATGCTTGAGCGGCGACCAAACTTATCCGCCAGCAGACCCGCAATCGGCACCATCACGCCAAAGCCAATCACCGCCATCATCAGCATCCACAGCACTTCGTTACGCGGCAGACCCAGACCCACCGGCGCGGCGGCGGTGCTGTACGTCATTGAGTAGACGGTCATGATGTAAAACAGCGTATACGTCGCCAGCATGATAAAGGTGCCCAGCACGGTCACGCGGACGTGTTTGGTCAACAGCGTTCCCAGCGGGACTTTTACCTGTTTTTTCGCTGCCGCGACTTTGGCAAAGACCGGCGTTTCGTGCAGAGAGACGCGCACATACAGACCAATCAGCACCAGTACGGCAGAGAAGACAAACGGAATACGCCAGCCCCAGCTCATGAACTGTTCATCCGTCAGCAGCCAGGAGAGCAGCAGGAAGGTGCCGTTCGCGAAGAAGAAGCCAATCGGTGCGCCCAGTTGCGGAAATGAGCCATACAGCGCACGCTTGCGCGCCGGGGCGTTCTCGGTGGCCAGCAGCGCCGCGCCACCCCATTCACCGCCCAGGCCCAAACCCTGACCAAAACGCGCCAGCGCCAGCAGAACCGGTGCCAGAATGCCGATGGTCTCATAGGTTGGCAGCAGACCGATGGCCACGGTGGAGATCCCCATCGTCAGCAGCGATGCCACAAGCGTCACTTTGCGGCCAACGCGATCGCCAAAGTGACCAAAGACCGCTGAACCAATTGGACGCGCCACGAAGGCGATAGCAAAGGTTGCCAGAGACTGTAGCGTTGCCGCCGTCGGATCGCCCTGCGGGAAGAAAATATGCGGGAAGACGATAACCGCTGCGGTGGCATAAATATAAAAGTCGAAGAACTCAATGGCGGTGCCAATCAGCGATGCGACGACAACTTTGTTACGCGAGTTGACCGGAACGTTTTCCGCCCCTTCGTTAAGTGTTGTGGCTGTTGCTTGCATAATATTTTCTTATTTTTGGACGAACGAAAGGCCATATTACGCATAGCAAAAGCGACATTTCAATCTGTAACAAAGTCGCGAGGCGGTGATAAAAGCAACAAAAAGCGGATAATTTTCAGACCAGCGAAATACCTTCCATGAAATGCTTCACACTTTTCAAATATTAGTGATTAAAACTGGTTTTTGGTTAAATAAAAGTTACGGTCTGGATTTATATGCTGAAATGATTGGCCGGGCTGAAATATCAGCCCGACAGGGGGCTTAGCGGTGGGTTTTTCCCGGCATGCGCGGGTCATCTTTATACTCGGCAGTGGCGATCCACGCCGCGCAGAACAACGTCAGGCGAGCGAAGAAGTAGAAGAACGCCATCAGCCCCAGTACGGAGCCAAACGCCGCGCCGGACGGGGATTTCACCAGCGACGGCAGAGTGTAGGTCATTACGATTTTGATCACCTCAAAGCCAATCGCCGCAATGAGCGTCCCGCGAATGAGCGCTTTCTTACGCGGACGATGGCGCGGCAGGCGCCAGAAGATCCAGAAGAACAGCAGGTAGTTGGCAAAAATGGAGATGGCCAGGCCAATCCCGCGCCATGCGGGCTTCAGCCATTCGATGTAATCAAGATAGAGCGCGGAGATGATCATCTGCTGCGCCGAGCCTGCAACGGAAGTGATGGAAAGCGTCACGATCAGCGCCACGAGCAGACCAATCAGCGAGACAAAATCACGAAAATACTTAACCCAAATTTTCTCCTGATCCTGCGGCGTGCGCTCCCACACGTCGCGCGACTGGGCGCGAATGGCTTCACGCAGGTTGCCCATCCAGTTAATGCCGGAATAGAGGGCAATCAGTAAACCGACGATACCGACGGTAGTACGCTGCTGTACGGCGGTATTGATGGTGCTTTTCAGCGTGGAGGCGAGCGTTGGGTCGCTGACGTTAATCAGGATCTTATTGAAAATGTCCTGCAGCAGCGTCGGGTGTGACGCCAGCACAAAACCGGCGGCAGCAAACGACACCATCAGGATCGGGATCATCGATAAGAAAGAAAAGTAAGTAATGGCCGCCCCAAACTGATTCCCCATGCGGTCGTTAAACCGTTCTGCGGCGCGTATCAGGTGCGCAATCATGGGAAGCTGCTGGATCTTTTCTGCCATGCTGGTCACCGTGCCCAGCGCTTTGCTGGCTGTCCCAGGCGTTGCGGGCGCTTCAGGCTCGGTTTCCATCTTTTTGATGGGTTCATACTCTAAATGTTGAGTCGGTCGTTGCGGATTGTTTTCCGGCGTCACGCGCATTTTCCTTTTCGTTGAGCTGGATGTGTTTTTGAATTATAGCTTGCGACTAGTCCACGTAAGCTTTCGTGAGTTCAGTTAGCCACTCCATAAACAGATGTACCCGGCGGGAGAGGTTACGGCGGTGAGGATAAATCAGCGAAACGGGCATCGGTTCCGCCCGGTACTGCGGGAGGATCTCAACCAGTTTCTTCGCGCGCAGTAAATCGCGCACCCCAACCCGCGGAACCTGAATAATGCCTAACCCCGCAAGGCAAGCAGCCTGGTAGGTCTCCGTGCTGTTGACCGTTAACACACCGCCCGTCTTGACCCACTGCGTCGTGCTGCCGTTATAAAACTCGAAGCCCTGCGGGCGTGTGCCCAGCGTGGCGGCATAGTGGATCACCGCATGTGAAGCCAGATCCTCCAGCGTCTCAGGATAGCCGAAGCGCGTCAGATACGCCGGGCTGGCGCAGTTGATGACGGACAGCTTGCCCAGCGGTCGGGCTATCAGCCCTGAATCCTTCAGCGTGCCCACGCGCACCACGCAGTCAAACCCCTCGCGAACCACGTCCACCAGACGGTCGCTGCTGCTGAGTTCCAGTTCGATGCCGGGATACTGTTGCAGAAAGGCGGGCAGTTTGGGGATGACTAAATTTCGCGCAACGCCAACGGGCATATCGACACGCAACCGTCCGCTGATGCTGGAAGGGTCATGAAGGAACATGCTGTCCAGTTCGTCGAGGTTTGCCAGCAGATCTTTTGTGCGTTCGTAATAGACCATCCCATCCTGCGTCAGGCTGACGCGACGGGTGGTACGGTGCAATAGCTGGGTGCCCAGCTGGTTTTCCAGTGCCTGGATTTGCCGCGAAACGCTGCCCTTTGGCAGGCTCAGCGTCTCCGCCGCGCGGGAAAAACTCTCCAGTTCTGCGACACGGATGAACAATTGCATTGCGTGAATTTTATCCATAGGCGGCGCTCATTGTTGTTCTTAATGAAACAGTGAAGCGTTATCCACTGTCTTTATTGATTTTCTATCACCTAATAAGCTCTTTCTCAATCTCCATAACAGCCGAAACGAGGTTTCTCATGAGTGAACGTATTGCATTAGTGACCGGTGGTAGCCGTGGCCTGGGTAAAAACGCGGTTTTGAAGCTGGCGGCAGAAGGGACGGGGATCGTCCTGACCTATAACAGCAGCGAGCGGGAAGCGCAGAACGTCGTGCGTGAAATTGAGCAAAAAGGGGTTAAGGCGGTGGCATTACAGCTTAACGTCGGCGAAATCGCCACTTTCGGTGACTTTGCTAAAAAAGTGCAGGAAAGCCTGAAGACGGTCTGGCAACGTGACGCCTTTGATTATTTATTAAACAACGCGGGCACGGGTTTATATGCACCCTATACCGAGACGACGGAAGCTCAGTTTGATGACGCCATGAACATCCACTTTAAAGGGCCGTTCTTCCTGACTCAGACCCTGCTGCCTCTGATAAAGGACGGTGGGCGCATTCTGAACGTCTCCAGCGGCCTGGCCCGTTTCACCCAGCCGGGCTCGGGTACCTATGCGGCGATGAAAGGGGCGATGGAAGTGCTGACCCGCTATCAGGCGAAAGAGCTGGGCGCTCGAGGGATCGCCGTCAACATTATCGCCCCCGGCGCGATCGAAACCGACTTTGGCGGCGGACGCGTACGTGACAACGCCGAGCTTAATCAACTGCTGGCGTCGCAGACGGCGCTGGGTCGCGTGGGCCTGCCGGACGACATTGGCGATGCCATTGCCGCCCTGCTTAGCGACAAACTGGGCTGGATGAACGCGCAACGCATTGAAGTGTCAGGCGGTATGTTCCTCTAAGCCGCACGCTTAAGGGGAGGGAACCTCTTAAGGAAATCCTTAAGACAAATGTGTCCAGATACGGGTAGATATAAAGAAAACGGGTGGATTTGTAACCTCTCCATTCATTGAGTTTTTTCTCAAATAATGCCTCTGTAGAATCCCCCCTCGCTATTCTCAGAGGGAGAAAAACGATGCGAGTAATCATGTTTGACAGGCAGTCGATATTTATTCATGGAGCGATACAGAGTCTGCAAAAGTTAATTCCGGAATTAGATATGACGGGGAACAGTCAGGCTGATGAATTATGGGCGCAGTTGTCCGCGTCACCCGCCGCTATCGTGATGATTGACGGGAGTTTAATTCAGAAAGAGGGCATCGTTTTCCTGGAGGAAATCATACATCGCTTCCCGGCAATCCGTGTGGTGATGGTTCTGGCGAAAAAAGAGAGCCGATGGATCGAGCAGGTGAAGCAGCGAAACGTGATGGCGATTATTCCCCGCAATGCGAACCCGGAGCGATTCGCCGCCGTGCTGGATTCCGTGTCCAGAGGGATGATCTGTTTTCCCGGGGAGTGGCTCAGGCAGCAGGCTTCGCAGGAGGCTTTATTAACGCTAAGCGAGCGTCAGCGTGAAGTGTTGAAACGCCTGGCTGCCGGGGAGTCAAATAAGGAAATTAGCCGCAGCCTGAATATCAGCGCGGCAACGGTTAAAGCACATCTGGAAGCGCTTTTCCGTCGGCTGGATGTCAAAAACAGAACGCAGGCGGCCATGTACTACACCCGTTCAACGGCCTGAAGCCATGCTTTTACCCGCGTCGGTATTTCACCGAAGCTGAATATCATTAATATCAGCGCGTCATGCTGCTGTTGGGTTAAGGGGATCGTCACATTTTCCCGCAGCAGCGCCTCGCATAATTGCAAATCGCCGTGGAGTAAATATTCTGCCTCGGTGGGGGTGATAAGACGGCGAAAATCTTCCCGCGGGTGGATGATGTGACCATATCCGATAACCCATATTCCGTTTATGTCACGATATTTCTCCAGGGAAAGCCCCTGATTTTTTTTAATTAACGCAATCGCAGCAGACGATATCTTTAGCGTAGAACCTGGCATATTCGTTTCCTCTTAATGGCAACACTGTAGAGGAAACGACGCGGGAGAAATATCCGCCAAATGGCTATTGCTCAGGGATTATTATTCAGATATTCATGCTTCAATAAGCCAAATAGCCAGTCATTTTGCCATTGACCGCCAAGGTAATAATTCTCGCGCAGTTCGCCTTCCAGTTGAAAACCTGTTTTTTCCAGTACACGCTTTGACGCGATATTTCCCGCCGTGACGGTGGCGGTAAGCCGACGAATACCGCCCTGAAGAAAGGCATAATCGCAAAGCGCCCGCAGCGATTCGAAGCCGTAACCTTTCCCGTGTGCCGCAGGTGCGAAAAGGAATCCGACTTCGGCACAATCTTCTTCCCGATGAATGTAACCCGTGACGCCCAGCGGAGCCTGCGAGGCCGTATCACGCACGGTGAGGCAAAGCCAGTGCGCGCTGCCCGGCGACCATGGGACGAGACGAGAATCGAACGCGGCGCGGATCTCTGCCAGAGGGCGGTTTTTCGCCACAAAGCGCATCACGTTGGGATCGTGCTGTAGCGCGAGAAAAAATGGCCAGTCCTGCTCGTGCAGCGGTGAACAGGTGAGACGCGCGGTCGTTAATACGGGCATTCAGATTCTCCTGAAACATTTTAAATGATTATAAGGTTGTCACTTTATTTCAACAGAAAGTCAGGTATGTTTAACGTCGTATAAATAAAAGAAAAAAAGGCTGTTTCATGCCTGGCCCAGGCGTTTTCATTGTCTCTGAAGGAATACAATGACTCTCAGCACATCACACCCCATACGCGAACAGTTTGAACACTGTCTTGCGGTTATTCGTCAGGCGTCAGTCGAAATTCTGCTCCTGCTGAATGTACATGCTTCTGAAGGAAAAGATCCACGCTGGTTTCTGGAACAGCTGGACAGTGCCCGCTTAGGTCTGGGGGGATGGACTGCTGTTGCGAAGCAACTCAACCTGAACGACGCTGAAATGTCGACATTTACGCTACAGCTGCGCCTGCTGCAGCAGCGCGTGCCTCAGTATGAAAGCGGGCAGGATGTCACTGAAAATCAGCTGATTGCGGCGATGCGGTTTGTGACGACTCTGGAGCATCTTCGTCTCCAACAGCCTCTTCTGACTTACAACACCGAGCTGGCGCACGGTAGCGAAATCAAACAGCAGCAGGCGCATAAGCAGGTGCGTGCTATCGAATTGATGATGAAGGGGCTGATCCAGCAGGCGTGGCCCGATCAGGTGCGGCTCAATAATCATCTCAAGACCCTGTTTAATGCCGATCGCGTTCGTCGCTGGCTGAAGCTGGGCGACATTAACGATGTGTTGAGCGGCATGATGTTCAGCGAGCTGGCGCAGCTGCTGGTGGATAAAAAAGAATTTAGCCGTTACTACGCGTCACTGTTTAGCGATCCCGCCATGCTGACGCTGCTGGTGGAGCCGCGCATCACCCTGCAAACCTTCCTTGATGACATCCGACAAATCCGCAACAGTATTACCGTGCAGCGGGCATTAAGTTCCGCGCAAATCCTGCTTCTCGATCGCTACTATACGCAAGTCACCCGACCCGTTCAGCGCGCGTTTGAAGAGGGAAGAACGCGCGTCAATCCGGCGGGATTACTGGCCGTGGATGCCAGTGAACTGCATGCCTTCTGGGAAAAGGCGCAGAAAATGGACCGGGTCACGGGCGGCGATCTGTTCGAGGTGCGTGACAGTATTGAAAAGCCCACCCAGCGCGCGCCGCGAACGCCTGAACAGCGCGAGCAGCTCATTTCCGGCGTGCTGTGGGGCGCGGTTGGCGTCATGGTTATCGCGATTATTGCCGGGGGCGTCTGGCTTGTGACCAGCGGCAAACCGCAGCACGTCGCGGCAAATGCCGCAGCCACGCCTCCAGTAGAGGAAATGCGTGAAACGCCTTCCTCGCGTGAGACGCTGACGCGCATGGGCGTCACCTGGGACGAGAATAATTTCCGTTCAGCCATCAACCGCAATGACACCCGCGTGGCGCTGCTTTTCTTGCAGGGTGGCATGGACTGGAAGCTGTCCTGGACGGAAGAGGCGATGTCGTCAGACCATGACGACGTGCTTGAACTGATGCTGCGCTATCGGAAAAACATGGTGGAAGAGAAGCCGTGCCGTCGGTTTATCAACACGCTTAGCCACGCGATGGCGAACGGTGAGTCTCTGACGTCAACGCGTAAAGACTATTTAAAAGCGTTTTGCACCGTACCCGCTGTTGTGAAGCGCCAGCAGCACGACGCGGATATGGCGAAGCGCCGCGCGCAGGCACAGCCGGGCTCTGAAACGAAAAAATGGCAGTCTATTCAGACCGCCATTTATGAGGTGATTCGCTGATTGTGTCTCCCTCTCCCGCAGGGCTGAGAAATGCTCAGTAATGTTTAAACAGAAGCAATAAAGTTGTTTCAGAACGATTGAAGGCTTTCAGCGATGCTCTGGTCCGGCTGTAAATCGCTGAGGCGTCCCCGATAAGCCGGAAGGAATAAGCCGAGGGGACCGCGAAGCGGCGATTTACCGCCGGGAGCCCGGGTCGCCAGGGTGGTGGCGACTGAGCCACCCTGGCACGTTCACCGGTCATGTCGTTACAGAGTAGCAAGGAACATAAAGTGAACGGAATGACCGCCAGAGTCGTATGTTCCCCCTCACCCCAGCCCTCTCCCTCAAGGGAGAGGGGGTCGTTCGTGCAGGCATTATTTTTTGGGGAACCCTCAGCCCACAGGGAGAGGGCCGGGGTGAGGGCACCTAACCGCACCCCGCTTAAGGCTCCCCATACAGCCCAATCAGCCGCCGCACTACGCCGTTCGTCCAGCCAAAGCCGTCCTGAAGCGGGTACTCCCCACCCCCACCTTCACGCGGCGTGCTGCTGGCGATGTGGTACTTCTCAATCAGCTTGTGGTGCGTCTTGTAGAAGTGGTTCACCGTGTGCAGCCAGCTCCAGGCGATCTCGTCGCCCAGCGAGTCGTTGCCATACTGCTTGAACCCCTGAATCGCCATCCACTGCAGCGGTGCCCAGCCGTTGGGTTTATCCCACTGCTCGCCGGTTTCGTACTCGGTCGCCAGAATCCCGCCCGGCGTCAGCAGCCGCGCTTTCACCGCATCAGACACGCGTTCAGCCTGCTCATGAGTCGCCATCCCGACATACAGCGGCACGATGCTGGCCGCGGAGAAGAGGGCCATGACTTCGCGGCGCCAGTCGTAATCCCGATAGCAGCCATTCTCTTCATCCCATAGATAGCGGTTAACCGCCGCGCGGCGATCGCTGGCTTTCTGGCGGAACAGGTCGGCCGTCTCTTTATCTCCTTTCGATGCCGAGATATTGGCGATCGCGCTTTCCAGCTTGAACAGGAAGGCATTCAAATCGATAGGGATAAACTGGGTGGTGCGAATGCTGGCAAGCCTGCCCGGCTCGCGCAGCCAGCGGGAGGAGTAATCCCAGCCAGACGCCGCCCCGGCGCGTAAATCGCGGTAAACCTCATTCGGCGGACGGCCAGAGTGGCGCGCCGTCTCCACGTCCTCGATCCACGATTCGTCGCGCGGCGTGTCGCGGTCATCCCAGTAACGGTTAAGCAGTGAGCCATCCGGCATACGCACCGCGCTGCGGTAGGCCTGGTTAAGCAGCAGCGACTCGGCCCCGTCCATCCAGAAGGCGTGCTCCATCTTCAGGTGTTCAAGATAACGCTTCGCGCCGCGCACCCCGTCCTCCTCGAACAGCTCCACCATCAGGGCAAATACGGGCGGCTGGGAGCGGCTGAGATAGTAGGTACGGTTACCGTTCGGGATATGGCCGTAGCGTTCAATCAGCCACGCAAAGTTATCCGCCATACACTTCAGCAGATCGTTACGGCCACTCTCCGCCAGCCCCAGCATGGAGAAGTACGAATCCCAGTAGTACGTCTCGCTGAATCGTCCGCCGGGGACGATATACGCCTGCGGCAGCGCCAGCAGGGACGACCAGGGAATATGATCCTGCGGTTCGCGCGTCAGCACGGGCCACAGGTTATCAATGTGTTCTTTCAGGGAAAGACCGGGGTCGGAAACGTATTCTGTCCCGTAGGTTTCCGGCATCCAGAAGTGGTTCTCCACAAAGCGTGCCAGGTCAAAATCACGATGGCGACGCACTTTGCGGTAGCGGATCAGGATATCCAGCGGATCCATCTTCGGGGCGCAGTCGGGGAAGGTTTTGCTGTCGGCAAACAGCCTTGATGACTGCACGTGTTCGAACAGTTCAAGGTAGCGGTCGGCAGGCGTCAGGGCGTCGGAGGCCGGCAGCCCCTCGATCATTTCCGGTTCCGGCTCCGCCTCAATCATCTCATCCAGTTTCAACTCGCAGGGATCGGTCTCGTAGCGCAGCTCTTCTTCGATCCCGAATTCAATGTTCTCGGTAGCCTGTATCTTCTGGTTGAACATGGTGATAAGGACCTCCGGTTGTGTGTTCTTAAAGACAGGTTTTTCCGGGCGTCCTATAAGCGTAGACACTCGCTTCGGTAGAAGGGTAGGGATATGTGCGGTAGATCACTCTTTTCGGAGCATTCGTTTTGCAACGATTTATGAATGTTAAAAAAATGCCCCTCAGGAGAGGGGCATCAGGATTAACGCATGGTCACAAACTCTTCCGCCGCAGTTGGGTGGATCGCCACGGTGTTATCGAAATCTTTCTTCGTTGCGCCCATCTTCAGCGCCACCGCAAAGCCCTGCAGGATCTCGTCCATGCCGAAGCCGATGCCGTGGATACCGACAATCTTCTCTTCCGGGCCTACACACACCAGCTTCATGCGGCACGGCTGACGGTGAGAGGTGACGGCGGTGTACATCGCCGTAAACGCCGATTTATACACTTTCACCTGGTCGTCGCCGTACTGCTCGCGCGCCTGCGGCTCGGTTAAGCCGACGGTGCCAATTGGCGGGTGGCTGAAGACCACGGTTGGGATAAGGTTGTAATCCAGATGCTCGTCCGGCTTGTTGTTAAACAGGCGCTCGGAGAGACGACGGCCCGCCGCAACGGCAACCGGCGTAAGCTCAACGGCTCCGGTGTTATCGCCGACCGCGTAAATGCCAGGCACGCTGGTGTTCTGGAACTTATCAACGACGATGTAACCTTTATCGTTGGTTTTCACGCCCGTTACAGCCAGGTTGAAGTTATCGTTCGCCGGTTCACGACCGATCGCCCAGATCAGGCAGTCGACAGTCTGGCTGCGGCCATCTTCCAGCGCCAGGGTCAGGCTGCCGTCCGCATTTTTCACCACCGCTTTTGGTACGGCGTTGGTGTGCAGGGTCGGGCCTTCGGTGCTCATCACTTCAACCAGGGTATCGACAATCAGCGGGTCGAAGCTGCGCAGCGGTGCGTGTTTACGCACGAACAGGTGCGCCTCAGCGCCCAGCCCGTTAATCACGCCAGCCAGTTCCACCGCGATGTAACCCGCGCCCACGATGGCAACGCGTTTAGGCAGAGCAGGCAGCTCGAAGAAACCGTCGGAGTCGATACCGTATTCTGCACCTGGAATATTCGGGTGGCTCGGACGGCCGCCGGTGGCGATCAGGATGTGATCGGCAGTGATCGTCTCACCGTTCACTTCGATCGTTTTCGCGTCCACAAAGCGGGCGAAACCGCGGATCACGTCGACGTTATTTTTGCCCAGCACGTTGTCGTACGAGGTGTGAATGCGGTCGATGTAGGCGGTACGGCTGGCGATCAGCTTGTCCCAGTCGAAGTGGTTGATGGTGGTGTCAAAGCCATAATCCGGGCCGTACATATGGATAGCTTCACGGATTTGCGCGGCATGCCACATCACTTTTTTCGGTACACAACCCACGTTCACGCAGGTGCCGCCGAGTTCTTTGGCTTCAATCAGCGCACACTTCTGGCCGTACATGGCCGCACGGTTGATGGAGGCGATGCCGCCGCTGCCGCCGCCGATTGCGATGTAGTCATAATGCTTAGTCATAGCTTTTGTCCTTAATCGTGAATTGCCGCGATTGTATACCTGAAATCAATAGTTTCCACCGATGGCTGCGATTACTCTGGTACGATCCAACTGACGGTGGCGTGGCCCGTACCCGCTGGCACCAGCGTTTTGTGCAGCCACGGCAGCACGTTGTTCATCTGCGCTTCGAGCTTCCACGGCGGGTTGATCACAATCATGCCGGAAGCGGTCATGCCGCGCTGATCGCTGTCCGGGCGTACCGCCAGCTCAATCTGCAGGATTTTGCGGATGCCGGTCGCTTCCAGGTCTTTGATCATGCGCTTGATTTGCGCGCGCAGAACCACCGGATACCACAGGGCGTATGTCCCGGTGGCAAAGCGTTTGTAGCCTTCGTGGATGCCGGTCACCACCGCCTGATAGTCGGTTTTAATTTCGTAAGGTGGGTCGATCAGCACCAGGCCGCGACGGGAAACCGGCGGCAGCTTGGCTTTCAGCTGCTGGTAGCCGTCGGCTTTTTCCACGCGGGCGCGATTATCTTTCTGGAATTCAGAACGCAGCAGCGGGAAGTCGCTCGGGTGCAGCTCGGTTAACTGGATGCTGTCCTGCTCGCGCAGCAGCTGGCGGGCAATCAGCGGGGAGCCAGGGTAGTAGCGCAGCTGGCCGTTGCGGTTGAAGTGATTCACCACACCGATGTACGGCTCCAGTTCGGCAGGCAGATCGTCCTGCTGCCAGATGCGGGCGATGCCCTCAAGGTATTCACCGGTACGCTCGGCATGCTCACCGCTCAGCTGATAACGGCCCGCACCCGCATGGGTGTCGAGATAGAGAAACGGCTTCTCTTTCTCTTTGAGCGCTTCAATGATCAGGCTCTGAACGGTGTGTTTAAGGACGTCGGCGTGGTTGCCAGCGTGGAAGCTGTGGCGATAACTGAGCATGGATGAATGTGTTCCAGGTAGTAAACGTAGGCCCGATAAGCGTAGCGCCATCGGGCAAAAATAGAGCGTATCGCCACAGTATACAGAAAAGTTTCCACGGCCGCGAAAGCGCAACGTCCGGCATTGAAATCCTCTACACTTAACCCCATTACTGAAAACAATATGCCCAGCGCCGGATGCGCGCTTCATTCACCTATTTCAACAGGACAGCGTTTATGACCAATCCATTACTGACGCCTTTTTCGTTGCCGCCGTTTTCTAAAATCCTCCCTGAGCATGTGGTTCCAGCCGTTACGCAATCGCTGGACAACTGCCGCGCGGCGGTAGAAAACGTGGTTGCGCAGGGCGCGCCGTACACGTGGGAAAATCTGTGTCAGAAGCTTTCCGAAGTGGACGACGTGCTGGGGCGTATCTTCTCCCCGGTGAGCCACCTGAACTCGGTCAAAAACAGCCCGGAACTGCGCGAAGCCTACGAACAAACCCTGCCGCTGCTCTCTGAGTACAGCACCTGGGTCGGCCAGCACGAAGGACTTTACAAAGCCTACCGCGACCTGCGCGACGGCGACCACTATGCCGAACTGAACACGGCGCAGAAAAAATCGGTCGATAACGCGCTGCGTGACTTTGAGCTGTCCGGTATCGGTCTGCCAAAAGATAAACAGGTTCGCTACGGTGAAATTGCCGCGCGTCTGTCCGAGCTGGGCAACCAGTACAGCAACAACGTGCTCGACGCCACCATGGGCTGGACGAAGCTGATTACCGACGAAGCGGAGCTGGCGGGTATGCCGGAAAGCGTGCTGGCGGCGGCAAAAGCCCAGGCCGAAGCGAAAGAGCAGGACGGTTTCCTGTTAACGCTGGATATCCCAAGCTATCTGCCGGTGATGACCTACTGCGACAACCAGGCCCTGCGTGAAGAGATGTACCGCGCCTACAGCACTCGCGCCTCCGATCAGGGGCCGAATGCCGGTAAATGGGACAACAGCCCGGTGATGGCGGAAATCCTCGCGTTGCGCCACGAGCTGGCACAGCTGCTGGGCTTCGACAGCTACGCCGATAAATCCCTCGCCACCAAAATGGCGGAGAACCCGCAGCAGGTACTCGACTTCCTGACCGATCTGGCGAAACGCGCCCGTCCTCAGGGTGAGAAAGAGCTGGCCCAGCTGCGCGCCTTTGCGAAAGCGGAGTTCGGCGTGGACGAGCTGCAGCCGTGGGACATCGCTTACTACAGCGAAAAACAGAAACAGCACCTCTACAGCATCAGCGACGAGCAGCTGCGCCCGTACTTCCCGGAAAACAAAGCCGTTAACGGCCTGTTCGAAGTGGTGAAACGCATCTATGGCATCACCGCGAAAGAGCGTACCGATATCGACGTCTGGCATCCGGACGTGCGCTTCTTCGAACTGTATGACGAGAAAAACGAACTGCGCGGCAGCTTCTACCTTGACCTGTACGCGCGTGAGAACAAGCGCGGCGGGGCGTGGATGGACGACTGCGTGGGCCAGATGCGTAAAGCCGACGGCTCCCTGCAGAAGCCGGTCGCCTACCTGACCTGTAACTTCAACCGTCCGGTGAGCGGCAAGCCTGCGCTCTTCACCCACGATGAAGTGATTACCCTGTTCCACGAGTTCGGTCACGGTCTGCACCACATGCTGACCCGCATCGAAACCGCAGGCGTGGCGGGCATCAGCGGGGTGCCGTGGGATGCGGTCGAGCTGCCAAGCCAGTTTATGGAAAACTGGTGCTGGGAGCCGGACGCGCTGGCGTTTATCTCCGGCCACTATGAAACCGGCGAACCGCTGCCGAAGGAGCTGCTGGATAAAATGCTGGCGGCGAAAAACTACCAGGCGGCGATGTTCATCCTGCGTCAGCTGGAGTTCGGCCTGTTCGATTTCCGCCTGCACGCCGAGTTCAGCCCGGAGCAGGGAGCGAGAATCCTCGACACCCTGGCCGAGATCAAAAAGCAGGTTGCCGTTATTCCAGGGCCAACCTGGGGCCGCTTCCCGCATGCCTTCAGCCACATCTTTGCTGGCGGTTACGCGGCGGGCTACTACAGCTACCTGTGGGCCGACGTGCTGGCGGCGGATGCCTTCTCTCGCTTCGAAGAGGAGGGGATCTTCAACCGCGAAACCGGCCAGTCGTTCCTCGACAACATCCTGACCCGCGGCGGGTCTGAAGAGCCAATGGTGCTGTTCAAACGCTTCCGCGGCCGCGAGCCGCAGCTGGATGCGATGCTTGAGCATTACGGGATCAAAGGCTGATTGTTACGTGAAGATCTGCTTAGTAGATGAAACGGGCGCCGGAGACGGCGCCTTATCTGTTCTGGCGGCCCGATGGGGGCTGGAGCATGATGAAGAAAACCTGATGGCGCTGGTGATGACGCCGGAACACCTGGAGTTACGCAAGCGCGATGAACCGAAGCTCGGCGGGATTTTTGTCGACTTTGTCGGCGGCGCGATGGCGCACCGGCGCAAGTTCGGCGGCGGTCGCGGCGAGGCGGTGGCTAAAGCGATCGGCATCAAAGGGAGCTATCTTCCGGACGTGGTCGATGCCACGGCGGGGTTAGGGCGTGATGCCTTTGTGCTGGCGTCTGTCGGCTGTCACGTGCGGATGCTGGAGCGTAATCCGGTGGTCGCTGCGCTGCTCGACGACGGGCTGGCGCGAGGCTATGCGGACCCGGAAATCGGCTCGTGGCTGCAGGCGCGTTTGCAGCTGATTCACGCCTCCAGTCTGACGGCGCTGACCGATATCACCCCTCGCCCGCAGGTGGTCTATCTCGACCCGATGTTCCCGCATAAGCAGAAAAGCGCGCTGGTGAAGAAAGAGATGCGGGTGTTTCAGTCGCTGGTGGGGCCGGATTTAGATGCAGATGGCCTGCTGGAGCCTGCCCGTCAGCTTGCAACGAAGCGGGTGGTGGTGAAGCGCCCGGACTATGCGCCGCCGCTGGCGGATGTCGCCACGACCAATGCGGTGACCACCAAAGGGCACCGGTTTGATATTTATTCGGGAACGCCAGAATAAAAAAGCCGGGTGGCGGCTTCGCCTTACCCGGCCTACGTTCTCGATCTATCCCCTCTCCCTGTGGGAGAGGGTTAGGGTGAGGGGAATTTAACGCACTTACTCGTCTTCTTCGTCACGCAGCGGAACAATCAGCATATCCACATGAACGGTGTTAATCAGCTGGCGCGCTGAAGACATCAGCTTGCTCCAGAAGTCCTGATGGTGACCGCAAACCACCAGGTCCATGTCGTATTTCTTGATCGCATCAACCAGCACCTGGCCCAGGTCGCCGCTACCGCTCAGGGTTTCGGTGATTGGATAGCCCGCGTTGGTGGACAGTTCGCTCAGGGCATGGTGAGTCTCTTCGGAGATGCGTTTCTGCATATCGCCAAGATTTACGTCGATCAGACCGGTGTAAAGGTCGGAGTAGTTCACATCAACGTGAATCAGCGAAACTTTCGCGTTGTAGGGACGTGCCATGGATACCGCTTTATCTACCAGCACTTTGCTCTCCGGGGAGAGGTCTACCGCGATGAGAATGTGTTTGTAAGCCATAGTGTTACTCCTTCCTTAAGTTATCGATGACTAAATGAGAATGCCGTCGTCTGATACATTCATTACGGCCCAGTTAAACATATTTTTCAAGCTTTGGTGTTGATAACGATTAACCTTGTGGCAAAAAAATTAACGGATCTCCTACACTATTTAATGAACCGTTCGGATATTAAAACGCGAACCGGATCGACTTTTGGTCATTCTTTCACTGAACTGTCTGTCAGGGCATTGGAGTGCGGTAGCTCAGAAGCCTTGCTTCGTGGGCGGACGCCGGGGAGGATGTATGATTAGCACCGTCGCATTGTTTTGGGCGTTATGCGTAGTTTGCATAGTGAATATGGCGCGCTACTTCTCATCGTTACGTGCGCTGTTAGTAGTACTTCGTGGTTGCGATCCGTTGCTTTATCAGTATGTGGACGGTGGAGGATTCTTCACCTCGCATGGACAGCCCAGCAAACAGATGCGTCTGGTGGGATACATCTACTACCAGCGTTACCGCGATCATCACGATGAAGAGTTTATCCGTCGTTGCGAGCGTCTGCGTCGTCAGTTCATTTTGACCAGTGCCCTGTGCGGGCTGGTCGTGGTCAGTATGATTGCATTGATGATTTGGCACTGAGCATAAAAAAAGCGGGTCAGTTTCCTGACCCGCTTTTTTGTCGCCTTCAACCGATTAAATCAGCTTCAGCGAAATCCAGTACAAACCGCCAGACAGCAGGATGGATGCCGGGAGTGTAAACACCCAGGCCATCAGAATGTTGGTCACGGTTTTACGCTGCAGACCGCCGCCGTCAACAATCATGGTACCTGCCACGGACGAGGAGAGTACGTGGGTGGTGGATACTGGCATACCGGTGTAGCTCGCCAGACCGATAGAAACCGCCGCCGTCATCTGCGCAGACATACCCTGCGCATAGGTCATGCCTTTCTTACCGATCTTCTCGCCGATGGTGGTCGCCACACGACGCCAGCCAATCATTGTACCGATACCCAGTGCCAGCGCGACGGCCATGATGATCCAGATTGGCGCGTACTCAATGGTGTTGAGCATATCGCTTTTCAGTTTCTTCAGCAGACGTTTATCGTCAGCATTCACTTCTGGCAGCTTCGCGACTTTATCCGTCACGTCAGAGATGCAGAGCATGATGCGACGCAGCTGACCACGCTGTTCAACAGCCAGTTTGTCGTAGCTTTCGATGTCGCCCAGCATGCCTTTGGCACGTTCCAGCGCGTTAATCGCGTTTGCCGGATGGCAGTGGAACTCGCCCGGCGCGGTGGTGGCACCCGCTTCAGGAGACGGAATCAACTGGTCAACGCCGGTCGCTTTCTTCAACAGGGCAGGATGCTGCTGGAAGTACACTTCGACGTTGTTAATTGCATCACGGGTACGGGTGATTTCGTAACCGGAGGCGTTCATGTTGACCACGAAGCCAGCCGGTGCGACGCCAATCAGTACCAGCATCACCAGACCAATCCCTTTCTGACCATCGTTCGCGCCGTGAGAGAACGCCACGCCAATAGCGGAAATGATCAGCGCAATACGCGTCCAGAATGGCGGCTTTTTCTTGCCGTCTTTCTTCTCACGCTCTGCTGGCGTCAGGTGGATACGCGCACGTTTTTTCGTGTTGCTCCAGTAGCGACGCAGGATGAAAATTAATCCACCCGCAACCACCAGACCCACGATAGGAGAGATGATCAAAGAGCCGAAAATCCCCAACACTTTCGGGATGTTCAGCGCATCAACAACGGACGTCCCGGTCATCAGGGCATTGGTTAACCCGATACCGATAATCGCGCCGATGAGCGTGTGAGAACTGGATGCAGGCAGGCCGAAATACCAGGTACCGAGGTTCCAGATAATTGCAGCAAGCAGCATTGAGAACACCATAGCAAGGCCATGGCCAGAACTAACGTTGAGAAGCAGATCCGTTGGCAACATATGCACGATCGCATACGCAACGCTCAGTCCGCCCAGGAGGACACCAAAAAAGTTAAATACCGCCGCCATAACAACCGCAAGCTGCGATCGCATTGCGCGAGTGTAGATAACCGTTGCTACTGCGTTTGCAGTGTCGTGGAAGCCGTTGATCGCTTCGTAAAACAGTACAAAAACCAGAGCAAGCAATAATAAAAGCCCGGTATGTAAATCCAGGCCGGCAAACAAATGTAGCATAGGACGTTACGCCATTTTGAGGACATGAACGCGGCGCATTATCCAGGACAAATGCACGGCGGGCAAAGTGAAATATAGACTTTTTTTGACATACCACCTGATTTGGGAAAAGTGCCTGAAAGGATAATCTTTAAATATCAATGAAATGGCTTTGTAATATCTTTTTACGCTGGTGTGACCACAGAGGAAACTTTACAATCCGCGGCAGTTAACGAAGAGGATTTTGACGTGGAAAGGTTTGATGCCGTGGTAATTGGCGCCGGTGCGGCGGGTATGTTTTGTGCGGCAATGGCCGGACAGGCGGGTCGTCGCGTGCTGCTGCTGGATAACGGTAAAAAGCCAGGCCGTAAGATCCTGATGTCCGGCGGCGGGCGCTGCAACTTTACTAATCTGTATGTTGAACCCGCGGCCTATTTGAGCCAAAACCGTCATTTTTGCAAATCTGCGCTGGCGCGTTACACCCAGTGGGATTTTATCGATCTGGTGGGTAAGCACGGCATCGCGTGGCATGAGAAAACGCTGGGCCAGCTGTTCTGCGACGACTCCGCGCAGCAGATTGTCGATATGCTGGTGGCCGAGTGCGAGAAGGGTGGCGTGACGATGCGCCTGCGCACCGAAGTGCTGGAAGTCGCCCGCGACGAGCAGGGTTACAGGCTACAGCTCAACGGTGAAACCGTCAGCGCCGACAGCCTGGTGATCGCCAGCGGCGGCCTGTCGATGCCGGGCCTGGGCGCGTCCCCGTTCGGCTATAAAATTGCCGAACAGTTTGGCCTGAAAGTCTTGCCGACGCGTGCCGGTCTGGTGCCGTTCACGCTGCATAAACCGCTTCTGGAACAGCTCCAGACGCTTTCCGGCGTGTCCGTTCCCTCGGTCATTACCGCCGAAGACGGCACGGTGTTCCGCGAAAACCTGCTCTTTACCCATCGCGGCCTCTCCGGTCCGGCGGTGCTGCAAATCTCCAGCTACTGGCAGCCGGGGGAATTTGTGACGGTAAATCTGGTGCCGGACTGCGATCTGGACGCGTTCCTCAACGAGCAGCGTACCGCGCACCCGAATCAGAGCCTGAAAAATACCCTGGCGATGCAGCTGCCGAAGCGTCTGGTGGAGTGCCTGCAGGTGCTGGGGCAGATCCCCGATGTGTCGCTTAAGCAGCTAAACAGCCGCGAGCAGGACGCGCTGGTCGAGACGCTGACAGCCTGGCGCGTTCAGCCAAACGGCACCGAGGGCTACCGCACGGCGGAAGTGACGCTGGGCGGTGTCGATACGCACGAGCTTTCTTCGCGCACCATGGAAGCACGCAATGTTCCAGGGCTCTACTTCATAGGTGAAGTGATGGACGTCACCGGTTGGCTCGGCGGGTATAACTTCCAGTGGGCGTGGGCCAGCGCCTGGGCGTGCGCGCAGGCGCTGGCAGAGAAACCGTGACGGAAGGGCGTTTCGTGTCGTCCATTTTCGGGCTAGCGGCTGACGGTAAGCGTTCTTTCATCAGCCGTATTCATAACGTCTACAATATTTCTGGCCGCAACGGTTCCCATTTTTATATATGACGCTGCGCTGACGCCGCCAATATGCGGGGAGATAATGATGTTATCGACGCCCTGCCAGATGTGCGGCGCGGTCAGCGGTTCGCTGGTAAAGCTGTCCAGCCCCGCGCTGTGCAGTGTTCCATCCTTTAACGCTGCGAACAATGACCTGTCGTGAATCAAGCCGCCGCGTGCCGTGTTCACCAGGATAGCGTTTCGCTTAACGTGCGCGAGCGTCTCTGTATTGATCATGCCCCGATTCTCGTCGGTGAGCGGACAATGCAAAGAAATCACATCGGAGCGGGAAAGAAGGTCAGTCAAGGTATCAGTGCGCTCGCAGACGGAAGGCATTGATTTAGCGTAGGGATCGTAAGCCAGAACCCGCATACCAAAGACGTGACCCATATTCGCCACTCGCGAGCCAATCGCCCCCAGCCCGATCAGCCCCAGCGTTAGCCCTTCCAGTTCGATGGATTTATGCGTGGCCTTGTCCCAGTGCCCTTCGCGCAGTCGCGTGTCCAGGGACACCACGGATTTGGCGCAGGCGAGAATCAACGCCCAGGTGTGTTCGGCCACCGCCGCTGCGTTTGCCCCCGGCGCGGATCGGACGGCAATGTTACGCTCGGCCGCCGCCGCCTGGTCTATCACATCGATCCCGCTTCCGTGTTTGGAAATAACCTTCAGGGCAGGCGCAGCATCCATGATTTTCGCGGTTATCTTGCCGTAACGTACCAGTATTGCCACCGGGTTATGCTGCTCGCACAGCGCAATAAGCCCATCCTCCGTGGGCTGGCGACCCGCAAACACCACCTCAAAACCCTGCAACATTTCCATGGCCTGCTCCGCCAGGTCGCTTCCGGTAACAATGACTACCTTTTTGTTTGCCATTACAGCGTCTCCCCGTCCGCCAACATGCCCGCCTTGCGCAGCGCGTCGTTAAGCCAGTGTGGACGTAAATCTCCCTCGCGGATGGCGGCAAGACGTTTAGTCTCCATCTCCAGCTTTCCTTTTGCCAGGGCGATAATCTGCTGAACCTCATCGCGCGGGATCACCACCACGCCATCGATATCGGCTACCACTAAATCTCCGGCCTGTACCGTCGCGCCGGCAACGGAAATCGGATGGTTAACCCGGCCAGGAATAGACTTTGTCGGGCCGCAGGGATTCAGACCGGCAGAGAAAACGGGATAGTTACCCTTGCTCAGCGTGTCAGCGTCACGTACTGCTCCGTCGATGATGATCCCAGCAATCCCGCTCGCCTGGGCCTGGGTTGCCATAATTTCACCCAGTAGCGCACAGCTCAGATCGCCTTTTCCATCGACGACCAGAACATCCCCGGGTTGGGCAACCGCCATCGCGGCGTGAATGGCCAGATTATCTCCTGGCCGTACCTCAACGGTGACGGCCGGACCCGCAACGGCCATATGCGGTGCCAGCGGCTTGATGCGGCCATGGAGCGTGCCGCGGCGTCCGGCAACATCCGCGAGGATAGCTGCCTGATACTCTGCGGCCTGGCGCACCTCTTCAGCAGGAACGCGTTCGAAGTGGCGATTGATCGTTGGTTTTTCAGAAACGGACATGAATGCCTCCATATTGTTTTACTGTGTACAATTCAGGTGTACAATATGAAACAACTATAGCGGTGTTGCTTTCCTTTTAGCCAGACCCGAGAGGGGGTTTGTGATGTAAACACGAAGTGACTCACAAAATTTGAGGTACACTCACTGCCGGGCTGAAAAGGAGATAATGATGGGGAATGAAGGCGTTGTAGCGGTTGAAAAAGCGCTGGCTTTACTGGATTGCTTCCGTCCTGGCGATGAAAGCCTGACGCTGACCGCGCTGGCTCAGCTATCGGGTTATCATAAAACCACGGTTTACCGCTTGATGAATTCTCTTGAACGGATGAACTATGTCGTCAGGCATGATGACGGCAATTATGCGCTTGGCCCTCGTCTGCTTTACCTCGGTAAGCTGTATGAACAGTCTTTCCATCTTTCCAGGGTAGTTCAACCTGAGCTACAGGCTTTATCCCTGGCGTCTCAGGAGAGTGCCAGCTGGTATGTGTTAGAGGGCGGGCAACGTCTGTGCCTGTTTCGTGCTGAAGCCTCACATGGGCTTCGTCACAGCAATCTTCCCGGTACACAGTTCCCGCTGGACGATTCTGCCATCAGTCAGGTTCTGCGCCATTGGGGTCTCAATGAACGCCTGCCGGACGGTGAGCCTGCCGTTCCGCTCTACACTGCAGGTGCCCGCGATCCCCATACTGCTGCGTTTGCAATGCCGGTCTTCGGTGTTCACGACAAGTTGATTGCGGTGCTGGCGTTGACCGGGCCCATATCAAGATTGACAGAAGACCGCAGGGAGCAAGGTATCAGCCAGTTGATGCATGACACTGCCAGCCGCCTGTCACAGAAAATGGGGGCGAGTAAGCCCTTCTGCCAGCAGTTTTACGGTGAAACGAGCGATACAGCAGAAGAAAACCGTTAACGAAAAGCGGGACACGCGTCCCGCTTTTGTTATCGTTAATTTGTGACCTGCTTCTCGTGTAGCTGAGTATTGCGGGTCTGTCGGCCCATCATCAGCACCGCGATCCCCCCCGCCACACACAGCGCGGCCAGCGGAAGCATAGCCAGCGTATAACTGCCCGTCCGCTCATTGATAATGCCGTACGCATTTACCATAACTGCTCCGCCAATCAGGTTAGCGATGGCGCCAATCGCGGCGAGTCCTGCTGCCGCCGAGGTACTGCTCATCCAGCCGGACGCCAGCGCCCAGAAAGGCCCTTTCATTGAATAAGCGCCGATGAGCATGATGCTGAGAATAACAATGGTGGCAGCAAGGGAGGCGCTGACAAATG
This sequence comes from Enterobacter sp. RHBSTW-01064, assembly GCF_014103035.1. Lineage (NCBI taxonomy): Bacteria > Pseudomonadati > Pseudomonadota > Gammaproteobacteria > Enterobacterales > Enterobacteriaceae > Enterobacter > Enterobacter sp. RHBSTW-01064. The sequence goes on along the minus strand of NZ_JABXOU010000002.1, from coordinate 841,808 downwards.
CGGCAAATACGCCTGCGGCAATCATGAAAAGCGTCAGCGCGGTATGCCAGCGGCGTTCGTTGGTTCGGTCAGAACTTCGTCCCCATACAATCATGAGTACGGATGCCAGACCGTACGGGATGGCGTTGAACAGGCCTGTCTCAAGATTATTGAGATGGAAGGATTTCAGCAGTTGAGGAGACCATACGCTGATGGTCGTGCCGGCAGACGATGCGCCAGCGTAAATCAGCGCCAGCAGCCAGATTTGGCGATGTTTCAATAACTGCCACGTCGTTTGATGTCCAATATTCTTTTGCTGATTGCGCTCGCTCTCCAGCGTGGTTTCCAGCCATTGCTTCTGCTCACTGCTGAGCCAGTTCGCCTGATGAGGGCGATCGCGGAGAATAAACCAGGCGGCAATGCCGAGCAGCACGGCGGGCAAACCTTCAATGATAAACAGCAGATGCCAGCCACGCAGACCCAGCCAGCCGTCCATGGACAGTATCAACCCGGAAAGCGGGGAGCCGATGAAGTTGGCGAGTGGGATGGCGACCATAAAGGAGGCAATAATGCGTGCGCGGTAACGGGAAGGGATCCACCAGGTCAGATAAAGCACGACGCCCGGGAAGAAGCCCGCCTCTGCGGCGCCGAGAAGGAAACGGACGATATAGAGCGACGTGGTGTTCTGGACCAGCGACATACACATGGACACAATGCCCCAGCTAATCATAATGCGCGGGATCCACAGCCGCGCGCCGACTTTTTGCATCGCCAGGTTGCTTGGCACTTCAAACAAAAAATAGGCCACAAAGTAAAGGCTGCTGGCGAAGCCAAATGCCGCTTTGCTGAGGCCAAGATCCTCATTCATCTGCAGCGAAGCCATGCCGATATTACCGCGATCGATAATGGAGATCAGATAGCTGACGATGAGAAACGGCAGGATACGCCAGATCACTTTCCGCATCGTCTCTTTTTCTATCTCCTCAGTGGCGGTTGCGCCATAACATGTTTGTTCTGTCATTGTGTCCTCGCAGGGTTTATTCTTTGTTTTATCAGGTACAACTCGGTTTTATTAAACAAAACCACTATAGCGACGATGCGTTATTTTTATCCAGTGAATGGAAGGTTTAAATTATGTAAATAAGAGGTGACTCACATATAAAGTTCTTAACGTAATGCGTCTAAACGGCAGATGCGCCACCCTACGTTGTGAGGTAAAGTACACACCTTGCGCAGCCACAGAGCTGCGGTTTTGAGGGTGGAGACGTTGATCAACAGTCCACCCTTTTTCTCGGCTGGTTTACGCCAGTCTGCATGGTGCTGTGTTTTGCCTCTATAAAAGGGTTGTGTATGTCTGCTGCTCATCTCGGTTTCCCGACGGAAACCGTTGTTGTCTTTGTCGTAATGGCCGTTGGGGCGATGTTTATCGATCTCTTCATGCACCGTCACGATAAACCTGTCTCGCTGAAAAGCGCGGCGATGTGGTCCGTTTTCTGGTTCTCGATGGCGATGGCGTTTGCCGGGTTCCTGTATATCCACCACGGTGCCGAAATGGCGAGCCTGTTCCTGACCGGCTACGCGCTGGAGGAAGTTCTCTCCATTGATAACCTGTTCGTGATGATGGCCATCTTCGCCTGGTTTGGCGTGCCGGATAAATACCGTCACCGTGTGCTCTACTGGGGCGTGCTGGGGGCGATTGTTTTCCGCGGTATCTTTGTGGCTATCGGCACCAGCTTGTTAAGTCTGGGACCGTACGTTGAGGTGGTTTTCGCGCTGGTCGTCGGCTGGACGGCGGTGATGATGCTCAAGCGCAATGAAGAGAGCGATGAAGTCGAAGATTACTCCGGTCATCTGGCTTATCGTCTGGTAAAACGCTTTTACCCGGTCTGGCCGAAAATCAGCAGCCACGCGTTTATCCTGACGCAAAAAGAGGTGGATGCTGAGCTGGAGAAGCCAGAAAACCAGGACGTCATGGTTGGCCGCGTGAAGAAAGCGAAGCGCTACACGACGCCGTTACTGCTCTGTGTGGCGGTGGTGGAGCTCTCTGACGTAATGTTCGCGTTTGACTCCGTACCGGCCATTATCGCGGTGAGCCGCGAACCGCTGATTATCTACAGCGCCATGATGTTCGCTATCCTTGGCCTGCGTACCCTTTACTTCGTGCTGGAAGCGCTGAAGCAGTACCTGGTACACCTCGAGAAAGCCGTGGTGCTGCTGCTGTTCTTTGTGGCATTCAAGCTGGGTCTGAATGCCACCGATCACTTCTGGCATCACGGTTACAGCATTGGCGCGACGGCCAGTCTGTTTGTGGTATTGGGCGTGCTGGCGCTGGGGATTATTGCGAGCGTGATGTTCCCGGGGAAACGTGAGGCCTGATGTACCGTTTTTCTCCCTCTCCCTGTGGGAGAGGGCCGGGGTGAGGGCACCAGACCGCACCTAACCCTTAATCGGTGAATTCCGACGCTTGCGCGGATGATGGAAGTGCCGCCAGTGTGGATCCTGCGCTGCCGCCAGCAGTTCGTGGTCACCACGGGTGTCACCCCAGGCGCGCAGGTGGTAGGTGTTGAGATCGCCGTAGACCTTTTCCAGCCTCGCGACTTTCTGTGCACAGCGGCAGTTATTGCCGGTGATACGCCCGGTCAGCTTGCCGTTTTTCACTTCCAGCTGCGTACCAATCAGCTTAATGCCGAGCTTATCCGCCCACGGCTGAAGCACCAGTGCCGGGGAGGCGGAGCAGATAGTCACTTCCGCACCGGAATTCACCTCCGCCGCCACGGCTAAAACCCCTTCAGGGCGCATCAGCTTGTTCCAGTATTTTTCACAAAAGGCTTCCGCCTGCTGACGTAACCAGTGCTCGTCCACCCCTGTCAGGAACGTTTTGATCAACACCTCTTTCAGCTCATCACGCGTTAGCTTGCGGCGCACGCAGTGGAGCGTCGGTAACGCCATCCGCACCAGCCGTCCCGCAAAGTAACGCTTGCCAAAGGCAAAGCGCAGGAAAGGGATAAAGCTGTCGTGATGCGTCAATGTTCCATCAAAGTCAAAGACAGAGAGCACGTGGGATTTGGCCACGGCGTCGTCGGCAATCATATTGGTCATAAATACGTCTTAGCTGAAATACACATTCTGCTCATTAGTTTACCTGCTTTAGCTCCACAGTCCTTATACCACGCGCGTTTTTTTCTCATTCTTGCGACAGGGCCGAAGAGTCCAAAATCAGACCCGATAAAAATTGGATGAAAAACGAACAGTCTATATTATCGCCACATTGCACGATTTTTGGGGAAACATTGGCCCCACCCGTAAGGAAAAACTCACTCACTGCTTCTTTTTGATATGACTCTTAGATCGCTTATTTCAATACTCTCGTTAAGTTTTGCCTCGTTTTCAGCATTTAGTTTTCAACTGCCTGCTTCCATGTTGTCAATGAACAGCGAGCTGTCGGCATCCCCGGCAAAGGCCGGGCTGATGCATCAGCAAACGGGTCCGCTACGTTCCCGCATTCTCGATCAATACCAGAAATGGAAAGGGACCCACTACCGGTGGGGAGGAACCACGCACCGCGGGGTAGATTGCTCTGCGCTGATGCAGCACCTCTTCAGTGATGCCGCACACCTGAAACTGCCGCGCACCACGAGCGAGCAAATCCATCGCGGTGTGCAGGTGGCACAATACCGTTTGAAGGCCGGAGATTTGGTGTTTTTCCAGATGGGCCCGAACCGAAAGCATGTGGGCGTTTACATTGGTGATAGCCAGTTCATTCACGCTTCGAGCAGCCAGGGCGTAACGGTTTCAACCCTGACGGACAACTACTGGCAGGAACATTTCATCACCGCCCGCCGGGTGGCGGGCGCTGCAGCCTGACGGCTCAGATGATGTCATCCACTACGCCACCATCGACGCGCAGTGCCGCACCGGAGGTGGCGGAGGCCTGCGTCGAACAGACATACACCACCATATTCGCCACTTCTTCCACCGTCGCGGCGCGCTGAATCACCGAGCTGGGGCGATTAGCCATCACAAACTCTTTCGCCAGTTGCTCCAGTGATTTCCCTGTTTTCTCGATCTCGTCCTTCATCATCTCGGCAAAACCGTCAGACATCGTCGGTCCTGGCAGGACGCTGTTAACCGTGACGCCGCTTCCGGCTACAAATTTCGCCAGCCCGCGCGCCAGCGAGAGCTGCGCCGTTTTGGTCACGCCATAGTGGATCATATCCGCTGGAATATTGCAGGCCGATTCGGACGAAATAAACACCACGCGCCCCCAGCCTTTCTGCACCATGCCGGGTAGCAGGGCGCGGGAGAGGCGCACGCCGGACATGACGTTGGTCTGCCAGTAACGCTCCCAGGTGTCATCGTCGGTGGAGTAGAAATCCTGCGGGCCGTAAATCCCCGCGTTGTTGACCAGAATGTCGACGTTCGGTGCCACGTTCAGCAGCGCGTCCACCCCTTCCGGTGTACTGAGATCGGCAATGGCCGCCCGCACCTGCACGCCGGGCACGACCTGCTGGAGTTGCTGAATACCCTTGTTCACCGAGTCCGTGCTGCGGCCATTCACAATCACTTCCGCACCACTTTCAGCCAGCCCTCGGGCGATAGCGAACCCAATCCCGCCGGTTGAGGCGGTCACCAGCGCCACTTTCCCCGTAAAATCGATTTTCATGCTCCGCTCCTTGTGGTTTTAACGTTCAGACCTTAAAGCGTAGCAGGTGAGGATGACGGCTCCTGTTTAAAAAGGTGCAGCAGGGTGTCCACCTGTTCATCCAGCGGGCTGAGCGAGCGCTTAACGATGAGGTGCAGCGGCGTCGCGCGGCGCACGCCGTGGCTGAGCGGCAGCGCTTTCAGAACGCCTTGTTCCAGCTGCGTTTGAATACGCTCTTCCGGCAGCCAGCCGTATCCAACCTGGTTCATCACCGCTTCGATGGCGGCATCAATGGTGGAAAATGTCCAGGATCCGCCAGCAGGGCGGGCAGCAGGCTGGCTGTCCGCAATTTGGATCAGCGGCCACGGGCGCAGCAGTTCATCGTTCAGCGGGGCATCAAGTGCAAACAGAGGGTGCTCGTGATGGGCAACGGCGACAAAGTCGATATTCATCAGCCATTCGCCCAGTCCGGTAATGTCCTGGCGGCGGGTGAGGATCATCACGTCGGCTTCATCATTCAGCGCATCGTCGCGGCTGTTTTCCAGCACTTCGGTAAGCCGCACCTGCGTTTGCGGATAGCGCTGCTGGAACTGCCGCAAAATGGCGAACAGGCGGCGACGCGGGAAGATACTGTCAACCATGAGGTCGAGCCGGGTCCGCATGCCGCTCTGCAGCGTCGCGGCGCGCGTCTCGACGTAAGAGAACGCCTTCAGCAGCGGTTTAACCTGATTCAGTAATAATTCCCCTGCGGGAGTGAGCACGGCCCGTCTTCCCTCCGCCATCAGCAGCGCCACGCCCAGCCGCTCCTGCAGCAGCGACAGGTTATAGCTGACCGAAGACTGGCTGCGGTGGGTCTCTTCCGCTGCTTTAGCGAAGCTGCCAGCCTCCACCACTCTCTCCAGCAAGGCCCATTGTTCGAGCGTCGTCTTGTGCATAATTAATCTAAAATTTGGATGAATTTGATTCAAACATAGCGTTATTCATTCGTTTTTTGAAGGAATAAGATCGTCTCATCAAAACAAAGGAGACATCTTATGAACACCTTCGACAAACATGATTTAAGCGGCTTCGTCGGCAAACATCTGGTTTATACCTACGATAATGGCTGGAACTATGAAATTTACGTCAAAAACGAAAACACCCTCGACTACCGTATTCACAGCGGCCTGGTCGGCAACCGCTGGGTGAAAGACCAGCAGGCGTACATCGTCCGCGTTGGGGAGAGCATCTATAAAATCTCCTGGACTGAGCCCACCGGCACCGACGTGAGCCTGATTGTGAACCTGGGCGACAGCCTGTTCCACGGCACGATCTTCTTCCCGCGCTGGGTGATGAACAATCCGGAAAAAACCGTCTGCTTCCAGAACGATCACATTCCGCTGATGAATAGCTATCGCGATGCGGGCCCGGCATATCCAACCGAAGTGATTGATGAATTTGCCACTATTACTTTTGTTCGCGACTGCGGTGCTAACGATGAAAGCGTTATTGCGTGCGCTGCCAGTGAACTTCCAAAAAACTTTCCTGATAATTTAAAATAAGCGCGACAATTAACTAAAAAGAAAAGTTCCCGGCTCATTTCATATTTATTCGAAATGGTCGGGAATTTTTTGTTTGTTGATGTTTGGTTTAGATAAAAAGCGCGTTAACGGTGAGCGTAATCACAAAATAAATAATTCATAATTTAATAACTCTTTGTTTATCAATTGATTTTAGTTGTTTGTCTATTCCTCTTTTTCTCTATCTTAATTTTTCCCTAAGAAATGAACGTTACCTTGAGATGAGTTTATGGTTCGTTGAAATAAACGCGTCGGCATTTGGTTAATATCAAAAAGTTGCCTTAAACATCTCAAGGAAATTAATAATGCGTGATTTTTTGCCGTTTTCTCGTCCTTCAATGGGCGCTGAGGAAATCGCCGCAGTGCAGGAGGTATTAACCTCCGGCTGGATCACCACCGGGCCGAAAAATCAGGCGCTGGAAGACGCGTTTTGTACGCTTACCGGAAACCGTCATGCGATTGCCGTCTCCTCTGCTACGGCGGGGATGCACGTTACCCTGATGGCGATGGATATCGGTCCCGGCGATGAGGTGATTACCCCCTCCCTCACCTGGGTGTCGACGCTGAATATGATCGTGCTGCTGGGCGCCACGCCGGTGATGATCGACGTCGACAAAGAGACGCTGATGGTGACGCCTGAGGCGGTCGAGACCGCCATTACGCCCCGCACGAAAGCCATTGTGCCGGTGCATTATGCGGGCGCGCCGTGCGATATCGACGCCATTCGCGCTGTCGGTGAACGCCACGGTATTCCCGTCATTGAAGATGCCGCCCATGCCGCCGGAACCTACTACAAAAACCGTCACGTGGGCTGGCAGGGCACGGCCATCTTCTCCTTTCACGCCATCAAAAACATGACCTGCGCCGAAGGGGGCCTGGTGGTGACGGATGACGCACAGCTGGCGCAAAAAATCCGCAGCCTGAAGTTCCACGGTCTGGGCGTAGATGCCTATGACCGCCAGACCCACGGCCGCGCGCCGCAGGCGGAGGTCATCACCCCCGGCTTCAAATACAACCTTGCGGATATCAACGCCGCGCTGGCGCTGGTGCAGCTCGGCAAGCTGGGCGAGGCCAATAAGCGCCGTCGCGACATTGCCGACCGCTACGGGCTTGAACTCGCGGATACCCCTTTCCAGCCGCTGCGCACCCCGGCCTGGCCACATCTGCACGCCTGGCACCTGTTTATTATTCGCGTGGATGAAGCCCGGTGCGGCATCTCGCGCGATGCCCTGATGGCCGCGCTGAAAGAGCAGGGCATTGGTACGGGTCTGCATTTCCGCGCAGCCCACACGCAAAAATACTATCGCGAGCATTTCCCGGAGGTGTCCCTGCCGAACACCGAATGGAACAGCGCGCGCATTTGTTCTCTCCCCCTTTTCCCGGACATGACCCATGACGACACAACCCGCGTCATTACCGCGCTCCATCAGCTTGCAGGACATTGATATGTTCAGCGCGCCGCCCGTTCAAAAAGTCTCCGTGGTGATCCCGGTCTACAACGAGCAGGAGAGCCTGCCGGAGCTGATCCGCCGCACAACCGCTGCCTGTGACACCCTGGGCAAGGCTTACGAAATTCTGTTGGTGGATGATGGCAGCAGCGATGACTCCGCGATGATGCTGACCGACGCCGCGCAGGCGGAGGGCAGCCATATTGTTGCCGTGCTGCTTAACCGTAACTATGGCCAGCACTCGGCGATCATGGCCGGGTTCAGCCACGTGACGGGCGATCTGGTGATAACGCTGGACGCTGATCTGCAAAACCCGCCGGAAGAGATCCCACGCCTGGTTGCCAAAGCCGACGAGGGCTACGACGTGGTCGGCACCGTGCGACAAAACCGTCAGGACAGCCTGTTCCGCAAGCTGGCGTCACGCACCATTAACCGGCTGATCCAGCGCACCACCGGCAAAGCGATGGGCGATTACGGCTGCATGCTGCGCGCCTATCGCCGCCACATCATCGACGCCATGCTGCACTGCCACGAACGCAGTACCTTCATTCCGATTCTGGCGAACACCTTTGCCCGCAAAGCGACGGAGATCCCGGTGCTGCACGCCGAGCGCGAGCACGGGGAGTCAAAGTACAGCTTTATGCGTCTGATCAACCTGATGTACGACCTCATCACCTGCCTGACCACCACGCCGCTGCGCCTGCTGAGCGTTTTCGGCAGCGTTATCGCGCTGGCCGGGTTTGCGCTTTCCGTTCTGCTGGTCGTGCTGCGGCTGGCCTTTGGCCCACAGTGGGCGGCGGAAGGGGTCTTTATGCTTTTTGCCGTGCTGTTCATGTTCATCGGCGCCCAGTTCATTGGTATGGGCCTGCTCGGTGAATACATCGGCCGTATTTACAACGATGTTCGCGCGCGTCCGCGCTACTTTATTCAACGGGTTGTCCGTCAGGAACACACCGCATCTCAAGAGGAAAAACACCCATGAAAGCTGTCGTCTTCGCCTATCACGATATGGGGTGCTCGGGCACGCAAGCCTTGCTGGACGCGGGCTTCGACATTACGGCCATCTTCACGCATCCGGACGTTGCCGGAGAAAACCATTTCTTTGGCTCGGTGGCGCGTATTGCGGCTGAACACGGGATCCCGGTGTACGCCCCGGACGACGTGAACCACCCGCTGTGGGTGGATCGCATTCAGAAACTCGCGCCGGACGTGATTTTCTCGTTCTATTACCGCAACCTGCTCTGCGATGCGATCCTGAGCGTGGCAGACAAAGGGGCGTTCAACCTGCACGGCTCCCTGCTGCCAGCCTACCGTGGCCGTGCCCCGCTGAACTGGGCGCTGGTTAACGGTGAAACGGAAACCGGTGTAACGCTGCACAAAATGGTGCGACGTGCCGATGCGGGCGGCATCGTGGCGCAGCAGAAAGTGAGCATTGACGCCGATGAGACGGCGCTGGAGCTGCACCGCAAGCTCTGCACCGCCGCGCAAAGCCTGCTGCGCGACGCGCTGCCGACGATCCTTCAGGGAACCTTTACCGAAACCGCGCAGGATGAAAGCAAGGCCAGCTGCTTCGGTCGCCGCACGCCGGAAGATGGCCGTCTGGACTGGAACCAACCGGCGCGTCAGCTGCACAACCTGGTACGCGCCGTGACCGACCCGTGGCCGGGCGCATACAGCTTTGCGGGTGTAAGTAAATTTATCGTCTGGAAATCCCGCGTGCGTGACGACATTCCTGCCGCCAAACCGGGCACCGTCGTCTCGGTCTCCCCGCTGATTGTGAGCTGCGGCGAGCAGGCGCTGGAGATCGTCACCGGACAAACCGACAGCGGCTTGTACGTTCAGGGGGCGCAGCTGGCGCAGTCTCTGGGGCTGGTGGCGGGGGCGCTGATCACCAGCGCGCCGGTGGTGGCGCTCAAACGGCGCACGCGCGTGTTGATCCTCGGGGTGAACGGGTTTATCGGTAACCACCTCACCGAGCGCCTGCTGAAAGACGACAACTACGAGATCTACGGTCTGGACATTGGATCCGATGCGATCGGCCGTTTCCTCGGTAATCCGCGCTTCCACTTCGTTGAAGGGGACATCAGCATCCACTCCGAATGGATCGAGTACCACATCAAGAAATGCGACGTGGTGCTGCCGCTGGTGGCGATTGCCACACCGATTGAGTACACCCGTAACCCGCTGCGCGTGTTCGAGCTGGATTTCGAAGAGAACCTGAAGATTATCCGCGACTGCGTGAAATACGATAAGCGCATCATCTTCCCGTCCACTTCTGAGGTGTACGGCATGTGTACCGATAAGAACTTCGACGAGGACACCTCCAGCCTGGTGGTCGGGCCGATCAACAAGCAGCGCTGGATCTACTCCGTCTCCAAGCAGCTGCTGGACCGCGTGATTTGGGCCTACGGCGAGAAAGAGGGGCTACGTTTTACCCTGTTCCGTCCGTTTAACTGGATGGGGCCGCGTCTGGATAACCTGAACGCCGCGCGTATCGGCAGCTCCCGCGCCATCACCCAGTTGATCCTGAACCTGGTGGAAGGGTCGCCCATTAAGCTTATCGAAGGCGGCAAACAGAAACGCTGCTTCACCGATATCAGCGACGGCATTGAAGCGCTGTTCCGCATCATCGAAAACAAAGACGGCCGCTGCAACGGGGAGATCATCAACATCGGCAACCCGGACAACGAAGCGAGCATCCGCGAGCTGGCTGAAATGCTGCTGGCAAGCTTTGAGCGCCATCCGCTGCGCAGCCAGTTCCCGCCGTTTGCCGGGTTCCGCGAAGTGGAGAGCAGCAGCTACTACGGCAAAGGCTATCAGGACGTAGAGCACCGCAAGCCGAGCATCCGCAACGCGAAGCGCTGCCTGAACTGGACGCCAACCGTGAAGATGGAGCAGACCATTGATGAAACGCTCGACTTCTTCCTGCGCACCGTGGAGCTGTCGGAACAGGCATCATGAAAAAGGTCGGTTTACGCATTGATGTCGACACATTTCGCGGCACCCGCGACGGCGTCCCGCGGCTGCTGGAACTGCTGAGCAAGCACGACGTGCGTGCCAGCATTTTCTTCAGTGTCGGGCCAGACAACATGGGGCGTCATCTGTGGCGCCTGGTTAAACCGGCATTTCTGTTCAAAATGCTGCGCTCGCGCGCGGCATCCCTCTACGGCTGGGATATTTTGCTGGCGGGGACCGCCTGGCCCGGCAGGCGCATCGGGGCGGGGAATGAGGCGATTATCTGCGAAGCGGCGCATCAGCACGAAGTGGGGCTTCACGCCTGGGATCACCATGCCTGGCAGGCCTGGGCGGGCGTCTGGGATATTCCGCGCCTGGAACAAGACGTCGAGCTCGGCGTGCAGGAGCTGGAGGCGATTACCGGCCAGCCCGTGCGCTGTTCCGCCGCGGCGGGATGGCGTGCCGACCAGCGCGTGGTGAAAGCCAAGGAGACCTTTGCGTTTCGCTATAACAGCGATTGCCGCGGTACCACCCCGTTTTTACCGCTGTTAGGGAACGATCGCACCGGTACGGTTCAAATTCCTGTCACGCTCCCGACCTGGGATGAAGTGGTCGGGCGCGACGTCAGCGCTGAAGGGTTTAACCGCTACATACTGGACTGCATGCATCGCGACGAGGGTACGCCGGTCTACACAATTCACGCCGAGGTGGAAGGGATCGCGTATCAGCATGATTTTGATGCGCTGTTGACGATGGCTGCCGCCGAGGGCATTCACTTCTGCCCGCTCGGCGACCTGCTGCCAGACGATCTCAGCACCTTGCCGGTCGGCAAAATTGTGCGCAATGAAATGGCCGGTCGGGAAGGCTGGCTTGGCTATCAACAAACCGTGAGCCCGGTATCATGAAAGCAGCCCGTTATGGCGTAGCGCTTCTCGCACTGTTTATTGTTTACTACGTTATCCCAGTCGATCTCCGCCTGTTGTGGCAGCCGGACGAGACGCGCTACGCGGAAATCAGCCGTGAAATGCTCGCCTCAGGCGACTGGATTGTGCCGCATTTTCTCGGCCTGCGTTACTTTGAAAAGCCGATTGCCGGTTACTGGGTTAACAGCATCGGGCAGCTGATCTTTGGTCACTCCAACTTTGCCGTGCGCGCCGGGGCGATCTTCTCCACCGGGTTGACGGCGCTGCTGGTCATCTGGCTCGCCTGGCGCCTCTGGCAGGATAAGCGGGTGGCGATTTTCTCCGGTCTTATCTTCTTAACGCTGTTCCTGGTCTACGGCATCGGCACTTACGCCGTGCTGGATCCGATTATCGCCCTGTGGCTGGCGGTGGCGATGTGCAGCTTCTGGCTGGCTGCCCAATCGAAAACCGTGGCCGGAAAAGCGGGGGGCTACATTCTGCTGGGGCTGGCCTGCGGCATGGGCGTCATGACCAAAGGCTTCCTGGCGCTGGCGGTTCCGGTGATAGGCGTGCTGCCCTGGGTGATTGCGCAGAAACGCTGGAAAGAGGTGCTTGTTTTCGGCTGGCTGGCGATCCTGAGCTGCGTGCTTATCGTCCTGCCCTGGGGGCTGGCGATCGCCCAGCGCGAACCGGATTTCTGGCGTTACTTCTTCTGGGTGGAGCATATCCAGCGTTTTGCACAGAGCGATGCCCAGCATAAAGCGCCGTTCTGGTACTACCTGCCGTTCCTCGTCGCGGGGAGCCTGCCGTGGCTGGCGCTGCTGCCGGGCGCGCTGCGCCTCGGCTGGCGTGAGAGGCAAAATGAGGGGGCGGGGCTCTATCTGCTGGGCTGGGTGGTGATGCCGCTGCTGTTCTTCAGCATCGCCAAAGGCAAGCTGCCCACCTATATCCTGCCGTGCTTCGCGCCGCTGGCTATCCTGATGGCGCGCTACGCCTGCACGATGGCGGAAAAGGGGGCGCGCGTGCTGCGCGTCAACGGCGGCATCAACCTCGCGTTTGGCGTTATCGGCGTGGTGGCGGCGCTGGTGGTGTCGCCGTGGGGACTCGCTAAACATCCGGTCTGGACATCGGTTGAACTGTACAAAGTCTTCTGTGCCGCGATCGCTTTTCTTATCTGGGCCGCGGTGGGCTGGTTTACGCTGAAGCAGAGCGCGCGGCGCTGGTGGCTCGCGGCACTCTGTCCTGCCGGTCTTGCGCTGCTCATTGGGTTTGCCATCCCTAACCTGGTGGTGGATTCCAAACAGCCGCAGTCGCTGGTGGATACCGTGCGTATGCCGCTGGAGGAGAGCCGGTTTGTGCTGGCAAACAACGTTGGCGTGGCGTCGGGGCTGGCGTGGGAACTGAATCGTCATGACATCATTCTTTTTGGCCAGACCGGGGAGCTGAAATATGGCCTCGGTTACCCGGATGTGAAAGGACGGTTTGTGAGCAACGGTGACATCGCACAATGGCTCGAAACGCATCGTCAGCAGGGGCCGGTATCACTGGTGATCCTGCTTTCAAAAAACGATGACATTGCCCGCGCCGGGCTGCCGAAACCGGACAGCCTGACGATTCAGGGGCGTCTGGCCTACCTGCAATATCTGCCGCAATGATGGCCTGGATCTGGCTGGTACTGGCAAGCCTGCTGAGCTGCGCAGGGCAGCTGTGTCAGAAACAGGCAACCCGGGCGAAGGGCGGTCAGCGAACTGCCCTGTGGCTTGGGCTGGCCTTGCTGACGCTTGGCTGCGGGATGCTTGCCTGGCTGGTGGTGTTGCAGCTTCTACCCGTCGGCGTGGCTTACCCCATGCTGAGCCTGAACGTTGTCTGGGTCACGCTGGCGGCGAAAATCGTCTGGCATGAGTCCGTCCCGTCACGCCACTGGCTGGGCGTCGGGTTGATTATCGTCGGGATTATCCTGCTGGGAGGAAGCCTGTGAAAGGGGCATGTTGGGCGTTATGCAGCGTGGTGTTGGTCAGCGTGGCGCAGCTGGTGCTGCGCCACGCCATGGTGACGCTGCCGCCGGTGAGTGACGCCTTTTTTGCTGCCCTCCGGCACGCCGCGCCCGGCACGGGAACCTTGATGCTGGGTCTAACTGGCTATGTTGCCTCGATGGGCTGCTGGTATCTGGCCCTGCAGCGCATGGCGCTCAGTCGAGCCTATGCCCTGCTGAGCCTCAGCTACATTCTGGTGTGGGGTGCCGCCATTGTGCTGCCCGGCTGGGGAGAACACTTTTCCTGGCGCGGGCTGGCGGGCGTTGGCCTGATTATTCTCGGCGTGCTGACGATCTTTATGCCGCAGAGGTATTGGGGTAAGAAATCGACTCGGCGGTCAAGGTAAAGGGCGTAGGGGTACACACCGCCAGGCTCAGCGTGCCGAAGCGCAGTTGGCTCACCGAATGCGTCTGCGCGGTGCTGTCGATGCTGACAATCTGCCAGGCGCTGCCGCCGCGCTGTTTTACAATCGCCTCTTTCCGCGTCCAGATACGCCAGAAGGCAGAAAGCTGTTCCTCGGGCGCTTCGCGCTCAAGCTCTTCATGCTCGGTGATGCTAAAGACGGCATTCGCCAGCGCCTGCCAGTTCTGCCGCGGGCGGATCACTTCGATATCGCAGCCGACTTCACCTTCGTCGCTCATCAATAAGGCAATGTCGTCGCCGCTATGGCTCAGGTTGAACCACAGCGGGTGCCCCTTCGCAAAAGCCGGTTTTCCCTGTTCACCGTAAATGATGTCGGGCAGCGGCGAGGGGGATAATGTTCTGGCGAGCAGCGTCCGGCCTGCAAGCCAGGAGGCGTTTCGCGCACCCTGAGGTGCCCTGTCTGCGAGCGTTGACGCCAGCGGGTCCGCGCTAAGGGTGGAGATTTTTCCCAGTACAAACTGGTACATAGTTACGCCCAGCGTTTAATGATTATCGAAGTATTGATGCCGCCGAATGCGAAGTTATTGCTTTGCAGATACTCACAGTCAATCTGACGGGCTTCCCCCATAATATAATCTAAAGCGCCGCATTGCTCATCCGGTTGTCTTAAATTGAGCGTTCGAATGAACCAGCCTTCGCGCATCATCTCCAGGCTCAGCCAGGCTTCCAGCGCCCCGCACGCGCCCAGCGTGTGGCCAAAATAGCTTTTCAGGGATGAAATGGGCACACTGTCGCCGAAAATGGCGGCGGTGGCCTGACTCTCGGCGATGTCCCCGCGATCGGTCGCCGTGCCGTGGGCGGAAATGTAGCCAATATCCTGAGGGCTCAGGCCCGCCATCGCCAGCGACTGTTCCATACAAATCTGCATGGTTTCACGCTGGGGCTGGGTGATATGGGCCGCATCGCAGTTGGTGGCAAAGCCCACAATCTCGCCGTAAATTGTCGCACCGCGCGCTCTGGCGTGCTCCAGCTCTTCCAGAATGACGGTGCCTGCACCTTCGCCAATCACCAGGCCGTCGCGCTGGCTGTCGAAAGGCGACGGCGTGGTTTTGGGCGCGTCGTTACGCTGGCTGGTGGCGAAGAGGGTATCAAAAACGGCGGCTTCCGAGGGGCAAAGCTCTTCCGCACCGCCCGCCACCATCACGGTTTGATAACCATGACGAATGGCCTCCCACGCATAGCCAATCGCCTGGCTCCCGGAGGTACAGGCGCTCGAGGTGGGGATCACCCGTCCGCGCAGGCCAAAGAACAGTCCGGTGTTGACGGCGGTGGTGTGCGGCATCATCTGCACATAGGTCGTGCCGGTGATGTTATGGGTGTGCTTTTCCATAAGCATGGACGCGAATTCGCTCACCGGCCCGGTGCTGCCCGTCGACGAGCCGTAGGCGATGCCGGTTTGGCCGCTGGTCAGCACGGCGTCGTCGATCAGGCCCGCCTGCTCCAGCGCCAGCTCGGTGGCGCGGGTAGAGAGCAGCGACACGCGACCCATGGCCCGAATCCGCTTGCGGGTGTAGTGATCCGGCAGGGTGAAGTCCTCAATGGGCGCGGCCAGCAGGGTTTGCAGACCGTCATACGCCTGCCATTCAGACATGGTGCGCACCGCATTTTCATACCCGCGCAGGCGGCGTGAAATGGTCGGCCACGCTTCGCCAAACGCGGTGATGCCACCCATGCCGGTAATCACGACGCGGCGCGTCATAGCATACCTCCGTTAATCGAGATCACCTGGCGCGTCACATAGCCCGCCTTGTCTGACATCAGGTAGCTCGCCAGCCCGGCCACTTCGTCAGCGTGGCCCATACGCTGCATCGGGATCATCGACATTGTCGCGTTCAGCGCGGCCTCGTCCATCTCGATCATACCGGTATCAATCAGCCCCGGCGCGATGCAGTTCACGGTGATTTTGCGCTTCGCCAGCTCAACGGCCAGCGCCTTGGTGGCCCCGATAATCCCGGCTTTGGCGGCGCTGTAGTTCACCTGCCCGCGGTTGCCCATCAGGCCAGAAACCGACGACAGGGTGATAATCCGCCCGCCCTTGCGGGTGCCGATCATCGGCATAATGCAGGGATGGATAACGTTATAGAAACTGTCGAGATTGGTGTGGATCACGCTGTCCCAGTCATCCTCGCTGAGCGCCGGAAACGCGCCGTCGCGGGTGATGCCTGCGTTACTGACCACGCCATACCATGCGCCGTGGTCAGCCATTTCCTGTTCCAGCACCGCGCGGCACTGCTCGCGGTTGCCCACGTCGAAGGCAAGTAAACGGCCCGTGCCGCCCGCCTGAACAATCGCGTCGAGTGTCTCCTGTGCGCCAGCGGCATCGCGGTGGTAATGCACGCCCACGGTGAAACCGTCAGCCGCAAGCTGAAGGGCAATAGCGCGGCCAATGCCTTTGCTGGCACCGGTGACCAGTACGGATCTCATGATGGCGTTCCCTGATTGAAAAGTGATGTTAATTCTTCTTCGCTCGGCTGGAAGGTGTTCACCCGGCCCGTGGCGAGGGAGGCGTTATCCGCGTGGATGACGCACTCGAAGCTGCCAAAGCGTTCATCCTGCATCAGCCGTTCGATGGTGATAGTCAGCGTGGTGCCTGCGGTAAACAGCCCTGCAGCGCATACCAGTTCACGCGCGCCCAGTACCATGCCCAGCGGGCTGTGCGGCAGCCCTTTTTGCAGGCGATGCCACTCAGACCAGACGCCGACGGTCTGCGCCATCAGCTCCAGCGCAAACCAGCCCGGCAGGTCGCCGTCGGCGTTCAGAAACGGGGCGAGCACGCCGTGCCCGCTCACCGTGACGCTGCACGCTGCGCCATTGTCGGTGACGCTCTCGACGGTCTCCAGCAGCATCATGGGCGCGTCGTGAGGAAGGTACTCGGCGGGGGATAAATATTTCATCACACTCTCCCCAGCAGAAGGCTGGCGTTGTTGCCGCCAAACGCGAACGAGTTCGACAGGATGACCGGTTTTTTCAGCGGGGCAGGCGCGTGCAGCAGTCCGCAGGCGGGCAGCGTGTCGTCCTGCGCGTAGCGGGAAAAATCCTGCGGCGGCAGCGGCAGGTTTCGGGTCAGGATCAGCCAGCTTAGCGCGGCCTCGGTGATCCCGGCGGCGCCCAGCGTGTGGCCGGTCAGATGTTTGGTGGAACTGCACGGCACGCGTTCGCCAAACAGATCGTGGATAACCTGCGCCTCAATGCGATCGTTAAGCGGCGTGGCGGTGCCGTGCAGGTTGATATAGCCGATATCATCCGCCGTCATGCCCGCCTCGTTCAGCGCCTGCGTGATGGCGCGGATGGCCCCTTCACCCTGCGGGTGCGGCGCGGAAATATGATACGCATCGCTGGATTCACCCGCGCCCAGCAGCGCGATCTCTCCCGGCTCGCGGGTTAGCACCATCAGCGCCGCCGCTTCACCAATGGTGATCCCCCGGCGGTCACGGCCAAAGGGTTCGCACTGGGTTGGCGAGAGGGACTCCAGGCTGTTAAACCCGTTAACCGGCATGCGGCTCAGGCTGTCGGCACCGCCCACAATGGCGACATCCACCAGCCCGGCGTTGATCAAACGACAACCGCTGATGATTGCCCGCGCGCTGGAGGAGCAGGCGGTCGAAATGGTATACGCCGGGCCGTCCAGCTCAAGCCAGCTGGCGAGAAAGCGCGACGGATCGCCCAGCTCCTGCTGCGGGTATTGCCACTGCGGGCTCTCCTCGCCGCTCTGAGCTAGGCGCACGTACGCGTCACCTTCGTCCAGCCCGGACGTGCTGGTGCCAAGCACCACCGCCACGCGGTCGCGTCCCACGCGCGCGATGGCCGCATCGACGGCAGGCTGGATCTGTGCCAGCGCCGCCAGCAGCAGCTGGTTGTTACGGCTGCGATGCGCCGACAGGTGGTCCGGTATTGACGGCAGCTCGCCCTCTACGCCGCCCAGCACCGCATTCGGCACGCCCTGCAGCCAGCCTGCGCGGTGACGCATCCCCGGCGCAACGCCTGCGGCCAGGTTTGCCGCAATCTCATCAGCCGAGTTGCCCAGGGCGTTGACCAGGCCAACGGCAGAAAGGTAGATCATCTCAGTCACCCAGATATTGAATGGTGATGTGGTAGTTAAAAACATGCTGCTCGATGCTAATCGGCTCACGTTTGCCTTTGCGTTGCAGGTAGACAATCTCCGTGACCAGCTTGCCGTCGGGGTTGCGCAGCTCGCGTCTGCTGTCAGTATCGTTCAGCGTCCAGCCTTTCGGCAACTGCGGCTGCCAGGCGCTGAGCGGCCAATGGCTGAGCATCACGTCCGCCAGTACCTGGCTGGCGGGCGGCAGCTCCGGTGCCACAACCGACTGTTCGGTATGGATACCGGTATTGTCATACGTCGCGAGGAACAGACGGATCCCCACGGAGGAGAGGCCGGCCAGCGTCACCTTATGCTCGTCAGCATTCAGCATCACCAGCAGCGACTGGGTGTGTCCGTTGAACCTGCCGGTCAGCAGCTGTTGCGAGCTAATTGCCGGGGTGATACCCGGCGGCGGCAGCGTCACGCGGGTGCCCGGCTGGAGCCAGGCCTCGGGCCGCGCGTCATCGCGGTTCGGCGAATGGCTACACCCTGCCAGCAGCAGCGCCAGAAGACATATCGCCAGGCGGTAAAATCGGATCATCGTATTCTCTCTTTCGTCGTCGGCATCGCCAGCGGGGCGAGCAGGAAGGCGGTGAAAATACCGCTCACCAGCACAATGCCAAAGCTGCTGATGGCCTGGGTGGTGCTGAACACCAGCATGCCCAGCGTCAGCAGCGTGGTCATCATGGCAAGCGTAATCGCCAGCATCGCGGTCAGGGGCGTTCCGCGCGGGTTGCTGAAAAACAGCGTGTAGTTGATGCCAATCCCGAGCACCAGCACCAGCGCCAGCAGCGAAAACAGGTTCACCGGATGGCCCGCGACGGCCAGCGCCGCCAGCCCGCAGCTGAGCGAGAGCAGGGAGGGAACCAGGCTGATCGCCCCTTTGCGCCAGCCGAGGCGCACCATCGCGCCGCAGGCAATCACCGCCAGCGCCACGAACAGTAAGCCCGTCAGCAGCGAACGGTAGAGCGCAAACAGGCTGTCGAAGCTGGCTTTGCGGTCGACCCAGGCAACGCCCTCATGGCTGGCCGCCAGTTTGCCGAGCGCCGCGCTGTTTTTCACGCCAT
The DNA here is from genome assembly GCF_014103035.1 of Enterobacter sp. RHBSTW-01064. NCBI lineage: Bacteria > Pseudomonadati > Pseudomonadota > Gammaproteobacteria > Enterobacterales > Enterobacteriaceae > Enterobacter > Enterobacter sp. RHBSTW-01064. The sequence goes on along the minus strand of NZ_JABXOU010000002.1, from coordinate 822,701 downwards.
CCACCGGGACCAGTACGCCACTTTCGCCGTTGGGCAACGTCAGCCACAGCAGCCGCCAGCCTTCGCTGACCGGGCTGGCGAGCCAGGCCTCAACGCTAACCGGCATCGCGTCCAGATTGGGTGTGACGCTGTTCAGCCCCGCGCTTTGTAGCATTTTCATTACCGCTGGCGCGGCGTTGTGCAGCAGCTGCAGATCGCTTTTCTGACGCGCCAGCGAGTTCAGCGGCAGGGTGCGCCAGTGGGCCATATCGCCCACTTTTTGCGCCTGCGCCAGCGCCGGGGTAAAGGCCTCCAGCCGCTCCAGCGTTTGCTGAGCCGACGCGCCGTACACCACAAACCACTTTTGGTCGACGCTCTGCCCGGTCAGGGCGGTAATGGTTTTTTCCTGTGCCAGAATGTCTTTCGGCAGCGCCTGAAGCTGGGCGATATCGTCGTCGACCCGTAAGCTGCCTATCCCGATGGCGGAAATCAGCGCCAGCGCCAGCGGCAGCCCCACGGACAGGGTTTTGCTGCTACGCCAGGCGTTCAGCCAGCGCAGCATAAAACCTTTCGCGGGAATCGGGCGAACCGGCATTCTGTGGCACAACCACGGATGCCAGAAAATCACCGTCAGGCACGAGGCGCTCAGCCCCGCCGCGGCAAACACCGCCATCTGGCGGATGCCGGGGAAGGGGGCCAGCATCATCATCAGGTAGGCGACGACGGTGGTCAGCAGCGCCAGCAGCAGCGCGTTACGTACTTTCGACAGGCTTTGCCAGGGCGAGTCGTCAGCGCCGTGCACCATCCGCTCCGTGAGGTAGTAAAGCGTATAGTCTGCCGAAATACCGATGATGCTCATGCTCATCACCAGCGTCATCAGGTGCAGCTCGCCAAACAGCAGCAGCGTAAACACCGTGCCCGCCAGCGCGCCGATGGCAATGGAGAGCATGCTCAACAGCAGCGGGCGCACGGAACGGAACACCGCCACAATCAGCAGGATCACCCCGAGCACCGTGGCGACGCCGAGCGTGGAAATATCCCGCCTGGCCTGCTGGCTGGCGTAATCGCTGTAAAACACCGTGCCGCGAGAGAGCAGCTGCGCCTGCGGGGAGTGCATTTTCAGCGTCTCTTCCAGCGCCTTAAGGGTGGTGACCAGCCGGTGGGTTTGCTGCATATCGAACGACGACCCCGCCAGTTCGCCGTGCAGCAGATACCAGTAGTTTCCGGCGTCATCTTTGGTGACCAGCCAGCCGTCCATCAGCTGCATTTTCTGGCCGTTTTGAGCGAGGGCGAGCTGTGAGCCGCGCATCAGCATCAGCGGATCGTTTTGCAGCTCCTTGCCGCTCACGCCGGAAAAGGCGGAATAGAGCTGGGACAGGATCCACCGGGCCTGCATTTCCCCGCCGTGTTGCAGGCGCGCCCGGGTGGCGGGATCGATCAGGCCGTTACGGTGCTGCCAGAAGAAGTCACCCCAGGCTTTTTGCCCGGCGGCGTCCATTGGCCCTTTGACCACATTCAGCGCCTGACTGCGCTGCAGCAGTTCCAGCCATTGCTGCGCCACGCGCGGGTCTGGCTTTTTGCCGGGGCTGACCAGCCAGACGAGCTGGCGGTCGAGACGCTGCATAAATCCGTCATTGAGCGCCGGGGGGATCGCCCCGAGCGTCTGTTTCGGCAACATCGCCAGCACGCTGCTGTTCAGCCGCGCGCCGGGCAGCAGCGTGAGCAGTACGCCCAACAGGATCAGGCATACCGTGGCCCACAGCAGCGCCGGGCGCAGGGATTTACGGTGCGGCAAAGCGTTGGCGTTCGGCATCGGTCAGGCTGGCGGGCGTCAGTTGGTGGCGGGACAGGGCGATATCGGTTGTGTCGCCCTGCTTATCGTTCAGTTGAATCGATTCCAGGTACGCGGCACCGCGCAAATCGAGGGTGGCGAAAATCTTGTCCAGCGGCGTGGTCACAGGCGTCAGCACCAGCGACCAGCGGCCTTCCCCCTGGTCTTTAAAATCGATGCGGAAGTTCTCTTCGAGCACCTTGCGGTCGGCCTGAAACAGCGCCCGCAGCAGGTGGTTGAACTGGAACATCTGCGGGTTAGTGTCGGCGGTAATGGTCTGCGGCGGTTGGCCGTTAACGATCTGCACCATCCGCTTGTCGTCCAGCAGCAGCGTCATCGGAAACGGCGCTTTTTGATCCCACAGCAGGCCGCTGTCGCGGGCGATCAGCATCTCCCCCTGCGAGCGCAGCGGCTGTGGCATGTCCTTGATGGTGCGGGTTTGCTCGAAGTGCGCGCGCACCACCGGCTGTTCCGCAAAGCGCTGCTGCAGTTCGTCCAGCGTGATCGCGCTGACCAGCGGGCTCATCAGCAGGGCGAGAAGCGGTATCCATTTCATGGCGCGATCCCCATACGTTCAAACAGAATAGCCGGGCTGACAAAGCACATCTCCCGGCTGGTTTCATCCACCGCCACCTGAATGGTGTAGCCGGTGGTGGTGCGTTTTCCGGTTTGCGCGTCGAAGATTTGATAGGCGATGCGCAGGCGGTTTTCATATTCTTCAATGTGGGCGCGCACGCGAATGCGCTGCTCGAAGGTCACCGCGTCGCGGTATTTCACGCGGGTATCCACCACCGGCCAGACGTAGCCGGAGGCCTTCATCTGGCGGTAGCCGTAATTAAACTGGTTGAGCAGCGCCTCGCGGGCGATCTCAAAGTAGCGGAAATAGTTACCGTGCCAGACCACGCCCATCATATCGACGTCGTGGAACGGAACGGTGATCTCGACTTCAGCCGTAAAGCGGGGATCGGTCAGCACCCTTTACTCCTTCTCGTTGACCTCTGGCAGCTGCCAGAAATCGAAAAAATTAAACCAGTCGAGCGGCGACATGAGGGCGTAATGTTCCAGCCGCTGCGCATAGCGATCGACGGTCTGCTGCAGCGCCTGCTGGCGTTCGCCGCGCGGCAGCAGCAGCGGGTCGGCAAAGGGCTCGCAGTGCAGGGTCAGTTTCCCCTGCTGGCAGAGGGCAAAAATCAGCACCACCGGGCAGCGCAAAATAGACGCCAGGATAAACGGCCCCTGCGGGAACGGTGCGGGCTGGCCCATAAAGTCGCTCCATATCACGCGCCAGCTGCCGCCGCGCTGCGGCGTGACGGCGATGCGGTCGCCCACAATGGCGACCCATTCGCCGCGATCCAGCTTCTCTTTGATGAGGATGGCGGTATCCGGGCCGATGTCGGTCACGGGCATCAGGTGAATGCCCGCCTGCGGGGCCATCTCCTCCATCACCTGCTTAAAGCGTTTGGCGTTATCGCTGAAGACCAGCGCGTTGATGGTTTTCCCGCCTTCGCGCTGCGCCAGCGCCCGGCAGGCTTCCACGTCGCCAAGATGCGAGGCGAGCAGCAGTTTGCCCTGCGGATCGTTCAGACCCAGTGCCGCCTGCGCACCCGGTGCAAAGACCAGATCGCGATGGAGCTTCATTTCGCCGCGCCAGCTGGCCACTTTGTTGAGCATGGCCTGACCAAAACGCAGGAAGTGGAAAAAGCTGTGCAGGCGGGGAGGCTGAGGCATCTGCCGCTGCGCCATCACCTGCTTTACGCGCGTCAGCCATTGCCGTGACGCCTGGCGCGCAGAGCGGGCGGTCAGCCAGTATACGGCGGTGACCGGCCACAGCAGGACGGTAAAGGCGTTACGCCCCAGCAGCTGCCAGACGCGCAGCATCAGACGCATTCCCCACAGCCCTTTCACCTCCTGCCGCTGCGCCCAGTGCCGCGTGCGGCGGCGCATTAGCAGAGCGGGAATGCGCGGCAGCATGCCGAAGAACAGGCGGGTATGCATCAGCGAGATGCGCAGGTTGTCTTTTAGCGCATCGAAATGGGATAGCCCGTCCGGCGGATAGGTCACGCGGGTGGGCAGAAAATAGCTGGTGTTGCCCTGCCAGTAGAGCCGCACCATCACTTCGGTATCAAAATCCATCCGTTTACCGAGCGGCGTGCGCGCGGCAAGCCGCAGCACCGGCGCGATGGGGTAGACCCGAAAACCGCACATGCTGTCTTTTAGCTCCAGCGACAGGGTTTCAATCCACACCCAGACGTGCGTTATCCAGCGTCCGTACAGGCGCGAACGGGGAATGGAGTCATCGTAAACGGGCCTGCCGGAAATTAACGCCTCAGGGTGGCGCTCCGCCAGCGCCAGCAGTTTGGGAATGTCTTCGATAGCGTGCTGGCCGTCGGCGTCTACCTGAATCGCGTGGGTGAAGCCGCGCTCAGCGCAGGCCTGCAGACCCTGCATGACCGCCGCCCCTTTCCCGCTGTTTTCTGCCAGCCGCAGCAGCGTGACCTGCGGATGGCTTGCCGCCAGCGCTTCAAGCGTGCGGCGTGTGGCGTCATCGCTGCCGTCGTCCACCACCAGACAGGGGAGATCGAAGGGCGCGAGGCGCGCCAGCACCGAGGCCATCATCGCCCCGTGGTTGTAGCACGGGATCAGCACGCAGGGGCGGAAGGTTACTGACATAGGCGAATCTTCCCGCTGCTGGCGGTAGGGCGTTCGTCACCGGCATGGCGCTGGTAGCTGAAGCTCAGCATCTGGCGTTCGGGCTGCCAGGCCAGGAGCAGCGTCACCCTGTTCTCCGGCAGCAGCGGGGCCGCGAACTTCACGTTCTGAATGCTGTGAAAACGGTAGCCCGGTGCCAGCAGCGTGGTGGCGTAGTCCATGACCCAGTCGAGCTGCGCCACGCCGGGGAGCAAGGGCTGTACGGCGAAATGCCCCTTAAACCAGAGCAGGGCCGGATCCAGATAGAGGTCGATCTCCAGATGCGTCGCATCGGGCTGGCGGCGTTCGATTTCATGGATTTTCATGAAATAACTCCTGTAGCTGCGCAGTCACACGCTTGTTCATGCTGTTGACCGGGATTTCATCGACGATCCGCCAGTAGCGGGGCACGGCAACCGGTTCAAGGCAGGGGCGAAGGGCGCGGCGCCAGGCGGATTCCTGGGCATTTTTCCCCACGCTTTCTCTGTGCATTCGCGCGTCGTCACTGAGCACCAGCAGCACGCCAATGCCCTGACGTCCCCCGCGCGTCACCGCCAGCGCGGCGGCGTCGCAGATGCCGTCCAGCGCCAGCAGCCGCTGCTCAATTTCATCGAGCGAAATGCGTTTGTCTTCGATTTTGACCACCCGCCCACGGCGGCCAACAATGCTGAACTGCCCGTCGGCCGTGAAGTGTAAATTATCATCCAGCACGACGCCTTCCGGCTCGTGGATCAGCGGCGACGTGACGCGACCGTCGTGAAACGTCACGCCGGGTAACGGCTGCCAGCGCGTTGTCTCATCCTGACGGTGACGCCAGGCCATGACCCCCGTTTCGGTACTGCCGTAGATTTCATCGGGCCAGAGGTCGAGCCAACCCTGAAACGCGGTGATATCCCGCCAGGGCAATACGCCCCCTGCGGAAATGAGCAGGGCAACGGGGGGCGGCGTCAGGGCCGTATCCAGCCGCTTGAGGAAGGCCGGGCTGCTGATAAAAAGATAGCGTTTGTCGTGGGGCAGGGCTGAGAGCTGCTCGGCATAGTTGAGCAGGTTGGTCCGTGACGGCAGGCCGAGCGCCATGGGCAAGACGACACGAAACGTCAGGCCATACAGATGGTGCAGCACCACGGAGGCGACAACATGGCAGCCCGCAAGACGATCGCCAAACTGTTCCGCCAGCAAGCGGGCTTCACGATCCAGACTGATAATCGGCTTAACCACCCGCTGCGGCGCGCCGGTGGAGCCGGAGGTGAAAAGCTCGATGGCGCGCGTATCGTCTATGGCTGGCAGCGGGGAAAAGCCGTTGTCTGTGCGCGGGGTAGAGGCCACCAACCGCTGTCGCCCTGCAAAGGCAAGCGCTGTGTCACTCAGGACGCCGCTGAACAAATCCCGCTGTTCGTTAAGCTGCGCGGCCCGGCTGTGCCCGGGTAGCACGGGCGTTTTACCCGCGTGCAGCGTCGCCAGCAGGGCGACCGTAAACAGATAGCCGTTTTCAACGCACAGCGCCCAGCGCTCGCCCTCTTCCTGACGCAGCGTGTTAACCAGCTGCGTCACGTCGTGACGCAGATCGCCGAGCGTCCAGACGCCATCGTCGCGCCAGGCTATTGGCGTATCGTCAGGGCGGGGCGCACTGAGCCACTGGCTGAGCGGAAGCGGTTTATGCATCTTTTTTCATTACCCGTTGTCGCACCAGCCACTCGCAGGCCATCAGCGTGCCCATCAGGAAGTAGGCAATCATGCCGTTCCACAGCGTCCACAGGCGTATGTCGGCGTGCAACACGGTAAACAGCGCCATCGCGCCGTTGCCGATAAAAAAGCCGCACCACACCCGGGTAACGATGCGAGTGTAGCGGACGCCGGTGGGCGAGAGAGTGGGCTCACGCAGCCGCGCAAATCGTTCTACCATCGGCATGGTTGTCCACAGCGATCCGCCAAACACCATCAGCATCACCAGATTAACGACGACCGGATAAAACAACACCCACTGGTGAGCGTGCAGCACATAGCTCGCGGCGCACAGCGCCACGCCTGTGAGGGCAACGCCCAGGATCATGTTGCGCAGAGGGCCGCTCTCACGGCGCACCTGCCAGACCCGCAACAGCAGCACAAGCGCCATCACGGGCAGTATCCCGTGCAAATTGTTGTTTGCCAGCCCAAAGCCAATCAAAAAAGGCCATGCCAGCAGCATCAACCCCGTCAGTATCGGGATGAATGGAATCGCAGGCACGTTACGCTTCGCGCTGAAGCTGTTCCACAACGTCGACCACGTCCTGGACGGTACGCACCGCTTTGAAGGTGTCAGGCTTGATTTTATGGCCGGTCTTCTTCTGCAGGTGAACCACCATGTCAACGGCATCAATGCTGTCGAGATCCAGATCGTCGTACAGGCGCGCTTCCGGGGTGATGTCCTCGGGGGCGACTTCAAACAGCGTAATAAGAAGCGCAGAGACTTCCTGATAAATCGTTTCCTGGTTAGTCATAGCGGGTAAATTCTCAGGCGCGTTGTTGATGGATAAAAGCCGCGAGCGTGGCAACGGAATAGAAGTGCTGACGCATCTCGTCGCTTTCGGCAGAAAGCACTACGCCATACTGATTTTTCACAGCCAGCCCCAGCTCCAGGGCATCTATCGAGTCCAGACCCAGCCCGTCGCCAAACAGCGGGGCGTCAGTATCGATATCCTCTGGCATAAGTTCTTCCAGATTCAGCGTAGAGATAATGAGATTCTTAATTTCAAGATAGAGCGCTTGCATCTTTCGTTCCTGACAAAGATTGAAGACCGGTTGTTAACTGATGCTGCATATGCCGGTTTAACTGCCTTGCCGCCAGCGCAGGTTCGTGCTGGCTCGCATCGTAAAAATCATGAATGTTGATGCGTTCGCGAACATCCACGGTAAAAAAAGGTTTTTTGGGCGGAACGTTGTACCAGCTGCTTTGCTTATCCAGCATGCGTTCGCTGCAGTGGATCACCACCACACGCACAGCGCTATTGCAGCGAACGGCGATGTTAGCCGCCCCGCGCTGCAGCGTTATGGCTTCGCCAACGCGCGTGCGGGTCCCTTCCGGGAAGATGAGCAGCGTATCGCCCTGTGCCAGACGCTGCTGGCTGGCGGAGAGCAGGGTTTCAGCTTCGCTGTTGATCAGATAATCCGCGGCGCGGATCACCCCGCTGACAAACGGGTTACGCAGTAGGGCGCTTTTCACCAGGCAGTCGGTTTCGTTCATGACCGACGCCAGGAACACGTAGTCCAGTAGCGAAGGGTGGTTGGCTATCACCAGACAGCCGCGCTCCGCGCGCAGCACGTCGAGGTTGTTGAAGCGGTAATCCAGTACACCCACCCCCCGTACCACCGCGAGAAACAGGCGAAAACTGGCGGAAATGCTGCGGCGGGCCAGCTGGCGGCGCTTCGCGCGATCGCGCTGAATAACCAGCAGCAGGTTAAACCACACCAGCGACAGCAGCAGCCCGCCGAGGCCGAACAGCGCGAAGCAGAATCCGGTCATCGTCATGCGCCATAACCTGTCGAGACGCGAAGTCAGTCCGCTCATTTGCGCGTCCATTGCCACTGGAGACGTTCACCAGAGAGGGTAAATTGCGGCGCGTCGTTCAGGTAATGGCGCAGGAACTGGAGGCTTTGCGGCAGCGCGGGCTCTTCACCTTCACTTCCGCCACGCGTTTCGCAGCAGAGCAGATCGCCGGCTTCAATCACCAGCGCCAGGGCATACGGCCAGACGGGCATCTGCGGCGGCAGCCCGGCGTGATAAAACGCAGGCAGGACGCCGTCAAAATCGACCAGCAGCACGCGGGAATAGCCCGCATGGAGCAGGCTTAATACTTCACACAAACCTTGCTGGAAGGTATCCATACCGGCGGAGACCGACGAGGAGACAATCGGCTGACGCGCGGCGATTGTGAGATTCCCGACGGCAGCATTGTGGACCGACATGGCAAAATCTGTGGGAGAAACAGGTTCTTCCGCCGCCAGCGCCTGCAGAATGCGGTAATTGCGCTCCAGTTCACCATGGCGACTGCTGTAGACGACGGCGTCAATCTGGTGCTTTCGCAGCATCGCGAGGCCGATATCCACGGCCAGCCTGCTGCCAGAGTTGAGGCGGCGCGCGGTCATCATCGGCAAGTCGGTCAGTTTTGCCAGCGGCGCGGCGGGGTCGATAGCGTCAGACTGGCGTGACCAGTCCTGCCACGCAGCGGCATCGCCCAGTCCTGGCGCTCGTGCCTGCCAGTCGATAATCGAGAGTGTAAATTTCATCTACGCGCGTCCGCGATAAACCTGTTTCTGTGACTTATTCTTCGCAAGCGCGATGAGCTGCGCACATCGTACAATGTTGTTGGCGCGCATGCGAATAAACGTCTCTTTTAGCCCTTTCCCTGCGATTAGCCCGGCAACCGGCTTTTTGGACGACCTGGACCCAGCAGAATGGCGAGTTTACTGCCGCCTTTGGTGGTCTCCATCCAAATTTTACAGACGCTGGTGAGCGGTACCGACAGCAACATCCCGACGGGACCCAGCAGCCAGCCCCAGATCAGTAACGATAAAAACACCACCAGCGTCGACATGCCCAGGCGGTGGCCCATCATGCGCGGCTCGAGAATATTCCCCAGCACCATATGCACGACAAGGAAAAGCGCCCCGACCAGCATGCATTCGTAAAACCCATTAAACAGGAAGGCCTGGATCATGGGCGGCACGGCGGAGAGCACCGCGCCAATGTTGGGCACGTAGTTTAACAGAAACGCCAGCACGCCCCACATCAGCGCGAACTGCACGCCCATTAGCATCAGCCCCAGCCAGACGATGATCCCGGTCCACAGGCTTAATAACGTTTTCAGCGCCAGATATTTGGTGACGCCCTTTAATGCGCGGTGCAAACCGGCAATGTGAATTTGCGGATTGTTCAGCGCAAAGCGCAGTTTATAGGGCACGTGGCGGACTTCGAACAGCATAAACACCACCGTCATCACCAGCAGCAGAATGCTGGCCATCGCACCGGAAAGGCCGGTCATCAGCGTGGTGGCGTAGGTCATCACCTTCTCTGAATCCATCCGGCGCAGCATCCGTTCTGGCGAAATATGCAGGTTGATAAACGGCATCATCTCCTGCAAATCAACCAGCTTGCGGGTGAGGGCTTTGTTGTATTGCGGCAGCATGGTGGAGAATTCACTCAGGGAGGCAGCCAGCACGCCAAACAGCGCCGTCAGAACGATCAGCATGACGATGACGACGATAGTAATCGCCACCGGGCGGCTGACGCCGCGGCGTAAAAACCAGGTCACCAGCGGGTTGAGCACAATGGCAAAAAAGAGCGCCAGTAACAGCTGAACGATGATATCAGCCGCAGCATGGATACCTGCCAGGATCACGACCAGACAGGCGAGTTTTAACAAAATGTGAAGTCCTGCTTTATCGGGCGGGCTGGCTGTCATACGAATTCCTTTTTCGGGGGGCTTGTTTATTGTAGTGCGCCGGATCCCCTTCGTCTGGGGTGTTACTCTGAAAGTCACTGCTGATTTTCATCTCTCTTCATGGTAATAGTGAAACACTGTTGCAAAAATCCAGGTTAAACCCATGCCCGAACCTTCCGCCGAACCGGCACTGAGCGGAGTGCGCCTCAATCTGCGCATTGTTTCTGTTGTGATTTTTAACTTCGCCAGCTATCTGACGATTGGCCTGCCGCTGGCGATCCTGCCGGGCTACGTTCACGACGTGATGGGCTTTAGCGCCTTCTGGGCGGGGCTGGTCATTAGCCTGCAATACTTTGCGACGTTGATAAGCCGCCCCCATGCGGGACGTTACGCCGATCTGTTTGGACCGAAGAGCATTGTTGTCGTGGGGCTGTGTGGCTGCTTTCTGAGCGGGCTGGGGTACTTTCTGGCGGCCACCGCCAGCCAGTGGCCGCTGGTCAGTCTGGTGCTGCTGTGTCTGGGCCGCGTGATTCTGGGTATCGGGCAAAGCCTGGCAGGTACGGGTTCCACGCTCTGGGGCGTGGGCGTCGTCGGCGCATCGCACATCGGGCGGGTGATCTCCTGGAACGGGATTGTCACCTACGGCGCCATGGCGATTGGCGCGCCGCTTGGGGTGGTGTGTTACGCCTGGGGCGGTCTGTACGGCCTGTCCCTCACCATTATGGCGGTTGCGCTGCTGGCGATCCTGCTGGCGCTGCCGCGCCCGAAAGTGAAGGCCAGCAAGGGCAAGCCGCTGCCGTTTCGCGCGGTGCTGGGGCGCGTCTGGCCATACGGGATGGCACTGGCGCTGGCGACCACCGGCTTTGGGGTGATCGCCACCTTCATCACCCTGTTTTACGACGCCAAAGGCTGGGACGGCGCGGCCTTTGCCTTAACCCTGTTTAGCTGTGCGTTTGTCGGCGCGCGTCTGCTCTTCCCGAACGGCATTAACCGTCTGGGCGGGCTGAACGTGGCGATGATCTGCTTTGCGGTCGAAATCGTCGGGCTGCTGCTGACCGGGATCGCCACTGCGCCGTGGATGGCGAAAATCGGCGTCTTTCTTGCGGGGGCGGGCTTCTCGCTGGTCTTCCCGGCGCTGGGCGTGGTGGCGGTGAAGGCCGTGCCGCAGCAAAATCAGGGGGCCGCGCTCGCCACCTATACGGTATTTATGGATATGTCGCTGGGGATCACCGGGCCGCTGGCAGGGCTGGTGATGGCCTGGGCTGGCGTGCCTGTTATCTATCTGGCGGCGGCAGGTTTAGTGGTGTTGGCGCTGATGCTGACGTGGCGGCTAAAAAAATGGCCCCCGGTGCACGCACCGGAGGCCACGTCATCCTCGTGAAAGATTACTGAATCACGAGGGTGTTAATGATGTTTTCTGCGGTAGTCTGCGCTTTCTGCTGGTCTTCCGCAGGCAGCGTGATTTGCAGGGTCAGCAGTTTGTTATCAACTTTACCCAGTACCACGGAAGAGTAAGCGGTCTGGCCTTTCGCAGAGATAATGCTGTCCAGCTGTTGCAGCGTGTGGCCTTTGAGTTCGATAGACTTATTGGTCACCACCTGCAGCTGCGGGTCGCGGCTGCGCTGCTGATCTTCCAGACGTTTGGACAACACGCTCAGCGCTTCAGTAGTGTCGTCACCCACAATCACAATGACCGCTTTCTGACCGGTTGCGTCGGAATACACGTGCATGTTGTTCGCCTGGGTACCCAGCTTGCCGCTCTGATCGGTCATATCCGCTGGCAGAGAGAAACTGAGTTTACCGTCCAGCAGGCTTACCGGCTGCCCGGTCGCGTTACTCTCTGCGGACGCGCCCTGTGCAGGCGTTTTGGTGTCGCTGTTATCACAGGCTGCAAGGCCAACAACCAGCAGGCCAATCCCGACATATTTAACCAGATTGCGCATTGACTTCTTCCTTTCGATAAACGGCCATAGCGGCTCATTCGCTCATCTTATCACAACTGATAAAGCGAACCTTTAACCTGCCTGTAATGCGGTGATTTCAGATTTATCTGCCAGCCTTTTCAGCAGCATATTCAGCAGCACGCCGTACATCGGCAGGAAGAATACAATACTGATAAGCACCTTGAAGCAGTAGTCCACCAGGGCGATTTCCATCCAGTGTTCGGCCATGAACGCATCCGGGCTACGCCAGAAGGCGATGAAGAAGAAGGCCAGCGTATCGCTCACGTTTCCGAACAGCGTGGAGGCCGTCGGAGCCATCCACCAGCGGTGATTTTGACGCAGGCGGTTAAACACGTGAACGTCAAGGATCTGCCCCAGCGCGTAGGCCATAAAGCTGGCGGCGGCGATACGGGCGACAAAGAGGTTGAAGTGCGTCAGCGCCTCAAAGCCCTGCCAGCTTCCCATGTAGAACAGGGAAGAGATCACATACGACACGAACAGCGCCGGGAGCATCACCGCGAAAATAATGCGACGCGCCAGCGGTGCGCCAAAGATTCGCACGGTCAGATCGGTGGCGAGGAAAATAAACGGAAAACTGAACGCGCCCCAGGTGGTATGGAAACCAAAAATGGAGATCGGGAGCTGCACCAGATAGTTGCTGGAGGTGATCACCAGCAGATGAAAAAGCGAAAGCCAGAACAACGCTTTTACGCGCTGTGATTGAGAAAACGGCGTCATATTGTGACCTTTTTATACGTTGGGGTGAGGGAACCCAATAAAAACCGCCGCATGATACTGCTTTGACGGGACTTTGCAATGGCTAATTTTCACGCAACCGTTAACCTGGTTTGCATTGGTGGCAACTGGGCGTAAACTACAGCCGTTTTATTTTGATCGAGAAGACCATGACCGACCTGTTTTCCAGCCCAGACCACACCCTTGACGCCCAGGGCCTCCGCTGCCCGGAGCCGGTAATGATGGTGCGCAAAACCGTGCGCACTATGCAGACCGGCGAAACGCTGCTGATCATCGCTGACGATCCGGCCACTACCCGAGACATCCCCGGCTTTTGTACCTTTATGGAGCACGAGCTGGTGGCGCAGGAAACGGACGCGCTGCCGTATCGGTATGTGATTCGTAAGGGGTAAGTGCGGCAAGATGCCCTCACCCCGCCCCTCTCCCACGGGGAGAGGGAGAAAACCTTTCTAAACCATCGTTTCAAATTTTCGCGCTTTTGTGAGGCGCTTCACCTCCGCTTTTCCAGCCGTAGTCTAATTTTTAAGCGTATAAAAATAAAACGCCGTTTTAACGCTTATCTCACTACCCTGGAGTTGACCCGATGAAAACGACCCTCAAGCCGTTACTGGCCGCGCTGTGTCTGTCTGCTTTTGCCTGCACCGCTTCTGCTCAAACCATCAAAGCTGCCGATGTACACCCCGAAGGCTACCCGAACGTGGTGGCGGTTCAGCACATGGGTGAAAAACTCAAGCAGCAAACCGACGGCAAGCTGGAGATCAAAGTCTTCCCCGGCGGCGTGCTCGGGGATGAAAAGCAGATGATTGAGCAGGCGCAGATGGGGGCCATCGACATGATCCGCGTCTCGATGGCGCCGGTTGCCGCCATCCTGCCGGATATCGAAGTCTTCACGCTGCCGTACGTCTTCCGCGATGAGGACCACATGCACAAGGTGATCGACGGCGATATCGGCAAGCAGATTGGCGACAAGCTGACCGCGAACCCGAAATCGAAGCTGGTGTTCCTCGGCTGGATGGATTCCGGCACCCGTAACCTGATCACCAAAGAGCCGATCGTTAAACCGGAAGATCTGAAAGGGAAAAAAATCCGCGTGCAGGGTAGCCCGGTGGCGCTCGCCACGCTGAAGGATATGGGGGCAAACTCGGTCGCGATGGGCGTGAGCGAAGTCTACAGCGGCATGCAGACCGGGGTGATCGACGGCGCGGAGAACAACCCGCCAACCTTTATCGCCCACAACTACATGCCGGTCGCCAAAAACTACACCCTCAGCGGCCACTTTATCACCCCGGAAATGCTCCTCTACTCAAAAGTGAAATGGGACAAGCTCAGCGCCGACGAGCAGCAAAAGGTCCTGACGCTGGCCCGCGAAGCGCAGTTCGAGCAGCGCAAGCTCTGGCAGGCCTATAACGACCAGGCGCTGGCGAAAATGAAGGCGGGTGGGGTGCAGTTCCACGACATCGACAAAACGGTGTTTATCAAAGCCACAGAGCCGGTGCGCGCCCAGTATGGCGACAAGCATCAGGATCTGATGAAAGCCATCGCTGACGTCCAGTAAAACGGAGTACGTATGTCCGAACTCTACCTGAAGTGGATGGACCGTCTGTACCTGCTCGCCATGACCGTGGCGGGCATCTCGCTGCTGGTGATGACGATCGTGATCCCGATTGGCATCTTCTCGCGCTACGTGCTTAACCGCGGAGAATCCTGGCCGGAGCCGATCGCCATTATCTGCATGGTGACCTTTACCTTTATTGGCGCAGCGGTAGGGTATCGCGCTGGGTCGCACATCGCGGTCAACATGCTCACCGACCGTCTGCCCGACATGCTGAAAAACCTCTGCGCCCGCGTGGTCGACCTGCTGATGCTGCTGATCTCCGCCCTGATGTTCTGGTACAGCCTCTGGCTGTGCGTCGACCTCTGGGAACAGCCCGTCGCGGAGTTCCCGCTCCTGACCTCTGGCGAAAGCTATCTGCCGCTGCCGGTCGGGTCGGCCATTCTGATCCTGTTTGTGATTGAACGCCTGCTGTTTGGCTCGCAGGAAAACCGTCCCGTCGTGCTTATCGGCAACCACAGTTAAGGGGTGAACAATGGATGCATTCGTTTTGTTATTCACCCTCGCCATTCTGCTGGCGCTGGGGATGCCGGTAGCCTTTGCCGTGGGCTTAAGCGCCGTGGCGGGGGCGTTGTGGATCGATCTGCCGCTGGAGGCGCTGATGATCCAGATCACCAGCGGGGTGAACAAGTTTACCCTGCTGGCGATCCCGTTCTTTATCCTTGCCGGGGCGATCATGGCGGAAGGGGGCATTGCCCGACGGCTGGTGAATTTCGCCTACGTGTTTGTCGGCTTTATTCGCGGCGGGCTGTCGCTGGTGAACATTGTCGCCTCAACGTTCTTCGGCGCGATTTCCGGCTCGTCGGTGGCGGATACGGCCTCTATCGGCAGCGTGATGATCCCGGAGATGGAGAAGAAGGGCTACCCGCGGGAATATGCGGCGGCGGTAACGGCCAGCGGTTCCGTGCAGGCGATTCTGATCCCGCCCAGCCACAACTCGGTCATTTACTCGCTGGCCGCGGGCGGGACGGTTTCTATTGCCACGCTGTTTATCGCGGGCGTGCTGCCGGGGCTGCTGTTAGGATTATGTCTGATGATCCTCTGCCTCGGCTTCGCCCATAAGCGCGGCTACCCGAAAGGCGAGAAAATCCCGTTTAAGCAGGCGCTGAAGATATTGCTCGATGCCCTGTGGGGGCTGATGACGGTCGTGATCATCCTCGGCGGGATATTGTCCGGGATCTTCACGGCAACCGAATCCGCCGCCGTGGCCTGCCTGTGGGCGTTCTTCGTCACCATGTTCATCTACCGCGATTATAAGTGGAGCGAACTGCCGAAGCTGCTGTGCCGGACGGTGAAAACCGTCACCATCGTGATGATTTTGATTGGTTTTGCGGCGGCCTTTGGCGCGGTGATGACCTACATGCAGCTCCCGACCCGCATCACCGAGTTCTTTACGTCGCTCTCCGATAACAAGTACGTGATCCTGATGTACCTCAACGTCATGCTGCTGCTGATTGGCACGCTGATGGACATGGCGCCGATCATCCTGATCCTGACCCCGGTGCTGCTGCCGGTGACCAATTCGCTGGGGATCGACCCGGTGCATTTCGGGATGATCATGATGGTGAACCTGGGGATCGGGCTGATCACCCCGCCGGTTGGGTCGGTGCTGTTCGTGGCGAGCGCGGTGAGCAAGCAGAAGATCGAGCACGTTGTGCGGGCGATGCTGCCGTTTTACGGCATGCTGCTGGTGGTGCTGGGGATGGTGACGTACATCCCGGCGATTTCGTTATGGCTGCCGAGGATGTTAGGGATGCAGTGACGCCGTTTTTTGCCGGGTGGCGGCTGCGCCTTACCCGGCCTATGGTTCGGAGATGTTGTAGGCCCGGTAAGGCGCAGCCGCCACCGGGCGTTTTTACCGACGGCGCAGAAGCCGCAGCGCGTTTGCCGTCACCAGCACCGTAGCCCCCGTATCCGCCAGCACCGCCAGCCACAGGCCGGTCATACCGAGCAGGGTGGTGACGAGGAATATCCCCTTCAGCCCCAGCGCAATCCCAATGTTCTGGCGGATGTTGGCGCGCGTCGCCCGCGCCAGGCTAATCATCTGCGCCAGCCCGGTCAGGCGGTTGTGGGTCAGCGCCGCATCCGCCGTCTCCAGCGCCACGTCGGTGCCGCTGCCCATCGCAATGCCGATGGTTGCCGCCTTCATCGCAGGCGCATCGTTAATGCCGTCACCGACCATCGCCAGCGGCGCGTGAGCGTTCAGTTCCGTGACCGCGCTGACTTTATCCGCGGGCAGCAATCCGGCCTTGAATTCCAGCCCCAGCTCACCGGCAATTGCCGCCGCCGCGCGCGGATTATCGCCGGTCAGGATCACGCCCTGTACGCCAAGCTGATGCAGCGCCGCCACGGCCTCTTTGGCATCATCGCGCAGGGTGTCGCGCAGCGCCAGCATCCCTTTCGCGACGCCGTCCTGCATGAGGGTCACGACAGTTTGTCCGGTCTGTTCTAACGCCTCAGCCTCTGGGTTAGAGGACTTGCCCGCCGCGACAATCAGCACCTTTTTACCGTCAACGGTGGCCTCAATCCCCGACCCGACCAGCGCCCGCTGTGCCGTTGCCGTCGGAATTGCCAGCCCGCGCGACTGCGCTTCACGCACAATCGCCTGCGCCAGCGGGTGAGTGGAACCCTGCTCAACGGCGGCGGCCAGCGTAAGCAGTTCATCTTCACCGATATCCTGCGTATACACGCCGGTGACCTGCGGCTTGCCGACGGTCAGCGTGCCGGTTTTATCGAACGCGATATGCTGAACCTGGCTCAGCTGCTCCAGCGCCGCGCCGCCCTTAATCAGCGCCCCGCGACGTGCCGCCGCTGCCAGCCCGGAGGTAATCGCCGCAGGCGTGGAGATCACCAGCGCGCACGGGCAGCCGATCAGCAGCAGCGTCAGCCCTTTATAGATCCAGCCCTCCCACGGTGCGCCGAAGAACAGCGGCGGCACGATAGTCACCAGCAGGGCAACCAGCATGATGGCAGGGGTATAAATCCGGCTAAAACGGTCGATGAAACGCTCGACGGGCGCGCGGCGCTCCTCGGCTTCTTCTATCAGCCTGAGGATGCGGTCGATGGCGCTGTCGCCCGGTTCGGAAAGGACCGTCAGCTGCACCAGACGGTCGACGCTGGTGGCGCCAGCAGGCACTTTTTCACCTGCCGCGCGTTCTACCGGAATGGATTCCCCGGTCAGGGCGCTCTCGTCGAAGCTGGCGGTGGCGGTAACCAGCGCACCATCGGCGGGTAGACGACCGCCCGCGGCGACTTCAATCACGTCTCCGGGACGCAGGGTATTAATCGCCGCCGTTTCACGATTGCCGTTATTTACCCGTGTGGCGGTTTCAGGCTTCAGCGCCATCAGCGCGCTGACCCCTTTACGCGCCCGGCTCGCCGCCCAGCCTTCAAGCCGTTCGCCGATTAAGAACAGCAGCAGCACCATCGCCGCTTCCGCCGTCGCGCCGATGAACAGCGCGCCGATGGCCGCCACGCTCATCAGCGTTTCGATGGCAAACCAGCTGCCGCTTTTCATCAGGCGCAGCGCCTGGCGGGCAATCGGGAACAGCCCGACCAGCGTGGTGGCGATAAACGCCAGATTGCCGAACGGGTGGTTAATCTGCTCCAGCCCCCAGCTCAGGGCCATCATGATGACGAGGGTAATGAGCGGCAGGTTTTCTTTTAGGGAGGAGGTTTTTTCGACGGGGGCCGTTTCGCTACGCAGTGTATAGCCCGCCTTGCTGACGGCGGCTTCCACCTGTTTGCTGACGTCGCTTTCGGCGCTGACCAGCAGTTTTTCGGTGGCGAACAGCACCTGAACGTGACTCACGCCCGGCACTTGCATCACCGCGTTTTCCACTTTGCGCGCGCAGGCCGCGCAGTCCATGCCGTTGACGACCCAGCTGTAGCGGTTGCCGCTTTCAGGCAGCATTTCAGTTTGCGTTTCGCACGCGCCTTCGCAGCAGCAGTCGTCTTTCGGCGGAACCGGGCTGAGCTTAAGTGCCGAGAATTGTGGAACTTTTTTCGGTGTTTCTGGAGTCGACATGGCAGTCTCCGGTAATGATAATTTTCTCATTAACCGCAGCATACACTCTGGAGTCGACTCCAGAGTCAAGACTTATTTAAATATACAGCGAACGCACGATCAGGAAGTGCCCGGCAAAGTAGCAGGCGGCGGCAATCGCGTTATCCGCGCGGAAGCGACGGCGATAGTGGCTGCCCAGCCAGACGACATTCCCGATCAGCAACAGCGCCGCGCCGAAGAACGCTGACATTGCCTGAGACGTCGGACGGAAGAACCACAGCTCGCCTGCAAGCCATACCATCACCAGCGTCATGGCGATAAAGGTACAGACCGGCAAACGCATCTCTTCCAGACGCGACCAAATCACCGCAATCAGCAGCGCGCCAATCACCAGCAGCACCAGCGGCAGCGGCCAGAAGAAGGAGAGCGTCATCTGGCTGGCAAAGTAGATGGTGTAAAGCAGATGCGACAGGAAGAACGCGCCGACGGCATAGAGCAGGCGCTGACGGGGGAGCAGAGTCAGCGCATCGCCTATCAGGGACGCACACAGCCCGGCGAGGACCAGATAGCTGACGGCGTTAAACATCGGCGCTTGCCAGGCCAGCAGCAGCAGGAGCAGCAGCGTGACGGGTTTGAACAGCCAGCGCTGCCAGGCAGGGCCACGATACGACGCATCGACAAAAAGCCATGCGGACAAACAGACGGCGATAAATGACCAAAGCATATTAACTCCCTGTATCTGTTGAGGCTGAATAATCAGTTTCTGATCCAGTGTAGTGACGCGGGCGGGCGTTTGGCAATGACGGGGAAGGCAAGGTATCCTGAATTCCGCAAAATCTGATGGGATTTATCAATGAGCAAGATGCCGCTTTTTTTCATTATCGTGGTGGCGATTATCGTCATTGCAGCCTCGTTCCGTTTCGTGCAGCAGCGCCGCGAGAAGGCGGATAACGACGCCGCGCCGCTGATGCAAAAGCGTGTGGTGGTGACGAACAAGCGTGAGAAACCGCTCAACGACCGCCGCTCGCGCCAGCAGCAGGTGACGCCAGCTGGAACCAGCATGCGCTATGAAGCGAGCTTTAAGCCGGAAACGGGCGGGCTGGAGGTGACCTTCCGCCTGGAGGCGCAGCAGTACCATCAGCTGACGGTGGGGGAGAAAGGGACGTTGAGTTATAAAGGATCGCGGTTTGAAGGGTTTGAATCGGAGCGGTAATGCCGGGCGGCACGGCGTTTGCCCGGCCTACGGGGTTTGGTAGGTCCGGTAAGCGAAGCGCCACCGGGCGACTAAACGCACCTTACTTCTTCACCTGCGCCTTAAACTTCTTCATCCACACCAGCAGCTCAAACACGCCGAAAATAAACACGCGCAGCTGCTGCCATCCGGTCATCTGCGGGCCGTCTTTCGGCAGACCGTTTTTCAGCATTACCATCTGCAGGGCGTGCATAAACGACGTGAAAATCAGCGCCACGTTAACGAAAATGTTCATCGGGCGCGGGAAAGGATGCACCAGATTCAGAATCAAAAACGCCCAGACGCCCAGCATCAGCAAACGTCCCAGGTTAATCAGTACCGGCATCGGATCCTCCTTGTGCCTGACGGTGATACAGACGATAAGCAACCTGACCGGCGACCTTTTCGCGGTGCAGATCCCAGTGCGCGGGCACCGGCGGCAAACCGTTCTCCACTTCGCTTTCTATATAGATTAGCGCGTCATCCGCCAGCCAGCCGTTTTGCTCCAGCAAAGATAACGTCTCTTCCAGCAGCCCCTTGCGGAACGGCGGGTCGACAAACACCACGTTATGCGGTGTGCCCTGTTGCGCGAGGAAGCTCAGCGTGTTGGTGTTGACCACTTTGGCGTTGCTCGCCTTCAGCGTCGCCAGATTTTGCTGCAGCGTCTGCGCCACGCCGCGCTCCATCTCCAGCAGCGTGGCGCTGGCGGCATAGCGCGACAGCGCTTCCAGCCCTAATGCGCCGCTTCCGGCGAAGCAGTCCAGGCAGCGGGCGTCTACCATTGACGGGGCGAGCCAGTTAAACAGCGTCTCGCGCACGCGGTCGGTAGTGGGGCGTAAACCGGGGCTGTCCGGCACCGGTAATTTCCGGCCTCGCCACTGACCGCCGATAATACGAATTTGACCGGCCGGGGCGCGGTTGGGTTTCTTCATCTCAGGAAAGCTCTGTTAACAATTGGCCTGCGATTGCGGGCGGTGATGTCAATTAAGTAAAGTGTTAGACTATTTCATCATTTTTTTAGCTTACATGTATATAGCGCCGCGAGGAGTGTAGTCGCAGATGGCAAAACAAAAAAAACGTGGCTTCTTTTCCTGGCTGGGCTTCGGTGAAAAAGAGCAAGAAACAGAACAGAAAACCGAAGAACAACAGGTAGTTGAAGAGCAGTCGCAGCCTGAAACGCCTGTAGAAACCGCCGCGGTTGTCGAAGCGGAAGAAACGGCGCACAGCAAAGAAGAGATTGAATCCTTTGCTGAAGAGGTGGTTGAGGTCACTGAACAGGTTCAGGAAAGCGAGAAGCCAGAGCCGGTTGTCGTCGAAGACATTACCCACGCGCCGCAGGCCGTTATTGAGCACGAAGAGCTGCCGCTGCCGGAAGAGGTAAAAGCCGAAGAGGTATCTGCTGAAGAGTGGCAGGCCGAAGCGGAAACCGTTGAAATTGTTGAAGCGGTGGAAGAAGAAGCGGCGCTCGAGCCAGAACTGACCGACGAAGAGCTGGAAGCCCAGGCGCTGGCGGCGGAAGCCGCGGAAGAAGCGGTCATCGTTGTGCCGGTAGAAGAGCAAGCCGAAGAAGAGATCGTTCAGGAGCAGGAAAAACCGACCAAAGAAGGTTTCTTCGCGCGCCTGAAGCGCAGCCTGCTCAAAACCAAAGAAAATTTAGGTTCCGGATTTATCAGTCTGTTCCGCGGCAAGAAGATCGACGACGATCTCTTTGAGGAGCTGGAAGAACAGCTGCTGATTGCGGACGTCGGCGTGGAAACCACCCGTAAGATCATCGCCAACCTGACCGAAGGGGCGAGCCGCAAACAGCTGCGTGATGCCGAAGCGCTGTACGGCCTGCTGAAAGACGAGATGGGCGAAATTCTCGCAAAAGTTGACGAACCGCTTAATATTGAAGGCAAAACGCCATTTGTTATTCTGATGGTGGGCGTGAACGGCGTAGGTAAAACCACCACCATCGGCAAGCTGGCGCGTCAGTTCGAGCAGCAGGGCAAATCGGTGATGCTGGCGGCGGGCGATACCTTCCGTGCAGCGGCGGTTGAGCAGCTGCAGGTCTGGGGCCAGCGCAACAACATTCCGGTGATTGCCCAGCATACCGGCGCGGATTCCGCATCCGTGATCTTCGACGCCATCCAGGCGGCGAAGGCGCGTAACGTGGACGTGCTGATTGCCGATACCGCAGGGCGTTTGCAGAACAAATCGCACCTGATGGAAGAGTTGAAGAAAATCGTCCGCGTCATGAAGAAGCTGGACGAAGACGCACCGCATGAAATTATGCTGACCATTGACGCCAGCACCGGACAGAACGCCATCAGTCAGGCGAAGCTGTTCCATGAAGCGGTAGGACTGACGGGGATCGCGCTGACCAAGCTGGACGGCACCGCCAAAGGCGGGGTGATCTTCTCCGTGGCCGACCAGTTCGGTATTCCTATCCGTTACATCGGTGTGGGCGAGCGTATTGAGGATTTGCGTCCGTTTAAGGCGGACGACTTTATTGAGGCATTATTTGCCCGAGAGGACTAACAATGATTCGCTTTGAACACGTCAGCAAGGCCTATCTCGGTGGGAGACAAGCGCTGCAGGGGGTAACGTTCCATCTGCAGCCAGGCGAGATGGCATTCCTGACCGGCCATTCCGGCGCGGGGAAAAGTACCCTGCTCAAGCTTATCTGTGGGATCGAACGGCCCAGCGCCGGGAAAATCTTTTTCAGCGGCCACGAAATTAGCCGCCTGAAAAACCGCGAAGTGCCGTTCCTGCGTCGTCAGATCGGCATGATTTTCCAGGATCACCACCTGCTGATGGATCGCACCGTTTTTGATAACGTCGCTATCCCGCTGATTATTGCCGGCGCCAGCTATGACGATATCCGCCGTCGCGTCTCTGCGGCGCTGGATAAGGTCGGGCTGCTGGACAAAGCGAAGAACTTCCCGATCCAGCTGTCCGGCGGTGAGCAGCAGCGCGTGGGCATCGCCCGTGCGGTGGTGAACAAGCCTGCCGTACTGCTGGCGGATGAACCAACCGGTAACCTGGACGATGCCCTGTCCGAAGGGATTTTGCGTCTGTTTGAGGAATTCAACCGCGTAGGGGTTACGGTATTGATGGCGACGCACGACATTGGGCTCATTTCCCGTCGTTCGTACCGCATGCTGACCCTGAGCGACGGGCATTTGCACGGAGGCCACGGTGAACAAGCGTGATGCAATGAACCAGATTCGGCAGTTCGGAAACCGGTTTGACCGTTTCCGTAAGCCGCAGGGCGGCGGTGACGGCAATCGTAATACGCCAAAGCGCCAGAAAGCGGCGCCAAAACCGGCTTCCCGCAAGACCAACGTGTTCAACGAGCAGGTGCGTTATGCCTTCCAGGGGGCATTGCAGGATCTGAAAAGCAAGCCGCTGGCGACGTTCCTGACGGTGATGGTGATCGCTATCTCCCTGACGCTGCCAAGCGTCTGCTACATGGTCTATAAGAACGTTAACCAGGCAGCGTCGCAGTATTATCCGTCGCCGCAGATCACCGTTTATCTGGATAAAGCGCTCGACGATAACGCGGCGGCGCAGGTGGTCGGGCAAATCCAGGCCGAACAGGGCGTGGAGAAGGTTAACTATCTCTCGCGCGATGAAGCGCTGGGCGAGTTCCGCAACTGGTCAGGCTTTGGCGGCGCGCTGGATATGCTGGAAGAGAACCCGCTGCCCGCCGTGGCGGTGGTGATCCCGAAACTCGATTTCCAGGGTACCGATTCGCTTAACACCCTGCGCGACCGCATCACCCGTATCAACGGGATTGATGAAGTGCGCATGGACGACAGCTGGTTCGCCCGTCTTGCTGCCCTGACCGGGCTGGTGGGGCGTGTGTCGGCGATGATAGGCGTTCTGATGGTGGCGGCGGTGTTCCTCGTCATCGGTAACAGCGTGCGTCTGAGCATCTTCGCCCGCCGTGATACCATCAACGTGCAGAAACTGATTGGCGCAACGGATGGTTTCATCCTCCGTCCGTTCCTCTACGGCGGCGCGCTGCTCGGTTTTTCCGGCGCATTTCTTTCACTGATATTGTCAGAAATTTTGGTGATGCGGCTTTCGTCTGCCGTGACTGAAGTGGCGCAGGTTTTCGGAACCAAGTTTGATATCAGTGGCTTAGGGTTCGATGAGTGCCTGCTGTTGCTGCTGGTGTGCTCCATGATCGGCTGGGTAGCTGCATGGCTGGCGACGGTTCAACATTTACGCCACTTTACTCCCGACTAATAAAAGCGTGATATAATCTTTCCCTGCACCGAGATGTTCGCTCTGCAGGGAAAGCGTCCCTGTTGTCTCTTCCCCTGTTATCATCTTCATGTCACATTTTGTGCGTAATTTATTCACTGTTGCACCTGGAACTTGTGGATAAAATCACGGTCTGATAAAAGTGTGAATGCTAATCTCGCTGCTCAAACGCTTTGGCATGGTTGTTGCCTGATGGGGACAGCCTGGACCAGAAGAAACATTGAGAGGAATGAATGACCAAAGAAATGCAAACTTTAGCTTTAGCCCCTGTTGGTAACCTGGAATCTTACATCCGGGCTGCGAACACCTGGCCGATGTTAACGGCCGAGGAAGAAAAGGAGCTTGCTGAAAAGCTGCATTACCAGGGCGATCTGGAAGCAGCTAAGACGCTGATCCTGTCTCACCTGCGCTTTGTTGTTCACGTTGCTCGTAACTACTCGGGCTACGGCCTGCCGCAGGCGGACTTGATTCAGGAAGGTAACATCGGCCTGATGAAGGCTGTACGTCGCTTCAACCCGGAAGTGGGTGTGCGACTGGTCTCCTTCGCCGTGCACTGGATCAAAGCAGAAATTCACGAATACGTCCTGCGTAACTGGCGTATTGTGAAGGTCGCCACGACAAAAGCGCAGCGCAAACTGTTCTTCAACCTGCGTAAAACCAAGCAGCGTCTGGGCTGGTTCAACCAGGATGAAGTCGAAATGGTGGCGCGCGAGCTGGGCGTATCCAGCAAAGACGTCCGTGAGATGGAATCCCGCATGGCCGCGCAGGACATGACCTTTGACATGTCCTCCGACGACGACGCCTCTGACAGCCAGCCGATGGCCCCGGTCCTGTATCTGCAGGATAAAACTTCTAACTTTGCCGACGGCATTGAAGAGGACAACTGGGAAGACCAGGCGGCGAACAAGCTGACCTTCGCGATGGAAGGTCTCGACGAGCGTAGCCAGGATATCATCCGCGCCCGCTGGCTGGACGAAGACAACAAGTCCACGCTGCAGGAGCTGGCCGACCGCTACGGCGTTTCCGCGGAACGTGTCCGTCAGCTTGAAAAGAACGCCATGAAAAAACTTCGCGCTGCTATCGAAGCGTAATCTAAGCGAAGTACACCGATAACCCCTGGATGCGAGTCCGGGGGTTTTGTTTTTTTAGCGCCCGCTCTGGCGAATTCCCTCCCCCTGGCAAACACTTACTGATGCGCTAAGCAGGCGACTTTCTCAGGGGGACAGGGTGAAAAATAACGAACTCAACGACCGGCGTTTACAGGCGACGCCGCGCGGCATCGGCGTGATGTGTAACTTCTATGCCGATAAAGCTGAAAACGCCACTGTGTGGGACGTGGAAGGCAATGAGTACATAGACTTCGCCGCCGGGATCGCGGTGCTGAATACCGGCCATCGCCATCCAAAAGTCATTGCCGCCATCGAAAAACAACTCCACGCCTTCACCCACACGGCCTACCAGATTGTGCCGTATGAGGGCTATGTGGCGCTTGCCGAACGCATCAACCAGCGCGTGCCGATTGACGGACCCGCCAAAACCGCCTTCTTCTCAACGGGCGCAGAAGCGGTTGAAAACGCGGTCAAAATTGCCCGCGCGTACACCAAACGCCCCGGCCTTATCACCTTTGGCGGCGCCTTCCATGGCCGCACCTTTATGACCATGGCGCTGACCGGCAAGGTCGCACCCTACAAGCTGGGCTTCGGCCCGTTCCCTGGCTCGGTGTACCACGCACAGTTCCCTAACGATCTGCACGGCATCAGCACGGCGGAAGCGTTAAAAAGCCTGGAGCGCATTTTCAAAGCGGATATCGCGCCAGACCAGGTGGCGGCCATTATCCTCGAACCGGTTCAGGGTGAGGGCGGGTTCAATGTCGCGCCCGCCGATTTTATGCAGGCGCTGCGTGCCCTGTGCGATACCCACGGGATTTTGCTGATTGCCGACGAAGTCCAAACTGGCTTCGCCCGCACCGGCAAGCTGTTCTCGATGGAAAACCACTGTGTGAAGCCGGACCTTATCACCATGGCAAAAAGCCTGGCGGGCGGGATGCCGCTTTCGGCGGTCTCTGGTCGGGCGGAGGTGATGGACGCCCCCGCGCCCGGCGGGCTGGGCGGCACCTACGCGGGTAACCCGCTGGCGATTGCCGCGGCCCATGCGGTGCTGGACGTGATTGACGATGAAGATCTCTGCACCCGCGCGGCCCACCTTGGCCACCATCTGGTAGAGGTGCTAAATAAAGCGAAGGATGGCTGCCCGTATATTGCCGACATTCGTGCGCAAGGCTCTATGGTGGCGGTGGAGTTCAACGATCCGCAATCCGGGCAACCCTCGCCGGAATTCACCCGACAGGTGCAAGAACGCGCGTTGAACGAAGGGCTGCTGCTCCTGAGCTGCGGCGTGTACGGCAACGTGATTCGCTTCCTCTATCCGCTCACGATCCCCGAAGCGCAGTTCCGACAGGCGCTGGATATTATTTCCGCCTCGCTGACACGATAAAGCCAAATGCCCGGCGCAAAACGGTGCCGGGCATAGCATAGATACATTTCAAATTAGCTATTCCAAAATCATAAAAATCGGGTATGTTTTAGCAGAGTATGCTGAAAAAGCGCGAACAGCACACCTATAACTGACATAAAGCGCTGCACAACAACATCACAACAATCGTAATAACCATAATAATGGGGAATCTCAGGATGAACATGAAGGGTAAAGCGTTACTGGCAGGATGTATCGCGTTGGCATTCAGCACCATGGCACAGGCAGATATCAAAGTTGCTGTGGTTGGCGCGATGTCCGGTCCGGTAGCTCAGTACGGCGACCAGGAATTTACGGGCGCAGAACAGGCGGTTGCAGACATTAATGCTAAGGGCGGCATCAAGGGCGAAAAACTGCAGATCGTAAAATATGATGATGCCTGTGACCCGAAACAAGCGGTCGCGGTGGCGAACAAAGTGGTGAACGACGGGATCAAATACGTTATCGGTCACCTGTGCTCTTCCTCTACTCAGCCAGCGTCTGACATCTACGAAGACGAAGGCATTCTGATGATCACCCCGGCTGCAACCGCGCCGGAACTGACCTCGCGCGGCTACAAGCTGACCCTGCGCACCACCGGCCTGGACTCTGACCAGGGCCCAACCGCAGCGAAATACATCGTTGAAAAAGTGAAGCCGAAGCGCATCGCTATCGTTCACGACAAGCAGCAGTACGGTGAAGGTCTGGCGCGTTCCGTCCAGGACAACCTGAAGAAAGCCAATGCTGACGTGGTGTTCTTCGACGGTATTACCGCCGGTGAGAAAGACTTCTCCACGCTGGTGGCGCGTCTGAAGAAAGAGAATATTGATTTCGTTTACTACGGTGGCTACCACCCGGAAATGGGCCAGATCCTGCGCCAGGCGCGTGCTGCCGGTCTGAAAACCCAGTTCATGGGGCCGGAAGGCGTGGCGAACGTCTCTCTGTCTAACATCGCGGGTGAATCAGCCGAAGGCCTGCTGGTGACCAAGCCGAAGAACTACGACCAGGTCCCTGCGAACAAACCAATCGTGGATGCGATCAAGGCGAAGAAACAGGATCCAAGCGGCGCGTTCGTCTGGACCACCTACGCGGCGCTGCAGTCGCTGCAGGCGGGCCTGAACCAGTCAGCCGATCCGGCTGAGATTGCCACCTGGCTGAAAGCGAACTCCGTGGAAACCGTCATGGGGCCGCTGTCATGGGATGAGAAGGGCGATCTGAAGGGCTTCGAGTTCGGCGTGTTTGACTGGCATGCGAACGGGACTGCTACTGACGCAAAATAAAAGCAAAAGGCAACGTAAGTTGCCTTTTT
The DNA here is from genome assembly GCF_014103035.1 of Enterobacter sp. RHBSTW-01064. NCBI lineage: Bacteria > Pseudomonadati > Pseudomonadota > Gammaproteobacteria > Enterobacterales > Enterobacteriaceae > Enterobacter > Enterobacter sp. RHBSTW-01064. The sequence goes on along the minus strand of NZ_JABXOU010000002.1, from coordinate 795,164 downwards.
TATGTTTTCTCCCTCTCCCCGTGGGAGAGGGCCGGGGTGAGGGCATCAGGCCGCACAGCCCCTCTTTTGCCCGGTGGCGCTTCGCTTACCGGGCCTACAATGAGCACCTCGTAGGCCGGGTAAGGCGCAGCCGCCACCCGGCTTTCTTTTAGCGCTTCTCCCACCCGTTCGCCTGCGCCGTAAACCCTAACGCCTGCATAAACGCCGCCATCACGCTGCGGTCTTCCACGCCCACGTCGGCCATCCACCAGGAGGTCACGCTCGGGTTTTCACGAATGACTTCTTCAATTAAATACTGTCCGACCCCGCGACGGCGGGTGACGTCGCGCACGCGCAGGGAATCCAGCGCCCCTTCCGTGCCGCTCAGCGTCACGCGAACGGCGGCCAGCAGACGCTCGTTAAAGCGCGCGGCATAGATACGGTGATTGTCGTCGACGGCCAGCGACGAAGGGGAATATTCCGGCCAGATCTTGCCCAGGTCGATATGATCCTGGTCGCTAAAGGTCACCAGACGCACGATAGTCAGTTTCATTAGCTACTTGTCCAAATCAGATTGAGTAGGGCCAGTGTACTCAATTTATTTGCTCGGGTGCTTTCTCTTTTTATTCCCATTTACCAGGTGATTAGTTTTTTGGCAACGCATTGCGCAGTTCGAAAACACATGGATCGAAAATTAAGCAGAATTTTAACCTGACAGGCAGTGATTTATTCGGCGCTTTGTACCGTTATTTTATGCTGCAAACTGCACTTTTATTTGTTTATCTCTGCCTGATTTCAGAATATTATCTTTGCTTAATCGCCTGAAAAATAGAGATATTAGTCTGGTTTTTGATAAAAAACCGCGCTAAACCATTAAAGGCACTGGTAAAAATAGCGTTGTTCATTAAAAGTACAGAATGCTTTTTAACCATAATAAAACAAAATATATACACGACATCACGAATGGGGATTCAGAGATGAAAAGGAACGCGAAAGCAATAATCGCGGGAATGGTCGCACTGGCAATTTCGCAGGCGGCTATGGCGGACGACATAAAAGTGGCTGTGGTCGGCGCGATGTCCGGTCCTGTTGCCCAGTGGGGTGATATGGAGTTCAACGGCGCCCGTCAGGCCATTAAAGACATCAACGCCAAAGGCGGCATCAAAGGCGACAAGCTGGTGGGCGTAGAATATGACGACGCCTGCGATCCAAAACAGGCCGTCGCGGTCGCCAACAAAATCGTCAACGACGGTATCCAGTACGTCATCGGCCACCTGTGCTCATCGTCCACGCAGCCCGCATCTGATATTTACGAAGACGAAGGCATTCTGATGATCACCCCGGGCGCAACTAACCCGGAGCTGACCCAGCGCGGCTACCAGCACATTATGCGTACCGCCGGTCTGGACTCCTCGCAGGGACCCACCGCCGCCAAATACATCCTCGACACCGTTAAGCCAACGCGTATTGCCATCATTCATGACAAACAGCAGTACGGCGAAGGCCTGGCGCGCTCTGTGCAGGACGGCCTGAAAAAAGGCGGCGCGAACATCGTCTTCTTCGACGGCATTACCGCAGGCGAGAAAGACTTCTCCGCGCTGATCGCCCGTCTGCAAAAAGAGAATATCGACTTCGTTTACTACGGCGGCTACTACCCGGAAATGGGCCAGATGCTGCGCCAGGCGCGTGCCACCGGCCTGAAAACCCAGTTTATGGGGCCAGAGGGCGTGGGCAACGCCTCCCTGTCGAACATCGCCGGGGATTCTGCCGAAGGCATGCTGGTCACGATGCCAAAACGCTATGACCAGGATCCGGCCAACAAGGCTATCGTAGAGGCGCTCAAGGCGCAGAAGAAAGATCCGAGCGGTCCGTACGTCTGGATCACCTACGCGGCCGTGCAGTCTCTGGCGACCGCGCTGGAGCGTACCGGCAGCAAAGAGCCGCTGGATCTGGTGAAAGATTTAAAAGCACACGGGGCGAACACCGTGATTGGGCCGCTGAACTGGGATGAGAAAGGCGATCTGAAGGGATTTGAATTTGGTGTCTTTAAGTGGCACGCCGACGGTTCGTCCTCGGCCGCCAAATAACTATCCCACCGCCCGGCTCGCCGGGCGGGTATAAAAAGGTTTGCATATGTCCGAGCAGTTTCTCTATTTCCTGCAGCAGATGTTTAACGGCGTTACGCTGGGAAGCACCTACGCGCTGATCGCCATCGGCTACACGATGGTTTACGGCATTATCGGCATGATCAACTTCGCCCACGGCGAGGTGTACATGATCGGTAGCTACGTCTCCTTTATGATCATTGCCGCGCTGATGATGATGGGCATCGACAGCAGCTGGCTGCTGGTCGCCGCCGGGTTTGTCGGCGCGATTGTGATTGCCAGCGCCTACGGCTGGAGCATCGAACGCGTGGCTTACCGGCCCGTGCGCAGTTCAAAACGCCTGATTGCGCTGATCTCCGCCATCGGGATGTCCATCTTCCTGCAAAACTACGTCAGCCTGACCGAAGGCTCGCGCGACGTGGCGCTGCCAAGCCTGTTTAACGGCCAGTGGATTGTGGGGGCCAGCGAGAACTTCTCTGCCTCTATCACCACCATGCAGCTGGTTATCTGGGTTGTAACCTTCCTGGCAATGCTGGCTCTGACTATTTTCATCCGCTACTCCCGCATGGGACGCGCCTGCCGCGCCTGCGCGGAAGACCTGAAGATGGCGAGCCTGCTCGGCATCAACACCGACCGCGTGATTGCCCTGACCTTCGTGATTGGCGCCGCGATGGCGGCGGTGGCAGGCGTACTGCTCGGCCAGTTCTATGGCGTGATTAACCCGTACATCGGCTTTATGGCCGGGATGAAAGCCTTCACCGCCGCGGTACTGGGCGGTATCGGCAGTATTCCGGGCGCGATGATCGGCGGCCTGATCCTGGGCGTGGCGGAAGCGCTCTCCTCGGCGTACCTGAGCACAGAATATAAAGACGTGGTGTCGTTTGCCCTGCTGATTCTGGTTCTGCTGGTGATGCCTACCGGTATTCTGGGCCGTCCGGAGGTAGAGAAAGTATGAAACCGATGCATTTTGCAATGGCGCTGCTCTCTGCCGCCATGTTCTTCGTGCTGGCGGGCGTCTTTATGGGCGTCCAGTTAGAGCTGGACGGCACTAAGCTGGTGGTCGACACCGCCGCTGATATTCGCTGGCAGTGGGTGTTTATCGGCACGGCCGTAGTGTTCCTGTTCCAGCTGCTGCGCCCGGTCTTCCAGAAGACGCTGAAAAACGTCTCCGGGCCGAAATTCGTGCTGCCCGCTATCGACGGTACGACCGTGAAGCAGAAGCTGTTCCTCGTGGCGCTGCTGGTCGCTGCCGTGGCGTGGCCGTTTGTGGTATCGCGCGGGACCGTGGATATCGCCACCCTGACCATGATCTACGTGATCCTGGGTCTCGGTCTGAACGTGGTGGTGGGGCTCTCCGGCCTGCTGGTGCTGGGCTACGGCGGCTTCTACGCCATCGGCGCCTACACCTTCGCGCTGCTGAACCACTATTACGGCCTCGGCTTCTGGACCTGCCTGCCGCTGGCGGGGCTGGTCTCTGCCGCCGCGGGCTTCCTGCTCGGCTTCCCGGTGCTGCGCCTGCGCGGTGACTACCTGGCGATTGTGACCCTGGGCTTCGGCGAAATCGTCCGTATCCTGCTGCTCAACAATACCGAAGTGACCGGCGGCCCGAACGGCATCAGCCAGATCCCGAAACCGACCTTCTTCGGCCTGGAGTTCAGCCGCACCGCCCGCGAAGGCGGCTGGGATACCTTCAGCAACTTCTTTGGCATCAAGTACGATCCGTCCGACCGCGTGATCTGGCTCTATCTGGTGGCGCTGCTGCTGGTGGTGATTACCCTGTTCGTGATCAACCGTCTGCTGCGCATGCCGCTGGGCCGCGCGTGGGAAGCGCTGCGCGAAGATGAAATCGCCTGCCGCTCGCTGGGCCTGAACCCGACCCGCATCAAGCTGACCGCGTTCACCATCAGCGCCGCGTTTGCCGGTTTCGCCGGAACGCTGTTTGCCGCGCGTCAGGGCTTCGTTAGCCCGGAATCCTTCACCTTTGCCGAATCGGCCTTCGTGCTGGCGATTGTGGTACTCGGCGGGATGGGCTCGCAGTTTGCCGTTATCCTCGCGGCCATCCTGCTGGTGGTCTCGCGCGAGCTGATGCGCGACTTTAACGAATACAGCATGCTGATGCTGGGTGGTTTGATGGTGCTGATGATGATCTGGCGTCCGCAGGGTCTGCTGCCGATGACCCGTCCACAGCTGAAGCTGAAGAACGGGCAAGCGAAAGGAGAGCAGGCATGAGCCAGCCATTATTATCCGTTAACGGTCTGATGATGCGTTTTGGCGGCCTGCTGGCGGTCAACAACGTGAATCTGGATCTGCACAAGAAAGAGATTGTCTCCCTGATTGGCCCGAACGGCGCGGGGAAAACCACGGTCTTCAACTGCCTGACCGGCTTCTACAAGCCGACGGGCGGCACCATCATGCTGCGCGACCAGCACCTGGAAGGGCTGCCGGGCCAGCAGATTGCCCGCATGGGCGTGGTGCGTACCTTCCAGCACGTGCGTCTGTTCCGCGAGATGACGGTGATTGAGAACCTGCTGGTGGCACAGCATCAGCAGCTGAAAACCGGGCTCTTCTCCGGCCTGCTGAAAACCCCGGCCTTCCGCCGCGCGCAGGATGAAGCGCTTGACCGCGCCGCCACCTGGCTTGACCGAATTGGCCTGCTGCAGCACGCCAACCGTCAGGCGAGCAACCTGGCCTACGGCGATCAGCGTCGCCTGGAGATTGTGCGCTGTATGGTGACGCAGCCGGAAATCCTGATGCTCGACGAACCGGCGGCAGGCCTCAACCCGAAAGAGACCAAAGAGCTGGACGAACTGATTGCCGAGCTGCGCGATCATCACGACACCACCATTCTGCTGATTGAGCATGACATGAAGCTGGTGATGGGCATTTCGGACCGTATCTACGTGGTAAACCAGGGCACGCCGCTGGCGAACGGCACGCCGGAAGAGATCCGCAACAACCCGGACGTGATCCGCGCATACCTTGGTGAGGCATAAGATGGAAAAAGCGATGTTAACGTTCGACAAGGTCAACGCGCACTACGGCAAGATCCAGGCGCTGCACGACGTCAGCCTGCACATCAATCAGGGCGAAATCGTCACCCTGATCGGGGCCAACGGCGCGGGCAAAACCACGCTGCTCGGCACCCTGTGCGGCGACCCGCGCGCCACCAGCGGGCGGATTGTGTTCGATGGCAAAGACATTACCGACTGGCAGACCGCCAAAATCATGCGTGAAGCGGTGGCGATTGTCCCGGAAGGGCGTCGCGTGTTTTCTCGCATGACGGTGGAAGAGAACCTGGCGATGGGCGGCTTCTTTGCTCACCGCGATGAATACCAGACCCGCATCAAGTGGGTGTACGAACTCTTCCCACGCCTGTGGGAGCGCCGCATCCAGCGTGCGGGCACCATGTCCGGCGGCGAGCAGCAGATGCTGGCGATTGGCCGCGCGCTGATGAGCCAGCCGCGTCTGCTGCTGCTGGATGAACCGTCGCTCGGTCTTGCGCCGATCATCATTCAGCAGATCTTCGACACCATTGAGCAGCTGCGCAAAGAGGGGATGACCATCTTCCTCGTCGAGCAGAACGCCAACCAGGCGCTGAAGCTCGCCGACCGTGGCTACGTGCTGGAGAACGGTCGCGTGGTGCTTGAGGATACCGGCGACGCGCTGCTGGCAAACGAGGCGGTGCGGAGCGCGTACCTCGGAGGCTAAGCCGTCTGTATTGCCCGGTGGCGCTTACGCTTACCGGGCCTACGTGTTTTTCTCCCTCTCCCTGTGGGAGAGGGCCGGGGTGAGGGCACCAGACCGCACCCAACCACACACCTAACCCCCTTCACACAACCATCATCCCCCTGACGCCTGGCTGTCACTTATCTGTAAACAAACAGTTATTTTTCTGTAATTCGAGCATGTCATGTTACCTCGCGAGCATAAAACGCGTGATATCGCGCATCCGGCACAATAAGAGAGATGACAATGACATCGTTACGACACACAGCTTTGGGTCTGGCACTGGGTCTGGCTTTTGCGACGAACGCAATGGCTGTGACCACCATTCCGTTCTGGCATTCCATGGAAGGGGAGTTGGGTAAAGAGGTTGACTCCCTGGCGCAGCGTTTCAACGACACCCACCCGGATTACAAAATTGTGCCGGTGTACAAAGGCAACTACGAGCAGAGCCTGAGCGCGGGCATCGCCGCCTTCCGTACCGGTAACGCCCCTGCGCTGTTACAGGTTTATGAAGTGGGTACCGCGACCATGATGGCCTCCAAAGCCATTAAGCCGGTGTATGAAGTGTTCAAAGACGCGGGTATCAACTTCGACGAATCCCAGTTCGTGCCAACCGTGGCGGGTTATTACACCGATTCCAAAACCGGGCATCTGCTGTCCCAGCCGTTTAACAGCTCCACGCCGGTGCTGTATTACAACAAAGACGCCTTCAGGAAAGCCGGTTTAGACCCGGAGCAGCCGCCAAAGACCTGGCAGGATCTGGCCGAGTACACCGCGAAGCTGAAAGCGGCGGGGATGAAGTGCGGCTACGCCAGCGGCTGGCAGGGCTGGATCCAGATTGAAAACTTCAGCGCCTGGCACGGCCTGCCGGTTGCCACCAAAAACAACGGCTTCGACGGCACCGATGCGGTACTGGAGTTCAACAAGCCGGAGCAGGTGAAGCACATCGCGCTGCTGGAAGAACTCAACAAGAAGGGCGACTTCAGCTACTTCGGGCGTAAAGACGAATCCACCGAGAAGTTCTACAACGGCGACTGCGCCATTACCACCGCATCGTCCGGCTCGCTGGCGGATATCCGTCACTACGCCAAATTTAACTACGGCGTGGGCATGATGCCGTACGACGCCGACGTGAAGGGCGCGCCGCAGAACGCCATCATCGGCGGAGCGAGCCTGTGGGTCATGCAGGGCAAAGACAACGGCACCTACAAAGGCGTAGCCGAGTTCCTCGACTTCCTGGCGAAGCCTGAAAACGCGGCCGAGTGGCACCAGAAGACCGGCTACCTGCCGATCACCAAAGCTGCGTACGACCTGACCCGCGAGCAGGGCTTCTACAGCAAAAACCCAGGGGCGGACATTGCGACGCGTCAGATGCTGAACAAGCCGCCGTTGCCGTTCACCAAGGGCCTGCGTCTGGGCAACATGCCGCAGATCCGTACCATCGTGGATGAAGAGCTGGAAAGCGTGTGGACCGGGAAGAAAACGCCACAGCAGGCGCTGGACTCTGCGGTAGAGCGCGGGAATCAGCTGCTGCGCCGCTTTGAGCAGTCCACCAAATCGTAATTCAAACCTGCCCCTCACCCTAACCCTCTCCCCATAGGGGAGAGGGGACTGCGCGGAGCCGTCTTTTCTCCCTCGCCCCTTTGGGGAGAGGGCCGGGGTGAGGGGGGAATACCTACAGAGCAAACCTATGTCATCATCCCGTCCGGTGTTCCGTTCCCGCTGGCTGCCGTACCTGCTGGTCGCGCCGCAGCTGGTCATCACCGTTATTTTCTTTATCTGGCCTGCGGGCGAAGCGCTGTGGTACTCGGTACAAAGCGTCGATCCGTTCGGGCTTTCCAGCCAGTTTGTCGGGCTGGACAACTTCACCGCGCTGTTCCATGACAGCTACTACCTGGATTCCTTCTGGACGACGATCAAGTTCAGCGCCCTGGTGACCGTCAGCGGCCTTCTGGCATCGCTGTTCTTCGCCGCGCTGGTGGACTACGTGGTGCGCGGCAGCCGTATTTATCAAACGCTGATGCTGCTGCCTTACGCCGTGGCTCCCGCCGTCGCCGCCGTGCTGTGGATCTTCCTGTTTAACCCGGGACGCGGGTTGATTACCCATTTCCTGGCCGAACTGGGCTACGACTGGAACCATGCCCAGAACAGCGGCCAGGCGATGTTCCTGGTGGTATTCGCCTCGGTGTGGAAGCAGATCAGCTACAACTTCCTGTTCTTCTTTGCCGCGCTGCAGTCCATTCCGCGCTCGCTGGTGGAAGCGGCGGCGATTGACGGCGCAGGGCCCATTCGTCGCTTCTTCAGGCTGTCGCTGCCGCTGATCGCCCCGGTGAGCTTCTTCCTGCTGGTGGTGAACCTCGTGTATGCCTTCTTCGACACCTTCCCGGTGATCGACGCGGCCACCGCAGGCGGCCCGGTACAGGCGACAACAACGCTTATCTACAAGATCTACCGCGAAGGTTTTGCCGGCCTGGATCTCTCTGCCTCCGCCGCGCAGTCCGTGGTGCTGATGTTCCTCGTCATCATCCTCACGGTAGTGCAGTTCCGCTATGTCGAAAGTAAGGTGCGCTACCAATGATTGAGAACCGTCGCGGGCTGACGATTTTCAGCCATACCATGCTGATTTTAGGGATTATCGTCATCCTCTTCCCGCTGTACGTGGCGTTTGTCGCCGCCACGCTGGACACCAAAGCGGTGTTCGACACGCCGATGACGCTGATCCCAGGCACACATCTTTTCGAGAACATGAAGACCATCTGGACACAGGGCGTGGGCGCCAACAGCGCGCCGTTCTGGCTGATGATGCTCAACAGCTTCATCATGGCGTTCGGCATCACCGTCGGCAAAATTACGGTGTCGATGCTGTCGGCCTTCGCCATCGTCTGGTTTCGCTTTCCGCTGCGTAACCTCTTCTTCTGGATGATTTTTATCACCCTGATGCTGCCGGTGGAGGTGCGTATCTTCCCGACGGTGGAGGTGATCGCCAACCTGAAAATGCTCGACAGCTACGCGGGCTTAACCCTGCCGCTGATGGCCTCGGCGACCGCGACCTTCCTGTTCCGCCAGTTCTTTATGACCCTGCCGGACGAGCTGATTGAAGCCGCGCGCATCGACGGCGCGTCGCCGATGCGCTTCTTCCGCGACATCGTGCTGCCGCTGTCGAAAACCAACCTCGCGGCGCTGTTTGTGATCACCTTTATCTACGGCTGGAACCAGTACCTGTGGCCGCTGCTGATTATTCAGGACGTCAATCTCGGCACTGCCGTGGCGGGCATCAAAGGCATGATCTCCACCGGCGAAGGCACCACCCTCTGGAACCAGGTGATGGCGGCGATGCTGCTCACCCTTATCCCACCCGTAGTCATTGTTTTAGCCATGCAGCGTGCGTTTGTCCGCGGCCTGGTCGATAGCGAGAAATAAGATGGCAGGTTTAAAACTTCAGGCAGTAACCAAAAGCTGGGACGGTAAAACCCAGGTGATTCAGCCGCTGACGCTCGACGTGGCGGATGGGGAATTTATCGTGATGGTCGGCCCGTCCGGCTGCGGCAAATCCACGCTGCTGCGCATGGTGGCGGGGCTGGAGCGGGTGACGTCCGGGGATATCTGGATTGACCGCCAGCGCGTCACCGAAATGGAGCCGAAAGACAGAGGCATCGCGATGGTGTTCCAGAACTACGCCCTCTATCCGCACATGAGCGTGGAAGAGAACATGGCCTGGGGGCTGAAAATCCGCGGCATGGGCAAAGGCCATATCGACGAGCGCGTGAAAGAGGCGGCGCGCATTCTCGAGCTGGACGGCCTGCTGAAGCGCCGCCCGCGCGAGCTCTCCGGCGGCCAGCGCCAGCGCGTGGCGATGGGGCGCGCCATCGTGCGCGATCCGGCGGTATTCCTGTTCGACGAACCGCTTTCTAACCTCGACGCCAAGCTGCGCGTGCAGATGCGTCTTGAGCTGCAGCAGCTGCATCGTCGTCTGAAAACCACCTCCCTGTACGTGACCCACGATCAGGTCGAAGCCATGACCCTCGCCCAGCGCGTAATGGTGATGAACAAAGGCATCGCCGAGCAGATTGGCACCCCGGTGGAAGTGTATGAGAAACCGGCTACCCGCTTTGTGGCGAGCTTTATCGGCAGCCCGGCAATGAACCTGCTTGAAGGGCGTATCAGCAGCGCGGGCACGCATTTTGAACTGGAAAGCGGGATGGCGTTGCCGATCAACTGGTACTATCGTGGCTACGCCGGGCGTAAGATGACGCTCGGTATCCGCCCGGAACATATCGGTTTAACCTCTCAGGCGGACGGCGGCGTGCCGCTGGTGATGGACACGCTGGAGATGTTGGGTGCAGATAACCTGGCGCACGGGCGCTGGGGCGAGCAAAAAATAGTGGTGCGTTTAGCGCATCAGGAACGCCCGAAAGCAGGCAGTACGCTGTGGCTGCACCTGCCGGAAAATCACCTGCACTTCTTTGACGGTGAAACAGGACAACGAGTATGAGCAACTGGCCTTATCCCCACATCGTCGCCCACCGGGGCGGCGGTAAGCTGGCGCCGGAAAATACCCTGGCGGCGATTGACGTTGGCGCGCGCTACGGCCACACGATGATCGAGTTCGACGCCAAGCTGTCGAAAGACGGCGAAATTTTCCTGCTGCATGACGATAACCTCGAACGCACCAGCAACGGCTGGGGCGTGGCGGGTGAACTGCCGTGGCGCGATCTGCTGAAGGTAGATGCCGGAAGCTGGTACAGCGGCGAGTTCAAAGGCGAACCGCTGCCGCTGCTGGCGGAAGTGGCGGATCGCTGTCGCCAGCACGGTATGATGGCCAATATCGAAATCAAACCGACCACCGGCACCGGGCCGCTGACGGGCAAAGTCATCGCGCTGGCCGCGCGTGAGCTGTGGGAAGGGATGACGGCACCGCTGCTGTCGTCGTTTGAAATCGACGCGCTGGAAGCGGCACAGGCGGCCGTGCCGGAGCTGCCGCGTGGGCTGCTGCTGGACGAGTGGCGCGAGGACTGGCACGAGCTGACGACACGCTTAGCGTGCGTTTCAATTCATCTCAATCACAAGCTGCTGGATGAGGCGCGGGTGAAGATGTTGAAAGCGGCGGGTCTGCATATTCTGGTGTATACCGTTAACAAACCCCAGCGTGCAGCCGAACTGCTGCGCTGGGGCGTTGACAGCATTTGTACCGATGCGATTGACCGCATCGGCCCGAACTTTAGTTCTGCGGATTAAGCATACTGCCGTTCGACTGCGGCGGCAGCATATGCTGCTGGCCGCTGTTCAGGGTTGACCCCCCGCCTAACATCCCGCCGTTTTTATTCGGCAGCGGCTGCTCGCGAACCTGACCCTGCTGGATGCGCTGGGTGTTGGCGTTCATCTGGTTTTGCAGGCTCTGCTGCTGCATCTGGGTTTGCGTTTTCAACTGTTGATTAAGCATCCCTTTCTGCTGCTGTTGCTGGCTCATCATTTCCGTTTGCATCCGCTGCTGGCTGGGAATGACGTAACCCTGCTGGTTAGGGTTGTTCATCGTATTGAGTGGCTGTGCGAGCGCGGCAAAGGGAAGCAGTGCCGTAAGAATCATCAAGCGTTTCATTGTCATCTCCTCCTTTTGAGGTTTCTCTTAAGTTTACCCCGATTTCACCATGACGATGATTTTTTAGGAGTTGTGAACCAGGCTTAAGCGGGGAGTATGGACCCCATCACCTGGAGAACAATAATGATGAAACCAACGTTTTTGCGCTGGGTAGCGATCGCCGCGCTGATGGCAGGCGGCACATTTAGCGTGGCGGCCAACCCGCCCGCGGCGCCTCCCGTCTCCTACGGCGTGGAGGAAGACGTTTTCCATCCCGTGCGGGCGACGCATGGCATGGTGGCCTCGGTTGACGCGCTGGCAACCCAGGTGGGCGTCGATATTCTGAAGCAGGGCGGTAACGCGGTGGATGCGGCGGTTGCGGTCGGGTACGCGCTGGCGGTCACGCATCCGCAGGCGGGTAACCTCGGCGGCGGCGGGTTTATGATGCTGCGTACCAAAGACGGGAAAACCACCGCCATCGACTTCCGTGAGATGGCACCGAATCAGGCCTCCCGCGATATGTTCCTTGACGAGCAGGGCAACCCGGACAGCAAGAAATCCCTGACCTCGCACCTCGCCTCCGGCACGCCGGGCACCGTTGCGGGCTTCTCGCTGGCGCTGGAAAAATACGGCACGCTGCCGCTGAACAAAGTGGTGCAGCCTGCCATCAAGCTGGCGCGCGAGGGTTTTGTGGTGAATGACGCGCTCGCGGACGATCTCAAAACCTACGGCAGTGAAGTCATTCCGAATCACGAAAACAGTAAGGCCATCTTCTGGAAAGACGGCGAACCGCTGAAGAAGGGCGATAAGCTGGTGCAGAAGAACCTGGCGACCAGCCTGGAGCGGATTGCGGAACACGGCCCGGATGCCTTCTATAAAGGCGCGATTGCTGACCAGATTGCCGATGAAATGCAAAAGAACGGTGGGCTAATCACGAAAGCGGATCTGGCGGAGTACAAAGCGGTGGAGCGCGAGCCGATTAGCGGCACCTATCGCGGCTACGAGGTCTTCTCCATGCCGCCGCCGTCTTCCGGGGGCATTCACATCGTGCAGATCCTCAACATTCTGGAAAACTTCGATATGCACAAGTTCGGCTTCGGCAGCGCGGACGCCATGCAGGTGATGGCGGAAGCGGAAAAACGCGCCTACGCCGACCGCTCGGAGTACCTCGGCGACCCGGACTTCGTGAAGGTGCCGTGGCAGGCGCTGACCAACAAAGCCTATGCCAAATCCCTGGCCGACCAGATCGACATCAACAAGGCGAAGCCGTCGAGCGAGATCCGCCCCGGCAAGCTGGCGCCTTATGAAAGCAATCAGACCACCCACTTCTCGGTGGTGGATAAAGACGGCAATGCGGTGGCGGTGACCTATACGCTGAATACCACCTTTGGTACCGGGATTGTGGCGGGCAACAGCGGTATTCTGCTGAACAACGAGATGGATGACTTCTCCGCCAAGCCGGGTGTGCCGAACGTTTACGGGCTGGTAGGCGGTGATGCCAACGCCGTCGGGCCGAAGAAGCGTCCGCTCTCGTCCATGTCGCCTACCATCGTGGTGAAAGACGGAAAAACCTGGCTGGTAACCGGCAGCCCGGGCGGGAGTCGAATTATTACCACCGTGCTGCAGATGGTGGTGAACAGCATCGACTTTGGGATGAACGTAGCCGAAGCGACCAACGCCCCGCGTTTCCACCACCAGTGGCTGCCGGACGAGCTGCGCGTCGAGAAGGGCTTTAGCCCAGATACCATTAAGCTGCTTGAACAGCGCGGGCAAAAAGTGGCGGTGAAAGAGGCGATGGGCAGCACCCAGAGCATTATGGTGGGGCCGGACGGGGCGCTGTTTGGGGCATCGGATCCACGTTCGGTGGATGATTTGACGGCGGGGTATTGATGTATTGCCGGGTGGCGGCTTCGCCTTACCCGGCCTACGTGTTTCATTCCCTCTCCCTGTGGGAGAGGGTTAGGGTGAGGGCAACAAACTACTTCATTCTCGCCATATAATACGCATCCACATACTCGCCGTTGCGCAGGGCAAATTTCCTGCCGGTGCCTTCGATTTCAAAACCAAACTTCCGGTACAGCGCCAGTGCAGCAGGGTTATCGGCAAAAACCGTTAACTCGATACGTTCGATGCGCATCCAGTTATCGCACAGGTTGATCATCTCGCGCATGAGCGCGCTCCCCACGCCGCGCCCCTGGGCGTGCGCCGCAACGCTGATACCAAATGTTGCCACATGGCTGCGTCGCGGGCTGGCTTCTACCTGCAGCGCCAGGTCACCGACGATGTTTTCATCGATGCAGGCGACCAGACGTTTTTGGCCAGGTTTTGGATGAAGCCGCTCTTGCCAGTGTTCAAGGGAAGGATGAGGTAGCTGTAGCGTATCGTGATACACCCCCGGATGCATATAGTTCTGGCGTAAAGCTTCGGCATCTTTCGGTTCTGCGTGGCGTATCACTATCTCACTCATTCCTTGTTCCTCAGTCAGTTAAATGTCCCTTCCAACATCAGTGACTTTAAAATTTGAGTCAACCGCTATTTTTTGCAAAAAGAAGTGGACAAGTGCGAATGAGAATGATTATTATTGCTCTGCATTCAGGAAGACCGCTACGGGAACCTGAAAGCACGACATTGCTCACATTGCTTCCAGTATTACTTTAGCCAGCGTTTCGCTGGCTTTTTTTTGCTTATTATTTGGCAAGCTCGCACGCTTCAGGAGCGTCAGCGGTGCTGTCCTTGATCAGGCCAACGACGTTGTTCTTTTCGATAGCGGCAGGCAGCATCTCTGCAATACCGGAAAACATCCCCCCTTTTTTGACGGCCAGCGCCCGGTAGGAAAGCGTTCCCGTTACCTCACCGTTTTCGCAGATTTCAATGGCATCGCTGTGGCATTCGCCAGTCACGGCCCCGTCAATAATCAGCTCGCGGCAGGTGATGTTTCCCTCAACCCGTCCCCCGCGCATGATTTTGATCAGACTCTGTTCAGAGGCAATATTGCCGATGAGCTCACCGTGCACATAGACGTGACCCGTCGAAACGATATTGCCTTCAACGCGGACGTCGTTGGCAATCACCGTGGTGCCGTGCTTCTCGGTGGCGGTAGGTTCTTTTTCCATGACAGGAGCCGGGGGAAGGGCAGTTGGCACCTTGATTTCATTAATTTTATTCTTTTTAAACATAACATTACCCAGGTTGATAAGCAGGGGAAGCGTGAAAGCCAATAAAGAGAATGCTGCGAAGAGCCATGCGAGTTGACGGGCGGCGAAGCACCAGGCGGCAAGCGAAAGCAACCAGAAGAGAAGCGCACTGTTTAAGGCGAGATATTTCCTTTCCATAGAAATGGGCGCGACTCCATTCGCGAGCATAGATTTGACCTTCACCTTATCGGGGTTTTTAGCGGCAGGGTCAAGGCAAGTGCCGCCATTTTAGGATTCTTTTGGGCAAGTTTATCGCTATAGTGAAAACAGAAACCTGATCAAAAAGGACGGAACCATGACCCTGAACTGTGCGTTTATCGGCTTTGGTAAAAGCACCACCCGCTATCACCTACCCTATGTCCTCAACCGTAAAGACAGCTGGCACGTCGCCCATATCTACCGACGCAGTGCGAAGCCGGAAGAGCAGTCTCCACAGTATTCCCACATTCATTTCACCAGCGATCTGAACGAGGTGCTTCACGATCCGCAGGTGAATCTGATCATTGTCTGCACCCACGCCGACAGCCACTTCGACTACGCGAAGCGCGCGCTGGAAGCGGGCAAAAACGTGCTGGTGGAAAAGCCGTTCACCCCGACCATCGCAGAAGCGAAGGAACTGTTTGCGCTGGCGAAGAGCAAAGGGCTGACCGTGACGCCGTATCAGAACCGCCGTTTTGACAGCTGCTTCCTGACGGCGAAAAAGGCGATTGAGAGCGGCAAGCTCGGCGACATTGTGGAAATTGAAAGCCACTTCGACTACTACCGTCCGGTCGCGGAAACCCAGCCCGGCCTGCCGCAGGACGGCTCGTTCTATGGTCTGGGCGTGCACACCATGGACCAGATCATCTCCCTGTTTGGTCGCCCGGACCACGTGGCGTACGACATCCGCAGCCTGCGCAATAAAGCCAACCCGGACGACACCTTTGAAGCACAGCTGTTCTACGGCGATCTGAAAGCCATCGTCAAAACCAGCCATCTGGTGAAAATCGACTATCCGAAATTTATCGTTCACGGCACCCGAGGCTCGTTTATCAAGTACGGCATCGACCAGCAGGAAACCAGCCTGAAGGCCAACATCATGCCGGGCGAACCGGGCTTTGCGGCGGATGATTCCGTAGGCGTGCTGGAGTATGTGAAGGCAGATGGCACAACAGTAAAAGAAGAACTCAAGCCGGAACCAGGCGACTATGGCCGCGTTTACGATGCGCTGTATGAAACGCTCACCACGGGTACGCCGAATTACGTCAAGGAATCTGACGTTCTGACCAACCTGGAAATCCTTGAACGGGCCTTTGAGCAGGCTTCTCCTGCCACGGTAACCCTCGCAAAATAAGCAAAAACGGCTCCTCTGTGCTTGTTCATAATTTTTGAACAGAGGAGTCAATTTTCACCCTCTATGATCCCAGGCGGTTTGCGTCCACACTTACTCCATCGAAACGAACTGAGGGTGAAAACAATGATCTACTTACGCAAAGCAAACGAACGTGGTCACGCGAATCATGGCTGGCTGGACTCATGGCATTCATTCTCGTTTGCCGACTACTACGACCCGAATTTCATGGGCTTCTCCGCACTGCGCGTGATTAACGACGACGTGATTGATGCAGGCCAGGGCTTCGGCACCCACCCGCACAAAGACATGGAAATCCTGACCTATGTGCTCGAAGGTGCCGTGGCGCACAAAGACAGCATGGGTAACGAAGAGCAGGTTCCGGCGGGCGAGTTCCAGATTATGAGTGCGGGCACCGGGGTGCGTCACTCTGAGTACAACCCGAGCAAAACGGAAAAACTGCACCTGTATCAAATCTGGATCATTCCAGAAGAGACCGGCATCGCGCCGCGCTACGAGCAGCGCCGCTTCGACGCTAAACAGGGCAAACAGCTGGTGCTGTCCCCGGATGCGCGTGAAGGTTCTCTGAAAGTGCATCAGGATATGGAGCTGTACCGCTGGGCGCTGGCAAAAGACGAACAGTCCGTGCATCAGATTGCCGCCAACCGCCGCGTCTGGATCCAGGTGGTGAAAGGTGACGTGTCCATCAACGGCACCAAAGCCACAACCGCCGATGGTCTGGCCATCTGGGATGAGCAGGCGCTCTCCGTGCATGCCGACAGCGAAAGCGAAATCCTGCTGTTTGACCTGCCGCCGGTATAAATAATTTCTCAACCTTCCCTTTAAACGGGGAAGGTTGAGCTTTGTCCGTGATAAACTGAGAAAATCTCTCACTTCAAGATTTCTCAGGACGATGAAAAAGAAACGCCCCGTACTTCAGGATGTCGCCGATCGCGTCGGTGTGACCAAAATGACGGTCAGCCGTTTTTTACGTAACCCGGAACAGGTTTCCGTGGCGTTACGTGGCAAGATTGCCGCTGCCCTTGATGAACTGGGTTATATCCCCAACCGCGCACCCGATATTCTCTCCAATGCGACCAGCCGTGCGGTGGGCGTCCTGCTTCCTTCCTTGACCAACCAGGTTTTCGCTGAAGTATTACGTGGAATCGAAAGCGTGACCGACGCCTTTGGCTATCAGACCATGCTCGCGCACTACGGGTACAAGCCGGAACTGGAAGAGGAACGTCTTGAATCGATGCTTTCCTGGAACATCGACGGCCTGATTTTAACGGAACGTACCCACACTGCCCGCACGCTCAAAATGATTGAAGTGGCCGGTATCCCGGTGGTGGAACTGATGGACAGCCAGTCGCCTTGCCTCGATATCGCCGTTGGGTTCGATAACTTTGAAGCGGCGCGTCAGATGACGGCGGCGATCATTGCGCGCGGTCATCGCCACATTGCCTATCTGGGTGCACGCCTTGATGAACGTACTATCATCAAACAGAAGGGATACGAGCAGGCGATGCTCGACGCCGGTTTAACCCCGTACAGCGTGATGGTGGAACAATCCTCGTCCTACACCTCGGGTATTGAGCTGATGCGTCAGGCGCGACGCGAGTATCCGCAACTGGACGGTATTTTCTGTACCAACGATGACCTTGCGGTCGGCGCGGCGTTTGAGTGCCAGCGTCTGGGGCTGAAGATCCCCGACGATATGGCGATTGCCGGTTTCCACGGCCACGACATCGGCCAGGTGATGGAGCCGCGTCTGGCGAGCGTCCTGACCCCGCGTGAACGTATGGGCCGCATTGGTGCAGAACGCCTGCTGGCGCGCATTCGTGGTGAGGCAGTTACCCCTAAAATGTTAGATTTAGGTTTCACCTTGTCACCGGGTGGATCTATTTAATCCGACAAATTTGAAGTAGCTCACACTTATTCACTTCGCGCACGTTTGGATATTGCTTCTCTTTTGCCCCGGCAGGACAATGTTACCGATAACTGTTACCCGTAACAATTGACTGAGGGACACCCTTTGAGCACGACTAATCACGATCACCACGTTTACGTCCTGATGGGCGTGTCCGGTAGCGGTAAATCTGCCGTGGCGAGCGAAGTGGCGCATCAACTTCAGGCTGCGTTTCTTGATGGCGACTTCCTCCATCCGCGCAGCAACATCATGAAAATGGCCTCCGGCGAGCCGCTGAACGACGACGACCGCAAACCGTGGCTGCAGGCGCTGAACGATGCCGCCTTTGCGATGCAGCGTACTAACAAAGTCTCCCTGATCGTCTGCTCCGCGCTGAAAAAAACCTACCGCGACCTGCTGCGCGACGGTAACCCGAACCTCTCCTTCATCTATCTGAAGGGCGATTTCGAGGTGATTGAAAGCCGTCTGAAGGCGCGTAAAGGTCACTTCTTCAAAACCCAGATGCTGGTCACGCAGTTCGAAGCGCTGCAGGAGCCGGGTGCGGATGAGCAGGACGTCTTAGTGGTTGATATCGATCAGTCACTGGAAGGTGTTGTCGCCAGCACCATCGAGGTCATTAATAAAAGGCAGTAAGTTTTGAGTACATTAACGCTTGTTTTGACAGCGGTGGGTTCCGTTTTGCTGCTGCTGTTTCTCGTGATGAAGGCGCGTATGCATGCCTTCGTTGCTTTGATGGTGGTTTCTATTGGTGCAGGTCTCTTTTCCGGTATGCCGCTCGACAAGATCGCCGCGACGATGGAAAAAGGGATGGGCGGCACGCTGGGCTTCCTGGCGATTGTGGTCGCGCTCGGCGCGATGTTTGGCAAGATTTTGCACGAGACGGGCGCGGTCGATCAGATTGCCGTCAAGATGCTGAAATCCTTCGGCCACAGCCGCGCGCACTACGCGATTGGTCTGGCTGGCCTGATTTGCGCGCTGCCGCTTTTCTTCGAAGTGGCGGTCGTGCTGCTGATTAGCGTCGCATTCTCGATGGCACGCCATACCGGTACGAACCTCGTGAAGCTGGTCATTCCGCTGTTTGCGGGCGTGGCGGCGGCCGCGGCGTTCCTGCTGCCAGGGCCTGCGCCGATGCTGCTGGCCTCCCAGATGCACGCTGACTTCGGCTGGATGATCCTCATTGGCCTCTGCGCCGCGATCCCGGGGATGATTATCGCCGGCCCGCTGTGGGGTAACTTCATCAGCCGCTACGTTGAGCTGCACATTCCTGATGACATCACCGAGCCGCACCTGGGCGAGGGCAAAATGCCTTCCTTCGGCTTCAGCCTGTCGCTGATCCTGCTCCCGCTGGTGCTGGTGGGTCTGAAAACCATCGCCGCGCGCTTTGTGCCGGTCGGTTCCAGCGCTTACGAGTGGTTTGAGTTCATCGGCCACCCGTTCACGGCGATTCTGGTGGCCTGTCTGGTGGCGATTTACGGCCTGGCAATGCGTCAGGGGATGCCGAAAGACCGCGTGATGGAGATTTGCGGTGCCGCGCTGCAGCCTGCGGGTATCATCCTGCTGGTGATCGGTGCCGGTGGCGTGTTCAAGCAGGTGCTGGTGGATTCCGGCGTGGGCCCGGCTCTGGGCGAAGCGCTGACCGGAATGGGCCTGCCGATTGCGGTCACCTGCTTCGTACTGGCGGCGGCGGTGCGTATCATCCAGGGTTCCGCAACCGTGGCGTGCTTAACTGCGGTGGGCCTGGTGATGCCGGTGATTGAACAGCTGAACTACTCCGGTGCGCAGATGGCGGCGCTGTCTATCTGTATCGCGGGCGGTTCGATTGTGGTATCCCACGTGAACGACGCAGGCTTCTGGCTGTTCGGTAAATTTACCGGTGCCACCGAAGCGCAAACCCTGAAAACCTGGACGCTGATGGAAACCATCCTCGGCACGACGGGTGCGATTGTCGGGATGATTGCGTTTACGTTGTTGAGCTAATCCTGGTTTTCTCCCTCTCCCTGTGGGAGAGGGTTGGGGTGAGGGCAACAGGCCGCAGAGGCCGTATGTTAGTCGGGTGGCGGCTTCGCCTTACCCGACCTACAAAAAAATCAGGTCCCGTAGGCCGGGTAAGCGCAAGCGCCACCCGGCTTTTTTACATCCTCACCCTTTCATCCACGCGCGAATTCCATCCAGGAACATCTGCGTCGCCATCATCACCAGAATCAGCCCCATCAGGCGCTCCAGGGCGTTCACCCCTTTCTCCCCCAGCAGGCGCAGGAACAGCGACGACTGCAGCAGGATGATAAACGTCCCGCCCCAGGCAATCAGCAGGGCAATCACCAGGTGGCTCATCTGATTCGGATACTGGTGCGACAACAGCATCAGCGTCGCCAGAATCGTTGGCCCGGCAACCAGCGGGATCGCCAGCGGCACGATGAACGGCTCTTCACCCGCAGGCAGGCCGCTGCTGCTGCCTTCCGCGCTCGGGAAAATCATTTTGATGGCAATCAGGAACAGAATAATCCCGCCGGAAATGGAGACCGTTTCGGCGCGCAGGTTCAGGAACGCGAGGATCTTCTCCCCGGCAAACAGGAAGATAAACATCACCAGCAGGGCGATAAGCAGCTCGCGGATCATGATCGCCCGACGGCGCTTCGGCTCGGTGTGCTTTAACACCGACATGAAAATCGGCAGGTTTCCCAGTGGATCCATTATCAGGATCAATAAAACCGCCGCGGAAATGATTTCACTCATGTAAATTATCCCTGAAACTCTCTATGGTTATTATGATAATTAGCTGTATTTCTGATTGCCGGGCAATCATCGATTAATTTCGCTTGCGACTTTGGCAGCATTTTGTAATGTGAAGCATATCCCAGTTCAATACTGGCTTGCACAATCAGCACACACCCTCAGCAGGAAAAAAATGCTATGAAAAACGTTGGTTTTATCGGCTGGCGCGGTATGGTCGGCTCTGTACTCATGCAACGCATGGTTGAAGAGCGCGATTTCGACGCTATCCGCCCGGTCTTCTTCTCCACTTCCCAGCTCGGCCAGGCTGCTCCGTCCTTTGGTGGTACCACAGGCACGTTGCAGGATGCTTACGATCTGGAAGCGCTGAAGGCACTCGACATTATTGTGACGTGCCAGGGCGGCGATTATACCAACGAAATCTATCCAAAGCTGCGTGAAAGCGGCTGGCAGGGCTACTGGATTGACGCGGCCTCTTCGCTGCGCATGAAGGACGATGCCATCATCATTCTCGACCCGGTTAACCAGGGCGTGATCACCGACGGTCTGAACAACGGCGTGAAAACCTTTGTTGGCGGTAACTGTACCGTCAGCCTGATGCTGATGTCCCTCGGCGGCCTGTTCGCGCAGGATCTGGTGGAGTGGGTCTCCGTGGCGACCTACCAGGCCGCGTCCGGCGGCGGCGCGCGTCACATGCGCGAGCTGCTGACCCAGATGGGCCAGCTGCACCAGAGCGTCGCGACCGAGCTGTCAAACCCGGCGTCCGCGATTCTTGATATCGAGCGTAAGGTCACTCAGCTGACCCGCAGCGGCGAGCTGCCGGTGGACAACTTCTGCGTACCGCTGGCCGGTGGCCTGATCCCATGGATCGACAAACAGCTGGATAACGGCCAGACCCGAGAAGAGTGGAAGGGCCAGGCTGAGACCAACAAAATCCTCGCGACCGCGAACACCATTCCGGTTGACGGCCTCTGCGTGCGTATCGGCGCGCTGCGCTGCCACAGCCAGGCTTTCACCATTAAACTGAAAAAAGATGTGTCTATTCCGACCGTGGAAGAGCTGCTGGCCGCACACAACCCGTGGGCGAAAGTGGTGCCAAACGATCGCGATATCACCATGCGCGAACTGACCCCGGCAGCCGTCACCGGCACGCTGACCACGCCGGTTGGCCGTCTGCGCAAGCTGAACATGGGGCCGGAGTACCTTTCCGCGTTCACGGTCGGCGACCAGCTCCTGTGGGGTGCCGCCGAACCGCTGCGCCGCATGCTGCGCCAGCTGGCGTAATAATTTGTTAAATACCGGGGGTGATTTTCACCCCTTTTTTTTGCGTACTACATGGAGTAACACGCGGATGTCTTATTTTTTATCAGGAGTCATTTAGAGCGTTGGCTATGCTTTAAGGAAGAGTCATTTCTTACCTGAGGTTCGAACGGAGCAGAAAGGATGCACATATTTGTGCTGTCCCGTTCAGGTCACATTAAAAGTCGTCCCGGAGCGCGTAAAAAGGACGACATAAAAAACAGGATGAATACCATGTCCGATCGTGTGGATAGAGACGTGATTAATGCGCTTATTGCGGGTCATTTTGCTGACCCCTTTTCTGTGCTTGGGATGCACCGAACGGAGGCTGGACTGGAAGTTCGGGCGCTGTTGCCGGATGCCACAGAAGTTTGGGTGATAGAACCCAAAACCGGCCGCAAGGTCGGCAATCTGGAATGCCTCGATTCTCGTGGCTTCTTCTCGGGCGTGATGCCCCGTCGTAAAAACCCTTTTCGCTATCAGCTTGCCGTCATCTGGCACGGTCAGCAGAACCTGATTGACGACCCTTACAGCTTCGGCCCGCTCCTGAAAGAGATGGACGCCTGGCTGTTGTCCGAAGGGACTCACCTGCGGCCCTATGAAACGCTGGGCGCGCATGCCGATACCATGGACGGGATCACCGGCACACGTTTTTCCGTGTGGGCACCGAATGCCCGGCGGGTTTCCGTAGTCGGGCAGTTCAACTACTGGGATGGCCGTCGTCATCCGATGCGCCTGCGCCGTGAAACCGGCATCTGGGAGCTGTTTATCCCTGGCGCGCAAAACGGCCAGCTCTATAAGTTCGAGATGATCGATGCCAACGGCAAGCTGCGCATTAAAGCTGACCCGTATGCCTTTGAAGCGCAAATGCGCCCGGATACCGCGTCGCTGATTTGTGGGCTGCCGGAGAAGATCGTCCAGACGGAAGAACGCAAGCAGGCCAACCGCTTCGACGCGCCAATCTCCGTCTATGAGGTGCATCTCGGCTCCTGGCGTCGCCACACCGATAATAACTTCTGGCTCAGCTATCGTGAATTGGCCGATCAGCTGGTGCCGTACGCCAAATGGATGGGCTTTACTCACCTTGAGCTGCTGCCGATTAACGAACACCCGTTCGACGGAAGCTGGGGCTACCAGCCTACCGGGCTGTATGCGCCAACGCGCCGCTTCGGCACGCGCGATGATTTCCGCTATTTCATCAATGCCGCGCATGCCGCCGGGCTGAACGTGATCCTCGACTGGGTGCCCGGCCACTTCCCGTCTGATGATTTCAGTTTGTCGGAATTTGACGGCACGAAGCTGTACGAGCACAGCGACCCGCGCGAAGGCTATCACCAGGACTGGAACACGCTGATCTATAACTACGGTCGCCGTGAAGTGACGAACTTCCTGGTGGGCAACGCGCTGTACTGGATCGAGCGCTTCGGTATTGATGCCCTGCGCGTCGATGCGGTGGCGTCGATGATCTACCGCGACTACAGCCGTAAAGAGGGGGAGTGGATCCCGAACGAGTATGGCGGCCGTGAAAATCTGGAAGCCATTGAGTTCCTGCGCAACACCAACCGCATTCTCGGCGAGCAGGTGGAAGGCGCGGTGACGATGGCGGAAGAGTCCACCGACTTCCCCGGCGTCTCTCGCCCTCCGTCAATGGGTGGGCTGGGCTTCTGGTACAAGTGGAACCTGGGCTGGATGCACGACACGCTCGACTACATGAAGCTCGACCCGGTTCACCGTCAGTATCACCACGACAAGCTCACCTTCGGGCTGCTCTACAACTACACCGAAAACTTCATGCTGCCGCTGTCGCATGATGAAGTGGTGCACGGTAAAAAATCCATTCTTGACCGCATGCCGGGCGACGCGTGGCAGAAGTTTGCCAACCTGCGCGCTTACTACGGCTGGATGTTCGCTTTCCCGGGCAAGAAACTGCTGTTTATGGGCAATGAATTCGCGCAGGGCCGAGAGTGGAACCACGATTCCAGCCTCGACTGGCACCTGCTGGAAGGTGGTGACAACTGGCACCACGGCGTACAGCGTCTGGTGCGTGACCTGAACCTGACCTATCGCCACCACAAAGCGCTGCACGAGCTGGATTTTGACCCGTACGGCTTCGAGTGGCTGGTGGTGGACGATCGTGAACGGTCGGTATTTGTCTTTGTGCGCCGCGATAAAGCGGGCAATGAAATTATCGTTGCCAGCAATTTCACGCCGGTGCCGCGCGAACATTACCGCTTCGGCATTAACCAGGCAGGGAAATGGCGCGAAATACTGAACACCGATTCTATGCATTATCACGGCAGCAACGCGGGTAACGGCGGTCTGGTGCAGAGCGATGCTCTCGAAAGCCACGGGCGTCCTCATTCCCTGAGCCTGACGCTGCCGCCGCTAAGCACCATCTGGCTGGTGCGGGAGGGGGAATGACGCAGCTAACGGCAGGTAATCCCGAACCGCTCGGGGCGCGCTTTGACGGGAAGGGGGTGAACTTCACGCTCTTTTCTGCGCACGCGGAGCGGGTAGAACTCTGTGTGTTTGACGGGGAAGGTAACGAGCACCGTTACGATTTACCGTCCCGCACGGGGGATATCTGGCACGGTTACCTGTCCGGCGGGCGTCCGGGAATGCACTACGGTTTTCGCGTTCACGGCGCATGGGAACCTGCACAGGGACACTGGTTTAACCCGGCGAAGCTGTTGATTGACCCGTGTGCGCACCGTGTGGACGGCGAGTTTAAAGACGACCCGATATTCCACGTCGGCTACGGTGAACCCGACCACCGCGACAGTGCGCCGCTCGCGCCAAAAAGCGTGGTGGTGAGCGACCTCTACGACTGGGAAGACGATGCCCCGCCGCGCACGCCGTGGGGCAATACCGTCATTTACGAAGCGCATGTGAAAGGGCTGACGTATCTGCACCCGTCGATTCCCAAAGAGATGCGCGGGACCTATAAAGCGCTCGGGCATCCGACCATGGTTGCCTACCTGAAGCACTTAGGGATCACCGCGCTGGAGCTGCTGCCCGTGGCGCATTTCGCCAGCGAGCCGCGGTTACAGCGCCTTGGGCTGAGCAACTACTGGGGTTACAACCCGCTGGCGATGTTCGCCCTTGAACCCCGCTATGCCGCCCATCCTGAAAAAGCCCGGGACGAGTTCCGCGATGCGGTGAAGGCACTCCACGCGGCGGGCATTGAGGTCATTCTGGATGTGGTGCTCAACCACAGTGCCGAAAGCGATCTCGATGGCCCGACGCTCTCGCAGCGCGGAATTGATAACCGTAGCTATTATTGGATCAGGGAAGATGGCGATTATGAGAACTGGACCGGCTGCGGTAACACGCTCAATCTCAACCATCCGGCGGTGACGCATTATGCGTATGAGTGCCTGAAATATTGGGTGGAAACCTTCCATGTCGACGGTTTTCGTTTCGACCTGGCCCCCGTCATGGGGCGCACGCCGGCGTTCAGCCAGCAGGCACCGCTGTTTGAGGCAATCAAAAATTGCCCGGTGTTGTCGCAGGTGAAGCTGATTGCCGAGCCGTGGGACATTGGTGAGGGCGGCTATCAGGTGGGAAATTTCCCGCCGCTGTTTGCCGAGTGGAACGATCACTACCGCGATGCCATCCGCCGCTTCTGGCTGGCACGCGATCTGTCGTTGGGGGAATTCGCAGGACGTTTTGCCGGTTCCAGCGATCTCTTTAAGCGCGACGGCAAACGTCCGTCGGCCACCATCAACCTGGTAACGGCGCACGACGGTTTCACGCTTCGCGACTGCGTTTGTTTCAATCAGAAACACAATGAGGCAAACGGTGAGGAGAATCGCGATGGGACTAACAATAACCATAGCTTTAACCATGGTATAGAAGGGTTAGGCGGAAGTCTGGACGTGATCGAGCGGCGACGCGCCAGCGTTCACGCGCTGCTGACGACGCTTTTACTGTCGCAGGGCACGCCGATGCTGCTGGCGGGCGACGAGCATGGCCACAGCCAGCACGGCAACAACAACGCCTATTGCCAGGATAACACCTTAACCTGGCTCGACTGGGGAGAAGCAAACAGCGGGTTGACCCATTTCACCGCGGCGCTGATCCACCTCCGCCAGCAAATCCCGGCGCTTACCGCCGACAGCTGGTGGGAAGAGGGCGACGGCAACGTTCGCTGGCTGAATAAAGACGCGCAACCGCTGAGCGCGCAAGAGTGGCAACACGGCATAACCTGTCTGCAAATCCTGCTCTCGGATACGTGGCTGGTCACGCTGAACGCGACGGATGACGTCGCAGAGATTGTTTTACCTGACGGGGAGTGGCGAGCCGTTCCCCCCTTTGCCGGAGCGGATAATCCGGTTGTTATGGCTGTCTGGCACGGGCCTGCGCACGGAGTGTGCGTATTCCAAAGATGATAAAAAAGGAGTTAGTCATGGTTAGATTAGAGAAGAACGATCCCTTAATGTTGGCGCGCCAGCTACCATTAAAAACTGTTGCCCTGATACTCGCGGGCGGGCGTGGAACCCGTCTGAAAGATTTGACCATCAAGCGCGCCAAACCGGCCGTTCACTTTGGTGGTAAGTTCCGCATCATCGACTTTGCGCTCTCCAACTGCCTGAACTCTGGCATTCGCCGCATTGGCGTCATTACGCAGTATCAGTCGCACACGCTGGTGCAGCATATCCAGCGCGGCTGGTCGTTCTTCAGCGAAGAGATGAACGAGTTTGTCGATCTGCTCCCGGCGCAGCAGCGCGTTCACGGGGAAAACTGGTATCGCGGCACGGCGGATGCGGTGACCCAGAACCTCGACATTATTCGCCGCTACAGCGCGGAATATATCGTCATCCTCGCGGGTGACCACATCTACAAGCAAGACTACTCGCACATGCTCATCGACCACGTCGAAAAAGGGGCGCGCTGCACCGTGGCGTGTCTGCCGGTGCCCGTTGCTGAAGCGACGGCGTTTGGTGTGATGCACGTGGATGCCGACGACAAGATTATCGACTTCGTTGAAAAACCGGCGAACCCGCCGACCATGCCGGGAGATGACACCAAATCGCTCGCCAGCATGGGGATCTATATCTTTGATGCAGAATACCTTTATGAGCTGCTGGAAGAAGACGACAAAGACGAAAACTCCAGCCACGACTTCGGTAAAGACATCATCCCGAAAATCACCAAAGCTGGCATGGCGTATGCACATCCTTTCCCGCTGTCCTGCGTGCAGTCAGACCCGAATGCGGAACCTTACTGGCGCGACGTCGGTACGCTGGAAGCCTACTGGAAAGCGAACCTCGACCTGGCGTCTGTTACGCCTGAACTGGATATGTACGACCAGAACTGGCCGATTCGCACCCACATGGAATCGCTGCCGCCCGCGAAGTTCGTGCAGGATCGCTCCGGCAGCCACGGAATGACGCTGAACTCGCTGGTTTCCGGCGGGTGCATTATCTCCGGCTCCGTGGTGGTGCAGTCCGTGCTGTTCCCCCGCGTGCGTGTGAATTCATTCTGTAATATCGACTCGGCAGTCCTGCTGCCGGATGTCTGGGTAGGGCGCTCGTGTCGTCTTCGCCGTTGCGTGATCGACCGTGCCTGCGTCATCCCTGAAGGGATGGTGATTGGTGAAAACGCGGAAGAAGATGCGCGTCGCTTCTACCGTTCTGAAGAGGGGATCGTGTTAGTCACACGGGAAATGTTGCGGAAGCTGCAAATCAAACAGGAGCGATGATGCAGGTTTTACACGTATGTTCTGAGATGTTCCCGTTGCTGAAGACGGGCGGGCTGGCGGACGTTCTTGGCGCATTACCGGCGGCGCAAATCGCCGGTGGGGTGGATACCCGAGTCCTGTTGCCCGCTTTCCCGGATATCCGGCGTGGTATTCCTGATGCAAAGGTCGTTACCCGCCGTGAAACCTTCGCCGGACGCATCACCCTGCTATTTGGACATTACAATGGCGTAGGGATTTACCTGATCGACGCGCCTCACCTGTACGACCGACCAGGCAGTCCGTATCACGATACGAACCTGTTCGCCTATACCGACAACGTGCTGCGCTTTGCGCTGCTCGGCTGGGTGGGGGCGGAGATGGCCGTCGGGCTGGATCCGTTCTGGCGACCGGATGTTGTACACGCGCATGACTGGCATGCTGGCCTGGCGCCTGCGTATCTGGCGGCGAAAGGTCATCCGGCCAAATCGGTCTTTACGGTGCACAACCTGGCGTATCAGGGCATGTACTATGCCCATCATATGAATGACATCGATCTGCCATGGTCGTTCTATAACATGCACGGTCTGGAGTTTAACGGGCAGATCTCGTTCCTGAAGGCGGGGCTGTACTACGCCGATCACATCACGGCGGTGAGTCCAACCTACGCCCGTGAAATCACCCAGCCAGAGTTTGGCTACGGCCTGGAAGGGCTGCTGCAACAGCGCCACCGTGAGGGCCGTCTGTCGGGCATTCTGAACGGCGTCGATGAAAAGATCTGGAGTCCGGATACCGACCTCCTCCTGGCTGCGCGCTATGGCCGCGATTCGGTGGAAGACAAAGCCGAAAACAAACGCCAGCTGCAAATTGCGATGGGGCTGAAGGTGAACGACAAGGTGCCGCTGTTCGCCGTGGTCAGCCGCCTGACCAGCCAGAAAGGGCTGGATTTGGTGCTCGAAGCGCTGCCGGGACTCCTGGAGCAGGGCGGCCAGCTGGCGCTGCTCGGCGCGGGCGACCCGGTGCTGCAGGAAGGTTTCCTTGCCGCCGCCGCAGAACATCCGGGGCAGGTGGGCGTGCAGATTGGTTATCACGAAGCATTTTCGCACCGCATTATGGGTGGGGCAGACGTCATTCTGGTGCCGAGCCGCTTTGAACCCTGCGGCCTGACGCAGCTCTACGGCCTGAAATACGGCACGCTGCCACTGGTACGCCGCACGGGTGGGCTGGCGGATACGGTGTCCGACAGCTCGCTGGAAAACCTGGCGGACGGTATCGCCAGCGGCTTTGTTTTTGAGGACAGTAATGCCTGGTCGCTGCTTCGCGCGATTCGGCGTGCGTTCGTCTTGTGGTCCCGTCCATCGCTGTGGCGTTACGTACAACGTCAGGCGATGTCCATGGACTTTAGCTGGCACGTTGCGGCGCAGTCCTACCGCGACCTTTATCAACGCTTGATGTAACGAGGCGAAGTTACTGATATGAACGCTCCATTTAGCTACTCTTCACCCACGCTCAGCGTTGAGGCGTTAAAGCACTCCATCGCCTACAAGCTGATGTTCACCATCGGGAAAGATCCGGTTATCGCCAACAAACACGAGTGGCTGAACGCCACCCTGTTTGCGGTGCGTGACCGTTTAGTCGAACGCTGGCTGCGCTCCAACCGCGCCCAGCTCTCGCAGGAAACGCGTCAGGTTTATTACCTGTCGATGGAATTTTTGATTGGCCGCACCCTCTCCAACGCGCTGCTGTCGCTCGGTATTTATGACGACGTCAAAACCGCGCTGGAAGAGATGGGGCTGGATTTAGAAGAGCTGATCGACGAAGAGAACGACCCCGGCCTCGGAAACGGTGGCCTGGGACGTCTTGCTGCCTGCTTCCTTGACTCGCTGGCGACGCTGGCGCTGCCGGGCCGCGGGTACGGCATCCGCTACGACTACGGCATGTTCAAGCAGAACATCGTGGATGGCCGCCAGAAAGAGTCCCCGGATTACTGGCTGGAATACGGCAACCCGTGGGAGTTCAAGCGTCACAACACGCGCTATAAAGTGCGCTTTGGCGGGCGTATTCAGCAGGAAGGCAAAAAATCCCGCTGGGTCGAAACCGAAGAGATCCTCGCCGTAGCCTATGACCAGATCATCCCCGGCTACGACACCGACGCCACCAACACGCTGCGCCTGTGGAATGCCCAGGCCAGTAGCGAGATCAACCTCGGTAAATTTAACCAGGGCGACTACTTTGCGGCAGTGGAAGATAAAAACCACTCCGAGAACGTGTCCCGCGTACTGTATCCGGACGATTCGACCTACTCGGGCCGCGAGCTGCGCCTGCGTCAGGAGTATTTCCTCGTCTCCTCGACGATTCAGGACATCCTCAGCCGCCACCATCAGCTGCACAAAACCTACGCCAATCTGGCGGAGAAAACGGCGATTCACCTCAACGACACGCATCCGGTGCTCTCCATTCCGGAACTGATGCGCCTGCTGATCGACGAACATAAGTTCAGCTGGGATGACGCCTTTGAAGTGACCTGTCAGGTGTTCTCGTACACCAACCACACGCTGATGAGCGAAGCGCTGGAAACCTGGCCGGTGGATATGCTCGGCAAAATTCTGCCGCGCCACCTGCAGATTATCTTTGAAATTAACGACTACTTCCTCAAGACCCTGCAGGAGCAGTACCCGAACGATACTGGCCTGCTGAGCCGTGCGTCGATCATCGATGAATCCAATGGTCGCCGCGTGCGCATGGCCTGGCTGGCGGTGGTGATCAGCCACAAGGTCAACGGGGTGTCGGAGCTGCACTCGAACCTGATGGTGCAGTCGCTGTTTGCGGATTTTGCGAAGATTTTCCCGACGCGTTTCTGCAACGTGACCAATGGCGTTACGCCGCGCCGCTGGCTGGCGCTGGCGAACCCGCCGCTGTCTGACGTGCTGGACGAGAATATCGGCCGCACCTGGCGCACCGATTTGAGCCACCTGAGCGAACTGGAACAGCACATTGATTTCCCGACGGTGAATAAAGCCGTGCGTGAAGCCAAGCTCCTCAACAAAAAGCGTCTGGCGGTCTGGCTGGCGATGCATCTGAACGTGGTGGCGAACCCGAAAGCGCTGTTCGACGTGCAGATCAAGCGTATTCACGAGTACAAACGTCAGCTGATGAATGTGCTGCATGTGATCACGCACTACAACCGTATCAAGGCCGACCCTACGGCTGACTGGGTGCCGCGCGTGAAGATCTTTGCCGGTAAGGCGGCTTCCGCCTATTACATGGCGAAGCACATCATTCACCTGATTAACGATGTGGCGAAGGTGGTGAATACCGATCCGGACATCGGCGACAAGCTGAAGGTAGTTTTCATCCCTAACTACAGCGTGAGCCTGGCGCAGCTGATCATCCCGGCGGCGGATCTCTCAGAGCAGATTTCCACGGCGGGGACGGAAGCGTCCGGCACCAGTAACATGAAGTTTGCCCTGAACGGCGCGCTGACCATCGGCACGCTGGACGGTGCGAACGTCGAGATGCTGGAGCATGTGGGGGAGGAGAATATCTTTATTTTCGGTAATACCACGGAGGAGGTGGAGGAACTGCGCAGGCAGGGCTACAAACCGCGTGAGTATTATGAAGAGGATGAAGAGCTCCGTCAGGTGCTGACCCAAATCGCGACCGGGCTGTTTAATCCTGAAGAGCCCGGACGCTACCGGGACCTGGTGGATTCGCTGATTAACTTTGGCGATCACTATCAGGTGCTGGCGGATTATCGCAGCTACGTGGATTGTCAGGACCGGGTGGACGAGCTGTATCGTCAGCAGGAGAAGTGGACCATCACCGCGATGCATAACATCGCCAATATGGGATATTTCTCGTCTGACAGGACCATCAAGGAGTATGCCGAGACGATCTGGCATATTGATCCGGTGCGGTTGTAAAAACAAAGCCGGGTGGCGGCTTCGCCTTACCCGGCCTACTCGATCCCGTAGGCCCGGTAAGCGCAGCGCCACCGGGCTTTTTTCTAATTACGACGCGAGTGACAATTCACGCTTTCCCGCATGCTGCTGCAGCCACTGCGCCACGCGAGACTGCTGCTCGGCGTTAAGCCACATCCCCTCTTTGGTACGACGCCAGATGGCATCATCCAGGCGGCGAACCCACTCGTGCTCCACCAGGTAACGCAGCTCGGCTTCATACAGCTCATGACCGAAATGCTCGCCCAGATCGGCTAGCGCTTTCGCGTCACCCAGGAATAGCTCGGTGTTGCTGCCGTAGGTGCGGGCATAGTGGCGCGCCATGCCTTCGGTGATAAACGGGAAACGACGGCGCAGCTTCGCGGCGTAATCATCGCGGTTATCGCCGATATCACCGCCAGGCAGGACCGCGCCTTTGGTCCATGCCGGGCCAATGCCTTTATAGTACGGTGCCAGTTTTTCCAGCGCGTGCTCGGCCAGCTTGCGATAGGTGGTCAACTTGCCGCCAAACACCGACAGCAGCGGCGCCTGGCCGTCTACGTCGTGAATATCGAGCGTATAGTCGCGGGTGATGGCCTGCGGTGAGTCAGACTCGTCATCGCACAGCGGACGCACGCCGGAGTAGGTCCAGACCACATCATTGCGCGCCAGCTGCTTCTTAAAGTGCGCGTTATACACTTTCAGCAGGTAGTTCACTTCGCTTTCGTCGATCTCGACGTTTTTCGGATCGCCTTTGTACTCCACGTCGGTGGTGCCGATGATCGAGAACTCGTCCATCCACGGGATGACAAACACGATGCGTTTATCTTCGTTCTGCAGAATGTAGGCCTGCTTCTGGGTATGCACGCGCGGCACCACAATGTGGCTGCCTTTGATCAGGCGGATGCCGTACGGAGAAGGCAGGTGCATGCCGTCATCGAAGAACTGCTTCACCCACGGGCCGGTGGCGTTCACCAGACCGCGCGCTTTCCAGCTGAACTTCTCGCCGGTATCCACGTCTTCCGCTTCCACAATCCACAGACCGTTTTCACGACGCGCGGCGGTGGCGCGGGTACGGGTTTTCACCTCGCCGCCTTTTTTCTCTACCATCTGCGCATTCGCCAGCACCAGACGCGCATCGTCCACCCAGCAGTCGGAATATTCGAAACCGCGCACGATTTCAGGCTTAAGGACCGATTCTGAGCCAAAACGCAAACCGTTCGAACCCGGCAGGCTGGTGCGCTTACCCAGATGATCGTACATAAACAGACCAATTCGGATCATCCACGCCGGACGCAGATGTGGGCGATGGGGCAGGCGGAAGCGCATCGGAATAGCCAGATGCGGGGCCATTTTCAGCAGCACTTCGCGTTCGGCCAGTGCTTCACTGACCAGGCGGAATTCGTAGTGTTCCAGGTAGCGCAGGCCACCGTGGATCAGTTTGGAGCTGGCGGACGAGGTCGCGCAGGCGAGATCGTTAGCTTCCAGCATCAGCACGGATAAACCGCGTCCTGCGGCATCGACCGCAATACCGGCACCGTTGATGCCACCGCCTATCACAATCAGATCTTTGGTTTCCATAACACCCTCACGCACTTTCGTTAAAGCTCAGAAATGTTCGATATCGCTCATAATAGCAAAGGAACGCGCTTTTGGTAACATCAAAAAAACAATTTAGAGTGATATGGATAACATAATGGCGTTTACCCGCCGCCAGGACGTACACTACGGGGTAAAATCTTGTCGTTGACCACAGTAAAGAGAACACCATGGATCAGTTTGAATGTATTAACGTAGAAGAAGCCCACCAGAAGATGCACCAGGGAAAAGCGGTGCTGGTGGACATCCGCGATCCGCAAAGCTTTGCGATGGGCCACACGCCGGGCGCGTTCCATCTCACCAACGACACGCTGGGCGCGTTTATGCGCGATAACGACTTCGAGACGCCGGTCATGGTCATGTGCTACCACGGCAACAGCAGCAAAGGCGCGGCGCAGTATCTGCTTCAGCAGGGTTACGACGCGGTGTACAGCGTCGACGGCGGCTTCGATGCATGGCATCGTCATTTCCCGGCAGAAGTGGAATACGCTTTTGAGCGCTGATCCCGCTATACTGTCCCCTTTTGTGTGGAAATAAGCGACCGTCGCCCATGTTGATGATTACCTCCTTTACCAACCCGCGCGTCGCCCAGGCGTTTGTCGACTATATGGCGACGCAGGGCGTTATCCTGACCATTCAGCAACATAACCAGACCGACGTCTGGCTGGCCGACGAGAGCCAGGCCGCGCGCGTAAATGAAGAACTGGCGCGTTTCCTTGAGAACCCTGGCGATCCGCGCTATCTGGCGGCAAGCTGGCAATCCGGCCACACCGGCAGCGGGTTGCACTACAGTCGTTTTCCTTTCCTTGCCACCATCCGCGAACGCGCAGGGCCGTTTACGCTGCTGCTGATGGCGGCCTGCATTATCGTCTTCATCATTATGAACGTGGCGGGCGACCAGAGCGTAATGATTGCCCTGGCGTGGCCGTACGATCCGTCGCTGCAGTTTGACGTCTGGCGCTACTTTACCCACGCGCTGATGCACTTCTCGGTGATGCACATCCTCTTTAACCTGCTGTGGTGGTGGTATCTCGGCGGTATCGTGGAGAAGCGACTCGGCAGCGGCAAGCTGATCGTTATCACCATTATTAGCGCCCTGCTGAGCGGCTATGTGCAGCATAAATTCAGCGGCCCGTGGTTTGGCGGATTGTCAGGCGTGGTGTACGCCCTGATGGGCTATGTCTGGCTCAGAGGCGAACGCGACCCTGAAAGCGGCATCTATCTGCAACGCGGATTGATAACCTTTGCGTTAGTATGGCTAATTGCCGGATGGTTTGATCTGTTTGGTATGTCTATTGCCAACGGTGCGCACGTCACCGGGCTGGCCGTGGGGCTGGCGATGGCCTTCGCCGACACGCTCCATGCGCGAAAACGAACATAATTCTCAGGGATAATTGATGAAACAAACACAACGTCATGACGCCATTATCGAACTGGTTAAAAAACAGGGATACGTCAGCACCGAAGAGCTGGTGGAGCAGTTTGCCGTCAGTCCACAAACCATCCGTCGTGACCTGAACGACCTGGCCGATCAGAACCGCATTCTGCGCCACCACGGCGGGGCGGCGCTACCGTCCAGCTCGGTCAATACCTCCTGGCATGACCGTAAAGCCACGCAGACGGCAGAGAAAGAGCGGATTGCCCGCAAGGTCGCCAGCCAGATCCCAAACGGGGCGACGCTGTTTATTGATATCGGCACCACGCCGGAAGCGGTAGCCCATGCGCTGCTGGATCACGAGAACCTGCGCGTGGTGACGAACAACCTGAACGTGGCCAATACCCTGATGCAGAAAGACGATTTCCGCATCATCCTCGCGGGCGGCGAACTGCGCAGCCGCGACGGTGGGATTATCGGCGAAGCGACGCTTGATTTTATCTCTCAGTTCCGCCTCGACTTCGGCATTCTGGGGATCAGCGGCATCGACAGCGACGGCTCGCTGCTGGAGTTTGATTATCACGAGGTGCGCACCAAGCGCGCGATTATTGAAAACTCACGCCACGTGATGCTGGTGGTAGACCATTCCAAGTTTGGCCGTAACGCGATGGTGAACATGGGCAGCATCAGCATGGTGGATGCGGTTTATACCGACGTGATGCCGCCAGCGGGCGTGATGCAGGTGATTAAAGATAATAATTTGCAGCTGGAATTGTGCTAGGAATTGTGTCGGGTGGCGCTACGCTTACCCGACCTACAAAACCCCGTAGGCCCGTGCAAGCGTAGCGCCGCCGGGCAATGAATTACACACCGTACCCCATCATCTTCAACAATTGCTGCGCATGCTGCACCGCATCCTGTCGATGCGCCACACCCAGCTTCTGATACAAATTGCGGATATGCGTTTTGATGGTGGTCGCCGCCACCGCCAGCTCGCCGGCAATCTGCTCGTTGCTGTAGCCGGAATAGATCAGCCCGAGAACCTGCCATTCACGCTGGGTGAGCGGGCTGGTGCGGATAAGTTCCGGGACTTCCGGGTGGTTCAGCAGACGTTCTACAAAGTTCTCATCGAAATGCGCGAACTTATGGCGATGGTGCTGGTTAATCTCGCGCAGAATACGCTGAGCGCGATGCTGATCCAGTTCCGGCAGCGTATTGAGCTGAATAAGCTGGCGCAGCTGCTGCGCCATGACTTCGCCTTCAATGACAAAGTGGCTGACAAACCCGGTGCGGTTAGCCAGCTGTAGCGCTTCCAGCAGCACGCGCTGGGCGTCATTTTTACGCCCGGCCTGCCAGTAGAGCTGGTTCAGCAGCAGCAGGTTGCGGTTCAGGTCGCTCATCAGCCGCAGGCTGCGCGCGTTTTCGTTTAACTCCTCCAGCACGATCTCAGCCGGTTCAAACTCACCCAGCAGGATCTGCGCGCGGGCAATGTTCCGCCACTGGCTCTGCAGGAAGTGGTTGTTGGCAAATTCCGGTTTCGGCGTTTGACGCAGCCAGTTGGCGGCGGACTTTTTATCGCCGATCATCTGCCAGTAAATCACCCGAACCTTATCGGCGTTTGATACCCAGTCGCTGTGGTACTGACCGTTGCCGAGCAGGTTCTCCAGGCGGTTAAGGTGGTTGCGGGCATTATCCAGATCCCCACGCGCCAGCGAACACTGGACCAGCAGCGCCAGACACTGCAGCTGCTGCTGCGGCTGGAAGCTGGAGAGTACGTCTACACCCTGACGGGCGCAGCTTTCGGCCTCGTCCAGACGTGACCATGCCCACAGCAGCTGCGCGCGAATACGCAACAGGAACTCATGCATCGGCAGCTGTTCCAGATGCTGTTCACGAATCAGCTGGAACGCTTTTTCCTGATTTTCCCAGGCGGCCTGCAGGAACCCCTGCGCAAATAAAATCTCGCTCTGTTGGATCAGGCTCCACAGCGCGTAGTGCCAGACATCGTGCCGACGTGCCATCTGCTCGGTTTGCTGCATCAGTGAAAGCGAACGGGTGAGGTCGCCTTTGCAGTGCAGTACTTCGCCGTGCACCGAGGTCGCAACGATGCGGCTGTAGAAGTTAGCCAGCGGCAGTTCATCCAGCGCGACCATCGCCAGCCGTTCAGCTTCGTCCGGGTCGCCGTCGTTAATGGCCACCTGAGCGCGCAGGGCGTTGAACTCGCCGTGCAGGGTGGCATCCATTTCGCTTTCCATCTCCTGCTCGGCGCGTGCCAGCAGGGTGTTAACTTCGCTGTAGCGATGCTGGCTCTGCATCAGCCAGGCCTGAAGCAGCACCAGACGCGGGTTCTCCAGCAGGCTTTCCCACGGCAGAGCTTTTAACGACTCTTCGAGCAGCGTCAGCTCGCTGTGGTTGAACAGGCCCCATGCATGGTTGAGGAGGATATCGCGCAGCATGCTGGCATCACCGGCGGCCAGCGCGTGGTGGATGGCCTCGCTCGGGAAGCCTTGTGCCATCCAGCTTTCGGCAGCGGCGCGGTGAATTTCCGGCAGTTCAACCGCCAGTTCCCACTGACAGCGCTGGCGCAGGAAGCTGCCAAACAGCGGGTGATAGCTAAACCACTCACCGGGGTCGTCCATGCGCGTCAGGAAGAGGCCCTGACGTTCAATCTCTTCAAGCTGTAGCTGACCGTTCTCACAGCCGGTAACGCGCACGATCAGCGCATCGTTCATGGAACGCAGCAGGGAGCTTTTCAGCAGGAAATTACGGGTGGAGGGATCGACGCTGTCCAGCACCTCATCCACCAGATAATCAGAAAGGTGGCTGGCGTTGATGCCCGCCAGACGTCGCGCAGACTGATGCGCCGGACTGTTGTTTTGCCGGGCAGAGAGCGCGATAAGCTGCAGCGCCGTGGCCCAGCCCGCGACATCATCACACAGGCGGCTGCTTTCGGCGGCCTCAATCGGTGAGGTCAGGCGGCAGTCAAAGAACTGTTTCGCTTCCTGGTGGGTGAAGGCCAGCTGCTGGCTGCCCACTTCGAGAAGCTGATCGCGCACGCGCAGGTTGGCAATACCCAGCTGCGGCAGGTTACGCGACAGGACAACTAAGGTCAGGTTTTCCGGCTGATGGCGCAGGAAGAAGCGCATCGACTCGTGGATCACCGGGTTTGTGATCAGATGATAGTCATCAATCACCACATAAAGCGGACGATGCCATTCTGCCAGTTCGATAAACAGCTGTGAGAAAAGGGAAGACAGGCTGGCGTACTGGCGTTTTTGCACCATCACCTCACTGGCGACGCAGTGTCCGTTGGTGGCCTGTTGAATGGCGGCAATCAAATAGCTGGCAAAACGCTCCTGCTGGTTATCGCCCTCATCAAGGGAGTACCAGCCGAGATCGCTCTTACCTGCGGCCCATTGTGAAATGAGCGTTGTTTTTCCATAACCTGCAGGACTCGTAACCAGCGCCAGTCGGAAATTATGCGCGCCGGAAAGTTTAGCCAGCAGACGCTCGCGGACCACTGTATGGTCAAGACGAACCGGGCGACTTAATTTAGACGGAATCAACATAGGTTTCACTTCACTGTGGGGAACGAGAGATTTTATTTTTTTTGCGCTTCGTAATTAATGGATATAAGGTCGGCCAATAAGTTAACTATTGCAAGTTATGTCTGGATTTGGTGGCTGTGAATTTGCACTCTGTCACAAAACATTCAGGCAGATGATGGAACTTTCTGGAAAGGTCTTTGATGCCCCGTCAATGCTGGCTTGTATGGTTGTGTTGCGGCTGCGCTGAAACTGGTTTCAGAAAGGGACAGTGACGTTAAATTTAATATACTGCTGGTAAAGTTAAGGGAAATTAATAATCGCCTTAGTTATTACCCGATTGCAGAAATATTATTGTACGTAAGTAATCATTTCCGCGAGGAATAATTTCTTACGAAACTGCATTTCATTTTTTTGACACTCTTCCAGGATATCTTTTCTCCCGCCGTGCACACTTACAGAGTGGCCTCGATCACACTTTTATGCTCATCCCCGCTACTCCTCCCTGTCTAATCCCCCACAGGAGGAGGAAGAGGCGGAATGAGCCAGGCACACTAGCGCCAACATGTGTTTTCTTTCTACAGGATGCCAATTCCCTATGTCACAGCCTACCTTCAACAAAGCTCAATTCCAGGCTGCCCTGACACGTCAGTGGCAGCGTTTTGGCCTTCGTGCTGCAAACGAGATGACGCCTCACCAGTGGTGGCAGGCGGTGAGCGGTGCGCTCGCAGAGCAACTGGATGCTCAACCGGTGGCGAAGCCTGTTAAGGGCCAGCGTCACGTGAACTATATCTCGATGGAATTCCTGATTGGCCGCCTGACCGGCAACAACCTGCTGAACCTCGGCTGGTATCAGGACGTCGGCGATGTGCTGAAAGAACACGACATTAACCTGACCGACCTGCTGGAAGAAGAGACCGACCCGGCGCTGGGGAATGGTGGTCTGGGGCGCCTGGCAGCCTGCTTCCTTGACTCTATGGCAACCGTTGGTCAGTCCGCGATTGGCTATGGTCTGAACTATCAGTATGGCCTGTTCCGTCAGTCATTTGCCGACGGCCATCAGATGGAAGCGCCGGACGACTGGCATCGCAACACCTATCCGTGGTTCCGCCACAACGCGCAGCTCGATGTGCAGGTCAGCATTGGCGGGAAAGTCACTAAGCAGGGACTCTGGGAACCGGCATTCACCCTCACCGGTGAAGCCTGGGATCTGCCGGTGCTCGGCTACCGTAACGGCATGGCGCAGCCGCTGCGTCTGTGGCAGGCGAAGCACGCGCATCCGTTTAACCTGACCAAATTCAACGACGGCGATTTCCTGCGCGCCGAGCAGCAGGGTATCGACGCCGAGAAGCTGACCAAAGTGCTCTACCCGAACGACAACCACCTGGCGGGTAAAAAGCTGCGCCTGATGCAGCAGTACTTCCAGTGCGCCTGCTCCGTGGCGGACATTCTGCGTCGCCATCACCTGGCGGGCCGCAAGCTGGCGCAGCTGCCGGACTTCGAAGTGATTCAGCTCAACGACACGCACCCGACCATTGCCATCCCGGAACTGCTGCGCGTGCTGATCGACGAACATCAGCTTAGCTGGGACGACGCCTGGGCCATCACCAGCCGTACCTTTGCCTACACCAACCACACCCTGATGCCGGAAGCGCTGGAGTGCTGGGATGAGAAGCTGGTGAAAACGCTGCTGCCGCGTCATATGCAGATCATTAACAAGATTAACGACCAGTTTAAAACGCTGGTGGATAAAACCTGGCCGGGCAACAAAGCGGTCTGGGCGAAGCTGGCGGTGGTGCACGATAAGCAGGTGCGCATGGCGAACATGTGCGTTGTCAGCGGTTTTGCCGTTAACGGCGTGGCGGCGCTGCACTCGGACCTGGTGGTCAAAGATCTGTTCCCGGAATACCACCAGCTGTGGCCGACCAAATTCCACAACGTGACCAACGGCATCACGCCGCGTCGCTGGATCAAGCAGTGCAATCCGCTGCTGGCCGGCCTGCTGGACAAGACCCTGAAGAAAGAGTGGGCCAACGATCTGGACCAGCTCATCAACCTGGAAAAATACGCCGACGACGCGAAGTTCCGCGAGCAGTACCGCGCGATCAAGCTGGAGAACAAGGTTCGCCTGGCGGAGTTTGTGAAAGTGCGCACCGGAATTGAGATCAACCCGAATGCGATTTTCGATATCCAGATCAAACGCCTGCACGAGTACAAACGTCAGCACCTGAACCTGCTGCACATTCTGGCGCTGTACAAAGAGATCCGCGAGAACCCGCAGGCCGACCGTGTGCCGCGCGTGTTCCTGTTCGGTGCGAAAGCGGCGCCGGGCTACTACCTGGCGAAAAACATTATCCTCGCCATCAACAAAGTGGCGGCGGCGATCAACAGCGATCCGAAAGTGGGCGACAAGCTGAAGGTCGTGTTCCTGCCGGATTACTGCGTCTCGGCGGCTGAAATGCTGATCCCGGCGGCGGATATCTCCGAGCAGATCTCTACCGCAGGGAAAGAAGCGTCCGGTACCGGCAATATGAAGCTGGCGCTGAACGGCGCGCTGACCGTCGGTACGCTCGACGGAGCAAACGTCGAAATCGCCGAGAAGGTCGGTGAAGAGAATATCTTCATCTTCGGCCATACCGTGGAAGAGGTGAAAGCCATCAAGGCCAAAGGCTACGACCCGGTGAAATGGCGTAAGAAAGACAAAGTGCTGGACGCGGTGCTGAAAGAGCTGGAAAGCGGCAAATACAGCGACGGCGACAAGCACGCGTTTGACCAGATGCTGCACAGCATGGACAAACACGGCGGTGACCCGTATCTGGTGATGGCGGACTTCACGGCCTACGTTGAAGCGCAAAAACAGGTCGACGTGCTGTATCGCGACCAGGAAGCGTGGACCCGCGCGTGCATCCTGAACACCGCCCGCTGCGGCATGTTCAGCTCTGACCGTTCAATCCGTGATTATCAGGCCCGTATCTGGCAGGCAAAACGCTAAGGAAGCGCGATGGAGAGTAAACGTCTGGACAGTGCCGCGCAGGCGGCGGGGATCAGCCTCAGTTACATCAATGCGCACGGCAAACCGCAGTCTATTGGCGCCGACACCAAAAGACGTTTGCTGGATGCCATGCACAAAGCCGACGCGAAAGCGTCGGTTGCACCGGTGCCGAACGTGAAGGTCTTCACCGCAGGCAAAAAGATGCCGCTGGCGGTGGAGGG
Source organism: Enterobacter sp. RHBSTW-01064 (assembly GCF_014103035.1). Lineage (NCBI taxonomy): Bacteria > Pseudomonadati > Pseudomonadota > Gammaproteobacteria > Enterobacterales > Enterobacteriaceae > Enterobacter > Enterobacter sp. RHBSTW-01064. The sequence continues at coordinate 753,946 of NZ_JABXOU010000002.1, read as the reverse complement.
GCGCGGCGAGTTTAGCTGGCTGCTCACCACCGAAGAGGGGCATCAGCACAAAGGCCACGCGACCGGTGGCAAAACGCTCAACCTTCCGGCGAAGCTGCCGGAGGGCTATCACACCTTAACGCTCACCCAGGATGACCTGCGTTTCCACTGCCGGGTGATCGTCGCGCCAAAACGCTGCTACGAGCCGCAGGCGTTGCTCGAAGGTAAAAAGCTGTGGGGCGCCTGCGTGCAGCTCTACACCCTCCGTTCGGACAACAACTGGGGCATCGGTGATTTTGGCGACCTGAAAAAGATGCTGGTGGATGTGGGCGAGCGCGGCGGCGCGTTCATCGGCCTCAACCCGATCCATGCGCTTTATCCGGCGAACCCGGAAAGTGCCAGCCCGTACAGCCCGTCGTCCCGTCGCTGGCTGAACGTGATTTACATCGACGTTAACGCGTTAGATGACTTCAAAAACAGCAAAGAGGCGCAAGCGTGGTGGAACCTCAGTACCACGCAGCACGCGCTGAAGCAGGCGCGCGACGCCGACTGGGTGGACTACGCCACCGTCACCGCGTTGAAAATGGCGGCACTGCGTCTGGCATGGAAAGGTTTTGCGAAGCGCGATGACGAGCAGATGACGGCCTTCCGTCAGTTTGTCACCCAGGAGGGCGAAAGCCTGTACTGGCAGGCGGCGTTTGATGCGCTGCACGCGTATCAGGTGAAAGAGGACGAAATGCGCTGGGGCTGGCCGGTCTGGCCGGAAGCGTATCAGACCGTCGACACGCCTGAAGTGAAAGCCTTCTGCAAAAAATACGCTGACGAGGTGGACTTCTACCTATGGCTGCAGTGGCTGGCGTACAGCCAGTTTGCCGCCTGCTGGCAGGTGAGCCAGGGCTACAAGATGCCGATTGGCCTGTATCGTGACCTGGCCGTTGGCGTGGCGGAAGGCGGTGCGGAAACCTGGTGTGACCGCGAGCTTTACTGTCTGAAAGCCTCCGTCGGCGCGCCGCCGGATATCCTTGGCCCGCTCGGCCAGAACTGGGGCTTGCCGCCGATGGATCCGCACGTGATGGCGGCGCGCGCCTACGAGCCGTTTATCGACCTGCTGCGCGCGAACATGCAGAACTGCGGGGCGCTGCGTATCGACCACGTGATGTCCGTGCTGCGCCTGTGGTGGATCCCGTACGGTGAAACGGCCGACCACGGGGCGTACGTGCAGTACCCGGTTGACGATCTGCTGTCGATCCTGGCGCTGGAAAGTAAGCGTCACCAGTGCATGGTGATCGGTGAGGATCTCGGTACCGTGCCGGTGGAAATTGTCAGTAAGCTCCGCGACAGCGGCGTCTACTCCTACAAAGTGCTCTATTTTGAAAACGACCATGAGAAAACCTTCCGCGCGCCGCAAGCGTACCCTGAACAGTCAATGGCAGTCGCGACGACGCATGACCTTCCTACGCTTCGTGGCTATTGGGAAAGCGGCGACCTGACGCTCGGTAAAACGCTGGGACTCTATCCTGATGAAGAGGTTCTGCGCGGCCTGTATCAGGATCGCGAACTCTCCAAACAGGGGCTGCTGGATGCGCTGCACAAGCATGGCTGTCTGCCGAAACGCGCCGGGCATAAGGCGTCGTTGATGTCGATGACCTCCACGCTTAATCGTGGTTTGCAGCGCTATATTGCCGACAGTAACAGCGCTCTGCTGGGCCTGCAGCCGGAAGACTGGATTGATATGGCGGAGCCGGTGAACATCCCGGGCACCAGCTATCAGTACAAGAACTGGCGTCGCAAGCTGTCCACAACGCTTGAGAAGATGTTTGCCGATGACGGGGTGAACAGGCTGATTAAGGATTTGGACAAGCGCAGAAGAGCGGTGGGTAAGAAGCGGTAGTTTCACCCTCACCCTAACCCTCTCCCAGAGGGAGAGGGAATAGAATGTAGGCCGGGTAAGCGTCAGCGCCACCCGGCTTTTTTACATCAAACCACCATATTCAACAGCAGAACCCCGACCAGACCGCACACCGAAATAATGGTTTCCAGCGCGGACCAGGACTTGATGGTTTCACCGATCGTCAGGTTGAAGTACTCCTTGAACAGCCAGAAGCCCGGATCGTTCACGTGAGAGAAAATCACGCTACCGGAACCGACTGCGATAACCATCAGCTCAGGGCTTACGCCCGTGGTCGCAATCAACGGGGCAACGATACCGCCTGCGGTGATCGCCGCAACGGTTGCAGAACCCAGCGCAATACGCAGCACGGCAGCAATAGACCAGGCCATCAGGAGCGGCGACACGTTGGTTTCATGCATCATGGCAGCGATGTATTTGTCCACGCCGCTGTCGACCAGAACCTGCTTGAACGCACCGCCACCGCCGATGATCAGGAGCATCATGGCAATGATTTTAATGGAAGAGGTCAGCGTGTCGTTGATCTGATCCATTGAACGACCGCGGTTAAGGCCGAAGGTGAACATCGCGATCAGCACCGCAATCAGTGTTGCCATCACCGGGTCACCCAGGAATTCCGCAACGGCCAGGAACGCGTGACCTTTTGGCAGGACCATCTCCGCCACGGCGCGCATCGCCATCAGAATGACCGGCACCAGAGAGGTCCAGACGCTGACGCCAAAGCCAGGCATCTCTTCTTCGGTAAAGGTTTTGGCGCTGTACAGCCCTTCAGGAATCGGCTTATCAATGCCTTTCAGGAAGCGCGCATAAACCGGGCCCGCCAGAATCACGGTTGGGATTGCCAGAATCGTACCGAACAGCAGGGTTTTACCCATATCTGCGTGGAAAATGGTGGCGATAGCGGTTGGGCCCGGGTGCGGCGGCAGGAAGCCGTGGGTCACGGACAGCGCCGCAGCCATTGGCACACCGACATATAGCAGCGGGATATTTGCCGCAGCCGCGATGGTGAACACCAGCGGCAGCATCAGCACGAAGCCCACTTCATAGAACAGCGCGAAACCGACGGTAAAACCGGTTAAGACCACGGCCCACTGAATGTGCTGTTTACCGAATTTGGCGATCAGCGTGGTGGCGATGCGCTGCGCACCCCCGCAGTCCGCCAGCATTTTGCCGAGCATGGCGCCGAAGCCCATGATCAACGCCAGGCTGCCGAGCGTACCGCCGACACCGGCTTTAATCGAGCTGATGACTTTCACCAGCGGCATCCCTTGCATCAGACCGACTGCAAGTGCCACCAGAACCAAAGCGATAAATCCGTTCATTTTGAAACGGATCATCAAGAGCAGTAATAACACAACACCGATAGCGACGATGACTAATGGCATGATTTACCTGGCCTTTGAATTGTTATGGGTAACGTCATTGTTTCAACGACAAATTCCGATTGTCCCAACTGGGAACAGAGCGTTAACGGCACTCATACTGATGCCTGCGAAACCATTAAGTTTAGTCGGCTGTTATAAGGGTGTTGAGTGCCCACGAGAATGATACGGGTAACATGATGTGATTGAGAATCACCCTGGGAGGCTAAATTTGAATTATGAGACGCAGGTCAACATATAGAGGGGGGGCTGCGGGAAAACAAAAGCCGGGTGGCGGCTTCGCCTTACCCGGCCTACGATTCGGATGCAGTAACTGTTTTGTAGGCCCGGTAAGCGCAGCGCCACCGGGCAAGACAGACGGGTACTGAATTAGTAGTAAGAGTGCTCGCCGCGCTGGTGCTCGGTCAGATCGCGCACGCCTTTCAGTTCCGGGAATTCGTTCAGCAGCTGCTTCTCGATCCCTTCCTTCAGGGTCACATCGACCATAGAACAGCCGTTACAGCCGCCGCCGAACTGCAGGATCGCCAGACCGTCTTCCGTGATTTCCATCAGGGTTACACGGCCACCGTGTCCTGCCAGCTGTGGGTTGATCTGCGATTGCAGCAGATACTCAACGCGCTCCATCAGCGGGGCATCGTCAGACACTTTACGCATTTTCGCGTTCGGTGCTTTCAGGGTCAGCTGAGAGCCCAGCTGGTCGGTGACAAAGTCGATTTCCGCATCGTCAAGATACGGCGCGCTCAGTTCATCGACGTACGCGGTGAGCTGTTCAAATTTAAGGGCGGTGTCAGTTGCTTCCACAGCGTCCGGAGGACAATACGAGACACCACATTCTGCATTCGGAGTGCCTGGATTGATCACAAACACGCGGATCTGCGTCCCTTCTTCCTGATTTGCCAGCAATTTGGCAAAGTGCGCTTGTGCAGAATCGGAAATACGGATCATAGCTTTGACCTAATAGTTGACTAAATTACCTGGGTATAATCATACGCCCATTGAAGAAGGGCTACAAGGTACGGCACAGACACCATACCTGAACCGACGCGGCGCCGCTTTGCAAAAGCAGTCGGGAAAGTTCAGCAACGGTACTGCCCGTGGTGACGACATCATCCACAAGCGCGATATGGAGGCCGTGAACCGGCAATTCAAGGCGGAAGGCATTTTTCAGGTTCCTTTTGCGAAGCCGCGCGCTGAGCTGATGCTGTATTGCGGTTGCCTGCACGCGACTGAGCGCTGAGGCAGCGTAACGGCATCCGAGCCAGCGGGCGAGCGGACGACAGAGCAGGTCGCTTTGGTTATAGCCGCGCCGCCAGTGGCGACGGTGGTGCAGGGGGACATTCATCAGCATGTCGACCCGCGGCAGCGCGCGCGTTCGTCGTGCCTGCAAAACGGCGAGAAGCAGCAAGCGGGCAAGAGGCGTCGCCAGTACGCTTTGGTGGGAAAACTTCAGTGCGTGGATAAGTGAACTGAGCGGCGGAACATAATTATCCACCGCCACAAGCGCTTGCCACGGCGGCGCTTTTTTTAGGCAGCGACCGCAGGGGATCGCCAGGCTGACCGCCGGTAACCCACACTGCGGACACCCGGCGATTCGTCCTTCCAGCGAGCGGGTACAGACGGAACACATCCCCCACGCGCTGAGCGCAAGCGGCATTCGGCATAGCCAGCACAAGCCGGGCACTGTTAGCATAGGCAACCTCCATGTAAAAAAAGAGAACGATAGCTGATGAAGACGCTGTGGTGGCAGACCGTCGGGACGGGAAATTGTCATCTTGTGCTGCTGCACGGATGGGGACTGAATGCGGAAGTGTGGCGTTGCGTAAGTGAGGAACTCGCCTCGCAATTTACGCTGCATCTGGTGGATTTGCCGGGCTATGGCCGTAGTCGCGGCTTTGGCGCGATGTCGCTTGATGAGATGGCGCAGCAGGTTTTGGATGCCGCGCCGCAAAACGCCGTCTGGCTGGGCTGGAGCCTGGGTGGGCTGGTGGCAAGCAAAATTGCGCTGGATAACCCCGGGCGCGTGAGCGCGCTGGTTACCGTGGCCTCGTCCCCGAGTTTTAGCGCGCAGGATGCGTGGCCGGGTATCAAGCCTGAAGTGCTGGCCGGGTTCCAGCAGCAGCTAAGCGAAGACTTCCAGCGGACGGTGGAACGTTTTCTCGCGCTGCAGACGATGGGAACAGAAACCGCGCGTCAGGATGCGCGCACGCTGAAGCAGACCGTGCTCTCGCTGCCGATGCCTGACGTTGAGGTGCTTAACGGGGGGCTTGAGATCCTGAAAACGGTCGATCTGCGTGAACCGCTGGCGTCGCTGGCGGTCCCGCATCTTCGTATTTATGGTTATCTGGACGGGCTGGTGCCGCGCAAGGTGGTTCCGCTGCTGGATGATCTGTGGCCGGAGAGCCAATCGTTGGTGGTCGCTAAAGCGGCACACGCGCCGTTTATCTCGCACCCTGGCGAGTTTTGTTCGGCGCTGTCCGGCTTTATTCGCGCAGTGCCCACCACTCCCTGAGGCAGGCTTTCCCTTCCGGGCAACGTTTACAGCTGCCGGACAAACAACCGTCCGGCTCTTCCTGAATGCGCACGGCTTTTCCCATCGCTTCGAGTCTTTCCAGCATGGCATCGATCATCGGCTGGGGCGTATGCAGGCTGAGGCTGAGCTGTTTTGCCTCCATGCGCCCCTGTAACGCCAGTAAATCACGAACCTGAATCAACGATGCCATCTGTTTGCCCCTTAGTGACAGTCGCCAGCCGGGCTGTTGCAGCAGGAGGTCGGCGTTTTACGCGTCGCCAGCAGGTTGATATCAACGCGGCTCCGCGCCCGGCGCAGCAAGCCCATCACCATCACGTTAAACAGGATCACCGCCAGGATGCAGACCAGGCTGTAACGCGGGTGCTGGCTGAAGTTAACGGTCTGATAGAACACCGTCGCCAGGGAGTAAGCGATATTCAGCCCCCACAGAATGGAGAAGCCCATCCAGCCGCGGCTGGACTCACGGGCAATCGCCCCCATTACCGAGATGCACGGAATGTACAGCAACACGAAGATGAGGTAGCTGTAGGCCGCTGACGCACTGCCGAATTTCTCGCTCATCACGCCCATGGCGCCGGTCGCCATTTCGCCGTCGCCTTTGCTGGCCTCAATCGGGTTCGCCAGCACGCTCAGGCTGAAGGTGTCTTTCAGGCTCTGCCAGGTTTCCTCAACGGCACCCAACAGTTCGTCGCCGAGGTGAAACTCTGCCGGATTGAACTCTTGCTCCTGAATGTTCTCTGCGGTGTAGAGTGTGTTCAGCGTCCCGACAACCACCTCTTTCGCCATTGCGCCGGTGAACAGGCCAACGGTCGCCTGCCAGTTATCCTCCTGCACGCCAATCGGTTTGAAGACCGGCGTGATGACGCGGCTGACGGAGGCGAGGGCAGAGTCGTTGATGTTATCTGCCGCCTGACCGCTCAACGTGAAGCTGTTCAGCGCGCTCAGGAAGATACTGACGATGACAATCACTTTACCGGCGCGCAGCACGAAGCCTTTCAGGCGCTGCCAGGTCTGGATCGCCAGGCTCTTCAGATGCGGTACGTGGTAAACCGGCAGCTCCATCACGAACGGTGACGCTTCACCGCGCATAATGGTGTGCTTCAGCATCAGACCGGTCAGGATTGCCATCACGATGCCGAGCACGTACAGCGAGAAGACCGCCAGCGCGCCCTGCTGACCAAAGAAAGCGGCGGCAAAGACCGCAAAGATGGCCAGGCGCGCGCCGCAGGACATAAATGGCGCCATCATGATGGTCATCAGCCGCTCGCGCGGCGCATCAAGCGTACGTGCACCCATCACCGACGGCACGTTGCAGCCGAAGCCAACGATCAGCGGCACGAAGGATTTACCCGGCAGCCCCAGCGCCTGCATCAGGCGATCCATCACGAACGCCGCGCGAGCCATATAGCCGGAGTCTTCAAGGAAGGAGAGGAACAGGTACATCATGCCGATCTGCGGCACCAGCGGCAGCACGGTGTTGATACCGCCGCCAATCCCCTGAGCGAGGAAGATAGTCAGCCATTCCGGGAAGTGCAGGGTATAGCCCAGCCACTGGATACCGTGCACGAATATCGCGACGGAACCGGCATCAAAGACAGGCTGGAGCGCGCCGCCGATGTTAATGGCAAGCAGGAACATCAGGTACATCACCAGCAGGAAGATGGGCAAACCGAGGAATCGGTTGAGCACAATCTTATCTACGGCGGCGGTAAAGCGGCTGGGTTCCGCCGTCAGGGCGTTGCTGACCACGTCGCAAATCGCGGCGATGGCCTGATAGCGCGCGTCCGCGATGTGCAGCGCCGGGTCATCCAGCTCGTCGCTCAGGCGTGCCAGCGCCACGTCGAGTTTATCTGCTGCGTCACCGGCATAGGCGCGGCTGTAGATATCACCTTCCAGCATCTGCAGGCCGAGCCATTGACGCTGTCTGGCAGGCATGGCGGTGTCCATCTCCTGCGCCAGCTTGCTGGCTTCGCGAAGCAGCGGCTGCGCGTAGTGCACCAGTTCAACGTCGGCATTACCTGCGTGGCGGTCAACGGCCAGCTTCAGGGCGTCAATGCCGCGCCCGCGGGTAGAGACAAGCGGAACCACCGGGCAGCCCAGGCGTGCGGAGAGGGCATCGACGTCGATGCGCAATTTCTGCTTCTCTGCGATGTCGAGCATGTTAAGGGCCACGATGCAGGGAATACCCAGCTCAAGCAGCTGCAGCGTCAGATAGAGATTGCGCTCAAGGTTGGACGCATCCACCACGTTGATGAGCAGATCCGCATCGCCGCTCAGAATATAGTGGCAGGCGATCTGCTCATCGAGCGAGGTCTGGGATGAAATCGTGGTGAGCGAATAGGTGCCCGGCAGGTCAACCAGTGTGACCTGATTGTCCGTCGTCGTGAACTGGCCTTCTTTGCGTTCAACCGTCACGCCTGCCCAGTTGCCGACGCGCTGGCGCGCACCGGTTAACTGATTAAATAAGGTTGTCTTGCCGGAATTAGGATTGCCAATTAAGCCAATAGTTAATTTTTTCATTGTAATAGACTCACTGAACCGCTGGCTTGTTATTGAGATAACGCTTCGACTTCAATTAAGGCGAGGTCTTTCTTACGCAGTACCAGATTGACGCGTCGGGTTTCGATATGAACGGGGTCGCCCAGCGGGGCCACGCGTACTACCTGGAATGACGAGCCGGGTAGCATGCCGAGTGACAAGAGCTTTTGCCGATAGGCGGGGCTAATTTCACGAGTAAAACCGGTAATTTTCCATGCACTGTCTGGAGTGAATTGCATAGCGCCTGATTCCACGAGAGGTTAAATAATCTACACAATGATGATAATGAGAATAGTTTTTATCAGCAATATTAAAACTGTGACGGAATGTTGTTAATCGTATTAATTTGCGGTCTGATTGACCTTGCTCAATATTTGCAGAATTACTCGGGAAGGAATAAAAAGCTTATTTGTTAATGGAGTGATAAATAGTGGTTTAAATATGGGGTCACCATATTTATTTTAATTCCCTGCGGTCTGCTTGCCGGGCGGCACTGCGTTTGCCCGGCCTACAAAATCGTAGGCCCGGTAAGCGTAGCGCCACCGGGCATTGACAACCTTAGCGTTTCTTACCCATTGCCGCTGCCAGCGCATCCATCATCGCGCTGTTGCCCGCAGGCTGCGCGTCACGCCCGCGCGGTTTCGCGGCCTTCGCTGCCGGACGCTGCTGTTCGCGACCGCCGCCGTTGCCGCCGCGGCGCGCGTTGGTTTCGCCCGGCTGCTCGTCCAGACGCATGGTCAGGGCGATACGCTTGCGCTGCAGATCTACTTCCAGCACTTTCACCTTCACGATGTCGCCCGCTTTGACCACGGTATGCGGGTCTTCAACGAACTTGTCGGCGAGGGAAGAGATATGGACCAGACCGTCCTGATGCACGCCGATATCCACAAACGCGCCAAAGTTGGTGACGTTGGTGACCGCACCTTCCAGCACCATGCCCGGCAGCAGGTCGTTCATGGTCTCCACGCCGTCGGCAAAAGTCGCGGTTTTAAACTCAGGACGCGGATCGCGGCCCGGTTTTTCCAGCTCTTTGATGATGTCGCTAACCGTCGGCACGCCAAACTGCTCGTCGGTGAAATCCGATGCTTTCAGGTTACGCAGCGCGCTGTTGTCGCCCATCAGGTCTTTCAGCGCCTGCTGGGTCGCGGCCAGAATGCGCTCCACCACAGGGTAGGCTTCCGGGTGAACGGTAGAGGCATCGAGCGGGTTATCGCCGTGGTTGATACGCAGGAAGCCCGCGCACTGCTCAAAGGCTTTCGGCCCCAGACGGCTCACCTTCAGCAACTGCTGACGGTTCTGGAACTGGCCGTTCTCATCACGCCAGGCGACGATGTTCTGCGCCATCATGCGGGTTAAGCCCGCCACGCGAGTCAGCAGGGGAACGGAGGCGGTGTTCAGGTCAACGCCGACGGCGTTTACGCAGTCTTCCACCACCGCATCCAGCTTGCGCGCCAGCTGCGTCTGGCTCACGTCGTGCTGATACTGGCCCACGCCGATGGATTTCGGGTCGATCTTCACGAGTTCGGCCAGCGGATCCTGTAAACGGCGTGCGATAGAGACCGCGCCGCGCAGGGAAACGTCCAGGTCCGGGAACTCCAGCGCTGCCAGTTCAGACGCGGAATAGACGGATGCGCCCGCTTCACTGACGATCACTTTCTGCGCCGTCACTTTCGGGAACTGTTTCTGCACGTCGAGGTAGAAACGCTCGGTTTCGCGTGAGGCCGTACCGTTGCCGATGGCGACCAGTTCCACGTTGTACTTCTCGCACAGCGCCGCCACCACGACGGCCGCTTTCGCTGCCTGACCAGTGTGCGGGTAAATAGTGTCGGTGGCGACAAGCTTGCCGGTGCCGTCAACGACGGCAACCTTCACACCGGTACGCAGGCCCGGATCGAGACCCATGGTCGCGCGCAGGCCAGCAGGGGCGGCCATCAGCAGGTCGTGCAGGTTGCGGGCGAAAACGTTAATGGCTTCGTCTTCGGCGCGCTCGCGCACGGTGCCCATCAGCTCGGTTTCGAGGTGCATCAGCACCTTAATGCGCCAGGTCCAGCTCACCACGCCTTTACGCCAGCTGTCCGCCGGGGCGTTGTTCAGGCGCAGGCCGAGGTGATCGGTGATGATCTGCTCGCAGTGGCTCTCTTTCGGCGGCTCGTCAAACTGCGGGTCGGCGTTCAGGGAGAGCTGGAGCACGCCTTCGTTGCGGCCGCGGAACATCGCCAGCGCGCGGTGTGAAGGGGTGGTAGAGATCGGTTCGTGGTGATCGAAGTAGTCGCGGAATTTCGCGCCTTCTTCCTCTTTACCCGCGACGACGGTAGAGACGATGTGGGCGTTTTTCCACAGGTAATCACGCACTTTAGCGAGCAGGGCGGCGTCTTCAGAGAAACGCTCCATCAGAATGTAGCGCGCGCCGTCGAGGGCGGCTTTGGTGTCCGCTACGCCTTTGTCAGCGTCGATAAATTTCGCCGCTTCGGTATCGGGATCGTGGGACGGCTCGTTCCACAGCAGGTCGGCCAGCGGCTCAAGACCCGCTTCAATCGCAATCTGCCCACGCGTGCGGCGCTTCGGTTTATACGGCAGATAGAGATCTTCGAGTTCGGTTTTGCTCAGGGTGCCATTGATGGCGTTTTCCAGCTCGCTGGTCAGCTTGCCCTGTTCGCCAATGGATTTGAGGATTGCCTGCCGACGTTCTTCCAGCTCGCGCAAATAACCCAGGCGCGTTTCCAGGTTACGCAGCTGCGTGTCATCCAGACCACCGGTGACTTCCTTACGATAGCGTGCAATAAACGGCACGGTGTTCCCTTCATCAAGCAGGCGAACGGCAGCTTCTACCTGTTCGGCTCTGGCCTGAATATCACCCGCAATAATGCGGCAGAGCGAATCTTTCATCATGGCTTTATCATCTGTTGAGTCGAAAAAATCAGGGGATAGTTATACGGGCTGACACGGCAAAATGCCAGCCGTGGAGGGCGCTCTCGGACTATTTAACATACTCGATTTCGTTCACGTACCAGCTGGCTTCACCGGAAGGGGTCTGCACGACGGCCAGATCGCCCACTTCCTTTTTCAGCAGCGCGCGCGCCATGGGTGAGTCGATGGAGATGTAATCCTTACGACCAAAAATTTCATCGTAGCCAACGATGCGAAACCGCAGGGTGTTGCCGTCATCGTTTTCAATTTCAACCCACGCGCCGAAGAACACTTTGCCTTCCTGCTGCGGGGAGTAATCGACAATTTTCAGGTTCTCGAGGCACTTCGTCAGGTAGCGAACCCGACGGTCGATCTCACGCAGTCGCTTTTTGTTGTACTGGTAGTCAGCATTTTCGCTGCGATCGCCCAGGCTTGCCGCCCAGGTGACTTTTTTGGTCACCTCGGGACGCTCTTCGCGCCACAGGTAATCCATCTCTTTTTTGAGCTTTTCGTACCCTTCGCGGGTGATCAGGGGCGTTTTCATGGTGAAGCCTTTGCTGCCGGTTTACTGTCTTGCGCACAATACGTACCACACAGTGTAACAGACAGGATTAATAATGATTTATGTGATGAAATGAGCAGATAAGCTGCTGTTAAATATGCTTTGTAACAATTTCGACTAGAATTTATACCAGAATTAGCTGGTCGAATACGTGCACTTTTTTAGAATACGCTGTTACAAAGACTATCCGAACCTTTGGGAGTACACACAATGCAAGAAAACTACAAAATTCTGGTCGTGGATGACGACATGCGCCTGCGCGCGCTGCTTGAGCGTTATCTGACCGAGCAGGGCTTCCAGGTTCGTAGCGTCGCGAACGCTGAGCAGATGGACCGTCTGCTGACCCGTGAATCTTTCCACCTGATGGTCCTTGACCTGATGCTACCGGGCGAAGACGGGCTTTCCATCTGCCGCCGTCTGCGCAGCCAGAGCAACCCGATGCCAATCATCATGGTGACGGCGAAGGGCGAAGAGGTTGACCGTATCGTGGGCCTCGAAATTGGCGCAGACGACTACATTCCAAAACCGTTTAACCCGCGTGAACTGCTGGCGCGTATTCGCGCCGTGCTGCGCCGTCAGGCGAACGAACTGCCTGGCGCACCGTCGCAGGAAGAAGCCGTCATTGCCTTCGGCAAGTTCAAGCTGAACCTCGGCACGCGCGAGATGTTCCGTGAAGACGAGCCAATGCCGCTCACCAGCGGCGAGTTTGCGGTACTGAAAGCGCTGGTCAGCCACCCGCGCGAGCCGCTTTCCCGTGACAAGCTGATGAACCTGGCGCGCGGTCGCGAATACTCCGCAATGGAGCGCTCCATTGACGTGCAGATCTCCCGTCTGCGCCGCATGGTGGAAGAAGATCCTGCTCATCCTCGTTATATTCAGACCGTATGGGGTCTGGGCTACGTGTTCGTCCCGGACGGCTCTAAAGCATGAGGCGAATGCGCTTCTCGCCGCGAAGCTCGTTTGCCCGCACCCTGTTATTGATCGTCACTCTGCTGTTCGTCAGCCTGGTGACGACCTATCTGGTGGTGCTGAACTTTGCGATCCTGCCGAGCCTCCAGCAGTTTAATAAGGTCCTTGCCTACGAAGTCCGTATGCTGATGACCGATAAGCTGCAGCTGGAGGACGGCACGCAGCTCGTCGTTCCCCCGGCGTTTCGCCGTGAAATCTACCGTGAGCTGGGCATTTCGCTCTACTCCAACGAAGCGGCGGAAGACGCTGGCCTGCGCTGGGCGCAGCACTACGAATTCCTTAGCCAGCAGATGGCGCAGCAGCTGGGTGGCCCAACGGAAGTGCGCGTTGAGGTCAACAAAAGCTCGCCGGTCGTCTGGCTGAAAACCTGGCTCTCACCCAATATCTGGGTGCGCGTCCCGCTGACCGAAATCCATCAGGGCGACTTCTCGCCGCTGTTCCGCTACACCCTGGCCATCATGCTGCTGGCGATAGGCGGCGCGTGGCTGTTTATCCGTATACAGAACCGACCGCTGGTCGACCTGGAGCACGCGGCGCTGCAGGTCGGTAAAGGGATTATTCCTCCACCGCTGCGCGAGTATGGCGCCTCAGAAGTCCGTTCGGTGACGCGCGCGTTTAACCATATGGCGGCAGGCGTGAAGCAGCTGGCGGATGACCGTACGCTGCTGATGGCGGGGGTCAGCCATGACCTGCGCACGCCGCTGACGCGTATTCGCCTGGCGACGGAGATGATGGGGGAAGAGGACGGTTACCTTGCCGAGTCCATCAACAAGGATATCGAAGAGTGTAACGCCATTATTGAGCAGTTCATCGATTACCTGCGCACCGGGCAGGAGATGCCGATGGAAATGGCTGACCTGAACGCAGTGCTGGGCGAGGTGGTGGCTGCGGAAAGCGGCTACGAGCGTGAGATTGATACCGACCTGCAGGCGGGGGAGATCCAGGTGCGCATGCATCCGCTCTCCATCAAACGTGCAGTGGCGAACATGGTGGTCAACGCGGCTCGCTACGGCAATGGCTGGATTAAAGTCAGCAGCGGTTCTGAACTCAACCGCGCCTGGTTCCAGGTGGAAGACGATGGCCCTGGCATTAAGCCTGAGCAGCGTAAGCATCTGTTCCAGCCGTTTGTGCGTGGCGACAGCGCGCGCAGCACCAGCGGAACCGGTTTAGGCCTGGCGATTGTGCAGCGTATTATCGATAACCATAACGGATTGCTGGAGATTGGCACCAGCGAACGGGGTGGGCTGAGTATTCGCGCCTGGCTGCCGGTACCGGTGACGCGGGGGCAGGTGAAAGAGAGTTAAAAAAAGGGTGGCACTCGCCACCCTTTTTTGTAGGTCGGGTAAGGCGAAGCCGCCACCCGACATGGACTACAGTTTTGGACCCGCACTCACCAGCGCAGCACCCGCCGGGGTATCGGTATACTTCTCGAAGTTCTCAATAAACAGCTTCGCCAGCGATTCCGCCTTCTCACGCCACTGCTCCGGAGAACCGTACGTATTGCGCGGGTCGAGGATATGCGTATCCACACCCGGCAGCGACGTTGGGATCGCCAGGTCAAACATCGGCAGCGTGAAGGTTTCAGCGTCGTCCAGAGAACCATCCAGAATGGCGTCGATAATCGCGCGGGTATCTTTGATAGAGATACGTTTGCCGGTACCGTTCCAGCCGGTGTTCACCAGGTAGGCCTGCGCGCCGGATGCCTGCATGCGTTTTACCAGCACTTCAGCGTACTGCGTCGGATGCAGCGACAGGAAGGCCGCGCCAAAGCAGGCGGAGAAGGTTGGGGTTGGCTCCGTCACGCCGCGCTCGGTTCCGGCCAGCTTGGCGGTAAAGCCCGAGAGGAAGTGGTACTGCGTCTGGCTGGCGGTCAGGCGAGATACCGGAGGCAGCACGCCGAACGCATCCGCCGTCAGGAAAATCACCTTCGTAGCATGACCCGCTTTTGACACCGGCTTCACGATATTGTCGATGTGGTAAATCGGATACGACACACGGGTGTTTTCGGTTTTCGACGCATCGTCGAAGTCGATGGAGCCGTCGGCACGCACGGTGACGTTTTCGAGCAGCGCGTCGCGGCGGATCGCGTGGAAGATATCCGGCTCTGCCTCTTCAGACAGTCGAATGGTCTTCGCGTAGCAGCCGCCTTCGAAGTTAAACACGCCGTCGTCGTCCCAGCCGTGTTCGTCATCGCCAATCAGGCGGCGTTTCGGATCGGTAGAGAGAGTTGTCTTCCCAGTGCCGGACAGGCCGAAGAATACCGCCACGTCGCCTTTCTCGCCGACGTTCGCCGAGCAGTGCATGGAGGCGATACCGCGCAGCGGCAGCAGGTAGTTCATGACCGAGAACATCCCTTTCTTCATCTCGCCGCCGTACCAGGTACCGCCAATCAGCTGGATACGCTCGGTCAGGTTGAAGGCAACAAAGTTTTCGGAGTTCAGACCCTGCTCTTTCCACTGTGGATTCGTGCATTTCGCGCCGTTCATCACGATGAAATCTGGGGTGAAGTCCTGCAGCTCTTCGTCGGTAGGACGAATAAACATGTTTTTCACGAAATGCGCCTGCCAGGCCACTTCGGTAATGAAACGCACGGAAAGTCGGGTGTCGGCGTTAGCGCCGCAGAAAGCGTCGATAATGAACAGGCGCTTGCCGGAGAGTTGGTGAGTGACGAGCCCTTTCAGATGCTGCCAGGTCTCCGGGGAGAGCGGTTTGTTGTCGTTCTTCCCTTTGCCCTTATCAGCCCACCACAGCGTATCGCGGGTGGTTTCGTCTCGGACGATATACTTATCTTTCGGCGAACGACCGGTAAAAATACCGGTATCGACGGCGATAGCACCAAGGTTTGTCAACACACCTCGCTCGTATCCTTCCAGTGCTGGATTGAGCTCTTCCTGATACAGCGTATCGTAATCGGGGTTGTAGACGATTTCCTGGACGTCGTGAATACCATAAGCCATGAGATCTTGCGGGGTTAAACCAGTAACACGCATATCACTGCTCCTTAGCCAATATGTACTGCCTGAAATTGTAGGGTTTTTCTGAGGTTGTTAACCGCGACGGGGCTCATAGATTTACGTATCTGGACAAAACCCTTACTAACGGAAAACGCTGCGACTCCAGTCACAGCGCAGGCGGATTATCGCAGGAATCGCTTTTTGGTTGTGGAAAATGTTCCTAAAAGGTTAAGGGCTGGTGAATTTAACCGAAGGAATGTGAATGTAATCGCATACACGTAAGAAAATTACGTAAGAGTTACATAGGGAAAACGATTCAGCTTGGGGGGAGTTTTTTACTCCTCACCCCAGCCCACTCCCAAAGGGGAGAGGGTTAGGGTGAGGGGAAAGAGGTTTAGTGAACCTGCGGATCCGCCGGGGAGGCGTTATTGCGGATCTCGGCGATATCCATCGAATTGAACACGTAGTGCGTACCGCAGTAGTCACAGTGCATGTCGATTTCACCGTCTTCCGCCATGATGCTGTCGATCTCTTCGTCAGGCAGCGTTTTCAGGGCGCCCGCGCAGCGCTCGCGGGAGCAGGTGCACTTAAACTCCACCGCCTGCGGGTCGTATACCGTCACTTCTTCTTCGTGGTACAGACGCCACAGCACGTCGGTCGCCGACAGGTTGAAGAGCTCTTCTGCTTTGACGGTTTCGGTCAGCGTCGCCAGGTGCTCAAAATCATTGGTCTGCGCATCCTGTGCAGGCAGAACCTGCAGCAGCATACCGCCAGCAGCAGGCTGACCGTCAACTTCACCGGTGCGGATGAACAGACGGGTTGGCAGCTGTTCAGACCGCATGAAGTAGTCTTCCAGGCAGGCTGCCAGGGTATCGCCTTCCAGCCCGACCACGCCCTGATAGCGCTCGCCTTCCTCCGGGGAGATGGTGATCACCAGATAGCCATTGCCGACCAGCGTTTTCAGATCCGCATTTTCAGGGACTTCGCCCTGAACGCGCGCAACGCCGCGCATCTGCTGCTGGTTGTTGCCGTTGATCACCGCCAGCGTCATCGGGCCGTCACCCTGCAGCTGCACGGTGATATCGCCAGCGAATTTTAGCGTGGCGGTCAGCAGGCTGGTGGCAACCAGCAGTTCGCCCAACAGGGTTTTCACCGGCAGCGGGTAGTTGTGGTTTTCCAGAATCTGTTTCCAGGTTTCGGATACGGTGACCAGCTCGCCGCGCACGGCGAATTGTTCAAACAGATAGCGGTGTAATTGGTCGTGTTGGGCCATTTTCATCTCTCGTGCAGGTGAGGGTTACTCGGTCTCACCGTGTTTAAATTTCATCAGATCGCGGCGCTCTTTTTTATCCGGTCGCCGGTCCGGGTGAGGCATCGTCAGCGCGTTCATTTTGCGCGCCAGCGCGGTTTTCTCACGCTTTTCAATGCTTTCAGCTGTCTCTTCATAAAGCTGTGTGGCTTCGGTTGCGGGACGTCGCTGTTCGGTAATGGCTTTAATCACTACCGTTTTTTCATCATTACCCTGGCGCAGCGTTAAGGTGGCATTCAGCTCAACCATCTTGCTCGGCTTGCTGCGCTGACCGTTGTAATGCACTTTGCCACCATCAACCATTTCGCGGGCAAGGGCGCGCGTTTTATAAAACCGGGCCGCCCATAGCCATTTATCCAGTCTTACCCCATCAGAGGGTTTTTCTTTCATGGCGTCTCCTTCACGGTGAGTGAGGGGATCATCCGGCGATAGTCGTTCAGCCCCGGATGCCGCAGGTAGCTTTTTTCAGCCAGTCCGGAATCAGGATTGGTCACGCCCAGACAATAGCGAATGCCAAACGTCGCGGCGGCATCCAGAATCGGCTCGCTGTCGTCAATAAACAGCGTACGTTCCGGCTGCAAACCGGTCTCCTCCGCCACCGCATGCCACAAACGCTGATCCTCTTTCGGATAACCAAATGTGTGGGTGGAAAGTAATAAATCAAGGTGTGACGCCAGACCCGTATGTTCCAGCTTCACGGCCAGATTATGAGGATGCGCGTTAGTCAGCAAAATGCGGCGCTTACCGCTGGCTTTCAGGGCATCCAGGAACGGCACCGTATCGTCGCGCAGTACCGCGCGTGGCCCTTGGGCGGTGGTCATGGCACAAATATCCAAACCGAGGCGCTCGCTCCAGTAGTCCAGACAGTACCAGTTTAGCGTATGCTGCACGGCGCTATATTGCGAACGAATGAATTCCTGTGCTTCTGCCGGAGAGATACCCTGCTGTTTACCGTATGTTTCGGGCACCAGTTGTTGCCAGAAAAAGTTATCAAAGGCGAGATCAAGCAGCGTGCCGTCCATATCCAGCAGGACGGTATCGACCTCCTGCCAGGCAATATCAAGATGCATTTAGGGGAACTCCAGCCAGAAGAAACGTGCGCGACAGGGTAGCACAACTTGCCGCGCAGTGACGTTATCCGATCAGGCTCTCAGAGGATGAGATGAGTTTAGGATTGAGGCAATTTTCGTAATACTGCTGAATCTCAGCAAGCCGGGTGCGCGAACGCTGATAGCGGCGCAAGGCCATAAAGCCGTTCCAGAAAATGCATGCCAGCATCGCCATCATCAGCAGAGATGTGCCGATATAACGCCACAATCCTGCGCTATCCGGCATTCGGTGCAGGTCGACATGGCGCGTGCCATTGGCGTCTGTGAAGATACGTGTGACGATCCCTTCCGCGCTGAACGGCGTTTGCATCAGCATTTGAGCAAGGCGCTGGAACTCTCCCCACTGCTCCTGAGCCGGGTAGTCATATAACGCAACTTGCGGATAAGGCTGATCAACCAGATCGCTCCCCTCATCGCTGACAATCACAAAGCCGCCCGGAGCCGGGCTGTTTAACGCCTGGGCTGCTCGGGTGGTTTCGCGCATCACAAACGGCGCGGTGGAGGTGGCGACCAGGTTATCCAGAGATTCAGCGCTGACCGGACGCAGCAGCACGTTGACGCCGTCCAGGCGTCCTGCTTCCGCGCGTTTCACCAGCGCATCCCAGTCCTTGCTGTTCCCGAGATTCACCAGTGCATTTTTAAGCCGCACGCACTCGTCCTGAGCAGAACAGAGATCTTCTGTTTTCAGGACGATTTCACCAAAGTCATCCAGCAGTACCATGCCCGATTTCTGAATTGCCGAACGCAGGGCAGGGCTAACGCGGGAATCGTCATCAGGTTTCGGATGCAGCTGGCGGCTGACCGTCTCGGTGAGCGCCGTGGCTTTATTCACGACATCGGATTCAGGCAGCGGCAGCGGAGGCGCATCGTTCCAGATAATTTGCGAACAATCAAACGGCATAAATGGCGAATTCTGACGTGTGTTCCATGCGCCAGGCGCATGGATGTTACACATTCCGGTCCCTTGCAGACGCAGCGTATCACCCACGCGTATGCCGGCGTCTTCCAGTTGCTTCACGCTGGTGGCTTCCACCGTCTGCGCCCCTTTAATCCATGACAGGGTGAACTTAATGGGCATATCCAGCGGCACGAAAAGTAGCAGCATCAAAAAGACCAGCGCAGCGCCGCCAGCAATGACCGTGCTGCGAAGCCAGTGCTGAAGCGGGAAGTTTTTTACTTCATCGTGCAGAGACAGATAACGCCCCTGACGCACCACGTGGCGGTCGAGGTAGATATCGATATCGGTTTTATGCCCTAAATCCTGGGCGATCCACGGCTGCCAGTGGCGCGGATAGATAAGGTCGATAATACCGAGCGAGATATTATTGAGATGCTCCTGATCGTTCTCGCCGAAGAGACCCCAGCGCTTTGGTGTTCCACGCAGGCAGTGAATTTCACGCAGCGACGTTTTCGTCGGAGGGGCAAACAGACCCCACAATCCGGCCGCCAGGAGCAGAACTGCGCCGCCCGCCAGCCAGGGAACGAAAACATCTGGCGTGAGCAGACAGAAGAAAAAGAGCAGAAATGCCGCAACAATCAGCACCGCTTCACGAATACCATCCGGGCGGCTTAAGGCGTACTCTTCATGCGTCTCCTGACGAATGTTCAGCAGTTCAATCTGCTCTGTCTCTTCACCGCGAATGCTGGCCTGCGTTGAACTTGCCCGTTCCAGCGCGAAGCGCGGCGCTTCATGCACGTACTCATTGAGGTGATGGCCGTTTAGCGAGATAACCAGCGGCAGGGAGTCGGTATGAATCAGCTCTACGCTGTTTTCATCATTAATGTACTGTTCCCAGAATGGCGGCAGATGGACCTCGACAGAATCCAGGTAATAACGCCATTTGTTAGGGTCGTCAGTCGTAATGCCGTAACGGGTGATCGAGCGCGTCACGCAGAGCACGGTATCGCTTTGTGCGTTAAGATTGAGGGAGACCGGCGCAGTACTGGCACCCGTTGGCCCTGGAGACTGCTGAGCGCGGTTCAGGTTATCGAGGTAGTGTTCAATGGCGCTGCGTTCTTCAGGCGCGAGCTTACGTGTCGTCGCACCCGCAAAAGCGTTTAAAAAGGGCAGTCGATATCGACGCTGTACGCGACGCCTGTACGCCCACCCTGCAACCAGCGCGGCGGCCAGCATAGCAGTGAGAACAATCAAAATGGTGCTCATGCTTTCCCCATCTTACTTATCTTACAGGTGTAGTCAGTAGCACCTTTAACATGAATGAGAGTCTGTGGTTGGCTATCGGCAAGTATGGAGTCGAACTTGAGCATTCTGAAGCGCATCCCAGTGACCGATGATAATAGCAAAGCCTGTGATGGCGCGATATCAGCAAATTCCTGGAAACATTTCAACCTCTTGACATTTGTTTTGAATTAAGGATTGATTCCAGTTACGTTGCATAAATGTAAATAAAGTACAATTGACATTGCCCAAACCGTGCGGCATATCGCACAATAACGCCAGTTCACACAGCAAAGACCCGTCAAGATGAGCAAACCACTACAAAAACCCACCATTCTGAGCGTTGAAACCGTCGCTAAATCGCGCCTGTTTAATGTGGAAAGTGTGGACCTGGAGTTCAGCAACGGTGTGCGTCGCGTTTACGAACGTATGCGCCCCTCTTCGCGTGAAGCAGTGATGATTGTCCCCATCGTTGACGATCACCTGATCTTGATCCGTGAATACGCGGTAGGAACTGAATCTTACGAACTTGGATTCTCCAAGGGCCTGATCGATCCGGGTGAGACCGTTTTCGAAGCCGCCAATCGTGAACTGAAAGAAGAGGTCGGTTTTGGCGCGAATGAGCTGTCGTTCCTGAAAAAACTGAGCATGGCACCGTCCTATTTTTCCAGCAAAATGAATATAGTGGTGGCGGAAGATCTCTATCCAGAATCGCTGGAAGGAGACGAGCCGGAGCCGCTGCCGCAGGTTCGCTGGCCGCTGGCGCATCTGATGGATTTACTGGAAGATCCGGACTTTAACGAAGCGCGTAACGTGAGCGCCCTGTTCCTGGTACGCGAGTGGTTGAAAGGGCAGGGGCGGCTGTAGGTCATAAAAAAGCCGGGTGGCGGCTTCGCCTTACCCGGCCTGGAATTCTTTGCCCGGTTTTTACCGGGCATTTTTATGCTTAAAACAACTCGTGCGTTTCGCCGTTATCGATAATTTCTGTTCCCACCTCATGCACCGCCTGCCTGGTTGGCTGCGTGCCTTCGATGAAATACTCTTCACGGCTATTTCCGCCATTGGCGAGCTGCCCGGTGTTGCGGTCAATGTTGACCGTCACAATGCCCGGCGGAGGCGTTAGCGGCTGCTCCGGCACGCCTTCCAGAACGGATTTCATGTATGCATCCCACGCCGGTTGCGCACTCTTCGCGCCGCCTTCGTAACCGGAGATCTGATCTTTAATCGCGCCGGAGGCGGTGGTACGACCCAAATCGCGGCGGTGATCGTCAAAGCCGATCCAGACAGAAGTGACCACACCCGGCCCGTAACCGGAGAACCACGCATCTTTCGAGCTGTTGGTGGTCCCCGTTTTCCCACCGATGTCGCGGCGTTGCAGATCACGTCCGGCACGCCAGCCGGTGCCTTGCCAGCCCGGTTCACCAAAGATATTGGTATTCAGCGCGCTCTTAATCAGGAACGACAGCGGCGTGTTGATCACGTGCGGGGCATACTCCTGCGCACCGGTCTGGGCAACCAGCGCCTGGTTAGCCTGCTCCAGCTGAGGCTGTGGTACCGCTGAGTTCTGCTGTTCCTGAGAAATGGCGACATCTTCCATGTCTTTGTTTTCAAGTACGTTAGACTTCTGCGTATCGCCGTAAATGACCGGAATATCGCACTCTGCACAGGCGATTTTTGGTTTCGCCTCGAACAGCACGCCGCCCTGGTCGTTCTCAATTTTACTGATGAAGTACGGATCGATCAGGAACCCGCCGTTCGTCATTACCGCATAACCGCGCGCGACCTGAAGCGGCGTAAAGGACGCGGAGCCCAGCGCCAGCGATTCGGTATGGACGATATTCTGCGCCGGGAAGCCGAAGCGCTGCAGATACTCTGCCGCATAGTCAACGCCCATGGCGCGCATGGCGCGAACCATCACCACGTTTTTCGACTGCCCCAGACCCTGACGAAGACGGATTGGGCCCGCATATTGCGGTGGAGAGTTCTTCGGCTGCCAGTCAGAACCCGCACCGGCATCCCAGCGGGAAATCGGTACGTCGTTGAGAATACTGGCGAGCGTCAGCCCTTTATCCATCGCGGCGGTGTAGAGGAACGGCTTGATGTTAGAGCCAACCTGACGCAGCGCCTGAGTGGCACGGTTAAATTTGCTCTGGTTGAAATCAAACCCGCCGACCAGCGCCATCACCGCACCGTTTTGCGGATTAATGGAGACGAGCGCGGAGTTCACGTCTGGCACCTGTGCCAGCCACCACGCATCGCCCACCTGGCGAACCCAGATTTGCTGACCCGTCTGCACCGCGTCCGTCACTTTGCGCGGCGTCGGGCCTTGCAGCGTGTCAGAGCGGTACGGACGGGCCCAGCGGATCCCGTCCATTCGCAGCGAGACGGACGTGCCGTCAGCCAGCAGAGCGACGGCCTCCTGCGGATCGGCCTGTGTGACAACGGCTGGCAGCAGCGGGCCATAGGTTGGTAGTGTTTTCAGCGAGTCGGTGATTTTCTTGCTGTCCCACGCGCTTTCGCCCACTTTCCACAACACGTTCGACGGGCCGCGGTAGCCGTGGCGCATGTCGTAATCCATCACGTTGTTACGCACGGCCTGCTGTGCCGCCTGCTGAACTTTGCGGGTCACCGTGGTGTATACGCGATAGCCGTCTTCATAGGCCTTCTCGCCATAACGGCTCACCATCTCCTGACGAACCATCTCGGTGAGATACGGCGAGGAGAAGGCGATTTCCGGCGCATGGTAGTTGGCGTCGATAACATCGCTGCGTGCCTGGTCGTACTCGGTCTGGCTGATGTAGCCTTCGCTCAGCATACGCGACAGCACCACGTTACGACGCGCAGTCGCACGGTCCATGGAGTAGAGCGGGTTGAACGTGGATGGCGCTTTCGGCAGACCGGCGATGGTCGCCATTTCGCTCAGCGTGAGTTGTTCTACCGGCTTACCAAAGTACACCTGCGCAGCAGCGCCAACGCCATAGGCGCGGTAACCGAGATAGATTTTGTTGAGGTAAAGCTCAAGGATCTCGTCTTTGCTCAGCAACTGCTCGATGCGGATCGCGAGGAACACCTCTTTGATCTTACGCGTTAGCGTCTTTTCAGGGCTGAGGAAGAAGTTACGCGCCAGCTGCTGCGTAATGGTACTGGCCCCCTGAGAGGCATGACCGGAGAACAACGCTATGCTGGCGGCGCGGAAAATCCCCACCGGATCGACGCCGTGGTGCTCGTAAAAACGGCTGTCCTCGGTGGCGATAAAAGCGTTCACCATCACGGGAGGAATTTGCTTTAAGGTCAGCGGGATACGGCGTTTTTCGCCATATTGCGCCATGAGCTCGCCATCGGCGCTATAGACCTGCATTGGGATCTGGAGTCGCACATCACGAAGCGTGGCGACATCAGGTAGCTGCGGCTCAATATATTTGTACAAACCATAAATCGAGCCTGCTCCCAGCAGAATGCAACAGACTGCAAGGATCAATAAATACTTTACGAACTTCACCGGAGATTTCCCATCTGGTTTCACTTGGGCAGTTTCTAAACAATCGCGCGGTAGTATAAAGGCAAGCCTGATTCATTGATATAGCCGTCACTCTGACGGGCGATAAGGAGATCGTGAAGTATGGCTTTCAAAACCTGGCAAACGGGCATTCATATTCAACAAGATAGGGTGCTCATCGTAGCGCTGACCAAAGAGAAGTCAGGGTGGCGTTTACGGCGCTGGTGGGCTGTTTCCCTGGCAGACGGGATTATCCGCGACGGGAAAATTCTCAAGCCAGAACATCTGGTTGCCGCGTTACGCGACTGGCGGCGGGCGTTGCCCCATTACCACCGGGTATTCCTCTCATTTCCCGCTGCGCGCACGTTACAACGCTCGCTGCCGCGCCCGTCCATGGCCCTTCGTGACAGCGAGCAGGTTTCCTGGGTGGGTTCCACGCTGTCCCGGGAGCTGGAGATGTCCACAGACGGGCTGTGCTTTGACTATGTGGAGGACACGTTCAGCAACACATTTCATGTTACGGCGGCGCAAAACAACGAAGTCGATGCCCTTTTGTTGTTGGCAAAAACGCTGCGCTTGCGGTTAGCGGCTATCACGCCGGATGCAGGCGCGTTAGGGAATCTTCTGCCTGCCGTTGCCCCTGCTCAGTGCGTCGCCTGGCGGGATGGGCACCAGTGGCTGTGGGCGATGCGCCACCAGTGGGGACGGCGCTACGCCACAGAAGCGAAAGATGTCACCGAGCTGGCGGCTCTGCTTGCGCTCTCTTCTGATGACATCGTTCAGTTCGATGCCACACGTGACCCCTGGAAACTGCTGGTCAGTTGCCAGCCTCCTTTACCCGAGTGCGGTGCTGTTTTTACCGTCGCGCTGGCGTTGGCCATGAGTGAGGTGCCTGAATGAGCACGGCGAATTTTTTACCGTGGCGACAGCAGCGCCGGATGCGCTGCCTGCGCTTCTGGGGCGTGCTGTTTATCGCTTCATTGCTGGTGACGCTGACCCTCGGGCTTGGCCTGCGGATGAATCATGACGTGAAGCTGCGTGGGCTACAGAGTGAACTGGCGGGAATCAACGCGGTGCAGCAAATACTGAAAACACGTCAGCGCCCCTCTGCACCCCCAGCAACGACTGAGGTGGAATCTCGTCCCGTCGCATGGCAACCGGCACTGGAGTCACTCTCTGCCGTGATGCCAGCGCAAGCCTGGCTTTCAGCGTTACGTTATCAACCGCCTGTGCTTACGGTGAGCGGGTATGCCTCCGCCCTCCCGGCGCTTGCGGCCATGACGGATGCGCTGAAACAGGTGGCAGGGTTTAGCTTCGGGTCTGCTGGTGAACTGCAGCAGGATAGCCAGGGCCGCTGGGTGTTCACTTTTCAGCTTAAGCGCCGGGGGTAGGCCGTGGAACAACGTCTGCAACGCTGGGTAGAAATCCGCTCTTCTGTGCGGGTGATCTGCTGGTGCGTGGTGTCCGGGGTTATTGCCATGGCCGTATGGGGGCTTCTGGTCCGGCCCGCTGGGTTGAAGTGTGCAGAACTTGAGGCGTTATCCATTCGCGCCAGGCAATTGAATACCGCGTTGTGGCCTGGGGCCGGACGGCAACCCGTGGCGCCAGCCCGGCGCGAGATGCCGCCCGTTCAGCCCTTCTCGCCGCTGGATTTTCAGGACAAGAGAACCGCGCTGGTGCACTGGAAACCGCAGCAGAACGGCGGGGAACTGGTGCTGGATGCGCTATGGTCAGATGTCCCAGCGCTGTTTTCCCGTCTGGCGCAGCAGGCGGTGAGCATCAGCGCATTTAACCTTGTCCCTGAAGGCGCAACGCTACGCCTGAGCCTGCAGCTGGAGAGCGATCATGCGCAGTAAGGTGCGCTACCTGATTCTCTTTTCGCTGCTGTTTCTGACTGGAATGCGCGATCCCTTCCAGCCCCCGGAGGATAGCTGCGCGGTTGGGCAGCTCGCCCGGTGGCGATATCAGGGAATGGTGAGTGGCAGCATGGAAACCGGCATTTTGCGCGACGGGCAACAGCGCTGGCACCGCGTGAAAAGGGATGAACGTTTACCGCCTGGCTGGCGGGTGAGCAAGATGGATCAACAACAGCTGACCGTGGATGTCGGGGACCTGTGTGAACCGACGCAATGGACATGGCAACGAGAAGGAACGAATAAAAGTGACGTTAAGGATACTGCTGTTACTGCTGGCGATCAGCCAGCCCCTGTGGGCCGCCGCGCCAAAACCCGTCACCCTCGTGGTGGATGATGTCCCTGTCGTACAGGTGCTGCAGGCGCTGGTGGCGCAGGAGAACCGTAATCTGGTGGTATCGCCGGATGTGACGGGCTCGCTTTCGTTGAATTTAACGCGCGTGCCCTGGCGACAGGCGCTGCAGACGGTGGTGACCAGTGCCGGGCTGGTCCTTCAGGAAGATGGCGGCATCTTTTATGTCCATACTGCCGCCTGGCAGCGCGAGCAGCAGGCACGGCGGTTGCTTGAGGCACCGCTCGTCTCACAGAGCATTCCGTTCACCTGGGCGGATGCCGGAGACGTGCAAAAAAACGCCGAAAGGCTCCTGAGCCCGAAGGGCAGTTTATCCGTCGATAAGCGCACAAATCGACTGTGGGTGCGGGATAATCAGAGCGTCGTGGACGTGCTAAAGCGTTGGGCGGAGCAGATGGACCTGCCCGTTGAGCAAGTGGAGCTTTCGGCCCATATCGTCACCATTAACGAAAAAAGCCTGCGTGAACTGGGGGTGAAATGGAATCTCGCAGAGGCTACAGAGGCCGGTAAAGTGGGGCAGGTCACGACGCTCGGGGCAGATCTGTCGGTCGCCAGTGCGACCACGCACGTCGGGTTTAACATTGGGCGCATCAACGGCAGGCTGCTGGATCTGGAACTGTCGGCTCTGGAGCAAAAACAGCAGGTGGATATTATCGCCAGTCCACGGTTGCTGGCGTCCCATATGCAACCGGCCAGCATCAAGCAGGGCAGCGAAATTCCGTATCAGGTCTCCAGCGGCGAGAGCGGCGCGACCTCCGTGGAATTTAAAGAGGCCGTGCTAGGGATGGAGGTCACGCCGGTGGTGCTGCCGGGAGGGCGCGTGCGTCTGAAGCTTCACATCAGCGAAAACATGCCGGGCCAGGTGCTTCAGCAGGCCGATGGCGAAACGCTGGCAATTGATAAGCAAGAGATAGAAACGCAGGTGGAGGTAAAAAGCGGAGAAACGCTGGCGCTGGGCGGCATTTTCTCGCAAAAGAATAAAACCGGGAGTGATAGCGTGCCGGGGCTGGGGAAAATCCCCTGGATTGGGCAACTGTTCCGTCACGACGGCAAAGATAACGAGCGGCGCGAGCTGGTGGTGTTTATTACGCCACGCCTGGTCGGTATTCATTAATGGGTAACGATCCCCGCAATGATTTTGCATTCAGTTTGTTGCAGATGTTTGACGTGGGGCATGAATTAGCATACAAGGAGTACCGATTTGAGTTGGACTTACGTCTTATTACCTTATGCGTCTGGTGCGGTGATTTAATCAGTTGCCAAACAAGCCGGAGTATTGAGATAATTTTTAGTCTGACTCTCGCTCTATTGCATATGAGGTTTCAGTTCATGTCCTGCTACGCTGGGTGTCTGCGAAGCGGGGATTACCATTAACGAATAGTCTTAGTAGTACCGAAAAAATGGCAGAGAAACGCAATATCTTTCTGGTTGGGCCTATGGGTGCCGGCAAAAGCACTATTGGGCGTCAGTTAGCTCAACAACTCAATATGGAATTTTACGATTCTGATCAAGAGATTGAGAAACGAACCGGAGCGGATGTGGGCTGGGTCTTCGATGTAGAAGGCGAAGAAGGTTTCCGTGACCGAGAAGAAAAAGTGATCAACGAACTCACGGAAAAACAGGGCATTGTGCTGGCAACTGGCGGCGGCTCTGTTAAATCTCGCGAAACCCGCAACCGTCTCTCCGCCCGTGGTGTAGTGGTCTATCTTGAGACAACTATCGAAAAACAACTGGCACGTACGCAGCGCGATAAAAAGCGCCCGCTGCTGCAGGTTGAAACGCCACCACGTGAAGTTCTGGAAGCCCTGGCAGGCGAACGCAATCCTCTGTACGAAGAGATTGCTGATGTGACCATTCGTACTGACGATCAGAGCGCTAAAGTGGTTGCAAACCAGATTATTCATATGCTGGAAAGCAACTGATTCTGGCTTTATATACACTCGCCTGCGGGTAAAAGCATTTAAGGTGGATGTCGCGTCATGGAGAGGATTACAGTTACTCTCGGGGAACGTAGTTACCCTATCACCATCGCGGCTGGTTTGTTTAACGACCCAGCTTCCTTCTTACCACTGAAAGCGGGTGATCAGGCGATGCTGGTCACCAATGAGACACTGGCTCCGCTTTATCTTGACCGCGTGCGCCACCTGCTTGAGCAGGCGGGCGTGAAGGTCGACAGTGTGATTCTGCCCGATGGCGAGCAGTATAAAAGCCTGACGGTGCTTGATACCGTCTTTACCGCACTTCTGCAAAAACCGCACGGTCGCGATACGACACTGCTCGCCCTCGGCGGCGGTGTTGTAGGCGATCTTACAGGCTTTGCAGCCGCCAGCTATCAACGTGGCGTGCGCTTTATTCAGATCCCAACGACCTTGCTGTCACAGGTCGATTCTTCTGTTGGTGGCAAAACCGCCGTCAACCATCCGCTCGGTAAAAACATGATTGGCGCATTCTACCAGCCGGCATCGGTGGTGGTGGATCTCGACTGTCTGAAAACCTTACCTGAGCGTGAGCTGGCGTCTGGTCTTGCAGAAGTGATCAAATACGGCATTATTCTTGACGGTGAGTTCTTCACTTGGCTGGAAGAGAATATGGATGCCCTGCTGCGCCTTGACGGGCCAGCGTTGGCGTACTGTATTCGTCGTTGTTGTGAGCTGAAAGCAGAAGTCGTTGCAGCAGACGAGCGCGAAACGGGCTTACGTGCTTTACTGAATCTGGGGCATACGTTTGGTCACGCGATCGAAGCGGAAATGGGCTACGGTAACTGGCTTCATGGCGAAGCGGTCGCGGCCGGTATGGTCATGGCTGCGCGTGCGTCTGAGCGCCTGGGTCAGTTCAAACCGGAAGAGACAGCACGCATTATTGCGCTGCTTGAACGTGCCGGGTTACCAGTGACAGGGCCGCAGGAGATGTCTGCGCAGGCGTATCTACCCCACATGATGCGCGATAAAAAAGTATTGGCAGGTGAGATGCGTCTGGTACTCCCGCTTGCAATAGGGAAGAGTGAAATGCGCGGCGGAGTGCCGCACGATGTCGTTCTTGGCGCTATCGCTGATTGTCAGCAGGCGTAACAACTAGAAAGGTCAGGCCACTGTTACCGGTGGTCGTTTAGCTTCAGGTGAAATGTAAAGTCGTTGGCATAAGCCTTTGAGTGGGGTGTTAAATGGATGAATTCAAACCAGAAGACGAGCTGAAACCCGATCCCAGCGATCGTCGTACTGGTCGTTCTCGTCAATCTTCAGAACGTGATAACGAGCCGCAGATCAACTTTGACGATGTTGATCTGGATGCAGACGATCGTCGCCCTTCACGCAGCCGTAACGCGCGTGATGAGCGAGAAGAAGAGGATTATGAGTCCGAAGAAGATTCAATGGACGAAGAGCCTGTAGAGCGTCGCCCGCGTAAACGTAAAAAAGCGGTAGCGGCGAAACCGGCTTCCCGCCAGTACATCATGATGGGGCTGGGCGTTCTGGTACTGCTGCTGCTGATTGTCGGCATTGGTTCCGCGCTGAAAGCACCCTCAACGAATTCAGCCGATCAGATGGCTTCTACCGAGAAGAGCATCAACCTGTCAGGTAACGATGCGACCGACCAGGCAAACGGTGCGCAGCCTGCACCGGGTACCACGTCTGCAGAGCAGACTGCGGGTAATACAACGACTCCGCAGGATGTGTCTTTGCCGCCAGTCTCTTCTACCCCGACCGAAGGGCAGGCACCTGCTACGCCAGAGGGCCAGCAGCGTGTAGAGGTTCAGGGCGATCTGAACAACGCACTGACGCAGCCTCAGAACCAGGATCAGATGAACAACGTGGTGGTCAACTCTACGCTGCCAACTGAACCTGCAACCGTCGCGCCGATTCGCGGTAGCAATGCACAACCGCAAGCAACTGCAACCGCGCCGACAACGGAAACCAAACCGCGCCAGACGCAGACTGCACCGCGTCAGGAACGCAAACAGGCCGTGATTGAGCCGAAGCGTGAAAGCAAGCCGCAGACTGTAGCTAAAGCGCCTGAAGTGAAAGCGCCAGCGCAGACCAAACCTGCAGTGAGCGAGCCGGTGAAAGCGCCAACGGCAACAGCAGCGCCAAAAGCGACAGCAACCACAACGGCACCTGCAGCGACGGCAGCACCAACTGCAACGGCAACCACTTCCAGCGCAGCAGCAGGTAAAACGGCAGGCAACGTGGGTTCTCTGAAATCTGCGCCATCCAGCAATTACACCCTGCAGCTGAGCAGTTCGTCTAACTATGACAACCTCAACGGTTGGGCGAAGAAATCAAATCTGAAAAACTACGTTGTTTATCAGACGACCCGCAACGGGCAGCCGTGGTATGTGCTGGTGAGCGGTGTGTATGCTTCTAAAGATGAAGCGAAACGCGCCGTTGCAACACTGCCCGCTGATGTCCAGGCGAAGAACCCGTGGGCGAAGCCGATTCATCAGGTGCAGGCCGATCTGAAGTAATGTTTAAAGCGCAGGATGCTGTCGGAGCTTTCTCCACAGCCGGAGAAGGTGTAATCAGTTAGTCAGCATGAAAAAAAATCGCGCTTTTCTGAAATGGGCAGGGGGGAAATACCCCCTGCTCGACGATATTAAAAAGCACCTGCCGAAAGGCGAGTGTCTTATCGAGCCCTTCGTGGGCGCTGGATCGGTATTCCTGAATACCGATTTTTCTCGTTATATCCTGGCGGATATCAACAGCGACCTTATCAGCCTCTATAACATTGTTAAGCTGCGTACCGATGAGTATGTGGAAGAGGCGCGGAAGCTGTTTACCCCTGAGAACAACCATCCTGACGTTTACTATCAGTTCCGCACTGAGTTTAATCAGAGCCAGGATCCGTTCCGTCGCGCACTGTTGTTCCTCTACCTCAACCGCCATGGCTACAACGGCCTGTGCCGGTATAATCTGCGCGGCGAATTTAACGTGCCGTTTGGTCGCTACAAGCGTCCTTACTTCCCGCAGGATGAGTTGTACCACTTTGCTGAAAAAGCGCAGAATGCAGAATTCCATTGTCTCTCCTATGAGGAGTGCATGGAGTTGGCTGGCGTAAACTCGGTCGTCTACTGCGACCCGCCTTACGCCCCGCTCTCTGCGACGGCAAATTTTACCGCTTATCACACCAACAGCTTCAGCCCTGCCGAGCAGGCGCGTCTGGCGGAGATGGCGGAAAAGCTGGTCAGCAAAAGAATTCCGGTGTTAATTTCGAATCACGATACCCCTGATACGCGCGAATGGTACAAAGCCGCGAAGCATTTTCAGGTCAAGGTGCGGCGTAGCATTAGCAGCAACGGCGGCACACGTAAAAAGGTGGACGAACTCCTGGCTCTTTATCGCCCCTGAGCCGTTTTGCCCGCCGGTAAATACATTTCAAGGAGATGCGGATGAAACAGTTTTTGATTGCTCCCTCAATTCTGTCGGCCGATTTTGCCCGCCTGGGTGAAGACACCGCCAACGCACTGGCGGCTGGCGCGGATGTCGTCCATTTTGACGTTATGGATAACCACTACGTTCCCAATCTGACCATCGGTCCTATGGTGCTCAAGGCGCTGCGTAGCTACGGCATTACCGCACCGATTGACGTGCACCTGATGGTAAAACCGGTTGATCGCATCGTGCCTGATTTCGCCGCGGCGGGCGCCAGTATCATCACTTTTCACCCGGAAGCCTCAGAACACGTTGACCGCACGCTGCAGCTGATCAAAGAGAACGGCTGTAAAGCGGGCCTGGTCTTTAACCCGGCTACGCCGCTGAGCTATCTCGACTACGTGATGGATAAGCTGGACGTGATCCTGCTGATGTCCGTTAACCCGGGCTTTGGCGGCCAGTCGTTCATTCCTCAGACGCTCGATAAACTGCGTGAAGTGCGCCGTCGTATTGACGAGTCAGGTTACGATATTCGTCTGGAAGTGGATGGCGGCGTGAAAGTGAATAACATTGGTGAAATTGCGGCTGCGGGCGCGGATATGTTCGTTGCAGGCTCAGCGATTTTCGACCAACCGGATTACAAAAAAGTCATTGATGAAATGCGCCGTGAACTGGCGAAGGTAAGTCATGGATAAATTGCAGGCAACCCGGGGTATCGCATTTGACCTCGACGGCACGCTGGTCGACAGCGCGCCTGGCTTAACGAGCGCCGTCGATCAGGCGCTGTATGCGCTCGAATTACCCGTTGCGGGCGAAGAGCGCGTGGTGACGTGGATTGGCAATGGCGCAGATGTGCTGATGGATCGCGCCCTGACCTGGGCTCGTCAGGAACGCGCATCGCAGCGTGCTGCGCAGGGTAAACCGAGCGTCGATCACGCCGACATTCCTAAAGATGAGCAGCTGCGTATTCTGCGTAAACTGTTCGATCGTTTCTACGAAGAGACCGTTGAAGAGGGCAGCTTCCTGTTCCCGGATGTTGAACAAACGCTGAGCGCACTTCACGCCAAAGGCATCCCGCTGGGTCTGGTGACGAACAAGCCGACGCCGTTTGTCGCACCGCTTCTGGAAGCGCTGGATATCGCGAAGTATTTCTCCGTGATTGTGGGCGGCGACGACGTGCAGAACAAAAAGCCGCACCCGGAACCGCTTCTGCTGGTGGCAGGAAAATTATCCTTAACGCCTGCGGAGCTGCTCTTTGTCGGTGATTCCCGTAATGATATTCTGGCTGCCAGAGCGGCAGGCTGTCCTTCCGTGGGATTAACCTATGGCTACAACTACGGTGAGGCCATCACGCTGAGTGAGCCGGATGTCGTGTTCGACCACTTCAAAGATTTGTTGCCCGCACTCGGGCTTTCGCACAGTGAACATCAGGAATTGAATAATGACTAAGCCCATCGTTTTTAGTGGCGCACAGCCGTCAGGTGAATTGACCATTGGTAACTACATGGGTGCGTTACGTCAGTGGGTCAGCATGCAGGATGACTACCATTGCATTTACTGCATCGTGGATCTCCATGCAATTACCGCGCGTCAGGATCCTGAGAAGCTGCGCAAAGCCACGCTGGATACCCTGGCTTTATATCTGGCCTGCGGTATCGATCCAGAGAAGAGCACCATCTTCGTTCAGTCTCACGTGCCAGAGCACGCACAGCTGGGCTGGGCGCTGAACTGCTACACCTATTTCGGCGAGCTGAGCCGCATGACCCAGTTCAAGGATAAATCCGCGCGCTACTCTGAAAACATCAACGCCGGTCTGTTTGACTATCCGGTGCTAATGGCGGCTGACATCCTGCTGTATCAAACCAACCAGGTGCCGGTGGGTGAAGACCAGAAGCAGCACCTTGAGCTGAGCCGTGATATCGCCCAGCGCTTCAACGCGATTTACGGCGATGTGTTTAAAGTGCCAGAGCCGTTCATTCCAAAATCCGGTGCGCGCGTGATGTCGCTGCTGGAGCCGACCAAGAAGATGTCCAAGTCTGACGATAACCGCAACAACGTTATCGGCCTGCTGGAAGACCCGAAATCGGTGGTTAAAAAGCTCAAGCGTGCGGTCACCGATTCCGACGAGCCGCCTGTTGTCCGCTACGACGTGCAGAACAAAGCGGGCGTCTCCAACCTGCTGGATATTCTCTCCGGTGTCACCGGCCAGAGCATTCCTGAGCTGGAGCAGCACTTCGAAGGCAAAATGTACGGCCACCTGAAAGGTGAAGTGGCAGACGCCGTTTCCGGCATGCTGACCGAGCTTCAGGAGCGCTATAACCGCTATCGCAACGACGAAGCCTTCCTGCAGAAGGTCATGAAAGACGGCGCGGAAAAAGCCAGCGCGCGCGCGTCCGAAACCCTGAAAGCGGTGTACGAAGCGATTGGGTTTGTCGCGAAACCTTGAGTCTGCTTGCCGGGTGGCGCTGACGCTTACCCGGCCTACGGGATCGTGTAGGTCGGGTAAGGCGGAGCCGCCACCCGACGAAAAACCGCCCAAACAAAAAAACCGGGAAATCCCCGGTTTTTTTACGCCTGAAAATCGCTTACTGCTGCGCCGCCGGGCCGCAACCGCCGATGATCTTCGAAATGGAGATCGCCGGGTGCAGCAGGTAATCGTAGCTGCAGTTATTTTTGGTGTTTTGCACGTGACCGGTGCAGGCGGTCAGAGTCGATAACAGGCCAACCAGAACGGCGGCTTTTGCCAGTTTGAACATACGCATTCCTTGTCTTGAAACTTAAATTGGATGTAACACGAGGGAATAAATGGAAAAGTTCCATTTCAGGGCGGTATGTTATCGACAGCGGTAACAGGGGAGTAGTCCGGTTAAGGACTACTCGAAGAAGAACGGATATGCGTTAGTGATTAGAGAACCAGTTGAGTTTTTCGCGCAGTTCAACCACACGGCCAACAATAATCAGCGCCGGACTCTCTACCTGCTGCGCCAGTTCACCAAGCTGCGTCAGCACACCATCCACCACGCGCTGCGTAATGGCGGTACCGTTTTCCACCAGCGCGACCGGCATATCTGCCTCCATGCCATGTTCCAGCAGTTTCGCCTGAATAGTCGCGGCCTGATTAAGCCCCATATAGAACACCAGCGTCTGCTTTTCGGCGGCCAGGTTGTGCCAGTCCAGCTCGCTGCCGGTTTTCAGGTGCCCCGTCACCAGACGCACGCTCTGGGCGTAATCACGGTGGGTCAGCGGAATGCCAGAGTAGGCTGAACACCCGGACGCCGCCGTAATGCCCGGCACGACAGAGAACGGAATGCCCGCGTTGCACAGGGTTTCCAGCTCTTCGCCGCCGCGACCAAAGATAAACGGATCGCCGCCCTTAAGGCGCACCACGCGTTTACCTTTCTGCGCCTCGCGCAGCAGGATCTGGTTAATCTCCTCCTGGGGCACGCAGTGGTAGCCCGCGCGTTTGCCGACGAACACGCGGTCGGCGTCGCGGCGCACCAGGTTCATGATGTCATCGGAGACCAGGCGATCGTAAACCACGATATCGGCCTGCTGGATCTGCTGCAGCCCTTTCAGCGTCAGCAAACCTGCATCGCCGGGACCTGCGCCCACCAGCACCACTTCACCGCGGTGATCCAGCGGTTCGCTCAGCAGCTGTTCGGTCGTCTCTTCAACGGCTTTCGCGTCCTGATTCGCCAGCGACTGTGCCAGCCTGTCGTTAACAAAGAATTTCTCCCAGAAGCGGCGACGCTCGCCTACGGTGGAGAAAGTTTGCTTCACGCGGGTACGAAGCTGCCCGGCGTAATGGGCTATCTGACCAAGATGCTGGGGCAGCACGGCCTCCAGCTTTTCCCGCAGCAGGCGGGCGAGAACCGGCGAGCGACCGCCGGATGACACTGCGATCATCAGCGGCGAACGGTCGATAATCGACGGCATGATGAAGCTGGCCTCTTTCGGCGCATCCACCACGTTACAGAAGATACGTCGCGCTTCGCAGGCGTCACTGACGCGCTGGTTCACTTCATCGTTATCCGTCGCAGCGATGGTCAGCCAGCAGGTATCCAGCAGGGATTCATTAAACTCACCCTGCTCCAGCGTGAGCATCCCTTCCTGAGCCCAGACCTCAAACTGTGGGGCGAAGTCGAGGGCGTTGACGGTGAGTCGGGCGCCAGCCTCTAACAGCAGGCGCGCTTTGCGTTCAGCCACGTCGCCGCCGCCCACGAGCAGGCAGTCGCGGTTGCGTAATTGACAAAAAATCGGCAGGTGATCCACGACGTTACCTCGCAGCATTCATGGAGGGGGTAATAATTGACGTCAGGATAACAGCAGGAATCGCACAGAACATACGGTTTTTCCTGCCGTTACCCATAAGGGGTCATAAGCTTTTCGTATTGAAAAGGCGGGGGATTAGCCTTTCAGCTGCACCTTACCGTCCTTCACGCGGGCGTCGTAGTGCTTCACGGAGACATTTTCATCTTCCATGCAGCGTCCGTCAGTTAAGCTGAAGCGCTGCTTTTTCAGCGGGCTGGCAACCCACAGTTCACCCTGATGCTCGGCAATCAATCCACGGGAGAGCACGCTGGCCTCGAAGAACGGGTCAATATTGCTGATGGCATAAACCTGTTCATCGTGGCGAGGGCGGAAAATCGCGACCTGCTCGCGGCCCAGCAGCGCACATACGCCGGTGGCGGGGATAATGTCGTTAATATCGCAAATGTTTATCCACTGGCTCATGCGTTTTCCTCCACCAGCGTCACTGGGATGCGTTCATACGGCGTTGCCGGGCGATGCTGTTCACGCTCCGGCACTACCTGCACGTTCGGGTCGCGCTGGGTGCTGTTGATAAAGTGTTTGAAGCGCGTCTGCGCCGCAGGCGTGTTCACGGTTTCAGTCCACTCGCAGATCACCGCCTCGCGCAGGCGCGCCATTTCGGCTTCCAGCTGTTCGTTCAGGCCCAGCTTATCGTCGATGATGACGGACTTCAGGTAGTCGATGCCGCCTTCCAGGTTATCCAGCCAGGAAGCGGTACGGGTCAGCTTATCGGCGGTGCGGATGTAGAACATCATGAAGCGGTCGAGATACTGAATCAGCGTGTCGCGGTCAAGATCCGCGGCCAGCAGGTCCGCGTGGCGTGGCTTCATCCCGCCGTTGCCGCAGACGTACAGGTTCCAGCCTTTCTCGGTGGCGATGATCCCCACGTCTTTACCCTGCGCTTCCGCACATTCACGGGTACAGCCGGAGACGCCAAACTTCATTTTGTGCGGGGTGCGGATGCCTTTGTAGCGGTTCTCCAGCTCCACGCCGAAGCCCACGCTGTCGCCCACGCCGTAGCGGCACCAGGTGCTGCCCACGCAGGTTTTCGCCATACGCAGCGCTTTGGCATACGCGTGGCCGGTTTCAAAGCCCGCTTCAATCAGCTGACGCCAGATTTCCGGCAGGTCGTCCTTCTGCGCGCCAAACAGGCCGATACGCTGGGAGCCGGTGATTTTGGTGTACAGGTTAAATTCACGGGCGATACGGCCCACGGCCACCAGCCCTTCCGGCGTGATTTCGCCACCGGCAGAACGTGGGATAACGGAATAGGTCCCGTCTTTCTGAATGTTCGCCAGGAAGTTGTCGTTGGTGTCCTGCAGCGGCGTGTGCTCCGGCTTGAGCACGTACTCGTTCCAGCAGGAGGCCAGCAGGGAGCCGACGGTCGGTTTACACACTTCACAGCCGTAGCCCTGGCCGTGCTTCGCCAGCAGTTCGTCGAAGGACTTGATGCCTTCCACGCGGATCAAGTGGTACAGCTCCTGGCGAGAATACGCGAAGTGCTCGCACAGGTTGTTGTTCACTTCGATGCCTTGTTTCGCCAGCTCGGCGTTCAGCACCTGAGTGACCAGCGGAATACAGCCGCCGCAGCCGGTACCGGCTTTGGTTTCCGCTTTCAGCGCCGCCACGGTGTGGCAACCCTTGTTGATGGCGGAAATCAGCATGCCTTTGGTGACGTCGAAGCAGGAGCAAATCTGCGCGCTGTCGGGCAGTTTATCCACCCCGATAGACGGCTTGCCGCTGGAGGCATGCGCCGGGAGGATCAGCGCGTCCGGGTTCTCCGGCAGCTCGATGGCGTTCAGCACCAGCTGGAGCAGGTTGCCGAAGTCGCTGGTATCGCCCACCAGTACCGCACCGAGCAGGGTTTTGTTGTCCTGGCTGACGATGAGGCGTTTGTAGACTTCTTTACTTTCGTCGAGGTAGACGTAGCTGCGGGAATTCGGGGTACGACCGTGCGCATCGCCAATACCGCCTACGTCCACACCCAGCAGCTTCAGCTTGGCGCTCATGTCTGCGCCGGTAAACGCGTTTTCGGTGCCGAGAATGTGGTCAACGGCGACCTGCGCCATTTTGTAGCCCGGCGCCACCAGACCGTAAACGCGATTGTTCCAGCTAGCGCATTCGCCGATGGCGTAAATATCCGGATCGGAGGTTTGGCAGGCATCGTTAATCATGATCCCGCCGCGCTGCGCCACGGCGAGACCGCACTGGGTCGCCAGCTTGTCGCGCGGACGAATACCGGTGGAGAAGACGATAAAGTCCACTTCCAGCTCGCTGCCGTCGGCAAAGCGCATGGTTTTGCGCGCTTCTGTGCCTTCCTGCACGATCTCTTTGGTGTTCTTGCTGGTGTGAACCTTCACGCCCATGCTTTCGATTTTACGCTTAAGCTGGTCACCACCCATGTGGTCCAGCTGTTCGGCCATCAGCATCGGGGCAAATTCGATGACGTGGGTTTCAACGCCGAGGTTTTTGAGCGCGCCAGCCGCTTCCAGACCCAGTAGTCCGCCGCCGACCACCGCGCCGCGTTTGCTTCGACGGGCGCAGGATTCGATGGCGTTGAGGTCTTCAATGGTACGATAAACGAAGCAATCCTGCGTTTCTGAGCCTTTGATAGGCGGGATCCACGGATAGGAGCCAGTCGCCATGATCAGCTTGTCGTAAAAAACCGTACGCCCGGCGCTGGAGTGGATCACTTTTTCCTGACGGTTGATGGTGATAGCGCGTTCGCCCACCAGCACTTTTACGCCATGCTTCTCGTAGAAACCTTCACGCACCAGAGAGAGCTCTTCGGCGGTATGATGGGAGAAGTAGGAAGACAAGTGCACGCGGTCGTACGCCTTGCGGGGTTCTTCACAGAACACGGTAATGTCGAAACGGTCGGCGTCGGCTTTATCGAGAAGATCCTCAATAAAGCGGTGGCCGACCATGCCGTTACCGATGATAGCGAGTCTGACTTTGCTCATTTTTGCCTCGATTTCTTTTTTATTACTGCCTACCTTAACGATTCAGCAGGGGCACTTATTGATGCAAATCAAATACGCCTTCACCTACCCACAAGGTGGTATATAACTGATTTGTCAGGATTTTTATAAGTTATGGAATTTGCAGGCTTTTCGTATTCGTCGATTTTGTGTACAAAATAGAGTGCGTTTTTTGAAAATGCGTACTCCTAAATATCAGCCGTGTTTTTCGGGAGAAAGGTATGTCTACAACACCGCTTTGGCTTGTCCAGAATGTTCGCTTACCGGGTCGGGAAGGGCTGTGGCAAATCGCCATCGAGAACGGTCGTTTTGGTGAAGTCACACCAATGGATGATACCCATGCCGAAAGTTACGAAGTCCTGAATGCGCGCGGCGGGCTGGCGATCCCGCCGTTTATCGAGCCGCATATTCATCTCGATACCACCCAGACGGCGGGGGAGCCAAACTGGAACCAGTCCGGCACCCTGTTCGAAGGTATTGAGCGCTGGACAGAGCGCAAGGCGCTGCTCAGCCATGAGGATGTGAAAGCGCGCGCCTGGAAAACGCTGAAGTGGCAAATCGCCAACGGCATCCAGTTTGTCCGCACCCATGTGGATGTCTCTGATCCGACGCTCACCGCCCTGAAGGCGATGCTGGAGGTGAAGCAGGAGGTCGCACCGTGGGTGACGCTGCAAATCGTCGCCTTCCCGCAGGAGGGGATCCTCTCCTATCCGAACGGCGCGGCGCTGCTGGAAGAGGCGTTAACGCTGGGGGCCGACGTGGTTGGGGCGATCCCGCACTTCGAGTTCACCCGCGAGTATGGCGTCCAGTCGCTGCATATCGCTTTTGATCTGGCGAAGAAATATGACCGCCCGCTGGATATTCACTGCGATGAAATTGACGACGAACAGTCGCGGTTTATCGAGACGGTGGCGACACTGGCATATGAAGCAGGCATCGGTCCGCGCGTGACGGCCAGCCATACTACCGCCATGCACTCCTACAACGGCGCGTACACCTCGCGGCTGTTCCGCCTGCTGAAAATGTCAGGGATTAACTTCGTCGCTAACCCGCTGGTGAACATCCACCTGCAGGGGCGCTTTGATGACTACCCGAAACGCCGCGGGATCACGCGCGTGAAAGAACTCCAGGACGCGGGCATTAACGTCTGCTTTGGTCACGATGATGTGTTTGACCCGTGGTATCCGCTCGGGACTGGCAATATGCTGCAGGTGCTGCATATGGGACTGCACGTCTGTCAGATGATGGGCTATCCGCAAATCGACAACGGCCTGAACCTGATCACCCATAACAGCGCCCGGACCTTTGGCCTGAGCGATTACGGTATTAAGACGGGGAACCCGGCAAACCTGATTATTCTGCCTGCGGAGAGCGGGTTTGAAGCGGTACGCTGCCAGGTGCCGGTACGCTGGTCGATTCGTCAGGGACGCGTGATTGCCACGACGCAGCTGGCGCAGACGTGGATCCAGATGGATGTCGGGGGAGAAGAGGTGAGCTTTGCCAGAAACAGCCCCTCTGCCGAGCGCAAAGGGGCGTAGACGTTAGTGAGACGCCGCTGCAACGTTGTGCTGGCGGTGGCGGGTCACGAAGCCCAGGATGAAGCACATGATGAACACCACGGCATACAGACCGTTAGCGGTGTGCAGCGCCGCCAGCGGACCGCTGTGGGCGACAATCGGACCCGTCACCACGAAGGTCAGCATGGTGCCGATGGTGCCGCAGGTCAGGACGAAGTTAACCAGCTTCGGCGAGGCCACTTTGGTCTGCAGGGAGCCCAGGGTGATGATCGAGGTATAAATGGCGCTGGAGAAGAAGCCCAGGGTCAGAATGAACCACGGCATATGCTCCGGCGAACCGTTGATGAACAGGTACATCAGCACGGTTGCCAGGCCCGCCAGCACGGTCAGAATGCGCTGCAGGTCGAAGAAGCGCAGGATGAAGCTAAACGCCCACATGCCGAACATGTAAGACATCCAGAAATCGCTCACCAGTTTACCCGCGTCGTTCAGGCTCATGCCAAGCCCTTTCGCGTATTCTGGTACCCAGGAGATAAAGCCCAGCTGGCCCAGGATGTAGCACAGGGCGGCAACGGAGAGGAACAGCACGCCGATGCCCCACTTTTCTTTCACAACGGGCTCTGCGGTAGTTTGCGCTTTCTTGCCCAGTACCGGGAACTCACAGCCGAAGGTCAGGATAAAGATCGCCACGTAGACCAGACCGATGCAGGCATAAACCCAGTACCACTCGATGCTGCGCGCCAGCAGAACGGCAGCCACCATCGGGAAGATCATACCGGCCATGCTAAAGAAGGAGTCGGTAAACAGCAGGCGCGCGCCGCGCTGGCGGCCTTCATACATATGGGTAATCAGGAACGTACCGATCGACATGGTGATCCCGCTGACCAGACCGAGCACGAACATGGCGGCGGAGAACAGCGCGATGCTGTGGCTCAGCATCAGGCCCGCCACGGCGGCGACCATCAGCACAAAACCAAAGCGCAGCTGGGTTTTCAGCGGCACAATCTCCATCAGCCAGGCATTCAGGAAGATAGAGATCAGGATCCCCGCGTTGAGGAAGGTAAAGGTATTACTCATGCTGGAAACGGGCAGCTGGAAGTAGTCTGCGATATTTCCCATCACCATCCCGGTGACGATCACCAACGCGCCGGTCAGGGCGTAGGAGAAGAAGCTGATCCATGTGAGCTTGATGCGATTGCTGTTAGTCATGTCTGGCCTGTTCAGAAAAAGAAAAGCGCCGGGAAGGCGCTGAGAGCGGGCAGATTTTAGACTCGAAAGTGATCTAATTAAATCTTTTCAGAAAATATTGATCACATTTGCATATTTTTGTGTGATGCAGATCACGTAAAATAGCGCCATTACCAATCGTTTGCGCGGTAACAACTGTTTCAATTTCGTAAAATTAGGTAAAAGGCTGGTCTCCGTTCATACTGCTCTTTAGAATCAAGCCATTCGCTTTTTATACTGCGCTTTGTTAAGGAATTCTCATGCTCAAATCAACACTGGCGGCTGTTGCAGCTGTGTTTGCTCTTTCTGCCGTTTCCCCTGCTGCGCTGGCAGCCAAGGGTGACCCTCACGTCCTGCTGACCACCTCTGCCGGGAATATTGAGCTGGAACTGAACAGCCAGAAAGCCCCTGTTTCGGTGAAAAACTTCCTCGACTACGTGAACAGTGGGTTCTACAACAACACCACTTTCCACCGCGTGATCCCGGGCTTTATGGTGCAGGGCGGCGGCTTCAACGAGCAGATGCAGCAGAAGCAGCCTAACCCACCGATTAAAAACGAAGCGGACAACGGCCTGCTGAACAAGCGCGGCACTATCTCCATGGCGCGTACCGCAGATAAAGACAGCGCGACCAGCCAGTTCTTCCTC
Organism: Enterobacter sp. RHBSTW-01064; assembly: GCF_014103035.1. Lineage (NCBI taxonomy): Bacteria > Pseudomonadati > Pseudomonadota > Gammaproteobacteria > Enterobacterales > Enterobacteriaceae > Enterobacter > Enterobacter sp. RHBSTW-01064. The sequence goes on along the minus strand of NZ_JABXOU010000002.1, from coordinate 711,812 downwards.
AACGTGGCGGATAACGCCTTCCTTGACCACGGCCAGCGTGACTTTGGCTATGCCGTCTTCGGTAAAATCGTGAAAGGGATGGACGTGGCCGACAAGATTTCTCAGGTGCCTACTCACGACGTCGGCCCGTATCAGAATGTCCCGTCAAAACCGATCGTTATCCTTTCCGCAAAAGTTCTGCCGTAACTCTTCTGAACGCGGGTTTCTTCTGCCCGCGTTATGTTGCCCTCCCTGCGAAAGCGCGTTTTGCTGCTTATACTTGTGGCAAACGGACTATTCAGGGAGGCGTTAAGTGAAAAAACTCACCGACAAGCAAAAATCCCGACTCTGGGAACAGCAGCGTAGCGTCAATTTGCAGGCCAGTTGTCTCCTTGAAAAAGGTCATGGTCCTTCAGCGCCCCACATCGAAACGCTGGAGCTTGGGCCATCCGCGCCCGGGCTGCCCCATCTGTGCCTGATTCACCGCCATCTGTATCACAGCGAGATGAAGCGGGCAGGCGAATTCCGTACCGACGATATTTTTAAGGGTGACATTCCCTTCTGCCATTTCGAGTACATCGAGAAGATGGGCAACGAGCTGATGGCGGCGCTTGAAAGCGAAAAGTATCTTGTGGGTCTTGAGAGGGCGGCTTTTGTTGACAAAGTTAGTCATTACTACTGTGAAATCAATATGCTGCATCCTTTTATGCGCGGCAACGGCATTGCCCAACGCGTCTTCTTCGAGCAGCTGGCGCTCCACGCGGGTTACGCGCTGGACTGGCGGGATATCGATCCCGAGCAGTGGGTGGCGGCTAACCGAAGCGGCGCGATGGGCGATTTGACCGCGCTGAGCGCTATCTTTGCCAAAGTAGTGAGCGAAGCACGGGAATCTGAGTAGAATAGGGCGGCATTTTTTTCGGGAGCCGCCATGATTCTGCTGATTGATAACTACGATTCCTTCACCTGGAACCTTTACCAGTATTTTTGTGAACTGGGTGCAGAGGTGGTTGTCCGCCGTAATGATGACCTCACGCTGCCCGATATCGACACGCTGGCCCCGCAGAAAATCGTGATTTCGCCGGGGCCGTGTACGCCCTCGGAATCAGGCATTTCTCTGGATGTTATCCGCCACTATGCAGGCAAACTGCCGATTCTGGGCGTCTGCCTGGGTCATCAGGCTATTGCCCAGGCGTTTGGTGCCACTATCGTGCGCGCTGCGAAAGTGATGCACGGGAAAACCTCTCCGGTCACCCACACCGGCACGGGCGTATTCGCAGGGTTAAATAATCCGTTAACCGTGACGCGCTACCATTCTCTGGTCATTGACCCGCCGACGCTACCCGCCTGCTTTGAGGTTACCGCCTGGAGCGAGACGCAGGAGATCATGGGTATCCGTCACCGCGAGTGGGATCTCGAAGGCGTGCAATTCCATCCGGAAAGCATCCTCAGCGAGCAGGGACACGCGCTGCTGGCAAATTTCCTCAATCGCTGAATATCTGTTGCCTTGTTGTGATTTTTTATGCATATTTTGTGATTATATTTTCACTATCACTGTGACATAAAAATGGATGGTCATGACATGGCAACTGAACAACCAGCAATTACCCGTGCAACATTTGATGAAGTGATCCTGCCGATTTATGCACCGGCTGAGTTTATCCCTGTGAAGGGGAAAGGCAGCCGCGTCTGGGATCAGGAAGGCAAAGAGTATGTTGATTTCGCGGGCGGGATTGCGGTGACGGCGCTGGGCCATTGCCATCCCGCGCTGGTGGAGGCGCTGAAAACCCAGGGCGAAACCCTGTGGCACACCAGCAACGTGTTCACCAACGAACCGGCGCTGCGTCTGGGGCGTAAGATCATCGATGCCACCTTCGCGGAACGCGTGCTGTTTATGAATTCCGGCACCGAAGCCAACGAAACCGCCTTTAAGCTGGCGCGCTACTACGCCACCACGCGCCACAGCCCGTACAAAACCAAAATCATCGCCTTCCACAATGCCTTCCACGGACGCTCCTTCTTTACCGTCTCCGTTGGCGGCCAGCCGAAGTATTCCGACGGCTTCGGCCCGAAACCGGCAGACATTGTCCACGTGCCGTTTAACGATCTGCATGCCGTGAAAGCGGTAATGGACGACCACACCTGCGCGGTGGTGGTCGAGCCTATTCAGGGCGAAGGCGGCGTGACCGCAGCGACGCCGGAATTCCTGAAAGGGCTGCGCGAACTGTGTGACGAGCATCAGGCGCTGCTGGTCTTTGATGAAGTGCAGTGCGGCATGGGGCGCACCGGGGATCTGTTTGCCTACATGCATTACGGCGTGACGCCGGACATCCTGACCAGCGCCAAAGCGCTCGGCGGCGGTTTCCCGGTGAGTGCGGTACTGACGACGCAGGAGATTGCCTCTGCGTTCCACGTCGGCTCTCACGGCTCTACCTACGGCGGCAACCCGCTGGCGAGCGCCGTGGCGGGTGCCGCGTTTGATGTTATCAATACGCCTGAGGTGCTGAACGGCGTTAGCGCGAAGCGTGAGCTGTTCGTGAAGCATCTCCAGCAGATTAACGATGAATATGGTGTTTTCAGCGAGATCCGCGGCATGGGGCTGCTGATTGGCGCCGAGCTGAAGCCGCAGTTCAAAGGCCGCGCGCGTGATTTCCTGCACGCCGCCGCGCACGAAGGGGTGATGGTGCTCAATGCCGGACCTGACGTGATGCGCTTTGCGCCGTCGCTGGTGGTGGAAGAGAAAGATATTGAAGACGGATTAACCCGCTTTGCCGCGGCGGTCGCGAAGATCGTTAAAGGCTAATACTCGGTTCGCTTTAACCGGCGCGTTAACCAAATCCCGTGATGCGGGCGCTGACGCCATGCCACCGATGAAATGGTGTGCATGGTGTTCAAATGCCCCAGAACGCGCTGCAGATGCTGCTCAAGGGTGCTCATCGGCCCGTGGGTCAGCGTTTCAGGCGCTTCCAGAATATTCGAATCTCCCGATTCACCCGGCGAGTCATACTCCAGACGCTGTTGACACCTCTGCAACGTAATTTCACACGACTGCAAATAGCGCTGCGCCAGATCCGGCGTCAGCATCGTGTGCTCGCGCGCCAGCGTGGTCATGGCGTTAATGTGCTCGACGATAAACTGGCTGTGTGTCACCCACAGCTTCATGTCTGCAAGATAGTGCGAGTTAAACCCCGGCTCCTGCATCGCCTGATTGAGCGAGTTAAACAGCGCGTTGTGCGCCTGGTTGACCTTCATCCGCTGATACGCCAGCGGGGAGGGCTGCGGATCGTCGCTGAGGATCAGGCGAATGGCCTGCTGGTCGGCTTCCAGCGCGTCATGGGCGTTCTGCCTGAGCAATCCGCTCTGCCACTGCGGCCACAGCCAGACCATACCGCCGAAGGCAATCAGGCAGCCAATCAGCGTATCGACCAGACGAGCCACGATAAACTGCTCGCCGTTGAGCGTGAGCAGCTGCAGGGTGTACACCGCCGTGACCGTAAAGCCCACCATCGCCCAGCCGTAATTTTTACGGATGATCAGATAGCTCACCATGGTGATCGCCAGCATCCCGACCAGCGTATAGCCTTCCGGCACGTGGAAGTGAAGCGTCACGCCCGCAATAATCAGCCCGGCTAGCGTTCCGCCAGCCCGGTGGAAGATACGCACTCGCGTGGCCCCGTAGCCGTTCTGCGTGACAAACAGCACGGTCATTAAGATCCAGTAGGGTTTAGGCAGGTGCAGCGCCATGCCCATCAGGCTGGCAATGCTCAGCATCACGCTTATCCGCGCCGCGTTGCGCAGGGCGGCGGATTTCAGTGACAGATAGCTTTTGAGCGCAGGCAGCAGCGGCAGACGTTTCTGCTTATCCGCCATCAGGTCGCGGTGATAAAGCGGGCGCTGCGTACGCAACACGCGGGCGATACGGCTGAAGTGCCAGGCGGCAAACTGGCCTACCGGGTTATCCGGATGCTGACGGGCGATTTTCTCCAGCGCGCCGAGCTGTTTATCCATGTTAAAACGCGTGGGGTAGCGGTGATAGAGAATATCGTCAGCCAGTACCCTAAGCCGCGCGGCGACGGTCTGGGCGTTCCAGCGGATCACTGCTTCTGCATGGCTGCGCTCTACCAGCTTTTGTACCTCCTGCGGGTGGTGAAGGCTAACGGAGATATGCTCCTGCAGGTCCAGCCCCACCTGGAAAGTGCGCAGCAGCCGTTTGTATTCGTGGTTCTTGTTGGCGGCAAGCATGTGCAGCTGCTGGTAGCACTGGCTAATCAGGTCGACAACCTTTTGCTGACGCGTCAGCAGCGGCGGCAGGGATTTCTCCGGGTCGGTATGCTGGGTGAGCAGGGTGTATTTGGCTTCACAGTAATCCGCAAGCTGCACATAGAGCAGGCTCAGGGATTCACGCAGCGGCTGTTCCCGCCAGAGCCAAAACCAGAACCAGTTAAACACCCCGTACCAGAGCGTGCCAAGGGCGTAGATCAGCAGCGGCTCCCATACCGGCATATTCCCGGCGAGGCTCAGGGTGAAGATAGCCGCAATCAGCGAGGCGGGCAGCAGGCGCGCGTGCAGCGAACTGATTTCCGCCGTCACGCCAAGCGTCATCGCCAGCACGGTCAGGATCAGGGGCAGCGGGATATCACGGGCAAGCAGGAGCTGTACGGCGAGACTACAGCCCGCAAACAGACAGCCACCGATAATCAGGCGTTTGAAAAAGCGCTTATGCGGCGTGTCCAGACCGGCAATGTTGCAGCAGGCGGGCACGAGGGAAAACAGCAGACCTTGCTGGAGGTGTCCGAGGATCAGGCCCACGGCCACAGGAAGGCACAACACCAGCGTTTGTCGCAGTGCGTAGTTAACTTCCGGGTGATAGATCAGCCTGCGCCACATGGGGAGTAGAGACAAAAACGGCGTGACACCTTGCGATGGCACGCCGTTTGAGCGGAATTAACGCGTTCCGTAAACCACGATGGTTTTACCGTGGGCGGAGATCAGGTTCTGGTCTTCCAGCATTTTCAGGATACGGCCCACTGTTTCACGGGAGCAACCGACGATCTGACCAATTTCCTGGCGGGTAATTTTAATTTGCATGCCGTCAGGGTGGGTCATGGCGTCTGGCTGTTTCGCCAGGTTCAACAGGGTCTGCGCGATACGGCCGGTCACGTCCAGGAAGGCGAGGTTACCCACTTTCTCAGACGTCACCTGCAGACGGCGCGCCATCTGGGAAGAAAGACGCATCAGGATGTCAGGATTAACCTGAATCAGCTGACGGAATTTCTTGTAAGAAATTTCAGCCACTTCACATGCTGTCTTTGCACGAACCCAGGCGCTACGTTCCTGGCCCTCTTCAAACAGGCCCAGTTCACCGATGAAATCGCCCTGGTTCAGATAAGAAAGGATCATCTCTTTCCCTTCTTCATCTTTGATCAGCACTGCCACCGAGCCTTTAACGATGTAATACAACGTTTCCGCTTTTTCACCCTGGTGAATCAGCGTGCTCTTCGATGGGTACTTATGAATGTGGCAATGAGACAAGAACCATTCGAGAGTCGGGTCTGTTTGCGGTTTGCCAAGCACCATGCGCTGTTATCCTCTGTTATAAGCTGTCACCAGAGTCATAAGATGCATCCGGACTCTGGGGTTGCAATCGAATTCTTACCCATACCCTGGGAAGTCGGCTGTCGTAACGTTTCGCAGCCAGTAAAGTTTGATGTCCTCTGCATACATGTGTAACGTCAATGTATTACTGTAGCATCCAGAGTGTTTTAGCATAGCTTTTGCCGCGTGTCTCCTGGTGTCTCGCTTCAGCATGATGCAGGTCGCCTTCCGTTGCGAGAAATGTAATGCACGCGTAATCTGTCACCAAAAATGCAACGTTGGAGTTAATGAATATGCAAGCGCGTGTCAAATGGGTTGAAGGTTTAACGTTCCTGGGCGAATCCGCTTCTGGACATCAGATTTTGATGGACGGTAACTCCGGCGACAAAGCCCCAAGCCCGATGGAGATGGTGCTGATGGCGGCGGGCGGATGCAGCGCAATTGACGTGGTGTCGATTTTGCAAAAAGGTCGTCATGATGTGACCGATTGCGAAGTGAAGCTTACTTCCGAACGTCGCGAAGAGGCGCCACGCCTGTTCACGCACATTAATCTGCACTTTATCGTGACCGGTAAAGAACTGAAAGATGCCGCAGTATCACGCGCCGTAGACCTTTCTGCGGAGAAATACTGCTCTGTGGCGTTAATGCTGGAGAAAGCGGTAAAAATCACGCATTCGTATGAAGTGATCGAGGCTTAATCTTTTGGCGGGTGGCGCTTCGCTGACCCGCCCTACAAAAGCACGACCGTAGGCCCGGTAAGCGCAGCGCCACCGGGCAAAACAACTCACGCGATCTGCTTCCCTTCCATCAGTCGCTGGACCAGCGGCGTCATAATTAACTCCATCGCCAGCCCCATTTTTCCGCCCGGCACCACCAACGTATTCATGTGCGAAATAAACGAGCCCTGCAGCATCGCCAGCAGCCAGGGGTAATCAATGCCTTCGAGATTGCGGAAATGGATGACGACAAAGCTCTCATCCAGCGAGGGGATCGTTTTGGCCGCAAACGGGTTGGAGGTATCCACCGTCGGCACGCGCTGAAAGTTGATGTGGGTGCGGGAGAACTGCGGCGTCAGGAAGTTGATGTAATCCTCCATGGAGCGCACGACGGAATCCATCACCGCTTCGCGAGAATGCCCGCGCTCGCTCATGTCACGCGTCAGCTTCTGGATCCATTCAAGGTTAACAATCGGCACCACGCCGACCAGCAGATCCACGTGACGCGCGACGTCGTGTTGAGGCGTGACCACGCCGCCGTGTAGCCCTTCGTAAAACAGCACGTCGGTCGGCTCCGGCAGCGGCTGCCACGGGGTGAACGTCCCCGGCACCTGATTCCAGGGAACCGCTTCGTCGTAGGTGTGCAGGTATTTGCGGGACTGGCCGGTCCCGCTCTGCCCGTATTCGCGGAAGGTTTGTTCCAGCAGGCTGAAATCGTTGGCTTCCGGCCCGAAATAGCTGATGTGTTTGCCCAGATCGCGCGCCTTGCGGATGGCCATGTCCATTTCCGGGCGCGTATAGCGGTGAAAGCTATCGCCCTCCACTTCTGCCGCCCGGAGATTCAGCTGTGCGAAAATCTTGCGAAAGGCGAGGCTGGTGGTGGTGGTACCCGCACCACTTGAGCCCGTTACGGCAATAACCGGATGTCTGGCAGACATAGCAACTCCCTGACTGGAAAGGTTTACAGATCAGCCGTGAAACGCGTTGCGGTGCATGATATTGACCGTCTCATGCAGTTCGGACCACACCAGCACCACGTCGCCACTTTTCAGCTGGCGCTTAACATCGCTGACCTTTTGTTCGAGCGAACGTTCTTGTTCACCATAATCGGTGCCTTCACGTAATACAAAGCTTTCAATCAGATTATCGAGCGTTTCGGGAGCGAGATCCTGCCAGGGGATAATCATTTTTTACCGTCCAGAAAAGAGGTGAGCCAGTCAGGGATGCGGGTTTCCAGCCACATTTTCGGCCTGCGTAGCGTGCCGCCAACAAAGCCGACGTGCCCGCCGTACTCGGTGAGCTGATACTGCACGTTAGCCGGTAAATGCTCCGGTGCCGGAATAGAGTGATGATCCATAAACGGATCGTCTTTGGCGTGGATAATCAGCGTCGGCGTGGTGATTTGATTCAACAGCGGCATGGCGCTGCACTGACGGTAATAGTCAATCGCATCGGCAAAACCGTGGATCTTCGAGGTAATCAGATCGTCAAACTCGCGCAGACGCTTCACGCGCTTGAGCTGCTGCAGGCTAACCGGCAGGGTATCAGGGTAGGCCTTCAGCTTGCGCGCGGCGTTTGCCTTCAGCAGGTTGAGCAGGTAGCGCTGATAGACGCGGGAAAACCCTTTCTCCATATGGTAGCTGCACTGCTCGAGCATAAAGGGAGCGGAGACAATAACAGCGGCATCCAGCGGGACTGCATCACCTTCTTTCGCCAGCAGGCAGGCCAGCATATTACCGCCCAGCGAATAGCCCACCGCCGCCGTTGGCACCGTGCCAAAATTTTCTCTCAGCCAGTGTAAGAACCAGGTGCCGTCTTCGGTTTCACCGGAGTGGTAAATACGCTTCTGGCGATTCGGCTCGCCGCTGCAGCCGCGAAAATGCATCACCACCGCCAGCCAGCCGCGGGCTTTCGCCGCCTCGATTAAACCGTGGGCGTAGGGACTGTGCAGGCTGCCTTCCAGACCATGAAACACCACCAGGCGAGGTTTGTGTCGGGCCTGCTCCGGCGCTTCGCTCCAGGCGAGATCTAAAAAGTCGCCGTCCGGCAAATCCAGGCGCTGCCAGTGCGGGGTGAACTGCACCTTGCGGCGGATCAGGCGCGGCAGCATGGTTTGCAGGTGGGGGTTAGCCACGCCGCGCATGGGCACGAACTCTGCGCTCTCTTCGGCTGCAATGTCGAAGTCTGATGGAATGATTTGGGTCATAAGGGCGATGCTGATTCTTGTCAGAAATTTACTATACCTTCCGAATTGTACCCCGTTTAGCCTGGATTTCCGAACCATGAACTGATCCCGATCACAAATCTTTACCTTGATTATTACTCTCAGGCTAATGATTCAGCTCTACGCTTAATTGATGCCTTTCTCGCCAGAGCGCAGACTTTACTCAACGTTAAGCAAATCAGAATGATGTGCTGAATCAGGAGGTTAATAATGTTATCTGGGCAAACACCCACCCGGCAATGGAACACACGACGCAGCGAGAAAGCGCGTCGTCTGGCGTCCGTACCGGTGCAGGGCAAGGTACTGCCAACCGGCGATCTTGTCGCCATGCTGGAAAAACTGATCGCCCCGGGCGATAAAGTCGTGCTGGAAGGCAACAACCAGAAGCAGGCGGATTTCCTTTCCCGCTCGCTGGCTGAAGTGAACCCGCAAATCATTCACGACCTGCATATGATCATGCCGAGCGTTGGCCGCAGCGAGCATCTGGATATCTTTGAAAAAGGCATCGCCCGCAAGCTGGACTTCTCCTTCTCCGGGACTCAGAGCCTGCGTATCTCGCAGCTGCTGGAAGACGGTCAGCTCGAAATCGGTGCAATTCACACCTACATCGAACTCTACTCGCGCCTCTACGTCGACCTGTCCCCCAACGTGGCGCTGATTGCCGGTTTTAAAGCCGACCGCAAAGGCAACCTCTACACCGGGGCGAGTACCGAAGATACCCCGGCGCTGGTGGAAGCCGCCGCGTTCCACGACGGCATCGTCATCGCGCAGGTGAACGAGCTGGTGGACGACGAGTGCGATCTGCCGCGCGTCGATATTCCTGGCTCCTGGATCGACTACGTGGTCGTTGCGGACAAGCCGTTCTTTATCGAACCGCTGTTCACCCGCGACCCGCGCCTGATCAAACAGGAACATATCCTGATGGCGATGATGGCGATCAAAGGCATCTATGCGGAACACCAGGTGCAGTCCCTGAACCACGGTATCGGCTTTAACACCGCAGCGATTGAGCTGCTGCTGCCCACCTACGGCGAACAGCTCGGCCTGAAGGGCAAAATCTGTAAACACTGGACGCTGAACCCGCATCCGACGCTGATCCCCGCCATTGAAAGCGGCTGGGTGGAAAGCGTGCACTGCTTCGGCGGCGAGCTGGGGATGGAAGAGTACATCCGCGCCCGTCCTGATGTCTTCTTTACCGGTGCCGATGGCTCCATGCGTTCCAACCGCGCCTTCTGCCAGCTGGCAGGCCAGTACGCGGTGGATATGTTCATCGGCTCTACGCTGCAGGTTGACGGCTACGCCAACTCCTCAACGGTGACGCGCGGTCGTCTTTCCGGCTTCGGCGGTGCGCCAAACATGGGCCATGACCCGCACGGTCGTCGTCATGCGACCCCGGCCTGGCTGAACATGATCACCGAGCCTGACCCAATGCAGCGCGGTAAAAAACTCGTCGTGCAGATGGTCGAAACCTTCCAGGCGGGCGTGAAGCCGACCTTCGTGGAAAAACTTGATGCCGTTGACGTGGCGAAAGCCTCCGGCATGCCGCTGGCACCGGTGATGATTTACGGCGATGACGTGACGCACGTGCTGACGGAAGAGGGGATTGCTTACCTCTACCGGGCGAAAGATCTGGAAGAGCGTCGTGCCATGGTTGCCGCCGTCGCGGGGATCACCGATATCGGCCTGGGCGTTGACGCTAAACGCGTGGCGGAACTGCGCCAGAGCGGCAAGGTGGTGTATCCGGAAGATATGGGGATCCGTCGCACCGACGCCACCCGCTCTCTTCTGGCAGCCGGGAGCGTGTCTGACCTCGTTGAGTGGTCCGGCGGTCTGTATAACCCACCTGCGAAATTCCGGAGCTGGTAATGAAACTTCTGCCCCAGATTCAGGTTGAAGGCGGTGCCGAATGGCTGGCGCGAACCGCCACGCAGTGTCTGATTGACGAAGCACGACTAAGCCCGAAACCCGGTCTGGTGGACAGTCGGGGGAACGGCGCGCACCACGATTTATCCCTTGCGCTGATGGAGCGCTCCGCGCGCAGCCTGACCCCCACGTTTCAGGCGCTGGCGCAGCAGAGCTGGCAGCGTCCGGCGGACATTGCGCTTCGGCAAACCGTTGGCCGTCTTGGCCGCGAAGGCGAGCAGCAGATGATGGCAGCCACCGACGGGGTTAATACCCACCGTGGTGCGATCTGGGCGCTGGGATTGCTGGTGAGCGCGGTGGCGATGCTGGGCGGGGGGGCGACTGCGCAGGCCGTCGCGAATACCGCCGCTCAGCTGGCGAAACTCCCGGACGATGCGGCGCCGAAAGTGTTCAGCAAAGGGCTGCGCGCCACGCACCGCTACCGCGTGCCGGGCGCGCGCGAAGAGGCGCAGCAGGCGTTCCCGCACGTTATGCAGCGCGCGCTGCCGCAGCTTCGCCTCAGCCGTCTCAACGGCAGCAGCGAAACGCATGCGAGGCTCGACGCGCTGATGGCGATCATGACGTCACTCACCGACACCTGCGTGCTGTCGCGCGCCGGAATGGAGGGGCTGGACGCCATGCAGAACGGTGCTCGTGCGGTACTGAACGCCGGAGGATGCGCAACGCTTTCAGGGCAGCAGGCGCTGGCGAGCTTAGACCGTCAGATGCTCTCGCTCAACGCGTCACCGGGCGGCGCTGCCGACCTGCTTGCCGCCACGCTGTTTCTCGACCGCGTCGAAACGCCTTATTCAAAGCATTAAGAGGATGTTATGGAAAAAATTACATTGACCGTGCCCGCCAGCCGCGAAGTAAGCGGCAGGGCGTTGGCGGGCGTCGTCGGCTCCGGGGATATGGAGGTGTTGTTCGCCGCCGAGCCGGGCCAGACCTTAACCGTTGATATCACCACTTCAGTCGACAATAGCCGTGGTCGCTGGGAGGCGCTGTTCAACCGTCTGCACACCGTCAGCAGCCTGCCCGCAGGCAAACTGACCATCCACGACTTCGGCGCGACGCCGGGCGTGGCGCGCATTCGCATCGAACAGGTCTTTGAGGGGGTGAGCCATGCGTAACGACAGCAGCTTTATCGAACTAAAAGCGCGCCAGCGCGCGCAGGCGCTGCTGGATGACGGCAGCTACCGCGAACTGCTGGATCCGTTTGAAGGCATTATCTCTCCGTGGCTTGGGCCGCAGGGGATTGTTCCGCAGGCCGATGACGGCATGGTCGTCGCAAAAGGCACCATCAACGGTCAGCCTGCGGTCGTCGTCGCGATTGAAGGCGCGTTCCAGGGCGGCAGCATGGGCGAAGTGTCCGGTGCCAAAATGGCAGCGGCGCTGGAGCTGGCGGCAGAAGATAACCGCAACGGCATTCCGACGCAGGCGGTGCTGTGCCTCGAAACCGGCGGCGTGCGTCTGCAGGAAGCTAACCTCGGCCTGGCGGCGATTGCCGATATCCATGCCGCGATTGTTGACCTGCGCCGGTATACCCCGGTGGTCGGGATTGTTGCCGGGACCGTGGGCTGCTTCGGCGGGATGTCCATCGCGGCGGCGCTGTGCAGCTACCTGATTGTGACTCGCGAAGCGCGTCTTGGCCTCAACGGCCCGCAGGTTATCGAGCAGGAAGCGGGCATTGAAGAGTACGACTCCCGCGACCGTCCGTTTATCTGGAGCATGACCGGCGGCGAAGTGCGCTATGAAAGCGGACTGGTGGACGCGCTGGTGGGCGACGGCGTGAACGCGGTGAAAGCCGCGATGAACGAAGCCATCGCCAAAGGCGTACCGGCGAAACATCGCACCGATAACTACGACGATTACCTGAACCGTCTGACGAATTTCGACACCCGCAAACAGGCCGATGCCGAACAAATTAACGCGCTTTTTGCCCGGGAGGTGAAATGATGACTAACTCAATGAGCCGTGGCGAGCTCTGGCTGGACATTCTCGCCCCGAATGCAAAACGTGTGGAAGGGTTATGCCCGTCCGTGCAGGCGGCAGACGGCGAGCTTAATGGTGAAGCGGTGCGCTTTGTGGCCGTGGTGCCGGATGCCAACAACCACTTCCCGCGCGCGGCGAAAGGTGAAGTCGGTCTGCTGGAAGGCTGGACCCTGGCGAAAGTGGTCAGTGAAACCGTCGCGGCGGATGCCGATAAGGCCGTTAAGCGCCCGATTGTGGCGGTGATTGACGTCCCAAGCCAGGCCTATGGCCGTCGGGAAGAGGCGTTTGGTATTCACCAGGCGCTGGCGGGAGCCGCTGCCGCGTATGCGAACGCGCGCCTGGCCGGTCATCCGGTGATTGGGCTTATCGTCGGCAAGGCGATGTCCGGCGCGTTTCTGGCGCACGGCTACCAGGCCAACCGCCTGATTGCCTTTAACGACAAAGGCGTGCTGATCCACGCGATGGGCAAAGAGTCCGCGGCGCGCATTACGCTGCGTACCGTCGAGGCGCTGGAAAAGCTGGCGGCGACCATTCCGCCAATGGCGTATGACATCAGCAACTATGCGACGCTGGGGCTGCTCGCCAGCCTGCTGGACATCAGCAACCCGGATGCCCCATCCGATAACGATCTGGCGCAGGTGAAAACCACCCTGCAACAGGCCATCAGCGATGCTCGTCAGGACGCGACGCTTAAAAACCGTCTGGGTGCTGACAACCGCCGCAGCTCGGCGCTCGTACGCGAACGTATGCGAGCCAGCTGGTAAGTAAAAAAAAAGACCTGCCAGAGATGCAACCCTCGTGGGCGCGCCCGCTGCGCCCGCGTGGGAGCCTGCATCCTGAAAAATAATAAACATCGCACCAGTGCTAAAACTTTTTTTACTACAGGTGATTTATGACTTACGTAATTGTTCATGCTCTTGCACCGATTTTCGTCATCATGCTGCTGGGATTCTGGGCCGGTAAGGCAAAGATGGTCGATAACAAAAACGTTTCCCTGCTCAATATCTTCGTGATGGATTTTGCACTCCCTGCCGCGCTGTTTAGCGCCACCGTGCAAACGCCGTGGACCGGCATCGTGGCGCAGTCGCCGCTGATCCTGGTGCTGACCCTGGCGATGTGGATCACCTATGCGGCCATCTACTTCCTTGCCACCAAAGTCTTTAAGAAATCCCCGCAGGACGCGGCGGTGCTGACGCTTACCGTTGCCCTGCCAAACTACGCGGCGCTCGGTCTGCCGATTCTGGGCAGCGTGCTGGGTGAAGGATCTTCCACGTCGCTTTCCGTTGCGGTCTCTATTGCCTGCGGTTCGGTGCTGATGACCCCGTTCTGCCTGCTGATCCTGGAGCGCGAGAAAGCGCGCGCCGAGGGGAATAATTCCGGCTCAACGCTCTCCATGCTGCCGGTGCTGATGTGGCGTTCCATTAAAAAACCGATCGTGATGGGCCCGCTGCTGGGCGTGATTCTCTCCGCAATCGGCATCAAAATGCCGGAACTGGTGCTTGCGGCGATTAAACCGCTGGGGCTGTCCGCCACCGCTGCGGCGCTGTTCCTGACCGGGGTGATCCTCTCTGCCCGCAAGCTGCAGATCAACACCATGGTGATTACCTCAACCATCGCCAAGCTGCTGATTCAGCCCGCGATTGCCTGGGGTATCGTGCTGATCTTCGGTCTGCACGGCTCGGTGGCGATTACCGCTATCCTGATGATTGCGCTCTCCGCGGGTTTCTTCGGCGTGGTGTTCGGTAACCGCTTTGGCGTGCAGTCGCCGGATGCTGAAGCCGTGCTGCTGTTAAGCTCCGTACTGTGTATCCTGTCGCTGCCGCTGTTTATCTCGCTGACTTCAGGAATGTAATCATGACCACAACATTACGCCCGCACGACCTCATCTGGCTTACCGCGCGCGACGCGCTGGAAGGCATCACCGAATCCTGGGTTGAGGCAGCCTGGCATATTGGCCTGCCGGTAGTGGTGCGGCGTGATGTTGATAATGAAGGCCGTATTCCCGTTGGCGTGCGCGGATTGCGCCGCGACCAGCGGGCGGCCGGATGGGTGAAGCCGGAAAACGTGCTGCGTGTGGTATCACCGGAAGACCTGTGTGCCACCGCCGATCTGCTGCGATCACCTTTTGTCACCCAGCCTCCGGTTCAGGTGGCGCTGCAGCTGGCGCAGCAGGCGTGGCCGTGGACGTGGGGCATTACCGGCAGCACCGGCTACGCGCTGGCGACCGGTATTCCGGTGATCCATGCCGACAGCGATCTCGATCTGCTGATCCGCGCTCCGCACCCCGTTTCCCCTGATGCGTTTGCTGGCTGGCAGTCTCAGCTTGGCCGGGCGCTGTGTCGGGCGGATACGCAGGTGGATACGCCCGAAGGGGGATTTGCGTTGGCGGAGTGGCTGCGCGACGGCAAAACGCTGCTAAAAACTCAATGCGGACCGCGCCTGGTGGCGGATCCGTGGCGCAGGGAGGAGTGATGAAAATACTGTTTACCTTTCCGGGGCAGGGCACGCAGCACGAAGGCATGCTGCAAAATTTGCCGGGAACGGAGCTGGAACAGGCGCGAGAGGTGCTTGGCGCCGAAGTGGATACGCTGGACAGTGCAGCCTCACTCGCTCACACCCGCGCGGTTCAGCTTTCGCTGCTGATTTCCGGCGTGGCCTGGGCGCGCGAGCTGGAGCGTCGCGGCGTGACGCCGGATATTGTTAGCGGGCTGTCCATCGGCGCTTATCCGGCGGCGGTTATCGCGTGCGCGCTGGATTTTTCGGACGCGCTGAGGCTGGTGGCGCTGCGCGGTGACCTGATGGAGCAGGCGTATCCGCACGGCTACGGCCTGACGGCCATCATGGGCTTGACCCTGCCGCAGGTGGAAACGCTGATTGAAGGCACCGGAACCTACGTTGCTAACCTGAATGCTGAAACGCAGATCGTGATTGCCGGAACCGATGACGGGATGGCGCAGGTGGCAGAACGCGCGCTGGCCAAAGGGGCGAGCAAGGCCAGGCGGCTGGCGGTTAGCGTGCCGTCGCACTGCGCGCTGCTGGCAGAACCGGCGAAAAAGCTGGCGTCGGCGTTTGAGCCCGTTACGCTGGCTCGTCCACGCTGCGCCTACCTGAGCGGCAGTACCGGCCGCGTGCTCTGGCAGCCGGAAAAGATCGCCGACGATCTGGCGATGAACATGGCGCGAACCGTGCGCTGGCAGGAGGCGATGATTTCCGCTAACGAACGCGAAGCGCGACTGGCGATTGAAATGCCGCCCGGCGGCATATTGACCTGCCTGACGCGCCAGGCAGCGTGGGAAGGGGAAACCCTTTCGCTGGAGCGCAGCGGTGTGGACGTGGCGGTGCATCTGACGGGTCGGCTTCGTGCGTGATTTTTTTCGCCCAGTGGCGGCTACGCCTTACCGGGCCTACGGGTTCGGTTGTATTATTTTGTAAGCCGGGTAAGACGCAACGCGTCGCCACCCGGCAAGGCCTCAGGCTCCGTCCTGCAAACTTCTGGCATACATCCGCCCTTCGGCGGCTAATGCCCGCAGGCTTGGGTCCTGCTCGCGGTTACGGGCAAAGACAATCGCGATAAGCTGCTGCATCTGGTACGGCTCCGCCAGCTTCAACAGCTGCACGGAATTCTCGTAGACCTTCTTCATCCTGCCCGGCATCAGCGTAAATCCAACGCCTGCCTGCACCAGGCTCAGCATCGAGAAAATGTCATTAACGCGCGTGACGATTTCCGGCTCGAACCCGGCGATATGAAACGCTTCCTGGAACCCGGCGTAGGTCGCAAAGCCTTCTGCAAGCGCGACAAATTTCTGATCTTTGTAATCGCGGAGATCCGCTGGCCCGTGGGTATTCAGCGTGGCGGAAGCCGGTGCGGCAAGGAAGATGTCGTCATGGAACAGCGGCAGAACCTCAAGGCTGTTACGGTCGATGTCGCTTTCGGAGATGGAGATAAGAATCGCGTCCAGCGAGCCTTCATCCAGCATGTGCAGCAGGGTGTCGTTGGAGCCCATCGTCAGATCCATCTCCAGATCCGGACGGCGCAGCTTCATGCCCATAATCAGACGCGGGACGGTTTCCAGGGTGAGCGAGTAGAGCGTGCCGACGCGTAAGCGCCCCTGGCCGATACCGGCGATTTTGCGGGACGCCTCCAGCCCGCGCTCCATCACCTGCATCACTTCCTGGCAATACTCCAGCAGCGTCCACGCGGAGGGGAGCGCAATCAGGTTACGCCCCTTGTGGGTAAAGAGCGGGCAGCGCACGTTCTCTTCCAGCGTGTGCAGCGCGCGGTGCACGCTGACGCCGCTCAGGCCCAGCGTTTCGGCGGTACGTGCGATATTCCCCTTCTCCATAAATGTCATGAAGATGCTGAGCTTGCGGAATGTAATATCGCTCGTCGTATCGAAACGCATAACCCTCCCGATGGTTTAGTCGGCCTGAAGCATGGCTTCCAGCTGTTCCTGCGCGTCCAGCCACGCCATTTCGCACTCTTCGAGGCTGGATTTGGTTTTCGCCTGGGTTTGCAGACAGTCGGTCAGTTCCGCTTTGCGGCTTTGGTCGTACAGCTCGCTGTCGCCCAGCTTCTCTTCAACGGTAGCCAGCGTGGCGTTGAGCTTTTCCATCTCTTTTTCAAGACGGGCAATCTCTTTACGCAGCGGCTGCGTCTGGGTGCGCAGCTCCGCTTCACGGCGCTTCTGGTCTTTACGCGACTGCGCGCTGTTGGCGTTGTCTTTCGCTGACTCTTCCGGCTGGTTCTCCTGCTTCTGCACGTCCGTCAGCCACTGCTGGTAGTCCTCCAGATCGCCGTCGAACGGTTCGACTTTGCCGCCGTGCACCAGGTAGAGATCGTCCGTGGTAGAGCGGATCAGGTGGCGGTCGTGCGAAACCACAACCAGCGCGCCTTCGAACTCGATCAGCGCTTCGGTCAGCGCCTGACGCATGTCGAGATCCAGGTGGTTGGTCGGTTCATCGAGCAGCAGCAGGTTCGGGCGCTGCCAGACGATCAGCGCCAGCACCAGACGGGCTTTTTCACCCCCGGAGAAGCGCTCGGTGTTTTCCGTCACCTTATCGCCCTGGAAGCCGAAGCCGCCGAGGTAGTCGCGCAGCTTTTGCTCCATCTCCTGCGGCGCCAGACGCGCCAGGTGTTGAATCGGCGATTCATCCGCGCGTAAAAATTCCAGCTGATGCTGGGCGAAGTAGCCCAGCTTGATGCCCTTCGCCAGGCCGATTTCACCGCTGATCGGGTTAAGCTCGCCCGCCAGCAGTTTGATCAGCGTCGATTTACCGGCGCCGTTACGCCCCAGCAGGCCAATGCGCGAACCCGGCACCAGGTTGAGCTTGATGGAATCGAGGATAATGCGCTCGGCATAGCCCGCGCTGACCTTCTCCATCTTCAGCAGCGGGTTCGGCAGGCTTTCAGGCTCGCGGAAGCTGAAGTGGAACGGGTTATCCACGTGCGCCGGGGCAATCATCTCCATGCGCTCCAGCATCTTGATGCGGCTCTGGGCCTGCTTGGCTTTTGAGGCTTTGGCCTTGAAGCGATCCACAAAGCTCTGCAGGTGCGCCACGCGCTGCTGCTGGCTTTCGTACATGGACTGCTGCTGGGCAAGGCGCGTCGCGCGCTGGCGCTCGAAGGAGCTGTAGTTGCCGGTGTACTCGAACATCGTTTGCTGTTCGATGTGAATGATTTTATCCACCACCGGGTCGAGGAAGTCGCGGTCGTGGGAGATCAGAATCAGAGTGCCCTGATAGCTCTTCAGCCACTTCTCCAGCCAAATAACGGCATCAAGATCGAGGTGGTTGGTCGGTTCATCGAGCAGCAGCAGGTCAGAGCGGCAGATCAGCGCCTGCGCCAGGTTGAGGCGCATGCGCCAGCCGCCCGAGAAGTCGCTGACCGGGCGTTCCAGCTGTTCATTGCTGAAGCCCAGGCCATGCAGCAGGCTGGAGGCGCGGGAGCGAATGGTCCAGGCGTCGATGGCGTCCAGCTTGCCGTGAACGGTGGCGATGGCGTGACCGTCGTTGCGCTCGTTCGCGGCGTTGAGTTCTGCCTCGAGCTTGCGGTATTCACGGTCGCCGTCGATAACATAGTCGAGCGCCGGCTCACTCAGCGCAGGCGTCTCCTGGTTTACCCAGGCAAGCTGCCAGTTCCCCGGGAAGGTAAAGTTACCGCCATCCGCGCTAATCTCGTTTTTCAGCAACGCCAGCAGGGTGGATTTACCGCAGCCGTTTTTGCCGACCAGACCCACTTTTTGGCCCGGGTTGATGGTAGCAGTGGCGTTATCCAGCAGAACGCGCACGCCGCGACGAATTTGTAACGAGGAGAAAACAATCATAGAAGCGCCGTATGTTCCGACTATGTTAATTTGTCATTATGATAATGTAAGGTGTGGGCCATTTTCCCCACCGGGCCGCCATGGTAGCCCAAAACAACGACGATACACAAAAACAGAAACAAGACCGGGAGGGGAATGATGTCTCAGACAGCAAAGGTGCTGCTGCTGTATGCCCATCCGGAATCTCAGGACTCGGTGGCGAACCGGGTGCTGCTTAAGCCGGCTACACAGCTCAGCAACGTGACGGTGCACGATCTCTACGCGCACTATCCTGATTTCTTTATTGATATTCCTTACGAGCAGGAACTGCTGCGTCAGCATGACGTCATTGTGTTCCAGCATCCGCTTTATACCTATAGCTGTCCGGCGCTGCTGAAAGAGTGGCTGGACCGCGTGCTGAGCCGGGGCTTCTCCAGCGGGGTGGGGGGAAACCAGCTGGCGGGAAAGTACTGGCGTAGCGTCATTACGACCGGTGAGCCAGAAAGCGCTTACCGTCACGACGGGCTGAACCGCTATCCCATGAGCGATATCCTGCGGCCCTTCGAGCTGACGGCGGCAATGTGCCGTATGCACTGGATGAGCCCGATTATTGTCTACTGGGCGCGACGCCAGCAGCCACAAGAGCTGGCGAGCCACGCCAGAGCCTACGGTGAATGGCTGGCCTCACCGATTCCGGCAGGAGGTCGTTGATGGAAGGATCGAATTTACTCCTCGCCGGGGTGCTGTTTTTATTTGCGGCGGTTGTTGCGGTGCCGCTTGCGGCACGTATCGGTATCGGTGCAGTCCTGGGGTATTTGTTGGCGGGGATCGCCATCGGCCCCTGGGGGCTGGGATTCATCAGCGATGTGGATGAGATCCTCCATTTCTCCGAGCTGGGCGTCGTGTTCCTGATGTTCATCATCGGCCTTGAACTGAACCCGTCCAAGCTGTGGCAGCTTCGCCGCTCCATCTTCGGCGTGGGGGCGGCACAGGTGCTGTTTAGCGCCGCGATTCTGGGCGGGCTGCTCATGCTGACGCAGTTTTCCTGGCAGGCGGCGGTGATCGGCGGGATTGGGCTCGCGATGTCCTCCACGGCGATGGCGCTGCAGTTGATGCGCGACAAAGGGATGAACCGCAACGAAGCCGGACAGCTGGGCTTTTCGGTGCTGCTGTTTCAGGATTTGGCCGTCATCCCGGCGCTGGCGCTGGTGCCGCTGCTGGCAGGATCCGGTGACGATCATTTTGACTGGGTAAAAATCTCCATGAAGGTGCTGGCCTTCGCGGGGATGCTGATTGGCGGGCGTTTCTTACTGCGTCCGGTGTTCCGCTTTATTGCCGCCTCGGGCGTTCGTGAAGTGTTTACCGCCGCGACGCTGCTGCTGGTGCTTGGCTCTGCGCTGTTTATGGATGCGCTGGGGCTGTCGATGGCGCTGGGGACGTTCATTGCCGGGGTGCTGCTGGCGGAGAGCGAATATCGTCACGAACTGGAAATTGCCATCGATCCGTTTAAGGGGCTGCTGTTAGGGCTGTTCTTTATTTCGGTCGGCATGGCGCTGAACCTTGGCGTGCTTTATACCCATCTGCTGTGGGTGGCCGTGAGCGTGGCGGTGCTGGTGGCGGTGAAAATGCTGGTGCTCTACGTACTGGCCCGTATTTACGGGCTGCGTAGCTCGGAACGCATGCAGTTTGCCAGCGTGCTAAGCCAGGGAGGAGAGTTCGCGTTTGTGCTGTTCTCTACCGCATCTTCCCAAAAACTCTTCAAAGATGACCAGATGGCGCTGCTGCTGGTGACGGTCACGCTGTCGATGATGACCACGCCGCTGCTGATGAAGCTGGTGGATAAACTGCTGTCGCGCCGGTTTAACCCGGCTGATGATGAAGATGAAGCGCCCTGGGTGGAAGATGATAAGCCACAGGTTATCGTCGTGGGTTTTGGCCGTTTCGGACAGGTGATTGGGCGTTTGCTGATGGCGAACAAAATGCGCATCACGGTACTGGAGCGCGATATCAGCGCGGTCAATCTGATGCGCAAATATGGCTATAAGGTTTACTACGGCGACGCGACCCAGCTCGAGCTGCTGCGCTCGGCGGGGGCGGAAGCGGCAGAGTCCATCGTGATTACCTGCAACGATCCGGAGGATACAATGAAGCTGGTGGAGCTGTGTCAGCAGCATTTCCCGCATCTGCATATTCTGGCGCGTGCGCGGGGACGTGTTGAAGCTCACGAATTGTTGCAGGCGGGTGTGAAACACTTCTCCCGTGAGACATTCTCCAGTGCGCTGGAGTTGGGCCGTAAGGCGCTGATCTCGCTCGGCATGCATCCGCATCAGGCACAGCGCGCCCAGATGCACTTCCGCCGGCTGGATATGCGGATGCTGCGCGAGCTGATGCCGGTCCATACCGATACGGCGCAAATCTCCCGCGTGCGGGAAGCGCGTCGCGAGCTGGAGGAGATCTTCCAGAGAGAGATGCAACAGGAACGACGCCAACTGGACGGCTGGGACGAATTTGAATAAAGGGTAACGAAAGATGGCTGTACGTAAACGCTTTATCGCGGGGGCAAAATGCCCGACCTGCCAGGCGCAAGATACTTTGGCTATGTGGCGTGAAAATAATATTGATGTAGTTGAGTGTGTTAAGTGCGGTCACCAGATGCGTGAGGCTGATAAAGAGGCCCGCGATCACGTTCGCAAAGAAGAGCAAGTGATCGGCATTTTTCATCCGGACTAGCGATATGCCCTGAGTTTTTTTAAGCTAAAGGGTACACGGGTGCAGATTTCCGCTACAATCTGCGCCAGCAATTTTCCCACGCTCAGGAGATATCATGAAAGTAGCAAAAGACCTGGTGGTCAGCCTGGCCTATCAGGTACGTACAGAAGACGGTGTGTTGGTTGATGAGTCTCCGGTGAGTGCGCCGCTGGACTACCTGCATGGTCACGGCTCCCTGATTTCTGGCCTGGAAACAGCGCTGGAAGGTCATGACGTTGGCGACAAATTCGACGTTGCTGTAGGCGCGAACGACGCTTATGGTCAATATGACGACAACCTGGTTCAGCGCGTTCCTAAAGACGTGTTCATGGGCGTTGACGAACTGCAGGTTGGCATGCGCTTCCTGGCGGAAACCGACCAGGGCCCGGTGCCGGTTGAAATCACTGAAGTTGAAGACGACCACGTTGTGGTTGACGGCAACCACATGCTGGCTGGCCAGAACCTGAAATTCAACGTAGAAGTTGTTGCGATCCGTGAAGCAACCGAAGAAGAACTGGCTCATGGCCACGTTCACGGTGCACACGGTCACGACCATGACCACGATCACGGCCACGATGGCTGCTGCGGTGGTCACGGCCACGATCACGACCATGGTCACGACCACGGTAAAGGTGGTTGCGGCAACGGCGGCTGCGGCTGCCACTAATACCCGTCGTCTTTCAAGCCGCTGGTGCGTTGGCTGCGCTTTCAAACCCCGGTCACATAGTTATCTATGCTCTCGGGGATTTTCAAGCTTGCCGCCTTCCTGCGACTCGAAATCCATAGGGTATTTGACATGTAGGCCCGGTAAGCTTCGCGCCACCGGGCACAAAAAAAGCGGGGATATCCCGCTTTTTTTACGCCTCAATAATGAGGTGGTGGCGTCTCTTCTGACTGAGAGGCGATGTGCGACGACTGCGTTGCCTTCACTTTTTCAGTGAGCAGGCGCATCAGATCGCGCAGCTTTGCCATTTCAAGTTCATGGGCGGTCACGGTCTGGTTAAGTTCTTCGATGGTGATGTCCTGAAAAGCCAGTCGGCTTTCCAGCTCAGCCAGTCTCGCTTCAATCAATGTGTCCTTCATGGTTCACCTCGTCAATTTCACACTCGCCATAATGGGCCTGCGGCGGCGAAGTTTAACTGAGTTTATCCTCAAGTGCAGTATCCATCCCTTTGGCAAGAAACTTATTTAAACAAAAATAGTCTGAAAAGAGACGAGAATCGGGAGAGTCTGTCTGTAGATTTCTTCCGCAACGATTTATAGTACGTCACTCATTTACGTTTAATGCTGGGGTGAGAGTCCCCAGGCCCTGGAGATATGGATGAAATCACTGTTCAAAGTAACGCTGCTGGCGACGACAATGGCTGTCGCACTGAATGCACCGCTGTCTTTCGCTGCTGACACTGCAGCGAAGCCTGCTGCAACTGCAGACAGCAAAGCGGCGTTCAAAAATGACGACCAGAAATCCGCCTACGCACTTGGCGCATCTCTGGGTCGTTACATGGAAAACTCTCTGAAAGAGCAAGAGAAACTGGGCATCAAACTGGACAAAGCTCAGCTGATCGCGGGTGTTCAGGATGCGTTTGCAGATAAGAGCAAACTGTCTGACCAGGAAATCGAACAGACTCTGCAGGCGTTTGAAGCGCGTGTGAAAGGTGCTGCTCAGACCAAAATGGAAGCAGATGCCAAAGACAACGAAGCGAAAGGCAAAGCCTACCGCGATACCTTTGCTAAAGAAAAAGGTGTAAAAACCTCCTCTACTGGCCTGGTGTACAAAGTTGAGAAAGAAGGTACCGGTGATGCGCCTAAAGACAGCGACACCGTTGTGGTTAACTACAAAGGTACGTTGATCGACGGTAAAGAGTTCGACAACTCTTACACCCGTGGTGAGCCTCTTTCCTTCCGTCTGGACGGTGTGATCCCGGGCTGGACCGAAGGCCTGAAGAACATCAAGAAAGGCGGCAAGATCAAGATGGTCATCCCACCGGATCTGGCTTACGGCAAAACCGGTGTTCCGGGTATCCCAGCGAACTCTACGCTGGTCTTTGACGTAGAACTGCTGGACATCAAACCGGCACCTAAAGCGGATGCCAAGGCAGATGCTCCGGCTGACGATAAAGCCGCTGCTGCTAAGAAGTAATGCTGAAAAAAAACCGCCGCCTTTGAGGCGGCGGTTTTTTTTATTGTAGGGCAGATATAATTAACACTGGAAAGCGCTATACACGCTGTATTAATTTAGTTGTCCGTGTAGATAATGAGCCTGCCCTGAAAACCTAACGACAGGCTCCTGAAAAGGAGTGTTTTTTTCATGTCCAGGTCGCTTTTAACCAACGAAACCAGTGAACTCGATTTGCTGGATCAACGTCCTTTTGACCAGACCGACTTCGATATTCTGAAATCCTACGAGGCGGTGGTGGACGGGTTAGCGATGCTCATTGGCTCCCACTGCGAAATCGTATTGCACTCCCTGCAAGATCTGAAGTGTTCCGCCATCCGCATTGCGAATGGTGAACATACTGGCCGTAAAATTGGTTCGCCAATCACCGACCTTGCATTGCGTATGTTGCATGACATGACCGGCGCGGACAGCAGCGTCTCCAAATGTTACTTCACCCGCGCCAAAAGCGGTGTGTTGATGAAATCAGAAACTATCGCCATTCGAAACCGTGACCATCGTGTCATCGGTTTGCTGTGCATCAACATGAACCTTGATGTACCGTTCTCGCAAATCATGAGTACCTTTATCCCACCAGAAACCCCAGATGTGGGCTCTTCTGTGAATTTTGCCTCCTCTGTTGAGGATCTGGTGACCCAGACGCTGGAGTTCACCATTGAAGAGGTGAATGCCGACCGCAACGTATCGAACAACGCCAAGAACCGTCAGATCGTACTGAACCTCTACGAGAAAGGGATTTTTGACATCAAAGACGCCATTAACCAGGTGGCCGATCGTCTGAATATCTCCAAGCACACGGTTTACCTCTACATTCGCCAGTTCAAAAGCGGCGATTTCCTGGGGCAAGACAAGTAATGCGTTTTGCGTTAATGGTGACAGGCCCGGCGTATGGTACTCAGCAGGCCAGCAGCGCGCTGCAGTTTGCCCATGCGCTACTTGAGGCTGGACACGAACTGGCGAGCGTCTTCTTCTATCGGGAAGGGGTCTATAACGCGAACCAGTTTACGTCACCGGCGAGCGATGAATTTGACCTTGTCCGCGCCTGGCAGGCATTAAACGAAAAGCAGGGCGTTGAGCTGCATATCTGCGTGGCAGCGGCATTGCGTCGCGGCGTGACGGATGCGGCCGAAGCAGAGCGTCTCGGCTTGCCAGGGGCTAACCTTCAGCCCGGTTTTTCGTTGAGTGGCCTGGGGGCACTGGCCCAGGCCGCGCTAACCTGCGACAGAGTGGTGCAGTTTTAATGAAGCGTGTCGCGTTTGTTTTTTCGTCTGCTCCCCATGGGAGTGCGTCTGGCAGAGAAGGGCTGGACGCGTTGCTTGCAACCTCCGCATTAACCGAAGATATTGGCGTATTCTTTCTGGGAGACGGCGTATTCCAGCTGCTGGCGGGCCAGCAACCGCAGGCAATTCTGGCGCGGGACTACATCGCTACCTTCAAAGTTTTACCGCTTTACGACATTGAAACCTTCTACGTGTGTGCTGACTCTTTGGCTGCGCGCGGTCTCAATGACAAGACGCCTTTCGTGTTGGATGTCACGCTCCTCCCCGCGGGTGCGCTGCGCGAACAACTCTCTCAATATGATACTGTTCTGACTTTCTGAGGCTGACATGCTGCACACCCTGAGCCATTCCCCGTGGCAATGTGATATCGACGCGTTACTGAGCATGTTGCGCGAAGAGGATGATTTGCTGCTGATTCAGGACGGTGTGCTTGCGGCGCTTGATGGTAGTCAGTTCGTTGAAATCCTCAGCAGTGCCCCCATATCCATCTCTGCGCTGAAAGACGATCTTGAAGCGCGAGGTCTTACTGGTCAAATTTCAGCCAAAATTGACGTGGTTGGCTATACTGATTTCGTCAATCTTACTGTGACACACCCCAGTCAAATGAACTGGTGATTTGAGATCGCTGTATATTTCTTGACACCTTTTCGACGTAGCCCTAAAATTTCGCGTCCTCATATTGTATGAGGTCGATTTATTACGTGTTTACGAAGCAAAAGCTAAAACCAGGAGCTATTTAATGGCAACAGTTAACCAGCTGGTACGCAAACCACGTGCACGCAAAGTTGCAAAAAGCAACGTGCCTGCACTGGAAGCCTGCCCGCAGAAACGTGGCGTATGTACTCGTGTATATACCACCACTCCTAAAAAACCAAACTCCGCACTGCGTAAAGTATGCCGTGTGCGTTTGACTAACGGTTTCGAAGTGACTTCCTACATCGGTGGTGAAGGTCACAACCTGCAGGAGCACTCCGTGATCCTGATCCGTGGCGGTCGTGTTAAAGACCTTCCGGGTGTTCGTTACCACACCGTTCGTGGTGCGCTCGACTGCTCAGGTGTTAAAGACCGTAAGCAGGCTCGCTCCAAGTACGGCGTGAAGCGTCCTAAGGCTTAATGGTTCTCCGTTAAGTAAGGCCAAACTGATTTATCTTAATGTCACACTAAACTCTTTGAGTTTTGGACAATCCTGAATTAACAACGGAGTATTCCCATGCCACGTCGTCGCGTCATTGGTCAGCGTAAAATCCTTCCAGATCCGAAATTCGGATCAGAACTGCTGGCAAAATTTGTAAATATCCTGATGGTAGATGGTAAAAAATCTACTGCAGAAGCAATCGTATACAGCGCGCTTGAGACCCTGGCTCAGCGTTCTGGTAAAAATGAACTGGAAGCTTTCGAAGTCGCTCTCGACAACGTTCGCCCAACTGTAGAAGTTAAGTCCCGCCGCGTTGGTGGTTCTACTTATCAGGTTCCAGTTGAAGTTCGTCCGGTTCGTCGTAATGCTCTGGCAATGCGTTGGATCGTTGAAGCTGCTCGTAAACGCGGTGATAAATCCATGGCTCTGCGTCTGGCGAACGAACTTTCTGATGCTGCAGAAAACAAAGGTACTGCAGTTAAGAAACGTGAAGACGTTCACCGTATGGCAGAAGCCAACAAGGCGTTCGCACACTACCGTTGGTAATCCCTTCGGAGTATTAGTCACCAGGCGGGCGCTTCAGAGAAGCCGCCCGCTCTGGGTAACTTAACTGAACGCCTAAAGAAACAAACGAGGAATCAAATGGCTCGTACAACACCCATCGCACGCTACCGTAACATCGGTATCAGTGCGCACATCGACGCCGGTAAGACCACTACTACCGAACGTATTCTGTTCTACACCGGTGTAAACCACAAAATCGGTGAAGTTCATGACGGCGCAGCCACCATGGACTGGATGGAACAGGAGCAGGAGCGTGGTATTACTATCACCTCCGCAGCGACTACTGCATTCTGGTCAGGTATGGCTAAGCAGTACGAACCGCATCGTGTAAACATCATCGACACCCCAGGCCACGTTGACTTCACCATCGAAGTAGAACGTTCCATGCGTGTTCTTGACGGCGCGGTAATGGTTTATTGCGCAGTTGGTGGTGTTCAGCCACAGTCTGAAACCGTATGGCGTCAGGCGAACAAATATAAAGTTCCACGCATCGCGTTCGTTAACAAAATGGACCGTATGGGTGCTAACTTCCTGAAAGTTGTTGGTCAGATCAAAACCCGTCTGGGCGCGAACCCTGTTCCGCTGCAGCTGGCAATTGGTGCTGAAGAAGGTTTCACCGGTGTTATCGACCTGGTGAAAATGAAAGCCATCAACTGGAACGAAGAAGACGCAGGCGTTACCTTCACTTACGAAGATATCCCAGCAGACATGCAGGACCTGGCTGACGAATGGCACCAGAACCTGATCGAGTCCGCTGCTGAAGCTTCTGAAGAGCTGATGGAGAAATACCTGGGTGGTGAAGAACTGACTGAAGAAGAGATCAAGAAAGCTCTGCGTCAGCGCGTTCTGAACAACGAAATCATCCTGGTAACCTGTGGTTCTGCGTTCAAGAACAAAGGTGTTCAGGCGATGCTGGATGCGGTAGTTGACTACCTGCCATCCCCAGTTGACGTACCTGCGATCAACGGTATCCTGGACGACGGTAAAGATACTCCGGCTGAGCGTCACGCAAGTGATGACGAGCCGTTCTCTGCACTGGCGTTCAAAATTGCTACCGACCCATTCGTGGGTAACCTGACCTTCTTCCGCGTTTACTCTGGTGTGGTTAACTCCGGTGACACCATCCTGAACTCCGTGAAAGCGGCGCGTGAGCGTTTTGGCCGTATCGTACAGATGCACGCTAACAAACGTGAAGAGATCAAAGAAGTTCGTGCGGGCGACATCGCTGCAGCTATCGGTCTGAAAGACGTGACTACTGGTGACACCCTGTGTAACCCAGATCACCCGATCATTCTGGAGCGTATGGAATTCCCTGAGCCGGTAATCTCCATCGCGGTTGAACCAAAAACCAAAGCTGACCAGGAAAAAATGGGTCTGGCTCTGGGCCGTCTGGCGAAAGAAGACCCATCATTCCGCGTATGGACTGATGAAGAATCTAACCAGACTATCATCGCTGGTATGGGTGAGCTGCACCTGGACATCATCGTTGACCGTATGAAGCGTGAATTCAACGTTGAAGCGAACGTGGGTAAACCTCAGGTTGCTTACCGCGAAGCGATTCGTGCGAAAGTTACCGATGTTGAAGGTAAACACGCTAAGCAGTCTGGTGGTCGCGGTCAGTACGGTCACGTTGTGATCGACATGTACCCACTGGAGCCGGGCTCTAACCCTAAAGGTTACGAGTTCATCAACGACATCAAAGGTGGTGTAATTCCTGGCGAATACATCCCAGCCGTTGATAAAGGCATCCAGGAGCAGCTGAAAGCGGGCCCTCTGGCTGGCTATCCAGTTGTTGACATGGGTGTTCGTCTGCACTTCGGTTCTTACCATGACGTTGACTCCTCTGAACTGGCGTTTAAACTGGCTGCGTCTATTGCCTTTAAAGAAGGCTTTAAGAAAGCAAAACCAGTTCTGCTTGAGCCGATCATGAAGGTTGAAGTAGAAACTCCTGAAGAGAACACCGGTGACGTTATCGGTGACTTGAGCCGTCGTCGCGGTATGCTGCGTGGTCAGGAATCTGAAGTAACTGGCGTTAAGATCCACGCTGAAGTTCCGCTGTCTGAAATGTTCGGATATGCAACTCAGCTGCGTTCTCTGACCAAAGGTCGTGCATCATACACTATGGAATTCCTGAAGTATGATGATGCGCCTAACAACGTTGCTCAGGCCGTTATTGAAGCCCGTGGTAAGTAATCCACAGGATTAAAACCTAAGTCCCGTGCTCTCTCCAAAGGGGAGAGCACTATAGTAAGGAATATAGCCGTGTCTAAAGAAAAATTTGAACGTACAAAACCGCACGTCAACGTTGGTACTATCGGCCACGTTGACCATGGTAAAACTACCCTGACTGCTGCAATCACTACCGTTCTGGCTAAAACCTACGGTGGTTCTGCTCGTGCATTCGACCAGATCGATAACGCACCAGAAGAAAAAGCTCGTGGTATCACCATCAACACTTCCCACGTTGAATACGACACCCCGACTCGCCACTACGCACACGTAGACTGCCCAGGCCACGCCGACTATGTTAAAAACATGATCACCGGTGCTGCGCAGATGGACGGCGCGATCCTGGTTGTTGCTGCGACTGACGGCCCAATGCCTCAGACTCGTGAGCACATCCTGCTGGGTCGTCAGGTAGGCGTTCCTTTCATCATCGTGTTCCTGAACAAATGCGACATGGTTGATGACGAAGAGCTGCTGGAACTGGTAGAGATGGAAGTTCGTGAACTGCTGTCTCAGTACGATTTCCCAGGCGACGATACCCCAATCGTTCGTGGTTCCGCGCTGAAAGCGCTGGAAGGCGAAGCAGAGTGGGAAGCAAAAATCATCGAACTGGCTGGCTTCCTGGATTCTTACATCCCAGAACCAGAGCGTGCGATTGACAAGCCATTCCTGCTGCCAATCGAAGACGTATTCTCCATCTCCGGTCGTGGTACCGTTGTTACCGGTCGTGTAGAGCGCGGTATCATCAAAGTTGGTGAAGAAGTTGAAATCGTTGGTATCAAAGAGACTGCTAAGTCTACCTGTACTGGCGTTGAAATGTTCCGCAAACTGCTGGACGAAGGCCGTGCTGGTGAGAACGTTGGTGTTCTGCTGCGTGGTATCAAACGTGAAGAAATCGAACGTGGTCAGGTTCTGGCGAAGCCAGGCTCAATCAAGCCACACACCAAGTTCGAATCTGAAGTGTACATCCTGTCCAAAGACGAAGGCGGCCGTCATACTCCGTTCTTCAAAGGCTACCGTCCACAGTTCTACTTCCGTACAACTGATGTGACCGGTACCATCGAACTGCCAGAAGGCGTTGAGATGGTAATGCCTGGCGACAACATCAAGATGGTTGTGACTCTGATCCACCCAATCGCGATGGACGACGGTCTGCGTTTCGCAATCCGTGAAGGCGGCCGTACCGTTGGCGCGGGCGTTGTTGCTAAAGTTCTGGGCTAATTAATTATCCCTGAATGAAAAAAGGACGCTTCGGCGTCCTTTTTTGTTTTCTGGCTTTTTGAACCTGTCACAAATTTTCGCATTTTTTGCCTGCTTCCGTCTCGCATCCCGGCGTTTGTGCTATTGTAATCATAACCATTCTCACTTACACTTTGCGCATATTTTGAACGGGAGTTTTTATGTACGTTTGTTTATGTAATGGTGTGAGTGACAAAAAAATACGTCAGGCCGTTCGCCAGTTTCAGCCACAGTCATTCCAGCAGCTTCGCAAGTTTGTTCCGGTGGGAAATCAATGCGGTAAATGCGTTCGCGCAGCGCGTGAGATTATGCAGGACGAATTGATGCAGATCCCGGAATTCAAAGAGATCGCGTAAGCCCGTATCTTTTTTTTGACATCCTTGTAGCCCGATCTACGCTTCAATGAGTGGAAGCGGAGGGACTATATAATGAAAGGTGATGTTAAAATCATAAGTTATCTCAATAAATTATTGGGAAATGAGCTTGTCGCAATCAATCAGTATTTTCTCCATGCAAGAATGTTCAAAAACTGGGGACTGACTCGCCTCAATGATGTTGAATACCATGAGTCCATCGATGAGATGAAGCACGCCGATAAATATATTGAGCGTATTTTATTCCTCGAAGGCATTCCAAACTTGCAGGATCTTGGCAAACTGGGCATTGGTGAAGATGTTGAGGAGATGCTGCGTTCCGATCTCAGACTGGAACTCGAAGGCGCAAGAGATCTTCGTGAAGCCATCGCCTATGCTGACAGCGTCCATGATTATGTTAGTCGTGACATGATGATCCAGATCCTCGCCGATGAAGAAGGCCATATTGATTGGCTGGAGACTGAACTGGATCTCATTACCAAAATTGGCCTACAGAACTACCTTCAGTCGCAGATCAAAGTGGAAAGCTAATCAGGTTTTCCCAGCCAACGCATAAACCCGCTGCCGCCAGAAATGGCCCAAAAGGCAGTGGGTTTTTTAATGTCTGTTTATCAGGGTGCACTAAAGAGAGGATGAGAAGACACAAAAGTGCCATCAGCGCGGCGACCAACGCCAGCAGCGGTAATACGCACCAGCCATGCCAGGCGCCCAGCGCTGCCAGATATTTAACATCGCCATAGCCCATCCCTTCGCGCCTAAAGATAAACCGATAGCCCCAGTAAATAACGGCAAAGCCGACATATCCTGCCATCGCACCCACCACCGCACTCGGCAAAAAATCAGGATGGATACAGAGCTGAAAGAGCAGGCCCACCCACAGCAGTGGGCAGAGAAATTTATCGGGAAGCAGGCCGCAGCGGATATCTCCATAGACAAGAAAGGCAGTCAGCGAAAAATAGAACAGCAGAAAGGGGAGGGTAGTTAACATGGAAAAGGCCTCAACAGGGTTTGAGCGCATCCTCGTTATAATCGGCCTGTCCGACAATCTACAAAAACCACAATTGCGTAGGGGCTCCAGACAAAGATTCGAGAAGGGATACATTGCTTAAAAAGTTGCGAGTCCTTACGCATACCGCGCCTTTAGCGCTTAATTTCTAAACGGCACTTGCGTCTTTCTCTGATTTACGTATAATGCGCGGGCTTGTCGTAATTGACGGCTGGTTCGAACTGAACCGGAGTAACTCATTTTGTTACTCAACAATGCTCCCAATTGGGGAGCTACGTAAGAACGGTTACACTCTCCCATCAATCGTAATGGGTTTGAGGAGTAATCATTTTCGTTTATAAAATAATTGGAGCTCTGGTCTCATGCAGAACCAAAGAATCCGTATCCGCCTTAAAGCGTTTGATCATCGTCTGATCGATCAATCAACCGCGGAAATCGTCGAGACTGCTAAGCGCACTGGTGCGCAAGTCCGTGGTCCGATCCCGCTGCCGACCCGCAAAGAGCGCTTCACCGTTCTGATCTCCCCGCACGTCAACAAAGACGCGCGTGATCAGTACGAAATCCGCACTCACAAGCGTCTGGTTGACATCGTTGAGCCAACTGAGAAAACCGTTGATGCTCTGATGCGTCTGGATCTGGCTGCCGGTGTAGACGTGCAGATCAGCCTGGGTTGATCAGGTCATCGAGCGATTGAGAGGTTGATACAATGATTGGTTTAGTCGGTAAAAAAGTGGGTATGACCCGCATCTTCACAGAAGATGGCGTTTCTATCCCAGTAACCGTAATCGAAGTTGAAGCAAACCGCGTTACTCAGATCAAAGATCTGGCTAACGATGGCTACCGCGCTGTTCAGGTGACCACTGGTGCTAAAAAAGCTAACCGTGTAACCAAACCAGAAGCGGGTCACTTCGCTAAAGCTGGCGTTGAAGCTGGCCGTGGTCTGTGGGAATTCCGTCTTGCTGAAGGCGAAGAGTTCACCGTAGGTCAAGACATTAGCGTTGAGCTGTTTGCTGACGTTAAAAAAGTTGACGTAACCGGTACCTCTAAAGGTAAAGGTTTTGCTGGTACCGTTAAGCGCTGGAACTTCCGTACCCAGGACGCTACTCACGGTAACTCCTTGTCTCACCGCGTTCCGGGTTCTATCGGTCAGAACCAGACTCCGGGCAAAGTGTTCAAAGGCAAGAAAATGGCAGGTCAGCTGGGTAACGAACGTGTAACCGTTCAGAGCCTGGACGTAGTACGTGTTGACGCTGAGCGCAACCTGCTGCTGGTTAAAGGTGCAGTTCCGGGTGCAACCGGTAGCGACCTGATCGTTAAACCAGCTGTGAAGGCGTAAGGGGATAGCAATGGAATTAGTATTGAAAGACGCGCAGAGCGCGCTGACTGTTTCCGAAACTACCTTCGGTCGTGATTTCAACGAAGCGCTGGTTCACCAGGTTGTTGTTGCTTATGCAGCTGGTGCTCGTCAGGGTACTCGTGCTCAGAAGACTCGTGCTGAAGTAACTGGTTCTGGCAAAAAGCCATGGCGCCAGAAAGGTACCGGCCGTGCGCGTTCAGGTTCTATCAAGAGCCCGATCTGGCGTTCAGGTGGCGTGACCTTCGCTGCGCGTCCACAGGACCACAGTCAAAAAGTTAACAAAAAGATGTACCGCGGCGCGCTGAAAAGCATCCTGTCCGAACTGGTACGTCAGGATCGTCTGATCGTTGTCGAATCATTCTCTGTAGAAGCGCCTAAAACTAAGCTGCTGGCACAGAAACTGAAAGACATGGCTCTGGAAGATGTGCTGATCATCACCGGTGAGCTGGACGAGAACCTGTTCCTGGCCGCACGTAACCTGCACAAGGTTGACGTACGCGATGCGACTGGTATCGACCCGGTTAGCCTGATCGCCTTCGACAAAGTCGTAATGACTGCTGATGCTGTTAAGCAAGTTGAGGAGATGCTGGCATGATTCGTGAAGAACGTCTGCTGAAGGTGCTTCGCGCACCGCACGTTTCTGAAAAAGCGTCTACTGCGATGGAAAAAACAAACACCATCGTTCTCAAAGTTGCTAAAGACGCGACCAAAGCAGAAATCAAAGCTGCTGTGCAGAAACTGTTTGAAGTCGAAGTCGAAGTCGTTAACACCCTGGTTGTTAAAGGGAAAGTTAAACGTCACGGACAGCGTATCGGTCGTCGTAGCGACTGGAAAAAAGCTTACGTCACCCTGAAAGAAGGCCAGAATCTGGACTTCGTTGGCGGCGCTGAGTAAGTCGGAGGAGTAATACAATGGCAGTTGTTAAATGTAAACCGACATCTCCGGGTCGTCGCCACGTAGTTAAAGTGGTTAACCCTGAGCTGCACAAGGGCAAACCTTTTGCTCCGTTGCTGGAAAAAAACAGCAAATCCGGTGGTCGTAACAACAATGGCCGTATCACCACTCGTCACATCGGTGGTGGCCACAAGCAGGCTTATCGTATTGTTGACTTCAAACGCAACAAAGACGGTATCCCAGCAGTTGTTGAGCGTCTTGAGTACGATCCGAACCGTTCCGCGAACATCGCGCTGGTTCTGTACAAAGATGGCGAACGCCGTTACATCCTGGCCCCTAAAGGCCTGAAAGCTGGTGACCAGATTCAGTCTGGCGTTGATGCTGCAATCAAAGCAGGTAACACCCTGCCGATGCGCAATATCCCGGTTGGTTCTACCGTTCATAACGTAGAAATGAAACCAGGTAAAGGCGGTCAGCTGGCACGTTCCGCTGGTACTTACGTTCAGATCGTTGCGCGCGACGGTGCTTATGTCACCCTGCGTCTGCGTTCTGGTGAAATGCGTAAAGTCGAAGCAGACTGCCGCGCTACTCTGGGCGAAGTTGGCAATGCTGAGCATATGCTGCGCGTTCTGGGTAAAGCAGGTGCTGCACGCTGGCGTGGTGTTCGTCCTACCGTTCGCGGTACTGCGATGAACCCAGTCGACCACCCACATGGTGGTGGTGAAGGTCGTAACTTTGGTAAGCACCCGGTATCTCCGTGGGGCGTTCAGACCAAAGGTAAGAAGACCCGCAGCAACAAGCGTACTGATAAATTTATCGTACGTCGCCGTAGCAAATAATTTTAGAGGATAAGCCATGCCACGTTCTCTCAAGAAAGGTCCTTTTATTGACCTGCACTTGCTGAAGAAGGTAGAGAAAGCGGTGGAAAGCGGAGACAAGAAGCCCCTGCGCACTTGGTCCCGTCGTTCAACGATCTTTCCTAACATGATCGGTTTGACCATCGCTGTCCATAATGGTCGTCAGCACGTTCCAGTCTTTGTTACCGACGAAATGGTTGGTCACAAACTGGGTGAATTCGCACCGACTCGTACTTATCGCGGCCACGCTGCTGATAAAAAAGCGAAGAAGAAATAAGGTAGGAGGAAGAGATGGAAACTTTAGCTCAACATCGCCATGCTCGTTCTTCTGCACAGAAGGTTCGCCTTGTTGCTGACCTGATTCGCGGTAAGAAAGTGTCGCAGGCCCTGGACATCCTGACCTATACCAACAAGAAAGCTGCGGTATTGGTCAAGAAAGTACTGGAATCTGCCATTGCTAACGCTGAACACAACGATGGCGCTGACATCGACGATCTGAAAGTCGCGAAAATTTTCGTAGATGAAGGCCCAAGCATGAAGCGCATTATGCCGCGTGCGAAAGGTCGTGCAGATCGCATCCTGAAGCGCACCAGCCACATTACTGTGGTTGTGTCCGATCGCTGAGACTCTGGAGACTAGCAATGGGTCAGAAAGTACATCCTAATGGTATTCGCCTGGGTATTGTAAAACCATGGAACTCTACCTGGTTTGCGAACACCAAAGAATTCGCTGACAACCTGGACAGCGATTTTAAAGTACGTCAGTACCTGACTAAGGAACTGGCTAAAGCGTCTGTATCTCGTATCGTTATCGAGCGTCCAGCTAAGAGCATCCGTGTGACTATTCACACTGCTCGTCCTGGCATCGTTATCGGTAAGAAAGGCGAAGACGTAGAAAAACTGCGCAAGGTCGTAGCGGATATCGCTGGCGTTCCTGCACAGATCAATATCGCTGAAGTTCGTAAGCCTGAACTGGACGCTAAATTGGTTGCTGACAGCATCACTTCACAGCTGGAACGTCGCGTTATGTTCCGTCGTGCTATGAAGCGTGCTGTACAGAACGCAATGCGTCTGGGCGCTAAAGGTATCAAAGTTGAAGTTAGCGGCCGTCTGGGCGGCGCGGAAATCGCACGTACCGAATGGTACCGCGAAGGTCGCGTACCGCTGCACACTCTGCGTGCTGACATTGACTACAACACCTCTGAAGCGCACACCACTTACGGTGTAATCGGCGTTAAGGTATGGATCTTCAAAGGTGAGATCCTGGGTGGTATGGCTGCTGTTGAACAACCGGAAAAACCGGCTGCTCAACCTAAAAAGCAGCAGCGTAAAGGCCGTAAATAAGGAGCGTCGCTGATGTTACAACCAAAGCGTACAAAATTCCGTAAAGTGCACAAAGGCCGCAACCGTGGTCTGGCGCAGGGTACGGATGTTAGCTTCGGCACTTTCGGTCTGAAAGCTGTTGGCCGTGGTCGTCTGACTGCACGTCAGATCGAAGCAGCACGTCGTGCAATGACCCGTGCAGTTAAGCGTCAAGGTAAGATCTGGATCCGTGTATTCCCGGACAAACCGATCACCGAGAAGCCACTGGAAGTTCGTATGGGTAAAGGTAAAGGTAACGTGGAGTACTGGGTTGCCTTGATCCAACCGGGCAAAGTCCTTTATGAAATGGACGGTGTTCCGGAAGAGCTGGCCCGTGAAGCCTTCGGCCTGGCAGCAGCGAAACTGCCTATCAAAACCACCTTTGTAACTAAGACGGTGATGTAATGAAAGCAAAAGAGCTGCGTGAAAAAAGCGTTGAAGAGCTGAACGCTGAGCTGCTGAACCTGCTGCGTGAGCAGTTCAACCTGCGTATGCAGGCTGCAAGTGGCCAGCTGCAACAGACTCACCTGCTGAAGCAAGTGCGTCGCAATGTTGCACGCGTTAAGACTTTACTGACTCAGAAGGCGGGTGCGTAATGACCGATAAAATCCGTACTCTGCAAGGTCGTGTTGTTAGCGACAAAATGGAGAAATCCATTGTTGTAGCTATCGAACGTATTGTGAAACACCCGATCTACGGTAAATTCATCAAACGTACGACCAAACTGCACGTACATGACGAGAACAACGAATGTGGTATCGGCGACAAGGTTGAAATCCGTGAATGCCGTCCACTGTCCAAGACTAAGTCCTGGACGCTGGTTCGCGTTGTAGAGAAAGCGGTTCTGTAATACAGTACGCATTCTCAATACGAATAAACGGCTCAGCGATGAGCCGTTTATTTTTTCTACCCATATTGTAGAAGCGGTGTTATAATGCCGCGCCCTCGATATGGGGCTTTTTAACGGCTCTGATTTTAGAGTCTCAGGTAGTAGTTGACATTAGCGGAGCACTGAAATGATCCAAGAACAGACTATGCTGAACGTCGCCGACAACTCCGGTGCACGTCGCGTAATGTGTATCAAGGTTCTGGGTGGCTCGCACCGTCGCTACGCAGGCGTAGGCGACATCATCAAGATCACCATCAAGGAAGCAATTCCACGTGGTAAGGTCAAAAAAGGTGATGTGCTGAAAGCGGTAGTGGTGCGCACCAGGAAGGGTGTTCGTCGCCCTGACGGTTCTGTCATTCGCTTCGATGGTAATGCATGCGTTATTTTAAACAATAACAGCGAGCAGCCTATCGGCACGCGTATCTTTGGGCCGGTAACTCGTGAACTTCGTACTGAAAAGTTCATGAAAATTATCTCTCTGGCACCAGAAGTACTCTAAGGAGCGAATCATGGCAGCGAAAATCCGTCGTGATGACGAAGTTATCGTGTTAACCGGTAAAGATAAAGGTAAACGCGGTAAAGTAAAAAATGTTCTGTCTTCCGGCAAACTTGTCGTTGAAGGTATCAACCTGGTTAAGAAACATCAGAAGCCGGTTCCGGCCCTGAACCAACCAGGTGGCATCGTTGAAAAAGAAGCTGCTATTCAGGTTTCTAACGTTGCAATCTTCAATGCGGCTACCGGCAAGGCTGACCGTGTAGGCTTTAGATTCGAAGACGGCAAAAAAGTCCGTTTCTTCAAGTCTAACAGCGAAACTATCAAGTAATTTGGAGTAGTACGATGGCGAAACTGCATGATTACTACAAAGACGAAGTAGTTAACAAACTCATGACTGAGTTTAACTACAATTCTGTCATGCAAGTCCCTCGGGTCGAGAAGATCACCCTGAACATGGGTGTTGGTGAAGCGATCGCTGACAAGAAACTGCTGGATAACGCAGCAGCTGACCTGACAGCAATCTCCGGTCAAAAACCGCTGATCACCAAAGCACGCAAATCTGTTGCAGGCTTCAAAATCCGTCAGGGCTATCCGATCGGCTGTAAAGTAACTCTGCGTGGCGAACGCATGTGGGAGTTCTTTGAGCGCCTGATCACTATTGCTGTTCCACGTATCCGTGACTTCCGTGGCTTGTCCGCTAAGTCTTTCGACGGTCGTGGTAACTACAGCATGGGTGTCCGTGAGCAGATCATCTTCCCAGAAATCGACTACGATAAAGTCGACCGCGTGCGTGGTTTGGATATTACCATTACCACTACTGCGAAATCTGACGAAGAAGGCCGTGCTCTGCTGGCTGCCTTTGACTTCCCGTTCCGCAAGTAAGGTAGGGTTACTGAATGGCTAAGCAATCAATGAAAGCACGCGAAGTAAAGCGCGTAGCTTTAGCTGATAAATTCTTCGCTAAACGCGCTGAACTGAAAGCGATCATTTCTGATGTGAACGCTTCCGACGAAGATCGTTGGAATGCGGTTCTCAAGCTGCAGTCTCTGCCGCGTGATTCCAGCCCGTCTCGTCAGCGTAACCGCTGTCGTCAAACAGGTCGTCCACATGGTTATGTGGGCAAGTTTGGGTTGAGCCGTATCAAACTGCGTGAAGCCGCCATGCGCGGTGAAGTACCAGGCTTGAAAAAGGCTAGCTGGTAATTACCAATTGAATCACGGGAGTAAAGACAGATGAGCATGCAAGATCCGATCGCGGATATGCTGACCCGTATCCGTAACGGTCAGGCCGCGAACAAAGTTGCGGTCACCATGCCTTCCGCCAAGCTGAAAGTGGCAATTGCCAACGTGCTGAAGGAAGAAGGTTTTATCGAAGATTTTAAAGTTGAAGGCGACACCAAGCCGGAACTGGAACTTACTCTCAAGTATTTCCAGGGTAAAGCTGTTGTAGAAAGCATTCAGCGTGTCAGCCGCCCAGGTCTGCGCATCTATAAGAAAAAAGATGAGCTGCCGAAAGTTATGGCTGGCCTTGGTATCGCAGTTGTTTCTACCTCAAAAGGTGTTATGACTGATCGTGCAGCGCGCCAGGCTGGTCTTGGTGGCGAAATTATCTGCTACGTAGCCTAATCGGAGGAAAGAATGTCTCGTGTTGCTAAAGCACCGGTCGTTATTCCTGCCGGCGTTGATGTAAAAATCGACGGTCAGGTTATTACGATCAAAGGTAAAAACGGCGAGCTGACTCGTACCCTCAACAAAGCTGTTGAAGTTAAACATGCAGATAACGCTCTGACCTTCGGTCCACGTGATGGTTTCGTGGATGGATGGGCTCAGGCTGG
This sequence comes from Enterobacter sp. RHBSTW-01064, assembly GCF_014103035.1. Taxonomy (NCBI): domain Bacteria; kingdom Pseudomonadati; phylum Pseudomonadota; class Gammaproteobacteria; order Enterobacterales; family Enterobacteriaceae; genus Enterobacter; species Enterobacter sp. RHBSTW-01064. The sequence goes on along the minus strand of NZ_JABXOU010000002.1, from coordinate 672,669 downwards.
TACCGCGCGTGCCCTGCTGAACTCAATGGTTGTTGGTGTTACCGAAGGCTTCACTAAAAAGCTTCAGCTGGTTGGTGTAGGTTATCGTGCAGCTATCAAAGGGAATGCAGTAGGCCTGTCTCTGGGCTTCTCACACCCTGTTGAGCATCCGCTGCCGGCCGGTATCACTGCAGAATGTCCGACTCAAACTGAAATCGTGCTGAAAGGCGCTGATAAACAGCTGATCGGTCAGGTTGCAGCAGATCTGCGCGCCTACCGTCGTCCTGAGCCTTATAAAGGTAAGGGTGTTCGTTACGCCGACGAAGTCGTGCGTACCAAAGAGGCTAAGAAGAAGTAAGGTAACACTATGGATAAGAAATCTGCTCGTATCCGTCGTGCGACCCGCGCACGCCGCAAGCTCAAAGAGCTGGGTGCAACTCGCCTGGTGGTACATCGTACCCCGCGTCATATTTACGCACAGGTAATTGCACCGAACGGTTCTGAAGTTCTGGTAGCTGCTTCTACTGTAGAAAAAGCTATCTCAGAACAATTGAAGTACACCGGTAACAAAGACGCCGCTGCAGCTGTAGGTAAAGCTGTTGCTGAACGCGCTCTGGAAAAAGGCATCAGCAATGTTTCCTTTGACCGTTCCGGGTTCCAATATCATGGTCGTGTCCAGGCACTGGCAGATGCTGCCCGTGAAGCTGGCCTTCAGTTCTAAGGTAGAGGTGTAAGATGGCTCACATCGAAAAACAGGCTGGCGAACTGCAGGAAAAGCTGATCGCGGTTAACCGCGTATCTAAAACCGTAAAAGGTGGTCGTATTTTCTCCTTCACAGCTCTGACTGTAGTTGGTGATGGTAACGGTCGCGTTGGTTTTGGTTACGGTAAAGCGCGTGAAGTTCCAGCAGCGATCCAGAAAGCGATGGAAAAAGCCCGTCGCAATATGATTAACGTCGCGCTGAACAACGGCACCCTGCAACACCCAGTTAAAGGTGTTCACACGGGTTCTCGTGTATTCATGCAGCCAGCTTCAGAAGGTACCGGTATCATCGCCGGTGGTGCAATGCGCGCCGTTCTGGAAGTTGCTGGAGTTCATAACGTTCTGGCTAAAGCATATGGTTCTACCAACCCGATCAACGTGGTTCGTGCAACTATTGATGGCCTGGAAAATATGAATTCTCCAGAAATGGTCGCTGCCAAGCGTGGTAAATCCGTTGAAGAAATTCTGGGGTAATTGACCATGGCAAAGACTATTAAAATCACTCAAACCCGCAGTGCAATCGGTCGTCTGCCGAAACACAAGGCAACGCTGCTTGGCCTGGGTCTGCGTCGTATTGGTCATACCGTTGAGCGCGAGGATACTCCTGCTGTTCGTGGTATGGTCAACGCGGTTTACTTCATGGTTAAAGTTGAGGAGTAAGAGATGCGTTTAAATACTCTGTCTCCGGCCGAAGGCTCTAAAAAGGCGGGTAAACGCCTGGGCCGTGGTATCGGTTCTGGCCTCGGCAAAACCGGTGGTCGTGGTCACAAAGGTCAGAACTCTCGTTCTGGCGGTGGCGTACGTCGCGGTTTCGAGGGTGGCCAGATGCCACTGTACCGTCGTCTGCCGAAGTTCGGCTTCACCTCTCGCAAAGCAGCGATCACAGCGGAAATCCGTCTGTCTGACCTGGCGAAAGTTGAAGGCGGCGTTGTAGACCTGAACACGCTGAAAGCAGCAAACATTATCGGTATCCAGATCGAGTTCGCGAAAGTGATCCTGGCTGGTGAAGTTTCTACTCCGGTAACTGTTCGTGGCCTGCGTGTTACTAAAGGTGCTCGTGCTGCTATCGAAGCTGCTGGCGGTAAAATTGAGGAATAAGTAGCAGATGGCTAAGCAACCGGGATTAGATTTTCAAAGTGCCAAAGGTGGATTTGGCGAGCTGAAACGCAGACTGCTGTTTGTTATCGGCGCGCTGATTGTGTTCCGTATTGGCTCTTTTATTCCGATCCCTGGTATCGATGCCGCTGTACTTGCCAAACTGCTTGAGCAACAGCGAGGCACCATCATTGAAATGTTCAACATGTTCTCTGGTGGTGCTCTCAGCCGTGCTTCTATCTTTGCACTGGGTATTATGCCGTACATTTCGGCATCAATTATTATCCAACTGCTGACGGTCGTTCATCCGGCCCTGGCAGAGCTGAAGAAAGAAGGGGAGTCTGGACGTCGTAAGATTAGCCAGTACACCCGTTACGGCACTCTGGTGCTGGCAATATTCCAGTCGATCGGTATTGCTACCGGTCTTCCGAATATGCCTGGTATGCAGGGCCTGGTGTTAAACCCGGGCTTTGCATTCTATTTCACCGCTGTTGTAAGTCTGGTCACAGGGACGATGTTCCTGATGTGGCTCGGCGAACAGATTACTGAGCGTGGTATCGGTAACGGTATCTCAATCATTATCTTCGCCGGTATTGTTGCGGGTCTCCCGCCAGCCATCGCCCATACTATCGAGCAAGCGCGTCAAGGCGACCTGCACTTCCTCCTGTTGCTGTTGGTTGCAGTATTAGTATTTGCAGTGACGTTCTTTGTTGTCTTCGTTGAACGTGGTCAGCGCCGCATTGTGGTGAACTACGCTAAACGTCAGCAGGGTCGTCGTGTCTATGCTGCACAGAGCACACATTTACCGCTGAAAGTGAATATGGCGGGGGTTATCCCGGCTATCTTCGCTTCCAGTATTATTCTGTTCCCGGCAACCATCGCGTCATGGTTCGGGGGCGGTACTGGTTGGAACTGGCTGACAACAATTTCGCTGTATTTGCAGCCTGGGCAACCACTTTATGTGTTACTCTATGCGTCTGCGATCATCTTCTTCTGTTTCTTCTACACGGCGTTGGTTTTCAACCCGCGTGAAACAGCAGATAACCTGAAGAAGTCCGGTGCATTTGTACCAGGAATTCGTCCGGGAGAGCAAACGGCGAAGTATATCGATAAAGTAATGACTCGCCTGACTTTGGTTGGTGCGCTTTATATTACTTTTATCTGCCTGATCCCGGAGTTCATGCGTGATGCAATGAAAGTACCGTTCTACTTCGGTGGGACCTCACTGCTTATCGTTGTTGTCGTGATTATGGACTTTATGGCTCAAGTGCAAACTCTGATGATGTCCAGTCAGTATGAGTCTGCATTGAAGAAGGCGAACCTGAAAGGCTACGGCCGCTAAATGGTCGCCTGAGAAGTTACGGAGAGTAAAAATGAAAGTTCGTGCTTCCGTCAAGAAATTATGCCGTAACTGCAAAATCGTTAAGCGTGATGGTGTCATCCGTGTGATTTGCAGTGCCGAGCCGAAGCATAAACAGCGCCAAGGCTGATTATTTCGCATATTTTTCTTGCAAAGTTGGGTTGAGCTGGCTAGATTAGCCAGCCAATCTTTTGTATGTCTGTACGTTTCCATTTGAGTATCCTGAAAACGGGCTTTTCAGCATGGTGCGTACATATTAAATAGTAGGAGTGCATAGTGGCCCGTATAGCAGGCATTAACATTCCTGATCAGAAACATGCTGTGATCGCATTAACTTCGATCTACGGCGTCGGCAAGACCCGTTCTAAAGCCATTCTGGCTGCAGCGGGTATCGCTGAAGATGTTAAGATCAGTGAGCTGTCTGAAGAACAAATCGACACGCTGCGTGACGAAGTTGCCAAATTTGTCGTTGAAGGTGATCTGCGCCGTGAAATCAGCATGAGCATCAAGCGCCTGATGGATCTTGGTTGCTATCGCGGTTTGCGTCATCGTCGTGGTCTGCCAGTGCGCGGTCAGCGTACTAAGACCAACGCACGTACCCGTAAGGGTCCGCGCAAACCGATCAAGAAATAATCGGGGTGATTGAATAATGGCAAAGGCACCAGTTCGTGCACGTAAACGTGTAAGAAAACAAGTCTCTGACGGCGTGGCTCATATCCATGCTTCTTTCAACAACACCATCGTTACTATTACTGATCGTCAGGGTAACGCATTGGGTTGGGCAACAGCCGGTGGTTCCGGTTTCCGTGGTTCTCGCAAATCCACTCCGTTCGCAGCTCAGGTTGCAGCAGAGCGTTGCGCTGAAGCCGTAAAAGAATACGGCATCAAGAATCTGGAAGTTATGGTTAAAGGTCCGGGTCCGGGTCGTGAATCTACTGTTCGCGCTCTGAACGCCGCTGGTTTCCGCATCACTAATATTACTGATGTGACTCCGATCCCTCATAACGGTTGTCGTCCGCCGAAAAAACGTCGCGTATAACGCTCCGTTTTTTAGGTTAGTTGGAGATAGAAAATGGCAAGATATTTGGGTCCTAAGCTCAAGCTGAGCCGTCGTGAGGGCACCGACTTATTCCTTAAGTCTGGCGTTCGCGCGATCGATACCAAGTGTAAAATTGAACAAGCTCCTGGCCAGCACGGTGCGCGTAAACCGCGTCTGTCTGACTATGGTGTGCAGTTGCGTGAAAAGCAAAAAGTTCGCCGTACCTACGGTGTGCTGGAGCGTCAGTTCCGTAACTACTATAAAGAAGCAGCACGTCTGAAAGGCAACACAGGTGAAAACCTGCTGGCTCTGCTGGAAGGTCGTCTGGACAACGTTGTATACCGTATGGGCTTCGGCGCTACTCGTGCTGAATCACGTCAGCTGGTTAGCCACAAAGCAATCATGGTAAACGGTCGTGTTGTTAACATCGCTTCTTATCAGGTTAAAGCGAATGACGTTGTTAGCATTCGTGAGAAAGCGAAAAAGCAATCTCGCGTGAAGGCCGCTCTGGAGCTGGCTGAGCAGCGTGAAAAGCCAACCTGGCTGGAAGTTGATGCTGGCAAGATGGAAGGTACGTTCAAGCGTCAGCCAGAACGTTCTGATCTGTCTGCGGACATTAACGAACACCTGATCGTCGAGCTTTACTCCAAGTAAAGCTTAGTACCAAAGAGAGGACACAATGCAGGGTTCTGTGACAGAGTTTCTAAAACCGCGCCTGGTAGATATCGAGCAAGTGAGTTCGACGCACGCCAAGGTGACCCTTGAGCCTTTAGAGCGTGGCTTTGGCCATACTCTGGGTAACGCACTGCGCCGTATTCTGCTCTCATCGATGCCGGGTTGCGCGGTGACCGAGGTTGAGATTGATGGTGTACTTCATGAGTACAGCACCAAAGAAGGCGTTCAGGAAGATATCCTTGAAATCCTGCTCAACCTGAAAGGGCTGGCGGTGAGAGTTCAGGGTAAAGATGAAGTTATTCTTACTCTGAATAAATCTGGCATTGGCCCTGTGACTGCAGCCGACATCACCCACGACGGTGATGTTGAAATCGTCAAGCCGCAGCACGTGATCTGCCACCTGACCGATGAGAACGCAGCTATTAGCATGCGTATCAAAGTTCAGCGCGGTCGTGGTTATGTGCCGGCTTCTGCCCGAATTCATTCGGAAGAAGATGAGCGCCCAATCGGCCGTCTGCTGGTCGACGCATGCTACAGCCCTGTAGAGCGTATTGCCTACAATGTTGAAGCAGCGCGTGTAGAACAGCGTACCGACCTGGACAAGCTGGTCATCGAAATGGAAACCAACGGCACAATCGATCCTGAAGAGGCGATTCGTCGTGCGGCAACCATCCTGGCAGAACAACTGGAAGCTTTCGTTGACTTACGTGATGTACGTCAGCCGGAAGTGAAAGAAGAGAAACCAGAATTCGATCCGATCCTGCTGCGCCCTGTTGACGATCTGGAATTGACTGTCCGCTCTGCTAACTGCCTTAAGGCAGAAGCTATCCACTATATCGGTGATCTGGTACAGCGTACCGAGGTTGAGTTGCTGAAAACGCCGAACCTGGGTAAAAAATCTCTTACTGAGATTAAAGACGTGCTGGCTTCACGTGGTCTGTCTCTGGGCATGCGCCTGGAAAATTGGCCACCAGCAAGCATTGCTGACGAGTAACCGGATCACAGGTTAAGGTTTTACTGAGAAGGATAAGGTCATGCGCCATCGTAAGAGTGGTCGTCAACTGAACCGCAACAGCAGCCATCGCCAGGCTATGTTCCGCAACATGGCAGGTTCACTGGTTCGTCATGAGATCATCAAGACAACCCTGCCTAAAGCGAAAGAGCTGCGTCGCGTAGTTGAGCCGCTGATTACTCTTGCCAAGACTGACAGCGTTGCTAATCGTCGTCTGGCATTCGCCCGTACTCGTGATAACGAGATCGTGGCAAAACTGTTTAACGAACTGGGCCCGCGTTTCGCGAGCCGTGCCGGTGGTTACACTCGTATTCTGAAGTGTGGCTTCCGTGCAGGCGACAACGCGCCGATGGCTTACATCGAGCTGGTTGATCGTTCAGAGAAAGCAGAAGCTGCTGCAGAGTAATCTGTAGTAACGTAAAAAAACCCGCTCCGGCGGGTTTTTTTATATCCTCAGTATCACCACCTCTCTACACTATCTGTATCTTTTCTGTTCATTCGCGGAGGTCATCATGTGGTTACTCGATGAATGGGTAGAGCGCCATATCAGCGATGCCCAACGCAAAGGTGAATTCGATAATCTTCCAGGAAGCGGCGAACCGCTCGTGTTGGAGGATGATTCGCACATTGCACCTGAATTACGTGCGGGATACCGCTTACTTAAAAATGCGGGCTGTTTGCCTCCGGAACTTGAACAGCGAAGAGAGGCAATTGAACTTGTTGATCTACTTAAAAGTGTTCGCAAAGACGACCCACAACATATTGATCTCAGCCGCCGACTGACGCTGATTGAGCTTAAACTCCGCCAGGCTGGTGTGAGCACTGACTTTTTACGCGGTGAATATTGTGAAAGGTTAATGCAGAGAATCGATGAGGAATAACTATGTATCGTATTGGTGAACTTGCAAAGCTCGCTAACGTAACGCCAGATACCATCCGTTACTACGAGAAACAGCAAATGATAGATCATGAGGTGAGAACGGAAGGTGGATTCCGTCTTTATACCGACAACGATCTCCAGCGTCTTCGGTTTATCCGCTATGCACGGCAGCTTGGTTTCACGCTGGAGTCGATCCGCGAGTTACTGTCGATCCGCATCGATCCGGCGCACCACACTTGCCAGGAATCAAAAAGCATCGTCCAGGCCCGACTGGATGAAGTTGAGGCCCGAATTCAGGAATTGCAGACGATGCAGCGTTCCCTGCAAAGATTGAATGACGCATGCTGTGGTACTGCGCACAGCAGCATTTATTGCTCTATTCTTGAAGCCCTTGAACAGGGCGCCAGTGGCGAAACGGAAACACAGGGGTGTTGATTTTCCCTCAGCCCGGGCCTACACTCGCGTCAACATAAACCATGCTCAGGAGAAATTATGAGCCGCTATCAGCATACGAAGGGACAAATTAAGGATAACGCCATTGAGGCATTACTTCACGACCCGCTTTTCAGACAGCGCGTTGAGAAGAATAAAAAAGGGAAAGGGAGTTATCTGCGTAAAGGGAAACATGGGAATCGGGGTAACTGGGAGGCCAGTGGCAAAAAAGCGAATCGCTTATTTACCACTGGCCTTCCTGCTTTTAGTGTTCTGTCAGGAGCGGTTATTCTGCTCTTTTAACAGATCGCGAATTTCAGTCAGTAAAACTTCTTCTTTAGAAGGGGCTGGCGGTGCTGCTGCCGGTTCTTCTTTTTTACGGTTAAGCTTGTTGATGAGCTTGATAGCCATAAAAATCGCAAACGCCACGATCACGAAATCAAAAATATTCTGAATAAATACGCCATAGTGCATAACGACTGCCGGGATATCTCCCTGTGCATCTCTGAGCGTGACGGCAAACTGTTTGAAGTCAATGCCCCCAATTAATAGCCCCAACGGCGGCATAATAATGTCGGCAACCAGTGATGAAACGATCTTACCGAACGCAGCACCAATAATGACACCCACAGCTAAATCTACTACATTCCCGCGCATCGCAAATTCGCGAAATTCTTTCATGAAACTCATTATGTTCTCCTTGTGCCAGCTGACGACTATAAGTTTAACAAATGATTAGCTAATTGCCATCGAGGATAAATAAAGGTTATGAAAAATAAAAGTCTTAGAAATTTAAAGGTTAATAATCAGGTGCTCTAACCCGAGCACCTGAATCATTACAGGAAGAATGGACTTGGCTGGAATAAGCGTTCGACGTCTGTAATAAACTTTTTATCGGTAAGGAACATAATAACGTGGTCCCCTTGCTCGATGCGTAAATTATCATTGGCGATCATGACATCGTTCCCGCGCACCACAGCCCCAATGATTGTGCCCGGGGGTAATTTGATTTCATCAATTGAACGACCCACAACGCGTGATGTGGTTTCATCACCGTGCGCCACGGCCTCAATGGCTTCGGCAACACCGCGACGAAGTGAAGAAACACCGACGATATCCGCTTTACGGACATGACTTAGCAGGGCTGAAATTGTCGCTTGCTGTGGCGAAATGGCGATATCAATGACGCTTCCCTGAACGAGGTCAACATAGGCGCGGCGCTGGATAAGTACCATCACCTTTTTTGCTCCCATTCGTTTGGCGAGCATCGCAGACATAATATTCGCTTCGTCGTCGTTGGTGACGGCAATAAACAGATCAACTTGATCGATATGCTCTTCGGCCAGCAATTCTTGATCGGACGCATCACCATAAAATACGATCGTATTCTGCAGCTTTTCAGCGAGTTCAGAAGCGCGCTGTTGATCGCGTTCGATCAACTTCACGCTATAGTCTTTTTCCAGTCGTCTCGCCAGGCCTGCGCCAATATTCCCACCGCCGACCAGCATGATGCGTTTATAAGGCTTTTCAAGACGCTGAAGCTCGCTCATCACCGCACGGATATGCTGAGATGCGGCAATAAAGAAAACCTCATCACCGGCTTCAACAATCGTTGAGCCTTGCGGCCGAATAGGCCTGTCGTGGCGGAAAATGGCAGCGACGCGAGTATCGATATGTGGCATGTGCTCACGCATCGTAGACAAGGCATTACCAATGAGTGGCCCGCCGTAATAGGCTTTCACCACTGCCAGGCTTACTTTACCTTCCGCAAAATTCACTACCTGCAAAGCGCCCGGATATTCAATCAGGCGATAGATATTGTCGATAACGAGTTGTTCTGGCGCGATCAGGTGATCAATCGGTACCGCTTCAGAATTAAACAGTTTTTCTGCATCTCGAACATAGTCCGGAGAACGGATACGGGCAATTCTGTTCGGGGTGTTGAAAAGCGAGTAGGCAACCTGGCATGCCACCATATTGGTTTCATCAGAGCTGGTGACGGCAACCAGCATATCGGCATCGTCAGCGCCTGCCTCACGCAGAACGCGAGGATGTGAACCATGACCCTGCACGACGCGAAGGTCAAACTTGTCCTGCAAAACGCGCAGCCGATCGCCATTGGTATCAACAATCGTGATGTCATTGTTTTCGCCAACAAGATTTTCAGCTAACGTACCGCCAACCTGTCCTGCGCCCAGAATGATAATTTTCATATCTCGTGACCTGTTCTCTACATCACTCTTTGATTAGCTTAGCGTAAAAGAAACCATCGCCCTCTTCGGCGCCAGGGAGATTCTGCTGGCCAGGTCGTTCCGGCGTGCCTGTATCGCGTAATGTTGCATCAGGGGTTCGCTTAAGGAAGGCCGCAATTTGCTGGCTGTTTTCTTCCGGAAGTACGGAGCAGGTTGCATAGACCAGCGTTCCGCCGGGTTTAAGATGTGGCCAGATAGCATCGAGAATGTCGGATTGCAGTTGCGCCAGCTCCGTAATATCGCGATCGCGGCGTAGCCATTTGATGTCTGGATGACGACGAATCACGCCCGTCGCCGAGCAGGGAGCATCCAGTAAAATGCGATCAAACTGCGCTTCGCCACACCATTCTGCAGGTTTACGTCCGTCGCCTTGCTTGACCTGAGCCTTCATTCCAAGACGCTTCAGGTTATCGTAGACGCGAGAAAGACGCTGTTCATCAACATCAACTGCCATTACGCTCGCCTGTGGAGCAACTTCCAGAATATGTGTCGTTTTACCACCAGGGGCTGCGCAGAGATCGAGGATCTGCTCACCATTTTGTGGCTCAAGCCAGGTCATACACCCTTGAGCTGAAGCATCCTGGACGGTGACCCAGCCATCTTCAAACCCGGGAAGCACGTGTACCGCTACCGGAGAGGCTAAACGTACGGCATCCGGGTAGGATTCATGTGTGAATCCATTCATTCCGGCTTCTTCCAGCATAGCCAGCCATGCGTCCCGAGTATGGTGATTACGGTTGACGCGTAACCACATCGGCGGGCGCTGGTTATTGGCGTCAGCAATATCCTGCCACTGCTGTGGCCAGGCTTTTTTCAGGCGCTTCAACAGCCATTCCGGGTGCAGGAAACGTGCTTCGCTGTGGGAAAATTCAGCCAGAAGCTCCTCCTGCTGTCGCTGGAATTGACGCAGTACGCCGTTGATCAAACCCTTAAGTTGAGGGCGTTTAACCGCAACGGCACCTTCCACCGTTTCAGCCAGCGCGGCATGAGGAGGAATGCGTGTATGAAGCAGCTGGTAGAAGCCCACCATGATCAAATAATGAATGGTGCGTTGCTTGCCGGTCATAGGGCGTGACATCAGCTTACTAATTAACCACTCAAGCTGAGAAAGGGTGCGTAGAACGCCAAAGCACAGCTCCTGAAGCAGTGCTTTGTCTTTATCGGACACTTTCTGCTGCAGTGAGGGCAGGACATTACTGAGTGACTGCCCCTGTTCGACAACTTGCTCAACGGCCTGTGCCGCCATACTGCGTAGATTTTGTTTTTTCATAGCCGTAAAAATAAAAATGCCCGGAAACACCGGGCCTTAAAAATGAAAGGGGTCAGGCAAGGCGGTTGCCAGGAATAAACCATTCGCGACGGGAATTTAACAAATCCTGGGCGCTCATTGCTTTCTTACCCGCAGGTTGCAGAGACTCAAGATTTAGAATGCCTTTCGCGGTTGCGACCTGAATACCTTGCTTGCTGACTTCAATAATCGTGCCGGGTTCTTCAGAGGTATCGCCATCAATAACCGAGGCTTTCCAGACTTTCACCGGCTGATCGTCAATCATCATCCAGCTCATTGGCCACGGATTAAAAGCGCGGATGCAGCGTTCAAGCTGAGCGGCAGACAGTGACCAGTCGAGCTGAGCTTCTTCTTTGCTGAGTTTCTCGGCATAGGTTACCAGCGCTTCGTCCTGAACTTCAGGTGTCGCCGTATTATCAGCAAGCTGTTGCAGCGTCTCAATGAGACCCTGCGGGCCCAAATCTGCCAGCTTGTCGTAAAGTGTGGCACTGGTATCTTCGTTAGTAATTGGACAGGCCAGCTTAAACAGCATGTCACCGGTGTCTAAACCTACGTCCATCTTCATGATGGTGACGCCAGTTTCAGCATCGCCAGCCCACAGAGAGCGTTGAATAGGTGCCGCCCCGCGCCAGCGTGGAAGAAGAGAACCATGCACGTTGACACAGCCCAGGCGTGGCATATCCAGCACGGCTTTTGGCAAGATTAAACCGTAAGCCACTACCACCATGACATCTGCGTTCAGGTCTGCCACTAACTGCTGATTTTCCTGAGGGCGCAAGGATGCGGGCTGGAAAATGGGTAATCCATGTTCTTCGCCCAGCACTTTAACCGGGCTCGGCATGAGCTTTTTCCCACGGCCAGCCGGACGGTCCGGTTGGGTAAAGACGCCAACAACCTTGTGACCAGAAGATAACAGCGCGTCGAGATGGCGCGCTGCAAAATCAGGGGTACCCGCGAAGATAATACGTAGTGTTTTAGACACGTTGATCCTTGTATCCGGGGGGATCTTAGGCGCGAGAACGCAAGCGATCCAGTTTCTCTACTTTCTGACGAATACGCTGCTGCTTGAGTGGCGAGAGGTAATCGATAAACAGTTTACCGACCAGGTGATCCATCTCATGCTGAATACAAATTGCCAGCAGGTCGTCTGCTTCCAGCTCGAACGGATTACCGTCACGATCCAGAGCGCGAATCTTCACTTTTTCTGCACGCGGTACTAAAGCGCGCTGTTCCGGAATGGAGAGGCAGCCTTCTTCAATACCCGTTTCACCGCTCTTTTCAAGCAGTTCCGGGTTGATCAGCACCAGGCGACCATCGCGATTCTCAGAGACATCGATCACGATAATACGCTTGTGAATGTCTACCTGAGTCGCCGCCAGGCCAATACCTTCTTCGGCGTACATGGTATCGAACATATCATCGACGATACGCTGAATTTCTGCATTCACTTCTTTAACCGGTTCAGCGACGATGCGAAGGCGCTCGTCCGGAATGTGTAACACTTGCAAAACTGCCATAAATTTCCAGAGTCGTGTTCAGGAGTTGATAAGAATACTACCTCTATTCTAGACAAATCCCTCATCGATTGACAGCATCAGTGACCAATCGCAATGATTGCGGAGGCTGCTTGTGGCAGGGGAAAGGATGACGTCGACAGAGATATGGTTACGGTTAATTCACATAGGTTCTCTATGTGGTGATGCAATGCTGGAAATCGCATCACAGCTCAGTAAACAGACAACGATCGATGGCGTGACGCTTCGAGAAGCCGGATTGTCAGCAACGCAGGCTGGTCGATTTCTTGCTCTCAGTGAAGGTGAGCTTGAGCGTAGCCTGGTGTGGCTGGAACAGCCGGGGAACTATCTCTTAACTGCCGACCATCCCCTTTATCCTCCTTTGCTTCGCACTTTTCCTGATTATCCCGGGGCATTATTCGTGACGGGGAACCTTGAGGCCCTTAATGCCGTTCAACTTGCTGTTGTCGGAAGTCGCGCGCCCTCCTGGTATGGTGAGCGATGGGGAAGGATCCTGAGTGAACAGCTCTCACAATGTGGTTTCACGATTACCAGCGGCCTGGCCTGTGGCATTGACGGCGTGGCCCACAACGCTGCATTGTCAGTACAAGGCACAAGCGTGGCGGTGTTGGGTAATGGACTCTTTAGCATCTATCCCCGCCGCCATCAGACCCTGGCCAGGCGGCTTATTCATTCGGAGGGGGCGCTCGTGTCTGAATTCTCACTTTCTACGCCCCCCAGACCGGCTAATTTCCCTCGACGTAACAGGATTATTAGTGGGTTAAGTCAGGGCGTGCTGGTCGTTGAGGCTGCTTTGCGAAGCGGTTCGTTGGTTACGGCAAGATGTGCGCTTGAACAGGGGCGAGAGGTCTTTGCTTTACCCGGTCCGATAGGAAATCCAGGATGTGAGGGGCCGCACTGGCTAATAAAGCAAGGCGCAACGCCTGTGACTTGCATAGAGGATATCCTGGAAAATTTACGGTATGGCTTGCACTGGTTAACAGATGAACCTAAAAAGCAACATTATTCGTCAGATCAGGAGAAGGTGGCATTGCCATTTCCCAAGCTCCTGGCTAACGTAGGAGATGAGGTAACACCTGTTGACGTTGTCGCTGAACGTGCCGGCCAACCTGTGCCAGTAACGGTAGCACAGCTACTTGAACTGGAGTTAGCAGGGTGGATCGCAGCTGTACCCGGCGGCTATGTCCGATTAAGGAGGGCATGCCATGTTCGACGTACTGATGTATTTGTTTGAGACTTACATCCACAACGAAGCAGAAATGCGCGTGGATCAGGACAAATTGACACGGGATCTTACCGAAGCAGGATTTGAGCGGGAAGATATTTACAATGCGTTGATGTGGTTGGATAAACTGGCTGATTATCAGGACGGCCTCGCCGAACCGATGCAGCTTGCTTCCGATCCCTTATCTGTACGCATTTACACCGCTGAAGAGTGTGAAAGGCTGGATGCCAGCTGCCGGGGATTCATCTTATTCCTTGAGCAGATTCAGGTGCTAAACCTCGAAACGCGAGAAATGGTGATAGAGCGCGTCATGGCGCTGGATACGGCAGAATTCGAACTGGAAGACCTCAAGTGGGTGATCCTGATGGTTCTGTTCAATATCCCAGGCTGTGAAAATGCCTATCAGCAAATGGAAGAATTACTCTTTGAAGTGAATGAAGGTATGCTGCACTAATTCAATGTGCGGGACCAAGAGTTGTTATGGCCAAATCAGCACTATTCACGGTGCATAAAAACGAGCCCTGCCCGCAGTGCGGGGCTGAGCTTGTCATTCGGTCCGGGAAACACGGCCCGTTTCTCGGTTGTTCACAGTATCCGGAATGTGATTATGTCCGTCCCCTGAAGAGCCAGGCGGATGGACATATCGTGAAAATTCTGGAGGGTCAGCATTGCCCACTCTGCGGTGGCGAATTAGCTCTGCGGCAGGGACGTTTCGGCATGTTTATTGGATGTAGCCGCTACCCCGAATGTGAGCATACGGAACAAATTGATAAGCCAGATGAAACGGCGATTGCGTGCCCTCAGTGTCAGCGCGGTCAGCTGGTACAACGCCGCTCCCGTTATGGTAAGAACTTCCATTCGTGCGATCGCTACCCTGAATGCCAGTTCGTTATCAATTTTAAACCGGTAGCGGGAACCTGCCCTCATTGCAATTATCCGCTACTTATAGAAAAGAAAACCGCGCAAGGCATGAAACGCTTCTGCGCCAGTAAACAATGTGGAAAGCCGGTTTCGGCGGATCAAAACAGTGAATAATAACCTGCCATCAGGCTCCATTGCCCATGCCGTGGACGTACTGAAAAATGAAGAAGTCATCGCCTATCCAACAGAAGCTGTTTTTGGGGTCGGTTGCGATCCTGACAGTGAGACCGCTGTGAGCCGATTGCTCGCCCTAAAGCAAAGACCCGTCGAGAAAGGGCTAATTTTGATCGCTGCTAATTACGAGCAGCTTAAACCCTACATCGATGATTCCATGCTGACGCCAGCGCAGCGCGAGAGTATCTTCTCCGCGTGGCCTGGACCGGTGACTTTCGTTTTCCCAGCGCAGCCGACAACGCCGCGCTGGTTAACCGGACGCTTTGATTCCCTCGCCGTTCGCGTAACTGACCATCCGCTGGTGGTTGAGCTTTGTCTGGCATTTGGTAAACCGCTGGTCTCAACCAGCGCCAACCTGACCGGATTGCCACCTTGCCGGACAACCGAAGAAGTACTGGCGCAGTTCGGGAATGACTTTCCTGTCGCTGTCGGTGAAACGGGAGGGCGCCTGAATCCGTCTGAAATTCGCGACGCTTTGACCGGCGAACGTTTTCGCCAGGGGTAATCTCATGGAAACCTATGCTGTTTTTGGTAACCCGATCGCTCACAGCAAATCGCCATTGATCCATCAGCTGTTTGCTGAACAACTGCAGATAGATCATCCGTATGGTCGCGTGCTGGCCCCTGTCGATGCATTTGTGACGACGCTGAATGCTTTTTTCGAGGCGGGTGGTAAAGGTGCGAATGTAACAGTTCCCTTTAAGGAAGACGCTTTTGAACGCGCGGATGAATTGACCGAACGCGCGGCGCTTGCTGGTGCGGTAAATACGCTAAAACAGCTTGAGGACGGCCGACTTCTGGGTGACAACACTGATGGGATTGGTTTACTCAGCGATTTAGAAAGACTCTCATTTATTAAGCGTGGTTTCCGGATCCTGCTGATTGGCGCGGGCGGGGCATCACGTGGCGTGCTGCTTCCTCTTCTTTCAATGGATTGTTCGGTAACGATTACCAACCGAACATTCTCCCGTGCAGAAGAGCTGGCTGCGCTGTTCGCCCATACCGGCAGCGTCAGTGCCGTTGCGCTTGATGACCTTGCCGACAATGAGTTCGACCTTGTCATTAATGCGACCTCCAGCGGTATTGGCGGTGAAGTGCCCGCGATCCCTGCTTCGTTGGTAAGTGCCCACGTTTATTGCTACGACATGTTCTATCAGAAAGGCAAAACACCTTTTCTAATCTGGTGTGAACAACACGGCGCGAAGCATCTGGCTGATGGTCTGGGCATGCTGGTGGGCCAGGCAGCTCATGCAGTACTGCTCTGGCACGGTGTGTTGCCTGCAGTGGAACCCGTGATCGAAAAACTGAAACAGGAACTGATGGCGTGAATCAGGCGATCCACTTTCCTGACAGAGAAATCTGGGATGAAAATCAGCAAGCGGTTTGTTTCCCGGTGCTGGTGCATGGAATGCAGCTGACCTGTGCAATTACTGGGGAAACGCTACTGCGTCGTTTTGGCGGTTCAGACCCGTTAGCAGTATTTTGCGAAAATCGCTGGGATCTTGAAGAGGAAGCCAGCGATTTAATCCGCGATCAGCAGGAAGACGATCAAGGCTGGGTCTGGTTGTTTTGATCCAGATATTCATTCTTCCATTTGACGTAGTTATTTGCAGAGTATTTTAATCCTTCGATCTCCGCCTCTTTTAAGGGGCGGATCTGTTTTACCGGGCTGCCTAAATAGAGATAGCCGCTTTCCAGACGTTTGTTTTGCGGGACCAGGCTACCGGCTCCAATCATCACGTCATCTTCTACTGTTACGCCATCCAGTAAAATTGAACCCATACCAACAAGTACCCTGTTACCTATCGTGCAGCCGTGGAGCATCACTTTGTGGCCGACGGTAACGTCTTCCCCGACAATTAAAGGATTACCTTCCGGGTTATAAGAAGATTTATGCGTCACATGAAGAACGCTGCCGTCCTGAATGTTGGTGCGTGCGCCGATAGACACAAAGTTAACATCTCCCCTGATCGCAACCAGTGGCCAGATACTCACATCATCGGCCATTCGGACATCGCCAATCACGACGCTACTGGCATCGATCATCACGCGATCGCCTTTTTGGGGGAACAGATCTTTATAAGGACGTAGTACTGCAGACATATCTACCTCAACAGATGGACGCTATACAGAAGACTTTGATCATATTTTGGGATCGTGGCAAGGCAAAATACGTCAATATTTAAGCAGATCGGGCGGGATTTCAGCGAAAAGCGCGGAAAATCAGCAGTCGGAAAAAAAGATCTAAAAAACACTTGTGCTAAAAAATGGGATCCCTATAATGCGCCTCCATCGACACGGAACATGTGAATCACTTCACAAACAACCGGGTCGGTTGAAGAGAAAAAATCCTGAAATAACGGGTTGACTCTGAAAGAGGAAAGCGTAATATACGCCACCTCGCAACGGTGAGCGAAAGCCGCGTTGCACTGCTCTTTAACAATTTATCAGACAATCTGTGTGGGCACTCAAAGTGACATGGATTCTTAATGTCTTCGGACAATAAATGAATACCAAGTCTCTGAGTGAACATACGTAATTCATTACGAAGTTTAATTCACGAGCATCAAACTTAAATTGAAGAGTTTGATCATGGCTCAGATTGAACGCTGGCGGCAGGCCTAACACATGCAAGTCGAGCGGTAACACAGAGAGCTTGCTCTCGGGTGACGAGCGGCGGACGGGTGAGTAATGTCTGGGAAACTGCCTGATGGAGGGGGATAACTACTGGAAACGGTAGCTAATACCGCATAACGTCGCAAGACCAAAGAGGGGGACCTTCGGGCCTCTTGCCATCAGATGTGCCCAGATGGGATTAGCTAGTAGGTGGGGTAACGGCTCACCTAGGCGACGATCCCTAGCTGGTCTGAGAGGATGACCAGCCACACTGGAACTGAGACACGGTCCAGACTCCTACGGGAGGCAGCAGTGGGGAATATTGCACAATGGGCGCAAGCCTGATGCAGCCATGCCGCGTGTATGAAGAAGGCCTTCGGGTTGTAAAGTACTTTCAGCGGGGAGGAAGGTGTTGAGGTTAATAACCTCAGCAATTGACGTTACCCGCAGAAGAAGCACCGGCTAACTCCGTGCCAGCAGCCGCGGTAATACGGAGGGTGCAAGCGTTAATCGGAATTACTGGGCGTAAAGCGCACGCAGGCGGTCTGTCAAGTCGGATGTGAAATCCCCGGGCTCAACCTGGGAACTGCATTCGAAACTGGCAGGCTAGAGTCTTGTAGAGGGGGGTAGAATTCCAGGTGTAGCGGTGAAATGCGTAGAGATCTGGAGGAATACCGGTGGCGAAGGCGGCCCCCTGGACAAAGACTGACGCTCAGGTGCGAAAGCGTGGGGAGCAAACAGGATTAGATACCCTGGTAGTCCACGCCGTAAACGATGTCGACTTGGAGGTTGTGCCCTTGAGGCGTGGCTTCCGGAGCTAACGCGTTAAGTCGACCGCCTGGGGAGTACGGCCGCAAGGTTAAAACTCAAATGAATTGACGGGGGCCCGCACAAGCGGTGGAGCATGTGGTTTAATTCGATGCAACGCGAAGAACCTTACCTACTCTTGACATCCAGAGAACTTTCCAGAGATGGATTGGTGCCTTCGGGAACTCTGAGACAGGTGCTGCATGGCTGTCGTCAGCTCGTGTTGTGAAATGTTGGGTTAAGTCCCGCAACGAGCGCAACCCTTATCCTTTGTTGCCAGCGGTCCGGCCGGGAACTCAAAGGAGACTGCCAGTGATAAACTGGAGGAAGGTGGGGATGACGTCAAGTCATCATGGCCCTTACGAGTAGGGCTACACACGTGCTACAATGGCGCATACAAAGAGAAGCGACCTCGCGAGAGCAAGCGGACCTCATAAAGTGCGTCGTAGTCCGGATTGGAGTCTGCAACTCGACTCCATGAAGTCGGAATCGCTAGTAATCGTAGATCAGAATGCTACGGTGAATACGTTCCCGGGCCTTGTACACACCGCCCGTCACACCATGGGAGTGGGTTGCAAAAGAAGTAGGTAGCTTAACCTTCGGGAGGGCGCTTACCACTTTGTGATTCATGACTGGGGTGAAGTCGTAACAAGGTAACCGTAGGGGAACCTGCGGTTGGATCACCTCCTTACCTTAAAGAACCTGCCTTTGTAGTGCTCACACAGATTGTCTGATGAAAATAGCAGTAAAAATCTCTGCAGGCTTGTAGCTCAGGTGGTTAGAGCGCACCCCTGATAAGGGTGAGGTCGGTGGTTCAAGTCCACTCAGGCCTACCAAACTCCTTTTAAAGGATGAGCGGTACAGAGATTGCAAACGATGGGGCTATAGCTCAGCTGGGAGAGCGCCTGCCTTGCACGCAGGAGGTCTGCGGTTCGATCCCGCATAGCTCCACCATCCTTTTACTGCGAACACAAGAAAACTTCAGAGTGAACCTGAAAAGGTGCACTGCGAAGTTTTGCTCTTTAAAAATCTGGATCAAGCTGAAAATTGAAACGACACACATGTTATGTGTGTTCGAGTCTCTCAAATTTTCGCAATTTGATGATGAATCGAAAGAAACATCTTCGGGTTGTGAGGTTAAGCGACTAAGCGTACACGGTGGATGCCCTGGCAGTCAGAGGCGATGAAGGACGTGCTAATCTGCGAAAAGCGCCGGCGAGGTGATATGAACCTTTGACCCGGCGATGTCCGAATGGGGAAACCCAGTGTGTTCCGACACACTATCGTTAACTGAATACATAGGTTAACGAGGCGAACCGGGGGAACTGAAACATCTAAGTACCCCGAGGAAAAGAAATCAACCGAGATTCCCCCAGTAGCGGCGAGCGAACGGGGAGCAGCCCAGAGTCTGAATCAGCTTGTGTGTTAGTGGAAGCGTCTGGAAAGTCGCACGGTACAGGGTGATAGTCCCGTACACGAAAGCACACTTGCTGTGAACTCGAAGAGTAGGGCGGGACACGTGGTATCCTGTCTGAATATGGGGGGACCATCCTCCAAGGCTAAATACTCCTGACTGACCGATAGTGAACCAGTACCGTGAGGGAAAGGCGAAAAGAACCCCGGCGAGGGGAGTGAAAAAGAACCTGAAACCGTGTACGTACAAGCAGTGGGAGCCTACTTGTTAGGTGACTGCGTACCTTTTGTATAATGGGTCAGCGACTTATATTCTGTAGCAAGGTTAACCGTATAGGGGAGCCGAAGGGAAACCGAGTCTTAACTGGGCGTTAAGTTGCAGGGTATAGACCCGAAACCCGGTGATCTAGCCATGGGCAGGTTGAAGGTTGGGTAACACTAACTGGAGGACCGAACCGACTAATGTTGAAAAATTAGCGGATGACTTGTGGCTGGGGGTGAAAGGCCAATCAAACCGGGAGATAGCTGGTTCTCCCCGAAAGCTATTTAGGTAGCGCCTCGTGAACTCATCTTCGGGGGTAGAGCACTGTTTCGGCTAGGGGGCCATCCCGGCTTACCAACCCGATGCAAACTACGAATACCGAAGAATGTTATCACGGGAGACACACGGCGGGTGCTAACGTCCGTCGTGAAGAGGGAAACAACCCAGACCGCCAGCTAAGGTCCCAAAGTCATGGTTAAGTGGGAAACGATGTGGGAAGGCACAGACAGCCAGGATGTTGGCTTAGAAGCAGCCATCATTTAAAGAAAGCGTAATAGCTCACTGGTCGAGTCGGCCTGCGCGGAAGATGTAACGGGGCTAAACCATGCACCGAAGCTGCGGCAGCGACGCTTATGCGTTGTTGGGTAGGGGAGCGTTCTGTAAGCCGTTGAAGGTGGCCTGTGAGGGTTGCTGGAGGTATCAGAAGTGCGAATGCTGACATAAGTAACGATAATGCGGGTGAAAAGCCCGCACGCCGGAAGACCAAGGGTTCCTGTCCAACGTTAATCGGGGCAGGGTGAGTCGACCCCTAAGGCGAGGCCGAAAGGCGTAGTCGATGGGAAACAGGTTAATATTCCTGTACTTGGTGTTACTGCGAAGGGGGGACGGAGAAGGCTATGTTAGCCGGGCGACGGTTGTCCCGGTTTAAGCATGTAGGCGGGAGTTTTAGGTAAATCCGGAACTCTTTTAACGCTGAGGTGTGATGACGAGGCACTACGGTGCTGAAGTAACAAATGCCCTGCTTCCAGGAAAAGCCTCTAAGCATCAGGTAACATCAAATCGTACCCCAAACCGACACAGGTGGTCAGGTAGAGAATACCAAGGCGCTTGAGAGAACTCGGGTGAAGGAACTAGGCAAAATGGTGCCGTAACTTCGGGAGAAGGCACGCTGATGTGTAGGTGAAGCCCCTGCGGGTGGAGCTGAAATCAGTCGAAGATACCAGCTGGCTGCAACTGTTTATTAAAAACACAGCACTGTGCAAACACGAAAGTGGACGTATACGGTGTGACGCCTGCCCGGTGCCGGAAGGTTAATTGATGGGGTTAGCGGCAACGCGAAGCTCTTGATCGAAGCCCCGGTAAACGGCGGCCGTAACTATAACGGTCCTAAGGTAGCGAAATTCCTTGTCGGGTAAGTTCCGACCTGCACGAATGGCGTAATGATGGCCAGGCTGTCTCCACCCGAGACTCAGTGAAATTGAACTCGCTGTGAAGATGCAGTGTACCCGCGGCAAGACGGAAAGACCCCGTGAACCTTTACTATAGCTTGACACTGAACACTGGTCCTTGATGTGTAGGATAGGTGGGAGGCTTTGAAGCGTGGACGCCAGTCTGCGTGGAGCCGCCCTTGAAATACCACCCTTTAATGGCTGGTGTTCTAACGTAGACCCGTAATCCGGGTTGCGGACAGTGTCTGGTGGGTAGTTTGACTGGGGCGGTCTCCTCCCAAAGAGTAACGGAGGAGCACGAAGGTTAGCTAATCCTGGTCGGACATCAGGAGGTTAGTGCAATGGCATAAGCTAGCTTGACTGCGAGAGTGACGGCTCGAGCAGGTGCGAAAGCAGGTCATAGTGATCCGGTGGTTCTGAATGGAAGGGCCATCGCTCAACGGATAAAAGGTACTCCGGGGATAACAGGCTGATACCGCCCAAGAGTTCATATCGACGGCGGTGTTTGGCACCTCGATGTCGGCTCATCACATCCTGGGGCTGAAGTAGGTCCCAAGGGTATGGCTGTTCGCCATTTAAAGTGGTACGCGAGCTGGGTTTAGAACGTCGTGAGACAGTTCGGTCCCTATCTGCCGTGGGCGCTGGAGAATTGAGGGGGGCTGCTCCTAGTACGAGAGGACCGGAGTGGACGCATCACTGGTGTTCGGGTTGTCATGCCAATGGCATTGCCCGGTAGCTAAATGCGGAAGAGATAAGTGCTGAAAGCATCTAAGCACGAAACTTGCCCCGAGATGAGTTCTCCCTGACTCCTTGAGAGTCCTGAAGGAACGTTGAAGACTACGACGTTGATAGGTCGGGTGTGTAAGCGCAGCGATGCGTTGAGCTAACCGATACTAATGAACCGTGAGGCTTAACCTTACAACGCCGAAGCTGTTTCGGCGAAGAGACAGACACGATATTTTCAGCCTGATACAGATTAACAGAATTTGCCTGGCGGCTTTAGCGCGGTGGTCCCACCTGACCCCATGCCGAACTCAGAAGTGAAACGCCGTAGCGCCGATGGTAGTGTGGGGTCTCCCCATGTGAGAGTAGGGAACTGCCAGGCATCAAATTTAGCGTGCTGATATGGCTCAGTTGGTAGAGCGCACCCTTGGTAAGGGTGAGGTCCCCAGTTCGACTCTGGGTATCAGCACCACTTTATACTTAGGTTAAAGTTCGGCAAGAAGTAAAAGAATTTGTCTGGCGGCTTTAGCGCGGTGGTCCCACCTGACCCCATGCCGAACTCAGAAGTGAAACGCCGTAGCGCCGATGGTAGTGTGGGGTCTCCCCATGTGAGAGTAGGGAACTGCCAGACATCAAATAAGTGAGAAGGCCATCCGAAAGGATGGCCTTTTTGCGTTTCTACGCTACACAAACTGTAGGCCGGGTAAGGCGAAGCCGCCACCCGGCATAACAAAGGATTAATGAATCACCTGCGATAAAAATGCCCGCGTGCGTTCTGACTTCGGATGCGCAAAGAACTCATCCGGTGGTGCCTGTTCGACAATCTCTCCACGATCCATAAAGATCACCCTGTCAGCGACAGTTCTGGCAAACCCCATCTCATGCGTCACGCACAGCATCGTCATCCCGGATTGCGCCAGCCCAATCATGGTATCCAGCACCTCTTTCACCATTTCTGGATCCAGCGCTGATGTCGGCTCATCAAACAACATTATCTTAGGTTTCATGCATAGGGAACGGGCGATGGCCACACGCTGCTGCTGACCGCCGGATATCTGCCCAGGGAATTTATTGGCATGTTCAGCAATACGCACACGCTCCAGATAATGCATTGCCAACGCTTCGGCCTCTTTTTTCGGCATCTTTTGAACCCAAATGGGGGCCAGCGTGCAGTTTTGCAGAACGGTCAGATGCGGGAACAGATTGAAGTGCTGGAACACCATCCCCACTTCCTGTCGTACACGGTCGATATTGCGAATATCTTCATTCAACTCGATACCATCAACCACAATACGCCCCTGCTGATGTTCTTCAAGATGGTTAATACAGCGAATAGTTGTGGATTTGCCTGAACCGGAAGGACCAC
The DNA here is from genome assembly GCF_014103035.1 of Enterobacter sp. RHBSTW-01064. Classification (NCBI taxonomy): domain Bacteria; kingdom Pseudomonadati; phylum Pseudomonadota; class Gammaproteobacteria; order Enterobacterales; family Enterobacteriaceae; genus Enterobacter; species Enterobacter sp. RHBSTW-01064. The sequence goes on along the minus strand of NZ_JABXOU010000002.1, from coordinate 649,405 downwards.
AAAGTACGATACGTTCGCCCTGCTTCACCTTGAGATTGATATCCTTCAGGACATGAAATTGTCCGTACCATTTATTGACGTTTTCCAGCGTAATCATCGCGTCGGCAGGTGTCATAGTAATCTGGCTCATAATTTCCTCAGTGCGGTGTACGCCCGGTGTTAAAGCGCTTTTCCAGATGCTGGCTATAGCGCGACATGCTAAAACAGAAGATCCAGTAGATCAGGGCAGCGAAGACATATCCCTCGGTGGACATACCCAGCCAGACAGGGTCAACGGTAGCCTGCTGCACGCTGCTAAAGAGATCGAACAATCCGATGATGATCACCAGACTGGTATCTTTGAAGAGGGCAATGATCGTGTTGACCAGACCCGGAATGACCAGCTTGAGTGCTTGCGGGAGAATGACCAGACCCTGCGTTTTCCAGTAACCGAGTGCCAAAGATTCAGCGGCTTCGTACTGGCCTTTAGGCAATGCCTGCAGACCACCACGCACAACCTCAGCAACGTAGGCTGACTGAAACAGAATCACCCCGACCAGGGCGCGGATCAGTTTGTCTATCGTTGTGCCTTCTGCCATAAACAGCGGCAGCATGACCGACGACATAAACAGAACGGTGATAAGCGGTACGCCACGCCAGAACTCTATGAAAATAACGGAGAGGACGCGTACGACCGGCATTTTTGAACGCCGTCCCAGAGCCAGTAAAATCCCCCACGGCAGAGCGCCAGCGATCCCCACAGAGGCAATAATGAGCGTCAGCGTCAGTCCGCCCCACTGACGGGTTTCAACACGCTCGAGCCCCAGAAAACCGCCATACAACAATACCCAAACAATAATCGGATAAACAACAGCCCAGCTCGCAATGTATCGGCCACGGTGAGGAAGCTTTTTCCAGAACATTACGGCGATGGAGAGCAGACCGATAACCAGCGCCAGATTAATCCGCCAGCGCTGTTCATGTGGGTACAATCCATACATGAACTGACCAAAACGTTCGTGGATAAAGACCCAGCATGCACCCGCTTTCGTACAATCCGCGCGTGTGGAGCCCACCCAGTTCGCCTGCAGGAAAGCCCAGTTAAGCAGCGGCGGGATCAGTTCCCAGATTAACCACAGGCACACAATCGTCAGCAGGCTGTTACTCCAGCTGGAGAACAGGTTCTTACGTGCCCAGATAATGAAGCGCCCACCTGTTGTGCTGGCAGGACGCGAGGAGTGCGACAATATCGCTTTTGTCATCATGGATCCTTAGCGCTCAACCAGTGCTATACGGCGGTTATAAAGGTTCATCAACAATGAAATCATCAGACTGATGATCAGATAAACAGACATGGTAATGGCAATAGTTTCAATCGCTTGCCCGGTCTGGTTAAGCACGGTCCCAGCGAACAGTGACACCATATCGGGGTAGCCGATGGCTGCGGCCAGTGATGAGTTTTTGACAATATTGAGGTACTGGCTGGTCAGTGGCGGGATGATGACCCGTAAAGCCTGCGGAATAATGACCTGGCGAAGCGTCACGGTATTTGGCAAGCCCAGCGAGCGCGCCGCCTCGTGCTGCCCGTAAGGAACAGCCTGGATCCCGGAGCGGATGATCTCCGCAATAAATGCGGAGGTATAAATCGAGAGCGCCAGCGTCAGTGCGGCCAGTTCCGGAATTAACACCATCCCGCCCTGGAAGTTAAAACCACGCAGATGCGGAATATCCCAGTGTAAGGCTGCGCCAAATAGCCAGTGGGCGACTGACGGCAGGCCAACAATCAGTGCGGCGCCAACCGGCCATGTTTTACGCAACTGTCCGGTTTTGATCTGATGCTTACGGTTATAGCGGAACACGCCGACAGAAATCGCGAGTGCAATAATTATTGCGATGATGAAGGCATAAAGCCCTTCAGCGACCTGCGGAGAGGGTATGTATAACCCGCGGTTGCTCAGAAAAAGAAGATCGAAAGCATCCACGGCCTGGCGAGGACCCGGAAGGTTACGCAGGACAGCGAAATACCAGAAGAAAATCTGCAGCAGTGGCGGGATATTACGAAAGGTTTCGATATAAATGGTCGACAGTTTCCGCAGCAGCCAGTTTTCAGAAAGTCGGGCCAGACCAAGGAAAAAGCCGAGTACGGAAGCGAACACAATACAGAGCGCTGACACCAGCAGCGTATTCAGCAGACCTACGATGAATACGCGTCCATACGTATCGCCTTCCTGATAATCAACAAGATGCTGAACAATGCCAAAACCCGCGCTGCGATCCAGAAAGGCAAAACCCGAGGTGATGCCTCGGTTATTCAGGTTGGTAACGGTGTTGTGGATTAAATAAATGGCGATAACCACAACCACGACAACAGCAATAATCTGGAAAAGCCAGGCGCGGACCGCGGGATGAGAAAAGGACAGCGATCCTTTTACGGCTAAGCGGCGATGGGACATAAAAAACCTCGGTAACCATGACTCTGGACTGGGCACTGCGCTTGCAGTGCCCGTTACAGCAAAGACTTAACGTACAGGCGGCGCGTACTGAATACCGCCGTTATTCCAGAGATTGTTCTGGCCGCGTTTGATCTTCAGCGGGCTTTCCGAACCCACGTTGCGCTCAAAGATCTCGGCATAGTTACCGACCTGTTTAATGATGTTATAAGCCCACTTGTTATCCAGCTTCAGGTCCTTGCCGAAATCACCCTCTTTGCCCAGAAGATGTGCCATATCCGGCGTGGACGGATTAGCGGTTTTCTCATCGACGTTTTTCGAGCTGATGCCCATCTCTTCGGCATTCAGCATGGCAAACAATGTCCAGCGAACAATGGAGAACCAGTCCTCATCGCCGCGGCGAACGACGGGGCCAAGAGGCTCTTTGGAGATCACTTCAGGCAGGACAATCCACTCGGCAGGGTTGCTCAATTTGATGCGTAATGCGTAGAGCTGTGACTGGTCAGACGCCAGGGTATCGCAACGGCCTGACTCCAGCGCCTTAGCCGACTCATCGGAGCGATCAAAGGTGACTGGGGTGTACTTCATTTTATTGGATTTGAAGTAGTCCGCGACGTTAAGCTCTGTGTCAGTACCCGCCTGGATGCACACAGTCGCACCATCCAGCTCTTTAGCGCTTTTCAGACCGGCTTTATTGTGAGTAAGGAAGCCGATGCCGTCGTAATAGGTGACGCCGGTAAATGACATTCCCATTCCCGCGTCGCGCGAGGAGGTCCAGGTCGTATTGCGGGAGAGCATATCAACTTCGCCAGACTGTAGCGCAGTGAAACGTTCTTTCGCCGTCAGTGGGGTATATTTTACTTTGCTGTCATCACCGAAAACCGCTGCGGCAACGCCACGGCAGACATCAACGTCAATACCGGTAAACTTGCCGTTCGCGTCGGCATAGGAAAAGCCTGGCAAACCGTCACTGATACCACATTGTACAAAACCTTTCTTTTTAACGGCATCCAGCGTCGTGCCCGCCTGCGCCTGTCCGGCTACAGCAAACAACACGCTCGCGGCGGCCAGGCTGGCTATCATCGTCTTTTTCATAACGGATCCTGTGTGGCGAAATTTATCGTTATAGAGGCGTTTTAAAACGCTTTTACCTGTCTGTGGCTTTGGCCAACGTTTATAAAGCAAACGTAATGCCAGGTTTTGCGCTCGATTAAATATGGACAAGTGAACGCATAATGCTGAGTGTAGACAGGCTAAAATAAATCGAATGCCCCGAAACGGTGCGAAATTCCAACCTGCGCCACAAATTAGAGCAAAAGTTGGCTGAAGGATAAGGTTAAAGCCAGAGGTAGTTTCAGCCGTGAATATTGGCAGGGTATTAAATGGATTTAATATGTGAATATCATCACGATGGAATTGGTAATTCGTCAAGATAAGCAATAAAGATGTGACGTAAATCTTATAAAAAATACCAGGCGTGAATAAAAGAGGGCTCTTTTTTTACTTATATGAAATTAGTGCACTATTTAAAAGCAAAAGCGCGGACAGAGCCGCGCTTTCAGGAATGAGTCATGCCCCAGTGGTTATTTGGTCAGAGCCACGATACCCAGCGTCAGACCCGCTATTGCGGCAGCACCGCCAGCGATAGCACCGGCTGTTTCCCAGTTATCCTGGGTGGTGCCTTTCATGCAGGTGTTGGTATGAACCAGTCGGCCTTGATCGTCGTATACCGGTACACATGGAGAATCGTGCGCGCAACCAGCAAGCAGCGCAGCGAGAAGTGCAACGGAAATGAATCTTTTCATGATGTTACCTCAGTGTTTTCTCACATTCGCCATAAAGCCAAAACGGCAATTAACGAATTAGTGGCTATTTTACCACCGGTAGAAGTTCGCGTTGCAGGGGGAATAATCTCAAATTATGTGAATTGTAAAAATCATGGAGAAAAATGAGCGGCAAAAAGAATTAATGGAGAAAATATGAAGCTGAAGAAATTTAAAACTGTTGTTTACCTTAAATAAAAAGGCACCAGAGGTGCCTTTTAGGGATGGGTTATTCTTTATGGCTTGTGAATCGCCGACGGACAACCACGAAGAATACGGGTACGAAGAAGATAGCCAAAAGCGTTGCGGATAGCATTCCCCCCATAACGCCCGTACCGACGGCGTTTTGCGCGCCGCTCCCGGCACCGGTGCTTATTACCAACGGCATGACGCCCAGAATAAAGGCCAGCGAAGTCATCAGGATAGGACGAAGGCGCATCCGGGACGCTTCCAGCGTCGCTTCAATTATCCCTTTGCCCTCCTTCTCCATCAGATCTTTGGCAAACTCTACAATCAGGATGGCATTTTTGGCCGATAATCCAATTGTTGTCAGAAGGCCGACCTGGAAATAGACGTCATTGTTCAGTCCTCGCAATGATGCTGCGAGAAGCGCGCCTATCACCCCCAATGGCACAACCAGCATGACGGAGAATGGAATAGACCAACTCTCATACAGCGCAGCCAGGCATAAGAACACCACTATCAGTGAGATAGCATACAACGCTGGTGCCTGGTTGCCTGAAAGTCGTTCCTGATATGACATACCTGTCCAGTCGTAGCCGATTCCAGAAGGCAGTTTTGAGGCGAGGCTTTCCATCATGACCATTGCTTCACCGGTACTTTTGCCTGGTGCGGATTCACCGAGGATCTCCATTGATGGCATGCCGTTGTAGCGTTCAAGGCGAGGAGAACCATACACCCAGTGGGCGTTGCTAAAGGCCGAGAACGGTACCATTTCACCATTTGCGCTACGCACGTAAAGGTTGTTGATGTCTCCCGGCAACATGCGGAAGCGGGCATCGGCCTGAACGTACACTTTTTTCACGCGGCCATGATCGATAAAGTCATTTACGTAAGTGCCCCCTAATGCCGTCGAGATCGTCTGGTTGACATCAGAGAGGCTGATACCCAGTGCCTGTGCTTTCTCCTGATCGACATCCAGTTTGAACTGAGGGGTATCTTCCAGACCGTTAGGACGCACTCGAACCAGCAGGTCGGGGTGCTCCTTTACCATGCCGAGCAGTTTGTTACGCGCCTGAGTTAACTGCGTATGTCCCAGGTTGGCCTGATCGATCAGTTCGAAATCGAACCCTGTTGCAGTCCCTAACTCGATAATTGCGGGCAGGTTAAAGGGAAACACGAGGCCATCTTTGATCTGGCTGAACGCTTTCGTCGCGCGACCTACAATGGCTTCAACGCTATTCTTCTCACCCGGGCGTTCTTCCCAGGGTTTCAGGCTGACGAAGGCGATACCGGAGTTTTGCCCCTGGCCGCTAAAGCTAAAACCATTAACGGTAAAGACGGACTCAACATTCGCTTTCTCTTTGGTCAGGTAGTAATCCTGAACCTGGTCGAGGACCTGCTGCGTACGCGTCTGGGTTGCACCTGCCGGGAGTTGAACCATCGTCATAAATACCCCCTGATCCTCTTCGGGCAGGAAGGAGGTAGGTAAGCGCAGGAAAAGCACCGCCATCCCACCGACAATAATGACGTACACCACCAGATAGCGCCCTGTCTTAAGCAAAATACCACTCACGCTGTTGCTGTAGTGCTCCACGCTTTTATCAAAGAGCGCATTAAACCAGCCGAAGAAACCACCTTTTTTCTCATGATGGTCGCCGGATACGGGCTTAAGCAACGTTGCACAAAGGGCGGGCGTCAGGATTAGCGCAACCAGTACGGACAAGGCCATAGCGGAAACGATAGTCAGCGAGAACTGGCGATAGATTGCCCCCGTCGAGCCGCCAAAAAAGGCCATCGGAATAAAGACCGCCGAGAGCACCATGGCGATCCCCACCAGTGCGCCCTGGATCTGCTCCATCGACTTCTGCGTGGCCTCTTTCGGTGGCAGCTTGTCCTCGACCATGACACGTTCAACGTTCTCAACGACCACGATAGCATCATCGACCAACAGGCCTATCGCCAGCACCATCCCAAACATCGTCAGGGTATTGATGGAGAAACCAAACGCCGCCAGAACCGCGAAGGTACCCAGCAGAACGACCGGCACCGCGATAGTCGGGATGAGCGTCGCACGCAGGTTTTGCAGGAACAGGTACATGACCAGGAAGACGAGAATGATCGCCTCGAACAGGGTTTTCACCACTTCGTGGATGGAGATTTTCACGAACGGCGTGGTGTCATAGGGATAGACAACCTTCAATCCTTGCGGGAAGAATTGCTGCAGCTGCGCCAGCTTACTCTTAATTGCTGCCGCCGTATCCAGCGCGTTTGCCCCGGTTGCCAGCTTGATCCCGAGACCCGTAGCCGCCTGCCCGTTGATCTTGGTGACCATGTTGTAGTTTTCGCCGCCCAGCTCAATGCGAGCCACATCCTTCAGGTGCACCATGGAGCCGTCTTGGTTTACCTTCAGCGTCACGCGGCCAAACTCTTCCGGCGATTTTAGGCGGGTTTGCGCGATGATAGAGGCGTTCAATTGCTGGCCCGGAACAGATGGCGTTCCACCTAGCTGACCGGCCGCAATCTGGTCATTCTGCGTTTTCAGCTGATTGATAATATCCAAAGGCGTCAGCTGGTATTTATTCATCGCATTGCTGTCAAGCCAGATACGCATCGCATATTGCGCACCGAACAGCTGCACATCACCAACACCCGTTGTGCGACTAATCGCATCTTTCACATTCGACGCGACGTAGTCAGAGATATCATCCTGTGTCAGGTTTTTATTGTCCGATACAAAGCCCGCAACCAGCAGGAAGCTACTGCTGGATTTTTCAACGCCAATCCCTTGCTGCTGTACTTCTTGTGGCAGCAGCGGCATGGCGAGCTGAAGTTTGTTTTGAACCTGAACCTGCGCGATGTCCGGATCTGTACCCGACTCGAAGGTCAGAGTGATGGTGACGTTACCCGCAGAATCGCTGGTGGACGACATATACATCAGATTATCGATGCCGTTCATGTTCTGCTCGATAACCTGCGTCACGGTATCCTGCACCGTCTGGGCGTCAGCGCCAGGGTAGGTTGCTGTGATGGCAACAGCAGGAGGGGCGATGGTCGGATACTGCGCAACGGGCAGTTTCAGAATAGCCAGCCCGCCCGCAATCATCAAAATAATAGCGAGTACCCAGGCGAAAACCGGCCTTTGAATAAAGAAATTAGCCATGTCGTTGTCCTTAACTGGCAGGCGTTGCAGCGGTGTCAGGTGTCGCCACGACGGTGACGCCAGGACGGACTTTTTGCAGGCCGCTGACAATCACGCGGTCGCCATTTTTCAGCCCTTCCGTCACCAGCCAGCGGTCGCCAATCGCCTGAGGTGCAACGACGGTCCGCGATTCAACCTGGTTTTTATCGTTAACCACCATCACCGTTGCGTCACCGCGCGGTGTGCGGGTCACGCCCTGCTGCGGAACCAGAATGGCATTCGGCTGTGTGCCTTCATCAATGCGCGCGCGGACAAACATACCGGGTAAGAGTTGATGCTGAGGATTTGGGAAGATCGCGCGCAGGGTAATCGAACCGGTGCTTTCGTCGACCGTCACATCGGAGAACTGCAGCGTACCCTTCTGCGGGTATGGCTGACCGTTTTCCATCAATAGCTCAACGGTGCTGGTGGCGTCCCCTTTTTCCAGGCTGGTCTGTTTCAGGCGCATAAAATCATTGCTGGACTGAGTCACATCGACGTAGATGGGATCAAGCTGCTGTACCGTTGCCAGGGCGGTAGCCTGCCCGTTAGTGACGAGAGCCCCTTCAGTGACGCTGGATTTGCCGATACGTCCGTTGATGGGTGATGTCACTTTGGTATAGGCAAGATTGATGCGGGCGCTTTCAACACCGGCCTTCGCGGCAACGACGCTGGCATCGGCCTGTTGCGCCGTCGCCACTGCCTGATCGTATTCCTGCTTGCTGACATACTGGGTGCCGACCAGCGGGACATAGCGTTTCACCGTCAGATGCGCAATATTCGCTGCCGCCTGCGCTTTCGCCAGTTCGCCTTTCGCACTGTCATAGGCCGCCTGATACGTTGCAGGATCGATTTGATAAAGGGAGTCGCCTGCCTTCACATCACTGCCTTCTGTGAAGTTACGGCGCAGAATGATGCCGCTAACCTGAGGACGAACCTCCGCAACGCGATACGCATCTGTCCTGCCAGGAAGTTCCGTTGTGACTGCCAGTGGAGCGCTTTTGACAATGTGTACACTCACCTGAGGGGCTTGTGGATGTTGTTGCTGGTTTTCCTGCCCATCGCATCCGGTGAGCAGTGCGGCGCAGACAATAAAACCGGCTAAGGGTAAGAGTCTGAAATGATTCGTCATTACTGTTCCTTTAACTACCCATTAACCGATATTTGCCGTAAATCGGTGACAGGGGCAGGGTACAAATACAAAAATGTAGCTGCATATAATAATGAGGGTATTTAATGTTTTTTAATTTATAAGTGCGAATGAAGAGGGGGGGAAGACAAAAATCAGAATCAGACCGGGTCCATTAGACGATATACTTACGCATGAATAATCAAGTAAATGGGATTTAATGGTCTCATTCATATCTAGGGTGAATTTAATTGCTTTCATTCATTCATCTTAATTATAAATTAAGAGGATTGACTTTTTTTGTGCAAAATTAAAACCGATTTTAGGGAATACTTTGTTACCTGACTCCAAAATTAAGTCTTCAACGTGTGAATAACGAGTAACTGTCTATGGCGCGTAAAAAGAAAGAAGATGCCCAGAAAACCCGGCAATTGCTGATCGAGGCGGCAATCGGTGAGTTTGCTACCCGTGGCGTAGCCAACACGACGCTTACGGACATCGCTGATGCCGCAAAGGTTACGCGCGGCGCAGTCTACTGGCATTTTTCCAGTAAAGCCGAAATATTTAATGCCATTTGGGAGCAGCAGATCCCCCTGCGTGAAATTATTCGTGACAGGCTATCGCTCACCGAAAATGATGACCCATTGTTAATGCTCCGTGAGCAATTTATCACAGCGTTGCAATATATCGCGCGTGAACCACGGCAGTGTGCGCTTTTACAAATCCTGTATCATAAATGTGAATTTAAAAATGATATGATTTCAGAATATGAAATTCGTAAACGTATTGGTTTTAACAATGATTATCTGCGGGCGACGCTGGAGAATTGCATTTCACGGAAAGTGATTTCACCGCAGGTTAATGTTGATTTGACGCTGATCGTTCTCCATGGCTTTTTTAGCGGGATAATTAAAAACTGGTTAATGAATAGCGACAGTTTTAATCTTTATCAGCAGGCACCCGCTCTGGTCGACAACATCCTGGGGACACTCCCTGTGATACGCGTGTCGCCGCAGGATGACGTTTATACTTCCGCGCCGGGCAGCATCTCCCCATGTTCACAAAGTGCCTCAATGGTCTGAGCACTGACCGGCTTACCTAACAGGTAACCCTGGAGTGTGTGACAGCCCAGCTCGGTCAGAAACGTTTGCTGTGCTTCGGTTTCCACACCCTCCGCCACCACTTTTAGATTGAGCGTTTTTGCCAGCGCCACGATGGCTGAGACAATGGTGGCATCTTCACTTTCCCCACTCAATTCCTGCACAAAAGCACGATCAATTTTCAGTTCACTGGCGGGGAGGCGCTTAAGGTATAGCAGGCTTGAATACCCGGTTCCGAAGTCATCAATGGAGGCTTTCACCCCGGCATTGGTCAGTTCTGTCAGTACCCGCACGCTTTCGTCAGGGTTGCTCATCGCTGTGGTTTCGGTCACTTCAAGGATCAGCATTTCCGGAGGGACGTCGTGACGGGTCAGGCAGTCGAGCACCGTTTTTACCAGTGAAGGTTGTTCAAACTGCAGCGTCGACAGGTTCACTGCCATCGACCAGTTACGGTGCCCCTGTAGGTGCCATTCACGCAACTGGCGACAGGCTTCATTGATAACCCAGTTACCGATGGGAATAATCAGACCCGTTTTTTCTGCCAGCGGCAGGAAGAGTTCGGGCGTCAATAATCCCTGCTTCGGATGCTGCCAGCGTAGTAGTGCTTCAAAACCGAGGAGGGGGCCTGCAGGTGCATGGAATTTAGGCTGATAGAGCAAACGAAGTTCATCGCGATCGATGGCCAGCCACAGATCGTTCATCAACTGCAGATGGGTCTGCGCCAGCGTATTCATGGAGGGCTGGAAAAAATGATACCCGTTCCGGCCCATATGTTTTGTGTGGTACATCGCCGCATCGGCATTGAACATCAGCTCGCGATCGGTTTTGCCGTCATGCGGGTAAAGCGCGATCCCAATGCTGAGGGTCACCACCAGTTCATAAGGTTCCAGGTTAAATGGGTTATCTATAGCGCGAACCAGCGAATTGGCCAGCGAGGCCGCATCATCCGGGCCTTCACTCTCCGCCAGCAGAACAAATTCATCGCCACCGATACGGGCGAGAGTGAACTGGCCCTTCAGTGGCAGCAACAACCGCTCCGTCACGGCAACCAGGAGCTTATCGCCGACATCATGCCCGTAGGCGTCATTGATGGTTTTAAACCCGTCGAGATCCATGAACATCAGCGCAAAGTGCGTACCCTCGCGGTCTGCTTTACTGATAGCCTGATCGAGTCTGTCTTCCAGCAGGATGCGGTTGGGCAAACGCGTCAGGGTATCGTGCAGCGCCAGTTGCGCGAGTTCCCGGTTCGCTTCTGCAAGCGACGAGGCCAGAAGGGCAGTACGTGCCTGAAGGCGGGCATCCAGCATCGACACCAGCAGGGTGATCCCGAGAATAGAGAGTGCGACGACGCTGACCAGCACCGCCAGCCAGCTCCCGTTGATACCTTCATGGTGAACCATTGTGGACATCGGAAACTGCGCCGCTTTCATGCCTGCATAGTGCATCCCGGCAATCGCAATTCCCATCGTGATGGCGGCCCCCATGCGCATCAGCACGACCTGCGCGGCTTCGTGACGCAGGCGGAAGGTCAGCCATAATGCTGCGAGTGAAGCGGCAAGCGCAATCGCGACCGAAATGGCCACCCAGACCTTGTCCCAGATAATCCCGGGCATCACTTCCAGCGCCGCCATGCCGGTGTAATGCATGGCAACAATACCGCTTCCCATCACCAGCGCGCCGGGCAACAGTCGGCGCAAGCGTAATTGCTCGCAGCTCACGAGCCATAGCGCAAAAAGCGAAGAGCCCACGGCGATAAGCATGGATAACACCGTCAGGGTGGCGTTGTAGCTCATACTCATGGAGAGGTCCATCGCCAGCATGCCGATAAAATGCATGGCCCACACGCCAATACCCATTGCAATACCGCCGCCAGCCAGCCAGACGCGGGCAGCGACGCCCTGGCTCCCGGCAACGCGTGCAGCCATGTTCAGCGCGGTATACGCAGCAAGGATGGCAACAACAAAGGAGAGGACTACCAGGATATGATTGTATTGGCTGACCAGCATGGACGGTTCTACTCGAGTGTGAGGTTACGCAAGAGCGGTTGGGAAGGGCGAGACATTATCACCGTAAGGTAATGACTCAAAGGGATTTAAATCCCCGTTTTTACTGTGTGATTATCGTGTTTTTGGCGATGTTCGCAGGCTAGTCGAGCTCAGAGCAATTGACCAGTTTTAGAGGATTCACGGAATTCATATTGCGGCACTTATCGGTTTCGGTGCTCATCAGTTCAATCCACTGCATCAGCAGCGCATCGAAAATGAAAACAGAGACAGCAAAAACAACCAGCCACCAGTATTTACGAATCATTGTGCCATTCCGCAGGAAAGAACCAGTAAGGTGCTGGAAATATACACGAAAAGTCGCGCTTTAAAAGCGGGAGAGGTGAAGGTTTACAAAGCGTTGACGGTTGCCATTATGGGCAATAAAAAAGGCGCTTCCCCATGCCGAAGAGCGCCTTTTTAAACAAGCATTTAACTGATTAGTATCAGTTCATGCCGTATTTTTTCAATTTCTTACGCAGAGTACCACGGTTGATACCCATCATCAGCGCAGCGCGGGTCTGGTTACCGCGGGTGTATTGCATCACCATGTCCAACAGTGGCTGTTCAACTTCAGCCAGTACCAGCTCATACAGGTCATTAACATCCTGACCGTTCAGTTGAGCAAAATAGTTCTTCAGTGCCTGTTTAACCGAGTCACGCAGGGGCTTTTGAGTTACCTGGTCCTGGGAGTTAACGGTAGATACGGTCAGTACGTCAGAATTTACGCGTTGTTCGAACATAGTTCTGTCAGCTCTTTATTTCATTACGCAAGATTTTCGAAGTATGCCTCCAACGCCTCCAGCTGTACGCTGGCATCCTCTATGGCGTTGAATGTGCGCCGAAACTGGTCATTTGGAGCGTGCTCCTGGAGATACCAGGAGACGTGTTTACGCGCAATTCGGTACCCTTTTGCCTGACCGTAGTGGTCATGCAATTCCCGAACATGCGAACAAAGCAAGCGCTTAACCTCTGCCAGAGGCAGCGGAGCAAGCAGCTCTCCAGTGTCCAGATAATGCTGGATTTCCCGAAAGATCCAGGGTCTTCCCTGAGCGGCACGTCCTATCATCAGAGCATCAGCTCCCGTATAGTCGAGCACAGCTCTGGCTTTAAGCGGGTCAGTAATGTCACCATTCGCGATAATCGGAATGGAAACTTTCTGCTTAACTGCCCGAATGCTGTCGTATTCAGCTTCACCGTTGAACAAACAGGCGCGTGTGCGTCCATGAATGGTCAGGGCCTGAATGCCACAGTCTTCGGCCAGTTGGGCAATCTCTACACAGTTACGGTGTTCCGGCGACCAACCCGTGCGAATCTTTAACGTAACAGGAACGTCCACTGCGCTGACAACCGCCGTCAGGATTGACTTCACCTGGTCGGGGTATTGCAGAAGGGCTGAACCTGCAAGCTTGCGATTCACTTTCTTGGCCGGGCAACCCATATTGATATCAATAATTTGGGCACCACTTTCCACGTTGATACGCGCGGCGTCTGCCATCTCTTCAGGCACGCTTCCGGCAATTTGCACGGTGCGAATACCTGGCTCATCCACATGCACCATCCGCAAACGGGACTTATCGCTTTCCCACACTTGTGGGTTAGACGACATCATCTCGGAAACGGTTAATCCTGCTCCCATCTCGTAGCACAACGTCCTGAACGGCCGGTCGGTAATACCTGCCATTGGCGCTGCGATCAGGCGATTTCTGAGCTGGTGGTGTCCGATGCGCATGAGTTAAGAAATGACCATACTGTGACTGCAAGGCGGCGTATATTACGCATTTTTTGCACGAGATGAAAGGCCAAACTTTGAACAATCCACTGCTGTAGATCAAGGAATCGCCGCTAAGACTATTCGGGGAAAATTATTCACTATTTAAATCATTGTGTTATGCATTAATGGTTATTTTATGGGCGCTTACAATTTCCCGTAACTTCTCATCATTTCTGAATAAATGAATCACTTCAGCGGGATAATCTGCTGTTTTTAACAGCAGATTATCCCGCTTCTTTGCGATCTGCGTCGCATTTTAGAACATCATCTCAGCGCGAAAAATGCACATTATTCAACGACGACGCGGCCATGAAGTGACTGTACCGGACGGTTATTATCGTGATGCATCGTGTGGGTGAATTTGTCCAACTGTTCTGTTGAGACGGTCAGCGGATGCTTGAGCACAATCCAGGTGACGCCCTCGGAGCACGGTGGGGTGGTGAGTGACCCGCTAAAGCGCCAGTACGTCTTATCTTTTGGCAGCAGCTGGTTCATGTCGAGGTTTGGCTTGATGCTGACGTTCTGGTCAACCTGGCCCGGCATCACGCCCCAGAGTTTATCCAGCTCAGCGTTAGCGGCACCTTGATTAAACATCACGGCAACCACCACCAGCTCACCCTTCTCGTTCTTATGCACCAGATGCATTTCCATTGCGAACGCCTTACCGTGCACCGTGTTTTCACTCGGCGCGTGGAAGTGGAACTGCTGTAAGGTCCAGGTTTGGTTATCGAGGGTAATGCTGTCGCGGGTGTCCGCCTTTTCAACGGCCTGAATAGTATGTCCGTTGTTTGTCAGCGTAACGGGGCCGTCAATATAGTGTGTTTCCAGCGGGGAGAGATGTGCTTTCGCGGTGGAATCGATGTTAATGGGAGACTGGTTCATCCCGCTTTTACAGGTCTTGTACGCCTCGTCCAGTTCGCCCCAGTGCTCCGGTGCGCCTTCTCCTTGATAGCTCCAGTGTGATGCGATAGCGGAAGCCGAGACCATGCTCAGCGCCAGCAGTGCTGCCTTGCCATAAACGTGTTTCATTACATTCTTCCTGTGGATTTTATTATTCAAATCAAAATTAAAACACATGATTTGTGTGGTTATTTTAGCGGAGACAGGTGAAAGGCGGGAGAAATATCAGAGGGAAAAAGGCGTGGTCAGAGGACCACGCCAAAGGCTTATTTTTTACGACCGGTAATGCGGCACCACTCTTCTTTCTCAACCACCGGGTCGAGCGCGAAGAGATCGGCATAGGCTTCACAGACGCTGTCAGCCTGGCTTGCCAGAATACCAGAAAGCCCCAGCAGACCGCCCTCAACGGGCAGCACGCTGATTAACGGTGCCAGTTCACGTAATGGGCCAGCCAGGATGTTTGCCACTACCACGTCGGCTTTCATGGCCTCAGGTTGAGCATCAGGCAGATACAGCTCCAGACGGTCGGAAACGCCGTTACGCTCGGCATTATCGCGGCTGGCCTGAATCGCCTGCGGATCGATATCGATCCCGATGGCTTTTGCCGCGCCCAGTTTCAGGGCAGCAATCGCAAGGATCCCGGAACCGCAGCCGAAGTCGATCACTGTCTTGCCTTCCAGATCCAGTCCGTCCAGCCACTGCAAACAGAGTGAGGTTGTTGGATGGGTGCCGGTCCCAAACGCCAGACCCGGATCGAGCATCACGTTGACCGCATTCGCGTCCGGTACGTCGCGCCAGCTTGGGCAAATCCATAGACGCTTGCCGAACTGCATCGGGTGGAAGTTATCCATCCACTCGCGTTCCCAGTCTTTGTCTTCCAGCTGTTCGATTTTATGCACAAAGCCTGCGCCCAGCAGCGGATGGTTTTCCAGAAGGGCAACCACCTCTTTCATATCGGTTTCCGCATCGAACAGGCCGATGACGTCGGTATCACCCCACAGGCGGGTTTCGCCCGGCAGCGGCTCAAAGACCGGCGTGTCATGCGTGTCCTGGAAGGTGATTGAGACCGAACCGGCCTCCATCAGCGCATCGCTCAGCTCTTCGGCATTCGCGCCGGTTGTGTTCAGTTTTAGTTGGATCCACGGCATGGCAAAACTCTTTATTTATCAGTAGAAATCATAGCGGGTTGTGGAACGGGCTGACCGAAACGGTTCCCCACCACAAACGCCAGTAAACTTAGCAGTAACGAAGGCACAATCGGATGGAAGCCCAGATACTGAATTTTAAATGTTGCGAGCACGGCGTAAAGCACCCCGCCGACAATCATGGCGCTCAGCGCGCCTGCAGCATTCGCGCGCTCCCAGTAGAGTCCCAATACCAGCGGCCACAGGAAGACGGCTTCAAGGCCGCCAAACGCGAGCAGGTTCAGCCAGATGATCATCTCCGGTGGGCGCCATGCGGCTAGCAGCAGCAATGCGCCTAACACCAGCGTAATAACGGCCGACATGCGCTTCAGGCGTCGCTCATTTTCGACCTGTTCCGGGCGCAGGTTCAGATAAAGATCTTTAATGATCGTAGCGGAACTTTGCAGCAGTTGAGCGTTGATTGTCGACATGATGGCGGCCATCGGTGCGGCAAGGAAAATCCCGGCAGCGAACGGCGGAAGCACTTTGACCATTAGCGTTGGGATCACCAGATCCGGCACGGTGAGATCGGGGATCACCGCGCGCCCTAATGCGCCCGCCAGGTGCATACCAAACATCAGGATCGCGACAACGATAGTGCCGATAATGATACCCCGGTGCACGGCTTTGCTGTCTTTATAAGAGATACAGCGCACAGCCGTATGCGGCAGACCGATAACCCCAAAGCACACTAATACCCAGAACGAGGTCATAAATGCTGGAGAAAGGATGTCATCGGCGCCCTGCGGCGAAACCAGTTTTGGATCTATCGCCTCGAGCGTTTCAACCGCATGGCTCAGGCCGCCCGCGGCGTGGACGATGCCGACCAGCAGGACGATAGTGCCGATAAGCATAACCATGCCCTGCATCGTGTCGTTCAGCACGCTGGCGCGGAATCCACCAAACGCGGTATACAGCGCAATGCTGACCCCGAAGATGATCAGGCCTGTCTCGTAGGGGATCCCGGCAGCCGTTTCCAGCAGGCGCGCCCCACCGATAAACTGTACCGTCATCGCGCCAATAAAGGCCACCAGCAGGCTTAAGCTGGCCAGCCACACCAGTAAACGGCTCTGGTAACGTGCAAACAGCATATCGTTGAGCGTCACGGCATTGTAACGGCGCGCCAGAATGGCAAATTTTTTGCCCAGTATGCCGAGCGAAAGCCAGACGGCAGGCAGCTGGATCATTGCCAGCAGCACCCAGCCTAACCCGTACTTATAGGCGGCACCGGGTCCACCGATAAATGAACTGGCGCTGATGTAGGTCGCGGTCAGCGTCATGGCCAGCACCACGCCGCCCATCGAGCGGCTACCGAGGAAATACTCGTTCAGGAAGCTACCTGTCGTGCGTTTCCGCATGGCGTAAACGGATAAACCAAACACCACTAACAAGTACGCGATAAGCGGCAGAATGACTTCAAGCTGCATCATCGTCCTCCAGCGGAATATCGCGGTAGATGAATTTGACCATTGCCCAGCACAGCAGGATAAACACCACAGGCACCAGCAGGCAGGCCATTTCGAACCAGTGCGGCAGGCCGGTGATGCCAATAGCGGAGTCTGGTAAGTAAGCAGTTACTAACCATGCGGCAAGATAGAGAAGGGTCAGCCACAGCGCCCAGCGCGCTTCTTTATGGGCCTGAACAAAACGTTTGTCCATTTTTTGTCCCTTGTGGATGAAGAAAGCGGGGATTGTACATGATGAGGCTTTCCAGGCCCCAGAAATAAAAAAGGCCGGATAATCCGGCCTTTTCGCGTTGCTGCAGTCTTACTTCTCGTGCAGACCGAGTTTTTTCTCCAGATAGTGGATGTTAGTCCCACCATTCTGGAAGTGCTCGTCGCTCATGATGCGCATCTGCAGATCGACGTTGGTTTTGATACCGTCGATGATCAGCTCCTGCAGGGCGTTCTTCATGCGGGCAATCGCCACGTCACGGTTTTCGCCGTAGCAGATAAGCTTACCGATCATTGAGTCATAGTACGGCGGTACGGTGTAGCCGGCGTAGATATGAGACTCCCAACGCACACCAAAGCCACCCGGCGCGTGGAAGCGCGTGATTTTACCCGGGCTTGGCAGGAAGGTATTCGGGTCTTCGGCGTTGATACGGCATTCCACCGCATGGCCTTTCACCACAACTTCTTCCTGTTTGATGGACAGCGGCTGGCCTGCAGCGATACGCAGCTGTTCTTTGATCAGGTCAACGCCGGTGATCATTTCGGTAACCGGGTGTTCAACCTGAATACGGGTGTTCATTTCGATGAAATAGAACTCGCCGTTTTCGAACAGGAACTCAAAGGTACCTGCACCGCGATAGCCGATATCGACACACGCTTTGGAGCAACGCTCGCCGATGTAGCGACGCAGTTCCGGGGTAATGCCCGGTGCTGGCGCTTCTTCGACCACTTTCTGGTGACGACGCTGCATGGAGCAGTCACGTTCTGCCAGATAGATGGCGTTACCCTGACCGTCAGCCAGCACCTGAATTTCGATGTGACGTGGGTTTTCCAGGTATTTTTCCATGTACACCATGTCATTGCTGAAAGCGGCTTTCGCTTCAGCTTTGGTCATGGAGATGGACTGAGCCAGTTCAGCATCGCTGCGCACAACGCGCATACCGCGACCGCCGCCGCCGCCGGACGCCTTGATGATAACCGGGTAGCCAATGCGTTTAGCATGAGCACGGTTAGCATCCATGTCGTCGGTCAGAGGGCCGTCAGAGCCGGGTACGGTTGGAACACCGGCTTTTTTCATGGCGGTGATTGCAGACACTTTGTCGCCCATCAGGCGAATGGTGTCGGCTTTCGGGCCGATGAAGATAAAGCCAGAGCGTTCAACCTGCTCAGCAAAGTTGGCGTTCTCAGAGAGGAAGCCGTAACCCGGATGAATTGCCACCGCGCCGGTGATTTCAGCGGCGCTGATGATAGCCGGGATGTTCAGATAGCTTTTTACGGACGGAGCCGGGCCAATACAGACCGTCTCATCCGCCAGCAATACGTGTTTTAAATCGCGATCCGCGCTTGAGTGCACGGCCACGGTCTTGATGCCCAGTTCTTTACAGGCACGAAGAATACGCAGTGCAATCTCGCCACGGTTGGCGATAACAATTTTATCCAGCATGTTCGCCTCGTTACTCGATGACGACCAGCGGCTCGTCAAATTCTACCGGCTGACCACTTTCGACCAGAATCGCTTTCACAGTACCTGACTTGTCAGCTTCGATCTGGTTCATCATTTTCATCGCTTCAACGATGCACAGGGTATCGCCTACGTTGACTTTCTGACCCACTTCGATGAACGCCTTCGCGTCCGGGCTCGGGGTGCGGTAGAAAGTACCAACCATTGGGGAACGTACGATGTGACCACTGATTTCTGCAGCTGCTGCAGGTGCGGCTTCTGCGGCTGGCGCAACGGCTGCGGAAAGCGCAGGCTGCTGCACTGGCGCAGCATAAGCTTGCTGCATTACCGGGAAGCTAGCGGCTGGGGCTGCACGGCTGATGCGTACAGACTCTTCGCCTTCAGAAATTTCCAGTTCGGAGATGCCTGATTCTTCAACCAGCTCGATCAGTTTTTTAATCTTACGAATATCCATGAGTGGGTTCCGTACTCTTGTTTAGTTTGATTGTGACAAGCGTTTTACCGCTGTCTGTAAAGCGTATGAATAACCGTCTGCACCCAGACCACAGATCACGCCAGCAGCGATA
The DNA here is from genome assembly GCF_014103035.1 of Enterobacter sp. RHBSTW-01064. Lineage (NCBI taxonomy): Bacteria > Pseudomonadati > Pseudomonadota > Gammaproteobacteria > Enterobacterales > Enterobacteriaceae > Enterobacter > Enterobacter sp. RHBSTW-01064. Next base: position 629,962 of record NZ_JABXOU010000002.1, on the reverse strand, counting down.
TCTGACAGATAGGAATGGTGGCGGAACGGCTCTCGGGCGTGCACGTTACTCAGGTGGATCTCGATAAACGGGATACTCACCGCGAGCAGTGCGTCGCGAATAGCTACACTGGTGTGCGTAAACGCGGCCGGATTGATCAGGATATAGTCCACATTGTCTTTAGCCTGATGAATACGGTCGATGATTGCGTACTCCGCATTTGACTGAAAATGGTCCAAATCGACATTCAGCGAAGCTGCTTCCGTCATCAGACGGTTAACAATTTCACTCAATGTTAGCGTGCCGTACTTCTCTGGCTCACGGGTGCCGAGCATGTTCAGGTTCGGTCCGTTCAAAACTAAGATCTGGAATTTATCCGCCATTGTGCCGCTATCTCCTGCGAATTTCCGGTAAAAAACAAAATATACCTTCGATGCGCGATTGTCACCTAATCAGAGTCTGAAAACTCCATCAGGAAAACCAAAGTCGCACATTATAACGATTTCGTAGCATTTGGCAGCTAAATACTGGTCTTATCAGGGAAGATTATCAACCGCTATCGGAAAAAGATTCACGGTCGATAAGTAATCTGCGGGAAAACGCACAGTTTCGCGAACTATCGCAACCACTGGCGGAACTTCTTGTAACGCCACGCTAAAAGCGCCAGTGCCAGCAGGGCATAGATGACCGGCTGCGGTGATAAAATCTTCACTGACCACAGGTAGTGGATGGGCGCGAGGATCGCGACAAGATAGACGAAGTTATGCAAGAGCTGCCAGCGCCTGCCCAGTTTTCGCTGGGCATATTGCGTGGAGGTCAGCGCTAATGCCAGCAACACCAGCCAGCTGACGATACCCAGCGTCAAATACGGGCGCGTAACCAGCTCGCGGCCTAACAGTGCCAGATTATTAATGCCCAACTCCAGAAGCGCGTAGCTGGTGAGGTGCAGCGTCGCCCAGGCAAAACACCATAACCCCAGCAGCCGACGGGTGCGTATCAAAAGTGGCTGTTTAGCGTAGCGTGCCAGCGGCGATATCAGCAAGGTTGCCAGTAAAAATTTCAGAGCCATCCTACCGGTAAAATGTTGAATATCTTTCGCTGGATCGGCGCTGAATGCGCCGTGACTGACCGCCCAGAACAGCCAGATAAAAGGAAGCAGCCCGGCCAGGTGCAATAACACTTTGAGCCAGGTGATATGCTTAACGGTTAAACGCACTCAGAAGTTCTCCCGTAAATTCAGCCCGCGATAGAGTGACGCCACTTCATCCGCGTAGCCGTTAAACAGCAGCGTAGGCTGACGCTTCACATCCAATGCGCCGCCAGAGCCGATAAACCGCTCGGTGGCCTGCGACCAGCGCGGATGGTCAACATGGGGGTTCACGTTAGCAAAAAAACCGTACTCGCCGGGGGCCGCCAGGTTCCAGGTGGTCGGCGGACGTTCGCGGGTAAGCTTAATGCTGACGATAGATTTAATCCCCTTAAAACCGTATTTCCACGGTACGGTCAGGCGAACAGGCGCACCGTTTTGCGGTGGAAGCGCTTTGCCGTAAACCCCAACGGTCAGCAGGGTGAGCGGATGCATGGCTTCGTCGAGGCGTAACCCCTCCACATAAGGATACTCAAGCCCGCCGCCGATGAACCGATCCTTCTGGCCCGGCATCTCGTCCGGGGCGTAGCGCGTCTGGAAGGAGACGTATTTTGCATTGCTGGTGGGTTCAACCAGCGCCAGCAGCTTGTGCAGCGGGAAGCCGACCCAGGGCACCACCATCGACCAGGCCTCCACGCAGCGCATGCGATAGATACGTTCTTCGAGCGGGAAACGTGTGGTGAGGTCGTGATGATCCAGCGTGAGGGGCTTTGCTACCTCACCGTCGATTTTCAGGGTCCACGGATCGGTTTTCATGCTGCCTGCATTGGCGGCAGGATCGGCCTTATCCAGACCAAATTCGTAGAAGTTGTTATAGCCGGTAACTTTATCTTCCGGTGTGAGCGTCAGTTTGTTTTGCCATTCGGCCGGTTTCGTAAAGGTGAGCGGGGCACCGGAAGGGGCTTTCGGACGATCGTTGCCTTTAAACCAGTCGAGCAGATCGGCATGAGCCGCAGGAGTAAGGGTCAGCGCAGTGGCGCTGATGCCAAGCATTTTCAGGATCTGGCGGCGCTGTAACATAAAGACAGATTCTGACGTTACGTCGGCTTCCGTCAGTTTTCGGTTTTTCATGGCATCCTCCGTCATGCGTTTTTCTAAGCATGACGGAGGAGAAGCGTTAGCGCGAATATGTCACGAAAAATTGAAGATTAGGCAATTTTTACCAGTGCACGACCGTGGAACTGGTTATCCATGATTTTACTGGCATATTCAGGTGCCTGGCTGAGCGTAATCTCAGTGGCGCTCTGGGTATAGAATGATTCAGGGAGGTCGCGCGCCAGACGTTCCCAGGCTTCTGCACGACGCGCAGACGGCGTCATCACGGAATCTACACCCTGCAGGCGAACGTTACGCAGAATGAATGGCATCACGGTGGTTGGCAGGGCAAAACCGCCCGCCAGGCCACAGGCCGCCACGCAGCCGCCGTAGTTCATCTGCGCCAGCACTTTCGCCAGGACTTTGTCACCGACGGTATCCACTGCTCCCGCCCAGATCTGTTTTTCCAGCGGGCGAGTTTCGGCAAACTCTTCACGGCCCAGAATTTGGTTGGCACCGAGTTGACGCAGATAGTCATGGGTGCTTTCGCGGCCAGACACGGCAGCAACCTGATAACCCAACTTGTGCAGCAGCGTCACCGCCGTGCTACCCACGCCACCGCTGGCACCGGTCACGACAATCTCACCGGACTCTGGACGAATACCGGCATCTTCCAGCGCCATCACGCACAGCATGGCGGTAAACCCTGCGGTACCGATGATCATCGCTTTGCGACCATCCATACCTTTTGGCAGCGGTACCAGCCAGTCACCTTTCACGCGGGCTTGTGAGGCCAGCCCGCCCCAGTGATTTTCCCCCACGCCCCAGCCCGTGAGCAGTACTTGCTGACCCGCATGGAAGCGAGGATCTTCGCTGGTATGCACGCGTCCCGCAAAATCGATCCCTGGCACCATCGGGAAATTTCGGATGATTTTACCCTTACCGGTAATTGCCAGGGCATCTTTGTAATTTAAACTGGACCAGTCGATATCGACGGTTACTTCGCCTTCGGGCAGTCGACTCTCTTCAATGGCTTGCACCGAGGCAAGCGTTTTGCCGTCCTGCTGTTCTAAGATCAAAGCCTGCATACAGGGTCCCCATTACGATTAAGATGATTGGAAAATAACGTCCGAAGACTATACTCGCTCAGTGCAACGCTATGCCGATTTAACGCAATAAATTGCCAGATACACCCGATTTGGTAGTATGCCGCATCTCAAATGCAAGTTAGCGCTTACTCGCTACCCCATCAACCCACGGAGTAATCTCAAGGATGCGATTAACGACGAAGTTCTCGGCTTTTATCACCCTGCTAACGGGGTTAACGATTTTTGTCACCCTGATTGGCTGCTCCTTAAGTTTTTATAATGCCATCCAGGACAAGCTGGTTAATCGGGTAGAGTCGGTTGCATCGGTTATTGATACGCGTTTGATTACAACTTCATTCCCGGCACTGTCGCCAGAGCTGGATGAGCTGATGGTGCCTGTTGATATTGTTCGGGTCGATATCGTCCAGGGAAAGCAGACAGTGTTCAGTCACACCCGGCGGGGGAGCTACCGTCCAGCCGGTACGGTCAGTCAGTATCGGGTCGTCACGGTCGATTCGCTTAAACATCCGGGTATGACCATTCGCATGGTCTATCAGGATCCGATGGCCAACTATTTTCACTCGTTGATGACCACTGCGCCTCTCACCATTGCTGTTGCTTTTATCGTGCTGCTTATTTTTCTGGCGGTTCGTTGGTTGCGCCGTCAGCTTGCCGGACAAGAATTGCTTGAAACACGCTCAGTAAGGATCCTGAACGGCGAGCGTGGCCCGCAGGTGCGGGGTTCGGTCTATGAATGGCCGACGCGCACCAGTAGCGCATTGGATGTGTTGCTCTCAGAAATCCAGTTCGCCAGCGACCAGCGTAGCCGCATGGACACGCTAATCCGCTCTTACGCGGCACAGGATAATAAAACCGGTCTGAATAACCGTCTCTTTTTTGATAATCAGCTGGCGACGTTGTTGGATGACTCCGAAAAGGTGGGTACCCACGGCGTAGTCATGATGGTCCGCTTGCCTGATTTCGATCTGCTGCGCGACACCTGGGGACAGCGTGTGGCGGAAGAGAACCTCTTTACGCTGATCAATCTCCTGTCTACTTTTATCATGCGCTACCCCGGGGCGCTGCTGGCACGTTATCACCGGAGCGACTTTGCCGTGTTATTGCCGCACCGCACGTTGAAAGAGGCGGAAAGTATCGCCAGCCAGCTGCTGAAAGCCGTCGATTCGCTGCCGCAAAGCAAAATGCTCGACAGAGACGATATGGTTCATATGGGGATCTGTGCCTGGCGCGGTGGGCAATCGACTGAGCAGGTGATGGAGCATGCGGAAGCCGCTACCCGCAACGCCGTATTGCAGGGCGCAAACGGATGGGCGGTTTACGACGATTCGCTGCCGGAAAAAGGACGCGGAAACGTGCGCTGGCGTACTTTGATTGAGCAAATGCTCAGTCGTGGCGGGCCACGGATCTATCAAAAACCGGCGGTCCTGAAAAATGGAAATGTGCACCACCGCGAGTTGATGTGCCGTATTTTTGACGGCTCGGAAGAGGTTATTTCTGCTGAATACCTGCCGATGGTGCTGCAATTTGGATTATCCGAAGAGTATGACCGCCAGCAGATAACCCGGGTGATTCCGTTTTTATCGTTTTGGCCGGAAGAAAACCTGGCATTACAGGTTACCGTAGAGTCGTTAATACGCCCTCGTTTTCAACGCTGGCTGCGCGATACTTTAATGCAATGCGAAAAATCGCAACGCAAACGCATTATTTTTGAACTTGCTGAGGCGGATGTAGGTCAACACATCAGCCGGTTGCGTCCGGTGGTGCGTTTGATCAATGCGTTGGGTGCGCGAGTAGCGGTCACGCAGGCCGGTTTAACGCTGGTCAGTACCCGTTGGATCAAGGAGCTGGATGTTGAGTTATTAAAGTTACATCCAGGTCTGGTAAGGAATATCGAAAAGCGCACGGAAAACCAGCTGCTGGTACAGAGTCTGGTGGAAGCATGCAAAGGAACGCAAACGCAAGTATTTGCCGCAGGCGTGCGTTCGCGAAGTGAATGGCAGATGTTGACAGAGCGCGGTGTAACAGGAGGTCAGGGGGATTTTTTTGCCGCCTCTCAGCCGCTTGACACCAATGTGAAAAAATATTTGCAAAGATACTCTGTTTGACCTGCCGTTTAATTTGTTTTCACGTAGAATATCGCGCCTGTAGCTTTGAGTATGACGAGCAAAACGCCAGTGAACGACCTTTAACGGGTTACAAATGAACATGAGGGACGCTGCTGTTTACTCAGCCCTGAGGGAATCCGGGGATGCATTTGTAACAAAGGAAACGTACTGCACAAATTTTCACCGCTGCAGATGATTTTTGCGCCTTGTCGCTGCTGCGTGTGGTTGGTAAAGTAAGCGGATTTTGTTTTCCGCCCCAGCTTTCAGGATTATCCCTTAGTATGTTGAAAAAATTTCGTGGCATGTTTTCCAATGACCTGTCCATTGACCTGGGTACCGCGAATACCCTTATTTATGTAAAAGGACAAGGCATCGTATTGAATGAGCCTTCTGTTGTGGCCATTCGTCAGGATCGTGCTGGCTCGCCAAAAAGCGTGGCCGCAGTGGGTCATGACGCGAAGCAGATGCTGGGTCGTACCCCTGGCAACATTGCCGCAATCCGCCCAATGAAAGACGGCGTTATCGCTGACTTCTTCGTGACTGAAAAAATGCTTCAGCACTTCATTAAGCAGGTTCACAGCAATAGCTTCATGCGTCCAAGCCCGCGTGTGCTGGTGTGTGTGCCCGTTGGCGCGACTCAGGTTGAACGTCGCGCAATCCGTGAATCCGCACAGGGTGCCGGTGCACGTGAAGTGTTCCTGATTGAAGAACCAATGGCTGCGGCAATCGGTGCGGGTCTGCCTGTTTCCGAAGCGACCGGTTCTATGGTGGTGGATATCGGTGGTGGTACCACTGAAGTGGCCGTTATCTCCCTGAACGGCGTGGTGTATTCCTCTTCCGTGCGTATCGGTGGTGACCGTTTCGACGAAGCCATCATTAATTACGTGCGCCGTAACTACGGCTCTCTGATTGGTGAAGCCACCGCAGAGCGTATTAAGCACGAAATCGGTTCTGCTTACCCAGGCGATGAAGTTCGCGAAATCGAAGTTCGCGGTCGTAACCTGGCTGAAGGCGTTCCACGCGGCTTTACCCTGAACTCCAACGAAATCCTGGAAGCGTTGCAAGAGCCGCTGACCGGTATTGTGAGCGCGGTAATGGTTGCGCTGGAACAGTGCCCGCCAGAACTGGCGTCCGATATCTCCGAGCGCGGTATGGTTCTGACCGGTGGTGGTGCGCTGCTGCGTAACCTCGACCGCCTGTTAATGGAAGAGACAGGAATTCCTGTCGTAGTTGCAGAAGATCCACTGACTTGCGTAGCCCGTGGTGGTGGCAAGGCGCTGGAAATGATCGACATGCACGGCGGCGACTTGTTCAGCGAAGAGTAGTCATTGTGAAAGGGTAGCGCATTGCTACCCTTTCTCTCTGACGCGAGAATACGCATAGCCTATGAAGCCAATTTTTAGCCGTGGCCCATCGCTACAGTTTCGCCTTATCCTGGCGGTTCTGGTTGCGCTTGGGGTCATTATTGCCGATAGCCGCCTCGGTACGTTCAGCCAGATCAGAACGTACATGGATACCGCCGTCAGTCCTTTCTACTTTGTATCAAATGGTCCCCGTGAACTGCTCGACTCCGTTTCTCAAACGCTGTCTTCACGCGACCAACTCGAACTCGAAAACCGGGCATTACGTCAGGAACTGCTGCTGAAAAACAGCGAACTGCTGATGCTGGGACAGTACAAGCAGGAAAACGCGCGTCTGCGCGAGCTGCTTGGCTCGCCGCTGCGTCAGGATGAGCAGAAAATGGTCACGCAAGTGATCTCTACCGTCAACGATCCTTACAGCGATCAGGTGGTGATCGACAAAGGCAGCGTCAACGGTGTATACGAAGGCCAGCCTGTTATCAGTGATAAAGGCGTTGTGGGTCAGGTCGTGGCGGTTGCCAAACTGACCAGCCGCGTGCTGCTGATTTGTGATGCCACCCATGCGCTGCCGATTCAGGTTCTGCGTAACGACATTCGCGTGATTGCGGCCGGTAACGGCTGTACGGACGATCTGCAACTCGAACATCTGCCTGCCAACACGGACATCCGTGTGGGTGACGTACTGGTGACGTCAGGTCTGGGCGGACGCTTCCCTGAAGGCTATCCCGTTGCGGTTGTCTCTTCCGTGAAGCTGGATACGCAACGTGCGTATACCGTCATCCAGGCGCGTCCGACCGCCGGTTTACAGCGTCTGCGCTACCTGCTGCTGCTGTGGGGGGCCGATCGTAACGGCGCCAATCCGATGACGCCTGAAGATGTGCATCGCGTGGCAAATGAGCGTCTGATGCAGATGATGCCTCAGGTTCTTCCTGCGCCAGACGCGATGGGGCCGCCTGCGCCTGTACCGGCTCCTGCTACGGGATTAACGCAGCCGCCACCGCCACCTCAAGTGTCGGGTGGAGGGCAGTAGTGGCAAGTTATCGTAGCCAGGGACGCTGGGTTATCTGGCTCTCATTTCTTATCGCATTGTTGCTGCAAATCATGCCCTGGCCGGACGACATCCTCGTTTTCCGGCCAAACTGGGTATTGCTCATTTTGCTCTACTGGATCCTCGCCCTGCCGCACCGCGTAAATGTGGGCACAGGTTTTGTGATGGGTGCCATACTGGATCTCATTAGCGGCTCTACGCTTGGCGTACGCGCGTTATCCATGAGCATAATTGCGTACCTCGTCGCACTCAAATTCCAGCTCTTTCGTAACCTCGCGCTCTGGCAACAGGCGCTGGTGGTGATGTTGTTGTCACTTGCTGCGGATATCGTTGTTTTCTGGGCAGAGTTTTTAGTGATCAACGTCTCTTTCCGACCGGAAGTGTTCTGGAGTAGTGTAGTAAACGGTGTGCTCTGGCCATGGCTGTTCCTGCTGATGCGTAAAATTCGCCAGCAGTTTGCCGTGCAGTAAAAGGTTTCTATGACGTCTATCTATCTTGCCTCTGGTTCTCCGCGTCGTCAGGAGTTGCTCACTCAGTTGGGCGTCTCCTTTGAACGTATCGTTACGGGTATTGAAGAGAAACGTGCTGAGGGTGAAAGTGCTCAGCAGTATGTTTCCCGTCTGGCACGTGAAAAAGCGCAGGCTGGCGTGGTGCAAACGCCACGTGACCTTCCGGTTCTGGGGGCGGATACCATCGTTATCCTTAACGGTGAAGTGCTGGAGAAACCGCATGACGCTGACCATGCAGCGCGAATGCTACGTAAAATGTCCGGGCAAACGCATCAGGTGATGACGGCCGTTGCGCTGGCGGACAGTCAAATCGTTCTGGATTGCCTGGTCGTGACGGACGTGACGTTCAGAGTGCTTACCGACGACGAGATCGCCGCTTACATTGCCAGCGGTGAACCGATGGATAAAGCAGGTGCATACGGTATTCAAGGGTTGGGTGGCTGTTTTGTCAGGAAGATTAATGGCAGCTATCACGCCGTAGTCGGCTTACCGCTGGTGGAAACGTATGAGTTGCTGAGCAATTTTAACTCACTGCGTGAGGGAAGGGATAATTATGACGGCTGAATTGTTGGTAAACGTAACGCCCTCGGAAACCCGTGTGGCCTACATTGATGGTGGCATTCTTCAGGAAATTCATATTGAGCGTGAAGCGCGACGCGGAATCGTAGGCAATATCTACAAAGGTCGTGTCAGTCGTGTACTACCGGGTATGCAGGCGGCTTTTGTAGATATTGGGCTCGATAAGGCGGCATTTCTTCATGCTTCCGATATCATGCCGCACACCGAGTGTGTGGCAGGTGAAGAGCAAAAACAGTTTGCCGTCCGCGACATCTCCGAGCTGGTGCGTCAAGGCCAGGATCTGATGGTGCAGGTGGTGAAAGATCCGCTGGGTACTAAAGGTGCCCGCCTGACCACCGACATCACGTTACCTTCCCGTTACCTGGTCTTTATGCCGGGTGCTTCGCACGTGGGGGTTTCCCAACGTATTGAGAGCGAAACCGAACGTGAACGTCTGAAAAAAGTCGTCAGCGCCTACTGCGACGAACAGGGCGGGTTTATCATCCGTACCGCCGCGGAAGGGATCAGCGAAGAAGACCTGGCATCCGATGCGGCCTACCTCAAGCGCGTCTGGACCAAAGTGATGGAGCGTAAAAAACGCAACCAGACCCGCTATCAGCTGTACGGTGAGCTGGCGCTCGCGCAGCGTGTACTGCGTGATTTCGCCGACGCGCAGCTTGACCGCATTCGCGTGGATTCCCGCCTGACCTATGAAGCGCTGTTGGAATTTACCGCCGAGTACATCCCGGAAATGCCAGGCCTGCTGGAGCATTACTCTGGCCGCCAGCCGATTTTCGATCTCTATGATGTCGAAAACGAAATCCAGCGCGCGCTGGAGCGTAAGGTCGAGCTGAAATCCGGTGGCTATCTGATCATCGATCAGACCGAAGCGATGACGACCGTGGATATCAACACCGGGGCGTTTGTCGGCCATCGCAATCTGGATGACACCATCTTCAACACCAATATCGAAGCCACGCAGGCCATTGCTCGCCAGCTTCGTCTGCGCAATCTGGGCGGCATTATCATCATCGACTTTATCGATATGAGTAATGAAGACCATCGCCGTCGCGTGCTGCACTCGCTTGAGCAGGCGCTAAGTAAAGATCGCGTGAAAACCAGCATCAACGGCTTCTCTCAGCTGGGTCTGGTGGAAATGACCCGGAAACGGACCCGCGAAAGCGTGGAACATGTGCTGTGTAACGAGTGTCCAACCTGCCACGGACGCGGTACGGTAAAGACGGTTGAGACCGTCTGTTATGAAATCATGCGGGAAATCGTGCGTGTCCATCATGCCTACGACTCAGACCGTTTTCTGGTCTATGCTTCCCCTGCGGTGGCGGAAGCCCTGAAAGGCGAAGAGTCGCACGCGCTGGCGGAAGTGGAAATCTTTGTCGGCAAGCAGGTAAAAGTACAAATCGAACCGCTCTATAACCAGGAGCAGTTTGACGTCGTGATGATGTAAACCGCAGTTCGCTGCGAGACCAAAGCTGACAAGGAGAGATGCGTGAGGCGATTGCCGGGGATTTTACTGCTTACAGGGGCAACGCTGGTCGTGATTGTCGCGTTGCTCGTGAGCGGGCTACGCCTCGTTCTGCCGCATCTGGATAGCTGGCGCCCGCAGGTGCTGGCGAAAATCGAATCCGCCACCGGCGTGCCGGTGGACGTAAGCCAGATCAGTGCGAGCTGGCAGAACTTCGGTCCAACGCTCGATGCGCGGGATATCAATGCCAGCCTGAAAGACGGCGGCCATCTGAAAATTAAACGCGTAACGCTGGCGCTGGATGTCTGGCAAAGCCTGCTGCATCTGCGCTGGCAGTTTCGCGATCTCACCTTCTGGCAACTCCAGTTCCTGACCAATACGCCGCTGCGCAGTGGTGATGGCGATCAGGGATTGGAAACCAACCGCATCAGCGATCTCTTCCTGCGTCAGTTCGATCACTTTGATCTCCGCGACAGCGAGGTGAGCTTTATTACCCTTTCGGGGCAGCGTGCCGAGCTGGCGATCCCACAGCTGACCTGGCTGAACGGTAAAGACCGTCATCGTGCCGAGGGACAGGTGAATCTCTCCAGCCTGAATGGGCAGCATGGCGTGATGCAGGTGCGTATGGATCTGCGTGACGACAATGGGTTACTGAACAACGGTAAGGTTTGGCTGCAGGCCGATGACGTCGATGTGAAACCCTGGCTGGGTGACTGGCTGCAGCAAAACATGCAGCTGGAAACCGCTCGTTTCAGCCTTGAAGGCTGGATGACGCTGACAAACGGGGAATTCGCCAGCGGCGACATCTGGCTGAAGCAGGGGGGCGCGAGCTGGAAAGCGGAGAACCAGCAGCATCAGCTTTCCGTGGATAATCTCACTGCGCACGTGACTCAGGAGAAAGAAGGCTGGCAGTTTGCTATTCCCGATACGCGCATCACCATGGACAACAAGCCGTGGCCACGCGGTGCGCTGACGCTGGCCTGGATGCCGGAACAGGATGTCGGCGGAGCAAGCAGCAAACGCAGTGACGAGCTACGTATTCGAGCCAGCAATCTGGATCTGACCGCCATCGAAGGGCTGCGCTCGATGGCCGCAAAACTCTCGCCTGACCTTGGTGAGATCTGGCTGGCCACGCAGCCGAGCGGGACGATCGACGCCCTGGGGCTGGACATCCCGCTTCAGGCGACGGAGAAAACGCGCTTCCAGGCCACATGGAAAGACCTTGCCTGGAAGCAGTGGAAACTGCTGCCAGGCGCAGAACACTTCAGCGGCAAACTGGAAGGTAGCGTGGAAAACGGCAGGCTGACGGTCGATATGCACGACGCCAAAATGCCGTATGAAACCGTCTTCCGCGCCCCGCTGGAAATCGAGCATGGCAACGCTACGCTGAGCTGGCTTAAGAATGACAAAGGTTTTCAGCTTGATGGCCGCGATATTGATGTCAAAGCAAAAGCCGTACATGCACGCGGGGATTTCCGCTATCTGAAGCCCGAAGGCGATGAGCCGTGGCTGGGTATTCTTGCAGGGATCAGCACTAGCGACGGCTCGCAGGCCTGGCGCTACTTCCCGGAGAACCTGATGGGCAAAGCGCTGGTGGATTACCTGAGCGGCGCGATCCAGGGCGGGCAGGCGGATAACGCCACGCTGGCCTATGGCGGTAATCCGCATCTGTTCCCTTACAAGCATAATGAAGGCCAGTTCCAGGTGCTGGTGCCGCTGCACAACGCCACTTTCGCCTTCCAGCCGGGTTGGCCTGCGCTGAAAAATCTGGATATTGAACTCAACTTCCTCAATGACGGATTGTGGATGAAGTCAGACAGCGTTGCGCTGGGTGGTGTGACGGCCAGCAATCTGACGGCAAATATCCCGGACTATTCCAAAGAGAAGCTGCTTATTGATGCGGATATCAATGGCCCGGGCAAGGCGGTTGGGCCGTATTTTGAGGATACGCCGTTGGATGATTCCCTGGGAGCCACCCTTCAGGAGCTACAGTTGGATGGCGATGTAAGTGCTCGCTTACATCTGGATATCCCGCTGGACGGTGAGATGACCACCGCGAAAGGCGATGTTCGTCTGAACAACAATAGCCTGTACATCAAACCGCTCGACAGCACGCTGAAAAACCTCACGGGGCAGTTCAGCTTCGTGAACGGCAACCTGAAGAGTGAGCCACTTAAAGCGAACTGGTTCAATCAGCCCGTCAATATTGATTTCTCAACCACCGAAGGGGAAAAGGCCTATCAGGTGGCGGTTAATCTGGATGCTAACTGGCAGCCTGCCAGAATGGATGTTTTGCCGAAGCCAATCGCGCAATCGGTGGAGGGCGCCGTTTCCTGGAACGGTAAGGTCGCTATCGATCTGCCTTATCACGCCGGCGCCCGCTATAAGGTCGATATCACTGGCGACCTGAAAAACATCAGCAGCCAGCTTCCCGCGCCGCTGGATAAACACGCCGGGCAGGCGCTGCCAGTGAAGCTCAACGTTGATGGCAACCTCAATAGCTTCGCGCTGACCGGCAGCGCAGGCGAGACAAACCACTTCAACAGCCGCTGGCTGCTTAACCGCAAGCTTACGCTCGACAGGGCCATCTGGACGACTGACAGCCGCACCACGCCGCCGCTGCCTGAACAGGCAGGCATTGAACTTAACCTTCCGGCGATGGACGGTGCTGAATGGCTGGCGCTGTTCCAGAAAGGCGTGGGGCAGAACGTAGACGAGACCGCTCAGTTCCCGCAGACCATTACCCTGCGCACGCCTGCGCTGACGCTGGGCGGACAGCGGTGGAACAACCTGAGCATTGTCTCTCAGCCGACGAGCAACGGGACAAAGGTAGAGGCTCAGGGCAGGGAAATTAACGCCACGTTAAATATGCGCGATAACGCGCCGTGGCTGGCCGCGATCCGCTACCTCTACTACAACCCGACAGTCGCGAGCAGTCAAGACCAGGCCGCAGGCCCGTCGCCGTTCAGTAACGCTTCCCGCATTGATTTCAGCGGCTGGCCCGATCTGCAGCTACGCTGCGCGGAATGCTGGCTGTGGGGGCAAAAGTACGGACGCATTGACGGAGATGTTGCCATCAAAGGCAATACGTTGAGCCTGACCGGTGGGCTGGTCGATACCGGCTTTGGCCGCCTGACGGCTGCGGGCGAATGGGTCAATAACCCAGGCGAGCAGCGCACCTCGCTGAAAGGCGACATCAAGGGCAACAAGCTGGACGCAGCGGCTAACTTCTTTGGCATCAGCACACCGCTTCGCGGCTCGTCATTTGACGTCAATTACGATCTGCACTGGCGCGCGGCGCCGTGGAAGCCGGATGAGGCTTCGCTCAACGGGATACTGAAAACCCAGTTCGGCAAAGGTGAAATTGCCGATGTGAGTACCGGGCGCGCCGGGCAGATCCTGCGCTTGCTGAGTTTTGATGCCCTGCTGCGCAAGCTGCGCTTCGATTTTAGCGACACCTTTAGCGAAGGTTTCTACTATGACTCCATTCGCAGTACGGCGTGGATCAAGGACGGCGTTCTGCACACTGACGACACGCTGGTCGATGGCCTGGAAGCGGATATCGCCATGAAAGGCTCGGTGAACCTCGTGCGTCGCGAGCTGGATATGGAAGCCGTGGTGGCGCCGGAAATTTCCGCAAGCGTGGGCGTTGCGGCGGCCTTTGTGGTGAACCCGATTGTCGGTGCGGCGGTGTTTGCCGCCAGTAAAGTGCTGGGGCCACTGTGGAGCAAGGTCTCGATTCTGCGCTACCGCATCACCGGTCCGATCGATAAACCGCAGATTAACGAGGTGCTGCGCCAGCCGCGCAAAGATGCACAGCAATGATTTGACGTGGGCAGGTAATTGCCTCACTCTCAATAAATACGATCTTTTTACCGCCACGGGCGGCAACGAACGAGTAGCAATACGATGAGTCTGAACCTGGTAAGTGAACATTTGCTCGCAGCGAACGGCCTGAGCCATCAGGACCTGTTCTCCATTCTTGGTCAACTGACCGAACGCCGTCTCGACTACGGCGATCTCTATTTCCAGTCGAGCTATCACGAATCCTGGGTTTTAGAAGACAGCATCATTAAAGATGGTTCTTATAACATCGATCAGGGCGTCGGCGTGCGTGCCGTCAGCGGCGAAAAAACCGGTTTTGCCTATGCCGATCAGATTAGCCTGGCTGCTCTGGAGCAGAGCGCGCAGGCCGCCCGTACTATCGTGCGTGATACGGGTGATGGCCGCGTGAAAACCCTGGGCGAAGTGCAGCACGCTGCGCTGTACACCAGCATCGATCCGCTGCAGAGCATGAGCCGCGAAGAGAAGCTGGATATCCTGCGTCGCGTGGACAAAGTGGCGCGCGCTGCGGATAAACGCGTGCAGGAAGTGTCTGCCAGCCTGAGCGGCGTCTATGAACTTATTCTGGTAGCAGCGACTGACGGAACCCTGGCCGCTGATGTGCGTCCGCTGGTGCGTTTGTCGATCAGCGTGCAGGTCGATGATGACGGCAAGCGTGAGCGCGGCTCAAGCGGTGGCGGCGGTCGTTTCGGCTATGACTGGTTCCTGGGCGATGTTGACGGTGAAGCACGCGCTGACGCGTGGGCAAAAGAAGCCGTGCGCATGGCTCTGGTGAATCTTAATGCTGTCGCGGCACCCGCGGGATCATTCCCGGTTGTTCTGGGCGCTGGCTGGCCGGGCGTGCTGTTGCACGAGGCGGTGGGCCACGGTCTGGAAGGCGACTTTAACCGTCGCGGAACGTCCGTATTCAGCGGTCAGATTGGGCAGCTCGTCTCTTCTGAACTGTGTACCGTCGTGGATGATGGCACCATGCTCGATCGTCGCGGCTCGATTTCTATCGACGACGAAGGTACGCCAGGCCAGTACAACGTGCTGATTGAAAACGGCGTGCTGAAAGGCTACATGCAGGACAAACTCAACGCGCGCCTGATGGGCGTTGCGCCGACGGGCAACGGCCGTCGTGAATCTTACGCGCACCTGCCGATGCCGCGCATGACCAACACCTATATGCTGCCGGGCCAGTCCACGCCGCAGGAGATTATCGAATCCGTCGATTACGGGATCTTCGCGCCAAACTTTGGCGGCGGCCAGGTGGACATCACCTCCGGTAAGTTTGTTTTCTCCACGTCAGAAGCGTATCTGATCGAGAAAGGCAAAGTGACCAAAGCGGTGAAAGGCGCGACGCTGATTGGCTCCGGTATTGAAGCCATGCAGCAGATCTCCATGGTCGGCAACGATCTGAAGCTGGATAACGGCGTGGGCGTCTGCGGTAAAGAGGGCCAGAGCCTGCCGGTTGGCGTGGGCCAGCCAACGCTGAAAGTGGACAACCTGACGGTAGGCGGCACAGCCTGACCTGACCATGCATAAAAAAAGGCGCTACTGATGTAGCGCCTTTTTTTTAACGTAAGTTACCCAGCGGTATCTCCGGATCCGGCTCGTGAGTGATGCGATTACGCAAATCACGGCGAATGATTTCGATCGACCAGAACCAGACCAAATGGCCCACGATCTCTGACACGTGTTCATACCACGGCAGCTCAAACAGCGGTGGCGTCAGCCCCATCAGCGGGAAGGAGATCATATGAACAAAAAGCTGAGCTAACGCACCCGCCAGTAAACCCTGCCAGAGTTTAATTTTCGGGAAGACTTCAGCAACTACGCAATAACCTACGGCGAACACGATTGAGAAAATAATATGTGTTACGCCGACCCAGTTAAATATATGTCCTGCAAATGTATAAACCGCCGCGTTAGGATCGACGACGCCCAGCCAATCGCGTAAAAAAACATAAGGTGGGTTTAAAAAATTGCGGGAACAGTCAATCTGACTTGCTGCCCGTAATAATTGCTCTGGCCCGCATGCGCCGGTAAATAAATCTGTCGGACTGCGTGGCGGAAGCGGCACCTCGGCTCCCCATTTGACAAACGCGGAGACAATCCCTGCAATCAAACCAATGAACGCGGCGAGTCCATAGCGCCTGCGCGAAGGCGGTGTTTGTTCGAATATATTCATCTCTTTTCCTTGTTTAACGTCATCCTGCGAAATACATTTTATTATTCATGTTGGTAACAAATATATAACAGTCTGATGCTCAGACTGCTTATAAGGTAAATGTCGGGTGGCGGGAGTGTCAATTAGCCATTCCTGAGAGGAGGGCGGAAATATTCCTGGAGGAATGTGGGTACCATCCGGGGAATATTCATGCCAGATATGATTATAGCGATTACTTTATTACTCCTTTCTTCTGCCGCGCATCCCCTGAAACAGCTCCGCCACTTCGACAAAATACTCGGTCAGGTAGTTAATACACACCTGTACTTTGAGAGGCAGTTTGTCCTTCTCGGTATACAGAGCGTAGACCGGACGTGGATCGGACTGGTAACGCGGGAAGAGGATCTCCAGTACGCCGCTGTTGATCTCATTGATCACCCACATCAGCGGCACGTAAGCGATCCCGGCCCCGGCGACCAGCCAGCGGGAGATCGTCATCGGATCGTTGGTGACGAAGCGGCCTTCCGGCAGCAGTTTGGTGGAGAGCCCCTCCGGGGCAATCAGTTCGAATTCGTTGTCCGGGCGCACGCTGTATTCCAGCCACGAGTGGTTGCTGAGATCGGCAGGCTTCTCCGGAACGCCGTACTGTGCCAGATAGCTTTTTGAAGCGCAGACCACCATCGGCATGCTCCCCAGCCGACGTGAAAAGAGACTTGAATCTTGTAACGCCCCGACGCGGATCACCACATCTAATCCGTCGGCGATCAGGTCCGGCGCAGGGATGCCCGTCACCAGATTCACCGTTAAACCCGGATACTCTTTCAGCATTTCCGCCGTCATGGCAGCGAGAACATTTTGTGCCATAGTTGAAGAACACCCAATGCGCAGCGTGCCGATGGGGGTGTTATTGAAGGCGTAGAGCTGTTCGTGCACATCCTGCACTTCGTGCATCATTCGGCGGCAGCCCTGGTAATAAATTTTACCGGCTTCTGTCAGGCCAATGCTGCGGGTACTGCGGTTGAGCAGCTTCACCTGCAGCTCATCTTCCAGTTTTGACACCGTCTGGCTGATGGAAGAGACACTCATCTGCAATTGACGCGCAGCGGCGGTAAATGAGCCGAGCTCCACCACTTTGGCGAAGACGGACATGCGTTTTAAACGTTCCATTGTTCACTCTGGCTTAAAAGTGATTTAGATCACATATTATAGATAACAGCATAACAGTTACGTTAATATATTATTAATTACATAACGGCTGCGCCATTCTCGCCCGGCGTTTCTTGCTCTCCTGCGATGGCGTGCGCTAAAAAAAATCTGAAGCCTGCACTCTCTCTTATCAAGGTCAACATGAGTCTGTTTCCTGTAATCGTGGTGTTCGGTCTGTCGTTCCCACCGATATTTTTCGAGCTTCTTTTATCACTGGCGATCTTCTGGCTGGTGCGCAAGGTGCTGGTCCCTACCGGGATCTACGATTTCGTCTGGCACCCTGCATTGTTCAATACCGCGCTGTATTGCTGCCTGTTCTATCTGATATCGCGCATGTTTGTCTGAGGTTGATGTGAAAACGCTAATAAGAAAAGTCTCCCGCACTGCCATCACCATGGCGCTGGTCGTTCTGGCGTTTATCGCCATTTTCCGCGCCTGGGTTTATTACACGGAATCACCGTGGACGCGTGATGCGCGTTTCAGCGCCGATGTGGTGGCGATTGCCCCCGACGTGGCCGGTCTTATCACCGCGGTTAACGTCCACGATAACCAACTGGTGAAAAAAGATCAGGTTCTGTTCACCATTGACCAGCCCCGCTATCAAAAAGCGTTAGAAGAAGCGGAAGCGGACGTGGCCTATTACCAGGCGCTGGCCGCGGAGAAACGCCGCGAGGCAGGCCGCCGTAACCAGCTGGGCGTTCAGGCAATGTCCCGCGAAGAGATTGACCAGTCCAACAACGTGCTGCAAACCGTGCTGCACCAGCTGGCGAAAGCGCAAGCAACGCGCGATCTGGCGAAGCTCGATCTCGAACGCACCGTGATCCGCGCGCCGTCCGATGGCTGGGTCACCAACCTGAACGTCTATGCCGGGGAATTCATTACCCGTGGCTCCACCGCCGTAGCGCTGGTTAAACAGCACTCTTTCTACGTGCTCGCCTATATGGAAGAGACCAAGCTGGAAGGGGTACGTCCAGGGTATCGCGCGGAGATCACGCCGCTCGGCAGCAACCGTGTGTTTAAAGGTACCGTCGACAGCGTCGCGGCAGGGGTCACCAACTCTAGTAGCTCTAACGATACCAAAGGGATGGCGACGGTGGATTCTAACCTAGAATGGGTCCGTCTGGCGCAGCGCGTGCCGGTACGTATCCATCTTGATGAGCAGCAGGGGAACCTGTGGCCTGCGGGCACCACGGCAACGGTGGTCATCACCGGGGAAAAAGACCGCGATGCCAGCCAGGACTCTATTTTCCGTAAAATCGCCCACCGCCTGCGCGAGTTTGGTTAATCGTTATGGGACTCTTTTCCATCGCCAGCCAGCACATTCGCTTCGCCGTGAAGCTGGCATGTGCCATCGTGCTGGCGCTGTTTGTCGGCTTTCACTTCCAGCTGGAAACGCCCCGTTGGGCGGTGCTGACGGCAGCTATCGTTGCGGCTGGCCCCGCCTTTGCCGCGGGCGGTGAACCCTACTCTGGCGCCATCCGCTACCGCGGTATGCTGCGTATCGTCGGGACGTTTATCGGCTGTTTCGCCGCGCTCACCATCATTATTTTGATGATCCGCACCCCTCTGCTGATGATCATGGTGTGCTGTATCTGGGCAGGGTTCTGCACCTGGGTCTCGTCGCTGGTCAAAGTTGAAAACTCCTACGCATGGGGGCTGGCGGGCTATACCGCGCTGATCATTGTCATCACCATCCAGTCCGAACCGCTGCTTGCGCCGCAGTTTGCGGTTGAACGCTGCAGCGAGATTGTCATTGGTATCGTCTGCGCGATCGTTGCGGACCTGCTTTTCTCCCCGCGTTCCATCAAGCAGGAAGTGGACCGTGAGCTCGACGCGCTGATTGTTGCCCAGTACCAGTTAATGCAGTTGTGCATCAAGCACGGTGACAGCGAAGAGGTCGATAAAGCGTGGAGCGGCCTGGTGCGCCGCACGCAGGCGCTGGAGGGGATGCGCAGCAACCTCAATATGGAATCTTCGCGCTGGGAACGCGCCAACCGTCGCCTGAAAGCGATCAATACCGTTTCCTTAACGCTGATCACCCAGGCGTGCGAAACCTATCTGATTCAGAATACCCGCCCGGAGGTGGTAACGGACACGTTCCGTGAGCTCTTTGACGAGCCGGTCGAAACGGTGCAGGACGTGCACCGACAGCTCAAACGCATGCGTCGCGTTATCGCCTGGACGGGGGAGCGCGATACGCCGGTGACGATTTATACCTGGGTTGGGGCTGCGACGCGCTACCTGCTGCTTAAGCGCGGTGTGACGGGTAATACCAAAATCAGCGCGGCGGAAGAAGAGGTGCTGCAGGGCGAAGTGGTGATCAAGCCGGAATCCGCCGAGCGCCATCACGCTATGGTCAACTTCTGGCGTACCACGCTGGCCTGCATGCTCGGCACGCTGTTCTGGCTGTGGACCGGCTGGACGTCCGGTAGCGGTGCGATGGTCATGATTGCCGTCGTTACCGCGCTGGCGATGCGTCTGCCCAACCCGCGCATGGTCGCTATCGATTTTCTCTACGGCACCATTGCCGCACTGCCCATCGGTGCGCTCTACTTCCTGGTGATTATCCCGTCGACGCAGCAAAGCATGCTTCTGCTCTGTATTAGCCTGGCGGTAATGGCATTCTTTATTGGGATAGAAGTGCAGAAGCGCCGCCTGGGATCGCTGGGTGCGCTAGCCAGTACCATTAACATTATTGTGCTGGATAACCCGATGACCTTCCATTTCAGCCAGTTCCTCGACAGCGCGTTAGGTCAGCTGGTGGGCTGTTTCCTGGCGATGATGGTGATTCTGCTGGTGCGGGATAACTCTCAGGCGCGGACCGGTCGTGTGCTGTTGAATCAGTTTGTTTCGGCTGCCGTATCATCCATGACAACCAACGCCGCACGCCGTAAAGAGAACCACCTTCCGGCGCTTTATCAGCAGCTGTTCCTGCTGCTCAATAAATTTCCGGGGGACGTTGCCAGGTTCCGTCTGGCGTTAACCATGATCATCGCGCACCAGCGCCTGCGGAATGCGCCTGTGCCGGTTAACGACGATCTGTCTGCCTTTCACCGCCAGTTGCGCCACACGGCCGACCATGTGATCGCGGCGTCCAGCGATGACAAACGACGTCGCTATTTTAAACAGCTGCTTGAAGAGTTAGACATCTACCAGGAGAAGCTTAAGGTCTGGAACGCGCCGCCTCAGGTAACCGAGCCGGTTGGGCGATTGGTCTTCATGCTGCATCGCTACCAGAATGTCCTGACTGACAATTAAGTGAGCTTAAAAACCGACGCCAAAAGCGTCGGTTTTTTTGTGGCTATACTTAGTTCTGCAGGCTCTTACATTCAGGAAGGGAGGACACATGACTACCCAGGCTCTCCAGGACAACATTCTTTTTCAAAACGGATATCTTGTTAACGGCATCTGGAAAACACTCGACACCACGTTTGACGTGCTGAACCCGGCGACAGGTGAGGTGATCGCCAAAGTGGCGAAAGCCGGTAAAGCGGAAACCGAAGAAGCGATTGCCGCCGCGACCAAAGCCTTCCCCGCGTGGCGCGCCAAAACCGCGAAGGAGCGTTCGACGATCCTCTACCGCTGGTATGAGCTGATTATCGAAAACAAAAGCTGGCTTGGACGGCTAATGACCACCGAACAGGGCAAGCCCCTGAAAGAAGCCGAGGGCGAAGTGGAGTATGCCGCCAGCTTTATCCAGTGGTTTGCTGAGCAGGCCAAGCGCGCGAACGGTGAAATTATCCCTCCGGTTAAACCCGGCTCCCGCATTCTGGCGACCCGCGAACCTATCGGCGTGGTTGCCGCCATTACGCCGTGGAACTTCCCAATGGCGATGCTCACCCGCAAGCTCGGTCCGGCGTTGGCCGCAGGTTGTACCGGCGTGATTAAACCCGCCAATAATACTCCGCTGAGCGCTTTTGCACTGCTCACACTGGCGAAGCAGGCCGGTGTGCCAGACGGCGTACTCAATGCGGTGGCGGGCAATACGCATGAAATCAGCGACGCGATCATGGCCAGCCATGATGTGCGCAAAATCTCGTTCACCGGGTCAACCTCTGTGGGGAAAACCCTGGTGCGCAACGCTGCCGAGACGATGAAGAAAGTGTCAATGGAGTTGGGGGGCAATGCGCCCTATATCGTTTTTGAGGATGCAGATATTGATGCAGCCGTTAAGGGCGCGATTGCGAATAAGTTTCGCAATGCCGGGCAGGTCTGCGTCAGCGTAAACCGTTTTTATATTCAGGAAACGGTCTATGACAAGTTTGTGAACCAGCTCGCCGATGCGGTAAACGCTTTGAAAGTCGGCAACGGTCTGGAAGAGGGCGTCGTTGTTGGCCCGCTGATTGACGGTTCCGCCGTCGATAAAGTACGCGAACATGTGGAAGATGCCGTTGCAAAAGGCGCCACGGTGCTGGCAGGCGGCAAAGCGCATTCCCTCGGCGGCAACTTCTGGGTGCCCACGGTACTCGGTGATTGTCATGAAGGAATGAAGCTGGCGGAAGAGGAGACGTTTGGCCCAGTGGCAGCCTGCTTCCGGTTTACGTCAGAAGACGAAGTGATTATGCGCGCCAATAACACGCCTTACGGGCTGGCGGCCTATTTCTATACTCAGAACCTGTCGCGCGTGTTCCGCGTCTCACAGGCGATTGAAAGCGGGATGATTGGGATTAACGAGTGTGCCGTCTCCACCGAACTGGGACCGTTTGGCGGCGTAAAAGAGTCCGGGCTGGGGCGCGAAGGATCCGTGCTGGGGCTGGAAGAGTTTCTGGAAGTCAAAACCCTGCATATCGGGGGATTATAATAGACAGGGCGGCATATTCCGCCCGCCTGTACCGGGTGGCTGGCAATGAAAACGTATACCTTTGATTTTGACGAAATCGACAGTCAGGACGACTTTTATCGAGAATTTACCCGGGTATTCAACCTGGAGCGGGAAAGCGTCACCAATCTGGATACGCTGTGGGATGTGGTTACCGGCAGTCAGTTGCCCTTACCGCTGGAGATCGAGTTCATTCATTTGCCCGACAAGCTGCGCAGACGCTTTGGCGCGCTGATCCTGCTGTTTGATGAAGCTGAAGAAGAGCTGGAAGGGCAGTTGCGTTTTAATGCGCGACATTAAAAAAAAGCCCCTGACCGTGAGGCCAGGGGCAAGTCGTATGCGCAGATACGACGAGGGTTTATTTATACAGTTCAGCAGTTGCGTGCCAGGTGTCACCGCTACGCGCCTCAATGATGCGATAAGAGGATGCACCTTTTTCTTCCGCTTTCTTGTTCAGCATCTCATGCATATCCATCGGAGACGTACCGACCGCGCCAATAGACACCGTGCCGATTGCCTCACGGGATTGCGCCTGATCTGCGTTGATGGAATCAGCCGCAAAAGCGCCGAATGACAGGACAGACAGGATACTCAGAGCCGCTACAGTAGTTTTGATTTTCATGATTCTTTACCTCGTCGAATTTTTTAGTGGGGTCTTGCTTTGTGACCCTCATCACAAAATCAAGTATACACTAATAACGTGATAAATTAATACCAGACTAATTGTTTCATATGTTATTACGTGTTAACGGATAAGATTTATATAACCAAAATGCATAAAAATGGTTACTTTATCATCAGCTCATGATGTTAAAGCCAATAAAATCATAGGGGTATAGTACTTTGATATTTTGTGCGGTTTTGCGCCTGAGTATTCACCGGATGAATGTTAATGGTTGGTAAAAAGCACTATTTGTCAAAGTAAGAGGCAGTAGAAAAGAGGGGATAACGTAACGGGGGCAGAACAATCCCCGCAGCAGGCCGCGGGGAGGAGGATTACAGTTCCTGTTCGAACAGGACCAGAATCGCTTCGTAGAGATCTTTAACCGAAAAACCGTTTGCCGGAGTGGTAAAGATGGTGTCATCACCGGCGATGGTGCCGAGGATACCTTCCGCTTTACCTAATGAGTCCAGCAGGCGAGCAATCAGCTGCGCCGCGCCCGGACTGGTGTGGATAACCACCACGGCATCGTTATAGTCGATGTCGAGGACCAGGTTCTTCAGCGGGCTGGAGGTAGTCGGCACGCCAAGTTCAGCAGGCAGGCAATAGACCATTTCCATTTTGGCATTGCGGGTACGCACTGCGCCAAACTTGGTTAACATACGGGAGACTTTCGACTGATTGATGTTTTCGAAGCCTTGTTCCTGCAACGCCTGAACAATTTCTCCCTGAGAACTGAATTTCTCTTCTTTGAGTAGCGCTTTAAACGCCTTCACTAATTCTTCTTGCTTAGACGAGCTTCGCATAAGTCACCCGGAATATGACGATAGAAACAACATTATTATGCATGTGGATGAATTTTTATGCAAACTATCTACCTGGTGCCAGGCTGAAATAATGTTATGAAAGGGAGCGATTTTATCAGATTTCGTTATCGGAAAACATGCCTGGGTCACGCCGCGCAAATAAGCTTAAAAGTAAATTAAATGTTATCAAAATGATGTTGTTTTGGTGGCGTGGCAAGGTGTATTGTAACCACCTCTTATTTCGTTGCTGCCCGCTGCCCGATAGCATTCAGGCGAAGGTGAAAGACGCGCGACCTCAAATTCTTTAGCTACGAAAATTGTAATTATTTACTCGCTGAATTATGGTCGCCGCAACGGAGTTACAGATACTTAAAGTTAACCATAATAAGGAGTTTAGGATGAAAGTTGCAGTCCTCGGCGCTGCTGGTGGTATCGGCCAGGCGCTTGCCCTACTACTGAAAACCCAACTGCCTTCAGGCTCAGAACTCTCCCTGTACGATATTGCTCCGGTAACCCCAGGTGTGGCGGTTGACCTGAGCCACATCCCGACCGCTGTGAAAATCAAAGGCTTCTCCGGTGAAGATGCGCGTCCTGCGCTGCAGGGTGCTGACGTCGTACTGATCTCTGCGGGTGTGGCACGTAAACCTGGTATGGATCGTTCTGACCTGTTTAACGTCAACGCGGGCATCGTGAAAAACCTGGTTCAGCAGATCGCTGAAATCTGCCCGAAAGCCTGTATCGGTATCATCACTAACCCGGTGAACACCACCGTTGCTATCGCAGCAGAAGTGCTGAAGAAAGCGGGTGTTTACGACAAGAACAAACTGTTCGGCGTGACCACGCTGGATATCATCCGTTCCAACACCTTCGTCGCTGAGCTGAAAGGCAAGCAGCCAACGGAAGTAGAAGTGCCGGTTATCGGTGGTCACTCTGGCGTGACGATCCTGCCTCTGCTGTCGCAGATCCCAGGCGTGAGCTTCACCGAGCAGGAAGTGGCTGACCTGACTAAACGCATCCAGAACGCGGGCACCGAAGTGGTGGAAGCGAAGGCGGGTGGCGGATCCGCAACCCTGTCTATGGGTCAGGCGGCGGCGCGTTTCGGTCTGTCTCTGGTTCGTGCTCTGCAGGGCGAGAAAAATGTAGTTGAATGCGCTTACGTTGAAGGCGACGGCGAACACGCTCGCTTCTTCTCTCAGCCGCTGCTGCTGGGCAAAAACGGTATTGAAGAGCGTAAATCCATTGGTACGCTGAGCGCGTTTGAACAAAACGCGATGGAAGGCATGCTGGATACGCTGAAGAAAGATATCACTCTGGGCGAAGAGTTCGTTAACAAGTAAAACGTTCTCTCCCTTTGTAGTACGGGTAAGCGTAAGCGCTACCCGGCAAAAAAAACCGAAGCCTGTGCTTCGGTTTTTTTATACACATCAGTTTGTCGCCGGGTATTCCTGAATCGTCACCTGAATCGTCAGCTTCTTATCATTCCGCATGACTTCAACAGGGATGATTGAGCCCGGTCGGATTTCCGCCACCTGATCCATCGTTTCGAGAGCAGAAACGGCTGGCGTGCCATTAACCGACACAATGACATCATTAACCTGAATACCCGCATTCGCGGCCGGGCCACCTGGCGACACTTCATTCACCACAATCCCCTGAATCTGGTCGATTCCACCGCCCTGGGTATGCATCGGCGCAATTTCACGTCCACCAATACCAATGTAGCCACGGATCACGCGCCCGTCGCGAATGAGCTTGTCCATGATCTTGGTTGCCAGCTGGAATGGAATTGCAAAACCAATCCCTTCCGGCGTCTCGCCATCGTTACTCTTATCGAACGAGAGGGTGTTGATGCCCATGAGCTCACCCAGTGAGTTCACCAGCGCGCCGCCGGAGTTACCGTGGTTGATAGAGGCATCGGTCTGAAGGAAATTCTGCCGCCCTGACGGGTTCAGGCCGATTCGACCGGTGGCGCTGATAATCCCCTGGGTAATGGTCTGGCCCAGGTTGTACGGGTTACCTATCGCCAACACGACGTCGCCAATATGTGGCGTGCGTTTACGGTTGATCGGAATGGTGGGCAGGCCGCCCGTGGCGTTGATCTTAAGAACCGCCAGGTCGGTCAGGCTGTCCGAGCCCACGAGTAACGCTTCAAATACGCGACCATCCTGCAAGGCGACGATAATCTGGTCGGCATCGTTAATCACGTGCTTGTTGGTAATGATGTAGCCACGTTCATCCATAATTACGCCGGAGCCGAGCGTGCGGATCTCCAGCTGGTTATGGGCCGAGGTATTCAGTCCTCGGTTATAAACGTTGACCACGGCGGGTGCGGCACGGCGAACAGCCTGATTGTAAGTGGCAGGCGTTTCATCCGTACTGTCAAACTGGGGGGCCGTCAGTTTGTTGAACTGACGCAAAGACGGCATAGCCACCAACAGCAGGCCAGCAACGATCAAACCGATAGCAATGGAACGAAAGAGCTTTAAAAGCATGATGCGCGTGTCGTTAAAAAATGAACGGTTTGCAGCATAACATGAGTTATCCGGACATCACATGCAGCGGTGATGTCCGGGGTCGCAAATGCTTAGCGCAATAAAATATAGATAGTCTCTTTGCCACGCATAACCTGCAGGGCAATGACCGTTGGCTTACTTTCCAGCACCTTGCGCATTTCTGCAATAGATTGCACGCGAGTGCGGTTCACGCCGATGATGACATCATCCTGATGCAATCCCGCCTGTGCGGCAGGGCTGCTCTTCTCGACGGTATCAATAGTAATGCCTTTCGTGCCGTCTTTAAGCTGACCGTCGCTTAACGTCGCGCCTTGCAGGGCCGGGGCGATCAGCTCCGCGCTGGCGGAAGAGGAGGTGCTCTTATCCAGCGTGACTTCAACGTCCAGCGGTTTGCCGTCGCGAATCAAACCGAGTTTCACTTTGGCGCCAGGCTCGGTGGTGGCAATGCGAGAACGCAGTTCTGCGAAGCTGTTCAGCGGTTTATCGTTCAGGCTGACGATGACGTCGCCGGATTTCACGCCTGCTTTCGCCGACCCGGAATTTGGCAGCACTTCGCTGACAAACGCGCCGCGCTGGACGTTGACGTTAAAGGCTTTGGCGATATCCGCGCTCATCTCCATCCCTTTGATGCCCAGCAGTCCACGTTTGACTTCACCAAACTGAATGAGCTGTTGAGACAGGGTTTTGGCCATATTGCTCGGAATGGCAAAGCCAATCCCGATACTGCCGCCGCCGGGTGCGAGGATCGCCGTGTTGATACCAATAAGCTCACCGTTCAGGTTGAGCAGGGCACCACCCGAGTTACCGCGGTTAATAGACGCGTCGGTTTGAATAAAGTTTTCCAGCCCTTCCAGGTTCAGGCCGCTGCGCCCAAGTGCGGAGACGATCCCGGAGGTGGCAGTCTGGCCCAGGCCGAAGGGGTTACCGACGGCGACGGCAAAATCGCCCACGCGCAGCGTGTCGGAGTCCGCAATGGTAATCTGCGTCAGGTTGCTGGGTTTGAGGATCTGCAGCAGCGCAATATCGCTCTGGTCATCGCCGCCGATCAGTTTGGCGTCAAATTCGCGGCCATCATTGAGCTGGACGCTGATCTTATCCGCCTGACTGATCACGTGGTTGTTGGTCAGGATATAGCCCTTGGCCGCATCAATGATCACCCCAGAGCCCAGTCCTTCAAATGGCTGCGCCTGCTGGTCGGGAGATTCATCACCGAAGTATTTCTTCAGTTCTTCCGGCACGCGCTGGCTTTGCCGCGCGGTGCCTTCGACCTGGACGCTGACCACGGCGGGCAGCACTTTTTCCAGCATCGGCGCGAGGCTAGGAATGGCTGCCTGTCCCGGCACCTGCGAAGGCAGTGCCGCGTGGGCAGGGAAGGACGCCGAGAGAGATAACCCGACACTTAACGCTAAAGCGCTCAACAGCTGGTTTTTTTTCTTCATTGATGCTGACTCTCGTATCCTGGAATGAAAGAAGAACGGCCCAAAAACATCTTGATGTTATTGAATTTTCAACCGCTGAACAATGAGGTGTTTGACTAAATAATAGCTGGGGACGGGAAGAAAGGACGGGCGCAAGAGATGCGCCCGTAAAATTTATTCATGTTTTGCGATTAATCGCGTTTTGCGCCACCGCGCAGCAGGCCGGACGCGCCGTCCGAATAGTCACGTGGCATCTGAACCGGAGCCTGATCGTTACCTGCTTCAGAGTCTGCCAGACGGTTGCGGAACGGGTTCGTTTCTGCGGTCATTTCCGGCAGCAGGCTGCTGGAGCTTTTCGCCATGTGTTGATACAGCTGGCGATAGTCGGTCGCCATGTTGTCCAGCAGCTCGGCGCTACGGGCAAAGTGGCTGACCAGCTCTTCACGATACTCTTCCAGTTCGGCTTTGTTCTTTTCCAGTTCGTACTGCAGTGACTGCTGCTGACGCAATTTGCGATTACCGAAACGCATGGCCACAGCACCGATGACGATGCCGACGACTAAACCGATTAGCGCATATTCCCAGGTCATGAACTTCTCCCGTTGTCTTGTTGTTCCGTAGGGTGTTGGCTCGGCTCCTGCCTGTGCCTGATATTGCCACTATAACCGCTATTTCTTCAGAAGTGGAATCCTGACGTATCATCGCGTAGTGTAGAACGGCCTTTTTTTCATCAGTCGCGCCTGCTGATGAGTCATAACCGAAGGATTAACAATAAGATTATGCAAAGCCTGTCCCCCTCATCGCGTTACCAACTGGCCCTGAACGAGGGCTCACATCAGCCGGATGACGTCCAGCGTGAAGCGGTTAATCGCCTGGATACGATTTATCAGGAACTCACAGCGAAACCCGCAGAGGCGGTGCAAAGCGGTGGGCTGAAGGCGGCATTCGGTCGGTTGTTGGGGAAAAAAGAACTTCAGGTTAACGCGTCGGTACGTGGCTTATATATGTGGGGGGGCGTCGGGCGCGGTAAAACCTGGCTGATGGACATGTTCTACCAGAGCCTGCCGGGCACGCGTAAACAGCGCCTGCATTTTCACCGCTTCATGCTGCGGGTTCACGAAGAGCTGACGGCATTGCAGGGCAAAAGCGATCCGCTGGAGATCGTGGCCGACCGCTTTAAGGCGGAAACGGACGTACTCTGCTTTGACGAATTTTTTGTTTCCGATATTACGGATGCGATGCTGCTGGGCGGGTTGATGAAAGCGCTGTTTGCGCGTGGGATTACGCTCGTGGCGACCTCGAACATTCCGCCGGACGAGCTGTACCGCAATGGTTTGCAGCGCGCGCGCTTCCTGCCCGCTATCGATGCGATAAAACAGCATTGCGACATCATGAACGTCGACGCGGGCGTGGATTACCGCCTGCGCACGCTGACTCAGGCCCATTTGTGGCTTTCGCCGTTGAACACAGAAACCACAAACCAGATGGATAAACTGTGGCTGGCGCTGGCGGGGGCAAAACGTGAGCGCGCCCCGGAACTCGAGATTAACCACCGTCCCTTACAAACTCAGGGCGTAGAAAATCAAACCCTGGCCGTCTCCTTTGCGACACTCTGCGTCGATGCCCGCAGCCAGCATGATTACATCGCGCTTTCGCGCCTGTTCCACACCGTGATGATGCTGGATGTGCCGGTGATGACGCGCCTGATGGAAAGCGAAGCGCGACGCTTCATTGCGCTGGTGGACGAGTTTTACGAGCGCCACGTTAAGCTGGTGGTCAGCGCCGAGGTACCTTTATATGAGATTTACCAGGGCGAGCGGCTGAAGTTTGAGTTCCAGCGCTGCCTGTCGCGCCTGCAGGAGATGCAGAGCGAGGAATACCTCAAGCTGGAGCATATGCCGTAAAAAATGCCACCCTCTCCCTGAGAAGGGAACCTTGTAGGCCGGGTAAGGCGAAGCCGCCACCCGGCATTTGCCACACCCTCGAAAAACCCAATTTGAATCGCATTTAAGGGTCGATCTTTGACCTCAACTTCTCTATAATCTTGCGACCCCACGTTACGAGAAGGTTTTTTTCCCGAAACTTTCTATGTGTCGGCATGTGCTATTCGAAGGGGTAGGTTTGCCGGACTTTGTCGTGTGAGCCTCAACTGACTAAACGTTTGGGTGTTCACCAACGTGTAACTTATTATTTGGGTAAGCTTTTAATGAAAACTTTTACAGCTAAACCAGAAACCGTACAGCGCGACTGGTATGTTGTTGACGCGACCGGTAAAACTCTGGGCCGTCTGGCTACTGAACTGGCTCGTCGCCTGCGCGGTAAGCATAAAGCGGAATACACTCCGCACGTTGATACCGGTGATTACATCATCGTTCTGAACGCTGATAAAGTTGCTGTAACCGGCAACAAGCGTACTGACAAAGTGTACTATCACCACACTGGCCACATCGGTGGTATCAAAGAAGCGACCTTTGAAGAGATGATTGCTCGCCGTCCTGAGCGTGTGATTGAAATCGCGGTTAAAGGCATGCTGCCAAAAGGCCCGCTGGGTCGTGCTATGTTCCGTAAACTGAAAGTTTACGCAGGCAACGAGCACAACCACGCGGCACAGCAACCGCAAGTTCTTGACATCTAATCGGGATTATAGGCAATGGCTGAAAATCAATACTACGGCACTGGTCGCCGCAAAAGTTCCGCAGCTCGCGTGTTCATCAAACCGGGCAGCGGTAAAATCGTAATCAACCAACGTTCTCTGGAACAGTACTTCGGTCGTGAAACTGCCCGCATGGTAGTTCGCCAGCCGCTGGAACTGGTTGATATGGTAGAAAAACTGGATCTGTACATCACCGTTAAAGGTGGTGGTATCTCCGGTCAGGCAGGTGCGATCCGTCACGGTATCACCCGCGCTCTGATGGAGTACGACGAATCCCTGCGTTCTGAACTGCGTAAAGCTGGCTTCGTTACTCGTGACGCGCGTCAGGTTGAACGTAAGAAAGTGGGTCTGCGTAAAGCACGTCGTCGTCCACAGTTCTCCAAACGTTAATCCATTCTGCTTACGCAGAACGATTGGCGAAAAACCCGCTTCGGCGGGTTTTTTTATGGATAATGCGTAGGTTATCCACAACATGAGTTGATATATCTCCTCTTTTTCCACATTTCCAGAATCCCCTCACCACAAAGCCATCAAAATCTGGTAAACTATCATCCAATTTTCTGCCCAAATATCGGTGAATACTCGATTTTTGTTCGATTCTTGAACAATGTGTTTTCTCTGGGATGGGCAATACATCATCTGGCTGGCCCTGGTGGGCCGGTAGCAGTAAAATTCTGAATATACCTGGAGGTTTTCATGGCTGTCGCTGCCAACAAACGTTCGGTAATGACGCTGTTTTCTGGTCCTACTGACATTTATAGCCATCAGGTTCGTATCGTGCTGGCCGAGAAGGGTGTCAGTTTTGAGAT
Source organism: Enterobacter sp. RHBSTW-01064 (assembly GCF_014103035.1). Lineage (NCBI taxonomy): Bacteria > Pseudomonadati > Pseudomonadota > Gammaproteobacteria > Enterobacterales > Enterobacteriaceae > Enterobacter > Enterobacter sp. RHBSTW-01064. Next base: position 598,748 of record NZ_JABXOU010000002.1, on the reverse strand, counting down.
CGAGCATGTGGAAAAGGATAACCCTCCTCAGGATCTGATCGATCTCAACCCGAGCCAGAGCGTACCAACGCTGGTGGATCGCGAGCTGACCCTGTGGGAATCCCGTATCATTATGGAATACCTGGATGAGCGTTTCCCGCATCCGCCACTGATGCCTGTTTACCCTGTTGCGCGTGGTGAAAGCCGCCTGTACATGCAGCGTATCGAAAAAGACTGGTATACGCTGATGAACGTTATCGTTAACGGTACGTCGTCTGAAGCGGATGCTGCACGTAAACAACTGCGTGAAGAGCTGCTGGCAATCGCGCCAGTCTTTGGTCAGAAGCCTTTCTTCCTGAGCGATGAGTTCAGCCTGGTCGATTGCTACCTTGCACCGCTGCTGTGGCGTCTGCCTACGCTGGGTGTTGAGTTCAGCGGTCCTGGTGCGAAAGAGCTGAAAGGCTACATGACGCGCGTATTTGAACGCGACTCTTTCCTGGCTTCTCTGACTGAGCCGGAACGTGAAATGCGTCTCGGCCGAGGCTAATGACTGTGGAAATGTCACAACTTTCCCCACGCCGTCCGTATCTGCTGCGCGCCTTCTATGAATGGCTGCTGGATAACCAGCTCACGCCGCACCTGGTTGTGGATGTGACGTTGCCGGACGTGCAGGTTCCTATGGAATATGCACGTGACGGACAGATCGTGTTGAACATTGCGCCGCGCGCGGTGGGTAACCTGGAACTGGCAAACGACGAAGTGCGCTTTAACGCGCGTTTCGGCGGCGTGCCGCGTCAGGTTTCTGTGCCGCTGGCTGCCGTACTGGCTATCTACGCGCGTGAAAACGGTGCGGGTACCATGTTTGAGCCGGAAGCGGCGTATGACGAAGATGTTGCCAGCCTGAACGATGATGACGCTACCGATGAGCGCGAAAGCGACACGGTGATGTCAATTATTGATGGCGATAAACCCGATCATCACGACGACAACGATCCTGATGACAATCCGCCTCCGCGCGGTGGCCGTCCGGCGCTGCGCGTTGTGAAATAATCCAACAGGCCCTCCGGGCCTGTTTTGCTTTCTGCCCCTTTTCGCCCCCTCTAATTTCCTGTGTTATGATGAGCCGTTTTCCTTCTATGGCACCGGACTGCAATGAAACCGACCGATCTTAAAGCTGAAAACTCTGATGAAACTATTGGCCGCAGCCTGCATCGTCGTCCGCTGGCGCGCAAAAAGCTGTCTGATATGGTGGAAGAAGAGCTGGAGCAGATGATCCGCCGCAAGGAGTTCGCCCAGGGAGAACAACTGCCCTCCGAACGCGAGCTGATGGAGTTCTTCAACGTGGGCCGCCCTTCGGTGCGTGAGGCGCTGGCGGCGCTAAAGCGCAAAGGGCTGGTGCAGATCAACAACGGTGAACGTGCCCGCGTCTCCATGCCTTCAGCCGATACCATCATCAGCGAACTTTCTGGCATGGCGAAAGATTTCCTGACACAGCCCGGCGGCATTGCCCATTTTGAGCAGCTACGCCTGTTCTTTGAATCCAGCCTCGTTCGATTTGCCGCTGAGTTTGCCACTGACGATCAAATCGCTCAGCTGACAAAAGCGCTTGAGATCAACAGCCAGTCTCTGGATGATAATGCCCTGTTTATTCGATCCGACGTCGATTTCCACCGCGTGCTGGCGGAGATCCCCGGCAATCCGATCTTTAACGCGATCCACGTTGCGCTGCTCGACTGGCTGATCGCCGCGCGTCCAAAAGTGCCGGATGCCGAGCTGTATAAGCATAATAAAGTCAGCTATCGCCAGCATATTGCGATCGTCGATGCGATCCGTCGCCGCGATCCGGATGAGGCCGATCGCGCGCTCCAGACCCACCTCAACAGCGTTTCTGCCACCTGGCACGCTTTCGGCCAACATACAAAAGCCAAAAAATAACGATCCTTTAGTGAAGCAGATCGCAATATAAGCGTTCTGTATTCCACTGCTGCTTAATTGATCTGGTATAACAGGTATAAAGGTATGTCGTTATAACAAACACACGATCGATTGAGGTAACTATGGCAACGCAATTACGCGGCGTAATGGCCGCACTCCTGACCCCGTTTACTCAGCAGCAAATGCTGGATAAAGAGAGCCTGCGCCGTCTGGTGCAGTTCAATATTGAGCAGGGCATCGACGGGCTTTATGTGGGTGGCTCAACGGGAGAGGCTTTTGTGCAAAGCCTTTCAGAACGCGAGCAGGTAATGGAGATCGTGGCGGATGAGGCGAAGGGGAAAATCACCCTCATTGCCCATGTTGGCTGTGTCAGCACCGCAGAAAGCCAGCAGCTGGCAACGGCTGCCGCCCGCTTTGGGTTTGATGCCGTGTCCGCCGTCACACCGTTCTACTATCCCTTCAGCTTTGAAGAACACTGCGACCACTACCGTGCAATTATTGATTCCGCGGATGGTTTGCCAATGGTGGTCTATAACATCCCGGCGCTGAGCGGCGTCAAACTGACCCTTGACCAAATCAACACGCTGGTGACGCTGCCGGGTGTTGGCGCGCTGAAGCAAACCTCTGGCGATCTCTTCCAGATGGAGCAGATCCGCCGCGCGCATCCGGATCTGGTGCTCTACAACGGCTACGATGAGATCTTCGCTTCCGGCCTGCTGGCAGGCGCTGACGGAGGGATCGGCAGTACGTACAACATTATGGGCTGGCGCTATCAGGCGATCGCTAAAGCGGTTCGGGAAGGGGATAACGCCACCGCGCAGCGTCTGCAAGGCGAGTGCAACAAGGTTATCGACCTGCTGATTGGCGCTGGCGTCTTCCGTGGTCTGAAAACGGTGCTGCACTATATGGACGTGGTCTCGGTACCGCTGTGCCGCAAGCCGTTTTCACCCGTGGACGAAAAATTCGTGCCCGCGCTAAAAGCCCTGGCAGAGCAGCTAATGGCGGAAAAACGCTAACGCATTACGTAGGCCGGGCAAGGCACAGCCGCTGTCCGGCAAAACGACAGAGAAATCGTCGGGAGAGTGAAATGAGTATATCTACCCAAAGCATCCCGTGGTACCGCCATCTTAGCCGCCCGCAGTGGCGCGCCTTCTCCGCTGCCTGGCTGGGATATTTGCTTGATGGCTTCGATTTTGTACTGATTGCCTTAGTTCTGACGGAAGTGAAAAGCGAGTTCGGCCTGACGACGGTGGAAGCCGCGAGCCTGATTTCGGCGGCCTTTATCTCACGCTGGTTCGGTGGCCTGCTGCTGGGGGCGATGGGCGATCGCTATGGCCGCAAGCTGGCGATGATTACCAGCATTGTTCTTTTCTCCTGCGGCACCCTTGCCTGCGGGTTTGCGCCGGGCTACGTCACCATGTTTATCGCCAGAATGGTGATCGGCATGGGGATGGCGGGCGAATACGGCTCCAGCGCAACCTACGTGATCGAAAGCTGGCCAAAGCAGCTGCGCAACAAGGCGAGCGGCTTTTTGATTTCCGGCTTCTCCGTTGGCGCGGTGATTGCGGCCCAGGTCTACAGCCTCGTGGTCCCCGTCTGGGGCTGGCGCGCGTTGTTCTTAATCGGCATCTTGCCTATCGTCTTTGCCCTGTGGCTGCGCAAAAACATCCCGGAAGCCGAGGACTGGAAGGCGAAGCACGCTGGCAAAGCGCCGGTGCGCACGATGGTCGATATTCTTTATCGCGGTAAGTACCGCGTAATCAATATTGCCATGACGCTGTTTGCCGGTGCGGCGCTGTGGCTCTGCTTTGCCGGAGAGCTAAACAACGTTGGGATGGTGGTCATTCTGGGGCTGCTGTGCGCCGTCGTTTTTATCAGCTTTATGGTGCAAAGCAGCGGTAAACGCTGGCCCACTGGCGTAACGCTGATGGTTGTGGTGTTGTTTGCCTTTCTCTATTCGTGGCCGATTCAGGCGCTGCTGCCAACCTATTTGAAAACGGAGCTGGCCTACGATCCGGCTACGGTGGCCCGCGTGCTGTTCTTCAGCGGATTTGGCGCGGCGGTGGGCTGCTGCGTAGGCGGTTTTCTTGGCGACTGGCTGGGCACGCGTAAAGCTTACGTCTGCAGCCTGCTGGCCTCGCAGCTGCTTATTATTCCGGTGTTTGCGATCGGCGGCGCGAATATCTGGGTGCTCGGGCTATTGCTCTTTTTCCAACAGATGCTGGGTCAGGGCATTTCCGGGATCTTACCTAAGCTCATCGGCGGCTATTTCGATACCGACCAGCGGGCGGCCGGGCTTGGATTTACCTATAACGTCGGCGCGCTGGGCGGGGCGCTTGCACCGGTGATCGGCGCTCTGCTGTCCCAGCGGATGGAGCTGGGAACCGCGCTGGGATCGCTCTCCTTTGGCCTGACATTTGTCGTGATCCTGTTGATCGGCCTCGATATGCCGTCCCGCGTTCAGCGCTGGATCAGGCCGGAAGCGCTGCGCACTCACGACGCCATCGATGGTAAACCGCTGAGCGGAGCCTTTCCTGCGGGCGCGGTCAAACGCGAGCAGGTGATGAAATGATGACGCTGGCAATTGATATTGGCGGCACGAAGCTCGCTGCCGCCCTGGTTGAAGGGGACGTTCTGTCGATGCGCAGGGCGTGCCCGACCCCCGGCAGCCAGACGCCGGGCGCGCTTGAGGAGGCGCTACGTGCCCTGGTTTTACCTCTGGTTAGGCATGCCGGGCGCGTGGCGGTGGCATCGACAGGGATTATTCATAACGGCGTGCTCACCTCCATCAATCCGGCCAACCTGGGTGGCCTGGAGCACTTTCCGCTGGTCGCCTTTCTGGAAGCTGCCACGCAATTACCGGTCACGGCGGTTAACGACGCACAGTCCGCCGCATGGGCAGAGTTTTGCGCGCTGCCCGGGAGGGACGATATGGTGTTCCTGACGGTTTCAACCGGCGTGGGCGGCGGCGTTGTACTCAACGGAAAACTTCAGACGGGCAGCGGGGGGCTGGCCGGGCATCTTGGGCATACGCTGGCCGATCCCGCCGGGCCGCTTTGTGGCTGTGGACGAAGAGGATGCGTTGAAGCCATTGCCTCAGGCCGGGGCATTGCTGCTCAGGCGCAGGGCGAACTGGCAGGGCTAGATGCAAAGGCGATATTCAGCCGGGATACACCGCAGGCTCGCAGGCTGGTGGAAAATTCGGCACACGCGCTGGCGCGACTGATCGCCGACGTTAAAGCCGTTACCGACTGTCAGGTTATCGTGGTCGGCGGCAGCGTGGGGCTGGCGGAAGGGTATCTCCCTCTGGTGAAAGCCTATTTATCGCAGGAGCCAGAAGTGTATCAGGTGCCCCTTCGGGCGGCGCATTATCGTCACGACGCCGGGCTATTGGGCGCGGCGCTGTTAGCTACAGGAGATGCGTTATGATGATGGGAGAGCTGCAGTCACTGGCATCGTCGGGCCTGCCCGCCGCACTGGTGAATGCTCTCACGCTGGCGGTTACCGCCCGGCCAAAGGAGAAAGCGCCGGGTCACTACGAACTGCAGGGTGATACTATCTTTATGAATGTTATGCAGTTTGCTACACAAGCCCCGGAGCTGAAAAAGGCAGAGCTGCACGCGGAGTATATTGATATCCAGCTCCTGTTAGCCGGTGAAGAGCGGATTCTGTTTGGCGTTACGGAGTCCGCGCGCGGGTGCGAGGAAATGCATAGCGCCGAGGATTATCAGCTTTGCAGCCGCATCGAAGGGGAGCAGTCGGTAGCGTTAAGACCGGGGATGTTCGTGGTGTTTATGCCGGGGGAGCCGCATAAGCCAGGGTGCATCACCGACTCGGCGGGAGAGATTAAAAAGGCCGTGGTGAAGGTTCGCGCCAGCCTGTTAACCGCATAAAAAAGCCGGATGGTTTTCCATCCGGCTCGATCTTTTACACTTCCAGGTAGTTCAGTATACCGTCAGCGGCTTTACGCCCTTCGGCAATCGCCGTGACAACCAGGTCAGAACCGCGAACAATATCGCCACCGGCGAAGATTTTCGGGTTGCTGGTCTGGAATGCGTTGTCGCTGCCTTCAGGTGCAATCACGCGGCCCTGTGAATCCAGCTCAACGCTGTGCTTCGCAAGCCATTCCATGCTGTGAGGACGGAAACCAAACGCCATGACGACCGCATCGGCCGGGATCACATGTTCGGAGCCTGCCACGATCTCAGCGCGACGACGACCCTTGGCATCTGGTGCACCCATCTCGGTGCGCGCCATCTTCACGCCGCTCACTTTACCGTTGGCATTCACTTCAATGCCCAGAGGCTGGATGTTGAACTGGAACTCTACGCCCTCTTCACGCGCGTTTTTCACTTCGCGTTTAGAGCCCGGCATGTTCTCTTCGTCACGACGATAGGCGCAGATCACATGCGCCGCGTTCTGACGAATAGACGTACGCACGCAGTCCATCGCGGTATCACCGCCGCCCAGCACCACCACGCGTTTGCCTTCCATGCTGACGAACGGCTCATCGGCGGTTTCGCCGTAGCCCATGATCTGCTTGGTGTTGGCAATCAGGAACGGCAGGGCATCATAAACGCCTGGTGCATCTTCGTTCTCCAGACCGCCGCGCATGGACTGGTAGGTGCCCACGCCGAGGAACACGGCGTCGTAATCCTTCAGCAGGTCGTCGAGCTGCACGTCGCGGCCCACTTCCACATTCAGTTTGAACTCAATGCCCATGCCGGTGAAGATTTCACGGCGACGGGTCATGACCTCTTTTTCCAGCTTGAAGGCCGGGATGCCGAAGGTCAGCAGACCGCCGATTTCCGGATGACGGTCAAAGACCACCGCCTTCACGCCGTTGCGGGTCAGCACGTCCGCACAGGCCAGGCCCGCCGGGCCCGCGCCGATGATGGCCACGCGCTTGTCAGTTTGACGCACGCCGGTCATGTCCGGGCGCCAGCCCATCTCGAACGCTTTATCGTTGATATAGCGCTCAATGTTACCGATGGTCACCGCGCCGAACTCGTCGTTCAGCGTACAGGAGCCTTCACACAGGCGATCCTGAGGGCACACGCGGCCGCACACTTCCGGCAGGGTGTTGGTCTGGTGAGACAGCTCGGCGGCTTCAAAAATACGCCCTTCGTTGGCCAGCTTCAGCCAGTTCGGGATGTAGTTGTGTACCGGACATTTCCATTCGCAGTAAGGGTTACCGCAGGACAGGCAGCGGTCTGCCTGTGCTTTGGCCTGGCCTTCTGAAAACGGCTCGTAGATTTCTACAAATTCAATTTTGCGGATCTTCAGCGGTTTCTTTGGCGGATCAACACGCTGCAGGTCGATAAACTGGTATACGTTCTGGCTCATCTGAATTCCTTACTGCGCCTGCACGCGCAGCTCTGCTGCGCTACGACTACGGTGACCCAACAGGGCTTTAACATCGCTGGACTTCGGCTTAACCAGCGCGAATTTCGCTGAGAACGCAGGCCAGTTCGCCAGGATCTCTTCACCGCGCGAAGAACCGGTATGCTGCACATGCTCGGTAATCAAGCCGCGCAGGTGTTCTTCGTGGATGGCCAGCGTTTCAACGTCCAGCACTTCCACCAGCTCCGGGTTCACGCGTTTGCGGAACTCACCGTCTTCGTCCAGGACGTACGCAAAACCGCCCGTCATGCCCGCGCCAAAGTTCACGCCGGTTTTACCCATTACGCAAACAATACCGCCCGTCATATATTCACAACCGTTATCGCCAATGCCTTCCACCACGGTGATAGCACCAGAGTTACGCACCGCAAAACGCTCGCCCGCACGACCTGCTGCGAACAGACGACCGCCGGTCGCGCCGTACAGGCAGGTGTTACCGATGATGCTCGCTTCATGGCTGCGGAAGGCTGAGCCGACCGGAGGACGCACCGCCAGCAGACCGCCCGCCATGCCTTTACCGACGTAGTCGTTGGCATCACCAGTCAGGTACAGCTCAACGCCGCCTGCGTTCCACACGCCGAAGCTCTGGCCCGCGGTACCGCTGAAGTGCGCAGTAATCGGATCCGCCGCCAGCCCCTGGTCACCGTGCGTTTGCGCGATATAACCGGAGAGGGAGGCACCCACGGAGCGGTCGGTGTTGCGGATATCAAACCAGAACGTTTTGCTCTGCTTGTCGTCCACGTACGGTTTCGCCTGCTGCAGCAGCTGCGCGTTCAGCACGCCGTTATCGAACGGCGGGTTGTTCTCGGTGCAGTAAACCGCTTTGCCAGGATGCGGCTGCGCGGTTTCCAGCAGCTTAGACAGCTCCAGCTTCTGCTGCTTCGCGGTGAAGCCTTCCAGTTCTTTCAGCAGGTCGGTACGGCCAATCAGGTCGACCAGGCGCTTCACGCCCAGCTGCGCCATCAGCTCGCGGGTTTCACGGGCGATGAAGTCAAAGTAGTTGGTCACTTTGAACGGCAGGCCGTGATAGTGGTTCTTACGCAGCTTCTCGTCCTGGGTAGCAACACCGGTTGCGCAGTTGTTCAGGTGGCAAATACGCAGGTATTTACAGCCCAGCGCAACCATCGGGCCGGTACCGAAGCCGAAGCTTTCCGCACCGAGGATTGCCGCCTTGATAATGTCGAGGCCAGTTTTCAGACCACCGTCCACCTGCAGACGGATCTTGTGACGCAGGCCGTTCGCCACCAGCGCCTGCTGGGTTTCCACCAGGCCAAGCTCCCACGGGCAACCCGCGTATTTCACGGAGGAGAGCGGGCTTGCACCGGTGCCGCCGTCGTAACCGGCGATGGTGATGAGATCCGCATAGGCTTTCGCCACACCGGTGGCGATGGTGCCGACGCCCGGTTCGGAAACCAGCTTCACGGAGATCATCGCTTTCGGGTTGACCTGTTTCAGGTCGAAAATCAGCTGCGCTAAATCCTCGATAGAGTAGATATCGTGGTGTGGCGGCGGGGAGATCAGCGTCACGCCCGGTACGGAATAGCGCAGTTTGGCGATGTATGGGGTAACTTTATCACCCGGCAACTGACCGCCTTCGCCCGGTTTAGCACCCTGAGCGACTTTAATCTGAATCACGTCGGCATTGACCAGGTACGCAGGCGTCACGCCAAAGCGACCGGATGCCACCTGCTTGATACGGGAGACCTTGTTAGTGCCGTAACGCGCTGGGTCTTCACCGCCTTCGCCGGAGTTAGAGTTGCCGCCGATGCTGTTCATGGCTTCCGCCAGCGCTTCGTGGGCTTCCGGGCTCAGCGCGCCGATGGACATCGCCGCGGTATCGAAGCGTTTGAACAGCTCGGTTGCAGGCTCTACGTCGTCGATGCTGACGGCTTCGTCACCCGGGTTCAGGGCAATGAGGTCGCGCAGCGTTGCCGCCGGACGGTTGTTTACCAGCTCAGCGTACTGCTGATAATCGCTGTATTCACCGCTCTGAACCGCCTGTTGCAGCGTGCGCACCACGTCCGGGTTATAGGCGTGGTATTCGCCGCCGTGAACGTATTTCAGCAGACCGCCCTGATCCAGCGGCTTACGTGCCAGCCAGGCGCGTTTTGACAAGTTCACCAGATCCTGCTGGAAGTCAGCAAAACCGGCGCCGCCGATACGGCTGATCACGCCCTGGAAGCAGAGATTTGCGACATCGTCATGCAGGCCGACCGCTTCAAACAGCTTCGAACAGCGGTAAGAGGCGATAGTCGAGATGCCCATTTTGGACATGATCTTGTACAGGCCTTTATTGATGCCGTTGCGGTAGTTCAGCATTACCGCGCGGTAATCTTTGTCGATCGCGCGGGTATCGACCAGACGAGCCAGCGTTTCGTAGGCCAGATACGGGTAGATCGCCGTCGCGCCAAAGCCTAACAGCACGGCAAAGTGGTGCGGGTCGCGGGCGCTGGCGGTTTCAACAATGATGTTGGCGTCGCAGCGCAGGCTCTTATCGACCAGACGCGTCTGGATAGCACCTACCGCCATTGGCGCAGGGACCGGCAGACGGTTTTTCGCGATATTGCGGTCAGACAGCACCAGCAGAACGGTACCGTTACGCACCATCTGTTCAGCTTTATCACACAGCGCATTCACCGTCTCTTCGAGGGTCGCCTCGGTCACGTCGAACGTAATATCGAGCGTGTCAGCGCGGTAGTGATCCTCTTTCAGCGTGGTGAGCTGTTTGAAATCGGAGTACAGCAGGATCGGCGATTTAAAGGTCAGACGGTGCGCCTGGCCTTCGGCTTCGCAGAAGACGTTCATCTCGCGGCCGATGCTGGTTGCCAGTGACATCACGTGCGCTTCACGCAGCGGATCGATCGGCGGGTTGGTGACCTGCGCGAACTGCTGACGGAAGTAGTCGTAAATAATGCGCGGCTGGCTGGAGAGCACGGCAAACGGGGTATCGTCACCCATGGAGCCGACCGCTTCCTGACCGTTTTCACCCAGTACGCGGATGACGGAGTCAAGCTCTTCCGCGCTGTAGTTAAACTGCTTCTGGAAGCTTGCGAGGGTATCGTCGTCCAGCTCGCGGCTGCCCACTTCTTCGTCCGGCAGATCTTCGAACGGCACCAGACGACGGACGTTTTTCTCCATCCACTCTTTGTACGGATGGCGGCTTTTCAGATCGTTGTCGGTTTCGGCGGAGTGCAGGATACGCCCACCGCGGGTGTCGATAACCATCAGCTCGCCCGGACCGACGCGGCCCTTCTCGACCACTTCGTCAGGCTGGTAATCCCAGATCCCGACCTCAGACGCGCAGGTGATGAGCTTATCTTTGGTGATGACGTAGCGCGCCGGACGCAGACCGTTACGGTCCAGGTTACAGGCGGCAAAACGGCCGTCGGACATCACGATGCCCGCCGGGCCGTCCCACGGCTCCATGTGCATGGAGTTAAAGTCGAAGAACGCGCGCAGCTCAGGGTCCATATCCGGGTTGTTCTGCCACGCCGGTGGCACGAGCAGACGCATGGCGCGCACGATGTCCATCCCGCCTGCCAGCAGCAGTTCCAGCATGTTATCCATGGAGCTGGAGTCAGAGCCGGTTTCGTTCACGAACGGCGCGGCATCGTGCAGGTCAGGGATCAGTGGCGTCTGGAACTTATAGGTACGGGCGCGGGCCCACTGGCGGTTACCGGTGATGGTGTTGATTTCGCCGTTATGCGCCAGGTAGCGGAACGGCTGAGCCAGCGGCCAGCGTGGAACGGTGTTGGTGGAGAAGCGCTGGTGGAACAGGCAAATGGCCGATTCCAGACGCAGATCCGCCAGGTCCAGGTAGAAGCGCGGCAGGTCAGCCGGCATACACAGACCTTTATAGATGTTCACCAGGTTAGAGAGGCTACAGACGTAGAACTCTTTATCGTCCTGGAGACGTTTTTCAATGCGGCGGCGGGCGATAAACAGACGGCGTTCCATATCACGTGGACGCCAGCCCGCAGGCGCGTTAACGAAAATCTGTTCAATACGAGGCAGCGAGGAGAGGGCGATTTCACCGAGCACCCCTTCGTTGGTTGGCACATTGCGCCAGCCGACAATAGACAGGGTTTCACGCTGAAGTTCTTCTTCGACGATGCGGCGTGAGGCGGCAGCCTTTTCAGGATCCTGGTTCAGGAACAGCATGCCGACAGCGTAGTTTTTGGCTAAACGCCAGCCGCGCTCTTCCGCTACGATGCGGAAGAAACGATCCGGTTTTTGCAGCAGCAGGCCGCAACCGTCGCCGGTTTTACCATCGGCAAGGATGGCGCCACGGTGCTGCATTCGGGCCAGTGCGTGAATAGCAGTACGCACTACCTTGTGGCTAGGTTCGCCTTCTATGTGGGCGATCAGGCCGAAACCACAGTTATCCTTCTCAAGGGATTTATCGTACAACATATCAGTGAACCTCCCCAGGCTCGTCGGGCTTCCCACTGAACTTTACCGTGGCGCACAGGCACAGAAAGAGCATGGCGACGGGGTTTGCGTTTCGTACGCGGACCTCGCATTCGCCCTCTTTTTCATCCTTTCGCGCAGGTAAACAAGTTTGAGGACTTGCTTCAGAGGGAATCTCAATTACTGCATAAATATGATGAGCAGGCCGCTCATCCAGAAAGCTTCCAGCGGATTTCCAACTTATCGGGAATTGGTACACAGGTCAAATGGCAATCTTATTTATACAAAAATGTGCTAAAGAGGGATTATCTGGTTGTAATTAAAGGATATTTAACTATTTTTACATTGATTGTAAGCCCTGGCAGGACGCAGCGGAGTGTGATCTGACTCACTATATGAAAGCGGTATTATCAATGTAGCGTGCTGAATAGCCGTTTTATAGCAGAATAATAATCTGGCATTGACTGCAAACCCGCATAAACCCACTGTTTTTCAGTGGTGGCGCTATAAATGAAAAAAACAATCAGAACATAAGGAAAAGTAATTACGAGTGGTGTGAATGAAACTGCAGTAATCTTGAGTATTTATTCATATGGATAAAGGCCGTCCAGGGCGATTGATCCAGGTCATCGCCGACAGAGGCTAAAAATGGCAGGCTTGTCCCCTTTCTCCGGGACGGTCTATCAGATTATGCAGTTACAGAAATTAGTCAATATGTTTGGTGGGGATCTTTTGCAGCGATACGGACAAAAGGTTCATAAGCTGACGCTGCACGGCGGGTTTAGCTGCCCGAATCGCGATGGCACCATCGGGCGCGGCGGCTGCACCTTCTGTAACGTTGCGTCCTTTGCTGACGAAGCTCAGCAGCATCACTCTATCGCGGAACAGCTCGCGCACCAGGCGAGCCTGGTGAACCGCGCGAAGCAGTATCTGGCCTATTTCCAGGCCTACACCAGCACGTGGGGGGAGGTGCAGGTGCTGCGCTCGATGTATCAGCAGGCGGTCAGCCAGGCTAGCATCGTAGGGCTATGCGTGGGGACGCGCCCGGACTGCGTACCGGACGCGGTGCTGGACCTGCTCAGCGAGTACCAAGAACAAGGCTACGAGATCTGGCTGGAGCTGGGCTTGCAAACCGCGCACGACAAAACCCTGCACCGCATCAATCGCGGTCATGATTTCGCCTGCTACCAGCGCACCACGCGGCTGGCCCGTGAGCGTGGGCTGAAAGTCTGTTCGCATCTGATTGTTGGGTTACCCGGCGAAGGTCAACAGCATGGTCTTGAAACGCTGGAAAAGGTGGTTGAGACCGGCGTGGACGGCATTAAGCTGCATCCGCTGCATATCGTTACGGGAAGCATTATGGCGAAAGCCTGGGAAGCAGGGCGGTTAAGCGGTATTGAGCTCGACGACTATACGGTGACGGCAGGGGAGATGATTCGCCACACACCGCCAGAAATTGTCTACCACCGCATCTCCGCCAGCGCCCGCCGTCCAACGCTTCTGGCACCGCTATGGTGTGAGAACCGCTGGACGGGGATGGTGGAAATCGACCGCTATCTACAAGAGAACGGTGTACAGGGGTCGGCGCTTGGCCGCCCGTGGGTTCCCCGTCTACCGGCGACGGCCGCCTAACAGGCTTCCCAGCATACCGCGCACTATCTGATTAGTGACCTGTCGTGCGGCACTTTTCGCCATGGTTTGTACCACGCCGTCGCGCTTGCCGCCGCGCGGCCCGGTGCTGCCGAAGAGGATGTCTTTGAGCCCCCCGAGAATACCGTCATCCACGGCGACAGACTGCCCTTTTGCGGCAGGCGCATCCTGCGATTCCGTTGTCGCCTGAACCCCTTTTTGCAGCATCTCGAACGCGGACTCCCGGTCCACTTCGTCTTCGTACTTTCCGTAAACCGGAGAGTGGTTAATCAGGCCGTTGCGTTCATCGTCGGTAACCGGCCCCATGCGCGAGCGGGGCGCGATCACCATAGCGCGTTCCACCACGGATGGGCTGCCCTTCGCATCCAGGAACGAGATCAGCGCTTCACCGGTGCCTAACGCCTGAATCGCCGCTTCGGTATCAAAGGCCGGATTGGCGCGCATGGTTTGCGCGGCGGCTTTTACTGCTTTCTGATCTTTTGGCGTAAAGGCGCGCAGGGCGTGCTGCACGCGGTTACCAAGCTGACCGAGCACGTTATCCGGGATATCCGACGGGTTTTGCGACACAAACCAGACGCCAACGCCTTTGGAGCGGATCAGGCGAATGACCTGTTCAATTTTATCCAGCAATACCTGCGGCGCGTCGTTAAACAGCAGGTGCGCTTCGTCAAAGAAGAAGACCAGCTTCGGTTTTTCCAGATCGCCCGCTTCGGGTAACTGTTCGTACAGTTCGGAGAGCATCCACAGCAGGCTGGCGGCGTAGAGCTTTGGCGTCTGGTAGAGCTTTTCTGAACTCAGAATGTTGATGATGCCTTTGCCGCTGCTGTCGGTGCGCATCCAGTCTTTGATATCCAGCATCGGCTCGCCGAAGAAGTGCTCTGCACCCTGTTGCTCCAGGGTCAGCAACCCACGCTGAATGGCCCCTACCGAGGCGCTGCTGATGTTGCCGTACTGGTTCTGGAAGGATTTGGCGTTATCGCCGATGTACTGGGTAATGGCGCGCAGATCTTTGAAATCAAGCAGAAGCAGTCCCTGATCGTCGGCAATACGGAAGATAATGTTCAGCACGCCGGACTGTATGTCGTTGAGGTTAAGGAGCCTCGCCAGGAGAAGAGGACCGAGATCGGAGACGGTGGCGCGCACCGGGTGGCCTTTCTCACCAAAGATATCCCACACCACCACCGGATTGCTATGCGGCGTCCAGTCCGTGATGCCAATATTCTTCAGCCGTTCGAGCAGTTTTTCAGAGGCCGTCCCTTCCTGAGCCACACCGGTTAAATCGCCTTTCACGTCAGCCATAAAGACCGGTACGCCAATCTCCGAAAGCGACTCCGCCAGCTTTTGCAGGGTGACGGTTTTCCCCGTCCCGGTCGCTCCGGTGATCAGACCATGGCGGTTCGCCATCGCGGGCAGTAAATACAGCTCTTTTTCCGGCGTCCGGGCAATTAACAATGGTGTACTCATGATGCGCTTCCTCTCTTTGTCCTGGGTGGAGTATAGGCAAACTGGTCGCAATTTGGTTGAGTAAATTCCTGACTTTGCGGCGCATTATCCAGCGCGGACTATGCTTTTGCATACGGTTCACAACATTTTGGGAATGTATGTCCAGATTCTTTTTTAATGATCGCAAACAACTGGTTAACGATGCTATTGAAGGCATTCTGATTTCTGCTCCGCACGGAAACCTCGTCAAGCTTGATGTTGATCCTGCCATTCGAATTGTTGCGCGCGGCGACTGGGATAAAAGCCGCGTAGCGGTGATCTCCGGTGGGGGTTCCGGCCACGAACCGGCGCACGCTGGGTTTGTCGGAAAAGGGATGCTCACGGCGGCGGTATGTGGCGACCTGTTTGCCTCGCCGAGTGTGGATGCGGTGTTGAATGCCATTGTGGCGGTCACGGGCGATCGCGGCTGCCTGCTGATCGTCAAAAATTACACCGGTGACCGCCTGAATTTTGGTCTGGCGGCAGAAAAGGCCAAACGCTACGGCCTGAAGGTGGAGATGGTGATTGTGGCGGACGATATCGCGCTGCCGGACAACAAGCAGCCGCGCGGTATTGCCGGTACGGCGCTGGTGCATAAGATTGCGGGCTATGCGGCGGAGCACGGGAAATCGTTGAGTGAGGTGCGGGATATTGCGCAACAGGCCTGCGACAACCTCTGGAGCCTGGGCGTTGCGATGCAAACCTGTAACCTGCCCGGCAGCGACGAGGAAGAGGGGCGGATAAAGCAAGGCCACGTCGAGCTGGGTCTGGGCATTCACGGTGAGCCGGGGGCGTCCGTGGTGGATACGCAAAACAGCAAAGCGATTATCGACACGCTGGTGACGCCGCTCAAAACGCAGGCGGGCGAAGGGCGCTTTGCCGTGCTGATTAACAACCTCGGCGGCGTCTCGGCGCTCGAAATGGCGTTACTGACCAAAGAGCTGGCGCATTCGGCGCTGAAAGAGAACATTGCGTACCTGATTGGTCCGGCGCCGCTGGTGAGCGCGCTGGACATGAAAGGCTTTTCTCTGACGCTGCTGAAGCTCAACGATTTCTTCGAAAAGGCGATTCACGCCGAGGTCGAGACGCTGGGCTGGCAGAAGCCCGTGCCGTTCGCACCTTTACGTACCGTTGCGCATAGCGCCCTTCACGATCGCGTGGAATACACCCCGTCGGAAAACCCGCGGGTGAGTGAGTATGTCTCCTCGGTAACCGGGACGCTGATCGAACTTGAAAATCGCCTGAACGCGCTGGATGCGAAAGTGGGCGACGGGGATACGGGCTCCACCTTTGCGCAAGGTGCGCGGGATATTGCGCAACGTATGGAGGAGCACAAACTTCCGCTGAACGACGTGTCGACGCTGCTGCTGCTGGTGGGCGAGCGGCTGGCGACGGTGATGGGCGGATCGAGCGGGGTGCTGATGTCGATCTTCTTCACGGCGGCCGGACAAAAGCTTCACGATGGACAGCCTCTACCGGAGGCATTGCTCAGCGGACTGGCGCAGATGAAGCAGTATGGCGGCGCAGATCTTGGCGATCGCACGCTGATCGACGCGCTACAACCGGCGCTGGAGGCCTTGCAGAAAAAAGATCTTCAGTCAGCGGCGCAGGCGGCACAGCAGGGGGCAGAGGCAACGGCGAAAATGGAGAAAGCCGGAGCGGGGCGCTCGTCGTATGTGAATAAAGAGAATCTGGACGGGGTGATGGATCCGGGAGCGGTCGCGGTGGCAGAGGTGTTTAAAGCCATGGTAGAAGCAAAACGGTAACAGCCGTTACCGTTTTTAGTGTTTGCGCCCTCTCCCCGTGGGAGAGGGTTGGGGTGAGGGCATCAGGCCTCACATTTCCCGGCAATGTCACATCAAAAATCCGCTTTCAACACTACGCGGTAGCGGGCTTTGCCGTCACGCACGTGCTGGATCGCTTCGTTGATTTTCGACATCGGATACAGTTCGGTGGTCGGGGCCACTTTGGTGCGTCCGGCAAACTTCATCAGCTTGCGCAACTCAAACGGCGTACCGGTCGCGGAGCCTGACACGCTGCGATCCCCGCCGATCAGGGTAAACGCCGGCACCGGCAGCGGCTTCATTACCGCACCCACGGTGTGGAAGTTACCGCCGTAGGCCAGCGCTTCAAAGTACGGCTGCCAGTCGAGATCGACATTCACGGTGTTGATGATCAGATCAAACTGACCCGCCAGTGCGTTCAGTGCTTCCGGATCGCGGCTGTTCACCACTTTATCCGCACCCATCGCCAGCACTTCTTTCTCTTTCGCCGGGTTAGAACTGAATGCCGTCACTTCGCAGCCCATCGCGTGCAGCAGCTTGATGGCGATATGGCCCAGGCCGCCAATACCGATCACGCCCACACGACTGGTGGCGGTGATATGGTGCATCAGCAGCGGTTTGAAGACGGTGATACCGCCACACAGCAGCGGACCGGCGGATTCGATATCAATGCTGTCCGGCAGCGGGATGACCCATTGCCAGTCGGCGCGCAGCTTATCGGCAAAACCGCCTTTATTCAGGATGGTGGGAACGGCGCCTTCGAGGCAGTTAATCTGGTTGCCGCTGATACAGGCGTCGCAGTGACCACAGCTGCGTGCCGTCCAGCCAATGCCCACGCGCTGGCCTACCTTCAGCCCTTTGTCCTGCGCGGCGCTACCAAGCGCCACGACACGGCCAATGACTTCGTGCCCGGCAACCAGCGGGTAGCTGGAGAAGCCCCATTCGTTGTCGATCATCGAGAGATCCGAGTGGCAGATCCCGCAGTAATCAACCTGTACTTCGACGTCTTCTGCTTTTAGTTCGCCCGCATCGTACTCGTACAGCTCAAGTTCTGCACCCGCCTGCGGTGCGGCGTAGCTTTTTATCTTCGACATCGTGTTTCCCCTGTTATGGTGTGAACTGTGAGTGTAGAGCATCCGGTTTACAGCCGCTTAACAGAAGAGGGCAGGAACGGAAGTTACAGACTTTTCAGCATTCTGACTTCGCAATCAACGTGGCCGGTACAGCCCAGCGGCGCATCAATATGCTCAAAGCCGAGATGCTCATACAGGCCGATGGCCTCTTTGAGGAAGGCTGTGGTTTCGAGGTAACAGCGTTTGAAACCCTGGGTGCGCGCGTGCTCCAGGGCGACCAGCGCCAGCTTTTTCGCCAGACCCTGCCCGCGAACCGACGGCAGAAAATACATTTTCTGCAGCTCACAAATATCCGGCTCGCTGCAGCTTAGTGGTGCCACGCCGCCGCCGCCCACGACCTTGCCATTCTGCTCGATAACCCAGTAGGCATGGCCCGGCTGGTTGTACAGATGGAAAAGCTCATCGAGATTAGGATCGGCCACGGTGTAGCCTTTATCGGCTGTCAGCCCATATTCGGCGGAAACCGTGCGGATAACAGCGGCAATGGCCGGGTTGTCCTGCTCAGTGATCCGACGCATTGTCGTCGCGACGGGGGTAATCACGCTCATAGCATTACTCATGACAAAAATTGACACACAACTGCTGTTAATAGCACCGCAGAAAGGGGAGTGCAAGCGAGGAGTTTTCAGGAAGGTTACCCCTTACGCCCTGAAGCGTAAGGGGTAAAAGCATTACAGAGCGGCAATAACCGCCTGCTGCTCAATCAGTTTGGTCTTCGCATCGGCGAAAGCAACCAGACGTTCACGCTCTTTGGCGATGACCGCTTCCGGCGCGCGGGCCACAAAGCCTTCGTTCGCCAGTTTGCTTTCGATTTTGCCAATTTCCACGTCGACTTTCGCCACTTCTTTCGCCAGACGCGCCAGTTCGGCGTCTTTGTCGATCAGGCCCGCCATCGGGATCAGCAGCTCGGCACCGTCGATGATTTTGGTCACGGAAACCGGACCTTTTTCATCAGCAGGCAGCACGGTGATGCTTTCCAGACGCGCCATGGTCTTGAGGAAGGTGTTGTTCTCGCTGACGCGACGCACAGCAGCCTCGCTGCAGCCACGCAGCAGCAGCTCCAGTGGTTTGCCCGGGGCAATGTTCATTTCAGCACGGATGTTACGTACCGCAACGATCGCCTGTTTCAGCCACTCGGTGTCCGCAGACGCCGCTTCATCAACCTTCGCCGCATCGAATTCCGGGAACGGCTGCAGCATGATGGTGTCAGCGTTGATGCCTGCAATCACCTTCACGCGCTGCCAGATGGTTTCGGTGATGAATGGAATGACCGGATGCGCCAGGCGCAGCAGACCTTCCAGAACGGTAATCAGCGTGTTGCGCGTGCCGCGCAGCTCCGCCTCAGAACCGCCGTTCATCACCGGCTTCGCCAGCTCCAGATACCAGTCACAGAACTGGTTCCAGGTGAATTCGTACAGGATGCCCGCGGCGATATCGAAGCGGTAGCTATCCAGCGCGTCGCGGAACGCTTTCACCGTCTGGTTGAATTCCGCCAGGATCCAGCGGTCCGCCAGCGACAGGGTCATTTCGCCGCCGTTGAAGCCGCAATCCTGATCTTCGGTGTTCATCAGCACGAAGCGGCTGGCGTTCCAAAGCTTGTTACAGAAGTTACGGTAACCTTCCAGACGCTTCATGTCCCAATTGATGTCACGGCCGGTAGAGGCCAGCGCCGCCAGGGTGAAGCGCAGGGCGTCGGTACCGTGAGACTCGATCCCGTTTGGGAACTGCTTCTCGGTGCGCTTGCGGATTTTCTCAGCCAGCTGCGGCTGCATCATGTTGCCGGTACGTTTTTCCAGCAGGTCTTCCAGAGAGATACCGTCAACCATGTCCAGCGGGTCAATAACGTTGCCCTTGGACTTGGACATTTTCTGCCCTTCGTCGTCGCGGATCAGACCGGTCATGTAGACGGTGTGGAACGGAACCTGCGGCTTGCCGTCTTCGTCTTTGATGAAGTGCATGGTCATCATGATCATGCGGGCAATCCAGAAGAAGATGATGTCGAAACCGGACACCATCACGCTGGTTGGGTGGAACTGACGCAGCGCGTCGGTGTTTTCCGGCCAGCCGAGCGTGGAGAAGGTCCACAGCGCGGAGGAGAACCAGGTGTCCAGCACGTCTTCGTCCTGACGCAGGGCAACATCCGCGCTCAGGTTGTTTTCCTGACGCACTTCGTCTTCGGTGCGGCCAACGTAGACATTGCCTTCGTTGTCGTACCATGCCGGGATGCGGTGACCCCACCACAGCTGACGGGAGATACACCAGTCCTGAATATCGCGCATCCAGGAGAAGTACATGTTTTCATACTGCTTCGGCACGAACTGGATGCTGCCGTTCTCAACCGCTTCCACAGCCGGTTTCGCCAGCACGTCGGCACGCACGTACCACTGGTCGGTCAGCATTGGCTCGATAACCACGCCACCACGGTCGCCGTAAGGCACGGTCAGATCGTGAGGTTTTATCTCTTCCAGCAGGCCGAGCGCGTCGACGGCAGCCACAATCGCTTTACGCGCGGCAAAACGTTCCAGCCTCTGGAACTCAGCCGGGATGTCGCTGGAGTAAACGTCAGACTCTTCGCCTTTGGTGTCGTACACTTCTGCGCTTTCGCGGATATCGCCGTCGAAGGTCAGAATGTTGATCATCGGCAGGGCGTGACGACGGCCGACTTCGTAGTCGTTGAAGTCGTGTGCCGGGGTGATTTTTACGCAGCCGGTGCCTTTTTCCATGTCGGCGTGTTCGTCGCCCACAATCGGAATACGGCGGTTTACCAGCGGCAGCACCACGAATTTGCCGATCAGATCTTTATAACGTGGATCTTCCGGGTTAACGGCTACGCCGGTATCGCCCAGCAGAGTTTCCGGACGAGTCGTTGCGACCACCAGGTAATCTTTGCCGTCGGCGGTTTTCGCGCCGTCAGCCAGCGGATAGCGGATGTGCCACATGGAGCCTTTAGACTCGCGGTTTTCCACTTCCAGGTCAGAAATTGCGGTGCGCAGTTTCGGATCCCAGTTTACCAGGCGCTTGCCGCGGTAAATCAGGTCTTCTTTATACAGGCGCACGAAGACTTCTTTCACGGCGTTGGACAGGCCTTCGTCCATGGTGAAGCGCTCGCGCTCCCAGTCCACGGAGTTGCCGAGACGACGCATCTGGCGGGTAATGGTACCGCCGGATTCTGCCTTCCACTGCCAGATTTTGTCGATGAACGCGTCGCGACCGTAGTCGTGGCGGGTTTTACCTTCTTCAGCGGCAATTTTACGCTCAACCACCATCTGGGTTGCGATACCCGCGTGGTCAGTCCCCGCCTGCCACAGGGTGTTTTTACCCTGCATGCGCTGGTAGCGGATCATGGTGTCCATGATGGTCTGCTGGAAAGCATGTCCCATATGCAAACTGCCGGTGACGTTCGGCGGCGGGATCATGATGCAGAAGGACTCTTTGCTTTCGTCGCCGTTAGGCTTGAAATAGCCCTGCTGTTCCCAGTGCTCGTAAAGCGGCTGTTCGATATCGCGTGGGTTATATGTCTTTTCCATTATTTCCAGGTTGCCGTATTCAGGTTAAAACCAGCCAGGCGGTACGCTTTATAGCGTTCGCGCGCCAGTTGTTTCAAAGATTCTTCGTAAGGGACAAAGTCTACCACTTCTGTGAAAGCGGTGGCAAAATCTGCAAAGTCTACCCGCAGGCTAATGAGAATATCGCGCGCGCTGCTGTTGCGCTTCTGCGGCCAGGCAATTTCAACCGGCGCTCCACCGCGCGGACCTTCGCCCGACAGGTTATGCGGCACAAAACTCTCCGGCGGGCGGGCCCACAGCGCTTCATCAAGGCGAATCGCCTGCTGCTCATCTTCACAGGCAATCAACACGCGTTTACCTGCGCGCCAACGTTCTGCGGCAATGTCACACACCAGCTGTTCGACGGCGCTGAGGCCATCCTGATGCGTGTCGTTGTCCAGAAGGTAGAACGTTGCATTCTTCATATATGGGGCTTCTTGTCGTGGATTTAAATGCAAAGCCGGGTGGGGCTACGCTTACCCGGCCTACGGTTGAGTGACGTTGTAGGCCGGGTAAGGCGAAGCCGCCACCCGGCGTTTTTCATCACTCGTCGCCGTTAAAACCCGCACGATTAAGCAGGAACTGCGACAGCAGCGCGACCGGACGACCGGTTGCGCCCTTGGCTTTACCGGAGCGCCATGCGGTGCCCGCGATATCCAGGTGCGCCCAGTTGTACTTGCGGGTGAAGCGCGCCAGGAAGCAGCCCGCGGTGATCGCACCGCCAGGACGACCGCCGATGTTCGCCATATCCGCAAAGTTGGACTCCAGCTGCTCCTGGAACTCATCGCCCAGCGGCAGACGCCACGCGCGGTCACCGGCCTGTTCGGACGCGCCGATAAGCTCGTGTGCCAGCGGGTTGTGGTTCGACATCAGGCCGGTGATGTGGTGGCCCAGCGCAATCACGCAGGCGCCGGTCAGCGTTGCCACGTCGATTACCGCTTCAGGTTCGAAGCGCTCAACGTAGGTCAGCACATCGCACAGTACCAGACGGCCTTCGGCGTCGGTATTCAGCACTTCAACAGTCTGGCCGGACATGGTGGTCAGCACGTCTCCAGGACGGTAAGCGCGACCGCCAGGCATGTTTTCACAGCCCGCCAGCACGCCGATGACGTTAATCGGCAACTGAAGCTCAGCGACCATGCGCATGACGCCGTAAACCGCCGCCGCACCGCACATGTCGTACTTCATCTCGTCCATGCCTTCGGCAGGTTTGATGGAGATACCGCCGGAGTCGAAAGTCAGGCCTTTACCGACCAGTACGATCGGACGCGCGTCTTCAGACGGGTTGCCCTTGTACTCAATCACCGACATCAGGGATTCGTTCTGCGAGCCGTTGCCGACTGCCAGATAAGAGTGCATTCCCAGCTCTTTCATCTGCTGTTCGCCGATGACGCGAGTGATGACATTCTTGCTGTAGGAATCCGCCAGCTGACGCGCCTGAGAGGCCAGGTACGCGGCGTTACAGATGTTTGGCGGCATGTTGCCGAGATCTTTAGCGGCTTTAATACCGGCGGCAATCGCCAGACCGTGCTGAATAGCGCGCTCGCCGCTGGTCAGCTCACGGCGGGTAGGCACGTTGAAGACCATTTTACGCAGCGGGCGGCGCGGCTCGCTTTTATTGGTCTTGAGCTGGTCGAAGCTGTACAGGCTCTCTTTTGCGGTTTCGACGGCCTGGCGCACTTTCCAGTAGGTGTTACGGCCTTTGACGTGCAGTTCAGTCAGGAAGCAGACGGCTTCCATTGAGCCGGTATCATTCAGGGTATTAATCGTTTTCTGAATCACCTGCTTATACTGACGCTCATCCAGCTCACGCTCTTTGCCGCAGCCAATCAGCAGAATGCGTTCGGACAGGACGTTCGGAACATGGTGCAGTAACAGCGTCTGCCCAGGTTTACCTTCCAGTTCGCCACGGCGCAGCAGGGCGCTGATGTAGCCGTCACTGATTTTATCGAGTTGTTCGGCGATCGGGGAGAGTCGGCGCGGTTCAAACACGCCCACAACGATGCAGGCACTCCGCTGTTTCTCCGGGCTACCGCTTTTTACACTGAACTCCATGCACTACGCTCCTGAATCTTAAAGACAACGGCGGCAGCTACGGATAGAATTGAAACCTTTCGTAACTCATGTCCGCGGTTGTGGTGACTTCGTGTTAATCTTACGTTACTACGGTTTCGGCACGTCATTAAATGTTCTGAAGCGCGAATCCGCCGGGTTTTTTAATCTTAGCGATGATTTCGACGACTCAAGAGAATAAATGACGTTTAAGCCATGAAACAAGCTAAATTCCTGCAAAAGACGAGTTTTAACGGGCGTATTTAAAGTGATAATCATAAGATATCTGGTGCGGGAGACGCTGAAGAGCCAACTGGCGATCCTCTTTATCCTTCTTCTGATCTTTTTCTGTCAGAAGCTGGTCAAGATCCTCGGCGCGGCGGTTGACGGTGAAATCCCAACAAATCTGGTGCTTTCTCTGCTCGGATTAGGCGTGCCTGAAATGGCGCAGCTCATTCTGCCGTTAAGCCTTTTCCTCGGTTTACTGATGACGCTCGGTAAGCTGTATACCGAAAGTGAAATCACGGTGATGCATGCCTGCGGCTTAAGCAAAGCCGTGTTGGTGAAAGCGGCTATGGTGCTGGCGTTGTTCACTGGGATCGTTGCTGCCGTGAACGTCATGTGGGCAGGCCCCGCGTCATCTCGTCACCAGGACGAAGTGCTGGCGGAAGCAAAAGCTAACCCGGGGCTGGCCGCGCTGGCACAGGGTCAGTTCCAGCAGGCCACCGACGGTAATTCTGTTCTCTTTATCGAAAGCGTTGACGGCAGCCGCTTTAACGATGTGTTTCTTGCTCAGTTGCGTACTAAAGGTAACGCCCGTCCTTCCGTGGTGGTCGCCGATTCTGGTCAACTGGCACAGCGTAAAGATGGTTCCCAGGTTGTGACCCTGAACAAAGGGACGCGCTTTGAAGGCACAGCGATGCTGCGCGATTTCCGTATCACCGATTTCCAGAACTACCAGGCGATTATTGGTCATCAGGCCGTCGCGCTCGATCCGACTGACACCGAACAGATGGATATGCGTACCCTGATCAACACCGATACCGATCGTGCGCGTGCTGAACTGCACTGGCGCATCACGCTGGTATTCACCGTGTTTATGATGGCATTGATGGTTGTTCCGCTGAGCGTGGTGAACCCGCGTCAGGGACGCGTGCTGTCGATGCTTCCGGCCATGCTGTTGTATCTGGTGTTCTTCCTGCTCCAGACGTCAATTAAGTCCAACGGTGGCAAAGGGAAAATTGACCCGGTTGTCTGGACCTGGGTAGTGAATGGTCTGTATCTGCTGCTGGCGGTGGGCCTCAACTTGTGGGATACGGTGCCAATGCGTCGAATCCGTGCCCGGTTTACGCGTAAAGGAGCCATCTAATGCAGGCATTTGGCGTTCTTGACCGCTATATCGGTAAAACGATTTTTACCACCATCATGATGACCCTGTTCATGCTGGTGTCGCTCTCCGGCATTATCAAGTTTGTCGACCAGCTGAAAAAAGCCGGGCAGGGGAGCTATGACGCGCTGGGCGCGGGGATGTATACCTTGCTCAGCGTGCCAAAAGACGTGCAAATCTTCTTCCCGATGGCGGCCTTGCTGGGCGCGCTGCTGGGGCTGGGGATGCTGGCGCAGCGTAGCGAACTGGTGGTGATGCAGGCTTCCGGCTTTACCCGTATGCAGGTTGCGCTGTCCGTCATGAAAACCGCGATCCCACTGGTGCTGTTGACCATGGCGATTGGCGAGTGGGTGGCGCCGCAGGGTGAACAGATGGCGCGTAACTACCGCGCTCAGGCCATGTACGGCGGCTCACTGCTCTCAACGCAGCAAGGTCTGTGGGCGAAAGACGGTAATAGCTTCGTCTATATCGAGCGCGTGAAAGGTGATGACGAACTGGGCGGTGTGAGTATTTACACCTTTAACGATGAACGTCGTTTGAAGTCTGTGCGTCACGCCTCCTCTGCAAAATTTGATGCTGAACACAAACAGTGGCGTCTCTCTCAGGTGGATGAATCTGACCTGAACGATCCGAAGCAGATCACCGGGACGCAGACGGTTTCCGGTACCTGGAAGACCAACCTGACGCCGGACAAGCTGGGCGTGGTTGCGCTGGACCCTGATGCGCTCTCTATCAGCGGCCTGCATAACTACGTGAAGTATCTGAAGTCGAGTGGACAAGACGCCGGGCGTTATCAGCTCAATATGTGGAGTAAAATTTTCCAGCCGATGTCTGTCGCGGTAATGATGCTGATGGCGCTGTCGTTTATCTTCGGTCCATTGCGTAGCGTGCCGATGGGCGTGCGCGTCGTGACCGGTATCAGCTTCGGCTTTGTGTTCTACGTCCTGGACCAGATCTTCGGTCCGTTGACGCTGGTTTACGGTATCCCGCCGATTATCGGCGCGCTGCTGCCAAGCGCCAGCTTCTTCCTGATCAGCCTCTGGCTGCTGCTAAAACGTTCCTGATTGTTCTCTCCTCGCTTCCGGTTTGCCGGAAGCGAGGCTAATCTCCTGTTTCACCCCGCACTTTTTCTCACAACCTTCAACGCCTCGCCGCGAATTTGAGTATTATTGAGCGATAACGTCGTGAAGGGATCCCCTATGAAGCAAATTCGAATGCTGGCCCAGTATTACGTCGACCTGATGATGAAGCTCGGGCTGGTGCGTTTCTCCTTACTGCTGGCACTGGCGCTGGTCGTTCTGGCGATTGTCGTGCAAATGGCCGTGACTATGGTTCTGCATGGTCAGGTTGAAAGCATCGACGTGATTCGCTCTATTTTCTTCGGCCTGTTGATCACGCCGTGGGCGGTCTATTTCCTGTCGGTGGTAGTGGAGCAACTGGAGGAGTCCCGTCAGCGTTTATCAAAACTGGTGGATAAGCTGGAAGAGATGCGCGAGCGCGATCTCAAGCTTAACGTCCAGCTCAAGGATAATATTGCGCAGTTGAATCAGGAGATTTCGGACCGCGAGAAGGCTGAAGCTGAACGTCAGGCTACGCTGGAGCAACTGAAAATCGAGATGAAAGAGCGCGAAGTGACGCAGATCCAGCTCGAACAGCAATCCTCTTTCCTGCGCTCCTTCCTGGACGCCTCGCCGGATCTGGTTTTCTATCGTAACGAAGATAAAGAATTCTCCGGCTGTAACCGCGCAATGGAGCTGCTGACCGGCAAAAGTGAAAAACAGCTGGTTAACCTCAAACCGCAGGATGTCTATTCCGAAGAAGCGGCTGCCAAAGTGATGGAGACGGATGAAAAAGTCTTCCGCCACAACGTGTCGCTCACCTATGAACAGTGGCTGGATTATCCCGACGGTCGTAAAGCCTGCTTTGAGATCCGCAAAGTGCCGTATTACGACCGCGTGGGGAAACGCCACGGCCTGATGGGATTTGGCCGCGATATCACCGAGCGTAAGCGCTATCAGGATGCGCTGGAACGCGCCAGCCGCGACAAGACCACCTTCATTTCCACCATCAGCCACGAACTGCGTACGCCGCTGAACGGCATCGTTGGGCTGAGCCGTATTCTTCTCGACACCGACCTGACCGGCGAGCAGGAAAAATACCTCAAAACGATCCATGTCTCCGCTGTCACGCTGGGCAATATCTTTAACGATATTATCGACATGGATAAAATGGAGCGCCGTAAGGTGCAGCTTGATAACCAGCCGGTGGATTTCACCGGTTTCCTGGCAGACCTGGAGAACCTCTCCGGCCTGCAGGCCCAGCAAAAAGGGCTGAGCTTTGTGATGGAGCCAACCCTGCCGCTGCCGCATAAAGTGGTCACGGACGGCACGCGCCTGCGCCAGATCCTGTGGAACCTTATCAGCAATGCCGTGAAGTTTACCCAGAAGGGGCGGGTTGCGGTGCGTATTCGCTATGACGAAGGGGATATGCTGCACTTCGAGATTGAGGACTCGGGTATCGGCATTCCGCAGGAAGAGCAGGATAAGATCTTTGCCATGTACTACCAGGTAAAAGACAGTAACGGCGGTAAACCGGCGACCGGGACCGGTATTGGTCTGGCGGTGTCGAAACGTCTGGCGAAAAGCATGGGCGGTGATATCACGGTTGCCAGCCATCCGGGCAAAGGTTCAACCTTTACCCTGACGGTGCATGCGCCCGCGGTGGCTGAAGAGGTGGAAGATACCTTTGAGAACGACGATATGCCGCTGCCCGCTCTGCATGTTCTGTTGGTGGAGGACATCGAACTGAACGTGATTGTGGCGCGTTCCGTACTGGAAAAACTCGGTAACAGCGTCGATGTGGCGATGACCGGTAAAGCGGCGCTGGAGATGTTTACGCCTGGCGAGTATGACCTGGTCCTGCTGGATATTCAGCTTCCGGACATGACCGGGCTGGATATCTCCCGTGAGCTTACGCGCAAATATGCTGCCGATGAGCTGCCGCCGCTGGTGGCGCTGACGGCGAACGTACTGAAAGACAAAAAAGAGTACCTCGATGCCGGTATGGATGATGTGCTCAGCAAGCCGCTGGCGGTGCCTGCCCTGACCGCCATGATCAAGAAGTTCTGGGATACCCGTGATGAAGAGGAGAGCACCATGACGTCTGTTGATAGCGCGAAAGCACATACCCTACTCGATACCGCGATGCTGGAGCAGTATATCGATCTGGTGGGGCCAAAACTGATTACCGATGGTCTGGCAGTTTTCGAAAAAATGATGCCGGGCTACTTAAGCGTGCTTGAGTCCAACCTGACGGCGCGCGATCGGAAAGGTATCGTTGAAGAGGGGCACAAAATCAAAGGTGCGGCCGGCTCGGTGGGGCTACGCCATCTTCAGCAGCTGGGGCAACAGATTCAATCGCCTGATTTACCTGCGTGGGAAGATAATGTTGGTGAATGGGTTGAAGAGATGAAACAAGAGTGGCAAAACGATGTGGCGGTACTGAAAGCCTGGGTGGATGCCAGAAAAAAATGACCCCGGCTTAACCGGGGTGCGCGAATACTGCGCCAACACCAGGGAAATCGTGGCTGCGCCTGATTTTTCGTGTTGTTTTCGCTTGGACGCCGCCTGAATATTGAGGCCGCACGCAGATAAGATAGCAAATCTTAAATGGTTTGTTACATGAATCAGTGAAATGTGTGAAGCATAGCGGTTTAATCAGAATTTTTAATGTGCTTCAGCAGGTTGCAAAGAAGGAACGTCATAATGAAAAAGATTGGTGTCGTGCTGAGCGGTTGTGGTGTTTACGACGGTTCAGAGATACATGAAGCCGTATTAACGCTGCTGGCATTATCTCGTCAGGGTGCTGAAGCGATCTGCTTCGCGCCGGATAAAAGCCAGGCGGATGTGCTCAACCATCTTACCGGCGAGCCGATGGCGGAAACGCGTAACGTCCTGATTGAAGCCGCGCGTATCGCCCGGGGCGCTGTCCAACCCCTGGCGCAGGCTGATGTCTCAACGCTGGATGCGTTGATCGTGCCGGGTGGCTTTGGCGCAGCCAAGAATCTCAGCACCTTTGCTTCAGAAGGGGCAGAGTGCCATGTCGACCCCGATTTAAAACGGCTCGCCCAGGCGCTGCATGCAGCAGGCAAGCCGCTGGGTTTCATCTGTATTGCCCCGGCCATGCTGCCCCGGATCTTTGACTTCCCGCTGCGCCTGACCATCGGGACCGATATTGATACCGCAGAGATCGTCGAAGATATGGGCGGCGAGCATGTTCCTTGTCCGGTGGATGATATTGTGGTCGATGAAGACAACAAGATCGTCACCACGCCCGCCTATATGCTGGCGCAATCCATCGCTGAAGCAGCCACGGGCATTGATAAGCTGGTGGACAGAGTGCTGGTTCTCTCGCAATGAGCCGTAAATTTGCTGCGGGTACGTGGATAAAACGTACCCTGTTACGCGTTGTGCTTGTACTGGCCGTCTTCTGGGGCGGCGGGATCGCCTTATTCAGCGTTCTGCCGGTACCCTTTTCCGCCGTGATGGTTGAGCGCCAGCTCAGCGCGTGGTTGACCGGTGATTTCGGCTATGTCGCCCATTCGGACTGGGTAAGCATGGATGAGATCTCACCGTTCATGGGGCTGGCCGTGATTGCGGCAGAAGATCAGAAATTCCCGGAGCACTGGGGTTTTGACATGGCGGCCATCGAGAAGGCGCTCGCCCACAACGAGCGTCACGAAAATCGCGTGCGCGGTGCGTCGACGCTGTCGCAGCAGACGGCCAAAAACCTGTTTTTATGGGATGGTCGAAGCTGGGTGCGAAAAGGGCTGGAAGCGGGGTTAACCCTGGGGATGGAAACGGTCTGGAGCAAAAAGCGCATTCTGACCGTCTATCTCAACGTCGCTGAGTTTGGCGACGGCATATTCGGCGTGGAAGCTGCCGCGCAGCGTTATTTCAATAAGCCAGCCAGTCGTCTGAGTATGTCAGAAGCGGCGCTATTGGCCGCTGTTTTACCGAATCCCATCCGTTTTAAAGCCAGTGCGCCGTCAGGGTACGTGCGAAGCCGTCAGGCGTGGATCATGCGCCAGATGCGTCAGCTAGGTGGGGAAGGGTTTATGCAGCGAAATAATCTTATGTAGGGCGGGTAAGCGCAGCGCCACCCGCCTGACTGGCAGACCTTAATCTTCGTCGAACCCTGCGTTGAACAGCGCAATCACCGCCGCCAGCGCTTCCTCTTCCTGGGGGCCGGTGGCCTCGACTTCAATCTGGCGACCTTTCGCTGAGTCCAGCATCAGCAGTGCGATCACGCTGTTGGCCTCTGCCTCTGTGCCTTCATCGTTACGCAGCAGAACCTCCGCATCAAAACCTTGCATCAGTTCAAACAATTTCATTGCCGGGCGTGCATGCATGCCCAGCTTGTTGGTGATCTCAACGGTTTGTTTTACGGTCATGTTTTACGTTTTTCCAGCGTGCGATGACGGGACTGAACGTTCTTTCCGCGTGAGCGGAAGTAGTCGGCCAGCTGTTCGGCGATATAAACCGAACGATGTTTACCGCCGGTACAGCCAATCGCTACCGTCAGATAGCTACGATTGTTTGTCTCCAGCATAGGTAACCATAGCTCAAGGTAGCTTCGCGTCTGGTAGATAAAATTGTGAACTTCTGTGTGTCTGTCGAGGAAGGCCGCCACGGGCTTATCCAGACCGGTCATTGGACGCAGTTTGGGATCCCAGTGCGGGTTCGGCAGGAAGCGCACGTCGAAAACATAATCCGCATCGATAGGAATACCGTGCTTAAAGCCGAAGGATTCAAACACCATCGTCAATTCACGCTCGCGTTTACCCAGCAGACGGGTTCGCAGCATTTCCGCCAGTTCGTGCACGGACATTTCGGAGGTGTCAACAATCAGGTCGGCCCGGGAGCGCAGCGGTTCCAGCAGATCGCTCTCTTCGTCGATGGCACTTTCCAGCGAAAGGTTTTTACTGGAAAGCGGGTGCAAACGACGGGTATCGCTGTAGCGACGGATCAGGGTGTTACGATCGGCATCGAGGAACAACAGCTGAGGCGAGAAGCACTCTGGCAGATTGCTCATGGCCTGTTCAAAGACCTCAGGTGATTCTGGCATGTTACGGACATCGATGCTGACGGCGGCAGAAATTTGTCTGTCCGCTAGCGTCCGCGCCAGATCGGGCAACAGCACCACCGGCAGGTTATCTACGCAGTAAAACCCCATATCTTCCAGCGCGCGCAGGGCGACGGATTTCCCCGACCCCGAGCGACCGCTGACGATCATCAGCACCATGTTCCGTTTCTCCTCAGGACAACAGATGTGAAGGCCATCTCCCGGTTACGCATCATCCTGATTGCCTTCTGCTTCAGTGATAATCTGGAAGAGCTCTTCATCACTTTGCGCTGAACGCAGTCGACGGCAAATGGTTTTATCGGCCAGGCGTTTAGCGACCAGCGACAACGTATGCAGATGGGTCTTTGTCTGGTCTGCTGGCACCAGCAGCGCGAAGAGGAGATCGACGGGCTGGTTATCAATGGCATCAAAGGCGATGGGTGTTTCAAGCTGCACAAACACGCCGACGGCACGCAAGGTGTCTTCTTCGAGTTTGCCATGCGGGATCGCGATGCCGTTGCCGATGCCGGTACTGCCCATTTTTTCACGGGTCAGGATAGCTTCGAACACCACCTGTGGCGGCAGGCCCAGCTGTTTTGCGGCCAGTTCACTGATGATCTCCAGCGCACGTTTTTTGCTCTGGCAGTGAACACCACTGCGGGTACATTCCTGGTTAAGGACATTGCTCAGTTGAAGAGCCGAATCGTTGTTCATCATAATTTCACCTAAGCGCTAACTGTACAAATGGCCTGTTGTGTCGCACAACAGGCCGTCCTGCACCCGTTAACTGCCCGGACAATTAGTGTTGTTTCAGTTTATCTTTATGTTTATTGAGCTGTCGCGCAAGCTTATCAATCAAGCCGTCGATAGCCGCGTACATGTCTTGCCCTTCCGCACTGGCATGGAGTTCACCCCCGTTAACGTGCAGGGTTGCATCCGAGATATGAGTCACTTTCTCCACTTTCAACACAATATAGACCTGATTGATCCTTTCGAAATACTGTTCGAGCTTCGCAAATTTGGTGTTCAGAAACTCGCGTAAGGCCTCAGTAATCTCGACGTTGTGTCCTGTGATGTTGAGCTGCATAGTGTCTTCCTTATCGGTTGTGTCAAACCAGTTGTTTACGCTGGTTAGACGGCGGAATGGATAAAGACTCTCGATACTTCGCAACAGTACGACGTGCCACCATAATACCCTGGTCGGACAGCATGGTGGTTAACTTACTGTCACTCAGTGGCTTCGCGGGGTTCTCCGCGGCGATCAACTTCTTCACCAGTGCGCGAATGGCCGTTGACGAGGCTTCGCCGCCGCCTTCCGTATTCACATGACTGGAGAAGAAATACTTAAGCTCAAAAATACCGCGTGGACTGTGCAGATACTTCTGCGTGGTCACGCGAGAAATGGTTGATTCATGCATCTCGACGGCCTGGGCGATGTCCGCCAGTACCATCGGTTTCATAAACTCTTCGCCCTGCTCAAAAAAGGCCTGCTGTTGTTCAACAATACAGCGGCTCACGCGCAGCAGCGTGTCATTTCGACTCTCCAGACTTTTGATCAGCCAGCGTGCTTCCTGCAAATTGCTACGAATATATTGATTATCGGAGTCATTGCGCGCGCTGGTGCACATGGAGGCGTACTGCTGGTTGATTTGCAGGCGAGGAATGCTGTCTGAGTTCAGCTCGACCACCCAGCGACCGTTGTGTTTTCTGACTAACACATCCGGAATGACATATTCCGGTTCGCTGGTCTGGATCGACTGGCCGGGACGCGGATCGAGAGACTGGATCAGATTCACCGCCTCTTTCAGCACCTCTTCCTTCAGACGCGTGACGCGCATCAGAGTGCGGAAATCGTGATTCGCCAGCAGATCAAGATGATCGCTGATGATTAAGCGGGCTTCTTCAATCCACGGCGTCTCTTTGGCGAACTGCGACAGTTGGATCAGCAGGCAATCGCGGAGATCTTTCGCGGCCACACCGACCGGGTCGAAACGCTGAATGCGCTTCAGAACCGCTTCGATCTCTTCGAGTTCGATCTCGTCGTCGCCGATACTTTCCAGGATGTCGTCCAGGGTTACGGTTAAATAACCCGTATCGTCAACGGCATCGACAATCGAGGTCGCAATGGCGCGGTCGGTATCAGAGAAGGGGGTCAACTCCACTTGCCACATCAGGTAATCCTGCAGTGACTGGGTGGTTTCACCCTGGTAAACCGGTAGCTCGTCGTCCTGGTAGTCTGCACGCGTGCCGGAAGGGGTTCCGGCGGTGTAGATTTCATCCCAGCTGGCGTCCAGCGGCAGCTCGTCCGGCATCTCTTTTTGTTCGAGCGCATCAGCGGTGTCGAGCGTTTCAGTGTCCTGCGTTTGCTGGGTTTCTACCTCGTCATGAAGATCGGTTTGCTCCAGCAACGGATTACTGTCCAGCGCCTGCTGGAGCTCCTGCTGGAGTTCTAACGTGGACAGCTGCAACAGACGAATCGCCTGCTGTAGCTGCGGCGTCATCGCCAGTTGTTGGCTGAGCCTTAATTGCAAACCTTGCTTCATGTTCAGAGCATTTTTCTCCGGTTTGGCGTTACGTTACCTCTACCCTATCAGAGTCTGAAGTCTTCCCCAAGGTACACGCGCTTAACATGCTCATCTTCGAGGATTTGCTGCGGTGTACCGTGGGCAATCAGATGGCCCTGGCTCACAATGTAGGCGCGTTCACAGACGGCCAGCGTTTCACGGACGTTGTGGTCGGTGATCAGCACGCCAAGCCCGCTGTCGCGCAGGTGTTCGATAATGCGTTTGATATCAATAACGGAGATTGGGTCAACGCCCGCGAAGGGTTCATCCAGCAGGATGAATTTCGGGTTGGCGGCCAGCGCACGTGCAATCTCGACACGACGACGCTCACCCCCGGACAACGCCTGACCAAGACTGTCGCGAAGATGTTCGATATGAAACTCTTCCATCAGCTCGTTGGCGCGGTCGGTGCGCTGCTCGCTGGTCAGGTCGTCACGGATCTGCAGCACGGCCATCAGGTTGTCGTAGACGCTCAAACGACGAAAGATTGAGGCTTCCTGCGGCAGGTAGCCGATACCACGGCGCGCGCGCGCGTGCAGCGGCAGCAGGCTAATGTCTTCGTCATCAATGATGATGTTGCCAGCATCACGCGGCACAATGCCCACCACCATGTAGAAGGTGGTGGTTTTCCCTGCACCGTTAGGGCCAAGCAAACCCACAATTTCGCCGGAGTTGACGGTCAGGCTGACATCTTCGACGACACGGCGGCCCTTATACGCTTTCGCGAGGTTTTTTGCAGTTAATGTTGCCATAACGAATTAGTTACTCTTCTTTTGTGCCGGAGCCTGGCCTTTGCCTTTATCCTGCAGCTGCGATGGAACCAGCACGGTGGTGACGCGTTTGCCTTTCTCGCTGGAGGCCTGCATTTTCTGCTCTTTGACCAGATAGGTGATCTTGTCGCCGGTAATATTGCTGTCCAGCTGTTCCAGATAGGCGTTACCGGTCAGGATGACCAGATCCTTCGCCAGCTCATAGTGCATATGCGACGCGCGGCCTTTCACCGGTTTGCCATTGTCCTGCATCTGGTAGAACGTGGCCGGATTACCATAGCCATCAATAATCTCTTTGCCCTGCTCGCCGCCCGGACGGGTAACGACCACTTTATCGGCGTTAATTTTGATGGTGCCCTGGGTCATCACGACGTTACCGGTGAAGGTGACGACGTTACCTTGCATATCAAGGGACTGAGTGTCGGATTCGATATGAATAGGCTGTTCGGTATCGCCAGTCACAGCAATCGCGGGAAGACTGGCCGCCAGCAGTGCGCTGGCGATAATGGCTTTAAGGCTGAGTTTGTTTGTTTTGAATTTCATAGGAGGTTCTAACCTTTTCAATCAGCTCGGCGTTTTTGCTGCGTAAGTTCCCGCGCATTCTTAAACCGCTGGAATTAAATGTTGTGCCATACAGTGTGACCAAATCTTGCGAAGTCACGTCTTGGGTCACCAGGTTGATCTGGGCGTTATCCGTCGTAATTTTGCGCAGTTGTGAGTCAGCGGTCAGGGCGTTGACTTCAACGTGGCCGTACAGATAAAGCATACGGTCATTTGTCAGTTTTGCCCGGTCTGACTTAATTGACCACGTCGGGGTTTTGTCAGTATCAAAGGTGGTCATCACCGGTTGGGTAAACCACGAGATACCGTCATCGGAAAAATATTCCACGTGCTGGGCAATCAGGCGATAGTTCAGCGCACCTTCAGGGCTATACACCACAGTATCACTGTGATCGCTTTTATAGGTTGGCTCGCTCGTATTAACCACTTCTGTTTGTGCATCGTCACGGTCGGCAAGGTTCACGCCAATCAGTACCAATGCGACAAGCGAAAGCAGAATGATAACCCAACGTCTGGTTTTACTCATATCGATTGCCCTTTGGCCTCATCAAGCTTGCCCTGCGCGAGCAGAAGCAGATCGCAGACTTCACGGACCGCCCCTCGTCCACCGTTGATCCGGGTGACGTAATCCGCGCGTGGGAGAAGCAGCGGGTGTGCGTCAGCAACCGCCACGCTCAGACCCACTTTCGCCATCACCGGCCAGTCGATCAAATCATCACCAACATAGGCCACGTTCTCAGGTGCGACTGCCAGCTTCGCCAGCAAATCGTTAAAGGCGACCATTTTGTCGGACTGCCCCTGATACAAATGGGTAATGCCCAGCGTTTCGCAGCGGTCTTCTAAAAGTTTAGCTTTCCGTCCGGTGATAATAGCAACTTCAATGCCGGACGTGAGCGCGCAACGAATGCCGTACCCGTCGCGAACGTTAAATGCTTTCAGCTCTTCGCCGCTATTGCCCATATAAATCAGGCCATCGGAGAGCACGCCATCCACATCAAGAATCAACAGACGGATGTTTTCCGCCTTTGCCATCATGTGCGCGCTTACCGGACCATAACAGGTTGCAAGAGATGCACCCGCATTACTCATTGTCTTATCCTTCATTACACTACGCCTGCGCGCAGAAGATCATGCATATGTACCACACCCAGCAACTGGTCGCCATCGGCAACCATCACTGCGGTAATATGACGGGACTGCATCAGGTTCAGGACATCTACCGCAAGGATGCCCGGACGCACGCGAATTCCGCCTGGCGTCATGACGTCTGCGATACCCAATGTGCGAACGTCCACGCCCATATCGAACACCCGGCGTAAGTCGCCGTCGGTGAATATTCCCTGAATTTTCATCAGATCGTCGCACACCACCGTCATACCCAGATTTTTACGGGTAATTTCCAGTAACGCGTCGCGCAGGGAAGCCTCTTTGCTGACGTGAGGGATCTCATCGCCCGTGTGCATAATATCGTTGACCCTGAGCAGCAGCTTACGGCCCAGCGCACCGCCTGGGTGAGAAAGCGCAAAATCCTCAGGGGTAAAACCACGGGCTTCAAGCAGCGCAACGGCAAGGGCATCGCCCATCACC
Organism: Enterobacter sp. RHBSTW-01064; assembly: GCF_014103035.1. NCBI lineage: Bacteria > Pseudomonadati > Pseudomonadota > Gammaproteobacteria > Enterobacterales > Enterobacteriaceae > Enterobacter > Enterobacter sp. RHBSTW-01064. Next base: position 562,383 of record NZ_JABXOU010000002.1, on the reverse strand, counting down.
AGTGCTGCCGTCGTGCTGGACGTTGGCGCAAGGCCAAGCGGGCAGGCTTCTTTGGGCACTTTTACGCACAGATGAATATCCGCCGCACGCGCCATACTGCTTTCCGGGCGGCTGGTCATACAGATAAGCGGGACCTGTAGTCTCTTCAGTACCGGGATCAGGGCCAGGATCTCATTGGATTCACCGGAATTCGACAGTGCGATAACCACGTCCTGCGGGGTGACCATCCCGAGGTCGCCGTGCGCCGCTTCCCCTGGGTGCACGAAGAACGATGACGTTCCCGTGCTGGCAAAGGTCGCCGCCATTTTGCGTCCAATGTGGCCGGACTTGCCCATTCCCATTACCACGACTTTACCGGCACAGTAGAGAATCTTCTCACATGCCAGACTAAAATCCTGATTAATGTACTGATCTAACTGCGCCAGACCTTCACGTTCAATCTCCAGAACCTCTTTTCCTGCTTTCTGAAAGTCAAAACCCGGCTGCAATTCTATTTGCGACATAATGCGTTTCCGTTTACCCAGAGAGAAGCGGCGAGAGCCAGTACAGCATCGCCATCCATACGATAAATCCACCCGTCAGCAGTGCGCCTGCGCCTTTGCCAATTTGTCGTTGCCGCCGCCAGCAGAGCAGGGCAAAAATGACGCTGACAAGCAACATCACTCCGTAATCGCGCGTGAACGCCATCGGGTTAAACGGCCCCGGTGAGATCAGGGCTGGCAGGCCCGTCACGATCGCGATATTGAAAATATTCGAGCCGATGATATTACCAATGGCGATATCATCTTCACCTTTGCGCGCGCCCGCGATGGCGGTGGCCAGCTCAGGCAGACTGGTACCGATAGCAATCACCGTCAGGCCGATTGTCAGTTCGCTCATGGCGAAATAGTTTGCCAGCACCGTCGCGTTATCGACGACCATGCGCGTTGCCATCGGCATAATGATTAGCGCGACACCCAGCCACAATAACGCCACAGGCAACGTACCTTCACGCGGGAGTTCGGCAACCTGTTCTCGGGTCAGGCTGTCGTGCCCTTGTTTTTCTGCCTGACGGGCGATTTTAACACTATACAGCAGCCATATCGCGGCGAGGGCGAGCAAGAAAATGCCATCATCGTAGCTCAGCACCCCGTCATACAGCACATAGCCCGCCAGCAGGCTTACGATTAACATTAGCGGCAATTCACGGCGCAGAACATCGGAATGCACGCGAAATGGGTGCAGCAATGCGGCTAAACCTAAAATCAGTAGGATATTGACGATGTTGGAGCCAATCGCGGTGCCAATAGCAAGGTCTGTCTGGTCATGCAGCGATGCCGTGACAGAGACGATGATTTCAGGGAGTGAGGTGCCGACGCTAACCACCGTCATTCCGATGACGAGAGGGGGAACGCCAATCAGTCGGCACAAAATTGATGCGGCAAACACTAAACGGTCAGCACTGTAGACCACCAAAAGTAAACCAATTATTAACAGTGCTGTTGCTAAAAGCATCAAAAGTCCTTTCTTCAGGTATACTTGCCGGTCCACCGCGCAGGAATTGTTGGCGCTGCATACAGCCTGAGTCGTAACGAATTCCTAATTTTGACTTTATGCGCCGGAAAAGTAAAACAAATGCCAGCTTTCGCTAACCTCTACAGGCAATATTCTGTAAAAATGTGGCGTTTAGGGCTGATTTAAGCCTCATGCTTAGCCTGAGGCAGGGTAAGAAAGGAACCATAAATGAGCCAAACGATGGCGAATTTAGTCGATGTCCGTGGTGTCAGTTTCTCTCGCGGCAACCGATTGATATTTGATGATATTTCGCTGACCGTGCCGCATGGCAAAATCACCGCCATTATGGGCCCGTCAGGGATCGGTAAAACGACGTTGCTGCGTCTTATTGGGGGGCAAATTCCCCCGGACGGTGGCGAAATCCTCTTCGATGGCGAGAACGTCCCGGAGATGTCGCGCTCGCGTCTGTATACCGTCCGCAAACGCATGAGCATGCTCTTTCAGTCGGGGGCTTTGTTCACGGATATGAACGTCTTTGACAATGTGGCGTACCCGCTGCGTGAACATACCCATCTGCCGCCCGAACTGCTGAAAAGCACCGTCATGATGAAGCTTGAAGCCGTTGGTCTGCGTGGCGCAGCAAAATTGATGCCGTCTGAACTCTCTGGCGGTATGGCGCGCCGTGCCGCGCTGGCGCGTGCCATTGCGCTTGAACCCGATTTAATCATGTTTGACGAACCGTTTGTGGGACAAGACCCTATCACCATGGGCGTGCTGGTGAAGTTAATTTCTGAATTAAACAGCGCGCTGGGCGTCACCTGCATTGTGGTATCTCATGATGTGCCGGAAGTGTTGAGCATTGCCGATTACGCCTACATCGTGGCGGACAAAAAGATCGTCGCACACGGTAGCGCCCAGGCGCTGCAGGAAAATTGCGATCCGCGGGTGCGGCAGTTCCTCGACGGTATTGCAGATGGCCCTGTGCCATTCCGCTACCCGGCTGGCGACTATCGTGACGATTTACTGGGAATAGGGAGTTAAGCCACTCATGCTGTTAAATGCGTTGGCTGCGCTCGGACACCGTGGCATAAAAACCATCAGGACGTTCGGGCGTGCCGGATTGATGTTATTCAACGCGCTGGTCGGCAAACCGGAATTCCGCAAGCACGCGCCTTTGCTGGTGCGGCAACTTTATAATGTCGGCGTGTTGTCGATGCTGATCATCATCGTGTCCGGTCTGTTTATTGGTATGGTGCTTGGGCTGCAAGGCTACCTGGTGCTGACAACCTACAGTGCGGAAACCAGCCTCGGAATGCTGGTGGCGCTCTCGCTGCTGCGTGAGCTGGGGCCGGTTGTTGCTGCGCTGCTGTTCGCCGGACGTGCGGGCTCTGCCTTAACGGCAGAAATCGGATTGATGCGCGCCACCGAGCAACTTTCCAGTATGGAAATGATGGCGGTCGATCCGCTGCGTCGCGTCATCTCACCGCGTTTTTGGGCGGGTGTGATTTCGTTACCTCTGCTGACTATCCTCTTTGTGGCGGTCGGTATCTGGGGTGGGTCGTTAGTCGGCGTGCACTGGAAAGGTATTGATGCCGGTTTCTTCTGGTCCGCGATGCAGGACGCCATCGACCTGCGGATGGATCTTGTGAACTGTCTAATCAAGAGCGTGGTCTTTGCCATTACGGTCACCTGGATTGCGTTATTCAACGGGTATGATGCTATTCCAACCTCGGCAGGCATCAGCCGTGCAACGACACGTACCGTCGTTCATTCGTCGCTGGCCGTACTGGGTCTGGATTTTGTGCTCACCGCACTGATGTTTGGGAATTGAGTTCATGCAAACGAGAAAAAATGAAATTTGGGTTGGCGTATTCCTGTTACTGGCGCTGCTGGCAGCCCTGTTTATCTGCCTGAGAGCGGCGGATATCACCTCTGTCCGCACCGAGCCGACGTATCGCGTTTATGCCACCTTCGATAACATCGGTGGCCTGAAGGCGCGCTCACCGGTCCGTATTGGCGGCGTGGTGATTGGACGCGTATCAGACATTACGCTGGATGAGAAAACCTATCTGCCGCGCGTAGCGATGGATATTGAAGAGCGTTATAACCACATTCCTGATACCAGCTCGCTCTCCATCCGTACCTCCGGTCTGCTTGGCGAACAATATCTGGCACTTAACGTTGGCTTTGAAGATCCTGAGCTGGGAACGACTATCCTTAAAGACGGGAGCGTGATCCAGGATACGAAGTCCGCGATGGTGCTGGAAGATATGATTGGTCAGTTCCTTTACAACAGTAAAGGGGATGATAAAAAGTCTGACGCTGCCCCTGCGCAGAGTGAAGACCCTACCAATGTTGCGCCAACCCCTGGTGCTGCGAATTAATTTCAGGAGAAGTCATTCATGTTTAAACGACTGCTAATGGTTGCCATGCTGGTCATTGCCCCTCTCACTGCGGCGCAGGCTGCAGATCAGAGCAACCCGTACAAACAGATGGACGCGGCCGCGAAGAAAACCTTTGATCGTCTTAAAAACGAACAGCCGAAGATTCGTGCTAATCCTGATTACCTGCGTGATGTGGTCGATCAGGAACTGTTGCCGTATGTGCAGATCAAATATGCAGGCGCGCTGGTGCTGGGCCGTTACTACAAAGATGCGACCCCTGCACAGCGGGAGGCTTACTTTGCTGCGTTCCGTGAATACCTGAAACAGGCTTACGGCCAGGCGCTGGCGATGTACCACGGCCAGACCTACCAGATTGCGCCTGAACAGCCGCTGGGCGATGCCACCATCGTGCCTATCCGCGTGACGATTAACGATCCTAACGGCCGTCCGCCGGTTCGTCTGGACTTCCAGTGGCGTAAAAACAGCCAGACTGGAAACTGGCAGGCGTATGACATGATTGCCGAAGGGGTGAGCATGATCACCACCAAACAGAATGAGTGGAGCGACCTGCTGCGCACGAAAGGCATTGATGGCCTGACCGCACAGCTGCAGTCTATCTCTCGTCAGAAAATTACCCTGGACGAGAAAAAGTAATGTCGCAGCAACTGAGCTGGTCGCGTGAAGGCGAGACGTTAAAGCTGTCTGGTGAGCTCGATCAGGATCTGCTGAACCCGCTGTGGGATAAACGCCACGAAGCCATGCAGGGCGTGACGCTGATTGATTTAAGCGATGTCTCGCGGGTCGATACGGCGGGTGTTGCGCTGCTCACCCATCTGATCGCAGTGGGTAAAACGCAGGGTGCAAACGTCAGGCTTCACGGCGCGAGCGATAACGTCATGACCCTGGCGCAGCTTTATAATCTGCCTCAGGACGTTTTACCGCACTAATATTTTCAGTGCGTTACTTCTGAAAGCCCTGACAGTTTCATCGTCGGGGCTTTTTGCTTGTTTAAGACGACGCCACTTTGCTCTAAGATGTTGGGCTTGTTTTCACTATCAGATGATATAGACCCCATGGAAAATAATGAAATCCAGGCAGTGCTGATGAATGCGCTCACCCTTCAGGAAGCCCACGTCTCTGGCGATGGCAGTCACTTCCAGGTTATTGCTGTGGGTGAGATCTTTGACGGGATGAGTCGTGTGAAGAAACAGCAGGCTGTCTATGCGCCGCTGATGGAATACATTGCGGATAATCGCATCCACGCCCTGTCGATTAAAGCGTTCACCCCGCAAGAGTGGGCACGCGATCGCAAACTAAACGGTTTTTGAGCTGAGGGCGAGACGCCCGCAGCACGGTTGAATTTATAAGAGAGCAATTACATGGACAAATTTCGTGTACAGGGGCCAACGCGTCTCCAGGGCGAAGTCACAATTTCTGGCGCAAAAAACGCTGCGCTGCCCATCCTCTTTGCTGCATTGCTCGCGGAAGAGCCGGTAGAAATTCAGAACGTACCTAAGCTGAAAGATATCGACACCACCATGAAGTTGCTCACCCAGTTGGGCACGAAAGTCGAGCGTAACGGCTCCGTCTGGATCGACGCCAGCAACGTCAACAACTTCTCTGCGCCATACGATCTGGTGAAAACCATGCGCGCATCCATCTGGGCGCTTGGCCCGCTGGTGGCGCGTTTTGGTCAGGGTCAGGTATCACTGCCGGGCGGCTGCGCCATCGGCGCGCGTCCGGTTGACCTGCACATCTTTGGCCTGGAGAAACTGGGCGCGGAGATCAAACTGGAAGAAGGTTACGTCAAGGCGTCCGTTAACGGTCGTCTGAAAGGTGCGCACATTGTCATGGACAAAGTGAGCGTGGGCGCTACCGTCACCATTATGTCTGCGGCGACGCTGGCAGAAGGCACGACCATCATTGAAAACGCCGCGCGTGAACCGGAAATTGTGGATACCGCAAACTTCCTCGTGGCGCTGGGTGCGAAGATTTCCGGCCAGGGTACCGACCGTATCACCATCGAAGGCGTTGAACGCCTGGGCGGCGGTGTCTATCGCGTTCTGCCGGACCGTATCGAAACCGGTACCTTCCTGGTCGCTGCAGCGATCTCTGGCGGAAAGATTGTTTGTCGCAACGCTCAGCCTGATACCCTGGATGCGGTGCTGGCTAAACTGCGCGATGCGGGTGCGGATATCGAAATCGGCGAAGACTGGATCAGCCTTGATATGCACGGCCAGCGTCCAAAAGCCGTCAATGTGCGTACTGCACCGCATCCGGCGTTCCCGACGGACATGCAGGCTCAGTTTACGCTGTTAAACCTGGTTGCTGAAGGCACTGGCTTCATCACTGAAACCATCTTCGAGAACCGCTTCATGCACGTGCCGGAACTCATCCGTATGGGCGCACACGCTGAGATCGAAAGCAACACGGTCATTTGCCACGGCGTGGAAAAACTGTCTGGTGCGCAGGTGATGGCAACCGATCTTCGCGCGTCTGCAAGCCTGGTGCTGGCGGGCTGTATCGCGGAAGGGACGACTGTTGTTGACCGTATCTACCACATCGATCGTGGCTACGAGCGTATCGAAGACAAACTGCGCGCGCTGGGTGCAAATATCGAGCGTGTGAAAGGCGAGTAATCGTTCTTGCACCCCCCTGGCCTGTAAAGGCCGGGGGATTGCTGATGCTGTTAAATTTGCAGTGTTACTCCGACTGCTCCTTCTGCAACTTCTTCTGGCGCATCGTGCGCGTTCTGTCGATAAATTCGTGAGTTATGGGGTCGTGATAGCGTGACGGCCAGATGATCCACGGGTGCGTTTCCAGCGCCGTCGCAATAATCAATTCTCCCTTCGGCCACGGGCGAGTCAGTGCGTTTGCCAGCGTCGATGAGCTCAACCCGTTACGGCGCGATTCCGCCGCCAGTGATGTCCCTTTTTTGCGCAGTGCCGCAATAATATCCGCTGAGTGCCAGTCGATCAGTTTCATATCCATAAAGCTGTCCTTGTGTTCGTTTTCACCCACGCCATTTCTCCTGAAATGACAGGGCTACTATACCTTCTTCGAACATGTGTTCTAAAAAGTTCGCGTTACTGGAAGCAATATTCAGAATATGACATGGCTTTATTCATGCGGAATGTAAGCCGATGATTTAACATGATTATGGAATTTATTGGTGCTTATTAGAATCTCCCCGTGTGGCCACGGGGAGAAGAGGGAAGGATTAACGATCGCGTTGTACGGCGATGTGGGCAAGGCCAATCAGCGCGTCACGCCACGGGCTGTCCGGAATCACCTGAAGTGCTTCGATGGCTTTATCTGCCTCTTCTTCAGCACGCTGACGCGTCCATTCCAGCGATCCGCAGAGTGCCATTGTTTCCAGTACAGGTTCCAGAAGATGGCGACCATTTCCTTGCTCGATCGCTTCACGGATCAGTTTCGCCTGCTCGGGGGTTCCGTGACGCATTGCATGGAGCAGCGGCAGCGTCGGTTTGCCTTCGTTCAGGTCATCCCCAACGTTTTTGCCGAGCGTTTCGCCGTCGGCACTGTAGTCCAGCAAATCATCGATCAGCTGGAAGGCAGTCCCCAGATAACGGCCATAATCCTGAAGCCCTTTTTCCTGGGCTTCAGTGCAGCCAGCAAGGATGCCAGAGCATTGCGCCGCCGCTTCAAACAGGCGCGCCGTCTTGCTGTAAATCACGCGCATGTAGTTTTCTTCGGTGATATCCGGGTCGTTAACGTTCATCAACTGCAGGACTTCACCTTCAGCGATAACGTTTACCGCTTCAGACATCACTTCCAGCACTCTCAGCGAGCCGAGGCTGGTCATCATCTGGAAAGCACGGGTATAGATGAAATCCCCCACCAGAACGCTGGCTGCGTTGCCAAATGCTGCGTTCGCGGTTGCTTTGCCACGACGCATGTCTGATTCATCCACCACGTCATCATGCAGCAGCGTGGCTGTGTGGATAAATTCGATCAGGGCCGCAATCGTGACGTGGGCATTTCCCTGATAGCCAACGGCGCGAGCGGCCAGAATGGCAATCATCGGGCGAATGCGTTTACCGCCGCCGCTAACGATGTAATAGCCCAACTGATTGATCAGCTGAACATCAGAGTTGAGTTGCTCCAGGATTGCTGCATTCACACCCGCCATATCTTGCGCGGTTAACTCGTTGATTTTTTCTAAATTCATCGCAAAAGCCGGGCTTTTTATCCTGTTTATCCCACGGAGTGTGGGTTCACAAAGGGTTTCGGTTTATCAATAGTATCGCTGATTGTACTGAAAAAACGGCTCAGATAAACGTTACCGTACGTGTTGTGTTTTTTTTCTTCATGTATTGATGGTAGCACTTGTCAAAGGCTCGCGTTTTGCGTAATATTCGCGCCCTATTGTGAATATTTATAGCGCACTCTGATTCATACGAGGATGTGCGCGGAAGCGGAGTTTATATGTACGCGGTTTTCCAAAGTGGTGGTAAACAACACCGAGTAAGCGAAGGTCAGACCATTCGCCTGGAAAAGCTGGACATCGCAACTGGCGAATCTGTTGAATTCGCTGAAGTTCTGATGATCGCAAACGGTGAAGAAGTCAAAATCGGCGTTCCTTTCGTTGATGGCGGCGTGATCAAAGCTGAAGTTGTTGCACACGGTCGTGGCGAGAAAGTTAAAATCGTTAAGTTTCGTCGTCGTAAGCACTACCGTAAGCAGCAGGGCCACCGTCAGTGGTTCACTGATGTGAAAATTACTGGCATCAGCGCCTAAGACCTGAGGAGAGATTTAAATGGCACATAAAAAGGCTGGCGGCTCCACACGTAACGGTCGCGATTCAGAAGCTAAACGCCTTGGCGTTAAGCGTTTCGGTGGCGAATCCGTTCTGGCGGGTAGCATCATCGTTCGTCAACGTGGTACCAAATTCCACGCTGGCAACAACGTAGGTTGCGGTCGTGACCACACTCTGTTTGCTAAAGCAGACGGTAAAGTGAAATTTGAAGTTAAAGGCCCGAACAACCGTAAATACATCAGCATCGTTGCTGAGTAAGGTTTTCTCGGTCCGGTAACGGATTAAAGCCCCGCAACGTGTTGCGGGGCTTTTTACATTGGAAACCCGGAAAATTTTCTGTAGGGAAAACGGGCATGAAGCAGCAGGCCGGCATAGGTATTCTTTTGGCGCTCACCACCGCAATGTGCTGGGGTGCACTGCCAATTGCAATGAAGCAGGTACTGGACGTGATGGAGCCGCCGACGGTAGTGTTTTATCGCTTCCTGATGGCAAGCATAGGCCTCGGTGCCATTCTGGCGATCAAAGGTAAGCTTCCACCGCTGCGTCTCTTCCGAAAGCCGCGCTGGCTGGTTTTACTGGCTATTGCGACGGGCGGCCTGTTCGGTAACTTCATCCTGTTTAGCTCCTCCCTGCAATATCTCAGCCCCACGGCGTCGCAGGTGATCGGCCAGCTTTCACCGGTCGGCATGATGGTCGCCAGCGTCTTTATCCTCAAGGAGAAGATGCGCGGAACGCAGATTATCGGGGCGAGCATGCTGCTCTGTGGTCTGGTGATGTTTTTCAACACCAGCCTGGTTGAGATTTTCACCCGCCTGACGGATTACACCTGGGGTGTGATTTTCGGTGTCGGGGCAGCAACGGTCTGGGTGAGTTATGGCGTCGCGCAAAAGGTGTTATTGCGTCGTCTGGCCTCACAGCAGATCCTCCTTTTGTTGTACACTTTGTGTACAATAGCATTACTGCCGTTAGCAAAGCCGGGTGTGATTACTCAGCTTAGCGACTGGCAACTGGCGTGCCTCATCTTTTGTGGGCTTAATACGCTGGTCGGTTATGGCGCGCTGGCTGAGGCAATGGCGCGCTGGCAGGCAGCGCAGGTAAGTGCGTTAATCACGCTGACTCCGCTGTTTACGCTGTTATTTTCAGATTTGTTATCAATGGCCTGGCCCGATGTCTTCGTCAAGCCGATGCTCAACTTGTTGGGTTATCTCGGTGCGTTTGTCGTGGTTGCGGGTGCGATGTATTCCGCCATTGGTCATCGTCTCTGGGGGCGTTGGCGCAAAAATGAAGCGGTCGTAGTAGTCCCCCGCTCAGGCGAATGAGTTACGGAGAGTAAAATGAAGTTTGTTGATGAAGCGACGATTCTGGTCGTGGCAGGTGATGGCGGTAACGGTTGTGTAAGCTTCCGCCGTGAAAAATATATTCCTCGTGGCGGCCCTGACGGCGGTGACGGTGGCGATGGTGGTGACGTGTGGCTGGAGGCGGATGAAAACCTCAACACGCTGATCGACTACCGTTTCGAAAAATCTTTCCGTGCCGAGCGCGGCCAGAACGGCCAGAGCCGTGACTGTACGGGTAAACGTGGTAAAGACGTCAACATCAAGGTTCCGGTCGGTACGCGAGTGATTGATCAGGGCACCGGTGAAACCATGGGTGATATGACCAAACACGGTCAGCGCCTGCTGGTTGCTAAAGGTGGCTGGCACGGTCTGGGTAACAGCCGTTTTAAATCATCGGTTAACCGTGCTCCGCGTCAGAAAACCATGGGGACACCGGGCGATACGCGCGAGTTGCAGCTGGAACTGATGCTGCTGGCTGACGTCGGTATGCTGGGTATGCCTAACGCCGGTAAATCGACGTTTATCCGTGCTGTATCAGCCGCTAAGCCAAAAGTGGCGGATTATCCGTTTACGACGCTGGTGCCAAGCTTGGGCGTTGTCCGTATGGACCACGAAAAGAGCTTTGTTGTCGCTGATATCCCTGGTTTGATCGAGGGCGCGGCAGAAGGCGCAGGACTGGGTATTCGCTTCCTGAAACACCTTGAGCGCTGCCGCGTATTGCTGCACATCGTTGACATTAATCCAATCGATGAGTCCGATCCGGTCGAAAACGCCCGTATCATCATTGGCGAACTTGAAAAATACAGCGAAAAACTCGCAGGTAAGCCACGCTGGCTGGTCTTTAACAAGATCGACCTGATGGATAAAGCCGAAGCTGAAGCAAAAGCGAAAGCCATTGCTGAAGCGATGGGTTGGGAAGATAAATATTACCTGATCTCTGCGGCAAGCCAGGTTGGCGTGAAAGATCTCTGCTGGGATGTGATGACCTTTATCATCGAGAACCCAATCGTTCAGGCGGAAGAGGCTAAACAGCCTGAAAAAGTCGAATTCATGTGGGATGACTACCACCGTCAGCAGCTCGAAGAGCTGGAAGCGGAAGACGATGATGAAGACTGGGACGATGACTGGGATGAAGACGACGAAGAAGGCGTTGAGTTCATCTACAAGCATTAATACCTGAAAGAAGCCCCGCTAAGGGGCTTTTTTTTATCCTAACGTCGACGGCAACCAGCAGCTGGCGATTAAGCCGCCCTCAGCGCCGTTCTCCAGCATTAAATTACCATGGTGGAGTTGAACGATACGCTGAACAATACTCAGCCCCAGGCCGCTGCCACCGTAGCGCTGGTCGAGCCGACGGAAAGGCTCGGTAATGGACTGTCGATGTGCCTCATCGATTCCAGGGCCCTGATCCACCACGCTGACCTGCGTTCCGCCGTCAATTTCCACTAATTTGACTTCGATGGTCGTCCCCGTTGGGCTATAGCGGGCGGCATTCTCCAGCAAATTTCTGAGCATCAGGCGCAGGAGTACGGCGTCTCCCTGCACGGTAAGTGTGCTTTTAGCAGGCCATATCACCGTATGGTCTTTGGCTTCGTGCTCAAGACCCAGCGGCGCAATAATATTCTCTGTCCAGTGGACCGTATCGTAGTGACCGCTTGCCATCGCCTGTCCGGCTCGCGCCAGCATCAGCAGCTGTTCAACGGTGTGCATCAACTGATCGATACGACTAATCAACGTGGTGGCTTGTGGTGAGCCAGACTGGGCCATTAATTCCAGATGCAACCGAATCCCGGCAAGCGGTGTGCGTAGCTCGTGTGCGGCATCAGCGGTGAAAAGACGCTCCTGCTGTAAGGTATGATCAAGACGCGCCAGCAGTTGGTTTAGCGATGTCGTCACTGCGCCAATTTCTTCCATATCGGAATACATGGGCAGCGGCGTTAGATTGTCGGCTGACCGGTTGGCCAGGCTGGCACGTAATTTGTTAAGCGGCCGGGTTATCCAGGTCACCGCCCAGAAGGAGAAGAGCAGGGTAAAACCGACCATCACCAGAGAAGGGACCAGCAGCGACGCAATCGCTTCACGGATCTCTTTCTCAACGTGCTTGTTACGTGCTTTCGCCGAGAGTGTTTCATTCACCAGAAAGCCAATCTGTTCACGGCTTTCATGCCATAACCAAATCACGCTGATAAGTTGAAAAAACAATAGGATAATCGCCAGCAAAACCATTAATCGCCGACGCATACTGTTCATTTCTGGCTCTCCAGGCGGTATCCGACGCCACGGACTGTTTTGATCCGTTCTTTGCCGAGCTTGCGCCGCAGATTGTGAATATGAACTTCAAGGGTATTTGAACCCGGATCGTCCTGCCAGGAGTAGATATCCTGCTGCAGCGTCTCGCGATGTACCGTTTGACCGCTCCGCATGATGAGACGCGTCAGGAGGGCAAATTCTTTTGGGGTCACTTCGACAGGCTGGGACTTACGCAACACCTGTTGCGTCTGAAGATTCAGCGTAATATCACCGTCAGTCAGCGTGTTATCGCTGTGTCCCTGATAGCGGCGGATCAGTGCCCGCACGCGCGCCTGAAGTTCTGCGAGGGCAAAAGGTTTCACCAGATAATCATCCGCACCGGCGTCCAGACCGTGAATGCGGTCTTCAATGGCATCGCGCGCCGTGAGGATCAGCACGGGATTTTCAACGCCACGGCGGCGCCACTGGCTGAGCAGCGTCGCGCCGTCTTTATCCGGTAAACCTAAATCGAGGATCACCAGGCTATATTCACCGCTCTGGATCAGCGCATCGGCTTCTGCCGCCGTAGCGGCGCAATCGAGCGCGTATCCTTCATTCGCCAGCGCGAGCGCCAACCCTTCCTGCAATAACAAATCGTCTTCAACTATGAGTAGTTTCATCGTTAGTTATTCTGGTAGATGTCCTTGTATAGCCTGCTTTCGAAGCGCACCAGCGGAATACGGCGATTACGCTGATCGGTCGGTTCGACGGCATAGCCGGAAAGATACTGCACGAATGCCATGCGTTGTCCGCTGGCTGTGGTGATAAAGCCTGCAAGGTTATAAACCCCCTGCAGCGAACCTGTTTTCGCTGACACTTTGCCATCAACACCCGCAGCATGAAGCCCTGCCCGATACTGAAGCGAACCGTCATGCCCGGCAAGTGGCAGCATCGAAATAAAGTTTAGCTCAGTGTCATGTTGGGCAATGTACTGAAGCACTTGCATCATGGTGGCTGGGGAGATCAGATTGTGACGCGATAACCCGGAGCCATCGACGGCGATGGTATTACCAAGATCGATCCCCGCCTGCTGGCGCAGGATCTGACGAACGGCGTCTGACCCCGCACGCCAGGTACCGGGTACGCCGAAACGGGCGTGACCAATCATGCGGAACACGGTGTCAGCAATCATGTTATCTGACTTTTTCAGCATAATCCTAAGCAGGTCATGTAGCGGCGCAGACTGTTTGCTGGCGATGACGGTACCCGGTTGATTAACCTGTGTCTGACGCATCAGCGAGCCAGAATAGGTGATGCCAGCCTGTTTCAGTTCGTCTTTCAGTATCGCACCCGCATAACCCGCTCCGTCCTGAATGGCGAAGGCCAGCGGTAACGGATCGGCACGCTGCGTCAGGCAGCCGGTGAGTGTGAAACGGTTAAGATCGCCCGGCACGACGTCCAGTTCGCAATACTGCGCATCCGGCGATCCTTTTGCTAATGTGCGTACCTGGCTGAACATCGTGACCGGGTAGTAGGACGCCACGCGTATAAAGGCTAAATCATCCGGCTTGGGGGCGCTGTAGAGCGACACGGAGAAGCAGTTACGGTCAACGATGGCCGCAGCAGGCGGGGCGCTAAAGCACTGCGTCATGTCATTCCACGGCCAGCCGGGCGCTTTATCGTGGCTGGCGAAAATGGAGGTATCGATCAGCACGTTGCCATCGATTTTTGTTACGCCGGATTTTTTCAGCACCGCCACCATATTGCGGATATCCTGGCGCTTGAAGGTTGGATCACCCCCAAAGCGGGCAATCAGATCGCCTTTCAGTTCGCCACCTTCGACGTTACCTTTGGTCTCAAGCGTGGTAGTAAACCGGAAGTCAGGGCCAAGCTGAAGCAGGGCGGCGAGCGCAGTGATCACCTTCTGGGTACTGGCAGGCAGCGCCATCTGTTGACTGTGAAAGTCAATGTCAGGGGCTTGGGCGCCAACCTTCTGCACCATTAGCGCAAGGTTAGCGCCTGCGGGCAGCTGATTAATGTACTCATCAACGTTCGCGGCCTGAGCGGCGAACGCCATACTGGTAGTCAATCCGATGATAAAACTGGAAAATCGCATAATCTCGCGCTAACAACCCGAAAACAAACCGTCATACTACGGTGCATAGCACTGCAAAGTAAACGATGACCCATAGTGAACTTCGCGGTAAAATGCGTATCAAATTGAAAAATTGCTGCTGACCTGGGGCGTTGCTCCCGGGTCGGTTTTCTTTTTGCTTCTTGCCCGCTTAGGGGGGCAGGAGCAGGGAACACTGCTCCCAACAGGAATGTTTAAGAGGTATAACAAATGCAAGCTATTCCGATGACCTTACGTGGTGCCGAAAAACTGCGCGAAGAGCTGGATTTCCTAAAATCCGTGCGTCGCCCTGAAATTATCGCCGCTATCGCGGATGCGCGCGAGCATGGCGACCTGAAAGAGAACGCTGAATACCATGCGGCGCGTGAGCAGCAGGGCTTCTGTGAAGGGCGTATTAAAGACATCGAAGCAAAGCTGTCTAATGCGCAGGTGATCGACATCACTAAGATGCCAAACAATGGCCGCGTGATCTTTGGTTCTACCGTAAGTGTCCTGAACCTGGACAACGACGAAGAGCAAACGTATCGCATCGTGGGTGACGATGAGGCAGACTTTAAGCAGAACCTCATTTCAGTGAACTCACCCATCGCGCGTGGCCTGATTGGCAAAGAGCAAGACGATGTGGTCGTGATCCGTACCCCAGGTGGTGAAGTGGAATACGAAATTATTAAGGTCGAGTACCTGTAATTCGCTTCTCCACTGAGATGTTGATACATTGTAAAGAAAAGAAAAAGGCCGCATAGCGGCCTTTTAACAACTCAAGGAGCGTGGCATTTTGCTCACCTGCTGACAGAAATCCCTCGTTTTACACAGAAAATGTGTTCGATTAGGGATATCCTTAACGTGGCAGCGAGATTTTGCGCTCTTTAGATGGGCGATAGAGCACCAGCGTTTTACCGATGACCTGTACATTACAGGCGCCGGTTTCGCGCACGATGGCTTCCACGATCAGGTTTTTAGTGTCTCTGTCTTCAGAGGCGATTTTCACCTTGATCAGCTCGTGGTGTTCCAGCGCTTGTTCAATCTCGGCAAGCACCCCTTCGGTCAAACCATTGTTGCCAAGCATAACTACAGGCTTGAGCGGATGTGCCAGACCTTTAAGGTGCTGTTTTTGTTTAGTACTCAGATTCATCGTATATTTTTGCTTACGTTGGGATTGAAAACGGTTCATTCTACCGCCATCTCCCTAATATCGCCAAATAGCAGCGTAGAAATTTACGTCAAAGGTAAGCAACGATGAACCCGGACGGAAAAGTTAAATGACAGGTAAAAAGCGTTCTGCCAGTTCCAGCCGCTGGCTTCAGGAACACTTTAGCGATAAATATGTTCTGCAGGCGCAGAAAAAGGGGTTACGTTCCCGCGCCTGGTTTAAACTTGATGAAATACAGCAAAGTGACAAACTTTTTAAACCGGGGATGACGGTTGTTGACCTCGGTGCTGCCCCTGGCGGATGGTCCCAGTATGCGGTAACGCAGATCGGCGGAGCGGGTCGAATCATCGCATGCGATCTTTTACCAATGGATCCCATCGTCGGTGTCGACTTCCTTCAGGGCGATTTTCGTGATGAATTAGTGCTAAAAGCGTTACTTGAACGTGTGGGTGACAGTAAGGTCCAGGTTGTCATGTCTGATATGGCACCAAATATGTGCGGAACACCGGCGGTGGATATCCCCCGCGGCATGTATCTGGTGGAGCTAGCGTTAGAAATGTGTCGTGATGTACTAGCGCCTGGTGGTAGTTTTGTTGTGAAGGTGTTTCAGGGCGAAGGTTTCGAGGAGTACCTTAAGGAAATTCGCTCCCTGTTTGCGAAGGTTAAAGTTCGTAAGCCGGACTCTTCCCGGGCGCGTTCCCGTGAAGTGTATATTGTAGCGACCGGGCGAAAATGATAACCGGTAGATTTCAGGCGAAAGTTTGAATGAAACTGGATATAGAGTATCCTGACGCTGTTTTTAACACAGTTGTAATGTGAGGTTAATCCCTTGAGTGACATGGCGAAAAACCTAATTCTCTGGCTGGTCATTGCCGTCGTGCTGATGTCAGTATTCCAGAGCTTTGGGCCCAGCGAGTCGAATGGCCGCAAGGTGGATTATTCTACCTTCCTGCAGGAGGTCAATCAGGACCAGGTTCGCGAAGCGCGTATCAACGGACGTGAGATAAACGTTACCAAGAAAGATAGTAACCGTTACACGACCTACATCCCGGTGAACGATCCTAAGCTGCTCGATAACCTTCTGACTAAAAACGTCAAAGTGGTTGGCGAGCCGCCAGAAGAACCAAGCCTGCTGGCTTCTATCTTCATTTCCTGGTTCCCGATGCTGCTTCTTATCGGCGTCTGGATCTTCTTTATGCGTCAGATGCAGGGCGGCGGTGGCAAAGGTGCCATGTCGTTCGGTAAGAGCAAAGCGCGTATGCTGACGGAAGATCAGATCAAGACCACGTTTGCTGACGTTGCAGGTTGTGACGAAGCAAAAGAAGAAGTGGGCGAACTGGTTGAATACCTGCGTGAGCCGAGCCGTTTCCAGAAACTGGGCGGTAAGATCCCGAAAGGCGTTCTGATGGTGGGTCCTCCGGGTACCGGTAAAACCCTGCTGGCGAAAGCTATCGCGGGTGAAGCGAAGGTGCCGTTCTTTACTATTTCAGGTTCTGACTTCGTCGAAATGTTCGTGGGTGTGGGTGCATCTCGTGTGCGTGACATGTTCGAACAGGCCAAGAAGGCAGCACCGTGCATCATCTTCATCGATGAAATCGACGCCGTAGGCCGCCAGCGTGGCGCAGGTCTGGGCGGTGGTCATGATGAACGTGAGCAGACGCTGAACCAGATGCTGGTTGAAATGGACGGCTTCGAAGGTAACGAAGGTATTATCGTTATCGCGGCGACTAACCGTCCGGACGTACTTGACCCAGCGCTGCTGCGTCCAGGCCGTTTCGACCGTCAGGTCGTGGTGGGGCTGCCGGATGTTCGCGGTCGTGAACAGATTCTGAAAGTCCACATGCGTCGCGTACCGCTGGCGCCAGATATCGACGCAGCAATTATTGCGCGCGGTACCCCGGGCTTCTCCGGTGCGGACCTGGCTAACCTGGTCAACGAAGCTGCCCTGTTTGCCGCTCGCGGTAACAAGCGCGTGGTGTCCATGGTGGAGTTCGAGAAAGCGAAAGACAAAATCATGATGGGTGCGGAACGTCGCTCCATGGTGATGACGGAAGCGCAGAAAGAGTCCACGGCATACCACGAAGCAGGTCACGCGATTATCGGTCGCCTGGTTCCGGAACACGATCCGGTGCATAAAGTGACGATTATCCCACGTGGTCGCGCGCTGGGTGTGACCTTCTTCCTGCCTGAAGGCGACGCGATCAGCGCCAGCCGTCAGAAGCTGGAAAGCCAGATCTCGACCCTGTACGGCGGTCGTCTGGCAGAAGAGATTATCTACGGTGTGGAACATGTTTCTACCGGTGCGTCCAACGACATCAAAGTCGCGACAAACCTGGCACGTAACATGGTGACGCAGTGGGGCTTCTCCGACAAACTCGGTCCGCTGCTGTATGCAGAGGAAGAGGGTGAAGTGTTCCTGGGCCGTTCTGTGGCTAAAGCGAAACATATGTCCGATGAGACGGCACGTATCATCGACCAGGAAGTAAAATCTTTGGTAGAGCGTAACTATGCACGCGCTCGCCAGATCCTGAACGACAATATGGACATCCTGCATTCGATGAAAGATGCGCTCATGAAATATGAGACCATCGATGCACCGCAGATTGACGACCTGATGGCACGCCGTGAAGTGCGTCCGCCAGCTGGCTGGGAAGATCCTGGTGCTTCCAACAATTCTGACAACAATGGCACCCCGCGTGCGCCGCGCCCGGTTGATGAACCGCGTACGCCAAACCCGGGTAATACCATGTCAGAACAGTTGGGCGACAAGTAAGTCTCTTCTGTTGAAATGTTTGTCTGTACCTCAAACCCTGGAGCTTGCTCCGGGGTTTTTCTTATCCGTTAAACCTTATAAATACCAGGGATTTTAGCCATGAAACTCTTCGCCCAGGACTCGCATCTCGATCTCTCGCATCCGCATGTGATGGGGATCCTGAATGTTACCCCTGACTCCTTCTCTGACGGCGGCACGCATAACACGCTTATCGAGGCGGTTAAGCACGCAAATTTAATGATCAATGCAGGTGCCACCATCATTGATGTCGGTGGAGAATCGACGCGCCCGGGCGCGGCGGACGTTTCTGTGGAAGAAGAGCTGGCGCGCGTGGTGCCTGTGGTTGAGGCTATTGCTCAGCGATTTGAGGTGTGGATCTCCGTTGACACGTCGAAACCTGAGGTGATTCGTGAAGTGGCGAGAGTGGGCGCTCACATTATCAATGACATTCGCTCACTGACTGAGCCTGGCGCGATGGAGGCGGCTGCGGAAACTGGCCTACCGGTCTGCCTGATGCACATGCAGGGGCAGCCGAAAACCATGCAGGAAGCGCCGAAGTACGACGATGTCTTTGCCGACGTGAATCGCTTCTTTATTGAGCATATTGCGCGCTGCGAGCGTGCGGGTATCGCAAAAGAGAAATTGCTGCTCGACCCGGGGTTCGGTTTCGGTAAAAATCTCTCTCACAATTATGCGCTGCTTGCGCGCTTATCAGAATTTCATCACTTCGGCCTGCCGTTGCTGGTGGGGATGTCGAGAAAGTCGATGATTGGGCAGTTGCTGAATGTGGGGCCGAGTGAACGCCTGAGTGGTAGCCTGGCCTGCGCGGTGATCGCAGCGATGCAAGGCGCGCACATTATTCGTGTCCATGACGTAAAAGAAACAGTAGAAGCCATGCGTGTGGTGGAAGCCACACTGGCAGCGAAGGAAAACAAACGCTATGAGTAATCGTAAATATTTTGGTACCGATGGTATCCGTGGGCGCGTAGGCGATGCTCCAATCACCCCTGATTTTGTCCTGAAACTGGGCTGGGCTGCTGGCAAGGTGCTGGCACGTCATGGTTCCCGTAAGATCATCATCGGTAAAGACACCCGTATTTCAGGCTATATGCTGGAATCTGCGCTGGAAGCCGGTCTGGCAGCTGCGGGGCTTTCTGCCTCCTTTACAGGCCCAATGCCAACGCCTGCTGTGGCTTACCTGACGCGCACCTTCCGTGCGGAAGCGGGGATTGTTATCTCGGCTTCTCATAACCCGTTCTACGACAACGGCATCAAGTTCTTCTCCATTGACGGCACCAAGCTGCCGGATGATGTTGAAGAGGCCATTGAAGCGGAAATGGAAAAAGAGATCACCTGTGTCGACTCCGCTGAGCTGGGCAAAGCGAACCGTATCGTCGATGCCGCGGGTCGCTATATCGAATTCTGCAAAGGCACCTTCCCGAATGAGCTGAGTCTAGCCCATCTTAAAATTGTGGTGGACTGTGCAAACGGTGCGACCTACCACATTGCTCCGAATGTTTTCCGCGAGTTGGGTGCGAAAGTCATCACCATCGGCTGTGAGCCGGATGGTCTTAACATCAACGAAGAAGTGGGGGCGACGGACGTGCGTGCCCTGCAGGCGCGCGTGCTGGCGGAAAAAGCCGATCTGGGTATTGCCCTCGATGGCGACGGTGACCGTGTGATCATGGTCGACCACGAAGGTAACAAGGTCGACGGCGATCAGATCCTCTACATCATTGCACGTGAAGGTCTGCGTCAGGGGCAGTTGCGTGGCGGCGCGGTAGGTACGCTGATGAGCAACATGGGCCTGGAACTGGCGCTGAAACAGCTCGGTATTCCGTTTGTCCGCGCGAAAGTGGGAGACCGCTATGTGCTGGAAAAATTGCAGGAGAAGGGCTGGCGAATCGGTGCGGAAAACTCCGGTCACGTGATCCTGCTCGATAAAACCACCACCGGTGACGGCATCGTGGCGGGTCTGCAGGTTGTTGCTGCCATGGCGCGCAACCATATGAGCCTGCACGATCTCTGCAGCGGTATGAAGATGTTCCCGCAAATCCTCGTTAACGTGCGTTTCACAGCGGGTAAAGGCGATCCGCTTGAAAATGACAACGTGAAAGCGGTGATGGCTGACGTTGAAGCGGCCCTGGGCAATCGTGGCCGTGTACTGCTGCGTAAATCGGGTACCGAGCCACTGATTCGCGTGATGGTTGAAGGCGAAGACGAAGCGCAGGTGACTGAATTCGCGCATCGCATCGCGGATGCGGTGAAAGCTGCATAACTTTTCACAGTAAGTGTTTAAAAAGGCGGCGCTTGCCGCCTTTGTTTTAAGCATTTAATGGCTTTTTGCTGTTTTTTTCCGCAGTTGATACAATGCGTCGAAAATGCCCTTGCGAAGGTCATTCGCTTTGGTTAGTATTCACACCCGCTTCAGTGGGAAACAAAAATCCTGCTAATTGGTCGAAGCATTGGTATGCGGCAAATCCGCAAGGAACAGGTTGATTATGTACGAAGCTCTTTTAGTTATTTTCCTTATTGTAGCCATCGCTCTTGTAGCGCTGATCATGCTGCAGCAAGGTAAAGGCGCTGATATGGGAGCCTCCTTCGGAGCAGGCGCTTCCGGTACGCTGTTTGGTTCAAGTGGTTCTGCGAACTTCATGACCCGTACAACGGCGATTCTGGCTACGCTGTTCTTCATCATCAGTCTGGTGCTGGGTAATATCAACAGCAACAAGACCAGTAAAGGAAGCGAGTGGGAAAATCTGAGCGCGCCAGCGAAAACTGAGCAAACTCAGCCAACTGCACCGGCTAAGCCGACCAGCGATATCCCGCAGTAAGTATTCAGTACCGAGGTGGTGGAATTGGTAGACACGCTACCTTGAGGTGGTAGTGCCCTAACGGGCTTGTGGGTTCGAGTCCCATCCTCGGTACCAATATTCCAGAAGAAAGACGTCGCAAGACGTCTTTTTTTTCGTCTGTATATCGTTTGTCTCCGATCTTTTGTAGGGCGGGTAAGCGCAGCGCCACCCGCCATGTTGCCCGGTGGCGCTGCGCTTACCGGGCCTACGAAGAGCATAAAAAAGGCGCCCATTGGGCGCCTTCTGCATTTCTGAGTAACTATTACTTCTTATCGCTGTGTTCCAGGTTTTCAACCTGCGGCAGGCCGTTACCGGAACTGGCGGAGAGCAGGCCATTCTCAACATAGTTGAACAGCTTCTCGCGGGTATCGGTGATGTCCAGGTTACGCATGGTCAGTTGACCGATACGGTCATCCGGAGAGAAGACCGAATCACCTTTCTCCATGGTCAGACGTTCTGCTTTATAGGTCAGGTTGTCAGACACGGTATTCAGGATGGAGTAGTCATTGCCGCGACGCAGTTCCAGCGTTACTTCACCGGTGATTGCGCTTGCCACCCAACGCTGCAGTGCATCACGCAGCATCAGCGCCTGCGGATCGAACCAGCGGCCCTGGTACAGCAGTTTACCCAACTGACGACCATGAGAGTGATACTGTTCGATAGTGTCTTCGTTATGAATACCGGTCAGCAGGCGCTCGTAAGCGATGTGCAGCAGCGCCATTCCCGGGGCTTCATAGATGCCACGGCTTTTCGCTTCGATGATACGGTTTTCAATCTGATCGCTCATGCCCAGACCGTGACGACCGCCAATGCGGTTAGCTTCCAGCATCAGCTCAACGTCGTCTGAGAACGTTTTACCGTTCAGCGCAACCGGATGGCCGCGCTCGAAGCGTACGGTGACTTCTTCAGCCTGAATTTTGACGTTCTCGTCCCAGAACTTCACGCCCATGATCGGGTTAACGATCTTCACGCTGGAGTTCAGGAATTCCAGGTCTTTCGCTTCGTGCGTTGCACCCAGCATATTGGAGTCGGTGGAGTACGCTTTTTCGACGGACATCTTATAGTCAAAACCGCAGGCAATCATGAATTCAGACATCTCATGACGACCACCCAGTTCGTCGATGAAGTCGGTATCCAGCCACGGTTTGTAAATCTGCAGTTCGGCGTTGGTCAGCAGGCCATAACGATAGAAACGTTCGATATCGTTGCCTTTATAGGTACTGCCGTCACCCCAGATATTCACGCCATCTTCTTTCATGGCGGCAACCAGCATGGTGCCCGTCACGGCGCGGCCCAGCGGAGTGGTATTGAAATAGGTCAGGCCGCCAGTGGTGTTATGAAAAGCACCGCACTGAATCGCAGCGATACCTTCGGCTACCAGCTGTTTGCGGCAGTCAATCAGTCGTGCGTTCTCTGCGCCATACTCCATGGCACGACGAGGGATCGCGTCATAATCTTCCTCATCTGGCTGTCCCAGGTTCGCAGTATATGCATACGGAACCGCTCCCTTTTGGCGCATCCACAGCAGTGCAGCGCTGGTATCCAGGCCGCCTGAGAAAGCGATGCCAATACGTTGTCCTACCGGAAGATGCTTGAGAATCGTCGTCATATAATAAAACCCTGCTTGATTGACTGATTAGAGACCGATTTCGCTCTCTTGTGCATTTTTATGCAAAATAAGTGAGTATTCATTTAATCATCTTTTGCCGAAGACCGGAAGAGACTCATGCGTTTTTTGTAAAAAATTTGGTCTAATCGATCTGGCGGAAGTTGCCTTGACAGGCGGGGTCAACTATCAATATACTGAACGCCGATTTTACGTCCCGTCTTCGGTACCAAATCCCAGCATTATTTGCATTTTCTACCTAAAACGCGTAGAATTTGCCACGTTTCAGGCGCGGGGTGGAGCAGCCTGGTAGCTCGTCGGGCTCATAACCCGAAGGTCGTCGGTTCAAATCCGGCCCCCGCAACCACTTTCCCATAAAGTTCTTTTTCAAATATACTGTGAAGACTTAGAGCCTTCGTAGCTGGATTTGAAAAAATTCTTTCGGAGAGTGCTCCAGGCCACAGTTGTGGCTATAGGGTTCAGTTATCTAAAGCCCCGATTTATCGGGGTTTTTTGTTATCTGACTACAGAATAACTGGGCTTTACGCCCTTTTTTTATGTCTTGGGGGTGGGCTTGTCCACATTAGAGCAAAAATTAACAGAGATGATTACTGCACCGGTCGAAGCACTGGGCTACGAACTGGTCGGCATCGAATTCGTTCGCGGCCGTACATCGACGCTGCGCATCTATATTGATAGTGAAGATGGCATCAATGTTGATGATTGTGCTGATGTTAGCCACCAGGTGAGTGCGGTTCTTGATGTTGAAGACCCGATTACCGTTGCGTACAACCTGGAAGTTTCCTCACCTGGCCTCGATCGCCCGATGTTCACGGCCGAGCACTATGTGCGCTTTACCGGTGAAGAAGTGGCTCTCGTTCTGCGTATGGCCGTACAGAACCGCCGTAAATGGCAGGGAATTATCAAAGCCGTTGATGGTGAAATGATCACGGTGACAGTCGACGGCAAAGATGAAGTGTTCGCGCTGAGTAATATCCAGAAGGCGAACCTGGTTCCCCACTTTTAACAGTCTGGATTGAGGTGAAAAGCCCGCGATGAACAAAGAAATTTTGGCTGTTGTTGAAGCCGTCTCCAACGAGAAATCACTGCCGCGTGAGAAGATTTTCGAAGCGCTGGAAAGTGCACTGGCTACAGCAACCAAGAAAAAATATGAACAAGAGATCGATGTTCGCGTAGAAATCGATCGTAAAAGCGGTGACTTCGATACATTCCGTCGTTGGGTAATCGTTGAAGAAGTGACCCAGCCGACCAAAGAGATCACGCTGGAAGCGGCGCGTTATGAAGACGAAAGTCTGAACGTGGGTGAGTACGTTGAAGATCAGATTGAATCTGTGACCTTCGACCGTATCACGACCCAGACCGCTAAACAGGTTATCGTGCAGAAAGTTCGCGAAGCCGAGCGCGCGCTAGTTGTCGATCAGTTCCGCGATCAGGAAGGCGAAATCATCACCGGTGTGGTGAAGAAAGTGAACCGCGACAACATCTCGCTGGAGATCAAATCCGAAGGGATGCCGGGTAACGCTGAAGCCGTAATCCTGCGCGAAGATATGCTGCCGCGTGAAAACTTCCGTCCAGGCGACCGTATCCGTGGTGTTCTGTACGCCGTGCGTCCTGAAGCGCGTGGTGCACAGCTGTTCGTGACCCGTTCTAAACCAGAAATGCTGGTTGAACTGTTCCGTATCGAAGTACCGGAAATCGGTGAAGAAGTTATTGAGATTAAAGCGGCGGCTCGCGATCCGGGCTCCCGTGCGAAAATTGCGGTGAAAACCAACGACAAGCGTATCGACCCGGTCGGTGCTTGCGTCGGTATGCGCGGCGCGCGTGTCCAGGCAGTGTCTACTGAGCTGGGCGGGGAACGTATTGATATCGTTCTGTGGGATGACAACCCGGCGCAGTTCGTGATCAACGCAATGGCTCCAGCTGATGTTGCCTCTATCGTTGTTGACGAAGACAAACACACCATGGATATCGCTGTTGAAGCGGGCAACCTGGCGCAGGCAATCGGCCGTAACGGTCAGAACGTACGCCTGGCGTCACAGCTGAGCGGCTGGGAACTCAACGTGATGACCGTTGATGACCTGCAGGCTAAGCATCAGGCTGAAGCCCATGCGGCGATCGATACCTTCACTAAATACCTGGATATTGACGAAGACTTCGCCACTGTTCTGGTTGAAGAAGGTTTCTCTACGCTGGAAGAACTGGCCTATGTGCCAATGAAAGAGCTGCTGGAAATTGACGGTCTGGATGAACAGACTGTTGAAGCCCTGCGTGAACGCGCTAAAAACGCACTGACCACCCTGGCACTGGCTCAGGAAGAAAGCCTTGGCGATAAGAAGCCGGCTGATGACCTGCTGAATCTGGAAGGTCTTGATCGTGCGATTGCGTTCAAGCTGGCTGCCCGTGGTGTTTGTACGCTGGAAGATCTCGCTGAGCAAGGCGTTGATGACCTGGCTGATATCGAAGGTTTAACCGACGAGAAAGCCGGCGAGCTCATCATGGCCGCACGTAATATTTGCTGGTTCGGCGACGAAGCGTAATAAACTGTAGCAGGAAGGAACAGCATGACTGATGTAACTGTAAAATCGCTGGCTGCTGAGATTCAGACCTCCGTGGACCGCCTGGTACAGCAATTTGCTGATGCAGGGATCCCGAAGTCCGCTGATGACTCGGTGACCGCGCAAGAAAAACAAACCTTGTTAACGCACCTGAACCGTGAACACGGCTCTACGCCTGACAAGTTAACGCTGCAGCGCAAAACGCGTAGCACGTTAAACATCCCTGGTACCGGTGGCAAAAGTAAATCGGTACAAATTGAAGTCCGCAAGACGCGCACCTTTGTAAAACGTGATCCGCAAGAGGCAGAACGCCTTGCTGCGGAAGAGCAGGCACAGCGTGAAGCGGAAGAACAAGCTCAGCGTGCGGCGGAAGCAACCGCCAAACGTGAAGCAGAATTAAAAGCTGAACGTGAGGCCGCAGAAAAAGCGAAACGCGACGCAAGTGATAAAGTGAAGCGTGACGCTGCGGAAAAAGACAAAGTGAGCAATCAACAGACAGACGAAATGACCAAAACCGCCCAGGCTGAAAAAGCCCGCCGTGAAAATGAAGCTGCCGAGCTGAAGCGTAAAGCGGAAGAAGAAGCCCGCCGTAAGCTGGAAGAAGAAGCTCGCCGTGTTGCTGAAGAAGCGCGCCGTATGGCAGAAGAAAACGAGAAGAATGGCGTGAATACCGCTGAAACGACTGAAGACACCAGCGACTATCATGTGACCACTTCTCAGCACGCGCGTCAGGCTGAAGACGACAACGACCGTGAAGTTGAAGGCGGCCGTGGCCGTGGTCGTAACACCAAAGCCGCGCGTCCAGCGAAAAAAGGTAACAAGCACGCTGAATCTAAAGCTGACCGTGAAGAAGCGCGTGCAGCCGTTCGCGGTGGTAAAGGCGGCAAGCGTAAAGGTTCCGCTCTGCAGCAGGGCTTCCAGAAGCCAGCTCAGGCCGTTAACCGTGACGTTGTGATTGGTGAAACCATCACCGTTGGCGATCTGGCGAACAAGATGGCCGTTAAAGGCTCTCAGGTCATCAAAGCGATGATGAAGCTGGGTGCAATGGCGACCATCAACCAGGTCATCGACCAGGAAACCGCACAGCTGGTTGCTGAAGAGATGGGCCACAAAGTTATCCTGCGTCGTGAAAACGAGCTGGAAGAAGCAGTAATGAGCGACCGTGACACTGGCGCAGCGGCTGAACCGCGTGCACCAGTTGTGACCATCATGGGTCACGTTGACCACGGTAAAACCTCTCTGCTTGACTACATTCGCTCTACTAAAGTGGCATCCGGCGAAGCGGGTGGTATTACCCAGCACATCGGTGCTTACCATGTAGAAACCGAAAACGGCATGATCACCTTCCTGGATACCCCAGGCCACGCAGCGTTTACCTCAATGCGTGCTCGTGGTGCTCAGGCAACGGATATCGTTGTACTGGTTGTTGCGGCAGACGATGGCGTGATGCCACAGACCATTGAAGCTATCCAGCACGCAAAAGCGGCGCAGGTACCTCTGGTTGTTGCAGTCAACAAAATCGATAAGCCAGAAGCCGATATGGATCGCGTGAAGAACGAACTGTCTCAGTACGGCGTTATGCCGGAAGAGTGGGGCGGTGAAGCACAGTTCATCCCAGTATCTGCAAAAGCGGGTACCGGTATTGACGACCTGCTGAACGCTATCCTGCTGCAGGCTGAAGTTCTGGAGCTCAAAGCGGTTCGTAAAGGTATGGCAAGCGGCGCGGTTATCGAATCCTTCCTGGATAAAGGCCGTGGTCCGGTTGCAACCGTTCTGGTTCGCGAAGGCACGCTGAACAAAGGCGACATCGTTCTGTGTGGTTTCGAATACGGCCGCGTTCGTGCGATGCGTAACGAACTGGGTCAGGAAGTCCTGGAAGCGGGTCCGTCCATTCCAGTGGAAATCCTGGGCCTGTCCGGTGTTCCGGCTGCCGGTGACGAAGTGACCGTTGTGCGTGACGAGAAGAAAGCGCGTGAAGTTGCACTGTATCGTCAGGGTAAATTCCGTGAAGTTAAACTGGCTCGTCAGCAGAAATCTAAACTCGAGAACATGTTCGCGAACATGACCGAGGGCGAAGTTCACGAAGTGAACGTTGTTCTGAAAGCTGACGTTCAGGGTTCTGTGGAAGCGATCTCCGACTCCTTGCTGAAACTGTCTACCGACGAAGTGAAAGTGAAGATCATCGGTTCTGGCGTAGGTGGTATCACCGAAACCGACGCAACCCTGGCTGCTGCCTCCAACGCTATCCTGGTTGGCTTCAACGTTCGTGCGGATGCGTCTGCGCGTAAAGTGATTGAAGCTGAAAGCCTGGATCTGCGTTACTACTCCGTCATCTATAACCTGATCGACGAAGTGAAAGCAGCGATGAGCGGCATGCTGTCTCCTGAGCTGAAACAGCAGATCATCGGTCTGGCTGAAGTACGTGACGTGTTCAAATCACCGAAATTCGGTGCGATCGCGGGCTGTATGGTTACCGAAGGTAACATCAAGCGTCACAACCCAATCCGCGTACTGCGTGACAACGTGGTTATCTACGAAGGCGAGCTGGAATCCCTGCGCCGCTTCAAAGATGACGTTAACGAAGTCCGTAACGGCATGGAATGTGGTATCGGCGTGAAGAACTACAACGACGTTCGCGTTGGCGATATGATCGAAGTGTTCGAGATCATCGAAATTCAGCGTACCATCGCTTAATTACCGATTGTAAGCCGGGATCGCCTCGCGCCACCCGGCAATAATTTTAAAAGGGGCTTTTAGCCCCTTTTTTGTCTGGAGAATTTATTATGGCGAAAGAATTTGGTCGCCCTCAGCGCGTAGCGCAGGAAATGCAGAAAGAGATCGCACTCATTCTGCAGCGTGAAATTAAAGACCCGCGTATTGGTATGATGACCACCGTGTCTGGTGTTGAGATGTCCCGCGATCTGGCGTATGCCAAAGTGTTCGTGACTTTCCTGAACGATCAGGACGAAGCCGCGGTGAAAAACGGCATTAAAGCGCTGCAGGAAGCTTCTGGTTTCATCCGCTCTCTGCTCGGCAAAGCGATGCGTCTGCGTATCGTGCCTGAGCTGACCTTCTTCTACGATAACTCGCTGGTAGAAGGTATGCGCATGTCCAACCTGGTGACCAGCGTGGTGAAACATGACGATGAGCGTCGTGTGAACCCAGCGGACGACAGCAAGGAGGACTGATGAGTCGTCCTCGTCGTCGCGGTCGCGACGTGCATGGCGTACTGCTGCTGGATAAACCGCAGGGCGCATCCAGCAACGACGTACTGCAAAAAGTGAAGCGTATTTTTAACGCCAACCGTGCGGGCCATACGGGCGCGCTGGATCCGCTGGCGACCGGTATGCTGCCGGTCTGCCTGGGAGAGGCGACAAAGTTCTCCCAGTATCTGCTGGATTCCGATAAGCGTTATCGCGTTATCGCTAAACTGGGCCAGCGCACGGATACCTCCGACGCGGATGGCCAGGTAGTCGAAGAGCGCCCGGTGACCTTCAGCGCAGAGCAGCTTGATGCGGCGCTGGAAAGCTTCCGTGGTGACACGATGCAGGTGCCGTCGATGTATTCGGCGCTGAAATATCAGGGCAAGAAGCTCTACGAATATGCGCGCCAGGGCATCGACGTTCCGCGTGAAGCCCGTCCGATTACCGTGTATGAACTGCTGTTCATTCGCCATGAAGGCGATGAGCTGGAGCTGGAAGTACACTGTTCGAAAGGCACCTATATTCGTACCATCATCGATGACCTCGGTGAAAAGCTGGGCTGCGGGGCGCATGTGATTTACTTGCGTCGTCTGGCTGTCAGCAAGTATCCGGTCGAACGCATGGTGACGCTTGAGCATCTTCGCGAGCTGGTTGAACAGGCGGAAGTGCAGGGAAAAGCGCCAGCAGAATTGCTGGATCCCTTGCTGATGCCAATGGACAGTCCGGCGGCGGACTTCCCGATCGTTAATCTTCCTTTAACATCGTCCGTTTACTTTAAGAACGGCAACCCGGTTCGTACGGCGGATGCGCCGCTTGAAGGGCTGGTACGCGTGACGGAAGGTGACGACGGGAAATTCATCGGTATGGGCGAAATGGACGGTGAAGGGCGCGTTGCGCCGCGTCGTCTGGTCGTCGAGTATCCGATCGAAGCGTGACGGCGATAACACCTCACCTTGCGATAAGCAGGGGAGACGAGTAGAATATCGCCGCTTAACGATCTGCAAATTGTTTAACAATTTGTTGGTCGTATACTGGGATTGCTGAATTAGAGATCGGCATCCTTACATTCTTTATATTCTGGAGTTTGAAAATGTCTCTAAGCGTTGAAGCTAAAGCTAAAATCGTTTCTGAGTTTGGTCGTGGTACTAACGACAGCGGTTCTACCGAAGTTCAGGTTGCACTGCTGACTGCACAGATTAACCACCTGCAGGGTCACTTTGCAGAGCACAAAAAAGATCACCACAGCCGTCGTGGTCTGCTGCGTATGGTTTCTCAGCGTCGTAAACTGCTCGACTACCTGAAACGTAAAGATGTTGCACGTTACACCGCGCTGATCGAGCGTCTGGGTCTGCGTCGCTAAGTCTTGCGAGTTTCAGAAAAGGGGGCCTGATGGCCCCTTTTTTCAACCAGACGGCAGCAATTCACTGGAAACTATTGTATTGTTGCTATAAATGATCTTCATTGCAGAGGTTCGCGCGGCTAATGAGAGGCTTCACCCATGGGGGTGTCGGTTGTCATTAGTCGCGAGGATGCGAAGAAGGTCGGGTTAAATCGTCAGCACACCTGTGGTGTGCTGTCATACATTTAAGAAAGGACAGAACTTTGCTGAATCCGATCGTTCGTAAATTCCAGTATGGTCAACATACCGTCACGCTGGAAACCGGCATGATGGCACGTCAGGCTACTGCTGCCGTTATGGTAAGCATGGATGACACCGCGGTATTCGTTACCGTTGTTGGCCAGAAAAAAGCTAAACCAGGTCAGGACTTCTTCCCGCTGACCGTTAACTACCAGGAGCGTACCTACGCTGCCGGTAAAATCCCGGGTGGTTTCTTCCGTCGTGAAGGCCGTCCAAGCGAAGGCGAAACCCTGATCGCGCGTCTGATTGACCGCCCGGTTCGTCCACTGTTCCCGGAAGGCTTCGTTAACGAAGTACAGGTTATCGCGACCGTTGTTTCCGTTAACCCACAGGTTAACCCGGACATCGTTGCTATGATCGGCGCATCTGCTGCCCTGTCACTGTCTGGTATTCCATTCAATGGCCCAATCGGTGCCGCGCGCGTTGGCTACATCAACGACCAGTACGTGCTGAACCCAACCCAGGAAGAGCTGAAAGAAAGTAAGCTGGACCTGGTGGTTGCCGGTACTGAAGCAGCGGTTCTGATGGTTGAATCCGAAGCTGAACTGCTGAGCGAAGACCAGATGCTGGGCGCTGTGGTATTTGGCCACGACCAGCAGCAGATCGTTATCCAGAACATCAACGACCTGGTGAAAGAAGCCGGTAAACCACGTTGGGACTGGCAGCCAGAAGCGGTTAACGACGCGCTGAATGCACGCGTTGCTGCACTGGCAGGCGCACGTCTGAGCGATGCATACCGCATCACCGACAAACAAGAGCGTTACGCTCAGGTTGACGTCATCAAATCTGAAACCATCGCGACGCTGTTGGCTGAAGATGAATCCCTGGATGCTAACGAGCTGAGCGAAATTCTGCACGCTATCGAGAAAAACACCGTTCGTAGCCGCGTACTGGCAGGCGAACCGCGTATCGATGGCCGCGAAAAAGACATGATCCGTGGTCTGGACGTTCGTACTGGCGTACTGCCACGTACTCACGGTTCCGCACTGTTCACCCGTGGCGAAACACAGGCGCTGGTTACCGCGACCCTGGGTACCGCACGTGACGCACAGAACATCGACGAACTGATGGGCGAGCGTACTGACAGCTTCCTGTTCCACTACAACTTCCCTCCGTACTCCGTAGGTGAGACCGGTATGGTTGGCTCGCCGAAGCGTCGTGAAATTGGTCACGGTCGTCTGGCGAAGCGCGGCGTACTGGCAGTGATGCCAGAAGCTGACAAATTCCCGTACACCGTGCGTGTGGTTTCTGAAATCACCGAATCTAACGGTTCTTCTTCCATGGCTTCCGTGTGTGGTGCCTCTCTGGCGCTGATGGATGCAGGCGTACCAATCAAAGCCGCTGTGGCTGGTATCGCTATGGGTCTGGTGAAAGAAGGCGACAACTTTGTTGTTCTGTCTGACATCCTGGGCGACGAAGACCACCTGGGCGATATGGACTTCAAAGTCGCGGGTTCCCGCGAAGGTATCTCTGCGCTGCAGATGGATATCAAGATTGAAGGTATCACCAAAGAGATCATGCAGGTTGCTCTGAACCAGGCTAAAGGTGCGCGTCTGCACATCCTGGGCGTGATGGAACAGGCGATTAACGCGCCACGTGGCGACATTTCTCAGTTCGCTCCGCGTATCCACACCATCAAGATCAATCCAGACAAGATCAAAGACGTTATCGGTAAGGGCGGTTCCGTAATCCGTGCGCTGACCGAAGAGACTGGCACCACGATTGAAATCGAAGATGACGGTACTGTGAAGATCGCAGCGACCGACGGCGAAAAAGCGAAATTCGCTATCCGCCGCATCGAAGAGATCACTGCAGAGATCGAAGTGGGCCGTATCTATGCCGGTAAAGTGACCCGTATCGTTGACTTTGGCGCATTCGTTGCCATCGGTGGCGGTAAAGAAGGTCTGGTTCACATCTCTCAGATCGCTGACAAGCGCGTTGAGAAAGTGACCGATTACCTGCAGATGGGTCAGGAAGTGCCGGTTAAGGTTCTGGAAGTTGACCGTCAGGGCCGTATCCGTCTGAGCATTAAAGAAGCAACCGAGCAGTCTCCTGCCGCTGCGCCAGAAGCGCCAGCCGCAGAACAAGGCGAGTAAGGTAGCATTTGCCCTCCGCTTCGGCGGAGGGTTTATTATCAGGCAGGACGCCTTGTTAAGCCGCCGGGGGACAGGACGTTCATCCAATAGTTGTCTTCGGGAGTGGGAAATGAAGCCTTTTTTGCGCTGGTGTTTCGTTGCGACAGCTTTAACGCTGGCAGGATGCAGCAACTCTGCCTGGCGTAAGAGCGAAGTCCTCGCAGTGCCATTGCAACCGACTTTGCAGCAGGAAGTGATTCTGGCACGCATGGAACAAATTCTTGCCAGTCGGGCTTTAACCGATGACGAACGCGCACAGCTTTTATATGAGCGCGGAGTGTTGTATGATAGTCTCGGTCTGAGGGCATTAGCGCGGAATGATTTTTCACAAGCGCTGGCAATTCGACCTGATATGCCTGAAGTATTCAATTACTTAGGCATTTACTTAACGCAGGCAGGCAATTTTGATGCTGCCTATGAAGCGTTTGATTCTGTACTTGAGCTTGATCCAACTTACAACTACGCGCACTTGAATCGCGGTATCGCATTGTATTACGGCGGTCGTGATAAGTTAGCGCAAGATGATCTGCTGGCGTTTTATCAAGACGATCCTAATGATCCTTTCCGCAGCCTGTGGCTTTACATCGTTGAGCAGAAGCTCGATGAGAAGCAGGCCAAAGAAGCACTGAAACAGCGCTTCGAGAAATCGGACAAGGAACAATGGGGATGGAACATTGTCGAGTTCTACCTGGGCAACATTAGCGAAGCAACGCTAATGGAACGCCTCAAGGCGGACGCAACGGATAACACCTCGCTCGCTGAGCATCTCAGTGAAACCAACTTCTATTTAGGTAAGTACTACCTAAGTCTGGGGGATATGGACAGCGCTACGGCACTGTTCAAATTAGCGGTTGCTAACAACGTACACAACTTCGTTGAGCACCGTTATGCATTGTTGGAATTATCGCTCTTGGGCCAGGAGCAAGACGACCTGGCAGAATCGGACCAGCAATAGCTGACGACATAAACATCAGCCCGTAATCTTTTGATTGCCATCACCTTAACTGGTGAGGGCGTTGTTGTTCGTCAATACACCTACTTTGAGCCGGTTCACACTTTCAATGAAAATTACCGAAAATTTTCACGATGAGTTATGTAGACTGGCCGCCATTAATATCGAGGCACTTGTACTACATGGCTGAATTCGAAACCACTTTTGCAGATCTGGGCCTGAAGGCTCCTATCCTTGAATCCCTTAACGATCTGGGTTACGAAAAACCATCTCCGATCCAGGCAGAATGCATACCGCATTTACTCGCCGGTCGTGACGTGCTGGGCATGGCCCAGACTGGTAGCGGAAAAACCGCAGCGTTCTCGCTGCCGCTGCTGAACAACATCGATCCGGACCTGCGTGCTCCGCAGATCCTCGTCCTGGCTCCAACCCGTGAACTGGCTGTTCAGGTTGCTGAAGCAATGACGGAATTCTCTAAACATATGCGCGGCGTAAACGTGGTAGCCCTGTACGGCGGCCAGCGTTATGACGTGCAGTTACGCGCCCTGCGCCAGGGCCCACAGATTGTCGTCGGTACGCCGGGCCGTCTGCTGGATCACCTGAAGCGCGGTACTCTGGACCTCTCTAAACTGAGCGGCCTGGTACTGGATGAAGCAGATGAAATGCTGCGTATGGGCTTCATCGAAGACGTCGAAACCATCATGGCGCAGATCCCGGAAGGTCATCAGACCGCTCTGTTCTCTGCAACCATGCCAGAAGCTATCCGTCGCATTACCCGCCGCTTCATGAAAGAGCCGCAGGAAGTGCGTATTCAGTCCAGCGTGACCACTCGCCCGGACATCAGCCAGAGCTACTGGTCTGTGTACGGCATGCGCAAAAACGAAGCGCTGGTACGTTTCCTGGAAGCAGAAGATTTTGATGCGGCGATCATCTTCGTTCGTACCAAAAACGCGACCCTGGAAGTGGCTGAAGCCCTGGAGCGTAGCGGCTACAACAGCGCAGCGCTGAACGGCGACATGAACCAGGCCCTGCGTGAGCAGACTCTGGAGCGTCTGAAAGACGGTCGTCTGGATATCCTGATTGCAACCGACGTGGCAGCACGTGGTCTGGACGTTGAGCGTATCAGCCTGGTTGTAAACTACGACATCCCAATGGATTCTGAGTCTTACGTTCACCGTATCGGTCGTACCGGTCGTGCGGGTCGTGCTGGCCGTGCGCTGCTGTTCGTTGAGAACCGCGAGCGTCGTCTGCTGCGTAACATTGAACGCACCATGAAGCTGACCATTCCAGAAGCTGACCTGCCAAACGCAGATCTGCTGGGCAAACGCCGTCTGGAAAAATTCGCCGCGAAAGTCCAGCAGCAGCTGGAAAGCAGCGATCTGGATCAGTACCGTGCGCTGCTGTCGCAGATTCAGCCTACCGCTGAAGGCGAAGAGCTGGATATGGAAACCCTGGCTGCAGCACTGCTGAAAATGGCTCAGGGCGAACGTAGCCTGATCGTGCCACCAGATGCGCCAATGCGTCCTAAGCGTGAATTCCGTGACCGTGACGATCGTTTCGAACGTCGTGGCGACCGTAATGACCGTGGCCCACGCGGTGACCGTCCAGAGCGTGGTGGTGAAGACCGTCCACGTCGCGAGCGTCGTGACGCTGGCGAAATGGAACTGTACCGCATTGAAGTTGGCCGTGATGACGGTGTTGAAGTTCGTCATATCGTTGGCGCGATCGCTAACGAAGGCGACATCAGCAGCCGTTACATTGGTAACATCAAGCTGTTCGGCACTCACTCCACCATCGAACTGCCAAAAGGCATGCCGGGCGAAGTACTGCAGCACTTTACGCGTACTCGCATCCTGAACAAGCCGATGAACATGCAGTTGATGGGTGATGCACAGCCTCGCTCTGACCGCGGTGGCGAACGTCGTGGCGGTGGCCGCAGCTTCGGTGGCGAACGTCGTGAAGGCGGTCGCAGCGAAGGTCGTGGTGAACCACGTCGTTTCTCCGGCGAACGCCGTGAAAGCCGTGGCCCACGTCGTGACGACAGCTCAAGCCGTCGCCGTGACGCGTAAGCCTTACGCCACTGACGTAAAGTAATATATACAGCCCCGATAATTGCTATCGGGGCTTTTTTTATTCCCTTTGTACTCTTGTACTGGTACAGTGCTGCACATTAAACTGCATACCACATTTTTGACTGGAGTAATGGCTGTATGGCGACACTAACCACCACCCAAACGTCACCCTCGCTGCTTGGCGGCGTGGTGATCATCGGCGGTACCATCATTGGTGCTGGGATGTTCTCCCTGCCAGTGGTCATGTCCGGTGCGTGGTTCTTCTGGTCGCTGGCGGCGCTGGTGTTCACCTGGTTCTGTATGCTCCACTCCGGGCTGATGATCCTTGAAGCCAACCTCAACTACCGCATTGGCTCCAGCTTCGACACCATCACCAAAGATCTGCTGGGCAAAGGCTGGAACCTGGTGAACGGGCTGTCCATCGCGTTTGTGCTCTACATCCTGACCTATGCGTATATCTCCGCGAGCGGCTCGATTCTGCACCACACTTTTGCTGAGATGTCGCTGAACGTTCCGGCGCGTCTGGCGGGGCTCTGCTTTGCACTGGGCGTGGCGTTTATCGTCTGGATGAGTACCAGGGCGGTGAGCCGCATGACGGCGATCGTGTTGGGCGCTAAGGTCATCACCTTCTTCCTGACCTTCGGCAGCCTGCTGGGGCACGTGACGCCCGCCACGCTGTTTAACGTCGCCGAAGTGAACACCTCCTACACGCCGTACCTGCTGATGACGCTGCCGTTCTGTCTGGCGTCGTTCGGCTACCACGGCAACGTGCCGAGCCTGATGAAGTACTACGGCAAAGATCCGCGCACCATTGTGAAGTGTCTGGTCTACGGTACGCTGCTGGCGCTTGGGCTGTACGTGATTTGGCTGCTGGGGACGATGGGCAACATCCCACGTCCAGAATTTATCGGCATTGCGCAGAAGGGCGGTAACATCGACGTGCTGGTGCAGGCCCTGAGCGGCGTGCTGAACAGCCGCAGTCTGGATCTGCTGCTGGTGGTCTTCTCTAACTTTGCGGTGGCGAGTTCATTCCTCGGCGTGACCCTGGGGCTGTTTGACTACCTGGCGGATCTGTTTGGCTTTGATGATTCTGCGATGGGGCGCTTCAAAACCGCGCTGCTGACCTTCCTGCCGCCGATTGTGGGTGGTCTGCTGTGGCCGAACGGCTTCCTGTACGCCATCGGTTATGCCGGCCTGGCGGCAACCATCTGGGCGGCGATTGTACCGGCGCTGCTGGCGCGTAAATCACGTAAACGCTTCGGCAGCCCGAAATTCCGCGTCTGGGGCGGCAAGCCGATGATTGCGCTGATTCTGGTGTTTGGTGTTGGTAACGCGCTGGTACACGTGCTGTCGAGTTTTAACCTGTTGCCTGTTTACCAGTGAGTCTTTTGTGCCGGATGGCGGCTACGCCTTATCCGGCCTACGCGATCCCGTAGGCCCGGTAAGCGAAGCGCCACCGGGCAAAAAGGCTACCCCACCAACTCTTCTTTCACCTGCATCGCCAGTTCAAACGAATGCAATCGCGCCTGATGATCGAAAA
Source organism: Enterobacter sp. RHBSTW-01064 (assembly GCF_014103035.1). Taxonomy (NCBI): domain Bacteria; kingdom Pseudomonadati; phylum Pseudomonadota; class Gammaproteobacteria; order Enterobacterales; family Enterobacteriaceae; genus Enterobacter; species Enterobacter sp. RHBSTW-01064. The sequence continues at coordinate 525,524 of NZ_JABXOU010000002.1, read as the reverse complement.
TCTGGCCGTTAACCATAATTTCATCCGCCTGCGTTTCGCGCAGCACCGCGTCCAGCCCGTGACGCACTTTCGCTTTATCACCCACCAGCGACATGCTCAGCGCCTGCTGAACGCCATACTGTTCTGAGGCTGACCACAGCTGATGCATATTCTCCACCGGCGGCGGCAGCTGGCCCGTCTCACCGCGACGCAGCTTCACAAATGCCTGCTGCATGGAGGTAAACAGGAATTCCGCGTCGCGATTGCTGTCGGCGGCAATGATGCTGATACAGACCATCGCGTACGGCTTCTCCAGACGCTCGGACGGTTTGAAGTTCGTGCGGTAAAGATGCAACGCCTGATGCAGCATATCCGGTGCGAAGTGCGAGGCGAAGGCAAACGGCAGCCCAAGCTGCGCGGCGAGCTGAGCGCTATACAGGCTTGATCCCAACAACCAAACCGGGATCTTCTCACCGTAGCCCGGGACCGGGCGCACGTGCGGGTTAGGATCGCGCGCGTCGAACCAGTCCACCAGTTCGGCCACGTCGCGCGGGAAGTTGTCGATATCGCCGCTCATATGGCGGCGCAGGGCGCGCATGGTCGGCTGGTCGCTGCCCGGCGCACGACCAAGGCCCAAATCAATACGCCCCGGATAGAGAGAGTTCAGGGTGCCAAACTGCTCGGCAATCACCAGCGGGGCGTGGTTTGGCAGCATCACGCCGCCGGAGCCCAGGTGCAGGGTAGTGGTATTGGCTGCCAGATAGCCAATCAGTACCGAGGTGGCGGCGCTGGCGATGCCCACCATGTTGTGGTGCTCGGCCAGCCAGTAGCGGTGATAGCCACGCTTTTCGGCCAGTTGAGCGAGATCGAGAGAGTGCGAAAAGGCTTCTCGAGCCGAGGAACCCTGAGGGATCGGCGCCAGATCCAGCACCGAAAACGGAATGGTTTTGTCAGTCATAACAGCTCACTTTGTCGACGGTGAATCTTTAATACTGCATTAAAAAATGATAACCGTTGTTAACAAAGTGAGCCTTTTTTACGCCTGAAGTTCCAGCCCGGCGAGACGTTTCCAGTAACCGTTGCAGTCGCTGTTTGCCGTCAGTGGCAGCGGAGCGGCGCCGTTTTCATTGGCGCGGAAGGCATCCAGCATCGCGAACACGCCGGTATCCAGCGGCGACAAACGCACCATATCCACCAGCCCGTCCATCGACGCCAGCTCGTTGCCGAGGTTATAGACATAGCCGCTCATGGTCTGAATGCCGTTGAGGACAAACACCTGTTGATTTTCCTGCGACAGCATGCTGCGACCGTTCGGGTACTTGATGCAGCAGGTTTCGCATTCGTCTTTCGGGCGGTCTTCCGAGCGCGCGGTAAAGCAGCGGGCGGAGTAGGCCAGCGGCAGATGCCCGTAGCTCAGCACTTCCACTTCAAACTGATTGCGAATGCCCAGCTCGTCGCACTGATTCAGCAGGTTTGCCAGCCAGTCGCGGGAGAGTTCAACCGGCATGCACCAGCGCGTCATCCCCTGCTTAAGCAGCAGGCGCAGGGTCACGGCGTTATAGCAGTTCAGGGCATGGCCCGCGACAAACGGCAGCTTGCGTTCAGCGCACATGTTCACCACGCCGAGATCGCTCGCTTCCAGCAGGAATTCGCCGTTCTCGACATAGCGCTTAAGCTCGCCCAGTTCGGAAGACGCCTGCACCAGCGCAAGCGTCGAGAGCACCACCTGCTTGCCGCTTCCGGCCAGGCTTTTCGCCATATCCAGCCAGTCGCCCACTTTGGTGGCACGGCGCTTGCTGCACACCGCTTCGCCGAGGTAAATCACATCGGCGCTGCTGGCGGCGGCCTGTTGGTAAAAATCTTCCAGCGTCTCTTTTGACCAGTAGTAGAGCACCGGTCCTAATGAATATTTCATGGTTATCTCACTGCCATTTACGGTGATACGCGCCAAGGGTGGTTTGCGTGCCTTCGGACATCGAACCGAGCGTCTCCATCCAGGCCGCCTGCGGAGCGTAGCTCTGCGGGTCCGCCATGCAGCGGTCGATGGCCTGACGCCATACTTTCGCCACCTGGCTCACGTAGGCCGGGCTGCGTTGGCGACCCTCGATTTTCACCGAGGCAATATTGGCCGCCAGCAGTTCCGGCAGCAGTTCCAGCGTGTTGAGGCTGGTTGGCTCCTCCAGCGCGTGGTAGCGCTCGCCGTCGACCAGGTAACGGCCTTTGCATAGGGTTGGATAACCGGCGTTTTCACCGTCCTGATAGCGGTCAATCAGCACCTCATTCAGGCGAGACTCCAGCCCCTGAGGGGTCTGCTGCCAGCGAACAAAGCGGGCAGGGGAGCAGGCTCCGACGGTATTCGGCGATTCACCGGTTAAATAAGAGGAGAGATAGCAGCGGCCTTCGGCCATGATGCACAGGCTGCCAAAGGCAAAAACTTCCAGCGGCACTGGCGTGACGCGCGCGAGTTGCTTAACCTGATGAATAGAGAGCACGCGCGGCAGAACCACGCGGGCCACGTCGAAGTTTTGATGATAAAAACGCACGGCTTCTTCGTTGGTGGCGGATGCCTGAACAGAGACGTGGCGCTCAATATGCGGATAGCGTTCTGCTGCATACTCAAGCATGGCAAGGTCGGCCAGGATCAGTGCATCCGCACCCAGCTGTGCCGCCATGTCCACCGCGCGCTGCCAGCGGGCGTAGCCATCAGGATGGGCAAAGGTGTTGATGGCAATGTGCAGTTTGCGGCGGTGCTGATGAACGAAGTTAACGGCTTCCTGAAGCTTTTTCTCCGTAAAGTTGAGGCCAGCAAAATGGCGGGCGTTGGTATCATCCTTTAGCCCGATATAGACCGCATCGGCCCCATTTTCGATGGCCGCCTTAAGCGCCGGAAGGTTTCCGGCAGGGCAGAGCAGCTCCATAATTTATCCTGATGTTCTCGATCGCAGGGATCGCAAAATTGTTAACGAGCTGGGATTTTAATTAACCCACAGGCGACAATTTTTGATTTAAGGCAGCTAATGGCGTATTGATGACACCAATAATGAGGTAAGCCGGACGACGGTTTGTTGATTTACGCCGCTATGTTCCGGAATGGATGTGGCAAAATAGCGGGATTACAGATATCAGGGAGTAAAGCTCGTGCTGGAGAAACTGCGTTCACGTCTCGTACAATTGGGTCCATCTATGCTGAGCGTGCCGGTCAAGCTGGCACCGTTCGCGCTTAAGCGCCAGGTGCTGGAGCAGGTCCTGAGCTGGCAGTTCCGCCAGGCACTGCAGGACGGCGAGCTGGAGTTCCTGGAAGGCCGCTGGCTGAGCATTGAGGTACGCGACATCGGGCTGCGCTGGTTTACCTCCGTAGAGAACGGCCAGCTGATCGTGCGCGAATCCGCAGAGGCGGACGTGAGCTTTAGCGCTGATGCCAGCGATCTGCTGATGATTGCCGCACGTAAGCAGGATCCGGATACGCTCTTCTTCCAGCGTCGTCTGGTGATTGAAGGCGATACGGAACTTGGCCTGTACGTGAAGAATTTAATGGATGCCATTGAGCTGGAGCAGATGCCGAAAGCGCTGCGCGTGATGTTGATGCAAATGGCAGATTTTGTTGAGGCCGGGCTGAAAACCCCGCCGGACGGTAAACACACTTCAGTAGGTGAGCCATGCTGATTCGAGTCGAAATTGGGATTGATGCACCGGGTATCGATGCGTTATTGCGCCGCTCTTTTGAGAGCGATGCGGAAGCTCAACTGGTCCACGATCTCCGTGAAGACGGCCTGATCACGCTGGGTCTGGTTGCTACCGATGATGAAGGTCAGGTTGTCGGCTATGTCGCCTTCAGCCCGGTCATCGTTCAGGGCGACGATCTTCAGTGGGTAGGAATGGCACCGCTGGCGGTAGATGAAAACTATCGCGGGCAAGGTCTGGCGCGCCAGCTGGTCTATGAAGGGCTGGACTCGCTGAATGAGTTTGGCTATGCCGCCGTGGTCACGCTGGGCGATCCGGCGTTCTATGGTCGATTAGGCTTCGAGCAGGCCGCACATTACGACCTGCGATGCCGCTGGCCGGGTACGGAATCCGCTTTCCAGGTGCACCGTCTGGCGGACGACGCCCTCAACGGCGTCAATGGCCTGGTGGACTACCACGATCATTTCAATCGCTTTTAATCAGGCTCTCGCGTAGCGCCTCAAAGGAGCCGTCTCCGGTGACGAGGCGCTCCTTCTGGCACTTCGTGAGCTGCTTGATGCGGTATTCCAGCCTGAGCGCCAGCGATCTGTCGCCCACTGCGGCTGAAAATGCCAGCTGCAGTTCCCCTTTCCCCCGCAGCGCCTTTGCACCTTTCCCCGTTTGATGTTGTAAAAAACGCCGCGCCACATCGGTGGTGATCCCGGTGTAGAGTGCGTTATCAGCGGTTCGGACAAGATAGAGAAACCAGCACACGGTAAACAGATTCAGTATGTTAAGGTAAACGCACCATAGCATGAGAGAGAACGAAAATGGAAACACTGGCCGCCATTAACCGCTGGCTGGCGAAGCAGCATGTTGTCACCTGGTGCGTCTGTGACGAGGGTGAGATGTGGTGCGCAAATGCGTTTTACTACTACGACCCTGAGCGCGTGGCGTTTTATGTCATGAGTGAAGACAACACGCGTCATGCGCAGATGACCGGACAGCAGGCAAAGGTGGCGGGCACGGTAAACGGCCAGCCGAAAACGGTCGCGCTGATCCGCGGCGTGCAGTTCAAAGGTGAAATTCGTCGGCTGGATGGAGAAGAGAGCGACGCGCATCGTAGGCACTACACGCGCCGCTTTCCTGTTGCCGCTGCGCTAAAAGCCCCGGTGTGGGAAATCCGCCTCGATGAGCTGAAATTTACCGACAACACCCTGGGCTTTGGCAAGAAGCTGCACTGGCTACGCGCCGAGCAGGCGTAGCGCTTCGCGGTTAAACGCCGGGAGATCGTCCGGGGTTCGGCTGGTGATCAGCTGGTCTTTGTCGTTGACCACCTCCTGATCGTAGAACTCAGCGCCTGCGTTTTTCAGATCGATAACGATCGGCTTCACGGCGGTAAGCTTACGCCCGCGCACGACTTCGGCGCTGATCAGCAGCTGTGGGCCGTGGCAGATAGCAAATACCGGCTTACCGGTGCTCACAAAGTCACGGGTGAAGGTGACGAAGCGCTCATCTCCGCGCAGGGAATCCGGTGAATGGCCGCCGGGTAACAGCAGGGCGTCAAAATCTGAGGGGCTAACGTTATCGATAGACTCATCAATCGTCACCGTGGCCTCGCCCTTATGGCCTGTCACCGTTTTGCCCGCCTCTTTCTCAATGGTGATGACCTCATGTCCCGCCTTGCGGAACGCCTCTGCAGGAGAGGTGAATTCTGAATCTTCAAACTCGTCGGTAATCAAGACTGCGATTTTCTTGCCCATGCTTCCTCCGTTGTTTTGGGTTCAGACTGATTTTTCTCCGCTTGTGGTAAATACTTACCTGTAACAGACTTCTATACCCGTCATACTTCAAGTTGCATGTGCGTTGGCTGCACTCGTTCACCCCAGTCACTTACTTATGTAAGCTCCTGGGGATTCACTCCCTTGCCGCCTTCCTGCAACTCGAATTATTTAGGGTATAAGTGTGGTCGACCACGCTGAGTTCGCAAACGGACAATTCTGTAAAGGGGATACGATGAGTCAGGTACTGATTACGGGCGCCACCGGGCTGGTGGGGGATCATCTGCTGCGGTTGCTGATTCAGGATCGCCGCGTGAACTACATTGCAGCGCCTACGCGTCGGCCGCTGGCGGACGTCTCCGGCGTATTTAACCCGCACGATCCGCAGCTGACGGACGCGCTTGCGCAGGTCCAGGATCCCATTGATATCGCCTTTTGTTGTCTGGGTACCACGCTGCGTGAGGCGGGCAGCAAAGAGGCATTTATCCATGCCGACTATACGCTGGTGGTGGACACGGCGCTCACGGCGAAAAAACTGGGGGCCAAACATTTTCTGGTGGTCAGCGCGCTGGGCGCCAATGCCGGATCGCCATTCTTCTACAACAAGGTGAAGGGCAAGATGGAGGATGCGCTGATTGCGCAGAAATGGGAGCAGCTGACGATTGTGCGCCCCTCGATGCTCAGCGGCCACAGGGACGAACGCCGGTTTAACGAGTCGATATTGGCCCCGCTGTTTACGATCCTTCCCGGCAACTGGAAATCTATCGAGGCGCGGGACGTCGCCCTTGCGATGCTAAAAGAGGGGCTGGCACCGTTGAAAGTCGGGGTCAACATTATCCCTTCGGCAAAACTGCGTGAAATCGCCCAGGACGAGGCGTAAACTCCCCCGGCTAATAACCTAATACTCTCCGGGGAATGCTATGACTGGTCAGTCTTCATCTCAGGCGGCAACACCTGTTCAATGGTGGAAGCCCGCACTTTTCTTTCTCGTGGTCATTGTTGGCCTCTGGTATGTGAAATGGCAGCCGTACTACGGCAAAGCCTTCACCGCCGCCGAAACGCACAGCATCGGTAAATCTATTCTCGCTCAGGCTGATTCCAGCCCGCTTCAGGCGGCGTGGGATTACGCCATGGTCTACTTCCTTGCCGTCTGGAAAGCCGCTGTACTGGGCGTGATTCTGGGCTCGCTGATACAGGTGCTCATCCCGCGTAACTGGCTGGTGAAAACACTCGGCCAGCCGCGTTTTCAGGGCACGCTGCTGGGGACGATTTTCTCCCTGCCGGGCATGATGTGCTCCTGCTGCGCCGCACCGGTTGCGGCGGGTATGCGTCGTCAGCGCGTGTCGATGGGCGGCGCGCTGGCGTTCTGGATGGGTAACCCGCTGCTCAACCCGGCAACGCTTGTCTTTATGGGCTTTGTGCTTGGGTGGCATTTTGCTGCGATCCGCCTGGTTGCCGGGCTGGCGACGGTGCTGGTGGTGGCGACGCTGGTGCAAAAACTGGTGAAGGACAACGCGCCTGAGACCGCTGCCGTTGAGCTGGACATCAGCGAGCCGCAGGGTGGTTTTTTTGCTCGCTGGGGTATCGCGCTGTGGCAGCTTTTCTGGAGCACCATCCCGGTTTATATCCTGGCGGTGCTGGTATTGGGGGCGGCGCGCGTCTGGCTCTTCCCGCATGCGGATGGCGCTATCGACAACACGCTGATGTGGGTCATTGCGATGGCCGTTGCAGGCTGCCTCTTCGTGATCCCAACGGCGGCGGAAATTCCGATTGTTCAGACCATGATGCTGGCGGGCATGGGGACCGCCCCGGCGCTGGCGCTGCTGATTACGCTGCCGGCGATCAGCCTGCCGTCGCTTATCATGCTGCGTAAGTCATTCCCCGCGAAAGCGCTGTGGTTGACGGCGGGGCTGGTGGCGTTGAGTGGGGTGATTGTGGGCAGTATTGCGTTGATGTAAAAAAAGCCCGGTGGCGCTGGCGCTTACCGGGCTTACAGTCAGGTGTGAATTACTTGATATAAGTAAACGCGGTGGTGACGTGCTTCACGCCGCTCACCCGGCTGGCGATATCCGCCGCCGCTTTCCCTTCACGCTCAGTCACCAGACCCAGCAGGAACACTTCGCCGTTCTCGGTGGTCACTTTCACGTTTGACGATTTCACCTGGTCCGAGCCCAGGAGCTGAGAGCGCACTTTGGTGGTGATCCAGGTATCGGAAGACGCATCGCCCAAACCAATTGGCTGGCCCTGGCGCACTTCATTGAACACCTCTGTTGTCCCTTCTACACCCATCGCGATCTGTTTAGCGCGGGAGGCTAATTCGGTATTAGGCGCCTGGCCTGCCAGCAGCACTTTGCCCTGATAAGCCGTTACGTTAATACGCGCTTCTTTCTTGATTTGTTCGTCTTTCGACAGCGCACTGTTGACGCGCAGCTCCAGCGTACCGTCATCAACCTGCGTCCCGACAGAACGCGGATCGGTCGCCGCTTTGGTGCCGACAGCTGCGGTACCGACAACAGCAGCGGCAATACATCCCTGAAGTAGAAGTGCAGACATAAGGACTGCAAGGGTCGATAAAGCCTTCATTAGAACTCCTTAATCATCCTGGTGAGGGAAAAGCGTGTTATCGATCAGATCGCATAAGCAGTTCACCGTGAGCATGTGCATCTCCTGAATACGCGCGCTACGATGAGACGGAATGCGAATTTCCACATCCTGCGGCCCCAGTAAACCTGCCAGCTCGCCGCCGTCATAGCCGGTCAGCGCAACGATAGTCATATCGCGGGTGACCGCCGCTTCAACGGCTTTAACGATATCCCGGCTGTTACCGCGCGTGGAGATGGCCAGCAGCACGTCCCCGGCATGGCCTAAGGCCCGCACCTGCTTCGCGTAAATCTCGTCATGCAGACGATCGTTAGCAATCGCTGTTAAGACCACATTATCGGTATTAAGTGCAATGGCAGGTAAACTCGGGCGTTCTGTTTCAAAACGATTGATCATGCTGGCAGCAAAATGCTGTGCGTTGGCGGCTGAAGTGCCATTGCCACAACAGAGGATTTTGTTGCCGTTCAGAAGAGATTGTACCAGCGTCATGGCTGCGCGGGAGATCGCGTCCGGGAGGGCTTCCGCCGCGGCAATCTGTGTTTGAATGCTTTCTGTGAAGCACACTTTAATTCTTTCGAGCACGTTATCCCTTTAAATCTCAATTATGCGTCTTCGCCAAAAGCGTTTTTAAGCCATTCGATCTCATTTCCGGTGAAGGCTATCACATCGAACCGGCAATCCACAGTATCAAAGCTCCCATTATGGCGGGCAAGCCACAAGTGGGCAGTCTGTAATAATTTATGTTGTTTGGCGAGCGTCACGCTGGCGGCAGCACCGCCAAAACGGGAGGACTGTCGAAAACGCACTTCTACAAACACGGTGACCTGACCGTCTTTCATGATCAGGTCGATTTCGCCGCCGCGCCCGCGGACGTTGGCGGCGATAAAACGCAGTCCTTTGCCTTCAAGCCAGCGACGCGCTTTTAACTCCCACGCATCGCCGGTCGCTTTGCGGCTTAACTGGCCGGGACGATCTGCCCCTGCTGGTATTTGAGCCATGATAACTTCCTGTTAATCACACAATCCTGAGTAGCGGTCAGATCGCCCGTGTTGCCGTTGAGCTCGAAGCCCGGCACCTGACGCATCTGGGTGAAGTGGTTTGCCAGCGCCCACGCATCCACGCCCATGGCGTACAGACGTGCCAGCGAGTAGTCGTTACGTACCGAGCTGAGCGCCTGCTGCATCAGCGGCGGGTTGCTGCCCGCGAGCATTGGGATTTCGCTGTACTGCAGGCCGTCCATTTCCAGACGGAAATCCGGGCCTGCGGTGCCCTGCGCGCTGCGCGAGCTGGCGTAGAGGGTTGCGCCGCTCTGGCTGCCGTTGCGCATCGCAATCATCGGCTTGATGAAAGCAATCTCTTCCGGCGTCGCGACAATGTAGGCCGCATCCACTTTGCCGCCACCGCTGATTTGAGCGTCGGTAGGAGGAGCCGGAATGGTCAGGCCGCCGATGGTCACGCTCTGCTGCTGCGGCAGGCTGGAGCTGACCGGGCTGCCGTTAAGGGCGATACCTGCGCCGCCGTTGACGCCAGCGCGCAGTTCTGAGGCGGAACCGAATTTCTGTTGCAACACCACGCCACCGCCGATCTTCTGCCACTCATCGGCAAAGGCATTGGCGACGCGATCGCCCAACGCGCTGCGCGGGATCAGCAGCAGCGGCGCCTGTTTACCCTGTTCGTGAATATGACGCGCCGCGTCGCGGGCTTCATCTTCTGGCGAGAGAGCAAAGTAGCAGATGTTGGCGCGGTTCTGCACGTTCTCTGGCTGGTTAAGCGCCAGCACGTTCAGCGTGGTGTTGCTCTTTATCAGCGTATCCACGTCGTTTTTCAGCAGGGGACCGACAACGATGCTCGCGCCATCTTTTTGCACCTGCGCCAGCACTTGATCGAGCGGCTGAGCGGTGGTGTCGTAGATTTTCAGCTCAGCACTCGGGTTGGCGCTGGTGGTTGCCACGGCCTGAGGCTGCGTGGCAGGTTGCTGTTCTGCTGGCGCGGCTTGCGGTTGTGGCTGTTCAGCCGTCACGGGAGCCTGAGTTTCCGCAGGAGCCTGTACTGCTTCAGGTGCAGGCGTTGCGGCTGGTGGCGTCGTCGGCGCGGTGACCGGGTTCTGCATTGTCCCCTGCGCTGGCGCTTGTGCTGCAGTCAGGTCGCTGGTTTCAGCGGCAGAAGGGCTGACAACGTCGTTCACGTTGGCTGCCTGTGCGGACTGAGCCGGTACGGCACTACCGCTTACGGCAGTCGTCCCGTTTTTCGCCGCTTCAAAGCCTTGCTGAATGGTGCGACCAAAGACCGCCGCCTGGCCATTCAACGGCAGAAGCAGCGCGATTTTGCTGGTCGAGGCTGGCTTAAAGTTCTGCACATTCACCAGCTGCGTCGGCAACATTTTCGCGCCCGGGTTTTGCGGGTAGCGGGTTTGCCAGTCGGTAATACCTGCTTTCAACATCGTTGGGTCGCTGCGGTTGTTAAACCACATCTGCTGCAGATCCAGCCAGCCCTGCAAAACATTTTCGTCGGCGTTAATAACCAGCGTTTGCGCCTGTTCCTGGGTCATGGAGGCGAGCGCCTGCCATGTTGCATCGATATTTTTCTGTTTATCCGCACCGGCGAGCAGCGGCTCCTGGGCGATAAGCGCGCGCAGCAGCGTCAGGGAAGGGCGCCCCTGCTCAGCGGTAATTCCCGCCTGCCAGAAGCGCGCCTGCTGGTTTTTGTCCAGCGCACCGACGTCGATGTCTCCAAGGATTTTCTTCGCAGCCGCATAATCTTTCTGCGCCACCTTCAGTTCAGCAGAGAGCAGACCCTGCTCGCGGCGCTGATCGTCGTTAAGATCCTGCGGTAGCTGATTGAACAGTTCGGCTGCCTGCTGGGTTTTACCCTCTTTCAGCAGTGCACGAATGGCGAGTAATTGCCAGTTGGTCTTGGTATCATTTGAGCTCTGCGACATTTGTTGCAGATAAAAGCCAGAATCAGCCTGAGCGGATCCCTGCATATGGGCAGCGGTCTGATCGGGTGCCTGGGTGCCACAGCCTGCAAAGATCAGGGCTGCGAGCAGAAGCGGCACGCTGCGCGTGGCTTTTTTTCGAAGAAACGTTAACGGTACCATACTGTATCCAGTGATTTTTTTTACGCAATGCTCAATATTAAATCGGCAATACGGACGAAACAATGAAACAACACGAAACGGCAGATAATTCTCAAGGCCAGCTTTATATTGTACCTACTCCTATCGGGAATTTGTCTGATATTACCCAACGTGCGCTCACTGTGTTGCAAGCTGTTGATTTAATTGCCGCTGAAGATACCCGCCACACCGGCTTACTGCTGCAACATTTCGCGATTAACGCCCGTTTGTTTGCCCTGCACGATCACAATGAGCAACAAAAAGCCGAAACGCTGGTGGCGAAACTTAAGGAAGGGCAGAACATTGCGCTGGTCTCCGACGCCGGTACGCCGCTGATCAACGATCCTGGCTATCACCTGGTGCGTACCTGTCGCGAAGCCGGTATTCGCGTGGTGCCGCTGCCGGGGCCGTGCGCGGCGATTGCTGCGTTAAGCGCCGCAGGTCTGCCGTCTGACCGCTTCTGCTATGAAGGCTTCCTGCCAGCTAAATCCAAAGGCCGTCGCGACGTATTGAAGGATCTGGAAGCCGAGCCGCGCACCCTGATTTTTTACGAATCCACCCACCGCCTGCTGGAAAGCCTGGAAGATATGGTGACTGTCTGGGGTGAATCCCGCTACGTGGTGCTGGCGCGCGAGCTGACCAAAACCTGGGAAACGATCCACGGCGCGCCAGTGGGCGAACTGCTGGCGTGGGTGAAGGAAGACGAAAACCGCCGCAAGGGTGAAATGGTGCTGATTGTCGAAGGGCATAAAGCGCAGGAAGACGCACTGCCTGCCGACGCGCTGCGCACGCTGGCGCTGCTGCAGGCGGAACTGCCGCTGAAGAAGGCCGCTGCGCTGGCGGCGGAAATTCACGGCGTGAAGAAAAATGCGCTGTATAAGTATGCGCTGGAGCAGCAGGGGGAGTAAGCTCCTGCTGCCTGTTTTGCCGGGTGGCGGCTCTGTGCCTTACCCGGCCTGCACACTATACAGTGATGATCTCGGTGCCCGTTTTACCCAACAGTTCTTTTTCGTGTTTTCCGATCCCATCATCCGTAATCACACAGTCGATTTTTTCCATCGGCAACACCTGGTTGAACCCGCGCCGGTTGAACTTGCTGGCGTCCAGCACGGCAATCACCTTATGCGCGGCGGCAGCCATCACGCTGCTTATCGAATAGCCTTCATTGAACGTTGTAATGCCGTTGGTGGCATCAATACCGTCCGCGCCGACAAACATCAGGTCCGCGCTTATCCCGGTCAGAGAGCGCTCGGCGATGGTGCCATGCATAGAGTGCGTTTTATGGCGCACGGTACCGCCGCAGACCACGAGCGTAATATCTTTATTTTCCGAGAGGGCAAACGCGGCAGGCAGGCTGTTGGTGATGACGGTGATATTGGCTTTTTTGGTGAGTGCTTCGGCGATGAGCATGGTGGTGCTACCGCTATCGAGAATGATCGTCATCCCTTCTTCAATCATGGCCGCTGCAGCCTGTGCGATGCGCTTTTTCGGGTCGCTTGCCAGCTTATAACGGTCTTCCAGCACCACTTCCTGATTTTCGCTTTCCGCCAGGCTGCTGCCGGGTCTTGCTGCGCCACCGTGAAAACGCGTGACCAATCCTTTTTCTTCCAGCAGGCGCAGATCTGTTCGAATCGTCACTTCTGAAATGCCAAACATATTCGACAGATCCAGCACCATGACACTGCCCTGCGCGTTGACGAGGTCAACGATTTTATTGCGTCGCTCAAATGAGTTCATATTGAAATGCCTGATAATTAACTGCCTCTATTCTAATCGAAGGTATGCGAAAGGGGTACGGTAATATTCGAAAGGAAATGTGAGCCAGCTCAGGTTGCTGGCTCGAAGCACTACGCGAAGCGCAGCATGATTTTGCCCTGCATTGGCGCACCGTTTAGTCCCTGCACGGCCTGAGCAAAGCTATCGCTATCGCCGGTATGAGCAATAAGGGGCTTTAACTGCAGGTTTTTCTCTGTGAGCAGGCGTGCCGCGGTTTCCCATTCTTCACCCGGCCACGGGGCCGAATAATTCATCCAGCTTCCCAGAAGCGTCAACTCCTTACGCAGTATCTTGCCAAATGTCGCCGCAGGTAAGTTCAGGTCATGATGCAGCGTACCCACCAGAGCGACCTGGGCCCGCGGCCCGGCGATATCAATGGCGAGCGTAACGGTTTGCGGTGTGCCAGCAGTCTCAAGAACCAACTGATCAAACGGGTTGTCGCTCAAGGCGTTGAGGATGTCGTCTGCGGCCAGAGCGCGGCTATTAAACACCTGAGTTGCCCCCAGCGTTGTTGCCAGCGCGAGCTTATCGTCGTTGATATCGATCGCGGTTACGCTGTTGGCGCCCAATGCCAGTGCACACTGCATCGCCAGCAGGCCGATAGTGCCTGCGCCGACAATGATGACGTTCTTACCCTCGCAGCCGGAAGCGAGATGAAACGCGTGTAGCCCTACGGTTATGGGCTCAATAAATGCCCCATCTTCAATTGCCATCTCTGCAGGAAGGCGGAACAGGTTTGCTCGCTTCACCACGATATATTCCGCGTTGCCGCCTTCGCTGCGCGATCCGACAAACTGATACTGCTTGCAGAGCGAGAAGTAGCCTTTTTCACACGCCGGACAGGAAAAGCAGGGCAGTAATGGCACGCAGGCAACCGGATCGCCTGCCTTGAGATCGTGCACTTCGGTACCACAGGCTTCGACATGACCGCTAAATTCATGCCCCAGGGTGATGGGATAATAATGTGCCCCTCCGGCAAAAATTCGCGGAATATCGGAGCCACATAATCCTGAACAGGCAATACGCACCTGCACATCATCCGCAGCCTGAATGTGAGGGATTGGACGTTCTTCAACGCGCACGTTGCCCTCAGCGTGAATTACCACTGATTTCATATTCACTCCAGAAAGAAAAAGAGGGGAGCATGGCTCCCCGGATATCAAGACACCGTCTGGCTTTGCGGGGTAGCGGCGTTCTTTTCTGCCGCGCTAAACACGCGGGCACGTCGCCAGGTGAGCAGGATGCCGGTGACGTAAATTGCACCAATCACGATGAACCCCACCACGTTTTGCCAGGTGAACAACTGGATGAGCAGCCAGGTGACGGGTGAACCGCCCTGGTCCATGGAGGCCACCAGCCCGCCAGCTTTCAACGCGCCAGCATTTTGCGCAAGCTGGGTGTGCAGGCCGATGGTCTGGGTCGCAATCCACAGCGTAATGCCCATGATGATGACGCCAGAGATAAGCGTGCGGAACAGGTTGCCCTGATGCACCGCGACCGCCATCGCCACAAAAAAGCCGATAGTGGCAAGGTCACCGAACGGCAACACCTGGTTTCCCGGCACCAGAACAGCAATCAGGATAGTGAGCGGGATGAAAATCAGGCTGGCGGAGACGACAGATGTATGGCCCAGCAGCAGCGCCGGATCGAGACCGATTAAGAACTCCTGCCCACCAAACTTTGCCTGCAGACGTTTACGGGCATGTTTAGCAATCGGCGTCAGGCCGTCCATGATCGGTTTGATAACGCGCGGCATTAGCAGCATCACGGCGGCGGTTTTCACGGCCAACTGGAGAACGGATTTGGCGTCGTAGCCTGCCAGCATGCCAATGGCCAGTCCCATCACAAACCCTACCGTGACCGGTTCGCCAAACGGGCCAAAGCGTTTTTGCACGTCGTCAGCGCTAAAATGAATACGCTTCAGGCCTGGGATTTTATCGATAATCGTATCGACCAGAACGGCGATTGGGCCGAGGTAAGCTGACGAGCCGTGAGGGATGGCGATCCCTTCCAGACCGAAGAAGTCCCGCGTGTCTTTGGCAAACCAGTCCCCCAGCTTGTAAACAAACGCGGCGTGCACCACAACGCCCAGGATCCCCAGCCAGTAAGAGCCGGTTGCCAGGTGCAGCATCGCACCGGTGAAGGTCATGTGCCAGATGTTCCAGATATCGACGTTCACCACCCGCGTCATCCGCGTCACCAGCATGATAACGTTGACGCCAATGGCAACAGGGATAGCGATAAGCGCAATCTGTGATGCCCAGGTCATTGGGGATGAACCTGGCCAGCCGACATCCACCACGTGCAGGTTAATCTGGAACTGCTCAGCCATCGCTTTGGCCGCCGGGCCGATGGAGTCAAGCATCAGGCCGATAACCAGCCCGATCCCGACGAAGCCAATGCCGATATGTAGGCCGGATTTAAAGCAATCGCCCAGCTTCATCCCCAACAGCTTAGAGAAGATGATGATGACGATTGGCAGCATTACGGTTGGCCCCAGATCGAGGATGTACCGCATGATTTCGGTAAACATGTTCTTACCCCTCGAGGATGGTCAGAATTTTTTGCTGCAGGGCTTCGATGCCGACGCCGGATACAAACGGCATGCCATGCACCACCGGGATGTCGCCAAAGGCTCTGTCAACTTTCGCCGTGGTACAAATCAGGTCTGCACCGTCCATATAGGTTTCGATTTCAGTTACCCTGCACTGGACCAGATCCAGCTCAATGTGGTGGGCTTCACACAGTTCTTTGATCTCTTCTGCTGCCATGGTTGAGGTGGCGACAGCACCGCCACAGGCAACAATAACTTTGCGTTTCATAGGGCACTCCTTTTTTATTATCAGTATGTTATGAATCCTGGGCACAGACGACAGGCTCAAGGATCGTCTCCCGGAAACGATCGGCCAGGCGCTCTGCGGGCGCAGCCAGCAGCATGTCCAGCGTATCCGGGTTTTGTAGCTCACTGAAAAGGCGGCGCAGCAATTTCATTTGCGCCGCAGGGTTTTCAACGATTAACGCGATGATGAGTGAGACGGCGACCTCGCCATCATCATCGGCCTGCTGAAAATGCACCGGTTTGTCCGGACGAATCAGGTAAATCGCGGGGTGTTTCGCATGTACGGCTTCGCAGTGCGGAATAGCGACCGCATGGCGTTCAAGGGCAATGCCGGTGGGGTAGTTCATCTCCCTTTCCAGAAGGGCGGCAGGGTAGGTGGCGTGTACAACACCGTTAGCCAGCATCTCCTCGCCAATATGCGCCAGCGCCTGCTGGCAGGTTTCAAACTCAATTCCGGTACGGACAAAAACGTGACTCATACACTCTCCGGCATCAGACGGGTTCAGGGATGCAGCCAAATCGATAGGCGCGTAATACATCCTGTATTTTGTCGATGATGAGATTTTGCGGTGTTGCGGCGATCTCATTCATCGACAATCGTTCGAACTGGACGGGCATAAACTGGCTGATCAGCCCCAGAGGCAAGGAGGTTGCGCTCAGATTAGCGATTAACCTCTCAACGCTCTGGCGAATGCGCGGGTGCGGCCAGTAGTAGCGAATGCGATCGGACAGGCTAAAGTGAATATCCACCATTGCCTGGCTCCAGGTAGGGCGGTAGTACTTCTTCCAGTAATCCGGCTCGTTCAGCATGACCTCGTCGATCACGTCAAGCACATGGCTGCGTTGCTCAGGGGCGATGAGGGCCTTCTCCATTTGTGCGAGGGCAAAAATGGCTTCTCGCAGGGCAAAGGTAAGCGCCGGGCCGACTTTCAGGATCGCGAAGTGATCGCGAACCAAAGCGCGATAGGCCTGACGAGTCTGGTAGTCGGTGGAGTGTGCCTCATAGACCATGGGGGTCTGGCGGATCCAGCCGGAAAGCGCCTCTGCCGCGTACGGCTGGTAGTGAATGATTTGCGTATGGTCGAACTCCACGCCGGGTTGCACAACTAACGCAATCACACGCGTCATCGCCTCGTCCAGACCGAGCGCGGCAAAGGCCTCACGATGCGTTTCCAGCGTCTGCGCGGCATCTTCCACACGGGTAACATGAACGCTGTTAATACTGCTGGCTTCACCGCCGGGAACGGGAACCTCAGTACCAATCACGTAGGTTAGCGCCGCTTTTTGTTCTTCAGTGGCCGTCTCTTCTGCGGCTTTGCACAGTCGGGCGGCACGCTGTGCCACCACCCCTGGCGGGAGTGGAACAAGATCGTCGGCGCAGGACATTGAGGCGTCCAGGTGGATCTTGCTAAACCCTGCCGCGACATAGGCTTTGATCAATGCGATGGATTTCTCCATCGCCGCGTCTGCCGGTTCGTTTTGCCAGCAGTTTGGCCCGAGATGATCGCCGCCCAGGATCAAACGTTCATGCGGAAAGCCCACCTCTTTAGCGATCTTCAGAACAAAATCACGGAAATCAGCGGGTTTCATACCGGTGTAACCGCCGAACTGGTTCACCTGATTTGAGGTGGCTTCAATCAGTACCTTATTGTCGGTATGCAGATCGAACCGCAATGCGGCTTCGATAACCAGCGGGTGCGCTGAGCAAACTGAGCAAATACCGAGATCTTCTCCCGCTTTATGGCGGGTAATAATATCTTTCACGTTTCCTCCAGGTCAGGACTTCAGGCTTTCGTATTTAGAGCTTTCCTTCACAACCACAATCGTTAATAACTTTACGCACCACCTCTTTCATGGCGCGTTTGGCGGGCACCATGTAATGTCGCGGGTCACTGGTTTCGGGATGTGAAGCGAGATAGGTTTTCAGGGCATTCGAGAAGGCAATTTTGAGTTCTGTGGCAACATTGACCTTGCAGATACCGAGGCGAATGGCCTGAAGGATATCGGCCGTAGATAAACCGGAAGCGCCGTGCAGCACCAGCGGGATATCGACCTGATTGCGGATCTCTGCCAGACGTTCAAAATCAAGTTTAGGCGTGGCAGTGTAGAGGCCGTGCGCGGTACCGATGGCGACGGCCAATGAGTCGATACCCGTTAATTCAACAAACTCGCGTGCCTGTAGCGGGTTGGTGTAAAGCGCATCTTTGCTGTCGACCACAAGGTCATCTTCCTGCCCGCCAAGACGGCCAAGTTCAGCCTCCACGCTCACATCGTAACGGTGGCAATAGTCTGTCACTTTCTTCACCAGCGCGACATTTTCAGCGAATGGATGATGCGATCCGTCGATCATCGCCGAGCGGATCCCGCTCTGGACTTTCTGCGCGATATCGTCGAAATCTTCGTGATGATCGAGGTGGATCGCCAGTGGCTGGTTGTACGTTTTGGCCAGATCGCTGGCAATGGCAACCACGTTACCGGTTCCGGCATAGCTGAATGTGCCGGGCGTACCCGCCACGATAAGCGGAGAGCGCATCTCAGAGGCCGTTTCAACGACCACCTGCAGCGTTTCGAGATTATGAATATTGAATGCCGGTACGGCGTAACCTTCGCGCTGTGCTTTCAGCAGCATCGCTTTCGACGAGATGATGAACATCTTTCCTCCGAAACCTTTCGTTTTGTTTATGTGAAAGACAATATAGGGTTTCGGAATGTTATTTTGTGATTGGCATCTTAAAAATGAAAGAATCGAAACGAAAGGGAAGAATGCGAAAGAAATGAAAGCAAAAAAAAGCATGGCCGAAGCCATGCTAAGCGAGGTTTACAGCAAACTCACGTCACCGGTGCCGGGTTAAACACCGCCAGCTGATTATGTAATCCCCATTGATCAGAGAACGTTTTCTTCCGCCCGCTGGCGACATCCAGAATGAAGTGGAACAGCTTCCAGCCCACGTCCTCAATGCTCTCTTCCCCGGTGGCGATGGTGCCCGCGTTGATATCCATTAAGTCATACCAGCGGTTTGCCAGCTCGGTGCGGGTCGCCATTTTAATCACCGGCACCGCCATCAGGCCGTACGGCGTGCCGCGCCCGGTGGTAAAGACCTGAACCGTAATGCCGGACGCCACCTGCTGCGTGCCGCAGACGAAATCGCTGGCAGGCGTTGCCGCATAAATCAGGCCGCGTTTGGTCGGGCGCTGGCCCGGAGAGAGCACTTCGACAATCGCGCTCTGGCCGGATTTAGCAATCGAGCCAAGGGCTTTTTCCACCACGTTGGCCAGGCCGCCTTTTTTGTTTCCCGGAGACGGGTTAGCGCTGCGGTCAGTTTGCCCCATATCAAGATAGTTATCGTACCAGGCCATCTCTTCCAGCAGGCGCTTGCCCACCTCTTCGTTGACGGCGCGTGGCGTCAGCAGATGGATGGCGTCACGCACTTCAGTCACTTCGGAGAACATCACCGTGGCGCCGCAGCGCACAAACAGATCGGACGCATAGCCCACAGCCGGGTTGGCGGTCACGCCGGAAAACGCATCGCTGCCGCCGCACTGGGTGCCCACCACCAGCTCAGAGGCCGGGCAGGTTTCGCGCTGGCGCTTGTTGAGCGTGTCCAGATGGCGTTCAGCCACCTGCAAAATATCGTCGACCATCGATCGAAAGCCGACGTGATGCTCGTCCTGCAGGCGCACGATGCTGGCCTCGTCGACCGGAATCGCTTTCACATCCTCGGTGCCCTGCAGCAGGCGCTCAGGCTGAAGTTTTTCACATCCCAGACCGATGACCATCACCTCGCCGCCAAAGTTCGGGTTGAGGGCAATATTGTGAATGGTGCGGATTGGCACTACCGCCGCGGGTGCGTTGATCGCCACGCCGCAGCCGTAGAGGTGGTTCAGACCTACTACGCCATCCACGTTCGGGTATTTCGGCAGCAGGTCGCGCTCGATGATTTTGACCACGTAATCCACCACGCCCGCCACGCAGTGCACGCTGGTCGTAATGCCGAGCAGGTTCTTGGTGCCGACGCTGCCGTCCGCGTTGCGGTAGCCTTCGAAGGTATAGCCCTCCAGCGGCGGAAGTGGTTCAGGCACGCGCGTAGCCAGCGGCAGGGTATTTAGCGGCGGCGCTTTTGGCAGTTCAACCAGCGACTCTTCAATCCAGCTTCCCTGCGGGATAGCGCGAACGGCATAGCCAATAATTTCACCGTAGCGCACGATTTCACCGTGCGCCGGGATATCCACCAGCGCCACCTTATGCCCCTGCGGAATATGCTCAATCAGTTCCAGCCCGTCCGGGAAACGGGTTCCCGCTTTTAAGCCGTTGTCGTTGACAATAATCGCCACGTTATCGGTGTCATGTACTTTTATATAAAACGCCGTCGGCGATGCCTGTCGAATTTCAATGTCGGCCATTGTTCACTATTCTCCAGCAAAGTGTCTGATCATTAATGCAGCCATGCAGATAGTTATTTACTTATTTTCGAAATAAAGACGCTGCTTACTTAAATAAAGAATGTCAGGACTTGAGATATAAGAATGTGATCCAGGTCACCCCCTAAAGCGAGAGATAGCGCACTGTGGCTGTGAATACGTGATTCTGTGCAGCAGCGCCCAGTGCTTTGTGCATATGCTCAAAAACTTATTCATTTCAGGTGTGATAATTGAGCGTTAATCCAGTGCGATGCCATAAAGTGGTGATTATACTGAATCACATTGATATTGCGTCTGGTTAATTACCTGATATTGCCTGCTATCGATAAATAATCAGGAAATATGTTTTCTAAAATTATAAATATAAATTTCGCTGTGCCTGAGGAAATAAACATGATTCTGGATACCGTTGTAGAATCGAAAAAGGGTGTGCCCACTCGCTATTTAATATTACTGATTATTTTTATCGTCACGGCCATTAACTACGCTGACCGTGCGACGCTGTCGATTGCCGGTACGGAAGTAGCAAAAGAGCTGCAGCTCAGTGCCGTCTCGATGGGGTATATCTTCTCTGCGTTCGGCTGGGCCTACCTGCTGATGCAAATTCCCGGCGGCTGGCTGCTGGATAAGTTCGGTTCCAAAAAGGTCTATACCTACAGCCTGTTCTTCTGGTCGCTGTTCACCTTCCTGCAGGGCTTTGTGGATGTCTTCCCGCTCGCCTGGGCGGGCGTGTCGATGTTCATCATGCGCTTTATGCTCGGCTTCTCGGAAGCGCCGTCTTTTCCGGCAAACGCCCGTATCGTGGCGGCCTGGTTCCCGACCAAAGAGCGCGGCACCGCGTCTGCGTTGTTTAACGCCGCGCAGTATTTCTCGCTGGCAATCTTCTCTCCGCTGCTGGGCTGGCTGACCTTCGCCTGGGGCTGGGAACACGTCTTTACCGTGATGGGCGTGATTGGCTTTGTGCTGACCGGCGTATGGGTGAAGTATATCCATAACCCGACCGATCACCCGCGCATGTCAGAGCAGGAGCTGAAGTTCATCTCCGAAGGCGGCGCGGTGGTGGATATGGACCACAAAAAGCCCGGTGCGCAGGTCGCAGGCGGTCCTAAGCTCCATTACATCAAACAGTTGTTGACCAACCGCATGATGCTGGGCGTCTTTTTTGGTCAATACTTTATCAACACCATCACCTGGTTCTTCCTTACCTGGTTCCCGATTTATCTGGTGCAGGAAAAAGGGATGTCGATTCTGAAAGTCGGTCTGGTGGCCTCCATTCCGGCGCTGTGCGGTTTTGCTGGCGGCGTGCTGGGCGGGGTGTTCTCGGATTATCTGATTAAGCAGGGCAAGTCGATAACCCTGGCGCGCAAGCTACCGATTGTGCTCGGCATGCTGCTGGCGTCGTCCATCATTCTGTGCAACTACACCAACAACACCACGCTGGTGGTAGCCCTGATGGCGCTGGCGTTCTTCGGCAAAGGCTTCGGCGCGCTGGGCTGGCCGGTGATTTCCGACACCGCGCCAAAAGAGATTGTTGGCCTGTGCGGCGGAGTATTTAACGTCTTTGGCAACGTGGCGTCCATCGCGACTCCACTGGTCATTGGTTATCTGGTCAGTGAGCTGCATTCGTTCAACGCGGCACTGGTATTCGTTGGCTGTTCAGCGTTGATGGCGATGTTCTGCTACCTGTTCGTGGTAGGCGACATCAAACGTATGGAATTGCAGAAATAAGCAAAGGTATAAGCGATGAGTAACGATATCTTCCCGAATAAGTTTAAGGCGGCCCTCGCGGCGCATCAGATCCAGATTGGCTGCTGGTCCGCGCTGGCAAGCCCGATCAGCACTGAAGTGCTTGGACTGGCCGGTTTCGACTGGCTGGTGCTGGACGGCGAACATGCGCCAAATGACATCAGCACCTTTATTCCGCAGCTGATGGCGCTGAAGGGCAGCCCGAGCGCGCCGGTGGTACGCGTGCCGACGAACGAGCCGGTCATCATCAAGCGCCTGCTGGATATCGGTTTCTACAACTTCCTGATCCCGTTCGTGGAAACGGAAGAAGAGGCGGTGCTGGCCGTGGCCTCTACCCGCTACCCGCCGGAGGGCATTCGCGGCGTGTCCGTATCGCACCGCGCCAACATGTTTGGCACCGTGCCGGACTACTTCGCCCAGTCCAACAAGAACATCACCATCCTGGTGCAGATCGAGAGCCAGCAGGGCGTGGATAACGTCGATGCCATCGCCGCCACCGACGGCGTGGACGGCATCTTTGTCGGTCCAAGCGACCTGGCCGCTGCGTTCGGGCATCTGGGCAATGCGGGTCATCCTGACGTGCAGCGCGCCATTCAGCACATCTTTGCTCGTGCCAAAGCGCACGGCAAACCCTGCGGCATTCTGGCCCCGGTTGAAGCCGATGCCCGCCGCTATCTGGAGTGGGGGGCGACGTTCGTTGCCGTGGGTAGCGATCTCGGCGTGTTCCGCTCCGCCACGCAGAAATTAGCAGACGCTTTTAAAAAATAACCATCACTGAGGAAAAGATTATGACGCTGAAAGTGGGCTTTATTGGCTTAGGTATCATGGGTAAACCAATGAGTAAGAACCTCATCAAAGCGGGTTACTCACTGGTGGTGTTAGACCGTAATTCAGACGCCGTGGCTGAAGTGATTTCAGCCGGGGCAGAAGCGGCAACCACGGCCAAAGCGATAGCCGAGCAGTGCGATGTGATCATCACCATGCTGCCAAACTCCCCGCATGTGAAAGAGGTCGCGCTGGGCGAGAACGGCATTATCGACGGCGCGAAGCCGGGCCTGGTGGTTATCGACATGAGCTCTATTGCCCCGCTGGCCAGCCGTGAAATCAGCGAGGCGCTGAAGGTGAAAGGCGTGGACATGCTGGACGCACCGGTCAGCGGCGGCGAGCCAAAAGCCATCGACGGCACGCTGTCGGTGATGGTGGGCGGCGACAAGGCGATTTTCGACAAGTATTACGACCTGATGAAGGCCATGGCCGGTTCCGTGGTGCATACCGGTGAAATCGGCGCGGGTAACGTCACCAAGCTGGCGAACCAGGTGATTGTGGCGCTGAATATCGCGGCGATGTCAGAAGCGCTGACGCTGGCCACCAAGGCGGGCGTAAACCCGGATCTGGTGTACCAGGCAATCCGTGGCGGCCTGGCGGGTAGCACCGTGCTGGATGCGAAAGCGCCGATGGTGATGGATCGTAACTTCAAGCCGGGTTTCCGCATTGACTTGCACATTAAAGATCTGGCTAACGCGCTGGATACCTCTCACGGCGTGGGCGCACAGCTGCCGCTGACCGCTGCAGTCATGGAGATGATGCAGGCGCTGCGCGCGGACGGTCTGGGCACCGCCGACCATAGCGCCATCGCGTGCTACTACGAAAAACTGGCGAAAGTGGAAGTTGCTCGCTAATGACGTCCTGCCCGGTGGCGCTTTGCTTACCGGGCCTACGGTCCAGGCCGGATCCGTGCTGTAACAGGCTACAACTATGAAAATCGTAATCGCGCCAGACTCTTATAAAGAAAGCCTTTCTGCCACCGAGGTAGCTCAGGCGATAGAAAAAGGATTTCGGGAAATCTTCCCCGACGCACTTTATGTTTCTGTTCCCGTCGCCGACGGCGGGGAAGGCACGGTTGAAGCGATGATCGCCGCCACCCGTGGTAGCGAACATCATGCCGTGGTGACGGGACCGCTGGGGGAGAAGGTGAATGCCTGCTGGGGAATGTCCGGCGACGGCAGCACGGCGTTTATCGAGATGGCGGCAGCCAGCGGTCTGGCATTAGTCCCTCCGGCACAGCGCAACCCGCTGGTTACCACTTCACGCGGCACCGGGGAGCTTATCCTCTGCGCGCTGGATAAAGGCGCGCGCAATATTATTATCGGCATCGGCGGCAGCGCGACCAACGACGGTGGCGCGGGAATGATGCAGGCGCTCGGGGCGAAGCTCAGCGATGCCAACGGCACGGAGATCGGCTACGGCGGCGGCAGCCTGATGGCGCTTAACAGTATTGATGTCTCAGGGCTGGATGCCCGGCTTAAGGGCTGCGCAATCCGCGTCGCCTGCGACGTCACCAACCCGCTGGTGGGAGAGAAAGGCGCGTCGCGCGTCTTTGGCCCACAAAAAGGGGCGACCGAGGGGATGATCCTCGAGCTGGACGCCAATCTCAGCCACTTTGCCGACGTGATTAAAAAATCCCTGCGTATCGACGTGAAGCATGTACTGGGAGCCGGTGCTGCGGGCGGTATGGGTGCAGCGCTGATGGCGTTTCTCGGCGCGGAACTTAAGAGCGGGATTGAGATTGTTACCCAGGCGCTCAATCTTGAAGAGCATATCCACGACTGCACATGGGTGCTGACGGGGGAAGGGCGCATCGACAGCCAGAGCATTCACGGCAAAGTGCCCGTCGGCGTAGCGAACGTCGCCAAAAAATACCATAAGCCGGTGATCGGCATTGCCGGTAGCCTGACCCAGGACGTGGGCGTCGTGCACCAGTACGGCATTGACGCCGTGTTCAGCGTGCTGACCAGCATTGGGTCACTGGAAGAGGCGTTTCGCGGCGCCTATGACAACATTTACCGCGCCTCACGCAATATCGCCGCGACTTTGCAGGTGGGGATGCACACCCAAGGGTGACAGCGGCGCGCAAACCCTCTATACTGCGCGCCGAAGCTGACCAGACAGTCGCCGCTTCGTCGTCGTCCCTTTCGGGGGAGACGGGCGGAGGGGAGGAAAGTCCGGGCTCCATAGGGCAGGGTGCCAGGTAACGCCTGGGGGGGAAACCCACGACCAGTGCAACAGAGAGCAAACCGCCGATGGCCCGCGCAAGCGGGATCAGGTAAGGGTGAAAGGGTGCGGTAAGAGCGCACCGCGCGGCTGGTAACAGTCCGTGGCACGGTAAACTCCACCCGGAGCAAGGCCAAATAGGGGTTCACATGGTACGGCCCGTACTGAACCCGGGTAGGCTGCTTGAGCCAGTGAGCGATTGCTGGCCTAGATGAATGACTGTCCACGACAGAACCCGGCTTATCGGTCAGCTTCAACTTTTTTTTAAGCAATCGTTGGTGTGTCTCTGGTGGTGAAATGAGAAACATCAACGGTTGCAATAACTCTTATATTGCCTACTGCAACACCATAAATAATTTCTCCTCTTCTGATCATAAAAACCTTTACGGTTCAGGCTCAATAATAAGAGCTTTATTAATTCATTGCCTGAATACGAACACAGTAATATTTTCATGGTGAATAATTCGAAATGACATTTTATTTTAACAACAATACATTTCGAATAATGTGGTTTATTTGTAAAATGAGAACAGGGGATAAATAGAACGACAGCAAGTAAAGGGACTTTTAATGGGAGTCAAGGGCAATTATCTTTTCAGGGGAGACAAAACCGCCTGTGGCGGTGTAATCATAGATGGATGTCCTGACCATCAGCACTTTGGGAAAGACATGGTCTGCGAAGGTCACAGAGCAACCTGTGGCAAGCATGAAGGGCTATACCGTATTGCGGGAGGGATTAGCGACTTTATCCACGGTAAGAGAATTGCTGGAACGCTGCACAGCCGAAGTTCTTGCCCATGTAGATCTCGCCTTGTCCCCTCAAACTTCTATGATAGTTACGAGCTTGATAATGAAGTGATTCCAACCAGTATTGGTTCACGGGAGATTGCCGGTCTTCCTGAACAGCCCGAACCCGTTCAGCACGCACAATCTACAAAAAAAGATCCAAAATCTGATAAACCCAAAGGTATCGATGCAGGTTTTACCATTATCCCGTATGGTGGGACAACAGAAGCCTGGCAACGTCTGTTATTCACAGAGAACCCACCTGCAGGTGTAAAAGAACTCTTTTCCACGTTGAACGGCCCGGATGAAAGATACAAAGCCGGTTCTATTATGCTGGTAGTTGATCCTGATAAACAGGACGACGAACAGATCGCCCACATGCAGGCCGCGAAAGCGCGAATTGATGCAGCGTTAGCTCCTCTCTCCATTCAGCAAGCCAACTTTCTCTACAAGCACAAAGACACCATTGAGATGTTCGCTGCTGCTGTAACCACTGCAAACGACGCTGCTGGAAATGTGGGAAGAGCGACGGAAGCAGCGAAGGGATATTTCGAACGAGTCGAAAAAATTCTTGTCGAGATCGAGAAGACATACAAACATCAGTACATCACCAGCGGTTCACTGATCGGCGAGCAATTTTTTGTTGAGCGCCGCCGCTTGTTTGGTCAACTTGATAGCGTTCTTAAGATGTTCATGAAACATCGCTTCATGTTCAACGAGTACGCCGATCTGAAAAGTGCTCTTGGCCTCTCCAGCCGTTCAATCATGCACCGCTGGAACGAAACAGGCGTTAGCGATATTGAAGGTTACGCAACCCATATCGAGAAGCTGGCGAAGTACGTTAAGTGGATGGAAACCGCCGGGAAGATCGGTATTGGTCTGTCCGCTTTGGATACCGCAGCGAAGATCACGGAAGCCTGTACCGTGGGGCGAGATTGTGCGAAAACGTCGTTTACCTCTATTGGTGAGTTTTCCGGTAGCCTGATCGGCAGTGCGATAGCTGGTAAAATTGCGGGTACAGCCGCAGCAAATACCGTCTGTGCGATAGTGCTTGGCGCTGCAACCATAGAAGCCGCAGGTGCCGGAGCATTACTTTGTACGCTTGGGGTAAATGGCGCTATTGCATATGGGAGCGATAAAGCCACATCCGCGTTCGGTGGCTTCGTTGGTGAATCGCTATATGAGGTTACAAGCAATGACTATTGATGACCTACTTAGCGCCAAGGCAACAGTAATTATTGGTGCACTTGCTTTCGGCTTCGGTATAGCCAGTATCATAGCCTCAGTTCTGAACAGGGATAGATTTAAAGAGATCTGCATCCTGTACAAAGAAAGATACGGTAGTTTGCCTGATGCTGTATTGCTGTTCGAGAACGTCAACACGCTTTATGTCAAAGTGGCATACAGCACAAAAGTGAGTTTTATATACATGCCGCTGTTGTGGAATAAAAGCTCAATCCTGACCAAAAATGATGACAAGGACTTTATTCGTGGGCTACCAAAACGGCTTATTGGCCCATTCTACGCGGAGATATACCTAGCGGTTGTCAGTCTGTTGTTTTTTATCGTTGGTGTGTTACAAATGTTAGCTATTAAGCATGGTTGGGTGTGAAAGGCGCGTCCATTGTAGAGCTTTACTCTCTCACACGGAGTGAGATACAGTCTGCGACACAAGGCAACTCCAGCGCCGCAGATGCCTGACGTATGGTTGAACGAAGCCGCCTTATCGGTCAGCTTCAACTTCTTAAAGAACCCCGCTTCGGCGGGGTTTTTGCTTTCTGGTCATCCGGCCATGTAGGCAAATGATACCAATTCTCAAAATTGCGACGCTAAGCACATTTCACTGTTTATGGTGTTAATGCATCCATTCATTTACCAGATACGATCCTAATCACAAAATTTCCCGCTAAAAAAGCACGCTTTCTCAGTGTTGTTAATTTGTTGCTGATGTTGCGGTAATGGTATTCATAGTTTTCACATTTGATATGTGAATATTGAATTCAAAAACATTCCCAGTGTGAATGTGTGATGTATTCGACCCTTTTGTATTCGCGGGCAACGTCATTATTGTTCTATTTGATAAAACACAAAAATGTTTTAAATAGAAAATGGTTGTTTATTAGCCGTTAATTGTCTGAAAGATAGTCTTTATTGATATTTTAAAATACAAAAAATCCACCGTGGTTATCACCATAAAATAAAGTTATTACCGCCATTTTTGTTGATCAATATCAGCGTATTGGTGTGTTTTTATATTATCAACCCATTGATATATATGTGTTTTAATGTTGTTTTGTCGAGGTTGGTAATGATGCGAAAAGTCAAATTGTGAGTAACAGCACATACCCCCTGAAACACTATTAGGTAGAATTCGCTCCGTCATAGGGAAATAAGCGCAGAATATTATGAACACTATTATTCTACCGAAAACACAGCACCTCGTGGTATTTCAGGAAGTCATTAAAAGTGGCTCCATAGGTTCTGCGGCAAGACAACTGGGCCTGACGCAACCGGCCGTCAGCAAAATCATCAGCGATATCGAGTCCTACTTCGGTGTTGAAGTGATGATTCGTAAAAACACGGGCGTTAAGTTGACCGCAGCAGGCCAGGTTCTGCTCTCGTATTCAGAGTCGATCACCCGCGAAATGAAAAACATGGTGAGCGAGATCAACAGCCTCAGTTTTAGCACCGTTATGGACGTCTCCTTTGGCTATCCGTCGCTGATAGGCTTCACTTTCCTGTCTGAGATGATCAAAAAATTCAAGGAAGTGTTCCCGAAAGCGCGCGTCTCGATGTACGAAGCACAGCTCTCTTCGTTCCTGCCCGCTATCCGCGACGGCCGACTCGATTTTGCCATCGGTACGTTAAGCGATGAAATGCTGCTGCAGGACCTGCACGTCGAGCCGCTGTTTGAGTCCGAGTTTGTGCTGGTCGCCAGCAAATCACGAACGTGCACCGGCCCGACGACACTGGCATCGCTCACGCACGAGCAGTGGGTGATGCCGCAAACCGATATGGGCTACTACAAAGAACTTCTGACCACCCTGCAAGACAACCACATCAGCATTGAAAACATCGTCCAGACCGATTCCGTCGTTACCATTTATAACCTTGTCCTCAATGCCGATTACCTGACGGTGATCCCCCGTGACATGATTGCGCCATTCGGCTCGGACCAGTTTATTGTTCTGCCGGTGGAAGATGAATTACCCGTGGCGCGTTATGCCGCCGTGTGGTCAAAAAATTACAGTATTAAAAAATCGGCGTCAGTATTAGTTGAACTGGCAAAACAATATTCGTCGATGAATATCGAAAAACGACGATAGAAATAATGATGATTTAAAACACCCGGAGCGACGCTTTTTAACGCTCTGATACCCTGACTTTGCCTGAAAACAATGAATTATTATAACGAGGATATTATGCACATTACTTACGATCTCCCGGTAACGATTGAAGATATTCAGGATGCCAGAAAACGACTGGCAGGAAAAATCTATAAAACCGGTATGCCGCGCTCGAATTATCTCAGCGAACGTTGTAAGGGTGAGATATTCCTGAAGTTTGAAAACATGCAGCGCACCGGTTCATTCAAAATTCGCGGCGCGTTTAATAAGTTAAGCTCGCTCACCGATGCTGAAAAACGCAAAGGCGTTGTCGCCTGTTCGGCAGGAAACCATGCGCAGGGCGTGTCGCTCTCCTGCGCCATGCTCGGTATCGACGGCAAAGTGGTGATGCCGATGGGCGCGCCGAAATCCAAAGTTGCCGCCACGCGCGACTACTCCGCCGAAGTGGTGCTGCACGGCGAGAACTTTAACGACACCATCGCCAAGGTCAGCGAAATTGTCGAAATGGAAGGGCGCATTTTTATTCCGCCTTACGATGACCCAAAAGTGATTGCCGGGCAGGGCACCATCGGTCTGGAAATTCTTGAAGATTTATACGACGTGGATAACGTCATTGTGCCTATCGGCGGCGGCGGATTAATTGCCGGAATTGCCACGGCGATTAAATCCATCAACCCGACCATTAATATTATCGGCGTGCAGTCTGAGAACGTTCACGGTATGGCTGCGTCTTATCAGACCGGGGAAATCGTCAACCATCGCGTCACCGGCACATTAGCGGACGGCTGCGATGTTTCTCGTCCCGGTAAATTAACCTTCGAAATTGTTCGTGAATTAGTTGACGACATTGTTCTGGTCAGCGAGGACGATATTCGCAACAGCATGATCGCGCTCATTCAGCGAAATAAAGTGGTGACAGAAGGTGCTGGCGCGCTGGCCTGCGCGGCGTTATTAAGCGGCAAACTTGACCATTATATTCAGGGTCGTAAAACCGTCTGCATTATTTCCGGCGGCAATATCGATCTCTCCCGTGTTTCCCAAATTACCGGCTTCGTTGACGCATAAAGGTGACCTATGAGCAACACAGAAAGCATTATCGTTGGCCAGACAAAAACGTCCTCCTGGCGTAAGTCTGATACCACCTGGACGCTTGGCCTGTTTGGTACCGCCATTGGCGCGGGCGTGCTGTTCTTCCCCATTCGCGCAGGCTTCGGTGGCCTGATCCCTATTCTGCTGATGCTGGTTCTCGCGTTCCCGATTGCGTTCTACTGCCACCGGGCGCTGGCGCGCCTGTGCCTGTCAGGCAGTAACGTCTCGGGCAACATCACCGAAACGGTAGAAGAGCACTTCGGTAAGACCGGCGGGGTGGTGATCACCTTCCTCTACTTCTTTGCGATTTGCCCGCTGCTGTGGATTTACGGCGTCACTATTACCAACACCTTCATGACCTTCTGGGAAAACCAGCTCCAGCTGCCCGCGCTGAACCGTGGCTTTGTGGCGCTGTTCCTGCTGCTGCTGATGGCCTTTGTTATCTGGTTTGGTAAAGACCTGATGGTGAAGGTCATGAGCTTCCTGGTGTTCCCGTTTATCGCCAGCCTGGTGCTGATTTCCCTGTCGCTGATCCCTTACTGGAACTCGGCGGTGATCGACCAGGTCAACCTGAGCGATATCGCCTTCACCGGTCATGACGGCATTCTGGTCACCGTATGGCTGGGGATCTCCATCATGGTCTTCTCCTTCAACTTCTCGCCTATCGTCTCTTCATTTGTGGTCTCCAAGCGCGAAGAGTACGAACCTGAGTTCGGCAAAGAGTTCACCGAGCAGAAATGTTCCAAAATCATCGGCCGCGCCAGCCTGCTGATGGTGGCCGTGGTGATGTTCTTCGCCTTCAGCTGCCTGTTCACCCTCTCTCCGCAGAACATGGCGGACGCCAAAGCGCAGAACATTCCGGTGCTCTCTTATCTGGCGAACCACTTCGCGTCGCTGTCAGGCACTAAATCTACCTTCGCCACCGTGCTGGAATACGGCGCGTCCATCATTGCGCTGGTCGCTATCTTCAAATCCTTCTTCGGGCACTACCTGGGCACGCTGGAAGGTCTGAATGGCCTGATCCTCAAGTTCGGCTACAAGGGCGATAAGAAGAAAGTCTCTGTCGGCAAACTGAATACCATCAGCATGGTGTTCATCATGGGCTCCACCTGGGTAGTGGCCTACGCCAACCCGAACATTCTGGACCTTATTGAAGCCATGGGCGCGCCAATCATCGCCTCTCTGCTGTGCCTGCTGCCGATGTACGCCATCCGCAAAGCACCGGCGCTGGCGAAATACAAAGGCCGTACCGAGAACATCTTCGTTACCGTGGTTGGCCTGCTGACCATTCTGAACATCGTTTACAAACTGTTCTAACCCATTGCTCAGGAAGAGCGGAGTCACATGATGATTGAGTTTCCGGTTGTACTGGTTATTAACTGCGGATCGTCCTCTGTTAAGTTTTCGGTGCTCGATGCCAGCAGCTGCGATGTCCTGATGACGGGCATTGCAGACGGGATCAACACCGAGAAGGCCTTTATTTCCGTGAACGGGGGTGAGCCAGCCAGACTGGCTCACCAGGACTACGAAGGGGCGCTGGCTGCCATCGCCCTGGAGCTGGAGAAGCGTAACCTGATGAGCAGCGTGGCCTTAATTGGCCACCGCATTGCGCACGGCGGCGACCTCTTCAGCGAGTCGACCCTGATCACGGAAGAGGTGATTACGCAGATCCGCCAGGTCTCCCCGCTGGCGCCGCTGCATAACTACGCCAACCTGAGCGGCGTGGAAGCCGCAGAGCGCCTGTTCCCGGGCGTGCAGCAGGTGGCGGTATTTGATACCAGCTTCCACCAGACGCTGCCGCCGCAGGCGTATCTGTACGGTCTACCGTACCGCTATTTTGAAGAGCTGGGCGTGCGCCGCTACGGCTTCCACGGGACTTCTCACCGTTACGTTGCCGCGCAGGCGCATACGCTTCTCGGGCTGTCCCCCGATGACAGCGGGCTGGTGATTGCCCATCTCGGGAACGGGGCGTCCATCTGCGCGGTGCGCAACGGCGAAAGCGTCGATACCTCAATGGGGATGACGCCGCTGGAAGGGCTGGTGATGGGCACGCGCTGCGGCGATGTGGACTTCGGTGCGATGGCGTGGATTGCCCAGCAGACCGGTCAGTCCTTCGAGGATCTGGAGCGCGTGGTCAATAAAGAGTCCGGGCTGCTGGGGATCTCCGGCCTCTCCTCCGATTTACGCACGCTGGAGAAAGCCTGGCACGAAGACAATGAGCGGGCACAGCTGGCAATACACACCTTTGTTCACCGCATTGCGCGGCACATTGCGGGTCACGCGGCGTCCCTGCACCGCCTGGATGGGGTGGTCTTTACCGGCGGCATTGGCGAAAACTCGAAGCTTGTCCGCGCGCTGGTGGCGGAACATCTGAAGGTGTTTGGCATCATCCTCGACGATGCCAAAAATGCCCTGCCGGGCAGCGCGGGTGAGCGCG
This sequence comes from Enterobacter sp. RHBSTW-01064, assembly GCF_014103035.1. Lineage (NCBI taxonomy): Bacteria > Pseudomonadati > Pseudomonadota > Gammaproteobacteria > Enterobacterales > Enterobacteriaceae > Enterobacter > Enterobacter sp. RHBSTW-01064. The sequence goes on along the minus strand of NZ_JABXOU010000002.1, from coordinate 492,898 downwards.
TCATTAGCACCCAGTCGTCCCGCGTGGCCTGCGCGGTTGTCCCTACCAACGAAGAAAAAATGATCGCGCTGGACGCCCTCCGTCTTGGGAAGGTTACCCCGGCTGCGGCTTACGCCTGATAAAGCGAGAATCACATGAAAGTTACAATCGATACGGGCGTCGCACCCTACAGCGACGCATGGGCCGGGTTTCGCGGTGAAGAATGGAAAAACGCCGTCAACGTCCGCGATTTTATTCAGCATAACTACACCCCTTATGAAGGCGATGAAGCTTTCCTCGCGCAGGCGACGCCAGCAACGACTGCGCTGTGGCAGAAGGTAATGGTCGGCATTCGTCAGGAGAACGCCACCCACGCTCCGGTGGATTTTGACACCAACATTGCCACCACCATTACGGCCCACGGGCCGGGCTACATCGACCAGGATCTGGAGACGATCGTTGGTCTACAAACCGATAAGCCGCTCAAGCGCGCGCTGCACCCGTACGGTGGGATCAACATGATCCGCAGCTCGTTCGAAGCCTATGGCCGCGAGATGGATCCGCAGTTTGAATACCTGTTTACCGACCTGCGCAAAACCCACAACCAGGGCGTGTTTGACGTCTACTCGCCGGAGATGATGCGCTGCCGTAAATCCGGCGTACTGACCGGTTTGCCGGACGGCTATGGGCGCGGGCGCATCATCGGCGACTATCGCCGCGTGGCGCTGTACGGGATTGCTTATCTGGTGCGCGAGCGTGAACTGCAGTTTGCGGATCTGCAGGGGAAACTGGAGCGCGGTGAAGAGCTCGAGGCGACGATCCGTCTGCGTGAGGAGCTGGCGGAGCACAAACGCGCGCTGCTGCAGATCCAGCAGATGGCGGCGAACTACGGCTTTGATACCTCACGTCCGGCGATAAACGCCCAGGAAGCGGTGCAGTGGGTCTATTTTGCCTACCTTGCCGCGGTGAAATCCCAGAACGGCGGGGCGATGTCGCTGGGGCGCACGGCCTCGTTCCTCGATATCTACATTGAACGCGACATGCAGGCAGGAAGGCTGAATGAAGTCCAGGCGCAGGAGCTGATCGACCACTTCATCATGAAGATCCGCATGGTGCGCTTCCTGCGCACGCCGGAGTTCGACACGCTCTTCTCCGGCGATCCGATCTGGGCGACGGAAGTGATCGGCGGCATGGGGCTGGACGGCCGCACGCTGGTGACCAAAAACAGCTTCCGCTATCTGCATACGCTGCACACCATGGGGCCTGCACCGGAGCCGAACCTGACGATCCTCTGGTCAGAACAGCTGCCGATCGCGTTCAAGAAATACGCCGCGCAGGTGTCGATCGTCACCTCGTCATTGCAGTATGAGAACGACGATCTGATGCGCGCGGACTTCAACAGCGACGATTACGCCATTGCCTGCTGCGTCAGCCCGATGGTGATCGGCAAGCAGATGCAGTTCTTTGGCGCGCGCGCCAACCTCGCCAAAACGCTGCTGTACGCGATCAACGGCGGGGTGGACGAGAAGCTGAAGATCCAGGTCGGTCCGAAAACCGAGCCGCTGCTGGACGACGTGCTGGATTACGACACCGTGATGGCGAGCCTCGATCACTTTATGGACTGGCTGGCGGTGCAGTACATCAGCGCCCTGAACCTCATTCACTACATGCATGATAAGTACAGCTACGAAGCCTCGCTGATGGCGCTGCACGACCGGGACGTCTATCGCACCATGGCCTGCGGCATTGCCGGACTGTCGGTAGCCGCGGATTCTCTGTCTGCCATTAAATACGCCACGGTGAAGCCGGTGCGCGACCATACCGGACTGGCGGTCGATTTCGTGATTGAAGGGGACTATCCGCAGTACGGCAACAACGACGACCGCGTGGACAGCATTGCCTGCGATCTGGTGGAGCGCTTTATGAAGAAAATTCAGGCGCTGCCAACCTACCGCAACGCGGTGCCGACCCAGTCGATCCTGACCATCACCTCCAACGTGGTGTACGGCCAGAAGACCGGGAACACGCCGGACGGACGCCGCGGCGGCACCCCGTTTGCGCCTGGCGCGAACCCGATGCACGGACGCGACAGAAAAGGGGCGGTGGCCTCGCTAACGTCGGTTGCCAAGCTGCCGTTCACCTATGCGAAAGACGGGATCTCCTACACCTTCTCCATCGTGCCGCAGGCGCTGGGCAAGGACGAGCTGGTGCGCAAAACCAACCTGGTGGGGCTGCTGGACGGGTATTTCCATCACGAAGCATCTATTGAAGGTGGGCAGCATCTGAACGTCAACGTCATGAACCGGGAGATGCTGCTGGATGCCATCGCGCATCCCGAGAATTACCCGAACCTGACGATCCGTGTGTCAGGCTATGCGGTGCGTTTTAACGCCCTGACGCGCGAGCAGCAGCAGGATGTGATTTCGCGAACGTTTACGCAATCAATCTGACGACATTCAGGTCTCATGCCCCCTCAACGCAGGGGGCATTTTTTTGCCCGCTAAACATACAAAATTGTTTATATAATTACTCACACATATTCATCCGCTCTTGAAAAACAATGCTCCTGCTTTTCTCAAATAACAAAATGTAAGGACAGTAAGATGATGAAAATGACCCGTATTGCTTTGGTTGCAACGTCGTTGGCGGTGTGCAGTTTTACCGCGCAGGCCGCGAACGTTGAGGCAGCCCCGTCTCCATCGCAGGATCCGCTGGTACAGCACCTGAAGCTTAGCAATGAGCAGGTTAAAAAGATTGAAGATCTGCATCAGCAGCTGGAAGAAAATGTCAGCAAGATCCCGATGACGGGCGTGAAGGACGGTGCGTTGATCGACATGTTCCAGGCGGGTAAATGGGACGAAAGCACGGTGAAAAGCCAGCTTACCGCCTTCAGCAAAATTGAAGAGCAGACCCGTTATTACCGCGTGAAATATTACTTCGACGTCAGCCAGGTATTGACACCGGAACAGCGTAAGCAGATCAGAACCGATATGGCTAACGCGCTGGCTGAGTGATCCTGGAATCAATCATTTAAAATGAAAACTCACAGAATCGCTTCAATTGGATTCTGTGAGAATGAATTCTAAACATCATGCCGACGCACGTTCATTCCATGCATCAGCAAACTGAATATTCCCGTCGCAATAGGTCCAGGTCGCTTTTTCGTAGCGCAATTGAACAGATTCAAGGTGGCCAGTACCAGGGCAGTTACGTGTATCGTTAACAATAGGGGAGATTGAGACAACTTTCACACCTTCCAGCTCAGTTCTAAAGTATTCAACCTCCCAACCTGCGTCATTAATTCGGTAATATCTAATCTCAACTTTCTTAAGGTTTTGCCCTGTCGCTACCGCCTTATAAAGATAAGGAGATGAGCTATCAATTTCCTTCTCGAACAGGAAAGGCGCGTGTTTCCTCGTTCCGGTTAATCTTCCGGAGAGTGGATCGGTTGGAATACTCAAATTATGGGTTAAACCTCTAATTTCAACACTCCCTTCACGATCCTGAACATCACATGAACCTTTAATGAGTGAGCCACCGTCGTCATAGAACCAAATGTGAACAGGTACGGCCATGATAAAAAACTCCTTCTATAAATCAATCGTGTATCCATTTTCCTGCTTTTACCGCTTCGGCAAACATTCTTACCGTCAATGGCTTTGATATTTGCTTTACCGGTTCTTTTGTAAACCATTTCCTGAAAAACCATGTTTGAATCCAGGGGAAATAATTTCCAGTGTTAACTTCGATAAGATACTCTTTTTCGAATCTCTCAATGGCATATACGATATCATCCAGATCCGTGTAATCCTGTAAAACATCATCTATCCCGAGGGGAATCCGTTTACCCGTAAATGTGCCTTGTTCTGGTAAATTATCCCTGAAGAATTTTAAAACATCAGCTTCACTGTTCATCTTCACCAAATCCGGTCTTTTGGGTGAGCAATCGTATTATATCTTGAAAGCGTTTTGTAACTTATCATTGCAACATCTGCAGCAAGTATGGTTATTCCTAGTGCAGGTATCCATCGGCCAATGAATGCACCTAAGTTTTTGGTATACATTGGTTTTCTGTATTTAAAGCTTGCAAGTGTAATTGTAGGTAGGCGGTGTGGTAGCTGTACATTCAGTAGATCTCGCAGGTACTTAGATGCCACAGATGTGCCTATTGTAGCCGTTTCTGGCTTTGTTCTGGTTTCAAGTATAGGTAAACCAAGAATCATAGTGGCCATCATTACTGCATCCTTTAATCCGCCGAACTGTTCATCGGTGGCATCCAAAAAAATCCAAAAAAATAACTCAGATGCGGAGATGTTACATACACCTTTATAAAAGTATGTTCCATTGAGTTCTTCAACGGTGTCCATAGTATAACCATAATTATCAGGTGGTTTGTTGAGATGTCATCCTATAAAAAACAAAGGGCTGAGAGTAGGGCATTCATCTTTATAAATTCCGAAATATTCGTTTTTTCAAGAGGGGCTACTATTTTTAAAAGTACATCATTCTTAGAAAGTCTTGGTTATTTTTTTTACCAGTTCATGGGGATTTTTTCTCCCTTGCTCCGGTTAAGATTTTCTCACACCAACATTAAGTACCTGCTGCAATCTGAATCGCAATCGCTGGAAATCGGCAACATAGTCGGCAACGCTAGCGGGACGATCTGCGACGGGGGCTAACAGGCAATGAGGGCATTGTGGCGCACGATGTGGAGCAGTCGATTGGCAACCTGTGCGCACTGGCGTGCCGTTCGATGCAGGCAACGGACCGGCAGATTATTGAGATTATGGCGAGTAAGGCGTAGCGAGTTCAGGGGCTCGATCGGTTCCCTCTCCCTGTGGGAGAGGGTTAGGGTGAGGGCGTTCTCTAAACCGGCAAATCAATCAGCAGCGCGCGCAGCGGCGTATCCGCCACCAGGGTGATATTCGCTTCATCACGAATAAACGCCCCGTCACCGCAGGTGAGCGCTTCTTTCTCTTCCGTGTGCGTCACTGCATGCACCGTACCGTGAATCGACTGCAGATAGGCGCGCGGACCGTGAAGCTGGAAGCTCGCCTGTTCACCTTTCTTCAGTTCGATGTGGTGCAGCCACACCTGCTGACGCAGTTGCAAACTGCCTTTGCTGCCGTCCGGCGATGCAATCAGCTGCTGTTTATCGTCCGTTAAATCTATCTTCTGCACCAGCGGATTTTCCCGCTCAGGGCAGGCGTCCAGCCACAGCTGCATGCGGGTCAGCGTTTTGTCTTTGCTGAGGTTATGCTCGCTGTAGCTGATGCCCGGCTGCGTGGAAATTAATAACGCTTCGCCAGCCTTTGCCTGGACATGATTGCCCTCGCTATCGCGGTATTCTGCCTCGCCTTCCAGGATCAGGTTCAGGATATCGACTTTCGGATACGTACGCGGCTGGAAAGAGGCGCCCGGAGCGAGCACTTCCTGGTTCAACACGCGCAATGAAGCGTAACCGAGGAGTTTAGGGTCAAAGTAGTGTCCAAAGGAAAAGGTGTAGCGGGCCTGCAGCCAACCGAAATCGGCTTGTCCGCACTGTTTAGCTGTTCTTGTCGTAATCATAAACTTGACCTCTCTTTACACTAAAACAATGGTAAAGGTATGGACGCTGCATTGTTAGCCAGATATTCTGCCCGGTATGTTCAAATTTCCTGAATGAGAACGAGATGGCTAAAGAGAGAGCATTGACGCTTGAGGCGCTGCGCGTCATGGACGCGATTGACCGACGCGGCAGTTTTGCTGCGGCGGCAGATGAACTGGGGCGCGTTCCGTCTGCGCTGAGCTACACCATGCAGAAGCTGGAGGAAGAGCTGGACGTGGTGCTGTTTGACCGCTCCGGCCATCGAACAAAATTCACGAACGTTGGCCGCATGCTGCTGGAGCGCGGTCGTGTGCTGCTGGAAGCGGCGGATAAACTCACGACGGACGCCGAAGCGCTGGCGCGCGGCTGGGAAACCCATCTGACGTTAGTTACTGAAGCGCTGGTGCCGACCGAAGCGCTGTTCCCGCTGGTGGACCGCCTGGCTGCGAAAGCCAATACGCAGCTGTCGATCATTACCGAGGTACTGGCAGGGGCGTGGGAGCGTCTGGAAACGGGCAGGGCGGATATTGTTATTGCGCCGGACATGCACTTCCGTTCTTCGTCAGAAATTAACTCCCGTAAGCTCTATAGCGTGATGAACGTTTATGTCGCCGCGCCGGATCACCCGATCCATCAGGAGCCGGAGCCGCTTTCGGAGGTTACGCGCGTGAAGTATCGTGGCGTTGCGGTAGCGGATACCGCCCGTGAACGTCCGGTGTTAACGGTACAGCTGCTGGATAAACAGCCGCGTTTAACCGTCACGTCGCTGGAAGATAAGCGTCAGGCATTGCTGGCCGGGCTGGGTGTGGCGACGATGCCTTATCCTTTTGTTGAAAAGGACATTGCGGAAGGGCGGCTGCGCGTTGTCAGCCCGGAATACACCAGCGAGGTGGATATCATTATGGCGTGGCGACGCGACAGCATGGGCGAAGCCAAATCCTGGTGCCTGCGCGAAATACCAAAGCTTTTTGCCCACCACAATAAATAAAATCGTAGGCCCGGTAAGCGAAAGCGCCACCGGGCTCTGATTTACATGCCAGCTTTCGGATCCGGACCAAAGCGGTTTTCACCCGGCGTGCCGTTCTGACAGTTAAAGACCAGGATCACAATCCAGCCCACGATCGGGATCAACAGCAGCAAGAGCCACCAGGCTGAACGATCGGTATCGTGCAGGCGTCGGAACTGAACCGCCCAGGACGGCAGCATAATAAATACGCCATAAATCGTGGTGAGAATGCCTTCTCCCCCGGCACGCTCCCAGCCCAGAATTTTGTCCACAATACTCAACACCAGGGCGAGGATGAAGTTCACCAGAACGAACATCCAGTACTCTTTGCGGCGGGCGCGGCCACCAAATCCAATGTAGTTGCGCAGTACGTTTAAATACCAGTCCATTTTCCTTGCCTCATTAGTCAGTCAATCACTTGTTTTCTAAGCGATCGAGGTAAGGATAGATGGAGATTGTGAATTAAAAAAGGGCATTTACCCGTCATACTTCAAGTTGCCTGGGCGTTGGCTTTCCTCGCTCACCCCAGTCACGTACTAATGTACGCTCCTGGGGATTCGCTGCGTCGCCGCCTTCATGCAACTTGAATTATTTTGGGTATTGATTGATGCCCTGAATATTTATCCGAAACGAACGTCGCGCCCGTGAGGTTCATCCAGATCCTGCCATGGCCCAATGGAGATGATGCCCGTTGGGTTAATCGTTTTGTGGCTGCGGAAATAGTGGGTGCGAATATGGTCGAAGTCGACCGTTTCGGCGATACCCGGCATCTGGTAGATATCGCGCAGGAAACCATACAGGTTCAGATAATCGCTGATGCGGTGTTTATCACACTTAAAGTGGGTGACGTACACCGGATCAAAACGCACCAGCGTCGTCCACAGGCGGATATCAGCTTCCGTCAGTTGGTTGCCCGTCAGGTAGCGATGCTGGCCGAGGATCTGCTCCAGGCGCTCCAGTGATTCAAACACCTTTCCAACCGCTTCGTCATACGCTTCCTGGCTGGTGGCAAAACCGGCCTTGTAGACGCCGTTGTTCACGTTGTCGTAGATCCAGCCGTTCAGCTCGTCAATTTTCTCACGCAGCTCAACCGGATAGTAATCTCCGGCGCGGGCACCGTGGGCATCAAACGCGGTGTTGAACATGCGGATGATCTCCGCAGACTCATTGCTGACAATCGTCTGGTTTTTTTTGTCCCACAGTACCGGCACGGTAACGCGCCCGGTGTAGTGTGGATCGGCGCGCAGGTAAAGCTGGTAGAGAAAATCGTGGTGATAAAGGTCGTCACCGGTGGCGGCAGGGAAATCACTGTCGAACGTCCAGCCGTTTTCCAGCATCAGCGGGTTGACCACCGAAACCGGAATCAAGGATTCGAGCCCCTTAAGCTTGCGCACAATCAGCGTGCGGTGTGCCCACGGGCAGGCGAGAGAAACATAGAGATGATAACGGTCTTTTTCTGCCGCGAAGCCGCCTTCGCCGCTCGGGCCTGCTGCGCCGTCGGCCGTCAGCCAGTTACGGAAGGCCGAAACAGAGCGCTTGAAGCGACCCCCGGTGGATTTGGTGTCATACCAGACATCCTGCCAGACGCCGTCTACGAGTTGTCCCATTTTTTACTCCTCCGTCAGATAGCAAAAGCGAGGAGATATCTCCTCGCTTTGTGTTCAATCAGTATAGCGTGCTTACCACTTCTTATTCAGAAGGCGGTCGATGCTGTATGCGCCTGGGCCAGTGATGGCCAGCAGCAGGAAGCCACCCGCGATGGTCAGGTTTTTCATGAACATCAGAGAGTTCACGCCTTCCGCAAAGTTGCTGTGGAACAGGAAAGCCGTCATCAAGGTGAAGCCTGCGGTGAACAGCGCTGTGGTACGGGTCAGGAAGCCGAACAGCACTGCCAGGCCGCCGCCGAACTCAAGCAGGATGGTCAGAGGCAGCAGGAACCCCGGCACGCCCATGGCTTCCATATATTGCTGGGTACCCGCGTAACCGGTGATTTTTCCCCAACCTGCTACGATGAACAGAATTGGCATCAGAATACGTGCTACCAGTACACCAACATCTTCTAATTTTTTCATTTTACTCTCCAGGAAACCACATAAGCGGCTGAACTTTATTTGTCTGCAATTCCGGGTAGATACCGCGGCTCTGCTGTCGATGGAGAGGATAATAAACGGGGCGGGGGACAATTGTTAGCAAGGAAAACTGTCAATCTTTATCAAAGATATTGAGTAAGCGTGGGGGAGGGATTTTTGCCGGGTGGCGCTGCGCTTACCCGGCCTACGGATAAAATGTAGGCCGGGTAAGGCACAGCCGCCACCCGGCAAGAAGGCTAGCGTAACTGCTGCTGCCGCAACGTTGCTTTCACCAGACGCCAGGCGCTCCAGGCACCAAAGCCGCGACGTGCCCAGCGGATCAGCATATTAGGATGACGAACCGTCCAGATAGCCATCACGCTGCTGCCCACCAGCGCCCAGGAACGCAGGCTCAGGAAGGTGTTCCAGCCCCGGTCGAACGGACGTGTTGCCTCGATCCAGTCGCGACGACCGGCGGACAGATCCAGCCGTTGCTGTTGGATCTGGCTTAGCAGATACGCTTTTCGCTTTTGACGTTCGGCTTTATCGCTCACGGCTTGTCATCCTCCAGCAGCGAACGATCGTTAGCCAGCTCCTGACGCGTGTGGCGCAGGAAGGTGGACCTGCGTGCTTTACGCATTGTCCAGATGCCGCCAATCAATGCCGCAACCAGTAACACCACCGTGGTGGCGATCATCGCGTTAAGACGATACTGCGGGTCGATAGCCCAGATGATTAATACCATCAGGCTCATCAGACCGAACGCGGCGAAGAGCATGGTGAGCCCGAGCATGAGCAGCATCTGGAAGAGATTGGCTTTCTCCTCTTCCAGTTCAACCACTGCCAGCCGGACGCGCGTTTCGGCAATGCCGACCAGCGTGGTTAATATACGCTGGCCGATACCGAGGACGTTATTAGCAGGCCCTTGTGCGTGACGAGGATCTTCCATAATCAACGACGCGTCAGCAGGACACCCAGCACTACACCAACGGCAGCGCCAATACCCACACCCGTCCACGGATTGTCGCGAACATATTCGTCAGCGCGCGCGGCGGCTTCACGGGTCTGTTTAGCTAACGCATCGCCGGTTTCACCGAGGCGATAACGGCTCTCTTTCAGCGCCTGCTCCGCTTTGCTGCGAAGTTTGCTGACCTCTTCTTTCGACTTATCGGCAGAAGAGCTAAGTACCTCTTCCAGGGTGTCCGCCAGTGATTTCAGTTCAGCGCGCAGATTTTCTGACGTAGTATCTTTTGACATGATTCTCTCCTGTTGAGATTTCCGTTAACTCAATAATCGCGAGCTTCCAGCGCTTTCAGGTCGTCCTGCGCTTCTTTCAACTTCTTCTCGCGCTTGGCAATTTTTTCCGCATCCCCTTTCTCTTTAGCTTCCTGCAGGTCTTGACGGCGCTCGGCTATCTCGTCCTTCTGTTCAGCGATTTTTTTCTGGTGATCGGCACGCAGCTTACTGTCGGAACAGTTGGCTTTCACTTCGCTTAACGCTTTCTTCAGGCCATCAACGCGGTGCTGATTGTTATGCTTTTCGGCATAGCCGATCTCGCGCTGAATATCCTGTTCTTTCTCCTGACAGAGAGAGGTGGCGTATGAAGCTGTGCTTAAAGACAAAAGGGCCAGAGCCAGGGTAATGCGGAATTTCATTATCGAAACCTTCCATTGTGTTACGGCGTGAGCCGTGATCCAGAACTATGCGGAGAACATCTGAGGGGTGCTCCGCGTACTTAAGCATAGTAAGTAAACGGCGTAATCACCAAAGTGAGTGAAAAGATTCGGAATCCTGGTAATTAACCAAACCGATGCGACGTATCGCGCAGCAGCGACATCCAGGAGGCAACATGGCTGTCGTCTTCCTGCTGCGCAATGATATAACCCTGCGGCAGCGTTCTGTCGAGCACGGCTTTTGCCGCTGCACTCTGCGCGCTGGAGTCAAATTTTATCAGCAGCACGTCGTCTTGCGGCGTAATGCTTTTAAAGCGGATCCCGTTGGCGTCCAGATGATGCCAGATGGAAAAACCATCCGGCACGCTGGCGCCCTGATTCACCGGACGTATTGCCAGCGTCGATTCCTGATGCTGCAGCGCAGCCCATGCCAGGATCAGGACGCTGAACATCATCAGCGCGATCATGGCGTAAGAGACGCGACGCAGGGCGAGCGGGGAGATAACCATGGTTAACCCCTGGCGCCGTATTTCTTTTTCCACAGGACAACCAGCGAGCCCACCAGGCCAAAGACCAGCAGGACCACCGGTAACAGCATCAGGCAGGACATCAACTGATCTTCATACTTCATGAAGACCGGGGTTTTGCCCAGCGCGTAGCCCAACGTGGTGAGGATCAATACCCATAACAGGCCGCTCATCCAGTTAAAGAACTGGAAGCGAGTACTGCTCAGACCGGACAGCCCGGCGATGGTGGGCAGCAGAGTACGGACAAAGGCGATAAAACGGCCCATCAGCAGCGCCGAAAGCCCGTGCTTATGGAAAAGATGGTGCGCGCGCTGGTGGTAATGCGCCGGAAGATGCGAAAGCCAGTTTTGTACGATCCGCGTGTTGCCCAGCCATCGCCCCTGAATGTAGCTCACCCAGCAGCCCAGGCTGGCCGCAATGGTTAACAGCAATACGGTTTGCGGGAAGGCCATCGCCCCTTTCGCACAGAGTACGCCTACCAGCACCAGCAGACTGTCGCCCGGTAAAAAGGCGGCAGGAAGCAGTCCGTTCTCAAGGAACAGAATCATAAAGAGGACAAAATAAAGCATGCCAATCATGGAAGGGTTGGCCAGCGTTTCGAAATCCTGAGCCCACAGGGCATTCAGTAGTTGGGTCAAAAGTTCCATTCAGTGTTCCTGGAAATCGGTTAACGTCACGCCTGTAATCCGGGAAAAACAGCACGGCGACATTGTTGTGATTTCATTATGGTCGCTCGCGGACACATTGGTGTGTGGCCAACACTGTTCCCTGTTAATTGGCTGGTTAGCAAGCACTAACTTACAAAATAACGAAGTGAATCCAATTGTAACAAAGCCCGACGTTCTGCGTCACAGAATTTGCAGGGGTGAAGTGATTTTGGCGTAAGCCCTGGAAGGGAGCGAGGGATTTTACAAAGGCTGACACTATATATGTTTTGCTTACCCCAGTTCGCCATCAGGCGCAGCGAAGCGCCTGCCAGCAGAAAGGGAGACTATTTTGCCTGACTGGATGCGGTATCGAGATGAACCACGGGATTATCGGCAAAAAGATAGCGGTCAGCGTTAAATTCGAAGTCGTCGCTGGTCTCGTTGAACAACATCAGTTTGGTGTTTTCCAGGTGCTGCCACATCGCCAGTTTTGCCGCATGCGGATCTTTGCGAATCAGCGCCTTAAGGATTTGATCGTGATCGTCGCACCAGTTATCTACGGTGCGCGAATCGATATGATCGTGCAGTTTCTTCCAGTACGGGTTATGAACGCGCTGAGTCCACATTTTTTCCACGATTGCGGCCAGCGCCGTATTCTGCGTGGCCAGCGCCACCTGGACGTGGAACTGAAGATCCCATTCTGAATCGCGGAAACATTTTTCTTTACGCGCGTTTTCCTGGATCTCCATCAGCTTCATGATGTCCTGCTTGGTGACCTGCGTAGCGGCGAATTCGGCAATATTACTCTCGATCAGCTGGCGAGCCTGGAGCAGCTCAAACGGACCGTAGCTGGCAAATTCCAGATTTTCGTCCGGTGCCGGGGAGTGTTTTGCCTGGTTGGAGATCACATGAATGCCGGAGCCTTTGCGTACCTCAACGTAGCCTTCCACTTCCAGCATGATGATGGCTTCGCGTACGACCGTTCGGCTCACGCTCTTTTCATCCGCAATAAAGCGCTCAGCAGGAAGTTTATCACCGACAAGATAGACGCCTTGCTCGATGCGATCTTTCAGCTCGGCAGCAAGTTGTTGATATAAACGACGTGGTTCGGTGATTTCCATATGCGCTCCAGGCAGGGTACGGCGGATGATTTGTTATACCACTTTTGCGAGCCAGTCTCCAGATTTCGCCATGAAAAAAGCCGCTACTGAGCGGCCTTTAAATGCCGGGTGGCGCTGCGCTTACCCGGCCTACGGTTTTGTTGGGTGCTGTAGGCCGGGTAAGGCGAAGCCGCCACCCGGCACAACAATGCTAACTCTGCGTAGCGGGTTTCCCAAGGGACTCTTTCGCCAGTTCGTCTGCGGATTTACTTTTCAGCACCGTCCAGATAACCACCGCACCCATCAGGTCGAAGATAGCCAGCACCGCGAACAGCGGGCTAAAGCCAATGGTATCCGCCAGGGCACCGACTACCAGCGCAAACATGGTGCTAGCGGTCCATGCCGCCATACCGGTCAGGCCGTTGGCCGTTGCCACTTCGTTACGACCGAAGACGTCAGACGAGAGCGTAATCAGCGCGCCGGACAGGGACTGGTGCGCAAAGCCACCAATACACAGCAGGGCGATAGCCACATATGGGCTGGTGAACAGGCCGATCATGCCAGGGCCGATCATCAGCAGGGCGCCCATGGTGACGACCATTTTACGGGAGACAATCAGGTTCACCCCAAACCAGCGCTGGAACAGCGGTGGCAGGTAGCCGCCCACGATACAGCCCAGGTCTGCGAACAGCATTGGCATCCAGGCGAACATCGCGATCTCTTTCAGGTTAAAGCCGTACACTTTAAACATGAACAGCGGGATCCAGGCGTTGAAGGTACCCCAGGCCGGTTCTGCCAGGAAGCGCGGCAGGGCGATACCCCAGAACTGACGAGTGCCCAGGATCTGCCAGACGGTCATTTTTTTGCCGTTGTTGGTCTGATGCTGAGATTCCTGACCACCAATGATGTATTCACGTTCTTCTTCAGAGAGTTTTTTCTGGTCGCGCGGGTGTTTATAGAACACCAGCCACGCCATTGCCCATGCAAAGCTCAGTACGCCAGAGATAATGAACGCCATCTGCCAGCTGTGCATCACGATGGCCCAGACCACCAGCGGCGGCGCAATCATTGCACCGATCGACGAGCCGACGTTGAAGTAACCAACAGCGATGGAACGCTCTTTTGCCGGGAACCATTCGGAGCTTGCCTTCAGGCCCGCCGGGATCATGGCGGCTTCAGCCGCACCGACCGCACCACGCGCCAGCGCCAGGCCGCCCCAGCTGCCTGCCAGTGCGGTTGCACCGCAGAAAATCGCCCATGCTACGGCGAAGAAGGCATAGCCGATTTTGGTACCCAGAATATCCAGAACATAGCCTGCAACAGGCTGCATGATGGTATAAGCCGCGGAATAAGCCGCAATGATGTAGGAGTATTGCTGCGTGGTGATGTGCAACTCTTCCATCAACGTTGGAGCCGCTGCTGCCACTGTGTTACGCGTCAGGTAGCCCAGCACGGTGCCGAGCGTCACCAGTGCGATCATATACCAACGTAACCCTTTAATTTTACGCATGTAAAACCTCATCGTTATGTTATTTCCGTGCCAGAACACGGTAACAACTCAACCGTTGCCGGGAGTTGTTCAGTAACGGGAGGGGCATAACCGGGAGATGTCCCGGAACGGCCCGAACCTTGCCATAAGTCATCGTGCATAAGTCGGTTTCCGTACCGTTAAATCTGATGTTCTTGACACCAGCAATGCATTCCGTCGGCGTAGTGTTTGCGACGGCGAAACGATAACTTGTCATACAACTTTAAAAGGTGAGTGACATCACAAATGTGTGAATCTTTGTAGGGATATTCCGAGGTGCGAGCAAAGCCAGCATTGGCGCGGCCTGTGAGGGGGTTTACTCCATTTGGGGTAATTTTTTTGTCGACGTTTATTGATCTGACTCACGAAAAAAACTTCGGTGGGTGGAAATTGGTGTGATAACTTTGCAGCATATGAACATACGCTTTCTGACGCTCCCGTAATGAGGAAGACGATAATGACGCCGTTTATGACCGACGATTTTCTGTTAGATACCGAATTTGCTCGCCGCCTGTACCACGACTACGCAAAAGACCAGCCGATTTTCGACTACCACTGCCATTTACCGCCGCAGCAGGTTGCCGAAAATTACCGATTCAAAAACCTGTATGATATCTGGTTGAAGGGTGACCACTATAAATGGCGCGCGATGCGCACCAACGGCGTCGCTGAGCGCCTGTGCACAGGCGATGCCACCGATCGCGAGAAGTTTGACGCCTGGGCGGCCACCGTTCCGCATACCATCGGCAACCCGCTATACCACTGGACGCATCTTGAACTGCGTCGTCCGTTTGGCATCACCGGTAAACTGCTTTCTCCCGCGACTGCGGATGAAATCTGGGATCAATGCAACGCGCTGCTGGCGCAGGAACCGTTCTCCGCACGCGGCATCATGAAGCAGATGAACGTGAAGATGGTCGGCACCACCGACGATCCTGTCGATTCGCTCGAGCACCACGCCGTCGTTGCGAAAGACACCTCTTTCGACATTAAAGTGCTGCCAAGCTGGCGCCCGGATAAAGCCTTCAACATTGAGCAGGCCACCTTCACTGACTACATGGCGAAGCTGGCGGAAGTGTCCGATACCGATATTCGTCGTTTTGCTGACCTGCAAACCGCGCTGACCAAACGCCTGGATCACTTTGCGGCGCACGGCTGTAAAGTCTCTGACCACGCGCTGGACGTGGTGCTGTTTGCCGAATCAAACGAAGCCGAGCTGGACAGCATTCTGGCGCGTCGTCTCTCCGGCGAAGACTTGAGCGAGCACGAAGTGGCGCAGTTTAAAACGGCGGTGCTGGTGTTCCTCGGCGCGGAATACGCCCGTCGCGGCTGGGTACAGCAGTACCATATCGGCGCGCTGCGCAATAACAACCAGCGTCAGTTCAAACTGATCGGTGCGGATGTGGGCTTCGACTCCATCAACGACCGTCCGCTGGCGGAAGAGCTGTCCAAACTGCTGAGCAAACAGAACGAGCAAAATCTGCTGCCAAAAACCATCCTCTACTGCCTGAACCCGCGCGATAACGAAGTGCTGGGTACCATGGTCGGCAACTTCCAGGGCGAAGGGATGCCGGGCAAGATGCAGTTCGGCTCCGGCTGGTGGTTCAACGATCAGAAAGACGGCATGGAGCGTCAGATGACGCAGCTGGCGCAGCTTGGCCTGTTAAGCCGCTTTGTCGGCATGCTGACCGACAGCCGCAGCTTCCTGTCCTATACCCGTCATGAATATTTCCGCCGCATTCTGTGCCAGATGATTGGGCGCTGGGTGCACGCGGGCGAAGCGCCAGCGGATATCCAACTGCTGGGCGAAATGGTGAAAAACATCTGCTTTAACAATGCGCGTGACTACTTCGCCATTGAACTGAACTAAGGCCGTCTGAGGTTGATATGCAATACATCAAAATCCATTCGCTGGATAACGTGGCCGTCGCGCTGGCGGATTTGACCGAAGGAACGAACGTCACGTTCGACGGTCAGTCGGTCACGTTGTGCCAGGCCATTGGGCGTGGACACAAGTTTGCCCTGATCCCCATTGCGAAAGGGGAGAACGTGGTGAAGTACGGTTTGCCCATCGGTCATGCGCTGGCGGATATTGCACCGGGTGAATATATTCACTCCCACAATACCCGCACCAATCTGAGCGATCTGGACGAGTACAGCTATCAACCTGATTTCCAGGCGGAAGCCGGACAGGCGGCAGATCGTGACGTGCAGATCTACCGTCGCGCCAGCGGCGAGGTGGGGATCCGCAATGAACTGTGGATCCTTCCGACTGTCGGCTGCGTGAACGGGATTGCGCGTCAAATTCAGACGCGTTTCCTGAAAGAGACCAATGATGCCGAAGGCACTGACGGCGTGCATTTGTTCAGCCATACCTACGGCTGCTCGCAGCTGGGTGACGACCACATTAACACCCGCACCATGCTGCAAAACATGGTGCGTCACCCGAACGCGGGGGCGGTGCTGGTGATTGGCCTTGGCTGCGAGAACAATCAGGTTGACGCTTTCCGCGACACGCTGGGGGAATTCGACCCTGAGCGCGTGCATTTTATGGTGTGCCAGCATCAGGACGACGAAGTGGAAGCGGGCGTGGAGCAGCTTCATCAGTTGTATGACGTCATGCGCCATGACAAGCGCGAGCCGGGTAAGCTGAGCGAGCTGAAGTTTGGTCTGGAGTGCGGCGGGTCTGATGGTCTTTCCGGCATTACCGCTAACCCGATGCTCGGCCGTTTCTCCGACTACGTCATCGCTAACGGCGGCACCACGGTGCTGACCGAAGTGCCGGAAATGTTCGGCGCGGAGCGTATTCTGATGAGCCACTGCCGCGACGAAGAGACGTTTGAGAAAACCGTCACCATGGTGAACGACTTCAAACAGTACTTCATCGCCCATAATCAGCCGATTTATGAGAACCCGTCGCCGGGCAACAAGGCGGGGGGGATCACCACGCTGGAAGAGAAATCCCTCGGCTGCACCCAGAAAGCGGGCGCGAGCCAGGTGGTGGACGTGCTGCGCTACGGCGAGCGCCTGAAAACGCACGGGCTGAACCTGCTCAGCGCACCGGGCAACGATGCGGTCGCCACCAGCGCGCTGGCGGGTGCGGGTTGTCATATGGTGCTGTTCAGTACCGGTCGCGGTACGCCGTACGGCGGGTTTGTGCCGACGGTGAAAATCGCCACCAACAGCGAGCTGGCGACGAAGAAAAAACACTGGATCGACTTTGATGCGGGCCAGCTGATCCACGGCAAAGCGATGCCGCAACTGCTGACGGAGTTTGTGGACACTATTGTGGAATTTGCCAACGGCAAGCAGACCTGTAACGAGAAGAACGACTTCCGCGAGCTGGCGATTTTTAAGAGTGGTGTGACGCTGTAAGTGCTTTGTCGGGTGGCGCTAGCGCTTACCCGACCTACTAAACCCTGTAGGCCCGGTAAGGCGTAGCCGCCACCGGGCTTTTCTTTTTAACCTCGCAGGGCATTCTTCGCTAAACGCGCGTCTTCCGCCTGACAGGCCGCTGCGGTGAACAGCACGTCGGTAGAGGAGTTCAGCGCGGTTTCGCAGGAGTCCTGCAGCACGCCGATGATAAAGCCGACGGCCACAACCTGCATCGCGATCTCGTTCGGGATGCCAAACATATTACACGCCAGCGGGATCAGCAGCAGCGAACCGCCCGCCACGCCCGATGCGCCACAGGCACACAGCGACGCCACCACGCTCAGCAGCAGTGCGGTCGGCAGATCCACCGGAATACCCAGCGTATGCACCGCAGCCAGGGTCAGCACGGTGATGGTGATTGCTGCGCCCGCCATGTTCACGGTTGCACCCAGCGGGATCGACACGGAATACGTATCGCGGTCCAGGTTCAGCTTCTCCGCCAGCGCCATGTTGACCGGAATGTTCGCCGCCGAACTGCGGGTGAAGAAGGCGTACACGCCGCTCTCGCGCAGGCAGGTCAGCACCAGCGGATACGGGTTGCGGCGGATCTGCCAGAACACCAGCAGTGGGTTAATGACCAGCGCGACCAGCAGCATACAACCGACCAGAACAACCAGCAGTTGCGCGTAGCCCCACAGCGCGTCGAAACCGGTGGTTGCCAGCGTCGAAGAAACGAGACCAAAGATCCCGATAGGCGCAAAGCGAATCACCAGTTTCACCATAAAGGTCACGGCGTTCGACAAATCGTTGACCAGGTGTTTCGTGGTGTCGTTACCGTGGCGCAGCGCGAAGCCCAGACCAATCGCCCAGACCAGGATGCCGATGTAGTTTCCGTTCATCAACGCCGTGACAGGGTTAGAAACCATGCTCATCAGCAGGCCGCGCAGAACTTCCACAATGCCGGATGGCGGCGTGATATCACCGGCCGCGCTGGTCAGGTGCAGCGTGGACGGGAACAGGAAGCTAAACACCACGGCCGTTAAGGCAGCCGAGAAGGTTCCCAGCAGATACAGGAACAGAATAGGGCGAATGTTGGTTTTTTGTCCGTGCTGGTGGTTAGCGATTGACGCCATCACCAGCATCAGAACCAGTACCGGTGCAACGGCCTTCAGTGCGCCCACGAACAGCGTCCCGAGCAGTCCCGTGGCTTCCGCAGCGGGTTTTGACACCATCGCCAGCAGAATACCCAGTACCAACCCGACCAGAATTTGTTTTACAAGACTGCCCTGCGCCAGGCGCGCGAACAGACCGCGTGATTGTGTGCTCATACGTTATTCCTGAGTGAAATTGCGTTCCATCCTGGATGTGCTCTAAGTCACATTTGTGTCCGGATGTAAGTATTTGTTTGCCTGGTTGAGTATCAGGGAAAGCAGCGAAAGGCGGAAGCGTAAAATGCTGGTTTTTACGTGTTGCGTCATGTTTTTTAACTATTGGTTAACGAAAATGCCGGGTGGCGCTGCGCTTACCCGGCCTACGGAGTGACGTTGTAGGCCCGGTAAGCGCAGCGCCACCGGGCAAAACGCATTAAGCCTGCTGCTTCTTATCGTGCTGGCGGTTAACCCAGGTATTGATAATCAGCGTCACGATCAGAATGCCGAACACCACGCCGAGCGAAATGGCGATCGGGATGTGGTAGAAATCGACGATCAGCATCTTGATGCCGATAAACACCAGGATCACCGACAGACCATACTTCAGCATCGAGAAGCGTTCTGCCGCGCCCGCCAGCAGGAAGTACATCGCACGCAGGCCGAGGATCGCAAACAGGTTAGAGGTCAGCACAATGAACGGGTCGGTGGTCACCGCGAAGATCGCCGGAATGCTGTCCACCGCAAAAATCACGTCGCTAAGCTCAACCAGAATCAGCACCAGCAGCAGCGGGGTGGCAAACAGCAGGCCATTTTTGCGCACGAAGAAGTGCTCGCTCTCAATCTTGTCCGTCATGCGCAGATGGCCGCGGATCCACTTCACCAGCGGTTTATCGCCGATACCGGTATCGTCTTCTTTCGCCAGCGCCATTTTGATACCGGTGAACAGCAGGAACGCGCCGAAGACATACAGCAGCCATTCGAACTGGGTAATCAGCCAGCTGCCGGCGAAGATCATGATGGTACGAAGGACAATGGCACCCAGCACGCCGTACACCAGCACGCGACGCTGCAGGGCTGCAGGCACGGCAAAGTAGCTGAACAGCATAAGCCAGACGAAGACGTTATCAACCGCCAGGGCTTTTTCAATCAGATAGCCGGTGAGGAAGGCGAGCGCCTGAGGATCGGCCACCGCGCGGCCTTCGGTCGAGGCCAGATACCACCAGAAAGCGGCGCAGAAGAGGAGTGAGAGGGTAACCCAGACCAGCGACCAGACGGCGGCCTGCTTAACGCTCATGCCGTGCTCGCCACGACGACCCTGCAAAAAGAGGTCGATCGCCAGCATGATGAGCACGACTACCGCGAATCCGCCCCACAACATTGGAGTGCCGACAGAATGCATACTATTTTCCTTACACATAAAAAACAAAAACGGCCATGGTCAGAAGACGATAGCCGTTAGCTTTTTATGCATAGACCTCGCCTTCCGGCAAGGTCTCACTTACAACCACGAGGGTTGCCCGGCGACCGGATGCGTGTTTAACGCATCGTAATGACGATCCACCGGCGAAGAAGTTACTCCCCTTTGCAGGTAACAAAATATGTCAGACCATTGGTTTCGTCAATGGTCTGCACGGTTTCATTACACAGTTTTACGCGATAGCTTCCGCGCTCACGTCGTCTGCCGGGAACACCACGCCGGTCTGACGGCGGATCTCCGTTTGCAGTTTCGCCGTGGTGCGACTCACCGCGAGGCCCGGGTGATTCACTTCGTTGTCTTCCACCAGACGGGCGAAGACATCTGCCTCATAGAGCATAGTGTTAATATGCTGAGGCTGCGTCAGCTCCTGCGCTTTACCGCCGCGCGGCACAAAGCTCACCTTCTGGCACTCGGAGATCTTCTCGATAACCAGCGAGCCCGCTTCGCCCTGAATTTCGCTCGGCAGCACCGAATCGCTCACCTTGGAGTGCTGCAGCGTCACGCTGAAATCGCCGTAGTCCAGCACCGCTAAACCGTGCGCATCCACGCCGCTTTCCAGCAGGCTGGCGGTGGCCGTTACGCCATGCGGCTCGCCCCACAGCGCCACGGCTGAGGCCAGACAATAGAAACCGATATCCATAATCGAGCCGTTAGAGAAGGCCGGGTTAAAGGTGTTCGGGTTCTCGCCGTCTAGGTAGCGCTGGTAGCGCGACGAGTACTGGCAGTAGTTGATAAAGGCTTTACGCACTTTGCCAATTTTCGGCAGGGACTGCTGCAGCAGCAGGAAATTCGGCAGGCTGGCGGTTTTAAACGCTTCGAACAGCACCACCTGGTTTTCGCGGGCAAGCGCAATGGCCGCTTCCACTTCCTGAATATTCGATGCCAGCGGCTTCTCGCAAATCACATGCTTTTTATGGCTGAGGAACAGCTTCGTTTGCGGGAAGTGCAGGGAGTTCGGGCTGGCGATATAGACCGCGTCAATGGCGTCGCTTTGCGCCATCTCGTCGAGCGAGTTGAAGAGATGCTCAACGAGGTAGTCGTTAGCAAAACTCTGCGCCTGCTCGAGGCTGCGGGAATAGACCGCGGTAAGCTTATATTTGCCGGTTTCGTGGGCGGCGTCGACGAACTGGCGCGTGATCCAGTTCGTTCCAATGACTGCGAAACGTATCATAAACGTTTACGTACTCCGTAGCGGGGAACCTTTAGCCACTGTAGCACGTCATCATGACAATTCGCGTGCGCTATTCCGCATTACTATTTAACGATAAATGCGTAAGCCATAGCCGGGTATCAAACTCCAGCTGGTGGTACTGCGGCTCCATGTGGCAGCACAGGGAATAGAACGCTTTGTCGTGCTCTTTCTCTTTCAGATGCGCTAGCTCATGGACGACGATCATCCGCAGAAAGGCTTCCGGCGCGTTACGGAAAACCGTCGCGACGCGGATTTCGGCCTTCGCCTTCAGCTTGCCGCCCTGCACGCGGGAGATGGCGGTGTGCAGGCCGAGCGCGTTTTTCAGCACGTGGATCTTGTTGTCGTACATCACCTTGTTGATCGGCGGCGCGCTCTTCAGATAACGGCTTTTCAGATCCTGCGTATACTGCCAGAGGGCCTTATCGGTCGCGAAATCGTGCGTGCCCGGATAGCGTTTTTCCAGCACCGCGCCGAGCTTCTGCTCGGCAATCAGGCTGCGAACCTGAGTCAGTAAATGCTCCGGATAGCCCTGGAGATAAGTAAGTTGGTTCATCAACGCCCCAAATCGACAATAAAACGGGTATACTCACGCACCCTTTTCAGGGATACGCCAAATTTTACCATTCAGGAGGGCCGATGAGCCACTTAGACAACGGTTTCCGTTCACTCAACCTTAAACGTTTCCCGGAAACGGACGACGTTAACCCGCTCATGGCGTGGGAAGCGGCGGATGAATATCTGCTGCAGCAGTTGGATGAGACTGAAATCCGCGGCCCGGTTTTGATCCTGAATGACGCCTTTGGCGCGCTGGGCTGTGCCCTGGCGGAGCACACGCCATACAGCATCGGCGATTCCTACCTGAGCGAGCTGGCGACGCGTGAAAACCTGCGCCATAACGACATCGAAGAGTCCAGCGTGAAGTTCCTCGACAGCACCGCGGATTACCCGCAGGCGCCGGGCGTGGTGCTGATTAAGGTGCCAAAAACCATGGCGCTGCTGGAGCAACAGCTGCGCGCGCTGCGTAAGGTCGTTACGCCTGAAACGCGCATTATCGCGGGTGCCAAAGCGCGCGATATTCACACCTCGACGCTGGAGCTGTTCGAGAAAGTCCTCGGCCCGACCACCACGACGCTGGCCTGGAAAAAAGCGCGCCTGATCAACTGCACCTTCAGCGCGCCGGAGCTGGCCGACGCGCCAGAAACCCTGAGCTGGAAGCTGGAAGGGACCGACTGGACCATCCACAACCATGCGAACGTTTTCTCCCGCACCGGGCTGGATATCGGGGCGCGTTTCTTTATGGAACATCTGCCGGAAAATCTGGAAGGTGAGATTGTCGATCTGGGCTGCGGCAATGGCGTGATTGGCCTGACGCTGCTGGCGAAGAACCCGGACGCCAGCGTGGTGTTCAGCGACGAGTCGCCAATGGCGGTGGCCTCCAGCCGTCTGAACGTGGAAACCAACATGCCGGAAGCGCTGGATCGCTGCGAGTTTATGATCAACAACGCGCTGTCGGGCGTAGAGCCGTTCCGCTTCAACGCCGTGTTCTGCAACCCGCCGTTCCACCAGAAGCACGCCCTGACGGATAATGTCGCGTGGGAGATGTTCCACCACGCGCGCCGCTGCCTGAAAATCAACGGCGAGCTGTACATCGTGGCGAACCGCCACCTGGACTACTTCCACAAGCTGAAGAAGATTTTCGGCAACTGCGTCACCATTGCGACCAACAATAAGTTTGTGGTGCTGAAAGCGGTGAAGCTGGGTCGTCGTCGGTAAGATTGTTTTGCCTGGCGGCGCTTCGCTTGCGCAGGCCTACGTAGTGTGCGGTCTGATGCCCGGTGGCGCTTCGCTTACCGGGCCTACAATGGCCTCGAACCCGTAGGCCGGGCAAGCGAAGCGCCGCCCGGCAATGCCCTAGATCGCCAGAGCCAACTTCGTCCCCTGCGCAATTGCCCGCCGCGCGTCCAGTTCCATCGCCACGTCGCATCCGCCAATTAAATGCACCGTTTTACCGGCTTCGCGCAGCGGATCCGCCAGATCGCGCTTCGGCTCCTGCCCGGCACATAAAATGACATGATCCACGCGCAGCAGCTGCGGTTCGCCGCCGATCGTGACGTGTAGCCCCTCGTCGTCGATCTTCTGGTAGTTGACCGACGGGATCATCTTCACCCCGCGTGAGAGCAGGGTGGCGCGGTGGATCCAGCCCGTGGTTTTTCCCAGACCTTCACCCGGCTTGCTGGCTTTACGCTGGAGCATCACGATCTGGCGCGGGCTTTTTGGCAGCTGCGGCCCTTCCGGGCGTAGCCCGCCGGACTGGCTCAGGCTGGTGTCGATACCCCATTCCACGCAAAACTCGGCAATGTTCTGGCTGGTGGCCTCGCCCGGCTGGCTTAAGTACATGGCGGTATCAAAGCCGATCCCGCCGCAGCCGATAATCGCCACCTTCTCGCCAACCGGCGTTTTGTCACGCAAAACGTCCAGATAGCTCAACACCTTCGGATGATCGATACCCTCGATCGCCGGCATGCGCGGTACGATCCCGCTCGCCAGGATCACCTCGTCGAAACCGATCAGATCCGCCGCGCTGACAAACTGGTTAAGCCGCAGATCGATGCCGGTCAGCTCGATCATCCGGCGGTAGTAGCGCAGCGTTTCATAGAACTCCTCTTTGCCGGGGATCTGTTTGGCGATATTAAACTGACCGCCAATCTCCGCCAGCGCATCAAACAGCGTCACGCTGTGCCCGCGGGAAGCGGCATTCACCGCAAACGCCAGCCCCGCCGGGCCAGCGCCCACCACGGCCAGGCGTTTTTTATTGACCGCCGGAACGACCGGCATTTTGGTTTCATGGCAGGCGCGCGGGTTAACCAGGCAAGAGGTCACCTTGCCGACGAAGATCTGATCCAGACAGGCCTGGTTACAGCCGATGCAGGTGTTGATCTCATCCGCACGGCCGCTTTGCGCTTTGGAGAGCAGTTCTGCATCCGCCAGGAACGGACGCGCCATTGACACCATGTCGGCATCGCCGCGCGAAATCACATCGTCCGCCACCTGCGGATCGTTAATGCGGTTGGTGGTCACCAGCGGAACAGATACTTTGCCTTTCAGCCTGCGCGTCACCCAACTGAACGCCGCGCGCGGTACCGGCGTGGCGATGGTCGGGATGCGCGCCTCGTGCCAGCCGATGCCGGTGTTGATAATCGTGGCACCAGCGGCTTCAATCGCCTGCGCCAGCTGCACGGTTTCCTCGAACGTCCCGCCGCCTTCCACCAGGTCGAGCATCGACAGGCGGAAAACGATAATAAAGTCCGCGCCCGCACGTTCGCGCACCGCGCGCACCACCTCCACGGCAAAGCGCATCCGGCGGGCATAGTCGCCGCCCCATTCGTCGTCGCGCTGGTTGGTGCGGGCGGCGAGGAACTCGTTAATCAGGTAACCTTCTGAGCCCATCACCTCAACGCCGTCGTAGCCCGCCTCGCGCGCCAGCGCCGCGCAGCGGGCGAAGTCGTCAATCAATGCCAGGACCTCGTCGTGGGTGAGGGCGTGAGGTTTAAAACGGTTAATCGGTGCCTGAAGAGCCGACGGCGCGACCAGGTTCGGCTGATAGCTGTAGCGTCCGGTGTGCAGGATTTGCAGGGCGATTTTACCGCCCTCGCGGTGGACCGCGTCGGTCACAATGCGGTGGTGCGCCAGCTGTGACGCATCGTTCAGAACCGCGCCGCCCTCCATGCCCACACCGGAAGGAGCCGGGGCCACGCCGCCGGTGACAATCAACGCCACCCCGTGGCGGGCGCGCTCGGCATAGAAGGCCGCCAGACGCTCGGCCCCGTCCGGATGCTCCTCCAGCCCGGTGTGCATCGAGCCCATCAACACGCGGTTTTTGAGTGTGGTGAACCCCAGATCGAGGGGGGCGAATAACGACGGGTAGCGGCTCATAGTCTCTTCCAGTGTAAAATTATTGTTATGTGGTCGGATGAGTTACTAATTTAGCCAGCGGCAGCGGAAAGGTAAAAGCGGGATCGAATGATTGTGATAGATCTCAAAGAACTTCCCCGGTGGCGCTGCGCTTACCGGGGCTACAAAACCGTAGGCCGGATAAGCGCAGGGTATGAACCGGAAACATGGGTAACACTTTAGGGTGCAGTGCGTGTGAGCGTAAGCGGTGATCCGGCATGAAGCTAAGCTGTTGAAAAGACTTTCAGGCACACGGGGTGGCCGGCCAAATCCAACCACACCAGCGTGGAGTCGCCCTGTAATTCACACAGCCGGTACGACCTTGCAATGTGAAATCCCCGGTCTGCTGGTACTGCATATGCTCCGGGCGGATGGCGACAAATAGTTTGTCCCCGTCGCTAACGCCTGCGGGTGACCGGTGAGGCGGAAGACGAGGTTATCGGCGATATGCAGCGCGCCTTCACGCCATGACCGCTGGCAAGAACATTGATTTTCGGCGTGCCGATAAACTCCGACAAACAGGTGGTTGCCGGGGTGTTATACAGCTCCAGCGGGCGTGCCCACTGCTCACTTTTTCCCTTGTAAAGCACCACGATGCGATCGGCCAGCGTCATCGCCTCCACCTGATCGTGCGTTACATAAATCATGGGGTGTTTTTCAGGGTGTTATGCAGTTGCTGGATCTCCGGCGCATCGACCCCAACGCGGCATCGAGTGGAGCAGCGGTTCATCAAACAAGAAACAGTTCCGGTTGCTGGACAATAGAACATGATCGCCACACGTTGGCGCTGCCCGCCGGACAGATTCTGCGGCAGCCTGTCCAGCATCTCTTCCAGCTTCGGCATGCTGGCGGCGTGAGCGAATCCCGCTTATCAATCTCGGCGGCGGGCGTGTTGGATATTACGTAAACCGAATGACAGATTTTCCCTGACGGTCATATGCGGGTAGAGGGCGTAGGACTGAAAACACCATCGACAGGTTGCGTTTGCCCGCCGCAAGCCGTGAACCTCTTTTTCCTCCATCACCAGTTTACCGCCGTCGGGGATTTTGATCCGGCGATGATCCGCAGCAGTGTGGATTTCCCGCATCCGGAGGCCAAACCAGCACAATGAACTCCCGGAGCGATCTCCAGCGACAGATTTTCAATGATGGTGTTTCTTGCCCC
The DNA here is from genome assembly GCF_014103035.1 of Enterobacter sp. RHBSTW-01064. NCBI lineage: Bacteria > Pseudomonadati > Pseudomonadota > Gammaproteobacteria > Enterobacterales > Enterobacteriaceae > Enterobacter > Enterobacter sp. RHBSTW-01064. The sequence goes on along the minus strand of NZ_JABXOU010000002.1, from coordinate 466,472 downwards.
TTGTGAATATTGCTCAGAAGCTTAGCGCGGTCATAACCTCTCCCCTTGTCAGAATCCCGTGGCTGCAATCAGCGTTAAGTTCATCGGTTTTGCGCGCCAACAGTGCCGTATCCGCGCGGGTTTTCCACGTTCAGGCGCAGCAGCGGCTCGGTTGGAGGCGCGTAGTTGAAGCGCCAGTCAACGAAGTCGATACTCAACCCATCGCCAATCGTCACGCAGGCCACCGGTTGCAGATAGTGGAGGCGATGGATTGCATGACCGATTGCGGATCGGCCACCGTCATGATTGATTTCGCCGGAAACCGGAAAGCGTACTGGGCGTGTTCGACGCCGACAGCGGACGGCTGTCGCGCTGCCGATAATTTGCAGCAGCAATACCAGTGGGATCCATTCCGCTGTCGCAATAGCCAAAATCGCGGTGTAGTGGTGGCCGCTCATTTCTCCGCCGTAGACCGCGCGTCCTCTTCGCGCATTCGCTTTGATAAAGGCATGCCCGGTTTTTGCTGATGACCGATTCCGCCGCAGCGAGGTTACAACGTCCAGCGTATTCCACGTCCAGGCGCGGGTCGAGAATGATGTGACTGCCCTGCGGAGCGTTGCAGGAAGTGCTCGGCGAACAGGCCAACCAGTGGTAGCTCTCAATAAAGCGGCCACACTCATCAAAGAAGAAGCAGTGCGATCCGAAATCCGCCATCCGCAAGTGATGCCGAAATCAGCCTGATTTTCGATAACCGCCTGCTGGGGATGAGGCGGTTTTCATCCGTCAGCATCCGGATTCGGCACGCCTGCCGGGGAAATGACCGTCCGGCTGATGGTGCAGGCGAATAAACTCAATCTGAACGCCGCACGGGCCAGTCCGTCGGCGATCGCGTCAAGCGCAGGCCCGACGGTGCCATGTCCGGCGTTGGTCACAATACGTAGTGGGCGAGTCGGCGGATGCTGAAGGAAGCGCAGCAGGCAGGCAATCCGTGCGGGGCGATTATCATAAGGGATGAGGCTGCCACGATGGACCAACCGGTCAAGAATCGTTGCGCTCCGCCAGCGCTTTTATCTCCAGCAGGCCGTTGTCGTTACTGATCGGACGCGCCTCTTCGCGCACCAGCTTCATACCATTGTACTGCGCCGGATTATGGCTGGCGGTTATCTGACCGCCGTCGGCACGCAGTTCCCGGGTGGCGAAATAGATCTCTTCGGTGCCTGACAGGCCAATGTCGATAACATCCACGCCGCTGGAAATCAGCCCGTCCGGTCACGGCGGGATTTTAACGATTCCGAGCTAAGGCGAATGTCGGCGCCGATCACTACCCCGGCGCGGATGGCGCCGAGCGGCGTAAGCGACCGATGCGAAAGCAGCGCGATATCCCGCGTCAGGTTGACCGCCAACCTCACCGCGAATGTCGTAGGCTTTAAAACAGGTTAGTTCATCCATAATCTACTCTTCTCAATTAATGAGTCAGGCTGACTCCCGAATGATGAGGAACTGGTAAGGCAATTCAGTGGGTCACCGGTCCTCTGGTGAGCAGCAATTTGACGGCCATTTCCCCTTTCTTTCCGTCTTGCGCGATGGTGGTCAGACGTATTCCCGCCACCTCCAACGGCGAGATTATCCGAAACCGGTAACGGCAACCCGCTGCGGAACCGCCAGCTGCTGCCGTTGGCAGTGGATCGCGCCGACGGCGAAACGATCGGAAGAGCAGATAAGCGCAGTGATCTCCGGATGGGTTCCAGTAACGCTTTGGCCGCCTGTTCGCCGTGTTCTTCATCATCGTGTCGGGTTTGATACAGCCAGCACGTATCAAGGGCGAAGCCGTGCTGCTGGAAAACCTCCCGGCAGGCATTCACGCGGGGAGAGCATCAGCAGGTTGTCGCCGGTGACGGGGGCGGTCAAATCGCACATTCCCTGTGCCGAGGGGCTGTGATGGAAAGGCGATGATGCCGAAATGTCGATGACCTTTATCGGCCAGATAGCGGGCAATATCGCGCATGGCGCAGGCGTTATCGATGGAGACGCTGCTGTGGTCGGAAAACTGAAAATCGAGCGTGACCACCGGACGCCCATGAGCCAGCGCGTGCTGGATCATGGCCGCATGTTAGCGTGGCGGTTGAGAATATAGCCATCAACCAGGGTGTTGAGCGGCGTCTGTTGCCGCTTACGCAAAGGGATCAAAGACTCAGATTGACGTTTTGTTCTTCACACTGGACGGCGATCCCCCGCATCAGCGCAATGTCGTGGGGATCGATAAACACGTAACTCATAGAGTCGTTTGAATATCACGCCGATGGTGTCAGGATTTGCCGGTACGCAGCGCGCGCCAGCGTCCGGTCCCTGTGGAAAGCCAAGCTCGCTGGCATATTGCAAAATTCGCGGCGCAGCTCCGAGATAATTTTTTCCGGATTATTCCATGCGTTCGGACACCGTGGTATTATGGGAAATACCCATAATCTTCAGCAATAATTTTATCGTAATACGTTTCTTATCTTTATTATCATTAACGTTTATTTTCATGTTTAATATATTTGGCTGGGTTTATATATTGGCGTGAATTATTTATTTCTATCGTCCATTGTGTTGAACGTTGATGCAAAGTTTAACGTTAAACAAAAAATCGTTTTGTGATTTGTTTAACGTTAAACATAAAAGGTGTTAATTTACGCTCCATTCAATAGCAGGTAGGGTAAATCAATACTTATTGAAAGTAAATGGAGAATTATCGTAGAATTGTAATATTAGCTAAATTAACAGCCTGTGTACTATTCACATTTTGTATTTGCTGGTTGCGGTCCGGATGATAAAAAATCAGAGACAGCAAAAAATGCCAATTAAAATGTGGTGGCACTAAACGAAAATGAAGAAGCCTTCTGGAATACTATGAAAGAATGGAATAAAGACCCGGCGCATACCCCGGTCGAATTTACGCCCATTCCTGCCGCCAGCAGTTCTGAAGAGGCAATAATGAACGCGCTGGCTTCCCGGCACGGAACCCGATATTTCCGTAATATCTTTATCGGTTTTGCCAGCCAGTTGGTGGAAATTGGTCAGCTTGAAGACCTGTCTAAAATGAGTGGTTTTAATGAACTCGTTAATAACCGACAGATGGGCAAAAATTATTTTCCTGCTGGCAATTAAACAGGAGCAACACGTTCTGCCAATCTATGATAATCCTATCGTCTGGTGGTGGCGGGCGATTTACTCAAGCAGTATGGTTTTGACCATGTTCCGACCCCGTTATGATGAGCTTTATCAGCTGGCAGAGCGCCGGGCGGCGGATAATAACGGCTATGTTATCCAGATGACCGCCGGGAAAAACTGGTGGGAACGCTGGTTCGATTTTTATTCCGCTTTTACTATGCGCAAACGGCGGTAAACCTTCCGCGGGTCATCAGGCGACGTTTTGCCGATCCTGCCGGACAGGCGGTACTGACCTTTATGGGGAAAGTCTTTTAACAGCAAGTGGAGCAGCTACGACTTCACCGCCGCCGACGATCCGTTAGCGACCGGACAGGTGCTGGCGTCCGCGCGCGGTCCGTGGATATCGCTCGCTATCACAAGCAGTATCCGGAGATCCTCCAAACGCTGCAATTGGGCCGATGCTCACCGGAAAGAGGCGACCACCGTATACGTTCGGCGACAGCAAAGGGGGTGGTGATCTTTCAGTTCCAGCAAGCGCAAAGGCGCAGGCGTGGGCGTTTATTCAGTGGGTCTTTAACAACGCCGAGCACGACCGGAGCTGGCTGGAGTTGACCGGTATGCCGCCAGCACGCAGTGATTTAATGAGTAATCCGCTGTTTGTGAATTACTTTGAGGAAAAACCCGCTGGAGAAGGCGATCGCATCTTACGTGGACGTCGCGCTGCCGCCAGCGGCCACTACGCAAACCACGGAGATTCAGCGCAGCATGACGCAGATGCTGGAGCCAGGTCATTTTCAACCACGCCGATCCGGCAGCCACCCTCGATAAATCGCGCAGGAAATTAACACATTGCGCTGGGCGAAATAAGGGGAAAAAATGGCTGGATTGATAATCCGCACCGGAGGCCTGTTGGCCTCCACGTGGATCGGTTATTCGTTGCTGTTCTGGTTTTATCCGCTGTGCTGGCTGGTCGTGCTTAGCGTGACGAACTGGCAATTTATTGGCACGCCGACGTTTAGCGGATTACAGAATATCATTGGCGTGTTTCATGACGCGTTATTTCTGCCGCAGTCGATGTGGAACGTGTGCCGTTTTTAATGTGGTATATCCCGATTGTCTTTTTCTTGCCTCGCTGCTGTTTGCCGCGGGATTACGAAAAAAAAAAAAAAAATTAAGTAATGGGAAAAGTTTTATTGCCCTGAGCTTTTTACTGGCGAATATCTCTTCGGGGGTGGCCTATTCCATCGTCTTTGCAAACTGTTCAGCGAATACGGGCCGGTCAATCAATTTTTACAGACCAGTTTCGGCATCTCTGTACTCCTGGTTTACCAACCCTGACCTGCGCCATGTTATCCATTGCGTTAATTGTTACCCGGAAATTCGTTGGTTTATTACGGGCTGATTCTCTAATTCGGGATGGTGGCGATCCCCGCGGATATTTACAGCGCGGCACCAGTTGGATAAAACCGGGGAAGTTTAAGCAAAGTTGGGCGATTACCCTGCCGATGATGAACGCGCAAATCGTGATGGTGATGGTGCTGCGATTGCACCGTGTGGCGTTCAGCATCTTTACCGAGCCGTATCTTATCACCGGCGGTGGACCGCTCAACAGCACCACCAGTCCGATGGTGGTGATGTATGGAAGTGGCGTTCCAGAAAATGAAGCCAACTGGGCGGCGACCATGTCGATTATTCGTTGCGGCATGCAGTTTCCTCGCCATCTGGGTCTTCCGCAAAGTATTCGAAAACATATCGAGATTGTGTGAATGAAGAAACTGACTCCCTTAACGCTGCTCATTCACGCCGTGTGATGTTTTTGCTGGCGCTCACCGCTCTATCCTTTTATCTGGATGGTGATCTTGCCCTCGCTGAAACCGACGGCGCAAATCTACACGACCGGGCTGTTTTCCGGTCATCTGATCGAGAATTACGCTTTTTTCTGTTGGATAACAGCAACCGGGCGGACAAACCTTTTTGCGCACCCCGTTAACTCGCTGTTCGTGTCGCTCACCATTACCGTCTGCGTCACGCTGACCTCAATGGCTGGTGGGATATGCCGTCGCGAAACCGGAGTTTCGCGGCAAAAATGCGTTTCGCAACCTGTTGATTGTGCAGATGGTTTTCCCGGTCTTTTATGTTCATCATTCCACAGTTTGTCCTGATGCGTGAACTGGGGCCCGATCAACAGCTACGGGGCGAGTGATCCGCCCGTATGCGATGAGCGCACGGGGGCATTTTTATGGTTTCGGCAGGAGCTTAAGGGCACGCCGAATGATTACCTGTACGCCGCAAGGCTCGATCACGCCAGCCTGTGGGGATCCTGCGGCATGTGATGATGCCGCTCAATAAATCCCACATTCTGGCGATTGTGTCGCGCTGTTCACCTTTTCCAGCTCATGGGACAACTTCCTCTCTGGCCGCTGATCGTGATGCGGAAAGTGGACAAAATGCCGTTTTCGGTGCTGCTCGCCACCTTCAGCAAATCCTATGGCATCTACAACAGGACCGGTGCTGGCGGGGTCGGTGGTGCAGATGCTGCCAATCGTTGTCCTGTTTATTCTGTTCAGAAAAATACTTCCTCGAAGGCATGTCGTTATCACTGAAATAAGGAACGTTGACGGTGAAAAAGCAACCGTGGTGGCAGGCGTGTACCTGTTATCCAATTATCTCTGCCTTCGTTTTGCGACGGCAACTTAATAACGACGGAAGGGGCGATTTTCCGGGCCTGATTTTTCCCGGCTGGATTATTTGCAGGCGCTGGGCATCGGCGCGGTGTGGATCACGCCGTTTTATCCCTCTCCCGCTGGTGGATAACGGCTACGATATCAGCGATTACTGCGCCGTTGACGCCCGTTTCGGCTACTCTCGACGATTTTCGCCGGGTGGTTGACGGCTGCCATGCCAGAGGCATTCGGTGATTATCGATCTGGTGGTCAATCAGCGTCTCCTCTGAACATCCCCGGTTTCGCGATGCGTGGAATAATCCGGGCAGCCGCTATCGTGATTATTTTCCCTTTTTCGCCGCCTAGCCGAATAACTGGCGTTCTTTCTTTTCCGGCAGCGCGTGGGACCGCTGAGCCAGACACCGGCGAGTTTTATTACCATAAATTCGCGCCCGGCCGTGGATCTCAACTGGGCCAACCCCGCGGTGGAACAGGAAATTTACCGGTAGTGGATTTCGGTTGGCAGGGGGTGGACGGTTTTCGCTTCTTGACGTCATCAACTTTCTTACTACCGACGGCATTGGGCCTGATAAATCCCGGAAGAGAACGGCGAGCAGCGCCATGAATTTGACGTTAATCAGCCGCGACTCCCGGGCAGACGCTGCAACGGCTGTGCCCCATGTTCGGGCGCAGGGTGACTATTTCCTGATTGGCGAAATCGGCAGCGAGGACCCTGACGTGCTCAGCCGCTATCCAAAGTCCGCAAACTGATGGACGTGGTGTTTGAATTTTAATATCGGCAGCCAGAAAACCTTTTGATGTTTCCCGTCTTTTCAGCCAGTTAAAAACTACGCTGGCTGCGCAGTCGGGGTTTACCGACGCTGTTTTTCTCAGCCATGATATGTCGCGGATGATCAGCCGGCTTTGGCGGAAAACGAGCGCAGATACCGGGCGGGGCGCTGGCGGTGTTGGCGCTCAGCTAACGGTGAGCGGCGTGCCGTTTATCTTCCGTGGCGAAGAGCTGGGGTGACCGACTACCCGTCCGCAAACGGCAGAGCAGCTTTTTGATATACAGGGAAAAACCCATTACCGCACCGCCCTGCCAGCCGCAGCAGCCCGCAGGCGCTGGCGCTGGCTATTGAACATTTCGCGGGATGGTTCGCGCGCGCCGCTCTGGCGCGACGCCCCTTTGGCGGATTTTTCCGTCGCGCCGTGGATGCCCGTCGGCGGCGATATCGCCCTGAACTTAACGCCGGAGCGCCAGCAGCAGGATGAAACATCGTTCTGGCATCAGTACCGGCTGCTTATCGTTCCCTGCGCCGCCGCGTTGCGGCGCTGCATCAGGGACAGCAGGACTCGCTTGACCTCGCACTGACGAATGCGTCTGGTTTTTTACCCTGTTCGACGGCGGCGGAGCAGGTCTGGGTCGCCATCAACTTTGGTGCGCCCGTTCTCGCAATCCGTGGCAGGAGATTGAGGCTGAAGTGCTTGTACGGGGAGGACGCGCAATGGATTGGCAAGAATCAATGTTTGATCAAAAGGAGAGTACATGGACAGGCACAGTAAAAACCCGTTGATTACCCCGGCGGACGTGACGCCTTCACTGCCCGGCAGGAAGGTCGATTGTGTTTTCAATGCTGGCGTAACGGAGTGTGACGGGGAGATCGTTTTGCTGCGCGGGTGGCGGAAAGCGTGATCAATTCCGATCCGCAGCAGCGTGTCGTACCGCTGTTGGAAAAAACCGATGCGGGCTGGGTACAGGCCACCGCGCAGTTTTGATCGTCGGGATGAGAACGCCTTATAGATTTCAGCGATCCGCGGGTGATCGTGCTGAAAAGCGATCCGGCGCGGGTGTGGCTGACCTCCATGTCGCATCTGCGTCTGGCGCGCAGTCGCGACGGGGTGACTTTCCGGATTGACAGCCAGCCGTTTATCATCGCCGATACGCAATATGAAGAGTTCGGCTGCGAAGATCGCGCCGGATCACCCGCATCGATGATACCGCCGTACATCAACTACTCGGCGGTGTCGTCGCTGGGGATCTCCCGCGCTGGCGGTGACCAAAGATTTTGTCACGGTGGAGAAAAAAAGGGTTGATCCCCCTCTGTCCGGACAACCGCGACGTCTGCTTTTCCCGGAAAAGATCGCCGGTAAATATCACGCCCTGACCCGTCCGGCCCCGTGCCACTTCGGTCATCCGGAAATCTGGATCTGCGGAGTCGCCGGATATGTTGCACGCAACCATCGCCCTGCTGGGACGGTCCGGCGATGCACGGGACTTGCCGTAAATCAGCGGCGGCGCGCCGGTATTAAAACCGAATCGCGGCTGGCTGGAGATTCACCACGGTGTGGATGCCGATCAGCGCCACGTGCATGCGCGCTGCTGCTGGATCTCAACGAGCCGACCCGCATTCTGGCGAAATCACCGGTACCGTTGCGCTGAGCCAGATGCGCCCTACGAGCGAAGGCTTCTTCGGCAAACGTGGTGTTCACCTGTGGGGGGGCCGATCCGCCGATGACGCTGCACGTCTGGTACGGCGCCGCCGATGAAGGGTGTGTGGCGCTGGCGACAATGCCGCTGGACAAACTGTGGCGGCATCTGGGGGTTAAATAAATGCCGCAGAGCGTTCTGGGTTGCTAAACCTCCTTCTGGCAAGGGGGCGATTCACACGTTGCGGCCGCTGGTGGACGAATCTTTGCTGCAAATAATGAAAAGTACACAACAGAAGAGCAGGGGCAATAAAATGCCCAAGTCTGTATATTTAATTTCACATTTTATTTCAGGTGAGCAAGAAAACAGACCGCTCTAATCGTTATTAATATTTTAATTAATATCTGACGCGGGAGCCGCCTCCAATAGCTTTTTTCTTCTTTGGTTAGCTCCTTTGATGTATTTACTGTATTTCCACCAGCCAAAACCGAGGAAAATAACAACAATCCCCGACGTTATAGAAAATAATGGTCATGATGTTACCACCGGTCGGGAAGGTCGAGGAATAAAAACCCGATGGTGAAAAAGGACAATCAGCATCGATACCACAATAATGCCGGTTTTTTGCGAACCCATACGGAAGTCGCGCGGTAAGTGGTCCAGTTTTGCGCGCAGATTCAGGTAAAGCCAGCATAATAAACAGCCGGCGCAGCATCGATGCGGCGGCGGTCATGTTGATGATGGTCAAAGTTCATTAAATCCTGCGACGGTATTGGAGCCGAGCGGGATAATCATCGCGGGATAACAATCAGGAAACTGAATCGAGCTGTGCGGGCCGGAACGCCATTTTCATTCAGATTCGACGGTTTTTACCGAAAATACCCGCCGGAATTTCAGAGAAGAAAATTTTCACCGGCGTTGGGTCCACATCAGCAGAGAGCCGAACATCGCGGTAAAGGAGACCGGCCAACAAAGCGGTTAACGATCAGTTCCGGCAGGCCAAAGTATGCCGCCGGGCCGTGGAATACCTGTACCGAACCACCGTAAATTTTCAGCTCTTTGCTGCTCACGAAAAGACGTTGATCAGTACCGAGGAGATGGAATAGAGCACGCCAATAAAATCCCGGCAATACGATAATGACCTTCACGAACGAGATTTTGACCCGCCCTTGACGTCGTTGACGTACACACGCATTGACTCCGCACCGCCTGCCGCCATAAAGATCTGTAGATACCGAGGAAGGCCCAGTTAAAAATTCGGGATCATTGCGTTCTACGGTGATAGGGTCAGCAGGTACGCCGCCAACCAGCGCAGTACCCGCCAGCAGGATGTAGGACAGGGTTGCAGCAGCAGCATCAATGTGGAGGTGCAGAAGTAATTGGTCCTAACATTTTTGCGCCGTTGGTCGAAACCCAGTGGAGAAGGCAACCAGCACCATACTTAACACAGTGGGGTTGGAACGGCGTCCAGAATGTATTCCTGTAGCCTAAAGCATATGAGGCGTAGGCGATAACACGGGGTAACAGCGAGGTAAAAAAAAAGAACAGGTTAACGAACCAATAGGTATAGGCGGTAATAAATGCCCAACGTCCGCCCAGCGAACTTTTCAAGTACCCATGCAATAGACACCGGCTTCGGGAAGTTTTTATTCAGCGAAAGACAAATTCAGCGATGATTAAGCAGAACGGAATAAAGTAGAAGATCGTCGCGAGGAAAACATCGGTGCGGATGCCAGACCAAGCTCAATATTATTTTTGTTGATAACGTTATTAAAGCTATAAACCGCGGCAAGGTGGAGTGAAAGTAAGCCGAACTTGCCGATGAGTTACGTTTGGTATCAGACATAGCACATCTCCGATTCCTGATTATTATAGGGTACTGGCGGCGCAAACGTCGGCGCCGCGCCTGGTGTTTTTTATTTATTATGAAAATAACCATCTTTCGATGGTGACTTTGAGTACGACTTTTTCACTGCGTTATTACAAATAAAACGATAGGCTTCATGGTTGTCACAAATAACCATTTGTCCTTCTCGCGCACTTCCCTACGGTTTTTCCACAGCCTTTCAGATATTCGCGATCGGTTTCATCGCGATAATATTCAACCACGGATACTCCTCTTTTTGGCGGCATACCTATTTTTTTGCTGTCCTTGCAGGTAGTAAATGAGGATCTCAAAATAACGACGATGACCGGTAAACAGCGCATCGGTCGCGGAGTCTGTCTCCACGCGATAGCTCAGGGAATCACCGATAGAGTGGGCGACCCGGTTTGAATATTATCAATATTTTCAATCGCTCTCGACGCAGCGCTGCCACTTCTTCCCGGATGCGTAAAAATTTGTTGGAACTGCGCTAAGTTGTCGATGATCCTCATTTTGTATTCTCGCTGTGCAAATTCGTGGAAAAGAACCGGTACCAAAAGACGCGGCTGGCGGCGGTTTGAGCGCTAGATTCGCTACCGGAAACCGGCAACAACGTGAAGCCGTAGCTGAACGAACGGGAAACCAGACGCGCCGGAATCAAGCACCTCGCTTCCCGAGTTGGAACCTAAGCCCAGCACCTGGTGCTCCAGATTCAGGGTGATGTCATCGCTGCGCTGCAGCGCATTACAGTGCTGTGCGGCAAAGATATTTTCTGGCGTATAGCGCCGGCGCCGCTCAGGCGATAGGGCGCTGCGGAGCCACCAGCAGACCGCGTGCCGTGGCGGTTGGTTAGCGTTGCCCACGCACGTCCTGACGATTGCCGTTGTTTGCGGACCGGATAGTTTTCGAACATCTCATCCACGCTGCTGCGCCGAGATATATCGATGATGTTGGCCTGCTGGCTATCGGCATAGTTTTCACCGGGACCACGTCCGTAATACGCCACCTGCCCCAAATCGCCGTTGATGCCCATCGAAGCCGCGATGCACGAATAATGTCCCGGTACTCGCCGTAAGGCTGGCCGGAAAGCTCCACTTCAACTGACCGTCTGCGGCAATCCGCCAGCGGTAGGTACAGCGCATACCGAAATCAAATACCGGCGGGCGCGATAATCATCAGTCATCGCGTAGCATCGGTTTGCTCAATGGCAAAATCGCGAGATGCTCCTGCAATAATCTGTAAATGATTTGGTTGCCAAAGGCCTTTTCGAACTCTTGTTTGTGGTTATCAATGGTTGGTTTGAAAGAAATGAAGCATCTTCGGCTGCGGGCATCCAGCTCCTCACCCGTTAACGGTCCAGCTAATGGGGCTTACCGTTCAGTTTTTGAGAAGGTCAGAAGGAAGTTATAACCGCGTATGGTGCTCTGGCGACTGTCTTCCAGCGTCAGAGGAATAGCGCGTTTTGCTGGCTAAACGGTACGGCAGCCGCCGTTCTGGCCTTCAACGGGGAACTGATAAGTCGCGATGTGGTGCCCGGCTTCGCTGTATGCCGTACGGAATCTTTCACGATGACGTTGAGGAACGCTTCGCGCGCATCCAGCCCGGCAGTGTGCGTGCACCAGGGTATCGCTGTTAGGAGGGACGTCGCGCAGTTTTATCTGCTGAGCGAAAGCGTATCTCCTCGGCGCGAACCTCAATATGCAAGGTGTCGCGTCAAGCGTGGTAAACCACAAGTTTGTTTTCTACCCGTAGCTCGCCGCGAAGCCAAGATCCCTGTGCGCGTACTTTTACTGGCGCATCACCTGCTTGTATTCCGCAGACCCGGCCCCGGTTTGGCGATCGGAATAAATCAGGCCATCAAGGCGAAGTTATAATTGTCGGATAGTGCCGTAGTCGCCGCCATATTTGTACCTGGCGTTGCCGTCGTCGTCATCTTTGGCCTGAATCCCGTGATCGCACCACTCCCAGACATAGTGTCCCTGAATGCAGTCATGCTGATAAAAGACGTTCTGATATTTCCGTCAGCCCGCCGGGACCGTTGCCCATGGCGTGAGCATTCGCAGATGATGCGCGGCTTAGGATGTGGATATTCGCCAAACTCATTCATCAGCGGCACACACGGGTACATGGTGGAGATGATATCCACCACTTCGGCGTCACGATCTTCGTTAATGGATCGACGCGTCATCCAGCGGCGGCGTGATACATGGCGCGGATGTTACAGCCGTATCCGGATTGCGTTGCCGAGCGACCAGATGACGATCGACGGGTGGTTTTTTTGTGCATGGATGTGGCGCACGATGCGCTCAACGTAGACGTTTTCCCCACAGCGGATCGTCGGTTATCCGGCTGATATCGCCGATATTGGCGAAGCCGTGAGATTCAACGTCGGTTTCGGCCATCACGAACAGACCGTAGATATCGCACAATTCATAGAAGCGCTGGATCGTTCGGGTAATGGCGGTACGCACGGGAATTGATGTTGTGCTGCTTCATTGTAACAGCAGATCTTTTCAACGCGGATCCATGCCAACCGCGCGCGCTTTTAAGATGATCGTTATCGTGACGGTTAACGCCATGCAGCATCACGTAGCGGTTATTGATGTAAAAAACAGACCGTCGCGAACTTTGATATCGCGGAATCCGACCCGCTGTGGCACGACCTCGGGAGATTGCCGTTGGCATCTTTTCAGCGTCATCACCAGATGATAAAAGATACGGCGATTCCATGACCACTGCTGCGGCGCGCTAACCTTGAAATTAAAAGCGGTGCGGGCGGTGTCTTGATCCACTGCCAGATTGTTAATCACGCCGCTCATGCAGCGCCTGCTCACCGTCAAACAAGGTGTATTCGAGCGACGCCATCGCTGGCGTGGCAGCCAGGGTTTTCCAGCGCAATGTCGCAGGTGAGGGGTCGCGATAGCTCATCATCGAACTCGGTGCGAACGGTAAATCCTGAATATGGGTCGCCCATGTTTGCCTACCAGATAGACGTCGCGGAAAATTCCGCCGACCACCACATGTCCTGGTCTTCAACGTAGTGGAATCAGCCCATTGCATTACGCGAACGCACAGCAGGGTTGTCACCGGTCTTTACCACGCTGATATCAAATTCAGCCGTCAGGCGGCTGCCTTTGCTGAAACCAACGTACTGACCATTCACGTAAACTTCGAGAAGTAGGTTTCTACGCCATCAAAATTTAATCAGCGTTTGTTTGCCCTGCCAGCCTTCGCTGAGGGAGAAAATGCGCTGGTAGGCTCCGGTGGGGTTATTGGTCCGGAACGTAGGGGAATCAATCGGGAAGGAAAACCTTCCTCGGTATACTGCAGTTTGCCGTGTCCTTCCATCTGCCACATGCCCGGGACGGTGAATGCTGCCCAGTCATTCATAAACTGCGACGTAAAGATTTCCGGCACCTGCAGCGATGGCTCAAAGAACTGAAAATTCCACTGACCGCTTAGCAACTGAAAGAGGCTGCTGGTTTCGCGGGCAAAACGAGCGAGCCTGCGCAACGGAGTCATAGAAAAAATATGCGCGTGGCGCCAGTCGATTTTCGTGGGTGAGCTGAATGTTTTCCCAGCGATTCATAAGGCCTCCCGGTGGAGAAAAATCGGAACCATTCATTGTAATGGTGAGTAAAGTGTAATGATGATGGATTTAGTAAAAGTTTTACTAAAAATATAGCGGTGAGGTGATTTACTTTTAACTGGATCACGAAATCATGGGGGCGCAGAAAATAATGCATGACAATGCGCGCCCGGCATCAGAAGAAACCGGGCGTGTTTACTGGGGATTTTTAGCGGGTGGTGCCGCGCGTTTCAGCTTGCTGGGAACAAAAACCAGCAGAGGGAAGCGCACGCCCGTCGCGAAGGCTTTTCTCAAACAGCAGGTTGACGCCCTGACTGCCCATCATTTCTGAATGGGATTTTTGAGAACGGTGGAAAGCGGAGGAAAGGTGAAGCGCTGTCGGGATATCATTAACGCTAATCAGCGAAATGTCCTGCGGAATGTTCAGGCCACGCTCGTGAATGGCGCAGAAGCGCCAATAGCGATCGAGTCTGAGAAGCCACAAACAGGGCACCGGGATAGTCGGCTTTCGCCAGCATTTTTGGCCAGTTCATACCCTGATGAACTGGAGAAACCGCCGCGATAGATGTCCTGTTCAGAAACGACCTGCTACAGACGACCGTATTCGACAAACGCGGCTTCACGGATATCTGCCTTGCCGGGTTCGACTCACCGCCGATGAAGCCAATGCGAGTGACGCCGGCGATGAAGTAGTCGATGCTCTTTACTGATGCGGGCCAGATCGAGGTATCGACGGCGTCTGCATTCGCTGCCGGGTTCATGGAAATCGATAAAGCAGATGTTGTCAGTAAGCGCTGTTGCCGCATTACGCAAAACCGGAGAAGGCTTGCCGACAATAAGAATGCCGGTATGTTTTTGCTCTCCGGCAGCCCCACTGTGCTTTCATAGCAGTTGGTCGTTCGATCCCCAGCTTCTCACACTGGGTTTCTATTCCGTGACGGATCGCGAGATAGTAAGGATCGTTGATTTTAAATCCTGCTGGTAGCTGTAGAGCGCCAGAATATGCTGGGCCGAGCGCGCTGGTCTGGTTTTTACGAGCACTGCTGGTTTTGTACTCCAGTTTTTCCGTCTCCAGAATGCCGTGCTTGGTCTCTTCTTTTACATTCAGCGTGGGGTCATCGTTTAAACCCGGGACACTGTCGCGGGGGACACGCCAGCTTCGATTGCGATGTCTTTAGTTGCCATGTTTGCCTTTTCCCTGAGTTACCTGCGCATTGTAAATGAAGTGCTTATCTATTCATCTGTTTTCAGTAAAAAAAGTACGTTTAATTGACATGCGTAAAACTGGGCTTTCAGAGTGTGATGACTACGTCATTTCCCACTTTTGAGAACCATTCCCGGAAAAATATTTTGCTATTATTATTTAGTAAAATTTTACCAAAGGAGAACACAATGGATACCGTCGCATTTATGGATTTTGCCCGAATGGAAATACGTGTTGGAAAAATCGCACAGGCAAAGCGCCATGGCAACGCTGATGGTAAGCTGTATATCGTGCAGGAATTGGATGTGGGAGAGCGTACGCTGCAAACCGTGACCAGCCCGGTGCCTTATTACAGCGAAGAGGGAGCTGATGGGGGGAAAACGGTGGTGGTGCTGTGTAATCTGCAAAGAAGGCCAAAATGCGCGGGGAAACGTCCAGAATGCATGTTGCTGTGCGCTGAGACGCGATTGGCAGCGAAAGCGTGCGCTGCTTGACGCCAAGAACGCCTTATGCCAGCGAAGATTGTGTGCGGATTGTTTAAGTTGATAATTGCCGGATGGCAGGCTAGGCGCTTTTCTCCGACCATATACAGTATTTGGTAGGCCGGGTAAGCGTAGCGCCACCCGGCGTTGATTACGCCTCTTCCACGCTTACGCGCAGCGCTGCCAGCGCTTTGCGCGCCGCTTTCAGCACCTGCTCACACTGCTCAATCGTCAGCGTCAGCGGTGGCTCAATGCGGATGGTTTTCGAGTTGTTGAGCGTCCCGGCCACCAGCACCCGCTGGCGGAACATCTCGCTCGCGAAGCTGTAGCCGATTTCGTTGTCGACAAACTCGATTGCCATAAGCATCCCTTTACCGCGCGCCTCCTGCACAAGGTCCGGGTATTCCCGGCCCAACTGGCGGAAGCCGTCCAGCAGCATGTCGCCTTTCTGCTCCGCCTGCGCGGGCAGGTTTTGCTCCAGCAGCACGTTGATGGTCGCCAGCGCCGCCGCACAGGCCAGCGGGTTGCCGCCAAAGGTGGTGGTATGCAGGAACGGGTTGTCGAACAGCACCGAGAACACCTCTTCCGTTGCTACCGTCGCGCCTATTGGCATCACGCCGCCGCCGAGCGCCTTCGCCAGGCACAGGATGTCCGGCTGAACGTTTTCATGCTCGCAGGCAAACATCTTGCCGGTGCGCCCCATGCCGGTTTGCACTTCGTCGAGGATCAGCAGCGCGCCAAACTCATCGCACAGCTGACGCACGGCGGGCAGATAGCCCTGCGGAGGCAAGATCACGCCGCCTTCACCCTGGATAGGCTCCAGGATCACCGCTGCCACATCGTCGCCGGTTTTACGGCATTCACTCAGCACGGTGCGCATGGCGTTAATGTCACCGAACGGCACGTGGCGGAAGCCCGGCAGCAGCGGCATAAACGGTTTGCGGAAGGTGGATTTGGCGGTCGCCGACAGTGCTCCCAGGGATTTCCCGTGGAACGCGCCGCTGGTGGCGATAAAGGTGAATTTCCCGCGCGGCGACTGGTACGCTTTGGCGAGTTTAATCGCCGCTTCGACCGACTCCGTGCCGCTGTTGCTAAAGAAGCTGTACTTCAGTTTGCCGGGCGTTAAGGCCGCCAGCGTTTTCGCGAGCATGGCGCGAAGCGGGTCGAGCAGTTCCTGGCTATGGAGAGGTTGTTTCGCAAGTTGATTCTGTACGGCGGAAACCACAACTGGATTACGGTGCCCCACGTTGAAAATACCAAAACCCCCCAGGCAATCGATAAATTCCTGTCCCTGGGTGTCGACAAGCGTGTTCAGACTTCCCGCTTGCCACTCTACGGCTCCGTAATCCCCGCCGGCGGTAACAGATTTGCGATACTCAAGAAAACCAGGATTCACATGCTCTTTAAAGTAATCGATGACCTCTCGGTTAAGTTGTTTCATCTCCTCATGATCGAGCGTTCGCTTCTCAATGAGATTCAGTGCGTGCGCGGTACAGGCAAGAGCCGAGGCGCTGGAAGGTAACCTGTTCAAAATGTGCTCCCGGGGATCGCGTATCACATGATACTGCGTTAAGTATTGCAGGGATTACGCCACTTCAGCGGACTTAACGAAAATCGGGATAAACACCAGGTTAAAATAATGTTGCGCAATATTTAATCATGCCGATACCAGCCTGATGGGATGAAGGCGGGAGGGGAGAGCACGATGGATGGGGTCAATTGCACCGGAGTGGTGCGAAAGATGCCACTTAAGTGGGCGTTAATAGATCATACTTTGCAGGTAATTTCTCTACGAAAGTATTTTAAATCAATCGATTAGAAAAGCGTACAGAAAGTGCGGTTTAGCCGAAATTTGCGATCTCGATCGGATTTAACAACTAAAGATAAATTTGTAACCGCCGAAAAAACAATAAACCACAAAATTAACACTCGAATAACCTGCAAGGAATGCCCGCCATGTCCTCTCCATCCTTTGTCACCCAGAATGAATTCCCTCTGGATAGTGACACCACGCTTATGTCGACCACCGATCTCCAGAGCTACATGACCCATGCCAACGACACCTTTGTGCAGGTTAGTGGCTATACGCTCCAGGAACTGATGGGACAGCCGCACAATATGGTGCGTCACCCCGACATGCCGAAAGCGGCCTTCGCCGACATGTGGTACACGCTGCAACAGGGGGAACCGTGGAGCGGGATTGTCAAAAACCGCCGCAAAAACGGCGACCACTACTGGGTGCGAGCGAACGCCGTGCCGATGGTGCGCCACGGTAAAATGACCGGCTATATGTCGATTCGCACAAAAGCGACGGCTGAAGAGATTGCGACCGTGGAGCCTTTATATAAGGTGCTCAATGAAGGCCGTTGTAAAAAACGTATCCATAAAGGGCTGGTGGTGCGCAAAGGCTGGCTCGGGAAGTTACCGGCTATGCCGCTGCGCTGGCGGGTTCGTAGCGTCATGGCGGCGCTGTTTGCGGTGATGGCTGCCACGCTGGCGTTGACTTCTGCGGGGTGGCCATCGCTCGTGGCTGCTGCCGTCGTAATGGTCGTCGGGACGATGCTGTTCGAGCAGCAGATTGTCCGACCGGTGGAAAATGTCACGCGTCAGGCACTGAAGGTCGCGACCGGTGAGCGTAACAGCGTGCAGCACCTGAACCGCAGCGACGAGCTGGGGCTGACGCTGCGCGCGATCGGACAGCTGGGGCTGATGTGTCGCTGGTTAATCAATGATGTTTCAAGCCAGGTGGTGAGCGTGCGCGATGGCAGCGATAAGCTGGCGCAGGGGAATGACGATCTCAACGACCGCACGCGTCAGACCGTCACCAATGTGCAGCAGACCGTGGCGACGATGAATCAGATGGCCGCCTCGGTACAAAGCAACTCTGAAACCGCTGCCGAAGTCGATAAGCTCTCCGTGGCGGCCAGCAACGCGGCGACCAAAGGCGGAAATGCGATGCAGACGGTGGTGAAAACCATGGATGATATTGCTGACAGCACCCAGCGGATCGGCTCAATCACTTCGCTTATCAATGACATCGCTTTCCAGACCAATATTCTGGCGCTGAACGCGGCAGTGGAAGCGGCACGAGCGGGCGAACAGGGCAAAGGCTTTGCGGTCGTGGCCGGTGAGGTTCGTCATCTCGCCAGCCGCAGCGCCAGTGCGGCCAACGATATCCGTAAGCTGATTGACGCCAGCGCCAGCAAGGTACAGTCCGGCTCCGATCAGGTTCACGCGGCAGGCCGCACAATGGATGACATTGTTGAACAGGTGAAAAACGTCACGCAGCTTATTGCCCAGATTAGCCACGCCACGTCTGAACAGGCTACCGGGCTGTCCGAGTTAACCCGGGCCGTTGCCGAACTGGACAGTATCACGCAGAAAAATGCGGACCTGGTAGAGGAGAGCGCGCAGATCTCCGCCATGGTGAAGCACCGTGCGGGACGTCTCAAAGATGCCGTGACCGTGCTCCATTGAGCCAGTAATGTTCCAGAAAAGCCGTTTATACCATCAGGTATAAACGGCTTTTTTATGTGATTATTTTTAATGTTTATTGTTAATGTAATATTAAATAACTAAAAAAATCCGCTCAGTTATTTATGCCTGCCTAAGTCAGTTTTCCCCGATGCTATTTCAGAAATGCCCTCTCTGGTGGTTACGCAACGATCGATGCGCCAAAATTAATAGACTGTACCTATCCATTGTGATGGTTGTGAAATAAAAAAACGATCAAAGTCATAAAGTTAGCGCGTTCGTTACCGATAACGGTGATCGTCTGAGAAATAATCACATCGATGGAGTAAATATGTTCTTACATGACGTAAAGATCGGCACGAAATTATTTCTGGCGTTTGGGTTCTTTATTGTTCTGATGATCGTCAGTGCGAGTGTCTCATTGCTGAGCCTGAATCGGGCGAACAACGGGATGCAGACTATCATTACCCACGATTATCCAACCACGGTAAAAGCCAACCAGCTAATCGACAACTTCCAGGAATTTATAAGCACGCAGCAGCTTATGCTGCTGGACGAGCAGGGCACCTACACGGGGCAATCTCAGCAGCGTCTGAAAGAGATCAGCGAGCACATTACGGTGATCCTGGGCGAGCTGAACAACGCGTTGCAGGATCAGAAGTCTCAGCAGGTGCTGGCGGATATCCGCAGCGTGCGCCAGCAGTATCTGGACTCGCGCTACCGCATTTTGCAGGCGGTACAGAACAACAACCGTGCGGGCGCTATCCAGGAGATGATGACCAACACCCTCACCGTGCAGCAGGCTTACAAAGCGAAGGTGCAGGCGCTGATCGCCATCCAAAACAACGAGATGCAGAGCGCGGGCGCGCAGGTGGACGGTGATTTCCGAACCAACCGCATGCTGCTGCTCCTGATCACGCTCTTCAGCGTGGCGGCGGGCAGCCTGATCGGCTGGTTTATCGTTCGCTCCATTACCCGTCCGCTGGGCGAGGCGGTGAGCTTTGCAGAAGCCATTGCCGATGGCGATCTGACCGGCAGCATTACGTCTCACGGTAAAGACGAAACCGGCCTGTTGCTGCATGCGCTGATGGAGATGAAAACCCGTCTGCTGGAGATTGTGCAGCAGGTGCAAACCGGCTCGGAAAACATCTCCAGCGCCGCCGCACAGATTGTCGCAGGCAACCAGGATCTGGCCGCGCGCACCGAAGAGCAGGCCAGTTCCGTCGAGCAGACGGCAGCCTCGATGGAGCAGATCACCGCGACGGTGAAAAACACCGCGTCGCACACCGGGGAAGCGACCACCCTCTCTGCCGATGCCGCCACGGTGGTGAAAAACAACGGTGAGATGATGAAACAGGTGACCAGCAAAATGCGCCTGATTAACGAAACATCCAACCGGATGTCCGACATTATCGACCTGATCGACGCCATTGCCTTCCAGACCAATATTCTGGCGCTTAACGCAGCGGTCGAGGCGGCACGTGCGGGAGAGCACGGCCGTGGCTTTGCGGTGGTCGCGGGCGAAGTGCGCCAGCTGGCGCAGAAAAGCGCCTCTTCGGCGAGTGAAATCCGCCAGCTGATTGAAAGCTCCACCAGCCAGACCCAGGACGGGATGAACCTGGTCGAAAAAGCCAGCGGGCTGATCAACGGGATGGTCGGCAACGTGGAGGAGATGGACGTGATTCTGCGTGAGATCCGCCAGGCCAGCCATGAGCAGACGGAAGGCATCTCGCAGATCAACAGTGCGATTGGCCTGATTGACGCCACCACCCAGCAGAACTCCGCGCTGGTGGAGGAGTCCGTTGCGGCGGCGGCATCGCTGAATGAGCAGGCGATGCACCTGAAAGAGCTGGTAAAAGTGTTCCGCGTGAGTGAACGCGCGCTCGCTTAATCCAGCTGGGAGATCTCCAGCGCCGCGCGGTCGATCACCCCGACGATCTGCTTGAGCTGCGCGTCGCTGAGCTCTCCCTGATTTACCTTCAGGTCCAGCACCGCTTTGAAGTTTTCCAGCGCCCGCTTCATCTGCGGGTTTTTGCGCAGCTGGAAGCCGACGCTGCGCGCTTTGATGCGCACCTGGATCTGTTCCAGCTGTTCCCGGTTTTCATCCAGCCAGTTTTGCCCTTCAGCGGTTATCGCAATCTTCTTACGACCGCTCTCTTCTTCCGTAATGGTGATAAACGTCTGATCCTGCAGATAATCCAGGGTTGGGTAGATCACGCCCGGGCTCGGCGTGTAGTTCCCCTGCGTCAGGTTCTCGATCTCTTTGATCAGCTCATAACCGTGACTGGCATTGCGGGTCAGAATATCCAGGATCACCAGCCGTAGATCGCCGTGGCCGAAAAAGCGCGGTCGGCGTCCACCGCCTTCATGTTCGTGTCGCATAGTGACTCTCTTTATTTGATATATCTAAACTATATCTTAGATATATTCAGATGCAATCTAAAAGATCTTGCATTCCTGGTTAATAGCAATCATTATCATTAAAAATCAATTTCGATATATCGTATTCACCTGAGAAGGGCATAAAAATGACATCAACCCGTTACCCTCAACGTGTCCGCAATGATCTGCGCTTTCGCGAGCTGAACGTGCTCCGCGTCGAGCGCGTCAGCGCTGGTTTCCAGCGTGTTGTGCTCGGCGGCGAGGGGCTGGAGGGCTTTAGCTCCCGCGGTTTCGACGACCATACCAAGGTCTTTTTCCCTGCGCCGGGCGCGACCTTTGTTCCGCCCGTTGTCACCGATGAAGGCATCGAGTGGGGCGACGGCGTGCGCCCGCAGGCGCGTGACTATACGCCCCTGTTCGATGAGGAGAAAAATGAGCTGGTGCTGGATTTCTTCGTTCATGATGGCGGCGTTGCCAGCAGCTGGGCGGTAGCGGCCAAACCTGGCGACAAACTCACTCTCGGTGGGCCGCGCGGATCGCTGGTGGTGCCGGAAGATTACGCCTGGCAGCTGTACGTGTGCGATGAATCCGGGATGCCCGCGCTGCGCCGCCGTTTAGAAGGCATCGCAAAACTGCCGGTACGCCCGGACGTTCATGCGGTCGTGACCGTGGGGGACGGATCTTATAAGGACTATCTGGCGCACCTGAGTGAATTCAACATCACCTGGATTGTGGGCCACAACCCGCAGGCGGTGGCCGATCGTCTGGCGACGCTGGCCGTGCCCGAAGAGGATTACTTTATCTGGCTGACCGGGGAAGGGAAGGTGGTGAAAAACCTGAGCCGCCAGTTTGAAACCGATGCGATTGACCAACAGCTGGTGCGTGCCAGCGCATACTGGCACGCTAAATAGTCAGGCTGCGGACTCCAGCTGCGCTTCGCTCACCTGATGTTCGAGCGAGGCGCGGACCTCATGCAGCGCCTTCTCCTGCTGGGCAAAGTAGGCTTCCATATTGTTCAGCGACGACACCAGCAGCCAGGATTCTTCTTTCTCCAGCTCCGCCAGCTCGTTCACTAAGGTGTCGATTTGCTCGCGAACCTGCGCCATTTTTTTGCGGATACGCTCCAGATCGTTCAGCCTGTCGCTCGCCATCATTGGCTCAAAGCCCTGCTGCAGGCGTGCCACCAGTGAACGGATCGCTTTCACATCCCCGCGCTGTTTGGCCTGGTTGAGCTGCACCATCATGGTGTTAGCTTCTTCTTTCAGATCGTCTGCCACCAGATCCGGGTGGCACAGCTTGCTCGCCTGACGCCACAGGCGTTTCAGCTCGTTCCGATCCTCTTCCGAGAGATCTTTCCCTTTGCGTAGACGCACTTCGGCATCGTGATGCTGCTCGCGATACTTCTCGTACTCTTCGTTAGCCTCATCGCGCGCCTGGCGCGCGGGCTCTTCTTCACGCGTTAAGCCGCTCTCCAGTTCCAGCGCTTCGGCCAGAAGATTGGCAATCAGGTTGCTTTGCTGCTGCAGCTGTTTACGCGCCTCGGCAGCCTGTACGGAATCGGCCGGGAGATCGCGCCAGCGCTGGGTGAGCGTTGCCAGCACCTCCACGGCCTGCGCCATATAGCGCTGACAGCGGCGATAATCTTCTTCACGACGACGCGCCTCCGCCTGCTGACGACGCAGGTTTAGCTCCGCCAGCGTTTTACGCAGGGCGAGGATCTGCTGCATCAGCGGCCCGAGACGGGAGAAATAGAGATCGTTGAACTCATCAAGCTGCTGCACGCGGGCGTTGCGGCGGTCAATCAGATCGCGCAGACGCTCTTCCAGCGCCTTCAGCTCCAGCTTGCTGGCGGCCACCTGCGGGTCACGCCACGGGGTCACGGCGCGCTGGCCCTGCAGCCACGCGGTGATGGCCCTGATGGCTGCGGTGTAGTTCTTATTCTCAAGCGCCACGACGATTGCCTGTAGCTCCTCGTCAAACGCTTCATTTTTGAGCCGCGTCAGCTGGCTCTGGATGATGTCGTCATCTTCCAGTTCGATGGCATTTTTTATGATTTCTAGCCGTTTGATCGGTGTGCTCATGATGCCTTTCGCTTTGGCGCTTAAGTATTTGAGTTAAGGTTAGTTGTTGTAAAAGCTACAGGAAATAATACACACGGATGATGATCGGCGCGACAGG
Organism: Enterobacter sp. RHBSTW-01064; assembly: GCF_014103035.1. Taxonomy (NCBI): domain Bacteria; kingdom Pseudomonadati; phylum Pseudomonadota; class Gammaproteobacteria; order Enterobacterales; family Enterobacteriaceae; genus Enterobacter; species Enterobacter sp. RHBSTW-01064. Next base: position 443,076 of record NZ_JABXOU010000002.1, on the reverse strand, counting down.
GGATTTCTTTAATCTTGCTTCAGATATACCCCTACAAAATCTGAAAATGCGCCAGAAATATCCTTATTCTCTTTGTTGATATTTACACTATTTACTTTTTGAAATAAGTTGCTCGTTTTTTAACAGTCAAGTTTGAAAACGGACTTTAAGCGGAGAGTAAAGAGTGTTAGGGAAAACATCAGCATGCGCGCTGTTGGCGGCCATCCTGTTACTGGCGACAGGGATCGCACTCGCCGCCCCGTTGTCACCGACTGACCGTAATACCATCCAGCAGCAACAGCAGCAGCTGCTGGATGAGAGCCAGCGTCAGCGTGAATCGCTGGAGCGCAGCGTGGTGGTACCGCGTCCCGTTCAGCCCGACAGTACCGCGACTCCACAAGGCCCCTGTTTTGCTATCTCGCGCATCGAACTGACGGGTGCCAACCTTCTGTCTCCGTTAGCTAAAGAACGGCTGGTTGCGCCGTGGCTGAATCAGTGCCTTGATATTGCTGGCTTAAATGCCCTGACTAACACCGTTTCCGACTGGTACATCAGCCGGGGTTATATCACCAGCCGCGCGTTTTTAACCGAGCAGGATCTCTCCGGCGGCGTACTCCATCTTGCCGTGCTGGAAGGAAAGCTTCAGCACATTCGCCTCGAAGGTGTACCGGACCGCACATTGAAAATGACCTTCCCCGGGCTTGAGGGGAAGATCCTTAATCTGCGCGATATCGAACAGGGCATGGAACAGCTCAACCGGGTACGTCAGCGGCCCGTTGAGATTGAAATTTTGCCCGGCGACAGGCAGGGCTACTCGGTGGTTAATCTGACCGCCACGCCAGAGTTCCCCCTTAGCGGCTCCGTCAGTTTTGATAACAGCGGACAAAAGAGCACCGGGACCGGGCAACTTACTGGCGCGTTGTACGGAAATAACCTGCTGGGTCTGGCGGATAAGTGGTTTATCAGCGGCGGGCGCAGCAGTGATTTTTCCAACAGCAAGGATGCTCAAAATTTTGCAGCAGGCGTCAGCATTCCTTATGGCTACGCACTGCTGGACTACAGCTACAGCTGGAGCAACTACCTCAGCACTATTGATAACACTGGTTACTTCTGGCGGTCGACGGGGGATACCGAAACGCACCGTCTGACGGGCTCCTGGGTATTGTTCCGCAATGGCGATATCAAAACCGGCGTGTCGGCGGGCATCACTCACCGCATCAACCGGAACTATCTCGATGATGTTTTGCTGGCCACCAGCAGCCGCAAACTTTCCAGTGTTTCATTGGGCATTAACCACACGCAAAAAATCGCCTCGGGCGTGGCGACCCTGAACCCAACCTTTACGCAGGGCGTGCCGTGGTTGGGTGCGGAAGACGATAACGACAAGCAGGGTGATGTGCCAAAAGCCGAATTCCGCAAATGGAGCCTGAACGGCAGCTTTCAGCGTCCCGTGGCGGACAAACTCTGGTGGCTCACCAGCGTCTATTTTCAGTGGTCGCCGGACAGGTTGTACGGCAGCGAGCGTCTGACGCTGGGCGGCGAAACGTCCGTTCGGGGCTTTAAGGAGCAGTACATCTCCGGGGATAACGGCGGCTACTGGCGAAACGAGCTGAACTGGTCGCTCTTTACGCTGCCGTGGGTCGGCGATGTTGGCGTACTTGCCGCAATTGACGGCGGCTGGCTGAAGAAGGACGGCCAGGATCGTTACGCCTCCGGCACGCTGTGGGGAACCGCGTTGGGGCTTACCGCGACGAATCGCGGGTACTCCAGCCAGTTTACCGTCGGCACACCGGTGGACTATCCGGACTGGCTGGCACCGGATCACCTCGTGATCTATTACCGTTTTTCAGTGGCTTTTTAAGGGACAGGGATGATGGAAAAGGATCAGGTTCGTTTTTCACAGCGTGCGCTTAGCGCGTTACTGAGCGTATTGCTGGCAACCCAGCCGCTGCTGCCTGCGGTAGCCGCCACGATCGCCCCGTCCGGAAATACGCAGATGGATAAGGCGGCCAACGGTGTTCCGGTCGTGAACATTGCCACGCCGAATCAGTCCGGTATTTCCCATAATAAATACCACGATTACAACGTCGGCAAAGAAGGGCTGATCCTGAATAACGCCACGGGACAGCTGAACCAGACCCAGCTTGGCGGGATTATCCAAAACAACCCCAATCTGAAAGCCGGGCAGGAAGCCAAAGGGATCATCAACGAAGTCACTGGCGCGAACCGCTCATATTTACAGGGCTACACCGAAGTGGCGGGCAAGGCGGCCAACGTTATTGTGGCGAACCCCTACGGTATCACCTGTAACGGCTGCGGGTTTATCAACACGCCGAATGCGACACTCACCACGGGGAAACCGGTGCTCGACGCCAGCGGTAAGCTGCAATCGCTTGATGTGACGAAAGGTGCGGTCACCATTGAGGGCGCCGGGCTGGATGGCAGCCAGAGCGATGCCGTATCGATTATTTCCCGCGCGACCGAGATCAATGCCCAACTGCATGCGAAAGAGGTACGTGTGGTCGCCGGGGCGAACCGCGTCGCGGCGGACGGCAGCGTCAGCACGTTGAAAGGGGAAGGTGACGCGCCGAAGGTGGCGGTAGACACGGGTGCGCTGGGCGGGATGTACGCCAACCGTATTCGTCTGGTGTCCAGCGAAACAGGGCTGGGGGTAAACCTGGGGGATCTCAACGCGCGTCAGGGCGATATTACGCTCAGCAGCGCGGGGAAAGTGGTGCTGAAAAACACGCTTGCCAGCGGCAGCACCCGCGTTTCTGCGAAAGAGGTGACTTTAACCGGCGACCATAAAGCAGGGGGTAACCTCACTGTCTCCGGGCAGAGCGTCCTGACGCTCGACCAGGCCCATATCGCCGCCGGGAACAATCTTCAGTTAGCGACCAACGGTACCCTCACGCAAAACGGCGGCGCGTTCACTGCGGGAACCGACACCACGTTGACGGCAAACGCCCTCACCCAGAGTGCGGATGCCCAGGCCGGTGCCGGTCGTAACCTTGCCGTGAACGTTGCAGAAAACGCGGCGCTTAAGGGGAAAAACATCGCCGGGCAGGATGCCACGGTTAACGCGAAAACGCTGGAAACCGGGACGCAGCTGACCGCATCACGCCATATTTCGCTGGAGGCGTCGCAGCGTGCCGCGCTTAACGGCTCTGTCGTTGCGGGTCAGCAACTGTCGGTGAAAGGCGGTGAGCTGACGCAGCGCGGAAACGTCAGCGCCTCAGATATCTCGCTCAGCGGTCAGGCGCTGACTCAGGAGAGCAGCAGCAGAACCAGTGCCAGCGGGAATATCGCGCTCTCCACGTCAGGGAACACCCTGCTGAAAGGCACTACCATTGCCGGAAAATCTCTTGCCCTTAACACGGGGAACCTGATCAACAGCGGGACGCTGTCCGCGGGAACGGATGCCTCGTTGAAGACCGGGACATTCAGCAATACCGGCACCGTTCAGGGCAACAGCCTGAACGTTTCAGGGACCGACATCACCAGTTCCGGCACCCTGAGAAGCGCCTCCACGCTGGGTATCAACGCGCGCAACGCCACGCTGTCTGGTGACACCGGCGCGAAAGGTAAAACGACCGTTATCGCGAGCGGTAAGCTGGATAACAGCGGCGCGCTCATTAGCGATGACACGCTGACGCTGAAGGCAGCACAGGTGACAAACAGCGGCACGCTTTCCGGTGCCAGAGGGCTTGCTGGCTCAGCAGACGCGTTCATCACCACCGAAAAGTCAGTGACCCACAGCGATGGCGATCTGGCGCTGAACAATACGGCTACCGCTCTTGCAGGCGAAACCAGCGCGGGCGGCTCCGTGAGCATTCGGGGTCAAAGCCTGACGACCACGGCAACGGCACAGACGCAGGGTAACAGCGTCAGCGTGGACGTACAGAATGCGCAGCTTGATGGGACGCAGGCTGCGAAAGATGGGCTTATCCTGACAGCCACTGACGCTCTCAGTCACGGGGGAAAATCTTCAGCGTCAGCCGTGAAGATTGAAACCACGAATCTCAATAACGGGGGGACGCTGACGGCGTCTTCGCTCGCCATCAGCAGCCCTGCAGTCATTAACAGTGGTTTGATCCACGCGGAGCAGACGCTGTCACTGGTTACCCGTCTGCTGGATAACCGCAGCAGCGGCGTGCTGTACAGCCCGGCGGCACTCACCCTTTCAGTTTCTGACGTGAAAAACAGCGGCATTATCACCAGCGATGCCGGGCTGTCCCTTTCCGGTTCGCGCCTGTCCAACAGCGGTGAGCTGAGTGGCGCGTCACTCCTTGTTGATTACGATACGCTGAATAACAGCGCGGGAGGCCTGCTGCTGGCGCAGGGGGCAAACCGCATCACGGCACAATCGGTGTCCAGCACGGGCAGTATCGTGGGGAACACGCTGACGCTGAATGCCGAGCGCCTCGACAGTCGCGGTCTCTTGCAGGGGGATACCGCGTTATCCGTGACCGCCGGAGTGCTGGATTTAGCGGCAGGCTCGCGCACGCTTACGGGTGGGAATCTCACCTTTTCAGGCACCACGCTAACCACCGCAGGCCAGCTGCAGGGGCAGAATGTCAGTCTCCGCGGCCGCGACTGGAATAACAGCGGAAGCTCGCTGGCGACCGGCTACTTTGACGTCTCCGCCACCGGGACATTCAGCAATACCGGTGAACTGATGAGCCAGAGCGACACCACGCTGAATGCGGGCAATACCGTTAACAACGGCAATCTGTTATCGGCTGGCACGCTCTCGCTCTCGGGGAATACGCTGCGCAACAGCGGAGCGGTTCAGGCGAACCTTGTCACCGCGCATCAGGACCGTATCACTAACAGCGGCACGCTCACCGGGATCGCTGCGCTGACGCTGGCTGCTCGTCTGGAGATGGCTGCACCGCTCCTCTCGCTGGTGAATGAAGCATCGGGATCGCTGCTGACGGCGGGTGAGTTGACGGTGACGGCCGGTGACCTCAGTAACGCCGGGCAATGGCAGGGTAAACGGGTACTTATTCATGCGCAGGCGCTTACGAACGGCGGTGCGATCCAGGCGGCAGATGTACTGGATGCGCAGATCGTCAGCAATCTTATCAGTACGACGGGCAGCAAAATCACCTCAAACGGAGAACTGGCGCTCTCAGCACTGACGCTTGCAAACAGCGGGCAGTGGATAGCCAAGGATCTGACGCTGAAGGCGAATACGCTGACAAACAGCGGTGAAATCACCGGGGTTGATGCGCTTTCCGTCGCGCTGAACCAGACGCTGACCAACCAGGCAGGCGGGAAATTACTCACGGCTGGCGTCCTGTCGATGAATGCCGGTAATGCGACGAACGCCGGACAGATTCAGGGTAAAACGACCGCTATCGCTGCCGGGCAACTGATCAACAGCGGACGGCTTCAGGGTGAAGCGCTGACGCTGGATGTTTCCGGGGTGCTGAACAATACCGCTGGTGGTGTTTTGTTGAGCCAGAACGCGCTGAAGGCGTCGTCCGCCACGCTGAATAATCAGGGAACGGTGCAGGGCGGCGGTGAATCCACGGTGAACGCCACCACCCGTTTACAGAATGATGGCAAAATTCTCTCCGGTGGAAAGCTCACGCTGGTCACGCCAGAGCTGGCAAACGGTAGCGGCGGGCTGGTTCAGGCCGTCACGCTGCTGCTGGATGTGGTGAACGCCGTGAATGGCGGAAATGTCCTGGCGACGGGCAGCGCTGAGCTGCGTGGCAGCTCGCTCGATAACCGCGGCACGCTTCAGGGTGCGGATTTGGGGGTGAAATACCGGAACATCACCAACAGCGGCACGGTGCTGGGTACTGCCTCGCTGACGGTAGCGGGTGACGCTCTCACCGATACCGTCAGCGGTAAACTCTACAGCGGGGGCAACCTGCTGCTCGATGTCGCCAACTTCAGCGGTCATGGTCAGGTGGTTTCCCTGGGCGACGCGACGCTGAAGCTGGTCAATGCGCTCGTGAACAACGGTACGCTGGCCGCAGGTAAAACGCTGTCGGTCTCCTCGCAAAACGCCATCACCAACAGCGGCGTGATCCAGGGCAATGCCATCGCCCTCAGCGCGGGCGGAGCATTCACCAACAGCGGTACGCTCACCACCGGTAACGGCAGCAGCACGTTCAGCGCGCAGAGCCTGCTGCTGAATGCGTCCGGCTCGCTTCAGGCAGGCGGAGACGTGCAGCTTACCTCGCGGGAAAATATCACCATCAACGGCTTCAACGGTACCGCGGGCAGCCTGACGATGACGGCAGCAGGTACGCTGCTTAATACAGCGCTGATTTATGCGGGCAATAATCTCTCCCTGTTTGCTGCGCGTATTCTCAATATTTACGGCGACATTCTTGCTGATAACAGCCTCTGGATGCAGAGGAATGCAGTCGGTGAGGCAAATGAAGAAGTGATTAACCGCTCCGGTACGATTGAGACCACACGCGGCGATATCACCGTGAATACCCGCCATTTGCTCAATGAAGCCGATGGGCTGACTGTCAGCCAGTCAGAACGGGAATACCCTGATGCCATTCCTGCCGCAGATGAACACTACATCAGTTATGACCTCAACGGCAGACCTTCGGATTTTGTTCTCTTGCTTGAAGACTGGAAAAACGATGGCAGTAAGGTTGTTTTTGACAGGTATGAGCGTTGCGCCGGAAGTGGTGCAAATGGCAGTGGACAGTGCAGTGACAGGGTTGATTACCGCCTCACAGGGGAAGATATCCGGCAATTCCTGCTGAGTGAGTCCGTTGTGTCCGTATCGGCCACCGGCAGTTCCGCCCGAATGGCTGCCGGACGCGACATCATTATCAATGCAGGTACGCTGGATAACCGTGCTAGCCATATTCTTGCGGGACGTAACGCCGTTCTTACGGGAGGGACGCTGAATAACCTCTCTGCCGAAGGTGGACGTCGCGTTACCTACGTTCAGGCTGAATATCGTTGTGAGTGGTTTTATCAGGACTGCAACGACAGCAAATGGCAACCTCTGACGCACTATGCAGACGGAAGTTGGGGCTGGTTTGATGAGGACTATGGCTGGTATGGCTGGGTGCCTTATCTCCTCGGTGAACGGACGACAGAATTTGTGGCCGATGGCGGAGTATACCGCTCGGTTATCAGTGCTGGCGGTAACGTCAGTGCGAACTTTAAGAGTGACATCAGCAATACCAACGTCACTGCAAACGCGGGGGGATTCAATAACACTATTCATGCCCCAACGCTGAATACACTTACGCCTGAAGCTATCGGTGAGGGGTTGAACAGTGAGTCATTGACTCCAGGTAGCAGCACAAACATGAGTGCCCCCGATCTTCTGGATAATCTCACCGACGCCCTGAAAGACATCGCCGGCGGTTCATCCCTTTCCGACCAGAACGGCAGCAGCGGTAACTATCCGCTGCCGTCCGGTGATAACGGTTACTTCGTGCCATCTACCGACCCCGATAGCCCGTATCTGATAACGGTGAACCCTAAGCTTGATGGCCTCGGGAAGGTGGACAACAGCCTGTTTGATGGACTCTATGGCATGCTCGGCATCAAGCCTGGTGATGCACCGCGTGAGACCAACAGTGCCTACACCGATCGGAACCCGTTCCTTGGCTCGGCGTATTTCCTCGACCGTCTGGGGTTGAACCCGGATCGCGATTACCGTTTCCTCGGCGACGCGGCATTCGATACCCGTTACGTCAGCAATGCCATTCTGAACCAGACCGGCAGCCGGTATATCAACGGCATCGGTTCCGATCTCGACCAGATGCGCTATCTGATGGACAGCGCCGCCACGCAGCAGCAGGCGCTGGGCCTGAAATTCGGCGTGGCGCTGACGGCCGCGCAGGTTGCCGCGCTTGACCACAGCCTGCTGTGGTGGGAAGCGACGACCATTAACGGCCAGACGGTGATGGTCCCGAAAGTTTATCTGTCACCGAAGGATGTCACCGTTCACAGCGGCAGCGTGATCGGCGGTAATAACGTGCAGCTGGCGGGCGGCAACGTCACCAACAGCGGCAGCACCATCACGGCGCAGAATGCCCTGTCCATCGACAGCAGCAACAGCATCAGCAACCTCAACGCCGGGCTCATCAGCGCGGGCGGCGGGCTGAACCTGAGCGCGCTGGGGAATATCAACAACATCGGCTCCACCATCAGCGGTAAAACCGTCGGGCTTGAGAGCCTTACCGGCAGTATCAACAATGTCACCCGTACCCAGAAGTGGAATGTTGATGCGGGGAACGTGCATGTTGGCGGTACGGATGTGGGCACGACGGCGTCCATCACCGCGACAGACGGGCTGGTGATGCGCGCCGGACAGGATATCAACGTGACGGGCGCAAACGTGTCGGCGGGCGGTAGCCTGGGCATGGCGGCAGGGAGCGATATCATCATCACCGCCAACGAGATGGCGACGAGCGAGGGACGTTCCGGGCGCAACCGCACGACAACAGAGACGGCGTCCGTCACGCATCAGGGCAGCACTTTGACCGCAGGCGGCGACCTCACCCTGCAGGCGGGTAACGACGTGAATGCCCGCGCGGCGGCGATGGCCGCAGAGGGTGATGTGGGGATTCAGGCCGGACGCGACGTGAACCTGCTGGCGGAAGCCACCACCACGCGCAGCAGCAGCCAGGGCGGTAAGAAAACCGTTATCGATGAGTCCGTACGCCAGCAGGGCACGGCAATCGCCAGCGGCGGCAACACGGTCATTCTTGCCGGGCGGGACGTGACCGCACAGGCTGCAGAGGTGACAGCGCAGGGTGATATCGGCGTGGCGGCAGGTCGCGACGTGAACCTGACCACGGCGACGGAAAGCGATTATCACTACAAGGAAGAGACGAAGACCAAAAAAGGGTTCCTCAGCAAGAAGACCACCCACACCATCGAGGAAGACAGCGCGACGCGGGAGAAGGGCTCACTGCTGAGCGGCGACAACGTGACGGTGTCGGCGGGGAACAACCTGCGGGTGTCAGGCTCGGCGGTGGCGGGTGACGGAGACGTGGCGCTGTCGGCGGGCAACAACGTGGACATCGTGGCGGCCACCAACACGGACACCTCATGGCGCTTTAAGGAGACCAAAAAGTCCGGTCTGATGGGCACGGGCGGTATCGGCTTCACCATCGGCAGCAGCAAAACCACCCACGACCTGCGGGAGCAGGGCACGACGCAGAGTGAAAGCTTCAGCACGGTCGGCTCGACGGGCGGCAGCGTCAGCATCACGGCGGGCAAACAGGCACATATCGGCGGGGCGGATATCATCGCGCAGAAGGATATCCATCTTACCGGCGACAGTGTGGTGATTGAGCCGGGGCATGACAAACGCACCCGCGATGAGAGGTTTGAGCAGAAGAGCAGCGGGATGACGGTGGCGCTGTCGGGGGCGGCGGGGAGCGCGGTGAATAGCGCGGTCACCACGGCGCAGAGCGCGAAGCAGAGCAGCGACTCGCGCCTTGCCGCACTTCAGGGCACGCAGGCGGCGCTTTCCGGCGTGCAGGCGGGTCAGGCAGTGGCGCTGGACCAGGCGAAGGGCAGCTCGGACAAACTCAATAACAACACCATCGGCGTCAGCGCGTCGGTGGGGGCACAGTCGTCAAAATCCTCATCCCATATGCAGAGTGAAACGACGACGGGCAGCACCCTGAGCGCGGGCAATAACGTCACGATAAAAGCCACCGGAAGCGACATCACCGTGGCGGGGAGCCAGATTAAGGCCGGGAAGGACGTGACGCTTGACGCGGCGCGCGACGTTAACCTGATTGCCTCGCAGGACACGCAGCAGACAACGGGTAAAAACAGCAGCAGCGGCGGCAGCCTTGGCGTCGGGGTGGGTGTCGGCTCCGGTGGGGCGGGCATCAGCATCTCGGCGAACGCCAACAGCAGCAAAGGGCATGAGAAGGGCAACGGCACCTGGCAGAATGAGACCACGGTGGATGCGGGTAACCGCGTGACCATCAACACCGGGCGCGACGCGACGATTGCCGGGGCGCAGGTGAGCGGCGAGGCCGTGGTAGCGGATATCGGGCGTGAACTGACGATAGCCAGCACGCAGGACAGCGACCACTACAACAGCAAGCAGAACAGCGTCAGCGGCGGCGTGGGGTACAACTTTGGTGCCGGCACGGCTTCGGGCAGCATCAACGTCAGTCGCGATAAAATGACCAGCGACTACGACTCGGTGCAGGAGCAGAGCGGGCTGTTTGCAGGCAGCGGCGGGTTTGACGTGACGGTGGGCAAGCATACGCAGCTCGACGGCGGGGTGATTGCCTCGACGGCGACGGCGGATAAAAACAGACTTGATACGGGCACGCTGGGCTTCAGCGATATCAATAACAAGGCGGACTTTAAGACCGAACACCAGGGCGCGGGTATCAGCACCGGCGGCAGCATCGGCGAACAGTTTGCCGGGAATATGGCGAATGCCCTGCTGGCCGGGGGCGGTAACAGCGGTCACGCGGAAGGCACGACGCAGGCGGCGGTGAGCGAGGGCAGCCTCATCATCCGCGACAAGGAGAGCCAGAAGCAGGATGTGGCGAACCTGAGCCGCGATGCAGAGCACGCGAACGGCAGCATCAGCCCGATATTTGACAAGGAGAAGGAGCAGCAGCGCCTGCAGGAAGTGCAACTGATTGGTGAGATTGGCTCGCAGGCGGCGGATATTGCGAATACGCAGGGGGAGATAAACGGGCTGAATGCAGGCAGAAAAGAGCTTGCAGATAAAGGGATAACCGAGCCGGGGGCGGATGCCAGCGACGAGGCTAAAGCCGCATATCAGAATGCCCTGCGCGGGACCGATGCGTATAAAACCACAACGGCAAAATACGTCACGGGCAGCGACCTTCAGCGGGGTATTCAGGCGGCGACGGCGGCGCTTCAGGGGCTGGCAGGTAGCGACCTGACGGCAGTACTGGCGGGGGCCTCGGCACCGGAGCTGGCAAACTATATCGGACATGGTTCCGGACTGAGCGATGAGGCTGCGGTGGTGGCGCATGCTATCCTGGGCGGTGCGGTTGCGGCGCTGCAGGGGAACAGTGCCGCAGCGGGTGCTGCAGGGGCGGCGACCGGTGAGCTTGCGGCGAAGGCGATAGCGGGTATGCTGTATCCGGGTAAAGCGGTCAGCGACCTGAGCGAGGAGCAGAAGCAGACGGTCAGCACGCTGGCGACGGTAGCGGCGGGAATGGCGGGTGGACTGGCCGGAGACAGCACGGCGTCGGCGATGGCGGGTGCGCAGGGCGGGAAAAACTCGGCTGAGTCAAATTCACTGGCCGGGGACCAGGCCAGAGAAGCAGCGAAACAGGCTGCTGAATCCCTGAAAAATCAGGTCAGGGAGAAGCTGGGTGAAGGTACTGCCTCCTCCATCGCAAATGGCATTATCAATGCTCTTGCTGATACCGGCGATGCGGCTTTGGGTTCAGCGGACTATGCTGCTGATGCGGCAATGGCGCTGGCGTCGTGTGCTGCAGGTGACAGCTATTGCAGCAAGGCGATGAGCGACCTGGCCGGGAAGAATCAGGCGGTGGCGGACAGTATTAGCACCCTGATGCAGAGTGAAACCTGGTCAGCGGTTGCGGATACGGTTAAAGAGGCGGCTGGCGGAAATCAGGCTGCGCTGGAGGCTACAGGTGGGTTGCTGGCTGGTATGATGTTGCCGGGCAAGAAATTACCAAATGCTGGAACTGCAATCATTTCTGATAGTATCGCGTTCAGTACTAAACAGTTAGATAAGAAGTTTAAACATGCTTCTGATTTTGGTGTGATAACTACTAAGAAAAATGGTGATACCATTGCTCAATATCAGACTGCCATCAAGTCACACCTGGATGATAAAACGACTTATGAACATGGGACGTATTTATTAGTTCCAGAATCAAAAGTGTTCTTCAATCCACAAACTAATAATGTGGTTGTGGTTGATAAATCGGGTAACTTTGTTAGCGGATGGAAACTTGATCCTCAAACAAAACAGTATGAAAACTTCATAAATAACGGTGGGTTAAGATGAGTCAGGCACTTAAAGAATATATTGATAGTTTTCTTGATAAGGATATGTCCGCTGGCAGTTTTGCTGACAGCTATATGATGAAATGGAAAGCTGAGCGTGATAATAACCTACTTGGAAAGGATGAAGATAACCTAAGTGAATTATTATCCAGTGTTTTTTGTGTGGCAGATATGTATAACCCTGATAATGATCGTGAAGAATATGAATTTGATGATGAGCAGCTACGAAAGGAAATAAATAAGCTCATGGATATTTATACTAATAAGTAAAAAGGATCCCGGCCACTGAGCCGGGATTTCCTCTTGACTGTTATTTATCCCGTTTGATCACCGGCACATCTCCCAAATCATTCAGCGCTCCCGGAAACGTCTTCAACCACTGCGCCACTTTCTTTTTATTTATATTCACCACGCTCATACCTTCCAGGCATCCCCATAACTCACGCGTATGTTGCGGCGTAATAACAATACAATCTTTCATCACCCGGATTTTGACAGGCATCCCGTTGATAAAGCCTGCATTTGCGAGCCACTTGCCGCTAAGGGGAAGGTATCGACAGTCCACCCGTGAATAAAGCTCACAACAGGCAGAACTGTCCTCAGGTGTTTCTGCGCGGGGATGAAAAACCGGGATTTTATCTTTTAAGTGTAAATTATCTTGTTTAATCACCGGCACATCACACAAATCATTCAGCGCTGCCGGAAACGTCTTCAACCACTGCGACACTTTCTTTTTATTAACATTCACCACACTCATACCTTCAAGGCATCCCCATAACTTCCGTGTATGTTGTGGCGTAATAACAATACAATCCTTCATTACCCGGATTTTGACAGGCAACCCGTTGATAAAACCTGCATTTGCGAGCCACTTTCCGCTAAGGGGAAGGTATCGACAGTCCACCTGTGAATAAAGTTCGCAACAGGCTGAACTGTCTTCCTGCGTTTCCTCACGTGTATGAACAGGGGCAGCATCAGTCCGGTTCCCGTGCGAACGGCAGATATCATTTTTGCGTATCAGATCGCGGACTAAATAAAATTCAGTAGATGATAAAAAGTTAATTATGGAGAATTAGAGGCAGCTTCAGGAAATTTAATTGTCTACCGTCGCCTTACTCGATAAATATCAATAACACCCTTTTCGTACTGTCCATCTATCCTGGCAGTGCTCCCTAATCATCGTTAACCTAAGCCGGTAACTGATTGAAATGGCGATGAATAGAGCAAAAATCCAGACAAATCCCTACGTAAAATTACCTGGTAAAACGCGTAATCATCCTAATAGTTTGCCCTTACTGGCCTGTTTATGATTCGTCTCACTGACTGTTATTTCCTGACACTGGCGGACGTCGGTTCGACGTGCAGTAATAATTTCCAACGGAGTGAAGATGAATATGAAAGCGATTTTAGTTGCCCTGCCGATCGCAGCAATCCCGATGACCGTTCTGGCGGCAAATACCGAAGAAGGGTATTACGGTTCGGCAAAATACCTTCAAATTGAACAGCGAGCGAAAGAGATGGATACCAGCGCTCGCCCGGGTGTCGGGCAGTTTACCGGCGGTAAAGAAAAAGAGCATTTTGGCGGAGCGGCGATTGCTGCGGGCTATCAGTTTGGTAACGGCTGGCGCACCGAAGGTGAGTACACCTTTAAGCAGAAAACTGAATACACCAGCGGTTCCAGCACGTTCGCCAACAGCTATAACCACCTGCAGACTGAAACCGAGCGCCTGATGCTCAACGTGTATCGCGATTATGAGCTGGGCTACGGCGTGTCCGTTTACGGTACCGCAGGGCTCGGCGTGAGTAAGATCAAAGTTGGCGGCTGGCAGGGCAACGCCGGACGTGAATACGCCTCTACGACACAAAGCAACCTGACCTACGCGTTAGGGGCGGGCGTAAGCTACACGCCGGTAGATCGTCTGTATGTCGATCTGGGCTACCGCTATATCGATATGGGCAAGATCGAAAGCGGATATAACAACTTCACTAACGCGCGTGGCTTAAAAGACGAACAGATGAAAGCGCACATTGTTTCTAATGAATTTACCTTTGGCATGCGCTATGTCTTTTAACCTGTTGTAATTGTCACCGCTTTAAAAACAGGGCCAACGCCGCGTTGATGCGGGGTTGGCTTTTTTGTGCTTTGTTGGCGTCACCATGTTTTCTTATCGCCACGCCAAAATTGATAAACAAAAAAGCCACTCGTCTGAGTGGCTTAATTATATGATTCTACAGCTAAAATTTGGTGGCCCCTGCTGGACTTGAACCAGCGACCAAGCGATTATGAGTCGCCTGCTCTAACCACTGAGCTAAGGGGCCGTGGCGGTGAATTATAAAGTAACTCCCCGCAGCAATCCAGCCATTCACTCCTGCCTGCTGTTTTTATAAACAATGCATAATCAATCCTTTATACTTCCATAACGATGTATCAGTGGGAGTAAAGATGATTAACGACATTCTGGCCCCTGGCCTGCGGGTAGTATTTTGCGGTATCAACCCGGGGAAATCCTCGGCGCACACCGGTTTTCACTTCGCTCATCCGGGAAATCGCTTCTGGAAGGTGATCTATCAGGCAGGTTTTACCGACAGGCTACTCAAGCCAGAAGAGGAGCAACACCTGCTGGATACGCGCTGTGGGATCACCATGCTGGTCGAACGTCCTACGGTGCAGGCAACCGAGGTCAATCTGCATGAACTACGCAGCGGCGGGCGGGAACTGGTCAAGAAAATAGAGGATTATCAGCCCGCTGCGCTGGCTATCCTCGGCAAGCAGGCTTACGAGCAGGCATTCAGCCAGCGAGGGGCGCAGTGGGGTAAACAGAGCATTAGCATCGGCGTAACGCAGGTGTGGGTGCTGCCAAACCCAAGCGGGTTAAACAGGGCAACGCTGGATAAGCTGGTTGAAGCCTATCGCGAACTGGATGAGGCGCTGATGGTGCGCGGGCTGTAGCTGCCGGAGCCAGAGGCTCCGGCACCACTGTCAGAACTCGAAGCGTGCGCCCATGTTGTAGCGGCGTCCTTCCAGCAGGGAAGACTGGTTATAGGACGTTTTGTAGATCGGGTTCACGTCGAACAGGTTGTAAACCCCCGCCATCAGCGTGATGCGCTTGTTGAGATGGTAGCGTGCGCCTAAATCAACCAGCGCATAGGCCTCTGTGGATGTCGATTTCCCGGTGTTCGGCGTGTTGCTGCGCCAGCTGGCTTTGGTCCACAGCTCAAGATCGTTAAGCGCGTTCCACGTCAGGGAGAGGTTGGCCATGCTGCTCGGGAATTCGTTCAGCGCTTCACCCTTGTACTGACCGCTCTTTTGCTCGCTGTGCGTATAGGTGTAGTTCGCGTTAGCCTTCAGCCCGGGCGTGACCTGCCAGTCACCGTTCAGCTCCAGACCATAGATTTCCGCGTCGCTGACGTTGAAGTACTGGGAGACCTCTTCCGCTTCATAGCCGTTGTACACACACTTCTGCGTAGCCGTTGCGGTACAGATGGTGTAGTCGCTGATCTTGTCTTTAAATTTGGTGAAGAACACGGTGGCATCCAGCGCCAGCGCGTCCTCTTGCCAGTAAACGCCCAGTTCGGTGTTGACGCTCTGCTCGGGCTTAAGGTCGTTGTTACCGATGCCAATATAGGAATAAGGATACGAACCGTAAACGCTGGTGAAGCCTTCGTTGTTCTGGCGCAGATCCGGTTTTTTATAGCCCGCAGAGACGCCACCTTTCAGCGCCCAGCTTTCATCAATCGTCCAGTTACCGTAGAGTTTTGGCGTCACGTGGTAGCCAAAATAGCTGTCGTGATCGAGACGTGCTGAGGTGGTGAGGGTGAAGTCCGGCACCATCATCCAGGCGTCCTCGGCGAAGACCGCCCAGCCGTTACGCGTGATTTTGCTGACTGGCGTGACGCCCGGTACTTCCTTGTCTGCAATACCGAAGGTGTCGTTCAGCTCGTTGCGGGTGAAGTTAATCCCCAGCGTCAGCTTGTGATCGCCAAGCGTGAAGGTGTTCGCGCTGTTGGCCTCGTAGTTACGCTGTTTGATGAACTGCGAACTCATCCCCGGAACGCGATATTCGGTTTTGGCGTTCTCGTAGCTGACGAAGTTCTTCGCTTCCAGCAAATCGTCGCCGTACCAGGCGTGCTGAGAAAGCGACGCAGCATCGCGGTCAAAATCCCATTCCCAGGCTTTATCGTTGTGTGATTTTTCCTGATGCCCTTTAACGACATTTAAATCCCACAGTTGGGTATCGGTCGGCGACATGTTGATGGTCGCGTCCAGATTCCCGGCCTGGTGCTTCACAAAGCGCTCATCGTTCTGGCTGTCGTCATCGCGACGGTCCAGATAATCCGCCGCCACGCTCACCCCGAGTTTGCCGGGAATAATCGGCCCCATCAGGAAAGCGTTGGTCTGGTTGGTGTTGCCGTACTCGCTCTTCTCCTGCAGGAAGTAGTTATCTTCCAGTACGCCGGTCCATGCATCCAGGTTGTAGCCTTTTTTGGTGATGACGTTCACCACGCCGCCAATGGAGTCAGAGCCATACAGGGAGGACATCGGCCCACGGATCACCTCAATGCGCTCGATAGCGGCAAGCGGAGGTAAAAAGGCCGCTTCGGTGCCGATGTGGTGCCCGTAAGGGCGGGATTCGCGGGTGCCCTGTTTGATGCCGTTCACCATATAAGAGGTATAGGTCGAGTCCATGCCGCGCATCTGCACATCACCCGTGGCCAGGCTTCCGTTACCGTTGCCCACTAATACGCCGGGCATCTCACGAAGCGCCTCGGTGACGTTCTGATTCGACCGGGTGTTAAGCTCTTTTTCACCGACGACAGAGATGGTGGCCGGTGCTTCGCGGCGTTCCTGCGCGAAACCGGTGGCGGTGACGACAAGCTGATCTTCATCTGCCGGGGTAGTTTCCTCGGCGAAAACCGCCGCAGGAAGGGTGGCGAGGGCGAGCGACATCGCCAGCGCCGTTCGTGTCTGGTTCATCACATCGCACTCCTCAGAATGGGGTTAAATCGAGTTTGAGCACATAGTCAGCCTTGTTGGCCTTTTCATCCTGTTTCACGCTGACGAACAGCGTTTTGTTGTCAGGGGAAAGCACCATGCTGTTTGGCATCGCCGCCGTTGTGACGGTGTGTTTCAGGCTGTAGGTGTTGGCATCGATAACGCTTATCTGACGGGCATTGCGATGGGTAACATACACTTCATCGCGCGCAGGGTTGTAGACCGCGGCAATAGAGTTCGGTGTTGGAACGCGATGAACAATTTTGCCGGAGTCGAGCTGGACAACCAGCACGTCACGGGTGTTGGTATCCGCAATAAAACCAACGCCTTTGGTGGTGTTCAACGCGATGTTCAGGAAGTAGTGTTTAGGTTCAGCGGGGTCAACCTTTACGCGGGAGAGAACCTGAGAGGTTTTGCCATCCAGGGTAATTAGCTCGCCTTTGCCGGTTACAGCGTAAACTTTATCGCCTGCTTCATCGACCGCAAAACCGACCGGATCCATCTGTTTGTGGGTCAGCAGCAACGTCTGTTTTTGCGTGTCGACGACCCACAGCACGCCTTTGCCTTCGCTGCCGATGCCGGAGACATACAGGCGGTGGTGTTTCTTATCAAGAACCACTTCGCGGACGTGTGCTTTATTCTCAGCATCCGCAAGCTGGAGGGTTTTCACTTCTTTGTTGGTGCGGGTATCGAGCAGTGTCACTGAGCCATCAAGCGCGTTGCCTAACCACAGGATATGACTGGCATCATCCAGTGAAACCGCAAACGGGCGGCGCTGGGTAGTAATGCGCTCATTAACGTTTAGTGAATCGACCGCAAGCTGGAACACTTCACCGGCGGTTTTGTCTTTCTCGAAAGAGGGGGCAGAGGCCGCGTAGACTGCCTTTTGTCCAGCGTCATAAGCCAGTTCGTAAACGCCGTGACCCAGCGGCTGAGAGATAAACTGATCTTCCGTGAAATCCTTTGCCAAAACAGAACCCGCGTGAAGTGCCAGGGAAATCGCGAGCGCACAGAGGGATTGATTTTTTAATGTTTTGAAATTCATGTAATTTTTCTTTACAGTAGTTTACGAAAAGAAAAATGATAATGAAAATAAATATCATTTACAATTGCATATGTAAGCAGTCACCCCTACTAATTTTTGTACTCTCGGTAGAAAATCCCCAAAAAAAACTCCCCGCAGGGAGTTTTTGCTGTCAGGACAGATTAGTCGTCCAGGAAGCTACGCAGCACTTCAGAGCGGCTTGGATGACGCAGCTTACGCAGCGCCTTCGCCTCGATCTGACGGATACGTTCGCGGGTAACGTCGAACTGTTTACCCACTTCTTCCAGCGTGTGGTCGGTATTCATATCGATACCGAAACGCATACGCAGTACTTTTGCTTCACGGGCGGTCAGGCCAGCCAGAACGTCGTGCGTGGCAGCACGCAGGCTCTCGGTGGTGGCAGAGTCCAGCGGCAGCTCGAGGGTGGTATCCTCGATGAAATCACCCAGATGCGAATCTTCATCATCACCGATTGGTGTTTCCATGGAGATTGGCTCTTTGGCGATCTTCAGCACTTTACGGATCTTGTCTTCCGGCATCAGCATGCGTTCAGCCAGCTCTTCCGGCGTCGGCTCGCGGCCCATCTCTTGCAGCATCTGGCGGGAGATACGGTTGAGCTTGTTGATGGTCTCAATCATATGCACCGGAATACGGATGGTGCGCGCCTGGTCTGCGATAGAGCGGGTGATCGCCTGACGGATCCACCATGTCGCATAGGTAGAGAACTTGTAACCACGACGGTATTCAAACTTATCTACCGCTTTCATCAGACCGATGTTGCCTTCCTGAATCAGATCCAGGAACTGCAGACCACGGTTGGTGTATTTCTTGGCGATAGAGATAACCAGACGCAAGTTCGCTTCAACCATCTCTTTCTTCGCACGGCGGGCTTTCGCTTCGCCGATGGACATACGACGGTTAATGTCTTTTACCTGCTCAATGGTCAGGCCAGTTTCTTCTTCGATCTGCTGAAGTTTCATCAGGCCGCGCTGCACATCGTCTTTCACATCATGCAGTTTTTCTGACCACGGTTTGTTCATCGCGATAGCCGCGTTGAACCAGGTCTCGCTGGTTTCGTTGCCGGTGAAGAGGGTTATGAAGTTCTTCTTCGGCATTTTGCACTGTTCAACGCACAGCTTCATGATGATACGTTCCTGGGTACGTACGCGATCCATCATGACGCGCATGCTGTTCACCAGGTAATCGAACTGTTTTGGCACCAGGCGGAACTGTTTGAACACTTCAGACAGCTTCAGGATCTCTTCCTGAGCGGCGGCATGACTGCGGCCTTTCGCTTTGATGGTGTCACGCGTGACTTCGTACTGGGTACGCAGCTCACCGAACTTCTCACGTGCCAGCTCAGGGTCGATGCTGTTGTCGTCGTCGCTGTCGTCTTCTTCTTCCTCATCTTCGTCTTCGTCGTCATCCATCTCTTCCTGAGACAGTTCTGAACCGACGTGAGTGGCGGTAGGCGCCATATCTTCTTCAGCGTTCGGATCGACAAAGCCGGTGATCAGATCGGACAGGCGAGCTTCTTCAGCTTCAACGCGATCGTACTGTTCCAGCAGATAGGTGATGGCTTCCGGGTATTCAGCAACAGAACACTGAACCTGGTTGATCCCGTCTTCGATGCGTTTAGCGATGTCAATTTCGCCTTCGCGGGTCAACAGTTCAACGGTACCCATTTCGCGCATGTACATGCGGACCGGGTCAGTGGTACGCCCGATTTCAGATTCCACGCTGGACAGTACCTGTGCAGCAGCTTCTTCCGCATCTTCGTCAGTGTTGTTGGAGGTTTCAGCCAGCAACAGATCATCGGCATCCGGTGCTTCTTCCATCACCTGAATACCCATGTCATTGATCATTTGGATGATGTCTTCGATTTGATCTGAATCGACGATATCTTCCGGCAGATGGTCATTGACCTCGGCATAGGTCAGATAGCCTTGCTCCTTACCGCGTTGGACAAGAAGTTTCAGCTGTGACTGCGGGTTTTGCTCCATAAGACGGTATCCACACTTATTTCGTTTGATTGGTGTCGGCGATGGGTCTGCCAACCTTTAAAGCGAGGGCGTACTTATATTTTTGCCGCTGCCTCTCAGTGCGGCTGCCGGGGGCTTCCCGATCGATATTCGGCACTTAAGCCGTTAAATACTTCATCCTTC
This sequence comes from Enterobacter sp. RHBSTW-01064, assembly GCF_014103035.1. Taxonomy (NCBI): domain Bacteria; kingdom Pseudomonadati; phylum Pseudomonadota; class Gammaproteobacteria; order Enterobacterales; family Enterobacteriaceae; genus Enterobacter; species Enterobacter sp. RHBSTW-01064. The sequence continues at coordinate 422,900 of NZ_JABXOU010000002.1, read as the reverse complement.
ACGTTGTCTCTGCGTTAGCTGCGTTCCCTCATCCTGGTCATGTACTTATGTACACTCCCAGGAGTTCGTTCACTTGCTGCCTTGATACAACGCGAATGATATTGTCTTTCACTTATTTCTTCGCCAGTTCCTGGTTAATCATCCAGAGCTCCCGGCGTTCTTCGCTGCTTAAGCCGTGTGTGCGCTCGCGAGCTATCAACTCTTCCTGGCGCAACTCAAGCATCGAATCAAACATATGGTTGAGCGAGTCGGTGAACGTTTTTTCTGCAATGTCCTTATCTGCTATATCGTCCCACATCGACAATTTTTCAAGGGTAGCGGCCTCTTTTGTGCCGCGATAATGTTCTAAAAGTTGTCCGGTGGTCAGACCTGGCTGAGACAAACAAGTGTTGACCAGTTCTGAAAATAAGCCAAGTCCGGGCAATTTTTCGTGGTTCAAACCCGCCAGCGACGGCACTTGCGGAGCAAGCTCGGGGTTTTGCACCAGTAACCCTATCAGTATACGCATGGTTGTGCGTTTTAGCTGAGGCGCGGCGCGAACCGCACCGTTTTCAGCCTGTTTAGGCATTAAACGTTCAAGCTGGCTATCGTCCAGAATGCCGAGCTTGTTGCCTAGCTCCTGACGCAGATAGATGCGCAGCGTTTCGCCGGGCACCTGGCTGATTAACGGCAGCGCTAGCGTACTGAGCTGCGCGCGCCCGTCAGGGGTACTCAAATCGACCTGCGGCATCAGGCTGTTAAACAAAAACGTGGAGAGCGGCTGAGCCTGCTCCATCCGCGCTTCAAACGCCGCTTTACCCTCTTTACGCACCAGCGTATCCGGGTCTTCACCGTCGGGCAGAAACATAAAGCGTAGCTGACGCCCATCGGTCATATAAGGTAGCGCGGTTTCCAGCGCTCGCCAGGCGGCGTCACGTCCTGCGCGGTCACCGTCGTAACAGCAGATGACGTTGTTGGTCACCCTGAACAGCAGCTGAATATGATCGGCAGTCGTGGACGTACCTAACGACGCAACCGCGTAGTTGATGTCGTACTGCGCCAGCGCCACGACGTCCATATAGCCTTCGACGACCAGCAGACGCGGAGGTTCCGCATTATCCTGCTGCGCCTCATAAAGACCGTACAGCTGGCGGCCCTTATGGAAAATATCGGTTTCCGGGGAGTTGAGGTACTTCGGCAGGGCATCACCCAGCACGCGACCACCAAAACCAATTACCCGGCCTCGCTTGTCGCGGATCGGGAACATCACCCGTTCACGGAAGCGGTCGTAACTTCGTCCCTGGTCGTTGGTGACCAGCATGCCTGCATCGATGAGAGACTTACGATCTTCGCTATTGCCGCCAAAACGCTTTAACACGTTGTCCCAGCCGGGCGGGGCGTAACCAATAGCGAAACGCGCAATGACATCGTCGCTCAGTCCGCGCTTGTTCAGATACTGACGCGCAGGCTCAGCCGCAGAGTGCTTAAGAGACTGTTGGTAAAACGAATTCAGGCCATCCATCAGTTGATACAGCGTTTGCCGTTGATGGCGCTCGATCTGACTTGGCCCACTGCCTGCTTCATACGGCACTTCAAGGTTATGCATCGCCGCCAGCTCTTCGACGGTTTCAACGAACTCGAGCTTGTCGTAGTTCATCAAAAAATCGACGGCATTACCGTGTGCGCCACAGCCGAAGCAATGGTAGAACTGCTTTTCACCGTTTACGGTGAAGGAGGGGGTTTTTTCGTTATGGAACGGACAGCACGCATGGTAGTTCTTGCCCTGCTTTTTTAGCTTTACCCGCGCGTCGATGAGATCGACGATGTCGGTTCTGGCAAGCAGGTCATTGATGAAAACGCGTGGGATTCTTCCGGCCATATGCCCCAAAATTTTAAGCGACTTATAAACGAAAACAAGCCGCGCATTCCTTCCGGAAGCACGGCCTTACGACTATTACTCTGTCTGTCAATTGAGGGCTGAGGCCCTCAACCAATTAGTACAGACGAGTACGGCGTGCGTTTTCGCGAGCCAGTTTCTTCGCGTGACGTTTCACAGCGGAAGCTTTAGCGCGCTTACGTTCGGTCGTTGGTTTTTCATAAAACTCACGACGACGAACTTCAGCCAGAACACCTGCTTTCTCGCATGAACGTTTGAAGCGACGCAGTGCTACGTCGAACGGCTCGTTTTCACGTACTTTAATTACCGGCATGTAACTCTCACCTTTAATAAATTCGGTTTGCCGCTGGCATCAACGCCAGCTTATTTCAAAATGGTGCGGAATTTTACTGCAAATGCTGCTGCTTTGTAAAGCACCGATGCGATTTTGAAAGGGACTTTAATAAGGGTGAGGAGTATACACGAGCCTTCTTCCTGGGGCGAACAAAGTTTTACATCAACCCGCCCAGGCTCTACACTGCGCGGTATTGAAACGAGGTAAAACAAGTCATGCGTGTACTGGGTATTGAAACATCCTGCGATGAAACCGGCATCGCCATTTACGACGACGAAAAAGGGCTTCTGGCCAACCAGCTGTATAGTCAGGTGAAATTGCACGCTGACTACGGCGGCGTCGTACCTGAACTGGCCTCTCGTGACCACGTGCGTAAAACGGTTCCCCTGATTCAGGCGGCGCTGAAAGAAGCGGGATTAACGGCAAAAGAGATTGATGCAGTGGCGTATACCGCAGGCCCGGGCCTGGTCGGCGCGCTGCTGGTTGGCGCGACGGTGGGTCGTTCACTGGCGTTCGCGTGGGATGTTCCGGCCATTCCGGTTCACCATATGGAAGGGCACCTTCTGGCGCCGATGCTGGAAGAGAATCCGCCTGAATTCCCGTTTGTGGCGCTGCTGGTTTCCGGCGGTCATACGCAGCTGATTAGCGTAACGGGCATTGGCAAGTACGAGCTGCTGGGTGAGTCGATCGACGATGCCGCCGGTGAAGCCTTCGACAAAACCGCCAAGCTTCTGGGGCTGGATTACCCTGGCGGCCCGATGCTCTCGAAAATGGCGTCTCAGGGAACGGAAGGGCGCTTTGTCTTCCCGCGTCCGATGACCGACCGTCCGGGGCTGGACTTCAGCTTCTCCGGGCTGAAAACCTTCGCGGCGAATACGATCCGTAATAACGATGACAGCGAGCAGACCCGCGCCGATATCGCCCGCGCGTTTGAAGATGCGGTAGTGGATACGCTGATGATCAAGTGCAAGCGCGCACTGGATCAGACCGGCTTTAAGCGTCTGGTGATGGCCGGTGGCGTGAGCGCTAACCGCACGCTGCGCGCGAAGCTCGCCGAGATGATGCAAAAGCGTCGCGGAGAAGTGTTTTACGCCCGTCCGGAATTCTGTACCGATAACGGCGCGATGATTGCTTACGCCGGAATGGTGCGCCTGAATGCGGGTGCGACGTCCGACCTGAGCGTGTCCGTGCGTCCGCGCTGGCCGCTGGCGGAACTGCCGGAGGCGTGAGTTTTTTTGCCCGGTGGCGCTGCGCTTACCGGGCCTACAACACCCACGTGTGCCAACGTGCAATAAACCGCACTACACCCTCAGCATCCCTTTCTCTTCCAGAAACGCAATGATCGTCGCCAGCCCGTCACCCGCCTTCAGGTTGGTAAACGTCCACGGACGCTCGCCGCGCATGCGGTTGGTGTCGCGCTCCATCACCTCCAGCGACGCCCCCACGTACGGCGCGAGGTCGGTTTTGTTGATCACCAGAAAATCGGATTTGGTGATCCCCGGCCCGCCCTTGCGCGGGATTTTTTCCCCTTCGGCCACGTCGATGACGTAGATGGTGAGGTCCGCCAGCTCTGGGCTGAAGGTCGCGCTCAGGTTGTCGCCGCCGCTTTCAACGAAGATCAGATCCAGATTGCCAAACTTCTCGCTTAACGCTTCCACCGCCGCCAGGTTCATTGAGGCATCTTCGCGGATGGCGGTATGCGGGCAGCCGCCCGTTTCCACGCCCACGATGCGCTCCGGCTCCAGCGCGCCCGCCTCGGTCAGGATGCGCTGATCCTCTTTGGTGTAGATATCGTTGGTCACCACCGCGAGATGGTAGGTATCGCGCATCGCCTTGCAGAGCGCTTCCAGCAGCGCGGTTTTGCCCGACCCTACCGGGCCGCCCACGCCCACGCGCAGGGGATGTTTGTAATCAGCCATATTGACTCCTCAGGAACGGAATAGTCGTGAATATTGGGTTTCGTGGCGCGCGGAGGCGATGGCGGACAGCGGCGTTGCTGCTCCCAGCGCGTCGTCGCGACGTAAAAATGCCTGTTCAAAACCAGCGGCGTAGTCGTCGCTCAGTTCGATAATCAGCTGCTGCGCGGCCTGTTGCCCAAACGGCACCAGCTTGACGCCCGCCATCACCGCGCTCTCCATCCAGCTGTAGCCGAGGCTCAGCGCCAGCTCGCGCGCGCCAATACCCCAGCGCACGCCGAGCCAGGCCATGCCGCAGAGCTGGCTCTGCATAAACAGCGGTAGCCATTCGGGCGGACAATCCGGCTCCCAGCTCTTAATCAGTCGCGTAAAGGCCGCCCCTCGGTTGCGCTCTTCTTCGCGCAGCTCGCGCGTTTCCCGGCAGGCGAGAAGGTATGCCGTCCAGCGTTTTGCATGTGTAAGATCGCGTTGCTCACAGGCCTGATAAAGACGGATAAACAGCGGCAGATCGACGCAGAAAAAACTCTGCTCCATCTGCTGGATTTGCCAGCGTTTAAAGGCGTCGGCGTCCGTGACCCAGCCCGCCTCAACGGCCCACTCCAGCCCCTGCGACCAGGTAAACGATCCGACCGGCAGGCTACTGCTGGAGAGCTGCATCAGGCGCAGCCGCTGGCGGGCGTGCTCCATCAGCTCATCAACGCCAGCAGGGCGGAGACGATCAGCCCGCCGCCGAAGGTCTTACGCAGGCCGTCGTGACGACGCAGCAGCAGCCCCGCGGCAAAGCTGGCGCACAGCACCGTGGCGCTGGCCAGCATAAAGCCGCTGGTGAAGAGCCAGAAGCTGTGGCCGGACATCTCCACGCCGTGCGCCCAGCCGTGGAACATCGCCAGGGCAGGCACCGCCAGCAGCAGGCGGTTTTCAGTTTTAAACATCATCACGCCGGATACCGCCAGCGAGGCGATAATCAGCATCTCCATGCCGCTGAAGCCGCCGAGCAGGCTGCCCGCAATCGCACCGACAAGCATCATCCCGAGGGTGGCAAACGGCAGCAGGAGTTTGCGACCGCTCAGCGCCGAGAGCACGCCCGCACCGGTCAGCATCAGCAGATGATCGAGCCCGGTCAGCGGGTGGAGAAAACCGGCCTGAAAGCTGTCGGCACCGTGGCCGGGATGCGCGAGCGCGGGAACGGAAAAGGCCAGAAGCAGCAGAGGTAAATACTTACGCATGATTAATCCTTAATGTGAATGAGCGTGAGAGTGGCTGTGGGCATCGCTGGTGTAAGCGCCCGCTTCCGGTTCAAACGGCAGGCTGGCGTAGGCCACTTCCAGCCCGAACTGGCGCAGCATGTCGTCGAGAACGTGGTCGTGGTGATAGCGCAGCTCGCCGGGCATGATCTGCAGCGGCACGTGGCGGTTGCCCAGGTGGTAGCAGGCGCGGGCGAGCAGGAACGGATCGGCGCAGCGCACCACGGAAACCGACTCCGGGGCGGCGAACACCTCGACAACCTCGCTGCCGTCGTCGGTAGTCAGCAGGTCGCCCCCGCGCAGCAGCAGGCCGCGCGGCAGCATCAGCCCGGCTTCGCGGCCGTCGTTCAGCGATACGCGGGCGCGGCTTTTCACCCGTACGTCAATCGGCAGCGTGACGCTGGCGGTGACGGGGTGGGCATGGTCCAGGCGTTGGGTTAAATAGATCATCATCACTCCTCAAAACAGGAAATAGCGTTGCGCCATCGGCAGAACGTCAGCCGGTTCGCTGGTTATCAGTTCACCGTCGACGCGCACCTCGTAGGTTTGTGAGTCGACGGTGATATTCGGCTGCAGGCCGTTGTGGATCATGTCCGCCTTTTTCACCGTCCGGCAGCCTTTCACTACCGCCGTGGCGCTCTGCAGGTTGAGCTGCTGCGGGATGCCGTTCGCACTGGCGGCCTGCGAGATAAACGTCAGCCGGGTGGCGTGGCGCGCGGCACCCAGCGAGCCAAACATCGGGCGGTAATGCACCGGCTGCGGCGTCGGGATCGAGGCGTTGATATCACCCATCGGCGCGCAGGCGATCATCCCGCCCTTGACGATGGTGGCGGGTTTGACGCCAAAGAACGCCGGGGACCAGACCACCAGATCCGCCAGCTTGCCCGCCTCAATCGAACCGACTTCGTGGGCGATGCCGTGAGTGAGCGCCGGGTTAATGGTGTATTTGGCGACGTAGCGCTTCACGCGGAAGTTATCGTTCTCGCCGGTCTCTTCCGGCAGCGCGCCGCGCTGGACTTTCATGCGGTGCGCCACCTGCCAGGTGCGGATAATTACTTCTCCGACGCGGCCCATGGCCTGCGAATCTGACGAGGTGAGCGAGAATGCGCCGATGTCGTGCAGCACGTCTTCAGCGGCGATGGTTTCACGACGAATGCGGGATTCGGCAAACGCCACGTCCTCGGCGATATCCGGGTCAAGGTGGTGGCAGACCATCAGCATGTCGAGATGCTCGTCGATGGTATTGACCGTGTAGGGCAGCGTCGGATTGGTGGAGGAAGGCAGAATATTCGGGTGCGCGCAGGCGGTGATGATATCCGGCGCATGGCCGCCGCCCGCCCCTTCGGTGTGGAAGGTGTGGATGGTGCGCCCGGCGATGGCGGCCAGCGTGTCTTCGACAAAACCGGACTCGTTCAGCGTGTCGCTGTGCAGCGCCACCTGAATATCCATCTCGTCAGCGACCTCCAGCGAGCAGTTGATCGCTGCAGGCGTTGCGCCCCAGTCTTCGTGAATTTTCAGCCCGATAGCACCGGCGGCAATCTGCTCGCGCAGGGCATCCGGGTTGGAGCCGTTACCTTTGCCGAGCAGGCCGATATTCACCGGCAGGGTATCGGCAGCCTGCAGCATGCGGGCGATATACCACGGCCCGGGCGTGCAGGTGGTGGCGTTGGTGCCCGCCGCCGGTCCGGTGCCGCCGCCGATCATGGTGGTGACGCCGGAAACCAGCGCCTCTTCCGCCTGCTGCGGGCAGATCCAGTGGATGTGGGTGTCGATCCCGCCAGCGGTGACGATCTTCCCCTCGGCGGCGATCACTTCCGTTGCCGCACCAATCGGGATCGTCACGCCGGGCTGAATGTCCGGGTTCCCGGCTTTGCCCACGGCGAAGATCCGCCCGTCCTTGACGCCGATATCGGCTTTCACGATCCCCCAGTGATCGACGATCAGCGCGTTGGTGAGAACCAGATCCACGCAGCCGTCAGCGGTCATCTGCCCCTGGCCCATGCCGTCGCGGATCACCTTCCCGCCGCCGAATTTGACTTCTTCGCCATAGGTCGTGAGATCGTCTTCGACTTCGATCCACAGCTCGCTGTCGGCCAGCCGCACTTTATCCCCGGTAGTGGGGCCGAACATATCGGCATACGCCCGACGTGAAATCTCAGCCATGTTTCACCTCTCCCATCACGGCACTGCGAAAACCGAAAATCCGCTGTGCACCCGCGATCTGCACCAGCGTCACTTCCCGCTTCTGGCCGGGCTCGAAGCGCACGGCGGTGCCCGCCGGGATGTTCAGCCGGTAGCCCCTGGTGGCTACCCGATCGAACTTCAGCGCCGGATTGACCTCGTAAAAGTGGTAGTGCGATCCGACCTGGATCGGCCTGTCGCCGTGGTTTTCGACAACCACGCTTTGGGTTTCTCGCCCGACGTTAAAGCTGATATTGCCCGGTTTGATCTGATATTCGCCTGGGATCATCGCGCGCTCCTTAGACGATTGGATTGTGGACGGTGACGAGCTTGGAACCGTCCGGGAAGGTGGCTTCGACCTGAATATCCGGGATCATCTCCGGGACGCCCTCCATTACCTGGTCGCGCCTCAGGACGTGGCGGCCCGCCTCCATCAGCGAGGCGACGGTTTCGCCATCGCGCGCGCCTTCCATAATGAAGGCGCTGATCAGCGCGACTGATTCCGGGTAGTTGAGCTTTACCCCGCGCGCAAGGCGGCGTTCGGCAACCAGCGCGGCGGTAAACAGCAACAGCTTGTCTTTCTCTCTGGGGGTCAGTTCCATAACGTTTCTCTTATGTCTGCCAGATACGCGGCGAACAGGCGGTTTTGGTGGTGAGGAGCGGGCGAAGCGACTGCCAGATATCGCGCATCACCCGCTGGCAAATCAGGTTGTCGTGGGAGAGAAAACGCACCGACAGCAGGCCATCGGTGAGCGTTGCCCCGGCATAATTTTCCAGTGGCGCGAGCCGCTCGCGCACCGCGTCGAGGTGATCGTCGGCAGCCGGATAGAACAGCAGCGTGCCGATCCACGGATGTCCGGCGACGGGCGTGAGATCGCCGTCGCTAAGATGCAGGCGCTCAATCAGGCGGGGCTCGTCATCTACCCACACCTCAAGACGGCTCTCCAGCGTGCCGTGGCTGAAGGTCTCACCGATCACCGGGCGGCCCAGGCAGTACAGCTCCCACGCCAGCAGCGTGCTGGAGGCCTTCAGGTGAAAAACGGAGCGCAGCGCGGCATTCGCGCCGGGAAAAATAATCGTGTCCTGCGGCAGCCACTCCAGGATGGAATCTTCATTGAGATAAAAATGCTGGCTCAGACGAGCCTGCGGGCCGCTGCTGCGATAGAACTTGCTGGCACCGGGCATGGTGATAAGCACATGGCTTTTGGGGGCCAGCTGAACGGAAATGTCCAGCGTATCGCCGCCCACAATCCCGCCGGGCGGGTGAAGCAGATAAAGGTGGCAGGTTTCCCCTTCGGGGTAAAACGGACGCTGGACGGTAAGCGGCCCGACGTGATGAGCGGAGTGCAGGAGGGTTTTCTCAGGGGTGTGACAAAACTGCAGGGCAAGCGATGCCTGCCAGCCTTTGTATGAATTATCAGTGACCTGAGCTGCTAACATGCTGCATCCATCTGCTCATCATCGGGGTCGTTTCAGTATGCCCTGGCAGAAATGAAGGCTGTCATATGAGTCGCTTATGGATAAAAAACGGCTCATGTGATTTTCGCCCGGCGGCGCTACGCTTGCACGGGCCTACAAGATAATGCGCAGTGTAGGCCGGGTAAGCGCAGCGCCACCCGGCAGGAAAGGCTAGCGATAATCCTCTGCATCCACATCATACCCGGACGGCTCCCAGCGGATCGCCAGCAGCGACGCCAGGCCGATAAACGGTGCCAGCGCAATCACCCAGAACACGGCAGTATCCAGCGAAGCAACCAGCAGCGGGAACAGGAATAGCGACAGCGTCGAGCTGCTGCGCATCAGCGTCTGGTTGAGACCCACGCCCACGCCGCGCAGCGAGGTCGGGTAGCTCAAGGAGGCAAACGTCATGGTATGCGCACCCGGGCCAAAGCCCTGACCGAACAGGAATAGCGCCAGCATCGAAACAGCAAGCACCCCTTCAGAAGCACCTTCCGGTCGGCCTATCAGCGCCAGCCCGAGCAGCGCCACAAGCTGGCAGGCATAGCCCGCGAGCGACATCCGCCACGCGCCGAAGCGTGGAACATAGCGCACCGCCAGTAATCCGCCAACAAACGCAAACAGCAGGTTAAGCACCAGCGAGATCAAAATGGTGGTGAGCATCGACTGCACGAAGAAGCTTGAAATAATCACCGGCAGGCCAAAGGCCACGGCGTTATAGGCAAACGAGGAGACCACCGACAGCAGCGTGGCGAGGGTGGTACGCCGCAGATAGATGCCCCGGAACAGGTTGAGGTAGTTCGACCATTTTGCCTTGTTAACCACAGGTGCGGGCTGGTCAAGGGCATCCTGCGGCACGTGGGCGTTGATGTTGTACGACTGCCGCAAAATGGATGCCGCCTCTTTCAGGTTACCCTGATTCGCCGCCCAGACCGGAGACTCGCTCATGTAACGGCTGCGAATGGCGATAATTACCAGCGCGGGCACCGCGCCAAAGCCGAGGATCAGGCGCCAGAGCCAGTCGCTGTGGCTTTCCGGCAGCACGGCGTAGAAGAAGAGCACCAGCAGGTAGGAGACGCTGATGGCCGCATACCAGGTAGGGCACCACATCGCGACGCTGGAAGCTTTGTTTCCCGGACCTTTCAGTCTGGCGAACTCGCTGAGAAACGCCATCGCCACGGGAAGGTCGATCCCCACGCCGAGCCCCATCACAAAGCGCGCGCCCGCCAGCACATATTCGTTCGGAGCCAGCGCACAGGCGATAGCGGCGACGACGAAGAAGACCATATCGGCCATAAACACGCGGTAGCGCCCGATTTTATCCGTGAGATAGCCGCCGAGCAGCGCCCCGACGATGGCACCGAAGGTAATGGCCGACGCCACCATGCCGGTGCCAGCAGGGGTTAAATTGAATTCGCGGGTAATGTCTTTGATGCCAAACGCCAATGCGCCGAGATCGTACGCGTCGAGAAAAATACCGCCCAGCGCGATACCGACCACGATACGGGCGTTGGCCCGGCCCTGAGAGCCGTCGTTAACCAGACGTGAAACGTCCGATGCGCTGCGCACCCACTTGATGTCGCCATCCGGGGTGCTTCCTGCCGTTGAAAGGGGAGTTGTATCTGTGATTTCTGCCATTTTTCTTTTTGTGTGGTTGTGTTGTGTCTCTAACAGTTACCACAGGCAGAAGGTGACCAAAATCACATTTGGTTATAAGGCATAACGAACGCTTTATTTAGCGTCTTTCTTCTTACGCTTGAGCTTTGTCCAGATCTTGGTTTCCTGACGACGCCACAGGCGCTGAATATTGTCGTGATGGCGCAGCAGGATCAGACAGGAGAGCATCGACACTGGGAAGGTGAACTGGGGTTTGAACCACCAGACGTAGAACGGGGCAATCAGCGCGCTGACGATCGCGCCCAGCGACGAGTAGCCGCTCAGAAGAATGGTGAGCAGCCAGGTCCCGGCCATTACCCCGGTGAGATCCCAGCCGATAGGTGCAATCGCACCGAAGGCCGTCGCAACGCCTTTTCCGCCTTTAAAACCAAAGAAAACGGGCCAGATATGGCCGACGCAGGCGGCGATGGCGATAAGACCGAGCCAGAACGGCGTGACGCCCAGCGCATACGCGCCCCAGACGGGTAGCATCCCTTTCAGAACATCAAAAATCAAAACCGCTACGGCTGCTCCCTTGCCGCCAATTCGTAGTACATTGGTCGCCCCCGGATTCCCGGAACCACTTTCGCGTGGGTCAGGCAACCCGGCGATGCGGCAGACCAGAATGGCGCTGGAGATTGAGCCGCAAAGGTAGGCGAGGATAATCATTCCAGGCGCGATTGCACTCATAACGCTGTTCCGTTTTGAAAATGTATCTGTATTCTCAGCATCTGTGGATAATACGCATAATTCGCCGGAAGTGGTATCCGGTTTAGCCAAAAAGCAGGCAGGTCGTGATGGATATTGTATTTATAGAGCAACTTTCGGTAATCACCACTATTGGTGTTTACGACTGGGAACAGACCATCGAGCAGAAGCTGGTGTTCGATATCGAAATGGGCTGGGATAACCGCGCGTCGGCAAAAAGCGACGACGTGAAGGACTGTCTGAGCTATGCCGACATCAGTGACGCGGTCGTGGGGCACGTGGAAGGGCAGTGTTTTGCGCTGGTGGAACGCGTGGCGGAAGAGGTGGCGGAGCTACTGCTGACCAAATTTAACTCGCCATGGGTACGCATCAAGTTAAGCAAACCGGGGGCGGTAGCGCGCGCTGCCAACGTAGGCGTGATTATCGAGCGTGGCAATAATCTGAAAGCAAAGATTTAACGTCATAATCGCTAAACCATTTTAGGTTATACCGGTCATAAAGCTGTATCTTTCACGGTTGTCCACGTGGGACACCGTTTTTTTATATCTTTTTAGGGGTTTATAGATGAGCGATATGCACTCGCTGCTGGTGGCGGCAATACTGGGTGTGGTCGAAGGATTGACGGAGTTTTTGCCGGTTTCCAGTACGGGCCATATGATTATCGTCGGCCACCTGCTGGGCTTTGAGGGCGATACCGCAAAGACGTTCGAAGTGGTGATTCAGCTGGGTTCTATTCTGGCGGTTGTGGTGATGTTCTGGCGTCGTCTGTTTGGCCTGATCGGCATTCACTTTGGACGTTTGCCGCAGCGTGAAGGGGAAGGCAAGGGCCGTCTGACGCTGATTCACATTCTGCTCGGCATGGTCCCTGCGGTCGTGCTGGGGCTGGTATTCCACGACACCATCAAATCGCTGTTTAACCCGATTAACGTGATGTATGCGCTGGTGGTCGGCGGTTTCCTGCTGATTGCAGCAGAAGTGCTGAAACCGAAAACCCCGCGTGCGGAAGGTCTGGATGATATGACCTACCGTCAGGCGTTTATCATTGGTTGCTTCCAGTGTCTGGCACTGTGGCCGGGCTTCTCGCGTTCAGGGGCGACCATTTCTGGTGGCATGCTGATGGGTGTGAGCCGTTATGCCGCGTCGGAATTTTCATTCCTGCTGGCGGTGCCGATGATGATGGGTGCCACCGTACTCGACGTCTATAAGAGCTATCACTTCCTGACGGCTGGCGACATTCCGATGTTCGCCGTGGGCTTCATCACCGCCTTCATCGTGGCGCTGATCGCCATCAAAACCTTCCTGCAGCTGATCAAGCGTATCTCGTTCATTCCGTTCGCGATCTACCGCTTTATCGTCGCGGCTGCGGTGTACGTGGTCTTCTTCTGATGACCAACGGCCCTCAGTCTTTTGGCTGAGGGCAACGCTTTTCCTTCCATGCCGCAACGGCTTCTGTCCTGCGTTTCGTCAACTCTTCCCGAATTTCCGGTCCTTTGAATCCTGCTTCAACAACATCTTTCGTGGGTACGGCTTTCGCGACTTCCCAGGCTTCACGCAGCAAACGGCCTTGTGGGTAATCGCAGGCCTCAAACCCGGTGCGACCGCGCACGTCGGCTTCGCTGGTCAGGGCGATCTGCTCCACGCGCTGGGGTTTACGCCAGGCGTCGATATTATCGAACAGCTTAACGATGGTGGCCGGTTTCAGGATCGGGAAGGTATGGATGAGATCGTGGAACTCTGCCACCAGTTTTGCCAGGTCGCGGATCTCATTTGGCACGCGCAGCCGCTGGCAAATGCCGTCGACCAGCTTCACGCCTGCCGGACCGTGTCCGTGATGGCGCGGCCAGAACGCCTTCGGCGTTAACCCTTTGCCGAGATCGTGGCACAGAGTGGAAAAACGCACATCCACGTCCGGGCTGAGCATGGCGGCCATGCTGAGCGTCATCAGGGTATGAATACCTGTATCAATTTCCGGGTGCCATTTCGCCGGGGCGGGGACGCCGAACAGCACGTCGATTTCCGGGAACAGCACTTTCAGCGCGCCACAGTCGCGCAGCACCTGGAAAAAGACCTGCGGGTTGCGGGTCGTGAGGGCGTTTTCCGTCTCTTTCCAGACGCGTTCTGGCGTCAGGTGTTCCAGTTCGCCCGCTTCGGTCATCGCGGTCATCAGCGCCATGGTTTCATCAGCGATACGGAAACTGAGATGCGCATAACGCGCGGCGAAACGCGCTACGCGCAGCACGCGGAGCGGATCTTCAGAAAAAGCCGGGGAAACGTGACGTAAAAGACGGTCGCGCAGATCGTCCTGACCGCCGTAGGCATCAATGATCTGGCCGTGCTCGTCCTGCGCAAGGGCATTGATGGTGAGATCGCGGCGCAGCAGATCCTGCTCCAGCGTCACATCCGGGGCGGCATAGCAGGTAAAACCGGTATAGCCAGAGCCGGATTTTCGTTCGGTACGCGCCAGGGCGTACTCTTCACGGCTTTGAGGATGAAGAAAAACGGGAAAATCGCGGCCTACCTGCTGGTAGCCCGCGTCGAGCATCTCTTCGGGGGTGGCACCCACCACCACCCAGTCTTTATCTTTGACCGGCAGACCTAACAACGCATCACGTACCGCACCACCGACCAGATAACTCTTCACACCAACGCTCCCGTTTTCTCTTTTCGCAAGATAATACGTAAGTGTGGCAGAGAAGACGAGTTAGTTCATCCAGCGGTCTTTGCGCTTACGGCTTGGGATCAGCATTGGCAGCACCAGACCCAGCACCAGACCGACGCCCAGCACGCCGCCGCCATACATGAACCACTGCATGATGATGGTGCGCTGTTTATCATCAAGCTGCAGGTTGGCGGCATTCACTTTCTTCTGCGCGACAATCAGCTCGTTTTTCAGCTTCTGGTTCTCTTCCTTCAAACCGTTGATCACACCATCGCTCTGGGCCACTTTCTGCTGCATTTCTGCCGTGCGCTGGTTCCAGGTGTTATCGATGTTGGTCAGCTTATCGGTCAGGGTTTTCACCTGGTTTTCCAGATCCGGCACGCGGGTGCGCAGGCTTGGCACGTTGCTCAGCTCTTTCAGCGGGATCCAGGAGGTGCGACCGGAGCTGTCGCGTACCTGACCGTAGTTGGTGTCTGCATTGGTTTGTAACAGAACTACTTCCTCGCCGGCATTTACCGTGCCCACGAGGCGATAATTGTCCCCAGGGCCACTGCGTACCCAGGTGTTCAGTTCATCAGAAACGTAACGCTTCTCTTCAGCGTGGACCGCGGTTGCGGCGCTAAAAGCGAGTAAAGTAAGTCCAATCAGGCGTAATTTAAGCATATCAGTCGTTATTTTCATAAATAGTGGAACGATAGTAGTGGTATCAGTGTCTCTACGCAAAGGATTCGTCATCAATCGGAATCATCTGTGTCGTGATTTCCACCTCTTCAAACTTTTACGCCCGTCAAATTGCTCATTGCGTGGTAATTTGGCGCAAAATACTATGTACTGACAAACAAATGGCGAGGAAGTTCGCCTTCATCGACGCGTCTGTGACGCAGGCAAAAGTACAAGGCTATGGCACAAGAAATCGAATTAAAGTTTATCGTCGAAAAAGACAGCGTTGACGCACTTCGTCAGCATCTGCACACGCTTTCAGGCGAACACCATGAACCGGTACAACTGCTTAATATCTATTACGAAACGCCGGATAACTGGCTGCGTCGTCACGATATGGGCCTGCGCATCCGTGGCGCGAGCGGGCGCTACGAGATGACGATGAAAATTGCCGGTCGCGTGGTGGGCGGTTTGCACCAGCGTCCGGAATACAATATCGACATCAGTAAGCCAGAACTTGAGCTTGAACGTTTTCCGGCTGAGGTCTGGCCGGAAGGCACTCTCCCGGCAACCTTATCCGCAGAAGTACAGCCGCTGTTCAGCACCGATTTCTGGCGCGAAAAATGGCTGGTGACGGAAGGCAAAAGCCGCATTGAAATCGCCCTCGATCTGGGCGAGGTGAAGGCGGGGGAGATCCAGGAGCCGATTTGCGAACTGGAGCTTGAACTGCTGGAAGGCGACGCCAACGACGTGCTGAAGCTGGCACGCAGGCTGGTGAACCAGTCCGGATTACGTCAAGGAAGCCTGAGTAAAGCCGCGCGGGGCTACCATCTGGCCGCCGGAAATGCGCCGCGCGTGCTGAAAGAGACGACCATTTTGCACGTTGCGCCGAAAGCCAGCGTTGAACAGGGTCTGGAAGCCGCGCTGGAGCTGGCGCTTTCCCAGTGGCAGTACCACGAAGAGCTGTGGGTGCGTAATGTGAAAAACGCGAAATCCCACGTGTTGGCGGCTATTGCCCTGGTGCGTCATACTCTTGCGTTGTTCGGCGGTATCGTTCCTCGCAAAGCGAGTGCTCACTTACGCGATCTGCTGACGCAAACCGAAGCGCTGATGCTCTCGGACGTATCCGCGCAAACGGCAATCTACAGCCCGCAAACCGCCACGGCAAAACTGGCGCTGACCGAGTTTCTGGTGACGCGAGGCTGGCGTACTTTCCTTGATGCAAAAGCGCAAACCAAAATCGCGGAAAACTTCAAACGTTTCGCGGATATTCATCTTTCCCGCCATGCCGCCGAACTGAAGACCACGTTTGCCTACCCGCTGGGCGATCAGTATGGCGATCAGCTTCCCCGTCTTTCGCGCAATATCGACAGCATGGTGCTTCTGTCTGGAGCCTATGACGGCGTGAAGGCGCAGGCCTGGCTGGAGAACTGGCAGGGGCTGAAACACGCCATTGAAACCCGCCAGCATATTGAGATTGAGCATTTCCGTAACGAGGCCATTTCGCAGGAGCCGTTCTGGCTGCACAGCGGAAAACGTTAACTCTGGCAAGGAACCCCAATAATGCCGCTTTCTTCGCAATTACAGCAGCAGTGGCAGACCGTTTGCGAACGTCTGCCCGAGTCATTACCGGCCTCATCGTTAAGCGAGCAGGCAAAGAGCGTGCTCGCCTTCAGTGATTTTGTGCAGGAAAGTATCGCCGCCAACCCGGACTGGCTGGCAGAGCTTGAGAACGCACCGCCACAGGCGGACGAGTGGCGGCATTATGCTGGCTGGCTGCAAACCGCACTCGAAGACGTAGCGGATGAAGCGACGCTGATGCGCGTCCTTCGCCAGTTCCGCCGTCGGGTCATGGTACGCATTGCCTGGGCGCAGTCGCTGGAGCGGGTAAGCGAAGAGAGCACCTTGCAGCAGCTAAGCGAGTTGGCGCAAACGCTGATTGTCGCCGCGCGCGACTGGCTCTACGCCGCCTGCTGTAAAGAGTGGGGCACGCCGTGCAGCGAGGAAGGGGTTCCTCAGCCGCTGTTGATTCTGGGAATGGGCAAGCTCGGCGGCTGTGAGCTGAACTTCTCCTCCGACATCGACCTGATTTTTGCCTGGCCCGAGAACGGCTCCACGCGCGGCGGCCGACGCGAGCTGGACAACGCCCAGTTCTTTACCCGCCTCGGCCAGCGTCTGATTAAGGCGCTGGACCAGCCCACGCAGGACGGTTTTGTCTACCGCGTGGACATGCGCCTGCGTCCGTTTGGCGACAGCGGCCCGCTGGTGCTGAGCTTTGCCGCGCTGGAAGATTACTACCAGGAGCAGGGGCGCGACTGGGAGCGCTACGCGATGGTCAAAGCGCGGATCATGGGCGACAGCGACGACGCTTACGCCAACGAGCTGCGCGCCATGCTGCGCCCGTTCGTGTTCCGTCGCTATATCGACTTCAGCGTGATCCAGTCCCTGCGTAATATGAAAGGGATGATCGCCCGTGAGGTGCGCCGTCGCGGTCT
The DNA here is from genome assembly GCF_014103035.1 of Enterobacter sp. RHBSTW-01064. Lineage (NCBI taxonomy): Bacteria > Pseudomonadati > Pseudomonadota > Gammaproteobacteria > Enterobacterales > Enterobacteriaceae > Enterobacter > Enterobacter sp. RHBSTW-01064. The sequence continues at coordinate 405,713 of NZ_JABXOU010000002.1, read as the reverse complement.
GAAGGACAACATCAAGCTCGGCGCGGGCGGCATTCGCGAAATTGAATTTATCGTGCAGGTCTTCCAGCTTATTCGCGGCGGGCGCGAGCCATCGCTGCAGTCCCGCTCGCTGTTGCCGACGCTGAGCGCCATCGAGCAGCTGCACCTGCTGCCGGAAGGCGACGCGCAAACCCTGCGCGAGGCCTATCTGTTCCTGCGCCGTCTGGAAAATCTGTTGCAAAGCATCAACGACGAACAGACCCAGACTCTGCCGGGCGACGACCTGAACCGGGCGCGTCTGGCCTGGGGCATGCGCGTGAATGACTGGGCTGCGTTAACCGAGCGGCTGGATGCCCATATGGCGGGCGTGCGCCGCATCTTTAACGACCTGATTGGCGATGACGAAAGTGAGTCGCAGGACGATGCGCTTTCCGAGCACTGGCGCGAGCTGTGGCAGGACGCGCTTCAGGAAGATGATACGACCCCCGTGCTGGCGCACCTGAGTGACGATGCCCGTCATCGCGTGGTGGCGCTAATCGCTGATTTCCGTCTTGAGCTGAACAAACGCGCCATTGGCCCACGAGGCCGTCAGGTGCTGGATCACCTGATGCCGCACCTGCTGAGCGAGGTCTGCTCGCGGGCGGACGCGCCGGTGCCGCTGTCGCGCATGATGCCGCTGCTGAGCGGGATTATCACGCGTACCACCTATCTGGAGCTCCTGAGCGAGTTTCCGGGGGCGCTCAAGCATCTGATTTCCCTCTGTGCCGCGTCGCCGATGGTGGCGAACAAGCTGGCACGTTACCCGCTGCTGCTGGACGAGCTGCTCGACCCGAACACGCTGTATCAGCCCACGGCGACGGATGCCTACCGCGACGAGCTGCGTCAGTATCTGCTGCGCGTGCCGGAAGAAGATGAAGAGCAACAGCTTGAGGCGCTGCGCCAGTTTAAGCAGGCGCAGATGCTGCGCGTGGCGGCGGCGGATATCGCCGGAACGCTGCCGGTGATGAAAGTGAGCGATCACTTAACCTGGCTTGCGGAAGCGATAATCGACGCGGTGGTGCATCAGGCGTGGATGCAGATGGTGGCGCGCTACGGCCAGCCGAAACACCTGGCCGACCGTGAGGGTCGCGGCTTCGCGGTGGTGGGCTACGGCAAGCTTGGCGGCTGGGAGCTGGGATACAGTTCTGATCTCGATCTTATTTTCCTGCACGATTGCCCGGTTGACGTGATGACCGACGGCGAGCGTGAAATTGACGGGCGCCAGTTCTACCTGCGTCTGGCGCAGCGCATCATGCACCTGTTCAGCACCCGCACCTCGTCGGGCATTTTGTATGAAGTGGATGCCCGTCTGCGTCCGTCAGGCGCGGCGGGCATGCTGGTCACCTCGACGGACTCCTTCGCGGATTACCAGAAGAATGAAGCCTGGACGTGGGAGCATCAGGCGCTGGTGCGTGCACGCGTGGTGTATGGCGATCCGCAGTTAAAAACGCAGTTTGACGTCATCCGCAAGGAGGTCATGACCACTCCGCGTGACGGCAGTACGTTGCAGACCGAAGTGCGCGAAATGCGCGAGAAAATGCGTGCGCACTTAGGCAATAAGCATCGCGATCGCTTTGATATCAAAGCCGACGAGGGCGGGATTACCGATATTGAGTTTATTACCCAGTATCTGGTGCTGCTGCACGCCCACGACAAGCCGAAGCTGACGCGCTGGTCGGATAACGTGCGCATTCTGGAACTATTGGCGCAAAACGACATTATGGACGAGCAGGAGGCGCAGGCTTTAACCCGCGCCTACACCACGCTGCGCGACGAGCTGCATCACCTGGCCTTGCAGGAGCAGCCTGGGCATGTGGCGCTGGATTGTTTCATCGCTGAACGCGCTCAGGTAACGGCCAGCTGGCAGAAGTGGCTGGTGGAACCGTGCGTAACAAATCAAGTGTGATATTATCGCGCGCAAATTGTGAATCTTTCTGGAGTCAGGAATGAAAGTAACACTGCCAGAGTTTGAACGTGCTGGGGTAATGGTTGTTGGGGATGTGATGCTGGATCGCTACTGGTACGGCCCGACCAGCCGCATATCTCCGGAAGCACCGGTACCGGTGGTTAAGGTCGACACCATTGAAGAGCGTCCCGGCGGCGCGGCAAACGTGGCGATGAACATTGCCTCTTTGGGCGCGCAGTCGCGTCTGGTGGGCCTGACCGGCATCGACGATGCGGCGCGCGCGCTGAGCAAGTCGCTGGCGGACGTGAACGTGAAGTGCGATTTCGTTTCTGTTCCGACCCACCCGACGATCACGAAACTGCGCGTGCTGTCGCGTAACCAGCAGTTGATCCGCCTCGACTTTGAAGAAGGTTTTGAGGGCGTCGATCCTGAGCCGCTGCACGAGCGTATCAATCAGGCGCTGGGCAATATCGGCGCGCTGGTGCTGTCCGACTATGCGAAAGGTGCGCTGGCAAGCGTGCAGACGATGATTCAGCTGGCGCGTAAAGCCAACGTCCCGGTGCTGATCGACCCGAAAGGGACCGATTTTGAGCGCTATCGCGGTGCGACGCTGCTGACGCCAAACCTCTCCGAGTTTGAGGCGGTAGCGGGCAAGTGCAAAACCGAGGAAGAGCTGGTTGAGCGCGGCATGAAGATCATTGCTGATTTCGAACTGTCCGCGCTGCTGGTGACCCGCTCCGAGCAGGGGATGACGCTGCTGCAGCCGGGCAAAGCGCCGCTGCATATGCCAACCCAGGCGCAGGAAGTGTACGATGTGACCGGTGCCGGTGATACGGTGATTGGTGTCCTGGCGGCGACGCTGGCGGCAGGAAACTCCCTGGAAGAGGCGTGCTACTTTGCCAACGCCGCGGCGGGTGTGGTGGTCGGTAAGCTCGGGACGTCTACCGTTTCGCCTATCGAGCTGGAAAACGCCGTGCGCGGTCGTGCCGATACCGGTTTTGGCGTCATGAGCGAAGATGAGCTGAAGGTGGCCGTTGCCGCGGCGCGTAAGCGTGGTGAAAAAGTGGTGATGACCAACGGCGTGTTCGACATCCTGCACGCGGGCCACGTTTCGTATCTGGCGAATGCACGCAAGCTGGGCGATCGCCTGATTGTGGCGGTCAACAGCGATGCGTCGACGAAACGCCTGAAGGGTGAAACGCGTCCGGTGAACCCGCTGGAGCAGCGTATGATCGTGCTCGGCGCGCTGGAAGCCGTGGACTGGGTGGTGTCGTTTGAAGAAGACACGCCGCAGCGCCTGATTGCAGGTATTCTGCCAGATCTGCTGGTGAAAGGTGGGGACTACAAACCGGAGCAAATCGCGGGGAGCGAAGAGGTCTGGGCCAACGGCGGTGAAGTGATGGTGCTCAACTTTGAGGACGGGTGCTCAACCACCAACATCATTAAGAAGATCCAGAAAGACAGTCAGTAAAAAACGGGCCATTTGGCCCGTTTTTTTATGTCGGGTGGCGGCTGTGTCTTACCCGACCTACGCATTCATGTAGGCCCGGTAAGGCGTAGCCGCCACCGGGCACAACAGGCCGCACTTACGCCTGGTCATCCACCGGCGGAATCGCCGGTGCCGGCTTCACTTCTTCCGGGGTATTGCGGTTTTCCAGCTCGGTCAAACGCTGTTCCAGCAGCGCCAGCTTTTCGCGGGTGCGCAGCAGAACCTGGGTCTGCACGTCGAACTCTTCACGGCTCACTAAATCAAGGCGAACCAACTGCGCCTGCAGCGTCTGGCGGATTTTCTTCTCAACGTCATCACCAAATTCACGAATGCCTTTTGGCATGGACTCGTGAACCTGACGCGCAATTTGCTCAATTTTCTTCGGGTCAATCATAGTGGCTTCCCTTGATAAAACGGTGTTGATGAACATTGTAGCGCGTCATGCTCCAGGATAAAGCAGATTTGTTTGAAGCTTATGCATTGCCCAGGTTAATCAATAGCGTTATAGTTATCTCGCTTATTCTCAGGGCGGGGCGAAATTCCCCACCGGCGGTAAATCAGCTTAACGCTGAAAGCCCGCGAGCGCTTTGGGTGAAAACTCAAAGGTCAGCAGATCCGGTGTAATTCCGGGGCCGACGGTTAGAGTCCGGATGGGAGAGAGTAACGATCCAGTCGGGCATGGGCCCGCTCACGTTATCTTTTTGCCGCTTATACGGCGCTCCTAAGACTGCCCTGATTCTGGTAACCATAATGTTAATGAGGTTTTTTTACCATGAATCAGACGCTACTTTCCTCTTTTGGCACTTCAACTCAACGTGTTGAACATGCACTGGATGCACTGCGCGAAGGCCGCGGTGTGATGGTGCTTGACGATGAAAATCGTGAAAACGAAGGCGACATGATTTTCGCCGCCGAAAACATGACCGTTGAACAGATGGCGCTGACCATCCGTCACGGCAGCGGCATCGTATGCCTGTGTATTACCGAAGATCGTCGTAAGCAACTCGAGCTGCCGATGATGGTCGAAAACAACACCAGCGCCTTTGGTACCGGTTTTACCGTGACCATTGAAGCGGCGCATGGCGTGACCACCGGTGTCTCTGCGGCTGACCGTCTGACCACCGTACGTGCAGCGATTGCCGATGGTGCTAAGCCGTCCGACCTGCATCGTCCAGGCCACGTCTTCCCACTGCGCGCACAGGCGGGCGGCGTGCTGACCCGCGGCGGTCACACCGAAGCGACGATCGACCTGGTAACGCTGGCAGGCTTCAAACCTGCAGGCGTGCTGTGTGAACTGACCAACGATGACGGCACCATGGCGCGCGCGCCGGAGTGCATCACCTTTGCGCGTCTGCACAACATGCCGGTGGTAACGATCGAAGATCTGGTTGAGTATCGCCAGGCGCACGAGCGCAAAGCCAGCTGAAATGGCTGATGTGAAAAAGCCGGGGAAACCCGGCTTTTTTGTGTCTAGTGATAGTTAATTTTGAACAGCACTACCGTTTCGAACGGGCCGGACTGAATGGCTTGACCCTCTACGGGCGATAGCTCTGCCGTGTAGGTTTGCTCATATTGCAACGTGCTGCCCGTAAAATCAGCATACTCTTCATAGTGGTTGAAGGTGTAGGCCTGCTGCGTTTCGTTAAGGATCCGCAGCTTTAAGCCGTTCCCTATCAATAACGCCGTATCGTCGGTGCTGAGTGACTCTGTGGTATAGAACGACGAATCCATTTTGAACCCATCTGAACATTGCGCATCCTGCACTTTGGTTGTTCGTACCGAAAATGTGCGAGTGCGCGTCTGCTGATTCACAATGTCGCGCGCGCTAAAAGTGCCGAAATCAATCTCCTGGTTCTCAGGGTAAATACTGAACGTCGCCCCGCAGTCCAGAACGGTAATATTTTGCAGACCGTTAATATGATATTTGAGGTTTTTCGCGTCCACCATCTGGTTAACCCCACCTTTTCCGTCAAACTGCACGACGATGTAATCCCCCAGAGAGCTGACGTAGCCGTGGGGCGGCATCGCTTTGATTTTGACGTATAAACGCAGGCGAGCGACAAAAGTGCGTGAAGTGTGGATATCGTCCGGGTTACCGGAACAGATGCGATTTTCCCATCCCATTTGTCGGATCTGGTCAGGGGTATAAATTGTGATGTTTTGGTTGTCCAGACACTGTCGGGTATCGACGCCGTTGGGCTGGCCTGTTGCATCGTAGTCTATCCCTTCATAGGTTACCCCAAGTTCATAATAGGGATCGGTAGCAGAAGGATATGGGTTCACCCAGCCAAAAACGTCTTCAGGTTGAAAACTGCTCGTGACGTTGTGATCGCACGTCACCGGGATTTTGATGTCATCTGACTCCCAGATTTTTTCACCCACCTGCGCATTACTGGGAATAGCAAACGGCGAGATCGTTTTGACCTCTTCAACGGGGCCGCCGGAACCGCCCAGGTAGCAGTCAAGCGCCAGCGCTTCTTTTAAAGGCAGCACTGAGAGCAGCAATATGAACAATACCTTAGCGAGATTTTGCATCTTTTTCGATCTTCCTTTCGCTGAGCGTGCACTGTGCCGTTTCCGCACACTGCACGTCGACCTTTTTCAGCGCACCGTAGTCGTCGATGTAACCGATGCTGTAATAATTACCGTGATAGTCACCCGTAGACGTGGTTGCTGTCGCGAAAGGCGCAATCATCAGGCTGTCAAAGCCCGGGAGCATGGTCTTTGCATTCTTGCTGAGCCACGCGAGGGTGATGTAATACGGCGTGGGGTTATGCACGGTCAGCCCTTTGGCATTGGCTGAAATTTCCATGCGCATTTCCGCCAGCTCACCGGGCTTTTTGGTAATTGCTTTTGGACGCCAGAACAGTTTGATCCTGCTCTGCATCGCGACCTGCATGACGCTGCGTTCCTCGCTGGCGCTGCTGCTTTTCGGCGGCACTTCGCGCAGGTTGAAATAAAACAGGGATTCTCTGTCTTTCGGCAACTGGCTGGTGGCTGCTTGCTTAACGATCCTGATCTGCGACGCGGAGCCCGCTTCAAGGCGTTGAATGGGAGGGAGCGCCATGAAATGCGTGTCTTCTTTCCGGCCTTTTTCATCTTCAATCCAGGAGAGCGCCAGATAAGGCAACGCCTTGCTCTGGTTTTCAACCTTCAGGCTGCTGGCTTTGTCGCTTTCCGGGAAGACAATGCGCGTGCGGTCGAGGTTTACGGCCGCGTGGGTGGTGAATGCTGCGCCGGCCAGCATCAGGCACAGGCTTTTGAGTAGGGTTAATTTCATCATGGTTTCTTACTGACATGGCAGTATCAACTGCATACTGTTTTCAAGGTGTGAAGGTAACGCGAAGCGACACTGCTGATTGTCTCCCCACGTTACGCGGAACTGTTGTTCTGGCTCTACGGCACCGAGCCAGACGTGGCCGTCATCGGCGACCATGGCAATCTGCCGGTCGTTTTCCTGCAGGCGAACAACCGCACCCAGCGGCGGCGTGCCGGATGCGGTGCGTAAGATGCCTGCAATATCGTTGCCTGCACGCGTGGCAATCTGACGGAATCCAATCGCGCCTTCTGTCCAGGTTGAGGTGACGACGCGGGTGTCCACGTCCACGCCATCGGGCAGGTTGTTCATATTGACCTGCACGCTGGAGGGCGAATAGCTGGAGATGGACGGTAAAACGCCAATGCCAAACCGGTTTGTTTCATCCCGCGACATGTTCAGCGGGATGTTGCCTACGCCGTCGGTGCTGACCATCACGCGCGGTTCATTACCGTAGCTGCGGCGGTGCAGGGCGGCACCTTTCGCCGTTGCAGTAAACGAGCCGTTCCAGCTGGCGCTCAGGGAATTGTATTCATTAGCCTTATAGCTCCCGGAAAGATTCAGATCGCCATAAGGGGAATAATGTTGATAGTTGCCGCCCACCTGCGCACCAGCATCTGACTTCTCGCTCTCGGTGCCTGCGGAAACACCCCAGGTATTATTGCGGTCTGATGTGTCATACCACGACACGTTCTGGCTCAGGTTGTCGCTGTTGCGCAGGTCGTAATTCAGTCGATGATCGGGATCGAGCGGAACGCTCAATGAGAGATAGAACTGCGTATTGTCGTCTTCATCTTCATAATGCGTTTTACTCCACGACAGGGTGACGCCCAGGTTTTTCCAGCGACCCAGGTCAAAGTTGTAGCCAGCGGTCACGCTGCCCGTTGTGGAAGGCGAGTCGTTCCACCAGGTTTGACGCAGCATGTTTACATAGAGGTTGAGTGATAACGCCGAAATGTACTGGCTGGCCGTCACGCTGAGCGTCTGTTTTTCGGACTGCCGGTCGTTATTGTCATAGTCCAGAAAACGGGCGTAGCTCAGGAACTGAGGGTCTGAGTAGCGATAGCTGGCGAGGGTAAGCTGACTGCCTGTGGTATCGAAACGCTTACTGTAGTTAAAGCGGTAGCTGTAGCCCGTCTGGCTATTCTGATTGGGTAACTGGCTGGTCGCTTGCGTGACGTCAAAAGAGAGGGCTCCCAGGTACTCCATGTTTTGTCCGATGCCGGCAGCGACGGAACGGTAATGGTCGCCATCGGCGAGCGTACCGCCATAGAGGGAGGTTTGTGACAGCATCCCCCAGGAGAATTCACCGCTCAGAAACGCGTTATCTTCAACGTCATGCGAAGCGTCTTTGCGCGCTTTCCCGGTCGCCAGCTTGTAGCGAACCTGACCTTTGCGGGTTAAAAACGGGACCGATTCTGCAGAGACCTGGAAGGTGCTGACGCGCCCGTCTTCTTCCGTTACTTTGACATCCAGCGTGCCCTGTACAGACTGGTTAAGATCCTGAATTACAAAGGGACCGGGCGGGACCTTGCTCTGGTAAATCACGCGATCGGCAAGGCTGACGGTGACCGTGGCGTTGGTTTGCGCTATCCCGGTAATTTGTGGCGCGTAACCCCGTAGCGACCACGGCAGCATGCGCTCATCGCTAATCAGGGATGCACCGGTATAGGTGAAAGCATCAAAAATAGCGGACTGGAAATCTGTTTCCCCTAGCGTAAGTTTGGCGCCGAGCGACGGGAGAGGGCGGAACATATAGACACGTGAAAAGCGACCATCATTTTCTGAACCCGTGTCAGTATGGGTTTGCGTGTACTGATAATCGCTGCGCAGCCGCCAGGCACCCATATTGGCACCCACCGTTCCGTAAGTGTTCGCATTGTCGGTACTGCTGCCATCATTTGGCTGATAATGGCTGGCAAAAATGTTGTAATCCAGCAGCACGCCGGGCACGCCGTTTTCCCAGGTTGAGGGCGGCATCCAGTCGGCAGCGCGGTACTGTAGCCACGCCTGGGGGATAGTGACTTTTAATGTTTGGCTGGCTTGCTCAAAGGTAAATTTAATATCCGGTTTGGACGTAAAGTCGACGCACCCGTCTTTTTCAGGCAATGCGCTACGGATGGAGTCTTGAAGTGCAAACGTATCGGCCAGCTCGGGTGGAATACAGACTTGTATGCTATTTTTTATCTCCCGCCAACGAAGCTCCCAGCCGTTCGCCAGCGGAATATCATTAATTGAAACGCTAACGAAATAGTTGCCTGGCGTGACGGATATTTGATCTTTAAAAAGGGATAAATCAACGCTGCCACGCTGATCTTTATCAATGGCATTGATGTTGAATTCGGTAGCGGAGCCAAGTTTCGTCATTAACAGGGACGTAATAATAATTATCCATTGTAATTTATATGTCATCGCCCTGTTACTCAAAAAATATAGATTGCCGGCTGCATTAAATGCCAGCCGGTTTATACCGTGACGTGATGTTATTATTTGTACATCAGAACATAGTTGGCAGTTGCTTCAACCTGACCCGCCGTAGCGGTTTTGCCTGCAAGCACTTCCATTAATGCTTTGAAGTGAAGAGTCTGAGTCGTTGAACCTGCCAGCAGGGCAACTTCATTAGCTGCACCCAGCGTAATGTTGGCTTCGGCGTTATCCAGCAGACGAACGCCAACGTTCTGAGCACCGCTTGCATAGGTGTTGCTCATCAGGCTGGTGTCAGTTGCGTCTGTTGCTGCGCTGGTGAAGGTGACATCGACTTTGGTAATTGGAGTGTCAGTCTCGTCGGCCGGATCGTCAAGCTGGCAGTTTTCCAGATTGATATCAACCGGAACAGCGGTAGATTTCTTGTTGGCATTGATAACTGCTGTGGTCACTTCACCGAGATCCACTTCTTTATCAACGCTATCTGGTGCAATGTTGCAAGGCGCATCAATAACTACACCTTTGAATTTGATTTTGCCAGAACCCTGATCGTCAGCAAATGCAGAACCCGAGACAATGGCAGCCATTGCAACCGCTAACAGTACTTTTTTACCCATATGCATGAAAATATCCTTTTTCAAATGAATTCATAAACTGAATATTAAATTTCAGAATACTCGCAAAGTATACGGGCTAAAGAGGTGAGGGGGCGATTAAATTGGCTAAAACTCATTTTAAGGAAATATTAAATTATAATTACTGGTTATTGTAAGCGGTGCATATAGTTACTGTTTTACCCGGAGATATTCGAAATAATTAAAGAGAATAAAAATAATGTAGATTGTCTTCGACAAAATAAGGAAATAATGCCTCCGCATTTAACGGAGGCAAAACGCTCAACCAATACCTGCTGTTTGCAGCAACACCAGGCTCAGGCCCATCACCGACATCCCGCACAGTACGCCATAGCTGGGGTTGTTATTCGGATCGATCTCTTTTGCCAGCGGCATCAGTTCATCCACAGAGAGGGCGACCATAATCCCCGCGACCGCCGCCATAATGGCTGCCATCACGACCGGAGACACCAGGCTGCCGAGGATCAGCCACGCCAGCACCCCGCCGAGGATTTCGGCCATCCCGGAAATACCCGCCCAGAACACCGCGGTGCGTTTTGAGCCCGTGGCGGCATAAACCGGTCCGGCAACGGCCAGTCCTTCAGGGATATTGTGTAAGGCCACCGCCAGGGCGATGCCAAAGCCCATCTCCAGATTGCTGCTGGCCGTCACGTAGGTGGCGACCCCCTCCGGGAAGTTATGCAGGCTGATGCCGAGCGTCAGCAGAATGGCGGTACGCTTGATATTGCGTGGCAGGGGGATAACGTTTTTCTGCATTAAATCCTGCGGATGTGCATGAGGCAGCATGCGGTCGAGGGCAAAGTAGCCCAGCAGGCCCAGTACAAACATGCCGTAGCCCAGAATGGGCGACATGCCCCTGGTACCCAGTGCCGCAGGGAGCATCTCCATTAACGAGATGAGCAGCATAATCCCGGCGGCAAAGCCCAGTGAGAAGGCCAGCACGCGATTAGATGGTTTTTGTCCGAGCACGCCGAGGATCGCGCCAATAAAGGTGGCTGCCCCCGCCAGTATTGTCAGAATTAAAGGTACTGACATTCATCCCTCCTTACGCTGTACCTGATATTCAAATTTCCTGATGATGATCTTCATGCTTATCTGCGTTTATCTGCACGCGATCGCGCGTAATGTAGCACCATCAAATTGCCAATATCTCTAAGGATATCACCATGACTTCTTCACGTATGCCAGCACTGTTTTTAGGCCACGGTAGCCCAATGAACGTTCTGGAAGATAACGTCTATACCCGCGCCTGGCGTCATCTGGGCGAGACGTTGCCGCGTCCGAAGGCGATTGTGGTGGTATCTGCACACTGGTTTACCCGTGGTACGGGCGTCACCGCGATGGAAGCACCAAAGACCATCCATGATTTCGGCGGCTTCCCGCAGGCGCTGTACGACACGCATTATCCTGCGCCGGGTTCGCCTGAACTGGCGCAACAGCTGGTTGATTTACTGGCTCCCGTTCCGGTCACGCTGGATAAAGAAGCCTGGGGTTTTGACCACGGCTCCTGGGGCGTGCTGATTAAGATGTATCCGGATGCCGATATCCCAATGGTGCAGTTGAGCATCGACAGCACCAAACCTGCCGCCTGGCATCTGGAGATGGGCCGCAAGCTGGCAACCCTGCGTGATGAAGGCATCATGCTGGTGGCGAGTGGTAACGTGGTGCATAACCTACGTACGGCGCGCTGGCACGGTGAGAACACGCCGTACCCGTGGGCAACCTCGTTTAACGACTACGTCAAAGCAAACCTGACGTGGCAAGGTCCGAGTGAGGCGCATCCGCTGGTGAACTATCTGGATCACGAAGGCGGTTCGCTCTCTAACCCTACGGCGGAACACTTCCTGCCGCTGCTTTATGTATTAGGCGCATGGGATGGCCAGGAGCCGATTACGATCCCGGTCGACGGGATTGAGATGGGGAGTTTAAGTATGCTGTCGGTGCAGATTGGGTAAAAACATGCCGGGTGGCGGCTTCGCCTTACCCGGCCTACATGTCGCGCGTAGGCCCGGTAAGCGTAGCGCCACCGGGCAAGTCTTACTCAATAAAAATATGCGGATAAAACCGCGACAGATCCTGGGTGATCAGCGCGCGATCTTCGCGAATGCCAATCCCGGCTGGCTGATCGTTGATGAGCCAACTGCCAATCAGGGTATAGCTGTCGCCAAACTTCGGCAGTTGCCAGAACTCCTGGACGATCATCCCTTCTTCGCCGTAAGGTCCTTCAACCGCTTCCAGCGTTTTGCCGTTTTCGATGATGGAGACGTTTGCCCCCTCGCGGGAGAAGATCGGCTTAACGACGTATTTTTCCATTTGCGGGTGATCGTCTTCCGCAAAGTACGCCGCCAGCAGGTTCGGATGGTTCGGGAACATCTCCCACAGCATCGGCAGCAGGGCTTTGTTGGAGATAATGCTCTTCCAGGCCGGCTCCAGCCAGCGCACGCCAGCGTCTTCCAGCTTGGTGGAGAACATCTCGCGCAGCATGTACTCCCACGGGTAGAGCTTGAACAGGTTGCTGATGATCTGGTCCTGCGTGTCGGTAAACTGACCTTTCTCCCCCAGACCAATATCTTCGATATAGAGGAACTCTGTCGCCACTTCCGCTTCTGCTGCGCAATCCTGCAGATACTGCACCGTTCCACGGTCTTCTTCCGTATCGCGGCAGCAGGCGAGGTGCAGCAGATTGAAGCCGTGCTGTTCGCGCAGTTCGGCGAAACGCTCAATCAGCTTTTCCTGCAGGCTGTTAAACTGGTCGCTGCCTTCCGGCAGGTTTCCAGCATTGGCCTGGTCTTCCAGCCAGATCCACTGGAAGAACGCTGCTTCATACAGAGAGGTTGGCGTATCGGCGTTGTTTTCCAGAAGCTTCGGTTCACCTTTGCCGTCCCACGCCAGATCCAGGCGAGAGTAAAGGGAAGGTTGATTCGTTTTCCACGACTGGCGCACAAAGCCCCAGGTGTGCTTCGGAATGCGGAACTTTGCCATCAGCTCGTCGCTGTCGATGACCTTTTCCACAACCTTCAGGCACATCTGGTGCAGGTCGGCGGTCACCTCTTCCAGTTTTTCCACCTGGGCCAGCGTGAGCTTGTAATAGGCGTCTTCACACCAGTACGGCTCGCCGTACATGGTGTGGAAGTTAAAACCGTACTCGGTGGCTTTTTCACGCCAGTCCGGGCGCTCGGTGATACTGACTCGTTCCATGATCAGCCGCCCATTGAGCGAGTAGAGGTACCGGTCGCGCTACGCTGCATGGTGGTCTGTTTTGCCACAGACTCACCGAAGCCGCCACGGGTGATGGTGCTGGTGGTCGCTGGCTTAGGTGCCATCGCTGTTTTAGGCACGGTCGTGGTACGGCCAGGCGTTGCTGCACCGTAGTTTTTACCGGTGGCGTCGGTGTATTTACCGTATGCCGGGCTGTTTGGGTTTTTGGAACTAAACAGCGGCTGCTGCTGGTAGCCCGCGCCGCCGCTCATCATGCGGCCCATCATGTAGCCCGCCATCAGCGGCATCCAGAAGCTGCCGCTGGACTGCGCCTGCGCCTGGTTTTCCGGTGCCATGCCTGCCTGAGCAGGCGCCTGCTGGCACTGGCCTTCGCCGAATTCCGCCACGCAGTCTTCGCGCGAAGCATATTTCGGTGCGGTACGTTCCGCTTCTTTCAGCGCGCTGTTATAAGCCGTCGTACATTCCGCGGCTTTACCGGTTGCGGCCGAGCAGTCGTCCGCGTTTTGATACATCGAGACCGTTTCGTCGCTTTGCTCACAGCCTGCCAGCATAAAGACGGCGGTGACCGCCAAAGCAACAGGGGTGAGATGACGTGCGTTCCAGCTTTTGCGGAACGACGCGTGATTCATCGTTTTTGTCCGTTTCATGTTTGTCTTCCAGGACCCAGTGGTAATAACGCTCAGGATAGAGGATGAGTGGTTGAAAATGAAGCGAAGAGGGGCGGAATGAGGGGGATCTTTACGTTGGCTTACGTTCGAGTGTGATTCAGATGCTCCCTCTCCCTGTGGGAGAGGGCCGGGGTGAGGGCATCAGGCCGCAGTGGGCCTGATGACACTCTTAGTTACGGAACGGATTGCTGCCGGTGTTGGTACGTGCTGCCGCTGGTTGTGCAGCAGGCGCGCTGCCTTCAGCGTTGTAGTTATCCACCGCGGCAACCTGCTGCGGGTTCTCCGGTGCAACGCTTTCCGGTGAAGTCGACACTGGTTTGCCCAGCGTGCTGTTCAGCATCTGCAGATCCTGCTCGTTAAGCGTACCCAGCGCCTGCTTGATATTCAGCTGGTTAATCAGGTACTGGTAACGCGCGCTGGAGAGCTGCTGTTTCGCGTTGTACAGCGTGGTGGTCGCGTCCAGAACGTCAACGATGGTACGGGTACCGACGGAGTAGCCCGCTTCGTTCGCATCCAGAGAGCTCTGGGCAGAGACAACGGCCTGTTTATACGCGTTGATGCTGCTGATCGAGGCGTTCACGTTGTTGAAGGAGGAACGCACGGTCTGCACCACGTTGCGGTGGGCGCTTTCCAGCTGCTCGCTCGCGCCAACAAAGTTGTACTGCGCCTGTTTCACCTGCGAGTTAACCTGACCGCCCTGGTACAGCGGCAGAGAGAAGCTCAGGCCCACTTTGTTCTGGCCCATATTGCTGTCGTCATACTGGGACGTATTGGTTTTAGAGCCGCTATAGCTGGTATCAGAGACACCGGTTGACGCGCTCAGGCTCAGGGTTGGCAGGTGGCCGTCCTGCGCCTGACGGATTTGTTCGCGGGCCAGGTCCTGGCTCAGACGCGCCTGCAATAACGCCAGGTTGCGGTTTTCCGCCTCTTTCAGCAGGGCGTTTACGGCCTGCGGTTTATCCGTTTTAAAGCTGTCCACGTTCAGGGACGCCAGCTCTGGATAGTAGTTACCGGTGACCTGACGCAGGGATTCCAGCGCGTTATCGAGGTTGTTACGGGCAGTCACCTCGTTAGCCAGCACGGTGTCGTACTGTGAGCGGGCGTTCTGCACGTCAGTAATCGCGACCAGACCCACGTTGAAACGCTGGGTCGTTTGATCTAACTGACGGTAAACCGCCTGTTTCTGCGCTTCGGTATAGGAGAGTGCGTCAATCGCGCTCAGCACGTTGAAGTACGCGGTGGCGGTATTGAGGATCAGCGTCTGCTGATCGGTCTGATACGTCACATCCTGAATACCCGCGCTCTTTTCCTGCAGGGTCAGGGCGCGCCATTTGGACATGTCAAACAGCGTCTGGGTTAACTGCAGTGATGCGCTGGTGGCATTGGAGTTAACGCCGTTAGCGTCGCGAAAACCGTTGCTGTAGGTGTAATCTGCACCTAAACCTAACTGCGGCAGCAGCGGGCTACGCGCTTCGTTAATCTTTTCAAACGCAGCATCACGATCGGCCGCTGATTTACGTAAATCAGGGTTGCCCAGACGTGCCTGCTGGTAGACCTGTAACAGGTTTTCCGCCTGGCTCATTGCACTGAAGCCCGTCAGGCTCAGGCCGATAAGGATGGGGAGCAATTTCTTCATTTGCATTCCTTGTTGTGAAGCAGTATTAGCGCTGATCTAATTAAAAATAATTGCCGATTCTAACAGAATCATCCACACCAAAAGGTTGGCGTTACGTGCCATCTGGCGGTAATTTGCACCAATCTATCATATAGCCTTACAAACGGCAGCCAAACAGCCTTGAAATTCATCATTTCATCACCATTGCTACCAGGACATGATTTATGCAAAAAACAGAGAAGTTGCCCGTCACATTCGCCAAAAACGATGTAGAAATTATTGCACGAGAAACGCTTTATAGCGGTTTTTTTTCAATGGAACTTTACCGTTTCAGGCATCGCCTGTTTAACGGCGAGATGAGCGGCGAAATCAAACGCGAAATTTTTGAGCGCGGGCATGCTGCAGTCTTGCTACCCTTTGACCCAGTGCGCGATGAAGTGGTGCTGGTTGAGCAGATCCGCATCGCCGCTTATGACGTCAGCGAAAGCCCGTGGCTGCTGGAGATGGTGGCCGGGATGATTGAAGAGGGCGAATCGGTCGAGGACGTTGCCCGGCGCGAAGCGCTGGAAGAGGCGGGTCTGGTTGTCGGGAGAACAAAACCCGTGCTCAGCTATCTGGCAAGCCCGGGTGGCACAAGTGAACGCTTATCCATTATGGTGGGCGAAGTGGACGCCACGACCGCGGAAGGGATCCACGGTCTGGCAGATGAAAACGAAGATATTCGGGTTCATGTGGTGAGCCGGGAACAGGCTTACCAGTGGGTAGAAGAGGGGAAAATCGACAACGCAGCGTCTGTCATCGCCCTGCAATGGCTGCAACTGCATTATCAGACATTACGAAACGAGTGGAAAAAATGAAGCGTTATACGCCTGACTTCCCAGAAATGATGCGCCTGTGCGAAACCAATTTCGCACAGCTGCGCCGCCTGCTGCCGCGAAACGACGCACCCGGCGAAACGGTAAGCTATCAGGTGAGCAACGCGCAGTATCGGTTAACGATAACAGAATCAACGCGCTACACTACGCTGGTTGAGATTGAGCAAACGGCCCCCAGCATTAGCTACTGGAGCTTGCCGTCGATGACGGTGCGCCTCTATCACGACGCGATGGTCGCTGAAGTGTGTTCGAGCCAGCAGATCTTTCGCTTCAAAGCGCGGTATGATTACCCGAATAAAAAGTTGCATCAACGCGACGAAAAGCATCAAATTAACCAGTTTTTAGCCGACTGGCTAAGATATTGTTTAGCACATGGAGCAATGGCGATTCCGGTTTGTTAGCGTCATAAACCTACCTAAGGACACCATTTGGAAAGCCTGTTGAACCTGACTGTTGCTGGTGGGGCGCCAGTCAGGATATTACAAATCACCGATACCCACCTTTTTGCCGAAAAGCATGAAACGCTGCTGGGCGTGAATACCTGGGAGAGCTATCAGGCTGTACTCAACGCGATTCACGCCGAAAATCGCGCCTGCGATCTGATTGTCGCAACGGGCGATCTGGCGCAGGATCAGTCCTCCGCGGCCTACCAGCATTTTGCTGAAGGCATCGCGAGCTTCAGCGTGCCTTGCGTATGGCTGCCCGGCAACCATGATTTCCAGCCTGCCATGTACAGTTCGCTCCTAGAGTCGGGTATCTCCCCGGCGAAGTGTGTTTTTGCTGGGGACCACTGGCAAATTTTACTGCTCGACAGCCAGGTCTTTGGCGTCCCGCACGGTGAGTTAAGCGAGTTTCAGCTTGACTGGCTCGAAACCAAACTGGCTGCCGAACCGGCACGCAATACGCTGCTGTTGCTTCATCATCATCCGCTGCCAGCGGGCTGCAGCTGGCTCGATCAACACAGCCTGCGTAACTCAGCGGCGCTGGACAGCGTGCTGGTGAACTTCCCTCGCGTGAAAAATCTGCTGTGCGGACACATTCATCAGGAACAGGATCTCGACTGGAATGGCCGCAGAATGCTCGCCACGCCGTCCACTTGCGTGCAATTTAAGCCGCATTGCGCCAACTTCACCCTGGACACCATCGCACCAGGCTGGCGCTGGCTGGAACTGCATGCCGATGGCAACCTGACGACAGAAGTGTGCCGTTTGTCAGGCGCAAAATTCCGCCCCGATACCGCTTCAGAAGGCTATTGATGTCTACGCTTCTCTATCTTCACGGGTTCAACAGCTCGCCGCGCTCCGCGAAAGCGACGCAGTTTCGCCACTGGCTGAGCGAGCATCATCCGCACGTTGAGATGATTGTCCCGCAACTGCCGCCCTACCCGGCGGAAGCGGCGGAGATGCTGGAATCGATCGTCCTCGAACACGGTGGCGAATCCTTTGGCGTGGTCGGTTCATCGCTGGGAGGATATTACGCCACCTGGCTGTCGCAATGCTTTATGCTGCCCGCAGTGGTGGTTAACCCAGCGGTACGGCCATTTGAGCTACTGAGGGACTTTCTTGGCGAAAACGAGAACCCCTACACCGGCCAACAATATGTGCTAGAGTCACGCCATATTTACGATCTCAAAGTTATGCAGGTCGACCCGCTTGAAGCGCCGGATCTCATCTGGCTGCTGCAGCAGACGGGTGATGAAGTGCTGGATTACCGCCAGGCAGTGGCGTATTACGCATCCTGCCGCCAGACTATAGAAGAGGGCGGAAACCATGCTTTCACGGGCTTTGAGGATCATTTCACCCAGATTGTCGATTTTCTTGGACTGCACAGCCACTGACAATCAATGCGAATTGCTAGCTTAAATCATGACGCAAACCTATAACGCTGATGCCATTGAGGTACTCACCGGGCTTGAGCCGGTTCGCCGCCGCCCGGGGATGTACACCGATACGACGCGCCCAAACCACCTGGGCCAGGAAGTTATTGATAACAGTGTGGACGAAGCGCTGGCAGGCCATGCCAAACGCGTTGACGTTATCCTGCACGCCGATCAGTCGCTGGAAGTTATCGACGACGGGCGCGGCATGCCGGTGGATATCCACCCGGAAGAGGGCGTGCCTGCCGTTGAGCTGATCCTCTGCCGTCTGCATGCGGGCGGTAAGTTCTCCAACAAAAACTACCAGTTCTCCGGTGGCCTGCACGGCGTGGGCATTTCCGTGGTGAACGCCCTGTCCAAACGCGTGGAAGTGAACGTTCGTCGCGACGGCCAGGTCTATAACATCGCCTTTGAAAACGGCGATAAGGTGCAGGATCTGCAGGTTGTCGGCACGTGCGGAAAACGCAACACCGGCACCAGCGTCCACTTCTGGCCTGACGAAAGCTTCTTCGACAGCCCGCGTTTTTCTGTTTCTCGCCTGACGCACCTGCTGAAAGCCAAAGCGGTGCTGTGTCCGGGCGTGGAAATCACTTTTACAGACCACGTTAACAATACCGCGCAAACCTGGTGCTACGCCGATGGTCTGAACGACTACCTGTGCGAAGCGGTAAACGGCCTGCCAACGCTGCCGGAAAAACCGTTTGTCGGTAACTTTAGCGGCGATACAGAAGCCGTGGACTGGGCGCTACTGTGGCTGCCGGAAGGCGGCGAGCTGCTGACCGAAAGCTACGTTAACCTGATCCCGACCATGCTGGGCGGTACGCACGTCAACGGCCTGCGTCAGGGGCTGCTGGACGCGATGCGCGAATTCTGCGAATACCGCAACATCCTGCCGCGCGGCGTGAAGCTGTCTGCGGAAGATATCTGGGATCGCTGCGCCTACGTGCTCTCCGTGAAGATGCAGGATCCGCAGTTTGCCGGTCAGACCAAAGAGCGTCTGTCGTCACGTCAGTGCGCGGCGTTCGTTTCCGGCGTGGTAAAAGATGCGTTTACCCTGTGGCTGAACCAGAACGTTCAGGCAGCAGAAATGCTGGCTGAAATGGCGATCTCCAGCGCTCAGCGTCGTCTGCGTGCCGCGAAGAAAGTGGTGCGTAAAAAGCTGACCAGCGGCCCCGCGCTGCCGGGCAAGCTGGCGGACTGTACCGCGCAGGATCTCAACCGTACCGAGCTGTTCCTCGTGGAAGGGGACTCGGCGGGCGGATCGGCCAAGCAGGCGCGCGATCGTGAATATCAGGCGATCATGCCGCTCAAGGGTAAGATCCTGAATACCTGGGAGGTCTCTTCTGATGAAGTGCTGGCCTCGCAGGAAGTTCACGATATCTCGGTGGCGATCGGCATCGATCCGGACAGCGACGATCTGAGCCAGCTGCGCTACGGCAAAATCTGTATCCTCGCGGATGCGGACTCCGATGGTCTGCACATCGCCACGCTGCTGTGCGCGCTGTTCGTGAAGCACTTCAAAACGCTGGTGAAAAACGGTCACGTTCACGTGGCGCTGCCGCCGCTCTACCGTATCGATCTCGGTAAAGAGGTTTACTACGCGCTGACGGAAGAAGAAAAAGCGGGCGTGCTGGAACAGCTGAAGCGCAAGAAGGGCAAACCGAACGTGCAGCGCTTTAAAGGGCTGGGTGAGATGAACCCGATGCAGCTTCGCGAAACGACGTTGGATCCGAACACGCGCCGTCTGGTACAGCTAACGATCAGCGACGAAGACGAACAGCAAACCAACGCCATGATGGATATGCTCCTTGCCAAGAAACGTTCGGAAGACCGACGTAACTGGCTGCAGGAGAAAGGCGATATGGCGGATATCGAGGCCTGATGCTGAAAAAGCCCTGCGATGCAGGGCTTTTTTTTGCCCGGTGGCGCTGCGCTTACCGGGCCTACGATCGATCCCCTCGCCCCTCTGGGGAGAGGGTTAGGGTGAGGGGAACGCCTCGCACTGACGTCAAAACTCCATCTTCACCGTAAACTGCACTTCGCGCGGATCGCCAATCTGGTTGCCCAGGTTGTTGGTCGCAATGGACGACGTGTAGTAGGTCTTATCAAACAGGTTTTTCACGTTCACCTGCAGCGTCACCGGATACTGCAGCTTCATCTTATACGCCGCAAACGCATCCGCCACGAAATAGCCCGGGAGATAATAATCCGCACCGTTAGTTGCGGAACGACGGCTTACGCCGTGCCCGCCGCCGCCCAGCGTCAGCGTATTCCCGGCAAACGCATTCTGAATATCGTAGGTCAGGAACAGGGAGCCGGTATGGCGCGGCACGTTTGGCAGCGGTTTGCCCGCATAGTCCGGGTCTTCCAGCACCTTCGCGTCGGTATAGCCGTAGCTGGCAATAATGTTGGTGTTCTCAGTCAGCGACCCCGCAAGATCCACTTCTACGCCCTGCGAGCGCACGCGGCCTGCGGTTTTGGCGATGGTTTCATCACCCACGCTTTCGGTGTACAGCACGTTGCGCTTGTGGATATCAAACAGCGCAATATTGGCGGTAATGCCGTCGAAAAGGTCAAACTTAGCACCGATTTCATACGCATTAGACGTTTCCGGCGGCAGGTCGCCGATGTAGCTCGCAATGGACGACTGCGGCATAAACGTCTGGGAATAGTTGGCAAATAGCGAGACTGCCGGGGTGAGCTTGTACACCAGCCCCAGCTTCGGCGTCCACTGGTCGTCGCGGCTGTCGGTATTCACGTTAAACGGACGGCCTTTCCCCGCGTACTGGGTGTAATACTGGTAGCGCAGTCCGGCGACGGCGATCCATTTATCGGTCAGGTACAGCGCGTCCTGCGCGTAGGCGGAGTAGCTCTCCTGCTTAATGGTCTGGTCGCTGTCGGACGCCGAGACGGTGGTGCACTTGTCGAGATTCCCATACGTCGGATTGTAGATATTGAAACCTTTGACGTTCTTACAGCGCATCATATCCGTGCGCAGCAGATCGTAATTCTCATACGACACGCCGGTCAGGATTTCGTTGTAGAAACCGGCGATATCCACGTTCCCCTGCAGATCCGCCCGCGTCGTATGCATCCGCTGGGTTGAGCCTTGGGTGGCATCCACGCGGCGGGTCAGGTTGCCGGTTTTTGAATCGTAGGCCATCACGCGCGCCTGGTTATCGCTGTACTTATCCTGGCTGTAGCTGTAGTCGAACTTCGCAGTCCACTGGCTGTTAAGGCGATACTCCGCGTTGATCTGCGCGAGATCGGACTGCCCGTCGGTGACGTTAAACGATTCGTCGAAGCGGGTTTTGCGATCGACGTCGACAGCTTTTTTGGTGTTGAGATCGAAGATCGTTCCGCGATCGAACGGCGTTTTATAGTCGCGATGCGAATAGAGCACGGTCACGGTGGCGTCATCGCCAAACCAGGTGAGCGACGGGGCGATAAAGGTGCTGCGTTCGGTGCCGAAATTGCGCCAGTAGTCTTCGTCCTGATATTCCCCCGTCAGGCGATACGCCAGACGCGTGCCGTCAATCGGGCCGGTGACGTCAAACTGTCCGGTACCGCCGCCAAAGCTGGTCGAGGTGGCAGAAATCGAGCCGCCGAAGGTTTTCTCCGGGCGTTTGGTGACGACGTTAATCAGGCCGCCGGGGTCAAGAATACCGTACAGGGTTGAGGCCGGGCCTTTCAGCACCTCCACGCGTTCGGTTGAGGCGTTAAAGCTGCGCGGCAGCACGGTGCGCAGGCCGTTGGTCATGATCGAGCCGTCACGGTTCGCGCCAAAACCACGGCGCACAAAGGCATCCTGCGTGCCGCCCAGGGTGTTGGTCTGCACCACGTTGCTGACGTTATACAGCGCCTCGTCGAGCGTGGTCGCGTTTTGGTCTTCCAGCACGTTATTGCTGACGGTATTGACCACCTGCGGGATGTCCAGCATCGGCATGTTGGTCAGCGTGGCGGTGGAGGTGTTCAGGGGCTGATAGCCGCTGGTGGCGTCGAGGGCCGCATTCGGATCGGCGGTAACGGTCAGGGTCTCGCCGTCGTTTGCCGCTGCGTGTACCAAAGGTGCCATAAACAACAGAGAAAAGAGCACGCGCCCTTTTACCCCAGAGAATGAAGGTGTGAACTTAGCCATTACATCTGTTTTCCCAGAATATCCGGCGAAACAATCTTCGCGGAAAAATGTGTGAGTCATTGCCCTTACGGTCTGTTCGTTAGCCTGAATGGCATCGAACTTGTAATTGAGAATCATTCAATCATGCGGGATTGTAGTAGTAAATGGAAAAAGTAAAAAAATGACTACAGTGATTTCCGTACCGTTAAAATCAAAGTGATTGACATTTAACTTGTTGAAATAGATTGGTATTTATTGATTTGACTTTGCGTGATCTGTTGCGATCACCCCTGGTTTATTCAGGGCTTTTATTCACTTGACTACTACATGGCGCAGCGGCAAACTTCTCAAAAGAGAATGAGTTTTATTTTTATTTATTGGTTTTTCATTACGTTGGCATTCACGTGGCGCATAACACGACAAAACCGGGACTGGTTCTGGAGAATCTTTCTGCGGGTTATCACAAAAAAATCATCGTTGATGATATCTCCCTCGCGATCCCGCAACGGAAGATGACCGTTCTGGTGGGGGCAAACGGCTGTGGCAAATCCACGCTGTTGAGCACCCTCGCGCGTCTGCTACAGCCGCTTGGCGGCAGCGTCGTGCTGGATGGCAAAGCCATTCATGAACAGCCGACCAAAGCGGTCGCCCGTCAGCTTGGCATTTTGCCGCAGTCTCCGCTGTTGCCGGAGGGGTTAACCGTTTTTGAACTGGTTTCGCGCGGGCGCTTTCCCTGGCAGAACGTTATGCGTCAGTGGAGTGATGAAGATGAGCTGGCGGTGGAGGAGGCATTACGCCTGACCGGAACGGCAGAGTTTGCTCATCTGCCGGTTGAAAGCCTGTCCGGCGGTCAGCGTCAACGCTGCTGGATCGCCATGGTGCTGGCGCAGCAAACGCCGTATATCCTGCTGGATGAGCCCACGACGTATCTCGACCTTCGCTATCAGGTGGAGATCCTGGAGCTGCTGCACACCCTGACCCGCCAGCACGGGCGCACCGTGGTGGTGGTGCTGCACGATCTCAACTTCGCGGTGAACTACGGCGATTCGCTGGTTTTTTTACGCCAGGGCAAAGTCGAGGGTGTATTACATGAAGGCGACACCTGCACGCCGTCGCTGATCAAAACGGTGTTTGACGTCGACGTACATATGTCCGTTAACCCAATGACCGGAAAGCCGTTCTTTATGCCGTTTCGAAAGGTCGCAGAACAACCATGATGCGCACCTCTCTGGCATTCCTTGTATTCACATTGCTGCTGGCGATGGGCGCGATTGCACATCTGGGCATCGGCGCGCGCTTTATCGCTCCCCGGACGGTAGTGGATGCATTCTTCTATTTTGATCCGCGCAATTTCGACCATAACGTGATTATCAGGCTCCGGCTGCTGCGTCTCTGCGCCGCAATGGTGACTGGCGCCGCGCTCGGCGTGGCGGGCGTGCTACTGCAGTCGGTGATCCGTAACCCGCTCGGCGAGCCGCATATTCTGGGGCTGAATGCAGGGGCGGCGCTGGCGGTAGTTATCACCAGCGCGCTGGGGCTGTCGCTGCCGTTTGGTCGCCCGCTCGTTGCCGCCGTTGGCGCCGCGGCGCTGTTTCTGCTGGTGCTGACGTTCTCCTCGTCTGGTCGCACCGGGCTGACGCCGATGAAAGTCACGCTGTGCGGCGTGGCGATGTCGGCATTTGCCTCATCGGTGACTGCCGCGATATTAATCCTTGATGAACAGACGCTGCTCGCCATGCGCACCTGGCTGGCGGGAGATTTAGCGGGGCTCAGCGCCGGGACGATAGGGAGCGCTGCAGGGGTTGCTGCCGCTGGCTTTGCGCTGGCGCTGTGGCTCTCGCCCTCGCTCAACATGCTGGCGCTGGGCGACAGAATGGCGCAGGGGCTTGGCGTCTCATTGCTGAAAACGCGCCTGTTCGCGCTGCTGGCGATTGCACTGCTCTGCGGCGCGGCGGTCTCCATCGCCGGACCGATTGGTTTTATCGGCCTTGTGGTACCACAGCTGATCCGCCGCCTGGTGACGGTGGACATCCGCGCAATGGTGCCGCTTTCGGCCCTGTGTGGGGCGCTGGTTCTCCTGCTGGCGGATGTAGCCGCCCGCACGCTGTTTACGCCGTATGAGCTGGCAACCGGCGTCATGACCGCGCTGGTCGGTGCGCCCGTCTTTATCTTCCTGGCGTCGAGGATGTTCAAATGAGCCGGGCGGGACTGCGTGCGCTACGCGTCGGCCCCCTTTCGGCGCTGGTTCGTCCAAAAGCGCTGGCATGCCTGGCATTTTTATCGCTGGCTGCCTTCTTGCTGCTCAGTTTTGGTCTGACCCACGGCTCGCTGCCCATTCCTGCCTCTGCCATCGGGCGTGCGCTGTTTTATCCGCAGACGCTGGAAGCAGAGACGCATTACATCGTGATGGATATCCGTCTGCCGCGCCTGCTGATGGCGGTGCTGTGCGGCGCGATGCTCGGTATGGCGGGGGCGGCGATGCAGTCCATCACCCGCAATGGCCTTGCTGACCCCGGGCTTATCGGCGTGAAAGAGGGCTGTAGCGCGGCGGTGCTGTTGCTGATTTTTCAGTTCCCGGCGCTTAGCCTGTACTGGCGACCGCTGGTCGGCATGGCCGGTGGGCTGCTGACCGCGCTGCTGGTGGTGGCGCTGGCACGCGATATTTCCCGTCCGCGATTCATCCTGACGGGTATCGGCGTGTCATGGGCGTTTGCCGCCGCAATGGGCGTTTTTATGACTACCGCAGACGTGCGCGACGTGCAGACCGCGATGCTGTGGCTGGCGGGAAGCCTGCATGCGGCAAACTGGATGCTGGTCAGCATTGCGGCAGCCTGGACGCTTCCCGCGTTCGCGCTGCTGCTCTTTACCGCACGCGCCGCCGATGTAGCGCTGTTGGGTAACCACACCGCGACCGGGCTTGGCGTGCGCACTTCACGACTTGCCTTGTTGCGCGTGCTTGCACCGGTCGTGCTCACCGCGGCCTGCGTCTCCTGTGTGGGGAGTATGGGTTTCGTGGGGCTGATTGCACCGCATATGGCGCGCCTGCTGCTGCGCGGTGGGCAAACAGCATTGCTGACGGGAAGCGCCGTGCTGGGCGCGCTGCTGGTGCTGCTGGCGGATAACGTCGGGCGTCTGGCATTTTTGCCGCTACAGCTGCCGGCGGGGATTGTGATTTCACTGATTGGCGGGCCGTTTTTCCTGCTGCTGCTCTGGCAGCGTCGGGACCGATTTTAGAGGGAGTGTGATGCGCGTACTTTTGACAATGCTGTTGCTGGTAGGGTTTGTGGCGAGTGCGGAGGAACCGACGCAGAGGTTTACAGACGATCTGAACCGCAACGTGGTGGTGCCGGTGCATCCGAAGCGGATCGTCTCGTTGCACGATTTGGATATCACCATCCCGCTGATTGAGCTTGGGGTACCCCCGGTTGCCAGCCATGGCCGCACCCGACCGGACGGCAGCCATTTTCTGCGTTCCAGCGGCATGTTAACCGGCGTCGATTTTGATAATTCCGATATCAAATTCATCGGCACTGCGGATATCGACATTGAAGCCATCGCCGCCGCGAAGCCGGACCTGATCATCACCGAGCCGACCCGTAACACGCCGGTAGAACAGCTGGAAAAAATTGCCCCGACGGTGAGCATCGATCACCTCGACGGCGGTGCGCCCGAAATCTACCGCAAGCTGGCGCAGCTCACCGGTACGCAGGCGCGGCTGAAGGTTCTGGAGCGTCGCTATCAGGAGCAAATCAAGGCCCTGAAAGCGACTATCGACACCCGCACGTTAACCGTGTCGGTGATTCAGGCCAATCAGGGAAAAATCAACGCCATGCACAGCTACCACTCGCTTGGACGCGTGCTGCGCGACGCAGGATTCACGTTTCCACCGCTGATTGAGAGCATCCCGGACGGTGGGCGTATCGACGTCAGCGCCGAGCGCCTGCCGGAGCTGGATGCCGATTTCGTCTTCGCCACCTGGCGCGGCGATACCGGCGGCAAGCCGCAGGACGAGCTGGCGGCGATGGACGCGGTGATGCCAGGATGGTGCCAGTTCCTCAACGCCTGCCGTACCGGGCATTACGTGCTCATCTCTCGCGAGGAGGCCATCTCGAACTCGTTCGCCTCGTTAGGCCTGATGGTCGCGCAGGTGCAGTCGCAGATTGCGGGACGTCCGCTGCCGGAGGCATCACGGTGATCCGCAAAGTCGATTTGTACGGTGACCGCTTCCGTTCGCGGGCGAACCAGCTCACGCCACGGCTGCTGCTGGTGGCGCGCTATATCAATGAAAATCGTGAAGCGGTCATGGAGCAGACGGCGATGGAGATCGCGACGCTGCTTAACACCTCAGATGCCACTGTCGTTCGCGCTATCCAGGCGCTCGGTTTTGCCGGATTGCGCGATCTGAAGCAGACGCTCGAGCAGTGGTTCGGCCCGGTGGTGACTTCCAGCGAGAAAATGTCTTCCACGGTGAATACGCTGACCAGCGATGTGAATACGAGCATCGATTTCGTGCTGGAGGGGCATCGGCACACCTGCGAGGTGCTGTCTGAACCACACAACCGCTATGCGATGGCGCAGGCCGTGTCGCTGCTGGCACAGGCGAGGCAGGTCGCTATTTTTGGCATTGGCGCATCCGGTATTCTGGCCGATTACACTGCCAGGTTGTTCAGCCGTATGGGACTTCCCGCGATCCCGCTCAACCGCACCGGGATAGGGCTTGCCGAACAGCTTATTGCGCTTCAGCGCGGCGATGTGCTGATGATGATGGCGCAGAAATCCGCGCACCGGGAAGGGCAGACCACGCTGCGCGAGGCGAAACGTCTGGGCATTCCCACCATTTTGCTGACTAACGCGACCGACTCGCGATTCAGTAAAGAGGCCAGCGTGGTGATCCACGTTCCGCGCGGCGGCGAGAAGGGCAAAATCCCGCTCCACGGCACGGTGCTGCTGTGCCTTGAAATGATTATTTTGTCCGTCGCCTCCACCGAGCCGCAGCGCACCATTAAGTCGATGAAGCGCATCAACGAGTTACATCGTGGATTAAAGCCGGGGAAGAAGAGTGGTTGATTTTCCTCCTCTTCCTGTGGGAGAGGGCGTCAAAGCGAACGATGGTTCTTCCTGTACTGCAGCGGCGTCTCGCCAATCCCTTTTTTAAACGCGCTGATGAACCACGTCACGTCGGAGAACCCCGTCTGCGCCGCGATGTCTCGCACGCTCGAATCCGTGTGAAGTAAACACTCGCAGGCCTTACGCAGCCGTAACGTGTTGAGGTAGTCGTGGATCTTCTCGCCCGTCTCCGCATGGAATTTTCGCGACACGTAGCTGCGCGATTTGCCCAGCTCTGCGGCCAGCGCGTCCAGGCGGAACTTCTCCTGATAGTGCTCATCCAGCCAGAACATTACCTGGCTTGCGATCCCCTGGCTGCTGCCCGGCGTGCCGTCGCGATCGTCGGGCAGCATGGCAAACAGGCCGATCAGCAGCCCGGCAATGGCCTCGCTGTTCATGGGCGACTGATAACAGCCCAACAGATGATCGACATGGTGATGGCAATGCGCCAGGTCAGCGACCCACGCCTCACCGCCGCGGCGTGAAAGCCGCTCCAGCCGCTGCCGGGTTTGCGGGAAATCACGCAGGTTTTTCAGCACGGCGTGATGATCGAGATGAATGATGGTGCGCCGGTAAATGGCCTCCGCCTGCGCGTCCACCATCACCTTGTGCAGGGTAAAGGGTGGGAAGAAAAACAGCCGGCCGGGGCGCATGGTGTAATGCCGGTTGTCGACAATCGCGACGCCAAACCCTTCTTCCACATAGAGAATTTCCAGACACTGATGCCAGTGGTGGTAACGCACGGTATTGGCGAACAGGCGGCTGAACGACACCACGGTGTCGTTTAGGGTAATCAGCTCCAGATGATCGGACGTTGGCGTGTCGTGCATAGTGCAATAGAACTCAACTTTTTCCCGTCAGATGCTATTTATAAACCACCTTTTTAAATTTTCTTAACTGTAGGTTTATTCATCGTTCTCACCTGTGACGCGGCTAACATTTCTGCCCCTTGCGGATTCACTATGCTTTGCCGCAGTTGATTACGAGGGCAAACCTATGTGGGCGGCAAACAAAGAAAAATCAAATCCGTTGTCTTCACGCCGGGACGTGGTGGCGTATTTAAACGGGATGCTGGGCGCGCTGGATAAGCAGTTTCCGCCGGGCAGTTCACGTTTTTCGCTGGGCGAGACCTGCGCGCATTACGCGACGGATATCGCGCAGATGGAAGGGCTTTCCCGCGCGCTGTGGGGGCTGTTTCCGCTGATGGCGGGCGGCGAGGGCGAGTCGTGGAGTGAGAAATACCTGGACGCCATCAAACTGGGCACCGATCCGCAAAGCGCGGGCTACTGGGGTGAAACCGGCCCCTACGATCAGCGTCTGGTGGAGATGGCGGCCTACGGTCTGGGGCTGTCTCTACTGGGTGACAAACTCCTCGAGCGCTTCACCGAGCGCGAAGTGATGAACCTCCACGCCTGGCTCAGCCAGATTACCGACGCGCAGATGCCGGACAGCAACTGGAACTACTTCGCCATCATGGTCCAGCTTGGATTCAAGCGCGCCGGGCTGCCGTATGATCAGCGCGCCATCGACCATCGCTTTGCGCTGATGGACGCGTACTATCTGGGCGACGGCTGGTATTCCGACGGTCCGGGGCGTCCGAAAGATTATTACATTTCAATGGCCTTCCACTTCTACGGGCTGATCTACGCCGCCCTGAGCGGCGACGAGGCGAGGGCGGACGTGCTGCGCGAACGCTCGCGTCTGTTCGCGGAAGACTTTATCTACTGGTCCGCTGCCGATGGTGCCTCGGTGCCGTTTGGCCGCAGCCTGACTTACCGTTTTGCGATGGTCGCGTTCTGGAGCGCGGTGGCTTTTTCCGGGCTGGATGTGTTCACGCCGGGCATCGTGAAGGGCATTATTCTGCGCCATCTGCGCTGGTGGCAGCAGCAGCCGATTACCGATCGCGACGGCATTTTGACCCTCGGCTTTGCCTATCCGAACCTCGCGATGTGCGAGGACTACAACTCGCCCGGTTCGCCATACTGGGCGCTGAAAACCTGGCTCATTCTGGCGCTGCCGGAGACGCATCCGTTCTGGCTGGCCGATGAGGAGCCGCTGCCCGCGCTGGCTGAAAAGCACGTGATTCCGCATGCCCAGCAGATCCTTATCCATGCGGAAAAGTCGCAGCACGTCACCATGCTTACCGCCGGACAGCTTGAGCTGAATAACTACGTCAATACCGACGCCAAATACACTAAATTTGCCTACTCCAGCCGCTTTGGTTTCACCATTGAGCGCGGGCGCTTTGGCCTGAAGCATGCGGCCTGTGATTCCATGCTGCTGCTGGCGGACGGAGACGATTACTACCGCGGTCGCCGAGAATGCGAAGCGGTGCGGGTGGATGAAAATTACCTCTACTCGCGCTGGTCGCCTTGGCACGACGTGCATATCGACACCTGGCAAGTGCCGTTCGGGGAATGGCATCTGCGCCTGCACCGCATCAACAGCGCACGCGCGCTGCAAACGGCCGAGGGCGGGTTTGCGGTGATGAAAACCGAACACCAGATCCGCGAGCGCGGCTGTTATCTGGCAGCCGAGAACGGCAGCAGCGTGATTGTCGATCTGTCGCCCGCCATCACGCGCCTGCCGGACAGCATCGTTACGCCGCCGAACAGCAGCATCATGTTCCCGGCGTGCGCCACCATTCCGCTGTTAAAAACCGATATCCCTCAAGGCGAAAGCTGGCTCTGCTGCGCCGTCTTTGCCAGCGAAAAGCAAAATAGTGCGGCCAGCCCGCACCTGAATATCACTCAAAACCAGGTCGAGATCCGCGAACCTGGAGGCGAACGTCAACTGTCGTTCACATTATAAAAATTCTGACCCTACACCTCGGCGAGGATGGTATGAAAAATACATCGATAACCAACAGAACCGAATATTACAAAATCAGCAGCTTTATTTTTCTCTATTTCTTTACCTGGTCCGCCAGTATTGGTCTGCTGGCTATCTGGCTCGGTCAAAAAGCGAATCTCAGCGGGGCGGTGATCGGAACCGTATTCGCGGTGAACGGTATTTTCTCCGTTATTCTCAAACCTATCTACGGCTATATTCTCGATAAAATCGGCATGAGCAAATACCTGCTCTATTTTGTGGTCGCCATGTCGGCCCTGATGGCGCCGTTCTTTATTTACGTCTATCAGCCGCTGTTAATCTCCAACACCATGTTGGGGATAATTATCGGCGCGCTCTATTTGAGCTTTGCCTGGTATGCGGGCGTGGCGGCGTGTGAATCCTATTCTGACCGCTTCAGCCGCCTGAACGGCATGGAGTTCGGACAGATCCGTATGTGGGGATCGCTCGGCTGGGCGGTGGCGTCGTCCTTCTCCGGCCTGCTGTTTAACCTCTCGCCTGCGTATAACTTTATTATGGGCAGCGTGACCTCTGTGGTGATGCTGATTGTCCTGCTCAGCCTGAAAGTGAACACTAACTCCGTTCACGCCGGTGAGGTGCTTACCAAAGAGAAAATCGCCCCTTCGGACGTGTACGCTCTGCTGCGCAGCCGTAAATTCTGGGCTTTCTGCCTGTACGTGGCGGGCGTGGCGTGGATGATGTTTATCGCCGAACAGCAGTTCTCGCGCTATTTCGTCACCTTCTTTGACGATATCCACCAGGGCAACGCGGTGTTTGGCTATTTGGGCACCGCACAGTCCGGCATGGAGTTCGTTATGTATATGGTGATCCCGCTGTTCGTCAACTTTATTGGCGCCAAGCGCGGGCTGTTAATTGTCGGTCTGGTGGTGGGAGCACGTCTGATTATTTCCGGCATGTGCGATTCACACCTGTTAATTTCCGTGCTGAAGCCGCTGTACGGCCTGGAAATCTGCCTGCTGCTGGTCTCCGTCTTTAAATACATCGCCGAACATTTCGATAAGCGCGTGAACGCCACCATGTATTTACTGGGCTATCAGGCAATGCTGTACGTCGGTAACGTGGTCATCTCTTCGCCTGCGGGATATCTGTATGATCGCATCGGCTTTGAACAGACCTATATCATCATGGGCGCCACGGCGCTGACCTTTACCCTTATTTCTGCCTTCACGTTATCCGCCTGTCAGAGCAAATGGCGTGGGCCCCGCACGCTGAACGTAGCAGAAACCTCTACCCGATAATTACGCCGTCAAAGAAGGAACCGAAATATGTTAAGTCGTATCAAAGAGGAGCGCCTGCCTGCGATTGCCGCGCCCGTTGACCCACGCGCATTTAGCGATGAACTCAGCTCGGCACGCGGCCATGTCCTCGGCCTGATTAGCCGTCATTTAACCGAATTCGGCGAGCAGTTCCCGGCGGAAACCTGTAAGGACGGTTTTTACCCGCTGACCGATAACGTGGAGTGGACCACCAGCTTCTGGACCGGCCAGCTGTGGCTGGCGTGGGAGATGAGCGGCGAGGCGAAATTCCGCGCGATGGCGGAAAAGCACGTGCGCTCGTTCGGCCTGCGCATCGCCGGACGCAATGACACCAACACCCACGATCTGGGCTTCCTGTACACGCTCTCCTGCGTGGCGGCCTGGCGGCTGACCGGGAACCGCGAGGCGCGCGGGTTTTCCCTGCTGGCGGCGGAAGCCCTGCTGGAGCGCTTCCATGAGAAGGCGAAGATCATTCAGGCGTGGGGCGATCTGGCCGATCCGGAACAGGCCGGACGGATGATCATCGACTGCAACATGAACCTGCCGCTACTCTACTGGGCGACGGAACAAACCGGCGATCCGCGCTTTGCCGACGCTGCAAAAGCGCACGTCATGCAGGCGGCGACGTATCTCATCCGTGAGGATGCCTCGACGTTCCACACCTACTATATGGATGTGAACACCGGCGCGCCGCGCTACGGTAATACCCAGCAGGGCTACGCCGACGACTCGTGCTGGTCGCGCGGGCAGGCGTGGGGCATTTACGGCTTCCTGCTGAGCTATGTTTATACCGGTGACGAGACGATGATCGCCCTGTCGAAGCGGCTGGCGAACTACTTCCTCAACCGACTGCCGGAGGATTCTGTCTGCCACTGGGATCTGGCGCTGGTGGGCACCGACGCGCTGCGCGATTCGTCCTCGGCGGCCATCGCGGTATGCGGGCTGCTGGAACTGGTGAAGCATCTGCCGGTTACGGATCCGGATCGCGAGCGCTATCTGGAGTGGGCGAAAGGGATCATGTCGTCCCTGACGAAGCACTATCTGATGGGCAAAGAGGAGAAGGGCAACGGGCTGCTGAAGCACTCGGTGTATCACCTGGCGAGCAATAAAGGGGTGGATGAGTGCGCAAGCTGGGGGGATTACTTCTACGTTGAGGCGCTGGTGCGCTTTACGCAAAGCTGGAAATCGTACTGGTAAAACAGTCGGGGGAGGTCCCCCCGACTCTGCGGTTACGCTTTCGGGATGCGCAGCGTCTGGCCTGGATAAATTTTATCCGGGCTGGAGAGCATCGGGCGGTTCGCCTCGAAAATCTTGTTGTACAGGTTGGCATTGCCATACACCGTTTTGGAGATGGCGCTCAGGGTGTCACCTGATTTAACCGTGTAGTAGGTCGCTTCATCTTCGGCATCGGTGGCGGTGATGTTGTTCTCCACCTCGCTCACCCCTGCGATGTTCCCCACGGCAACCTGAATTTTCTCTTTCTGCTCTTGCGTCAGCCCATCGCCCGTCACGCTGGCTTTGCCGTCGGTAACGGTGACCTGGACTTTATCCGCGCCAGGAATATTCAGCTTTTTGAGGTGCTCGCTGACTTTGTCGCCTGCATCCTTATGCGACTCTGTGAGGTTGTCCCACAGTTTCTCACCTGCTTCTTTAACGAAATTAAAAATTCCCATTCCTTTTTCTCCAGTGAAAACAGTAACAGGATAAGCATAGCAGGGAAGGGAAGGGTGACCTACCCAACCCTCTCCGAAAGAGAAGGTTGGGGGAAAGACTTACTGCGCGGGTTCGAGAATACGGATATGGGTATCCAGCACGTCACCTTTTACCGCCTCGCTCCACGCTTTCATGTGCGGAGTCTGCAGGTGCGCCTCGAGGTGCGCCACGGTTTCCCACAGTTCAACCATCATGATTGAATCCGGCGCGGTCGCCTGGAAGCTGGCATCAGTGGCTGCATCCACCAGCGGCGCATAGCCGTGGCAGCCTTCTTCTTCAAGTACGGTCGGGATAATCTTCGCGAACTGATCCAGCACCGCCTGACGGTGATGTTGACCTGGACGAGTACGAATTTCAGCAATTACGGTAAGCATGGTTAACTCCTTCTAATTCCAGGTTACCAGTTAAGCAAAAATTTCCGCGAGATGCTTGCGATATTCTGCGATATAGCTCGGGACATCAGGCATTTTAATCACGTCGTTAACGATAAACGTCGGCAGCGGATCCATGCCCAGGAACTGGTTCGCCTTGTGGAACGGCAGATACGCACCGTCTACGCCCACGCCTTCGAAGAACTGATCTTTCTCGGTGAAGGCTTCCATCGGGGCGTTCCAGGTCAGGGAGAGCATATATTTTTTGCCCTGAATCAGGCCGCCGGAACCGTATTTTTTGGCGGCGTCTGAACGGGTACGACCGTCGCTGGCATACAGCGAACCGTGGCCTTCAGTGAACACGTCATCCATGTATTTTTTCACGGTCCACGGCGCGCCCATCCACCAGCCCGGCATTTGCCAGATCACCACGTCGGCCCACAGGAAGTTCTGCACTTCGGCTTTCACGTCATAGTCGCTGTCCGCGCGCACGACCTTAACATCATGCCCGGCGTCGCGCAGGAAACCGTCCGCGACCTCGGTCAGGGTGTCATTCAGCTGGCCTTTAGAGTGCGCGAACTCTTTCGCGCCGTTGATAATCAAAATGTTGCTCATTATTTGTCCTCGGTGTTGAGAGTATGTCGGGGATTCTACGCGCGAGGACGGAGCGGAAAAATAAGCAGAATGTGCAAAGTCTTTTGCACACAGCGCAATAATGCCTACCAGCTGACGTTGACCTCAACGCCCCCTTCAGCCGCATTAGCCAGCGAGACGCGCATACCGTGGAGGGTGGCGATGCGTTTAACAATCGATAACCCCAGCCCGCTTCCGGTGGCATCTTGCCCCGGTGGACGATAAAAGCGCTCGCCAATACGTGCCAGCGCGTCGGGGGAAATCCCGGGGCCGTTGTCACGCACGGTGAAGCGGTGACCGTCCAGCGTCACGTCCACCACGCTACCGCGCGGGCTGTAACGTACTGCATTATCCAGCAGGTTACGTACCAGCAGGCTCAGGAGCAGCTGTTGACCCGCGCGTTTCACCTCTGGTGCATGGATATTCAGGCGCACATCAATGCCCGCCTGCTGCGCCGGATGATAAATATCCATCACCGCGGACTGCAGTAAATCGGCCATGACAATCGGCTCGACGCCGTCCAGGTTATCCAGCGAATCCAGGCGCGACAGCGTAAGGAGCTGATCCACCAGTCGGGAGGCGCGGTCGATACCCGCATGAAGCTGCGAAAGGGCTTTGGACTGCGCCTCGGGATCGTCCTGATACAGCTGCGCCACGTCGGTTTGCACCTTCAGGGCGGCTAACGGGCTGCGCAGCTCGTGGGCGGCATCGGAGGTAAATCGGCGCTCGCGGTTCATCATCTCTTGCGTGCGCATAAACAGGTGATTCAGGGCGTCGAGCAGCGGACGCACCTCAGTGGGGACACCCTCCGTTGGGAGTTTATCGGTGGCATCCGGCGTGCGGGAGCGCAGGGTCTGCGCCAGCTTTTTCAGCGGCTTCAGCTCGCGGCTCAACAGCAGGATCAGCAACAGCAGCATGACGGGCAGCGCCACCAGCCACGGCGTAAGCTGCGAGCTCACCACGTCCAGCGCCATGTCCTGGCGGTACTCCCACTCCTGGCCGACCACCACGCGGTATTTACCGTCTGGCGACGTCAGCCATAAGAAGCGCCATTCGTCGTTGTCGTCCTGAAGCCGCCCGTCAGCAAACCCGTCGCGGCGGTAGTGATACGGAATATCGTGCCCGTTTTCACCGTCGTTGAGGATCATGCTGCCGTCGGCGCTGAAAATGGCAAAGGCCAGCGCGTCATCGTCCAGATGCCCGTGTTTGGCTTTTTTGGGCACCTCGCGCATGCGCTCCGGCGCGCGGATCTCGTCCAGGTCCATCGTCAGCAGACGTTTGGCAAACAGCATCTGCTGGGTATCAAAGAGCTTGTCGAGCTTATGCGTCGTTTGCTGCCATGCGACAAGACTGGCGGCAAACCAGGCCGTCAGGGAGAGCAGCAGGAAGAGCAGCGTCAGGCGGAGTTTCAGGCTCAGTTTCATGCGTCACCCAGGGTGTAGCCGATGCCGTGCACGGTGCGGATAAACGCGCTGCCGAGCTTGCGGCGAAGATGATGGACGTGAACTTCCACGGCGTTGCTGGAGACGTCGTCATCCCAGCTATAGAGCTTTTCTTCAATTGCTGTGCGGGGGAGCACGCGGCCCGCATTGCGCATCAGCAGCTCCAGCAGGGCGAACTCTTTTGGCTTGAGGGTCAGCGTTTCGCCGTCCAGCGTGGCGACCAGGCTCGTCGGGTCGAGCGTGACCTTACCGTGACGCAGCTCGCTGCGGGTCTGGCCGTGGCTGCGGCGCACCAGCGCTTCAAGGCGCGCGGCCACTTCGATCAGGGCAAACGGCTTGCAAAGGTAATCGTCCGCGCCCAGGCGCAGCCCCTCGACGCGCTGGTTCAGCGCATCCCGCGCCGTCAGAATCAGTACCGGCTCGCTGCGCCCGCTTTCGCGCCAGGCGCGCAGGATCTCCAGCCCGTCGATCTCCGGCAGCGTCAGATCCAGCACTACGGCATCATAGGGCGCGCTATACAGCGCGGCCTGACCGGTTTTCCCGTCGGTAAACCAGTCCACGTTAAACCCCATTTTGCCCAGGCCCGCTTTGATGCCGTCGCCGATGAGCCTGTCGTCTTCTACCAGTAAAATGCGCATGTTCCCTCCTTGATGCCGTCAGTAAACCCTCTGAATCGACATGCTGTACAGTAAAAATAAATAAATTTCCCCCTTAAGAAGTTGTTAAGGATTACCCTGTTTAATGGACTGCGAAACCACATTAAAGGGAGAGATTAAGATGAAAAAATTCGCTGCACTTGCTGCCATCATGATGATGACCACTGCCCCTGTTTTTGCCGCGCAGGGCGGATTTAATGGCCCGTCCGCAACCGCGACCCAGACGCAAACCCAGCAGGGCGGTTTTGTGGATAACAACGCCAACCTGACGACGGCGGCAAAAGTGAAGGATCTGAAGGACGATGCCTGGGTGAAGCTGCGCGGGAACATCACCGAGCGCCTGTCCGATGACCGCTACACCTTCCGCGATGAAACCGGCACGGTGGTGGTTGAGATTGACCACAAGCGCTGGAACGGCGTGACCGTCAGCCCGCAGGATAAGGTCGAACTCCAGGGTAAAGTCGATAAAGACTGGAACGAGTTTGAAATCGACGTGAAGCAGGTCATCAAGCTGAACAAATAACCCGAAAAGGGCCGCCTGTGCGGCCCTTTTTCTTTGTGACTCAATTCGTCAGATGAGGTAGTATCTGCGGCAATATTGCCTGAAACCCTTCGGTTTCTGAGTTGAGGAATCACACGTAATGAGCGATATGGCAGAGCGCCTCGCGCTACATGAATTCACGGAAAACGCCTACCTGAACTACTCCATGTACGTCATCATGGACAGGGCGTTGCCGTTTATCGGGGATGGCCTGAAGCCCGTTCAGCGCCGCATCGTCTATGCGATGTCCGAACTGGGCCTGAGCGCCAGCGCCAAGTT
This sequence comes from Enterobacter sp. RHBSTW-01064, assembly GCF_014103035.1. Taxonomy (NCBI): domain Bacteria; kingdom Pseudomonadati; phylum Pseudomonadota; class Gammaproteobacteria; order Enterobacterales; family Enterobacteriaceae; genus Enterobacter; species Enterobacter sp. RHBSTW-01064. The sequence continues at coordinate 368,687 of NZ_JABXOU010000002.1, read as the reverse complement.
CAAGAAATCCGCCCGTACCGTCGGTGACGTACTGGGTAAATACCATCCGCACGGTGACAGCGCCTGTTATGAAGCGATGGTGCTGATGGCGCAGCCGTTCTCTTACCGCTACCCGCTGGTGGACGGGCAGGGGAACTGGGGGGCGCCGGACGATCCGAAATCCTTCGCGGCGATGCGTTATACCGAATCCCGCCTGTCTAAATATGCCGAAGTGCTGCTGGGCGAGCTGGGTCAGGGAACCGTTGACTGGGTGCCAAACTTCGACGGTACGATGCAGGAGCCGAAAATGCTGCCTGCGCGTCTGCCGAACATCCTGCTGAACGGCACCACCGGTATCGCGGTCGGTATGGCGACGGACATTCCGCCGCACAATCTGCGCGAAGTGGCGAAAGCCGCCATCACCCTGATTGAACAGCCGAAAACCTCGCTGGACGAGCTGCTGGATATCGTGCAGGGGCCGGATTACCCGACCGAAGCCGAGATCATCACCTCGCGCGCGGAAATCCGCAAAATCTACCAGAACGGTCGCGGCTCCGTACGCATGCGCGCGGTGTGGAATAAAGAAGACGGCGCTGTGGTGATCACCGCGCTGCCGCATCAGGTCTCCGGTGCCAAAGTGCTGGAGCAGATCGCCTCCCAGATGCGCAATAAAAAACTGCCGATGGTGGACGACCTGCGCGACGAATCGGATCACGAAAACCCGACCCGTCTGGTGATCGTCCCGCGCTCGAACCGCGTGGACATGGAACAGGTGATGAACCACCTGTTCGCCACCACCGATCTGGAAAAAAGCTACCGCATCAACCTGAACATGATTGGCCTTGACGGTCGCCCGGCGGTGAAAAACCTGCTGGAGATCCTCACCGAATGGCTGACGTTCCGCCGCGATACGGTGCGCCGTCGTCTGAACCACCGTCTGGAAAAAGTGCTTAAGCGCCTGCATATCCTCGAAGGTTTGCTGGTGGCGTTCCTCAATATCGACGAAGTGATTGAGATCATCCGTACCGAGGACGAGCCGAAGCCCGCGCTGATGTCGCGCTTTGGCATCAGCGAAACCCAGGCCGAAGCCATCCTCGAACTGAAGCTGCGTCATCTCGCCAAACTGGAAGAGATGAAGATCCGCGGCGAGCAGAACGAGCTGGAAAAAGAGCGCGATCAGCTGCAGGCGATTCTGGCGTCCGAGCGCAAGATGAATACCCTGCTGAAGAAAGAGCTGCAGGCGGATGCCGAAGCCTTTGGCGATGACCGTCGTTCTCCGCTGCACGAGCGCGAAGAAGCGAAGGCGATGAACGAGCACGACATGCAGCCGTCCGAACCGGTGACCATTGTGCTGTCGCAGAGTGGCTGGGTGCGTAGCGCCAAAGGCCACGATATCGACGCGCCAGGCCTGAGCTATAAAGCGGGCGACAGCTTCAAAGCGGCAGTGAAAGGCAAGAGCAACCAGCCGGTGGCGTTTATCGATTCCACCGGTCGCAGCTACGCCATCGACCCGATTACGCTGCCTTCCGCGCGCGGACAGGGTGAACCGCTGACCGGCAAGCTGACGCTGCCGCCGGGCGCGACGGTTGACCATATGCTGATGGAAGCGGATGACCAAAAACTGCTGATGGCCTCCGATGCGGGCTACGGCTTTATCTGTACCTTTAACGATCTCGTGTCGCGTAATCGCGCCGGTAAAGCGCTGATTAGCCTGCCGGACAACGCCCACGTGATGACGCCGCTGGTGATTGAGAACGAGAGCGACATGCTGCTGGCGATCACCTCTGCCGGACGTATGCTGATGTTCCCGGTCAGCGACCTGCCGGAGCTGTCGAAAGGTAAAGGCAACAAGATCATCAACATCCCGTCAGCGGAAGCGGCGAAAGGCGAGGATGGCCTGGCGCACCTCTTCATTCTGCCGCCGCAGAGCACGCTGACGATTCACGTCGGCAAGCGTAAAATCAAACTGCGTCCGGAAGAGCTGCAGAAGGTTGTTGGCGAGCGCGGTCGTCGCGGCTCGCTGATGCGTGGCCTGCAGCGTATCGACCGCGTGGAGATTGACTCTCCTGCGCGCAGCACCGCGGGCGACAGCGAAGAGTAACGTAACGCCTCCCCCCTCCATTCCGGAGGGGGCATTTCACGAAAATTTCCCGTAAAATCGTTGTTAATTCGTGCGTTGCGATTAACAATACGCGCTCGTAATAAAGTCCTTACCTGGCCACAGGTGAAGTATAATTGTCAGCTGTCAGGGCTTCAGAGGTCGCTATGCTATACATTGTTCGTCTCATTCTTACCGTTATCTACTGCATTCTGGTTTGTGTTTTCGGCTGCATCTATTGCCTGTTCAGTCCGCGTAATCCTAAGCATGTCGCCACCTTTGGCCATATGTTTGGCCGCCTTGCGCCGCTGTTTGGTCTGAAGGTGGAAAAACGCCTGCCGGAAGGCGCGGAGCAGTTCGGCAATGCCATCTATATCGCTAACCATCAGAACAACTACGATATGGTGACCGCCGCAAACATCGTACTGCCGCCAACCGTGACGGTGGGGAAAAAGAGTCTGCTGTGGATCCCGTTTTTCGGTCAGCTCTATTGGCTGACGGGTAACTTGTTGATTGACCGTAATAATCGAGCCAAAGCACATGGCACTATTGCGGAAGTGGTGAATCACTTTAAGAAACGCAAAATCTCAATCTGGATGTTCCCGGAAGGGACGCGCAGCCGCGGCCGTGGCCTGCTGCCGTTTAAGACCGGTGCGTTTCATGCTGCAATTGCGGCAGGTGTTCCAATTATTCCCGTGTGTGTTTCTAATACTTCTAATAAGATTAATCTTAACCGCCTGAATAACGGGTTGGTCATTGTCGAAATGCTGCCGCCGGTGGATACCAGTAAATATGGCAAAGATCAGGTGCGCGAACTGGCAGCCCATTGCCGTGAGCTGATGGCTCAGCATATTGCGTTGCTCGACAAAGAAGTCGCAGAGAGAGAAGCCGCCGGTAAGATCTAACCCGGCGTTATAAGGGAAAACGAATTCCCGCGTTGTTAGTCGTTTCAGATGGAGCTTATATGTCATTCAGTCGGCGTCAGTTTATTCAGGCTTCGGGGATCGCCCTTTGTGCAGGTGCGATACCGCGGACAGCCAGCGCCGCCGGGCAGCAACAGCCGCTGCCTATTCCGCCGTTGATTGAATCCCGTCGCGGGCAGCCGCTTTTCCTCACGCTACAGCGTAGCCACTGGTCCTTTACTCAGGGAACGCGCGCGCAGATATGGGGAATCAATGGGCGCTACCTTGGCCCAACCATTCGCGTGTGGAACGGCGATGACGTTAAGCTGATTTACAGTAACCGGACGACTGAAAATGTCGCGATGACCGTCAGCGGGCTGCAGGTGCCGGGGCCGCTGATCGGCGGCGCGGCACGCATGATGTCGCCAAACGCCGACTGGGCGCCCGTCCTCCCTATCCGCCAGAGCGCGACCACGCTGTGGTACCACGCCAATACGCCGAACCGCACCGCCCAGCAGGTCTACAACGGCCTCGCCGGGATGTGGCTGATTGAGGATGAGGTGAGTAAATCGCTGCCGATCCCGAATCACTACGGCGTGGATGATTTCCCGGTCATTATTCAGGATAAACGCCTCGATAACTTCGGTACGCCGGAATACAGCGAGCCGGGCAGCGGCGGCTTCGTCGGCGATACGCTGCTGGTCAACGGCGCACAAAGCCCGTATGTCGAAGTCTCGCGCGGCTGGGTGCGCCTGCGTCTGCTGAACGCCTCCAACTCGCGCCGCTATCAGCTGCAGATGAGCGACGGCCGCGCGCTGCACGTGATTTCAGGCGATCAGGGTTTTTTACCCGCGCCGGTTTCCGTTAAACAGCTGGCGCTCTCGCCGGGTGAACGTCGTGAAATCCTGGTGGATATGACCAACGGGGATGAAGTCTCCGTCACCTGTGGTGAAGCGGCGAGCATTGTTGACCGCATTCGCGGGTTCTTTGAGCCGTCGAGCATTCTGGTCTCTACGCTGGTATTAACCCTGCGCCCAACCGGTCTGCTGCCGCTGGTGACCGATAGCCTGCCAATGCGCCTGCTGCCGCAGGAGATCATGAGCGGCTCGCCGGTGCGCAGCCGTGATATCAGCCTGGGCGACGATCCGGGCATCAACGGCGCGCTGTGGGATGTGAACCGTATCGACATTACCGCGCAGCAGGGCACCTGGGAGCGCTGGACGGTCCGTTCGGATATGCCGCAGTCGTTCCATATTGAAGGGGTGTCATTCCTGATCCGCAACGTCAACGGCGCAATGCCGTTCCCGGAAGATCGCGGCTGGAAAGACACCGTCTGGGTGGACGGCCAGGTCGAACTGCTTGTCTACTATGGTCAGCCTTCGTGGCCGCACTTCCCGTTCCTGTTCCATAGCCAGACGCTGGAGATGATGAACAGGGGATCTGTGGGGCAGATGCTGATTAATCCGGCACCTTAACCCCAACATTCCCGGTTCGCCGGGAATGGTTTATGCCCGCCAGAAAAAGCGCGAGAACAGGATCAGCACCGGGTAAATTTCCAGACGCCCTAAGATCATCGCCGCGCACATCAGCAGTTTTGCCCCTTCTGTTAACGTGCCAAACGTTGACGCCGTCTCGCCAAACCCCAGCCCCATGTTGTTGATGCAGGCGGCAACCGTTGCGAATGACGTAAACAGGTCGTAGCCCATCAGATTGAGCGACCAGACAAAAAAGCCTGTGATCATCACGTAGAGAAAAAAGAAGCTCCATACCGAGCGCACGACGCGGTCATTCACCACGCTTTTGCCCACCTTGACGCTCAGCAACGCCCGTGGATGCGCCAGCTGGTTCATCTCCTGGATAGACTGTTTGAACATAATGAGAAAACGCAGGGCTTTGATCCCGCCGCAGGTCGAGCCTACGCAGCCGCCAAAAAAGCTGGCGCTCAACAGCAGGAAAATGGTGTGTGCGGGCCATTGGGCATAATCGGCTGTCGAAAGGCCGTTATCGGTCATCATCGAACTGGCAAGGAAGAAGGCGTGCACCAGGCTATCGGTGGCGTTGTACATCCCGGCGTGCCAGACCTGCCAGGCGGTGATGACGATAATTACCGCGGCGGCGCTCAGAAAGAATTTAACCTCAGGGCTGCGGCGAATCGGTTTCAGGGTGCGTCTGACAATGGCGACGTACCAGAGGGTGAAGTTGAACGCGGAGAGCAGTGAAAACGCTCCGGCGACAAGCTCAATGGCATGACTGTCATAAAACCCAATGCTCTCGCTGCGGGTGGAGAATCCGCCCAACGACACGGTTGAAAGCCCGTGACAGAGGGCGTCAAAAAAGGACATCCCCGCCAGCCAGTAGGCCAGGGTGCAGGCCACGCCCAGCGCGAAGTAGGTCACCCACAGGGTGCGCGCGGTATCGGCAAGGCGGGGAGTCAGACGCTCCTCCTTGAATGGCCCCGGCATTTCGGACTGATAGAGCTTCATGCCGCCGATGCCCAGCAGCGGCAGGACCGCGACGGCCAGCACGATGACGCCTAACCCGCCGATAAAATTCAGCTGAGCACGGTAATAAAGGTACGATTTGGGCAGGGCGCTGACGTCCCCGATCACCGTTGCCCCTGTGGTGGTGATCCCGGATACCCCTTCAAAGAGCGCGTCGGCAAAGGAGAGCTGCAGCCCGTCATCCATCCAGAGCGGCATGGCGCTAATGACTGAAAACAGCAGCCAGAACAACACGATAATCACAAAACCGTCGCGGGTACGCAGCTGTATGCCCGCGTGACGGGTAGCCCGCCATGCCAATCCGCCAAGGCTAAAAAAGGTTAAAAAGGTGGTCAGAAAGGCAAAGTAGGTCCGCTCTTTATTCAGCAGGGCGATAACCATCGGCGGCAGCATGGAAAGGCTGTACAGCAGAACCAGAAAACCGCAGAGGTGAAGGACAACCCGCAGCTGGGATACATGTAACGAATCGTTGGGCTTCACAACAGAGCTCCGCGCAATAACACGTTCCGGGGCAACTCACCGGAAAATAGAGTGAATATTATGATTCAAAATTATCAGGGCGCCGTATTTTAACGACTTCTACGAATATCTGCCTGCTTCATGCATCCTTTTCTTCAAATCTGGCGGATGAACAGCGTATAATCCCGCTCCTTTTGTCTATTTTTTCTTCGGAAGCATTATGAGCGCAATTTCCCTGATCCAGCCGGATCGTGACCTCTTCTCCTGGCCCCAGTACTGGGCGGCCTGCTTTGGACCGGCGCCGTTCCTGCCGATGTCCCGGGAAGAGATGGACCAACTGGGCTGGGATAGCTGCGACATCATTCTGGTCACGGGCGATGCCTACGTTGACCACCCGAGCTTTGGTATGGCGATTTGTGGTCGTATGCTCGAAGCGCAGGGCTTCCGCGTGGGGATCATCTCCCAGCCTGACTGGAACAGCAAAGACGACTTTATGCGTCTGGGTAAACCGAACCTGTTCTTCGGCGTGACCGCAGGCAACATGGACTCGATGATCAACCGCTACACCGCCGACCGTAAGCTGCGCCATGACGACGCCTACACGCCGGATAACGTGGCGGGAAAACGCCCGGACCGCGCCACCCTGGTCTATACCCAGCGCTGTAAAGAAGCCTGGAAAGACGTCCCGGTGATCCTTGGCGGCATCGAGGCGAGCCTGCGCCGCACCGCGCACTACGACTACTGGTCGGATACCGTTCGCCGCTCGGTGCTGGTGGATTCCAAAGCCGACATGCTGATTTACGGTAACGGCGAGCGTCCGCTGGTGGAAGTGGCGCACCGTCTGTCGCAGGGTGAACCGGTGAGCAGCATCCGCGACGTGCGCAATACCGCGCTCATGGTGAAAGAGGCGCTGCCGGGCTGGAGCGGGGTGGATTCCCGCATCATTGATATGCCGGGCAAAATCGACCCGATCCCGCACCCGTACGGCGAAGATCTGCCGTGTGCCGATAACAAGCCGGTTGAGCCGAAAAAAGCGGAAGCGAAGGCTATCGTTGTGCAGCCGCCGCGCCCGAAACCGTGGGAAAAGACCTATGTGCTGCTGCCGTCCTATGAGAAGGTGAAAGCCGACAAGGTGCTCTACGCGCACGCGTCCCGTATTCTGCACCATGAAACCAACCCGGGCTGCGCCCGCGCGTTGATGCAGAAGCACGGCGAGCGCTTTATCTGGATCAACCCGCCGGCGATCCCGCTCTCCACCGAAGAGATGGACAGCGTCTTTGCGCTGCCGTACAAGCGTGTGCCGCACCCGGCGTACGGCAACGCCCGTATCCCGGCGTATGAGATGATCCGCTTCTCGATCAACATCATGCGTGGCTGCTTCGGCGGCTGTTCCTTCTGCTCCATTACCGAACACGAAGGCCGTATTATCCAGAGCCGCTCTGAAGATTCGATCATCAATGAGATCGAAGCCATTCGCGACTCGGTGCCGGGCTTTACCGGCGTGATCTCCGATCTTGGTGGCCCAACCGCAAACATGTACATGCTGCGCTGCAAGTCGCCGCGCGCGGAGCAAACCTGTCGTCGCCTCTCCTGCGTCTATCCGAGCATTTGCGAGCACATGGACACCAACCACGAGCCGACGATCAACCTCTACCGCCGCGCGCGCGACCTGAAAGGCATCAAGAAGATCCTGATCGCCTCCGGGGTACGTTACGACATCGCCGTGGAAGATCCTCGCTACATCAAAGAGCTGGCGACGCACCACGTCGGCGGCTATCTGAAGATTGCCCCGGAGCATACCGAAGAAGGCCCGCTGTCGAAAATGATGAAGCCGGGCATGGGCAGCTACGATCGCTTTAAAGAGCTGTTCGACACCTATTCGAAGCAGGCGGGTAAAGAGCAGTATCTGATCCCGTACTTCATCTCCGCCCACCCGGGCACGCGCGATGAGGACATGGTCAACCTGGCGCTGTGGCTGAAGCAGCGTCGCTTCCGTCTGGACCAGGTGCAGAACTTCTATCCGTCACCGCTCGCCAACTCGACGACCATGTATTACACCGGCAAGAACCCGCTGAGTAAGATTGGCTACAAGAGTGAAGAAGTGGTGGTGCCGAAAGGGGATAAACAGCGTCGTCTGCATAAAGCGCTGCTGCGTTACCACGATCCGAAAAACTGGCCGCTGATCCGTCAGGCGCTGGAAGAGATGGGTAAAAAACACCTGATCGGCTCGCGACGTGACTGCCTGGTACCGGCCCCGACGCTGGATGAGATGCGCGAAGCGCGTCGCCAGAACCGCAATACGCGCCCGGCGCTGACCAAGCACACGCCGATTGTGCATCAGGGTTCGAACGGTAATTCGAGTGTGAAGAAGCCCGTGAAGCGCAAAGCGTAAATAAAAAACCCCGGCAAGCCGGGGTTTTTATGTCGACACGTAGGCCGGGTAAGGCGAAGCCGCCACCCGGCTTTTTTCTGCGATTAACCGCCAAACTGATCCGGATCCGGGCCTAAACGTTTACCTTTATCCAGCTTCGCAATCTCACCCAGCTCATCTTTATCCAGCCGGAAATCCCAGACGTCGAAGTTCTCGGCGATGCGCGACGGCGTGACCGATTTCGGGATCACCACCAGTCCATTATCCAGATGCCAGCGAATGACGATTTGCGCCGGGCTTTTGCCGTATTTATCCGCCAGCTCACGGATAATTTTCTGATCGAATACCCCTTCGCCGCCCTGCGCCAGCGGGCTCCAGGATTCGGTCTGGATCTTATGCGTGGCATTCCAGGCATGAAGCTGGCGCTGTTGCAGCAGCGGGTGCAGCTCAATCTGGTTGATGACAGGCGCAACGCCGGTTTCATCAATCAGACGCTGCAGGTGATGCACCTGGAAGTTACAGACGCCGATGCTTTTCACCAGCCCCTCTTTTTGCAGGTCAATCATCCCTTTCCAGGCATCAACATAGTGATCGATAGCCGGAACCGGCCAGTGCATCAGCCAGAGATCGACGAAATCGAGCTGGAGCTTTTCCAGGCTCTCCTGCAGGGCTTCGCGAGGGCGCTTTTGATCGTCGTTCCACAGTTTAGTCGTGATAAATAACTCATCGCGGGGGACGCCAGCGCTGGCCAATGCGGTCCCCACGCCGTCCTCGTTTTTGTACGCGGCGGCGGTATCAATCGACCGATAGCCGACTTCCAGGGCTTTATGAATGGCGGAGACGACCTCGTCGTTACCGGCTTTCCATACACCTAGCCCCAACTGGGGCATCACGTTGCCGTCCTGCAGCTTGATTACGGTTTGGTTTGCCATTTTTCCTCCTTCAGGTGCGCATCGTCGGAGGGGGACTCCGACGATGGGGTGTGCATTAAGTCTGGACGAAATGTCAAAAAACGAAAGTCGGGAGGGCAAAAACGCTTAGCGCGCCGCTTCGTAAATGCGACGGCTGACGTCCAGCGTAATGTCGCCGTGTTCGCCCAGCTGGGTCATACCGTGCTCTTCAAGTTTTGCCAGCAGGGCAGGGATGGAACTGCCGTCCAGACCGTAGCCAGACAGACGCGTTGGGACGCCCAGGCCTTCAAAGAAGCTGCGGGTCGCTTCGATGGCGGCATCAATACGCGCATCGTCAGAACCCTCGGTGATGTTCCACACGCGCTCGGCGTACTGCAGCAGCTTGGCACGCTTGGTGTCGCGTTTTTCATTCCACAGGGCAGGCAGAACGACCGCCAGCGTCTGGGCGTGATCCAGACCGTGCATCGCCGTCAGCTCGTGGCCCAGCATGTGGGTCGCCCAGTCCTGCGGCACGCCAGCGCCGATCAGGCCGTTCAGCGCCTGGGTTGCCGCCCACATCACGTTGGCACGCACGTCGTAGTTTTCCGGTTCTTTCAGCGCTTTCGGGCCGTCTTCGACGAGCGTCAGCAGAATGCCTTCCGCGAAGCGATCCTGGATTTTGGCATCGACCGGATACGTGACGTACTGCTCAACGGTATGCACAAAGGCATCGACCACGCCGTTCGCCACCTGACGCGCAGGCAGGGTGTAGGTATACACCGGGTCCAGAATGGCAAACACAGGCTGAACGTGTTCGTTCATGAAGGCCTGTTTGTCACCGGTGGTTTTACGGGAGATCACCGCGCCCTTGTTGGATTCAGAACCGGTCGCTGGCAGGGTCAGCACGGAGCCCATCGGGATGGCGCTTTTAATGTCGCTGCCGCGGGTTTCCAGAATGTGCCACGGATCGATGCCGTCAGCGTAGTGCGCTGCCGCCGCGATGAACTTGGTGCCGTCCAGCACGGAGCCGCCGCCGACGGCCAGCAGGAAGGTGATGTTGTCTTCGCGGGCGATTTTCACCGCGTTCATCAGCGTTTCGTAGGACGGGTTTGGCTCAATGCCGCCGAACTCACGCACGTCCAGACCGTCCAGGGCGCTGTAAACCTGATCCAGCACGCCGGTTTTTTTCACGCTGCCGCCACCGTAGGTGATCAGCACGCGGGCGTCAGCGGGGATTTGCGCGCGCAGGTCGGCGATGGCGTCTTTACCAAACAGAATGCGGGTTGGGGTGTGAAGATTAAAGTTGTTCATTGCTCGTTCCCTTTAGTGGGTGAAAAACCGTGGTGGCGCAGAGGGCTACCTGATGCTGCACATTGTGGCCGCCCGGGGCTATCCTCTCAATGCACATTCCTGCCGATGTCTTGCCCATTTCTACAGAGCGCTGGAGAAAGCGCGAAAAACGACGCACACTGTCAGCGTCGGAAACCGTACCCGGAGTAACGTAATATGAACCGTGAAGCGATCTGCCATCAGCTCACTGCACAGATTAAGAGATTGATAGATAATGATAATCATGCCAGCGATCTGCTGCCGGACATTCGCCTGCTCTACGGCACACAGCCCGGGACGCGCACGCCGGTGATGTACCAGCCGGGCATCGTTTTTCTCTTCTCGGGCCATAAAATTGGCTATATCAACGAGCGCGTGTTCCGCTACGACACCAATGAATACCTGCTTCTGACAGTACCTTTACCCTTCGAATGTGAAACCTTCGCGACAGAGGCGGTTCCACTGGCCGGTATTCGCGTCAACGTCGATATTCTTCAGTTGCAGGAGCTGCTGATGGAGATTGGTGAAGACGAGTTTTTCCAGCCTTCAATGGCGGCAAGCGGGATTAACTCAGCGACGCTGTCGGAGGAGATCCTCTGCGCCATCGAACGTCTGCTGGACGTGATGGAAAGGCCGCTGGACGCGCGTATTCTCGGCAAGCAGATTATCCGTGAAATTATTTACCATGTGCTGCTGGGGCCGGGAGGCGGTGCGTTACTGGCGCTGGTGAGCCGACAGACCCACTTCAGCCTGATCAGCCGCGTGCTCAAGCGTATCGAAAGCCAGTACACGGAAAACCTCAGTGTCGACCAGCTGGCGGCGGAAGCGAACATGAGCGTCTCGGCGTTTCACCATAACTTCAAATCGGTGACCAGCACCTCGCCGCTGCAGTACCTCAAAACCTACCGGCTGCACAAGGCGCGGATGCTGATGATCCACGACGGCATGAAGGCCAGCGCGGCGGCAATGCGCGTCGGCTATGAAAGCGCGTCGCAGTTCAGTCGGGAGTTTAAGCGCTATTTCGGCGTCACGCCGGGAGAGGATGCGTCACGTATAAGAACCATGCAGGGCGCCTGAGGGGAAACGTAGGCCGGGTAAGCGTTAGCGCCACCCGGCTTTGTTAAATTATGCGCTGCAGTACTTCTTCTTAATCACCACCGCAATCGTCCCTACCAGTCCTGCCACCAGCAGGAACATCGGCAGCACCATCAGGAAGGTCATCACCTGGTCTTCATGCTGTTTCACAAACGGGATCATATTCAGCGCGTAGCCGAGTGTGGTGACTACACCAACCCACAGCAGGGCGCTCAGCCAGTTGAAGAACTGGAAACGGCGGTTCGACAGGCCGGAAATGCCCGCCATGGTGGGCAGAAGCGTGCGAACAAATGCCAGGAAACGCCCGGCGAGCAGCGCCAGCAGGCCATGCCGGTCAAACATGCAGGTCGCGCGCTGATGATATTTATGCGGCAACTGCGCCAGCCAGCCTTTTACGACGCGCGTATTCCCAAGCCAGCGGCCCTGTAAATAGCTCAGCCAGCAGCCCAGGCTGGCGGCTGACGTGAGGATCACCATCGTCGGCGTGAAGTCCATCACTCCCTTGCCGATTAACGCGCCTGCGAGCAGAAGCAGGCTGTCACCGGGGAGAAACGAGGCGGGCAGTAATCCATTTTCCAGAAACAGCGTCGCGAACATCACGAAGTAAACAATCCCCACGACGTGCGGATCCGCCAGCGCGGCAAAATCGTGTTGCCAGAGCGCCGCAATAATATCTTGAATAACAGCCATGGACTTTCCTGTGGAACAGCAGATATAACGCTATTGTACTCCCGAATTGGCCCGCTGGGGTTGATCGCGGACGCAACTCATGCAGACTTTTCTGCTTGCAGTGTTCACAAAAACGTCCAGGAGTACATTTTCAGCCTGCACTCTACACGATACGTTCAAACCCTGCTGACAAATCCGCAATTAAATCGTCCACATTTTCTAAACCAATATGCAATCGAATCAGCGTGCCGCTGAAGTCCACTTCGCCGCCGGGGCGCAGGGCCGCAATCTGTTCCGGCTGGTTAGGCAGGATCAGGGATTCAAAGCCGCCCCAGGAATAGGCCATGCTGAAGAGGGTAAAATTATCCAGATAGCTTGCCAGCTCGTCGTTGTTCAGCCGCTTTTTCAGCACGAAGGAGAACAGGCCGCTGCTGCCCGTAAAGTCACGTTGCCAGAATTCGTGACCTTTACTGCCCGGCAGCGCAGGGTGATTCACGCGCTCCACCTGCGGATGCTGCGCCAGCCACTCGGCAACTCTCAGGCTGCTTTCATGGTGCTGACGCAGACGAACCCCCAGCGTGCGGATGCCCCGGCTGGTCATGTAGGCCGTGTCTGCGTCCACCATTTGCCCCATCAGATAGGCGTTTTCACGCAGCTGATCCCAGCAGCGCGCGTTGGAGACCGCCGTGCCAATCATGCCGTCCGAGTGCCCAATCAGGTATTTTGTCGCCGCCTGAATCGAAATATCAATATCGAATTCCAGCGCCTTAAACAGCACGCCTGCCGCCCAGGTGTTGTCGATCATGATAATCGTATCCGGCGCTTTGCTGCGCACGGCCTTCACGATGGCAGGCACGTCGTGCACTTCCATGGTGATTGAGCCGGGAGATTCCAGGAACACAATGCGCGTGTTTGGCTGAATAAGTTCGGCAATGCCTTCCCCGATCAGCGGGTCAAACCAGCCGGTGGTCACGCCGAGCTTACTGAGGATTTTGGTGCAGAAATCCTGGCTTGGCTCGTAGGCGGTGTTGGTCATCAGGATATGATCGCCCTGTTCCACAAACGCCAGAATGGTGTTGGCAACCGCCGCCGCGCCGCAGGGGAACAGTGCACAGCCCACGCCGCCTTCCAGCTCGCACATGGCTTCCTGTAGAGAAAAATGGGTTAGCGTGCCGCGACGACCATAAAACAGGCCGCCTTTCGCGCGGTTGCGCGTGGCGATTTTTTTCTCCTCAACCGTATCAAACACCAGCGAGGAAGCGCGTTGAATCACGCTGTTTACCGATCCCTGGGTGTATTTCTTGCTGCGTCCTGCCTGCACCAGCGTGGTATCAAGATGCTTCTTTGTCATGTTCGCTAACCCTGTTTTTTATACGTCTGGACGTCCAGACTACCACGATTGTAAAAATGTGCACCCGGATGCTTATCGAATAAGCAGAAAATATTATGAAAAATACGCATAAGAAATTTTTACTGCGTAAGCGCAAGGAATGTGAGCGAAAATTACGGCACTATGTAAATACTAATGAGAACTACTATCAATTCGACGACGTTTTGATATTATTACGCTCAGATTTTGTGATTTGCGTCCTGGAGATACAGAGTGGGTAATAATTTGATGCAGACGGATCTCTCCGTTTGGGGCATGTATCAACATGCTGACATCGTGGTTAAGATTGTGATGATCGGCCTGATTCTGGCGTCCGTTGTCACCTGGGCTATTTTCTTCAGCAAGAGCGCCGAGCTGCTTTCTCAGAAGCGCCGCCTTAAGCGCGAACAGCAGCAGCTGGCCGAAGCCCGCTCTCTGGATCAGGCTTCTGATATGACCTCATCCTTCCATGCGAAAAGCCTGACCAGCATGTTAGTTAATGAAGCACAGAACGAGCTGGAACTCTCCGCAGGCAGTGAAGATAACGAAGGCATTAAAGAACGTACCGGCTTCCGTCTGGAACGCCGCGTAGCCGCCGTCGGTCGTCATATGGGCCGCGGTAATGGTTATCTGGCGACCATCGGGGCGATTTCTCCTTTCGTCGGCCTGTTCGGTACCGTCTGGGGCATCATGAACAGCTTCATCGGCATCGCGCAGACTCAAACGACTAACCTGGCGGTGGTTGCACCAGGCATCGCAGAAGCGCTGCTGGCAACGGCCATTGGTCTGGTTGCCGCGATCCCTGCGGTCGTAATCTATAACATCTTCGCGCGTATGATTGGCAGCTACAAAGCCACGCTCGGTGACGTTGCTGCACAGGTTCTGCTGCTGCAAAGCCGTGACCTGGACCTCAACGCCAGCTCCGTTAAACCGGTGCATGCGGCCTCTAAACTGCGCGTAGGTTGATCGTATGGCAATGCGTCTAAACGAAAATCTGGACGATAACGGTGAAATGCATGAGATCAACGTGACGCCGTTTATCGACGTCATGCTGGTTCTGCTGATTATCTTTATGGTGGCTGCACCCCTGGCGACGGTCGACGTGAAGGTGAATCTCCCGGCCTCGTCCAGCCAGCCGCAGCCGCGCCCGGAAAAGCCTATCTATCTGTCGGTGAAAGCGGATAAATCCATGTTCCTGGGTAACGACCCGGTAACGGATGCGTCAGTCATTCCGGCGCTGGATCAGCTTACCGGCGGCAAGAAAGATACCACCGTCTTCTTCCGTGCAGATAAGACCGTCGATTATGAAACCATGATGAAGGTGATGGACACGCTGCATCAGGCGGGGTACCTGAAGATTGGTCTGGTCGGCGAAGAAAAAGCGACCGCGAAATAAAACGAAGAGCTGACGAAAGTCAGCTTTTTTTTGCAAAACGCCAAGCCTGTCGTTTACTTCTGCAAGGGGTCGGCGTGCACGTCTTCGTCAAGCGCGACGTGGGTGACGTTTGAGGTGTGATAATCCCCCTCAGACAGCTTACGGGTCAGGCGCAGCGTCGCGGTCTCTCTCGCCAGCAGATACTGATAATTGGCCTCCAGACGTCCCAGAAGCTTCTCTTTCAGCTCCGGGCGCTGCTCGATGATGGCATTCATCACGGCACCGTAGATCTCTTCTTTCACCTGTAACGGGTATATTTCGCGGCGGTTCTGCCATTTCAGGCGCACGAGCGCGGCCGGGATCGATACCAGATCCTGGGTAATACGCGTCATCTCTTCATTTTTACTCTTTTTTAATGCTTCGAGATTTTGCTTTAAGATAAATTCATCGCTTTTTTTATCATCTAAAGTCAAATAGACATTATTATCATTAACTGGTTTCACGTTAATCTTCCCCGAAGTCATAAAAAATTGGGGCATTTTTTTCTCGAGTAATTAAATTAAGCCAAATTTCATTACCCATTTCGTTTATTTCTTTGGTCTTTTCAGCCATTATTTGACTGAGCTGCTGGGCATCTATTTCACCTTCGGCTTGCAGGTCATTCAGCAGGTGCGCTAAGGCTTCAATTTTCACAGCGCGAAATAAACGGTCTTTAATATGGCGGTCGTGCTCCTCCAATACCATATTACGGGATTTGCCCGTTCGGGAAACACCAATTAATATGTCAGACTCGAAATCGGAGAGCTTTCTTTTTCCCTGAGTAAAATTAGCCTCTTTTTCTTCTTTCGTCGGTTGCTGTTCCACAGGCGCAATGTGGTACTTAGCCGGGACGAGACTGTCGGGCAGCATTTTTTAATTTCCTTTAATTTCAACAGGGTGGGGTTGGTAAAGGCGTGAGATTCGTTGACAATAACATGAGGCAATTTTAAAATCAAAAAAAATGGAGCCTACCCATGAACAGCATTTTCTTTACGGTCATCACATTACTATTACTGACCGCTGGTGTGCTTTTATTGATGCAAGAGTTCAATAAAACGAAAGTGACGAAAGACGCCAGTGAACCGCCGCAACCTGAGTTGATGACAAAAGAGGAAGGAGAAGATCATTTCTCTGTATTGATGAACTCGGTGACACCGGTTTGGTACTGGCGGGTGAACCATGAATATATCGACTTTTTGCACGCGACAATTAAGCGGATGAAAATGTCAGAAATTAATGACACGCCGGGGTTGTTTGAAGCGCAGCGTCGCTGCAGCGACCTGAATTCCGCTGTCTATAAATATTATGACAATATCAAAAAGCGCTGTCTTAATGGCGAGAAAGTCTCGTATTCCGACTTAGACGTATTAAACCTGCGTCAGTGTTTTCGCGAGTTCAGTCTCGAAGCCTACCCGGAGCTGGTGGTATTGGTCTGGCCGGAGTACGCGCGGCCGGAGGTTAACCCGGAAGAGGTGTAGGCGTGGTGTTGGTTAGTTGTTGCAAACAGTAAGCGTCGTTGAGATATACTGCCCGCTGGTTTCGATTGCAGACAGGACTCTATGGAACGCTTTTTTGAAAACGCAATGTACGCCTCTCGCTGGCTACTGGCACCCGTCTATTTTGGCCTTTCCCTGGCACTGGTCGCGCTGAGCATAAAGTTCTTCCAGGAAATTTTTCACGTCTTGCCAGACATCTTCTCCATCGCCGAAGCGGACCTGATTCTGGTGCTGCTGTCGCTGGTAGATATGACGCTGGTGGGCGGACTGCTGGTGATGGTGATGTTCTCTGGCTATGAGAACTTCGTTTCCCAGCTTGATATTGCCGAGCACAAAGAGAAGCTCAACTGGCTGGGCAAAATGGATGCCTCGTCGCTGAAGAATAAAGTGGCCGCGTCGATTGTGGCGATCTCCTCTATTCATCTGTTACGCGTGTTTATGGACGCGAAGAACGTCCCGGATAACAAACTGATGTGGTATGTGATTATCCACCTGACGTTTGTGCTGTCTGCGTTTGTGATGGGGTATCTGGATAAGATCAGTAAGAAATAATTTCCCCCTCACCCTAACCCTCTCCCTGTGGGAGAGGGCATCAGACCGCACTATTTATCCGACGACGCCTGCCACAGATTCAACTCCCCATCCGCCACATGCTGGTCAATCCGCTTGAGTTCGTCCTCCGTAAAGCGCAGGTTTTCCAGCGCCTGAACGTTCTCCTCCAGCTGTTCCGGACGGCTCGCACCTATCAGCACCGACGTCACGCGTTCATCTTTGAGCAGCCAGCTCAACGCCATCTGCGCCATGGTTTGCCCACGCGCATGCGCCATTTCATTCAGCAGGCGCAGGCTGTTCAGGTTGGCTTCGGTCAGCATTTTTTCCGTCAGGCCGCGCACCTTTTTGCCTTCGCGCTGCATGCGTGAACCTTCAGGAATTCCGTTCAGGTATTTCCCGGTCAGCAGACCCTGCGCCAGTGGGGTGAAGGCGATACAGCCCGTCCCGTTTTCTTCAAGCGCATCCAGCAAACCGGTCTTGTCGACCCAGCGGTTAAGCAAGTTGTAAGACGGCTGGTGGATCAGCAGCGGGATTTTCCACTCGCGCAGCAGCTCGGCCATTTTCTGCGTGCGCTCGGTTGAGTAGGAGGAGATGCCCACATACAGCGCTTTGCCGCTCTGTACGGCGTGCGCCAGCGCTGAGGCCGTCTCTTCCATTGGCGTGTTTTCATCCACGCGGTGGGAATAGAAAATATCCACATACTCCACGCCCATACGCTTCAGGCTTTGGTCGAGACTGGCGAGCAGATATTTACGTGAACCGCCGGAACCATACGGCCCCGGCCACATGTCGTAGCCCGCTTTGGTGGAGATAATCAGCTCGTCGCGATACGCGGCAAAATCTTCGCGCAGGATGCGGCCAAAATTCTCCTCGGCGCTGCCCGCCGGTGGCCCGTAGTTATTAGCGAGATCAAAATGGGTGATGCCGAGGTCGAAAGCTTTATGCAACAGCGCCCGCTGGGCATCCAGCGGCTGGACGTGACCGAAGCTATGCCACAGTCCCAGTGACAGCGCGGGCAGACGCAGGCCACTTTTCCCGCAGTAGCGGTACTGCATATTCTCATAGCGGCCGGTGTAAGGGTGCCAGGACATGATGTCTCCTTTCTTATCGATGAATTTTCGAAACAGCGTTTTCATTCTGAACTTATCACATCACCCATTACATCACTAAGCGTGGGCATAATGGTTAACGGCAGCTGTGTGACCTGTGAAGCCACACTAATTAAAAATAATCACAAAAGGTTATAATTTCCGCGCTCCCTGCCGATAACGAGAGTAGTACTCGCCTCTGGGCGAGCTCACCCTCTCGGCAAGGAAGATTTATGAATATGCTCCGTAATTTCACGATCCGCTTCGTCATGCTGACGATTCTTGGGATCTTTTGTTTAATGTGGGCGGGGGTTGGGCTATACAGCACCTGGTCACTGTCTCGCGTTTCTGATGGTAACGAAGTGGATCGGCAGCTGGTCAAACAGATGACGATACTCAGTCAGGGTAACGATCAGTATTTCCGATTCGTCACCCGTTTGAGCCGCGCAATGGACGTCAAAGCCGCAGGCGGCACGCCGGACCTGGCCTCTGCCCAACAGGCGCTGGATAACATGAGTAAGAAGCTGACCGAAATGAAGGCCATCTCCCCCGGTCCCATGGACGAACAGGTTTCTGCTCAGGTCATTAGCAGCTGGCAGGCGCTGCTCGATCAGGGCGTAACCCCGCAGATGCAGCAGGCTAAGCAGTCGCTGGACGGCTATCGTCAGCAGGCCAACAACGTCACGCCACCGCTGAGCCGCGCTTTTGGTGCCGCGGCGGAGAACTTTAACAACGCCGCCGCGAAGTCGCTCGACAGCACCCGCGTGGTGGTGGACGGCCTGACCAGCATGACCCGCACGGTGATTATCGTCGCCACGATTATTGGCCTGCTGATCCTGCTTTTCACCGACCGTTACCTGGTGGCGATGCTGGTGAAACCGTTGGCTCGTATTCGCCAGCAGTTCCGCCAGATTGCCCAGGGCGATCTCAGCCAGCCGATAGAGCCGTTTGGCCGCAACTGCGTGGGACAGCTGGTTCCCTTACTGAGCGCCATGCAGGACAGCCTGCGTGAAGCGGTCAGCACCATCCGCTCCGGCAGCGAAAATATCTGGCGCGGCGCGACGGAGATCTCCAGCGGGAACAACGATCTTTCGTCCCGTACGGAAGAGCAGGCCGCCGCGCTGGAAGAGACCGCCGCGAGTATGGAGCAGCTTACGGCGACGGTAAAACTGAACGCCGAAAGCGCACGTCAGGCCAGCGAGCTGGCGGACGTGGCTTCGACGACCGCCAGCCGTGGCGGTTCGCTGGTAGAAGACGTGGTCACCACCATGAGCGGTATTTCTGACAGTTCGAAGAAGATCGCGGAAATTACCACCGTGATTAACAGCATTGCGTTCCAGACCAATATTCTGGCGCTCAACGCAGCGGTTGAGGCAGCGCGCGCAGGGGAACAGGGGCGTGGCTTCGCCGTGGTTGCGGGTGAAGTGCGTAATCTGGCCAGCCGCAGCGCCAATGCCGCAAAAGAGATTGAAGGGCTGATCGCGGACTCCGTTTCCCGCGTCGAGCAGGGCGCGCAGCTGGTGAACGACACCGGCACGACGATGGAAGCGATTCTGCGCGACGTGACCGAGGTGACGACCATCATGAAGCAAATTGCGTCTGCCTCAGAAGAGCAAAGCAAGGGCATTTCTCAGGTGGGCATCGCTATCACCCAGATGGATGGCGTCACCCAACAGAACGCCTCGCTGGTGGAGCAGGTCTCTGCCGCTGCCGCAGCCCTGGAGCGCCAGACTGAAGAGCTTCAGCGCTCGGTGCAAAAATTCCGCCTCACCGCATAACCTTATCGGGTCGGGTCGCCTGTCGCGGCCTGACCCCTTATCCCCCTGAAAGACGATCCCGCTGAATCACCTGCGTCACCTGTGACAGTTGGCCTATCCTTACCTCACTTGACCGCTGGAATTTGCTTTTATCAATCAGCAGCAGCGACTGGCCTGCGCGGCTTAACAGCAGTGATTTAAAGACCGCGTTATGCTCCACCGGATCCCACAGCGTGCCCTGCTCATCAACGCCTTCGCAGGAGAAGATAAACAGGTCAATCTCCAGCCCTTTAAGCTGTGTAAGCAGCGCCGGATTGACGTAGCAGCGATACTTGCGATCAAGCGTGCCGCCGGAGCAGATAAGCGTGATCCGCTCGCGTTTTGCCATCTCATGACAGATCGGCAGGCTATTGGTAAAGACGGTGAGTTCGATATCCGGGAGCTGGCGCGCCAGGTGAAAGCAGGTCGAACTGGCATCGAGGGCGATGGTCATCCCTTCGCTGATCCAGTCCAGCGCGTGACGGGCGATATCGACTTTATCGGCGTAATGGCTTTTTAAGCGCGCGCCAAACGGCTCTCCGCTGTCGCGGCTGTTCGGATGGATAAGCCGCGCGCGGCCGTGCTGGCGCAGGATCTTACCCTGCTGCTGAAGAGCATTCAGATCGCGACGGATCGTCTCCCTGCTGACGGCGAGTTTTTCTGCCAGTGCGTCAGTGGTTAGCCAGTCGCAGCAGCCCAGCAGTTCAAGAATGTTCTGCTGTCGGGTCAGCTTCATGCGTCAGCCCATTCTGATAGAAATAAAAATGATTCTTGCTAGTTTATCGGGACTTGTAAATATGCCGTTGAAAAACGAGGGGATATAAAGCGCGAGAACGCCGGGCAAGCACCGTAGCGCCCGGCGTAAATTATCAGTGCGTGGCTTCACCAATCAGCGCGCCAGCGCCTGCGCCAACGGCTGCACCTTTCAGTACGCTATTGCCCGTCACTGCTGCTGTACCCGCCCCAACGACTGCGCCCACGGCACCGCCCTTACGCGCATCTTTGCCTTTTTCACCGTTTTTAAACATGGCACCCGTACCCGCACCAACGACCGCGCCGCCTACTGTGGATTTCAGGTCTTTGCCCGTAGCTGCGCCAATTGCGGCACCGGCAACGGCGCCAGCGGCAGTTTTGTCCATCGCCATACCCGAGGTAGAAATAATGAGGGTGCTGATAACCAGCGCTGTTTTGATGAATTTCATAACAGATCCTTTGTAATAGCTGTTGGTTGATACTTCGCTTCTCACAGCCAGGCGTGAGAAAAGAGGGCGAATAGTGCCAGTAATACCGGCTCAACCTTTAAGCTAATCATGCCCCGGGCAAGGATCGTTGTTACCGGGCGGTGGCCCGCCCGGCAGAGCGTCAGGCCTGACGCTTATCTTCCGTATTCGTCTCGAAGTCGCTCGCCGCGTGGCGTTCGTGGAGCTGCTCGTTCAGCTCGCCGCTGGTGCGGTTAACGATGCGTCCGCGCTTAACGGCATGGCGATTCGCCACGTCTTTCGCCCAGCGCTGCACGTGAGTGTACTTCTCTGCATCCAGGAATTCGGCGGCGTTATAAACGCTGCCCAGCGCCACGCAGCCGAACCATGGCCAGATGGCGATATCCGCGATGGTGTACTCCTCGCCCGCCACGTAACGACCGCGCGCCAGCTGTTTATCCAGCACGTCGAACAGGCGCTTGGCTTCCATGGTGAAGCGGTCAATCGCGTACTCAATCTTCACCGGTGCGTAGTTGTAGAAGTGACCAAAGCCGCCGCCGAGGAACGGCGCCGCGCCCTGGAGCCAGAACAGCCAGTTCAGCGTCTCGGTGCGTCCCGCCGGATCTTTCGGCAGGAAGTGACCGAATTTCTCTGCCAGGTAAAGCAGGATATTGCCGGATTCAAATACGCGCGTGGGTGGGTTTGTAGAGTGGTCACGCAGCGCCGGGATTTTCGAGTTCGGGTTCACGTCGACAAACCCGCTGGAGAACTGATCGCCCTCGCCGATGCGGATCAACCACGCGTCGTACTCCGCGCCCGTCACGCCCAGCGCCAGCAGCTCTTCGAGCATGATCGTCACTTTCTGGCCGTTCGGTGTTCCCAAAGAGTAGAGCTGCAGTGGGTGAGAGCCTACGGGCAAATCCTTCTCATGCGTCGCGCCGGAGATCGGGCGGTTAATATTGGCGAACGCGCCACCGCCGTTCTTATTCCATTCCCATACTTTTGGTGGCTGATACGTGTTGTCTGACATGTTGGCCTGCCTTTTTAGTGATGTGTTGAGGGAGTTTAGCAGGAGATGAACCGACCGTTTAACGATGTGAGCGCAATGGTCAGGGGAGGTGTATGATAAACGTTCCTCTGTCAGGTTAATTACAACGTGCAGACGACGACAACCCTTAAAAAAATTGCCGCCTGCCTGTTTTAGGTTGGATACATGCGTAAAGGAAAGTTAAGCAGTGATGCGCCATTCGGGACATTGTTAGGCTATGCGCCCGGTGGCGTGGCGATTTACTCTTCAAATTACGGCAGTCTGGACCCGCGAAAATACCCGGAAGACGCAGATTTTCGCAGCTATATCGGCAACGAATACATGGGCCACAAGTGGCAGTGCGTTGAGTTTGCCCGCCGTTTCCTGTTCCTCAACTATGGCTTTGTGTTTACCGACGTCGGCATGGCGTGGGAAATCTTCTCCCTGCGCTTTTTGCGCCAGGTGGTGAACGATAACATTCTGCCCCTTCAGGCCTTTGCCAACGGTTCGAAACGCGCGCCGCGCGCCGGGGCGCTGCTGATCTGGCAAAAGGGCGGCGAGTTTCACGAAACCGGCCACGTGGCGGTGATCACCCAGCTTCTCGACGATAAGGTGCGTATTGCGGAGCAGAACGTGATTCACTCCCCGCTGCCGCTCGGGCAGCAGTGGACGCGCGAGCTGCGTCTGAGCGTGGAGAACGGGTGTTATACCATCCATGACACCTTCAACGACACGGAGATCCTCGGCTGGATGATCCAGACCGACGACACGGAACACAGCATTCCCCAGCCGGAAATCGACGGCGAACTGCTGAAAATCAGCGGCGCGCGGCTGAAAAACAAACGTCAGTTCGACGGAAAATGGCTTAACGAAAATGACGCGCTGCAGCAGGCATATATCCGCGCCAACGGCCATGTGATCAACAAAGATCCCTGCCAGTACTTTACCATTACCGAAAGCGCCGAGCAGGAGCTGATCAAGGCCACCAACGAACTGCACCTGATGTACCTGCACGCGACGGACAAGGTGCTGAAAGACGACAGCCTGCTGGCGCTTTTCGACATCCCGAAAATCCTCTGGCCGCGCCTGCGCCTCTCCTGGCAGTGGCGCCGCCACCATATGATCACCGGTCGTATGGATTTCTGCATGGATGAGCGCGGCATTAAGGTTTACGAGTACAACGCGGACTCCGCGTCCTGTCACACGGAAGGCGGGCTGATCCTCGAAGAGTGGGTCAAAAACGGCTATCGCGGCAACGGGCATAACCCGGCGGAAGGGCTGCTGGAAGAGCTGACCGGCGCATGGAAGCACAGCCACGCGCGGCCGTTTGTCCACATCATGCAGGACAATGATGTCGAAGAGGACTATCACGCGCTCTTTATCCAGCGTTCGCTGATGCAGGCCGGGTTTGAAACCAAAATCCTGCACGGGCTGGGGGCGCTCAGCTGGGATGCCGCCGGACAGCTGATTGACGACGAAGGTCGCCACGTCAACTGCGTGTGGAAAACCTGGGCGTGGGAAACGGCGATAGAGCAGATCCGCGAGGTCAGCGAAACCGAATACGCCGCCGTGCCGATCCGCACCGGACATCCTGAAGGCGAGGTGCGCCTGATTGACGTCCTGCTGCGCCCGGAGGTGCTGGTCTTTGAACCGCTGTGGACCGTCATTCCCGGCAACAAAGCGATTCTCCCGGTCCTTTGGCAGCTGTTCCCGAACCACCGTTACCTGCTCGACACCGATTTTGAGGTTAACGATCTGCTGAAGCAGACCGGCTATGCCGTCAAGCCGATTGCCGGACGCTGCGGCAGCAATATCGACCTGATTAGCGCCCAGGACGAACTGCTGGATAAATCCAGCGGCAAGTTTGTCGATCGTAAAAACATCTACCAGCAGCTGTGGTGCCTGCCGAAGGTCGACGGCAAGTACATTCAGGTCTGCACCTTCACCGTGGGCGGGAACTACGGCGGAACCTGCCTGCGCGGCGATGACTCGCTGGTGGTGAAGAAAGAGAGTGATATCGAGCCGCTGATTGTGGTTAAAGATAAGTAGCTCTTACCCGCAGTAAAAAAGCCCCCGCAGGGCATTCTGCGGGGGCTTTTCGTTACTGTTCTTCCTCTTCCAGCCCGTTGATCTTCAGATCGATGATGCGGCCAATCTGGTCATGATAGACCGTCAGCAGGTTGTACTGGCTCATCTCGGAGATGATCTGCGGTGAGACATTAAAGCTGCGGGCCAGCTCCTCCTGGTGAAAATAGCCCGGCTGACGCCGCCTCACGTGGGCGCGGCGGCGGTTGTACTGATACCACAAAATCAGCAGCCAGCCGTTGAGCGCGGCGAACAGTAAATAGATCAACACCGTATTAAAGGACGCAATAATGACGCCCCAGCGGTGGTCGCTCTCATCCGTGAGCTGCATCCAGAGCCGGGCATACAGGAAAAACAGAAAGCCTCCCCACGCCACCAGCGTTAACGCGGCATCGAAAAGACGTGGCAAGAGACGATGCTCGGTCAAAATTAAGGTATTTTCGTTCATTGAAGGCTTCCTTTTCCCCGGTCAGGACTGATCCAGCGCGCGCGGGCGCGCTGACGTTTAAGCATGACTTTTGGAAATGCGACGAGGGTGGTGAACAGGCCAATCATCCAGTACACCATCGGGAACCAGATCACCCAGAAAAGCGAGCTGGCCACTCTTCGTTCATAGCGCCGCTCGATGTACAGGCTGACCAGAAACTGCAGCAGGCACATCACCCCCAGTAGCAGCCCGGTAAACTCCGGTGGAAAAAGGCTCTCCACGGTCAGGTTGGGTGGAATGGGCGCGACCTGGCTGATGATGAACAGCAGCACCGTCATCGCGTACGCGAAGGCCCACAGCGTTGACAGCGCGTACTCCATAAACAGGGGCCACATGCGGTGATGCTCCCAGCGCACAATCCTGCGAAGGTTGACCAGAAACACCTCCGCGCCGCCCTGGGCCCAGCGCAGACGCTGCTTCCACAGGCCCTTCAGCGTCTCCGGCATCAGGATCCAGCACAGCGCTCGCGGCTCAAAAAAGATATCCCAGTGGCGTAGCTGGAGCTTCCAGCTGATGTCGATGTCTTCGGTGATCATGTCCGGGCTCCAGTACCCGACGTCAGCCAGCGCCTGTCGGCGAAAGGCGGCGATGACACCGGAGACGGTAAAGACCCGGCCATAGATCCGCTGTGTCCGCTTAATGAGCCCAATGATGGAGGAGAACTCCCCCACCTGAATGCGGCCAATCAGCGTGGAGCGCGTGCGAATGCGCGGGTTCCCGGTCACCGCGCCGACGTGGGGGTACTGAATCAGCGGGGCCACCAGATACGCCGCGGTATCGCGATCGAGCAGGGCGTCGCCGTCAATGCAGACCAGCAGATCGCCCCTCGCCGCCGCTGCCCCGGCTTTGAGCGCCAGCGCTTTCCCCTGGTTCTCCGCGAGGTTAATCACCCGCAGGCGCGGCTGTTCCTGCGCCAGCGCCTGCAGCACCTCAGCGGTGTTGTCAGACGAGCCGTCGTTGATGGCGATAACTTCGATATTTTCATACCGCTGCTCCAGCGCAGCGCTGATGGTCTCCCGCGCATTTCGTCCCTCGTTGAAGCAGGGGATAAGAATGGAGATGAGCGGCTCACCGGCGAGCGTCGGGGCAGGCGTGTTTTTATCCCACGACCAGTGGCGTTCAAGCTGATACCAGAAATAGAGGCCGCCGGTTATCCAGAGTACCGACATGAACAGCGGCCAGAAGAACACAAAATCCAGAATCAGTTCGCCGGTAAAGAGGGCGGCCACGCCCAACGGCAACCCGAATACCAGACATAAAATAGAGAATGCGATAATGCGATCAGTCATTGTCAGGGTACCAGTACGAAGAAAATTCAGGCCTGATGCGTGAGATATCAGGTTGGTTGTTGAGGAAGTCGTCGGGGTAGTAACCGTAATTTTTGACGCCGTTCAGCTGGAGCACGTGCATCCACTGCGCAAGCTGGCTATCGGCAACGGCGCGCTGCGGCTTCTGGTTCCAGTCCCTGGCCTGCAGCTCAAAAATCGTTTTATCGAGCGCGCCGGGGCGCGCGGCGACCACGTTAACCAGACGCGTCAGCCAGGCATCGCTCTCGTCTGCCGGGACGGACTCCATCAGCGGCATGGCCATCGGTACCGTCCAGTCATACTCCGCCAGAAAATCATCAAGATTCTGCGCAAACCACGCCTCGCTTTCGGGCTGCAGAATGGGTAAGGCGAACATGTTGCGGGCAGTTTTTATCTGCGGGCCGCGGATGTTTTTCACTGCCTGGCTCAGAGTGCGGGTAAAGCCGATAAGCCGCTGGCTCTTCTGGCGAGTCGTGTCCTGTCCGGCATCGTCCACGTCCGTCAGCACCGCATCGTCATGGAACAAAATCCCGTTGAAGCTGGCATAGCGTGCCAGATCTTCATAGATGTCCGTGACCTGCTGGCGCACCTGCGGGTCCCACGGGGAGAGCCGGATATAGGGCTCGGTGGCTTCGCGCAGCTGGCCGGTTTGACGATCCCGGCGCTGCATGCGCGGCAGGGAAGGATCGAGATCGAACGAGAGCACCGGCATCCACGCGAAGACTTTTACCCCCGCGCGGGTTTGTAGCTGCCAGGCGACAAAATTAAAGAGATCGGCCCGAACCGGCAAACGACGGTTCGGGAAATAGAGCGCCGTGATCCTGCCGTCGCCCTGCGGGTCGGCAAACGCCTGCAGGAAAACATGGCTGATTTTCATGTCATAGACCCGCTGGATCAGCCTGTTGATGTTTTGGGTCTGCTGGGCCGGGTCGGGATCGTAAACGTAGTCGAGATCGACGTGCATGACGCGCACGGGATCGCGCTCCTGAACCTGGCTGACCGTACTGGCAAACGCCTTGAGCGAGGGATTTCCGGCGATCAGCAGGCGGGGGATGTTGCCCAGATCCTGCACATTCCCCAGCCCGTCCTCAAGGGTAAAGGCCAACTGATAACCCTGTTGTCTGGCGATAGCGAGCGACGTCCCGTTAGCGGCGCCGTAGGGCCAGACCCAGGCGCGCGGCGCTTTGCCCGTCACCTGCGTGATTTTTTCAGTCACTTTGCGAACGTCATCGCCGATCCGCTGGTTGAACTGCTGGTCGGTTTCATAGCGGCCCGTTGCTTTGTCATAAAAGCGGTTGGCGATCGCCGGTTCCCGGCTGCCCTGCGGGTTGGCCGGAATGCCGTAATGCGAGGCCCAGGTATGCGATCCGATCTCAATCAGCGGTGACTGGCTGAGCTCGCGCACCATGTCCCACGTTGCGAAGCGATCGCGGGGCGTCATCAGGCCGCCAAAATTCACCTTTTGATTCGCTGGCGTATCGACCCAGCTGCCCACCGGCGCCCACAGCGCAGGGACGTTCCACGCCTGAAGCAGCGGCCAGACGCGGGTGTAGAAGCTGCTGTAACCGTCGTCAAAGCTGAGCAGAACGGCCTTTGGCGGCAGCGTTTTTTTCCCGTCATGCGCATCGAGAATGTCCTGCACGCTGATGGCGTGATAGCCGTTGTGCAGAAGCCAGCTTATCTGCTCGTTTAACGCGCTGGTGCGAACGGAGAGGTAGCGCTGGTCGGCGGCATCATCTTCTACGTCGTGATAGGCCAGGACCAGAAACTGGTTCTTCGGCCAGGGTTTACTTGCCTCCAGCTGCGGCCGCGCTTTGGGCGCAATGAACGAGATCGCCTGCGCGCAGACGCTCGCGCTAAGGCAGAGCCAGCCGAGGAGTATCAGGCTCACGGAAAAACGTGTGTTCAGCATATTCATCCTTAAAAGCGTAAAGTCGCGTCAAACGTGACGGAGAGGTTGCTCTCGCGTTTGCCGTCGTAAGGGCGCTTATCCCAGTTCAGCATCACGCCGGTATCAATAACGTTGTTCCACTGAACGCGTTGCCCGTAACCCAGCAGGGCGATGGCGCCAGCGGACTGATTTTTCTGCCAGTAGCTGCCGCCTCCCGCCACGAACTGCTGGCTCCAGAGGGTGTCGTAATGGCGATACATCTCATGGTCAACGGCCAGGGCAGCCGTCACGGACAGATCCCGCGCCGGGTTGTAATAGAGCGTGTCCTGCAGGCTGTTTTTACTGGCGGCGATCCCCGGTTCGAGATCCAGCGTCAGGGACGGGGTCTGCCAGAGACGCTCCTTACCCGTGAGGGTGTATTCCTGGCGACGGTTATGATCGGAGAAGCGGCTGAGGGCGGCGCTGAACTGGTACTCGCGCCGCTCGTTTTGGTACCAGCGCACCCCGCCTTCACCCCGGTTGGCGCTAATTCCGTTGCGTAACGCCCGAAGGGGCGTAGTGCGCGACAGGCGCTCAAGGCTGCCGCTGACCTGCCAGCGATCGGTCGCAAAGTACGTCGTTGAGAGGCGAGCGCCCGGCTTGTTTTCACCGTGATAGCGGTTGCTGGAGAGTTCGGCCTCGAGCTGCAAGTCGCGTGGCCGCCATTCGACGCCGCCCAAAAGGTGACGGCTGGCACCTTTGCCCTCATCGAAATGACTCTGCGCGTAGCGGGCACCTGCAAACAGCCGCCAGCTATCCGCTACGGGTGGGCCATAGAGCGTGGCGTCCCAGTTCAGGTCGTGTGTCCCGCTGACGGGGTTATCTGAGTGCAAGCCCTTGCCCGCGTTGAGGCGCAGTTCGGACATGTGGTGGACCGTTCGGAGCCTGTCGAGACGCCTGGCGCTGCGGTCGGCGGGTGCGCGAGCCAGCACGTCGTCGGCCAGTAAATCCATCTGTCGCCACGCCTGCAGGTCCATCGCGACGTAGGCCTGCTGTTGCTCTAGCTCTGTATTGGACGGCTCCAGCGCCTCCGCCGTTTTCAGCTTTTGCTCGGCCGCGCGTGGCAGACCCCGCGCCTGAAGCAGGGTGGCGTAGTCAATCTGTAGCCCCTGATTGCCCGGCGCCGTTGCCGCCAGACGGTGCGCCAGCGTTTCGGCTTCCGGCAGGGCATTCGTCGCCAGCAAATAGTTAAAACGGAGCGACTGCCCGGTAAGCCACCTGTCGTTCGGCTGAGGGGTAGGGGAGCCGAAATCGTAACGGGTCCAGGGGACGTCGCGGGTCTGGCGCTCAACGTACTGGCGGGCGGCCTGGTACTGGCCCGTATCCAGCCAGGCGTAAAAAAGCGCGTGCTCCTCGTCCTCTGGGTCGGAAGCATATTGCGGATAGCGTTGCAGAAGCGCGAAGGCGGCGGCCGCGTTTTTCTCCTGCAGATACGCGGAGATGACCCAGCCAATTGCCCAGCCCGGCACCGGATGCTGGGCTGCCGTAAGATCCTGATATTCGCTTATCACCTTTGGGTAATCAGCATGGGCGTACAGCGCGCCAAGCCTGTCGATACGCGCAAGGACGACGTCTTCCGCCGCCTGCGGCTCGTTTTGCCAGCGAGCAAGCAGGGTGTCGTAACGATTCAGCGCGGATTGCGCAAGCTGCAGGCGTTCCTTTTCTGTTCTGCCAGGCACATCGGCAAGGCGAACCCGTTCGGCGGCGGCATTGCGCTCAAGACGTCGACGCTCCGCGGGGGACAGCGCCACCTTTTGTGAAAGCTGGAGCGCGGGGGTATTCACCCGGCTATCCGTTAGCGCGTCGATCAGCTCGCTGAGGAGCGCTTTATTCTCCGGTGCGATATTCAGCGCGCGCGTGTCTGCCAGAAGCCGATCCCAGCTTTTCCCCTGGCGTAACCAGACATAGGAGAGCGTCTGAAGATGCGCCTGAGAGGGATTTTCCGCCACCAGCCGTCGGGCTTCCTGCAGGGCAAGCGTATCCATGCGGGCATCGGCCAGGGTTTTTATATAGCCGATACGATAATCGTCGTTATCCGGCGCAAGGCTACGCGCCTCTTTCCAGAGCGCCAGGGCTGGCTGCCACGCTTTTTGATTTCGCCTGGATTGCGCGACGGCAGCAACGCCGCGGGCAGGCAGCGGCATATAAATGCCGTAACGCTGCCAGACCTGAATAACCTCGTCATCATGACCCGCCCAGGCTGCCACCTGTAACCAGTCCGCAACGTGTTCAGGTGTCAGGGCATGCTGCTGCTGATAACGCTGAAGATAATCGAGAAACGGCGTGTAATTACCGTTACGCGCCTGTTGAATCTGTTGCTCATAAACGGATTCAGTCGCCTGAGCCAGAACAGGAAAGAGGAATAACAGGAACAATAATGTTGGGGTGCGATAAAAGAATAACGTATTGAAGCGAAGCGATCTTTCCATATCTATTTGCCATTTGTTTATCGTGAATCCATTGCATAACACGGCCGCCTTTAAACTCAGCGTTAAAGGCCATAAATGAGAACATTAAATCTAAATGCAGTGATGTCGTGGGATACTTACCTAAAGGTAATTATGGATCCTTATCTCAGGGGATTGGGTGAAAGCTAATGTACACCTGATATGTTGCCTGATAAATATGTTGAAAAGCGGGTTTATCGTTTTGAGATAATTCTGTATCGAGCGGTTTTTAACGTTTTTATTGAATTGATGGTTTATTTGTAACTCATTGAAAGTTATTTGTTTTATTTTTATTGTGACAGCCTGTTATATATTTTTTATGCGGTTTTGCTGTGTCAATTAAAGTACTTTCTGGTACATATTTGGGAAGTTTCATGACAAAAATTCTTAATGTTTAGAGAAGTGACTTTTCTGCGATTGTTTTTTATTTATAATTAATGGCAGGCATTGAATGATAGTCTACAGGAAGTCTTTCTCATCAATGTCTGTATTGAGGGATATCCAAAGCCAGAATACATTTATCGTTAAAATAACAGCGCTATAAAACGAAGGCGGCCTTCTTTCTGAAGGATCGTTCTTGCTTTAATCTAAAAGGGATGGTTAGTGGCAACTTCAATAGTGTTAGTGACTCAGGATCGCTACCTTGTGAGGGGGATGCGGATTTTTTTTCCGGATATTATCCTGCTCGACAAGATTGACAGAAACATATTTGATAACGGTGCAGATGAATATTCTGTGTTGATTGATAGCCGTGCTCCGCTCCGTTTATATGATTACCTGATACGCCATCCGGCCAGAACGAAAAAAACAATCTGCTGCGTTATGCTTGATATGCGACACCGCGAGGAGAATCTGCTCAGTATGAAGTTATTTATGAACACATCGCTCACCGCGCCGGATATGGCCTCGCTGTTTAATCTGATTCTTAATATGAAGGGCAGACGCCTGACCACGAGGTGGCTACTGAATTTACGGCCTGGCACGCACGAAGCGATCATGCTGCGGTTGCTGAGGGCAGGGATGTCGATGGAAGCCATTGCCGAGGAGCTGAACACGTCGGTGAAAAGCCTCTATCGCAAACGAACGACGCTCTCGGAACGCCTGGGAGTGGAGAACTTCAACGAGGCGTGTTTGTTTATCTTTAAAAACAAACTGCTGGACGCAGGTGGGAACGATCCCTAAGTTCCTGAGTGCCCAAAAGCAAGAACCCGCCACAAGGGCGGGTTCGTTTAATAGCAATAATTCAGAACGACCAGCGCAGATTCGCGTTAACCGAGTTGACGCGGGTATCCGCACCATATTGCCCCTGATAACCCACATCCAGCGTCGCCGCTCGCGACAGCTGTACGCTCACGCCGATATCACCCACCATCACGTCCTCATCCACGGCCTGACCCTGAGTAATGAACGTGTCGCTGCCCGCAAACGCCATGCGCGAAGAGGTGTTCTTATCGCCATAGGCGTGCTGCCAGCCCAATGAACCGTAGAGGTTAACGTTCTTCGGTAGCTCGGTCACACCGCGCACCCCGAGGGTGGAATAGAAGGTGTTCATCGTTTCGTTACGTACGCTCAGCGCGGCGGCACCGCCGTCTTCCCTGAAACTGTCGGTATGCAGTCGGACGTACGATAAATTGACGAACGGCTCAATATTCATATCAGGCTGGCCGAAACGGTAGCCCGCTTCGGTGAACGCCAGCAGCGAGTTGGCGTCGTAATCCGACTTCAGACGATCCGAGAAGCCGCTGAAATCAACAGTGCGCTCGCCTTCGATTTTGTGCCAGGTATAACCCAGCGCGCCGCGCAGGGAGAACGCATCCTGTTGACCCGCTGCATACAGGCCAAGATGGTAGTTGTCGGTATCCGTTGAGGAACGACGGCTATCGACGTCGTAATCACCGCGGCTGTAGCCGAAGTAGCCACCGACACGCACGTTATGATCCGCCAGCTTGCGATCTGCCCCCAGCAGGAAGCCGGTGGTATTGCCGTCCAGCTTGCCC
Source organism: Enterobacter sp. RHBSTW-01064 (assembly GCF_014103035.1). Classification (NCBI taxonomy): domain Bacteria; kingdom Pseudomonadati; phylum Pseudomonadota; class Gammaproteobacteria; order Enterobacterales; family Enterobacteriaceae; genus Enterobacter; species Enterobacter sp. RHBSTW-01064. The sequence goes on along the minus strand of NZ_JABXOU010000002.1, from coordinate 336,200 downwards.
ACGTTACCGTCGCCGTTGTTTCGGCTCCATGAACTGAAGGTCTGACCCCAGACGCCGTTATTTTGCGGCTCCGGCTGCTGCACCAGCGACATCGCTAACGGTGGTATCGGCAGGCTGTCGTTATCAAACGCGCGCTGCATACGCTGGTTTAATACGTTAAACACCTGCGTGCTGCCCGCGATCAGGTTGGACTGCATTGACGGATAAACTTCACCGGACAGCTGGTTGAACGCCTCGCGCGCTTCCGGCGCGCTCAGCACCAGCAGCGAGTTGTACAGCGCCAGCGACGGGCCGCTTTGCGTCAGCGTAGAGAGCGCACCGGCGGTATTCCACTGGTTGCTGCTTTTGGCCACGGTCTGGAAAATGCCCGGCTTGCCGCTGCCCGGGTTTTCACCGCCAGGATTCTCACCGCCCGGGTTTTCGCCTCCCGGGTTTTCACCTCCCGGGTTTTCACCTCCCGGATTCTCGCCGCCGGTCTCTTTTTGGGCGATGGTCAGATCAACGGCGTTGGTGCCCTGCTTGAGCGCCACGTCCAGGAAGGCAGATTTGGAGATCGCCCCCGCGAACTGACCGTCAATTCCCCCGTCGGAGGTTAAAATGCGATAGCTTTGACCCGTTTTGTAGCTGGTTTGCGGATCCAGCGCGGTGACCTGTACCTGAGCCTGATTGCTGATGGTGGTTTTGCCCGATACCAGCAGCTGGTCGCTGCGACCATCTCCGGCGATATCAACATCATAGAAGGATTCGCCGATAAAGTTCAGATAGCGTTTCAGCGTCAACGTACCGATATTGCCGTCACCGGGCGAGATATGCCCGCCGGACAGGATCTCGGTCTGGCCCAGCGTGCCGTTCCCTCCCAGCGTGCCGCCGGCTTTGATTGACGCGGCGCTACTGTAGCCCAGCCCGTTGCTAACGTCGGATCCCGCCGTCGCGTTGAGGATCAGCGTTCCGCCGTTCTCGGCGCTAAGGGTCTGAATATCAAAAATATCGTCTTCTGGCTGGGTGTTGATATTGCTGGCAATAATGACTTTGCCACCGCGCGCGGTCACGTTCGCCTGCAGGGCTGAAAGATCGCCGTTAAGCGTTGTCTGCCCGGAGGTATTGATCACATCACCTTCACCGCTCATCGTGTTGCTGAAGACGTAATTTCCGTCGGTATGGTTGAAGTAGACATAGCTGCCGAACAGCCCGCCGCGCAGGCTGATTGCCGTATTCGCATCGAGCGTACCCGCGCCGCCCGCGGTGCCAAGCGTTGGCTCAGTTAAACCCGTGCCGGTGTCCATGTTGCCGCGGCTGCCGATGATGAGTGCACCCCGGTTCGAACCGGAACCCGAAGTCCCCACGATCAGCGTATTGCTGCCAGCGGAAAATGAACCGCCGTCAATCACAGACAGCACGCCATTGCCATAATCGCCCACGCTCACGCTGCTGCCGCTGGTAAAGCGCGAGTCTTTGCCCGCAATAACCAGCTCGGCGGTTTTACCCGCCCCGGAGACGCCCGCCACCTGCGCGCCGCCAACGTTAACCGTTCCACCGTTCAGCACGTCCAGGTCGCCATAAAGCGTCAATGTACGGCCAACATTCCACTGTGAGCCGCTCCCCGTGACGGTGGCTTTCGGGCTCAGCGTGTCGGTTTCACCCGGCCCGGTACCATTGCCAATGCGCGCATCGTAGGCAGTGCTGAGCGCCGCGCCGTCTTCAATCGCCAGCGTGGAGCGTGCCCCCAGATCGGTGCCTACGCTGAGAAAATTACTGGTCACGCGAGAACCGGCACCCGTGGCGATAAGGTGGCTGTCGTAGCCGCGGGTGGTGCCGACAACGATCTCCTTCGCGCTCGCCAGCGCGCCCTCTTCGACACGCAGGGTGCCGAGGCCAAGATTAAGGTCACCGCGCAGGACGTACCGATCGTTCACCGCGTTAAGCTCAGCGTTTGGCCCACGAACCGTGACCACGCTTTCATAAATTTGGCCGTCGAACAGTCGACCGATATTGATGTTATAGGCGGTGATTTTGCCATTATCGATCAGCAGGTTTCCGCGTTGATTACGTCCAACGTAAACATCTCCGGTGTAACCCAGCGTTTCGGTAATACGCGCGTCGCCATCAAAAATTGCATCGGCTGCACGTGCGAAATCGGCAGGTGAAAGCAGTAACAGCGGCGCGGAAAATAGAGCGAGGTAAAGTCTGGAAAGCGGCGTCTTAACCGCTAAAGCATGCGATGTAGAGTTATTCACGGGCTATCTCCGTACTCATTAGCGTGATGTCTGGAAAATCGTTTTTATGAAAACTCAGATACGTCAGAAAATATAAAAGGCGTTATTTATGTACGCCTTTTGATTTGAAGTTAATTATTTATGAGTGACGACAGGGGTACAGGTTGGCGCGCTAAGTGTCGGTGCGGATCCTAAAATCCCCGGCATCATCATTGATGAGCAATCGAAAATACGCCCTTTTTCCGTCGTGGCGCGATAAGAGAGCTTTTGTCCACCCAGTGCGTCCGGCTGGGCACCATTAACATTGGTCACGGTTATTTCATCCGATGAGCCCAGCCCCAGCATTTTAGCGGTCTCCGCCTGCAGGAGTGGAATAGCCTGATCGGTTTTCAGAGTGGAACAACCGGTTAGCATCAACGTAACGGTTAAAAAGACGAGAGGTTTTTTCATAAATTATCCTTGATATCCAATCAGTTAATTTCACTGATTGTATTTATGTTTTCATTTACTCAAATCAGCGAATAATATATTTCCCTTTCCTAATCGAAAAAACCCTCCTAAAGTAGGGTGGGTAGAAAATAATTCATCTGTACTCTCAGATATGCGAAGGTTAAAGGAGGACCCTTTGGGACAGAATTATGCGTTGGTCGTTGATGACCATCCATTGGTAGCTAGCGGCATCGCCAATTATCTGATTACACATTGCCAATTTAAGCAGGCGTATGTGGTGACGAATGAAGACGATTGCTACCGTCAAATTAGGGATAATGGTCCGCCACGTTTGCTGGTAATCGATTTTTGGCTCTCGTCCGGAACGGCATTGAAATTACTCAAAGAAGTGAAACACCTTTACCCACAGATACGGCTCCTGGTGGTCAGCGGGGATGACAATAATGATCTCTGGCGGAAAGTTCATGCCGCCGGGGGGCACGGTTTTGTATTGAAAAGCGAACCGCCTGAAATGTTCTCACAGGCCGTTTTCGCACTCACTAATAATTTGACCTGGTTCCCTGATGGAAGCGAAATTTCCGTTCAGTCGAATAATGATAAGTTAAGTAAATTTAACTTAACGCCGCGGCAAATAGATGTGTTAAATATGATTATGCGTGGCCTGCCAAATAAAAGAATCGCCGCGCAGCTTTCAATTTCTGAGCCCACGGTCAAAGAACACATCAGCAATATATTGAAAAAGATAGGTGTTAACAGCAGGGTAGAGGCCATCACGCTTCTGCATGGCAAGCAGGAACCGTCGGAATGAGGTTTTTCCAGAGCTTACAGAACGAGGGTATCTCTCCTCCGGCGCAGATCCGTTTGCTAAACAACACCTTTCTGCGGCTGGTGTTTAGCTTTAGCGCAGTGCCCTTTGTCGGGATCCCTTTCGCCATCTGGATTTATATGCTTGGGGATGACCTTGGCCCAACGATTACCTGGATAACCATTTATCTGCTATGTGCAGTGGCGATACGAATATTGCATCGACGCTATCAGCGCGAAGCGAAAGACAATATTGAAAAGGACGTGCTGCGACGCTGGCTTCCGCGTATTAATAATATCGCCTTTATTCACGGGCTGGGCATTTCATCACTCTATTTAATTACCCCGCAGACGCAGAACTTTGACTTTTTCCTGCTCCTTAATATCAGCATCGCCGCTATCGTCGCCGCCAATGCGACACATCTGACGCCGGTCATCAGCACCTTTACGCGCTTTTTCTTCGCCTCCTGGGGGGTGCTGAACCTCGGCATTATCTGGCGGCTGGATGAGTTGATGTTCATCGTGCTCATGCTGAATCTGCTTTACGGCTTCGCGATTTACCGCCATGCATTAACGTCACACGCGTTCTTTATACAGCAAGCGCTTCTTGAGGAAAAAAGCTCGCGCCTGGCGGAACAGTTTCGTCAGGCCAAAGAGGACGCGGAGCAGGCACTGCTGGATAAAAATCAGTTTCTGACAACCGCCAGCCACGATCTGCGCCAGCCCGTGCACGCCATGGGTTTTCTCATCGAAGCCATTCTCCACCGAAACCGGGACGATAGCCTGACGCCGCAACTCCTTGACCTGCAGCAGAGCGTTCGTTCGGTACATTTAATGCTCAACTCTCTGCTCGATCTCAGCAAAATTGAATCCGGGAATGTCCTTTCTGCCCCGACCAAAGTGGATATCGGTGCTCTGCTTGACTCGGTGATCACGCTGTTTCGCGAAGAGGCCAACAGCCGTGCCCTGCGGCTGTCTACCCGTCGACCCAAACGCCGCATCTACGTGACAGGCGATCCGCTGCTGGTGCGACAATCCCTGATTAACCTGATTCAAAACGCCCTTCGCTACACGCTACAGGGGGGCGTACTGGTCGCCATCCGACCACGCGGTGAGGAGTGTATGGTAGAGGTGTGGGATACGGGTGTCGGTATCGCCGATGACGAGAAAGGTAAAATCTTCTCACCTTACTATCGCCCTGAGCTGGCATGGAAGATAGACAGCGCCGGACACGGGCTGGGACTGGCCGTAGTGGCCCGTTGTGCCAAGCTGATGAAGGTGAAGTACGGGATGCAATCCATTGAGGGTAAAGGCTCACGCTTCTGGATGCGCTTCACTCAATATGCTGGCGAAGACATCGCGCTGGACACTCCACCCGCCTGTGATAGCACCGCCACGCCGGTACGCTATGCACCGCTGCACGGTTCCTGCCTGGTCGTCGATGACGACCCGCTGGTGACGTCTGCCTGGGAGAGCCTGATGAGCGTATGGGGAATCAACGTGCGCTGCGCGGCCTCCGCTGAAGAAGCGTTCGCTATTATCGACGACGGCTTCACGCCGTTCGCTGTGCTGTGCGACCAGCGCCTGCGATCCGGCGAAAGCGGCTTCGACGTTCTTAAAGCGCTTTTTGAACGTCTGCCGGATATGAGCGGCGCGATAGTCAGCGGCGAATTTAATTCACCGGTTCTGCTGGAGGCAGAGCAGGAAGGATACCTGGTGCTGCGTAAGCCTCTGGAGCCCGCTAAATTGTATGCGCTGCTGACGCAGTGGTCGGGATGTCGTGGATATAAATAAGTTGAAGTCCTTTCGGTTCGGTTCCTTTTTAATCGTCGTAATGACATCTGCGTTACGCGTGTTGTATACTTAATATCCATTGAACAGAGGAGGACAACACCATGCCAGCTGCAAACACTATGGCGGTGAAACGCGAAACCCTTAACCTGCGCATCAGGCCTGCCGAGCGAGATCTTATCGATCGGGCGGCGAAAGCGAGAGGGAAAAACCGCACTGACTTCGTGCTGGAAGCAGCCCGCGCTGCTGCGGAAGAGGCACTGATCGAACAACGCATCATAATGGCCGATCCAGAGGCTTATCAGGAATTTCTGGCTCGTCTGGATCAGGCTCCAGCACCTAATGCCGCACTGCGTAAAACTATGCAGACCCCTGCGCCGTGGGAGCGGGAAAAATGATCTCTGCCCCAGAGCCCCTTCGCGCAGGGCATATTCTTACTCCATTTTGCTGTGGGGTAGATTCGATGGATAACTGGCTCAAGCAGCGGGCGATGAAGAATCAGGCCAGTGGTGCATCCCGTACCTTTGTGTGTTGTGGCAGCGATTCTAACGTACTGGCTTATTACTCGCTGGCGTCCAGCGCGGTCACAACGAATACCGCACCCGGCCGCTTTCGTCGCAATATGCCCGATCCCATCCCTGTTGTAGTGCTGGGACGCCTGGCGGTAGATCAGTCTCTTCATGGGCAGGGCGTTGGTCGGGCGCTGGTACGCGACGCCGGGCTGAGGGTGATCCAGGTGGCCGAGACCATCGGCATCCGCGGAATGCTGGTTCATGCCCTGTCGGATGAAGCGCGGGAATTTTATCTGCGGGTGGGGTTTGAGCCATCACCGATGGACCCGATGATGTTGATGGTGACGCTGGGGGATTTGGTGGAGAGTATTTAGCAATTATATTTCTATCCTTCCGCTTTAACTAATGTACTTAGATAAAAATACTCGCGGAAGAGGGATGCTGCATCGGGGTGATAAATACTGGGAAATTTCAATTGACCTGCCCCAGAAAGCAAAAAACCAGCCCTAAGGCTGGTTTCTTTAAATAGTGGTGCCCGGACTCGGAATCGAACCAAGGACACGGGGATTTTCAATCCCCTGCTCTACCGACTGAGCTATCCGGGCAACGGGGCGCATTAAACCCGATCTGTCCCCTGCCGTCAACGAAAAATGTTGTTTTCGTTACAGACTGCGCAATCTCTCACCATTTCGCCGCACTCTTAAGCGAAAAAGTGCGTCCAGAGCGCGGAGAGCGGCATGGCGAGCAGCAACGCGGGCAGCATGTTCACCACGGCAAACATCTTGATTCCGCAGATACGCAACCCTGTCGCCAGCAGCAGCAGGCCGCCAACCGCGGTGAAGTCCGCCATCATCGCAGGTGTCGTCAGGGGCAGGATCAGCGTGGCGCAGGTGGCAAGCGCCAGCTGGATCAGCAGCATCGGCACGCAAATCGCGGCAACGGCAATGCCGAGCGTGGTGGCAAAAATAGTGGCCGTAAAGAAATCAAGAAACGCCTTCGCAATCAATATGCTTGGGTCACCCGTCATCCCCTCCTGCATCGAACCGAAAATCCCGGTGCCGCTGGCGCAAAACAGAATAATTATCGCGACATAGTTTTGAATAAACGACTCATGGGTGCCGTGTTTCGCCTTGCCCGGGCGGGCAATCAGGTTTTTGGCTTTGCCTACCGCATTATTGATGCCTTTTTCCAGGTAGCAAAATTCACCAATGAGCGCGCCGAGCAGGGTCGCGAGCACCATGACGGGCAGGTTGGCGCATTTGATCACCAAAAGGATGCCGATGCCTAACGAGGCCAGGCCAAATATGGAGGGCATCGAGGTGCGAATACGTTCCGGCAACCGCTGGCTTAACACTGCGCCGAGTACGCCGCCTAACAATACGGCACCGGCGTTGATAAAGGGTCCAATTACCACCGTTAACTCCTGTTACTTAATCATTGGTATTGCATGATTATGACACGACAACGCTGCATCACGCTTAGCTTTGCAAGGCTAAGTGCATACTGATTCCTTCTTGCGCCTAAAAATAAAAGGTGACATTATTGCGCGAATTTTCTCCTCCCTGTCTCACCGCCCGGTGAGGGTAACTGCGCCTATGAAAACCATGAAAATTGCCGTCAGCCGCGAGCTGGTCTCTACTGTGTCTACTCACCGGGAAATGGTGACGCTGGATAACACTGATTTTACCGATGTGGCGGCAGTGGTCATTACGGTCGCTGAAAGCTGTAGCGGCATCCTTGCGCTGCTGAAACGTACGGGTTTTCAGCTTCCGGTATTTATGTTCTCGCAGGAGCCGACGAATGTTCCTGAAGGTGTCATTGCTGTAATAGCAGGAAAAGCGCAGGAGTTCCTGGAACTGGAGTCTGCCGCCTGCCGTTACGAAGAGGATCTGCTGCCGCCTTTCTTCGACACCCTGAGCCAGTATGTTGCGATGGGCAATAGCACTTTTGCTTGCCCCGGGCATCAGCACGGCGCGTTTTTCAAAAAGCATCCCGCCGGGCGGCAGTTTTATGACTTCTTCGGTGAGAACGTGTTTCGCGCCGATATGTGCAACGCCGACGTAAAGCTGGGTGATTTGCTGATCCACGAAGGTTCCGCCAAGCACGCGCAAAAGTTCGCGGCAAAAGTCTTTAATGCCGATAAAACCTACTTCGTGCTGAACGGCACGTCAGCCGCAAATAAGGTTGTCACCAACGCGCTGCTGACCCGCGGCGATCTGGTGCTGTTCGACCGTAACAACCATAAATCGAATCATCACGGCGCGCTGATTCAGGCAGGGGCCACGCCGGTCTACCTTGAAGCGGCACGTAACCCATTTGGTTTTATCGGCGGGATTGACGAGCACTGCTTCGACGATGCGTATCTGCGAAATCAGATCCGTGACGTTGCCCCGGACAAGGCCGATGCGCCTCGCCCGTTCCGTCTGGCCATCATTCAACTGGGCACCTACGACGGGACGATCTACAACGCCCGTCAGGTGATCGACAAGATCGGCCACCTTTGCGACTACATCCTCTTTGACTCTGCCTGGGTAGGTTACGAACAATTTATCCCGATGATGGCGGAAACGTCCCCGCTGTTGCTGGAACTGAACGAGAACGATCCGGGGATTTTCGTGACCCAGTCGGTGCATAAGCAGCAGGCCGGGTTCTCACAAACGTCGCAGATCCATAAAAAGGATAACCACATTCGCGGTCAGGCACGTTTCTGCCCGCACAAGCGGCTGAACAATGCCTTTATGCTGCATGCTTCAACCAGCCCGTTTTATCCGCTGTTCGCGGCGCTGGACGTGAACGCCAAGATCCACGAAGGTGAAAGCGGACGCAGGCTGTGGGCGGAGTGCGTCGAGCTGGGCATTGAAGCGCGCAAGGCAATCATCGCCAACTGTCATATGATCAAACCCTTTATCCCTCCGGTGGTGGCGGGGCGTCCGTGGCAGGATCATGCGACACACACCATCGCCAGCGAGCGTCGCTTCTTCAGCTTTGAGCCAGGCGCGAACTGGCACGGTTTTGACGGCTACGCCCGTGACCAGTATTTTGTTGACCCGTGCAAGCTGCTGCTGACCACGCCGGGTATCGATGCGGAAACCGGTAACTACACCGCGTTTGGTATCCCGGCGACGATTCTGGCGCACTACCTGCGTGAGAACGGCATCGTGCCGGAGAAGTGCGATCTCAACTCGATCCTGTTCCTGCTGACTCCTGCCGAAAGCAGCGAGAAGCTGGCGCAGCTGGTGGCGATGCTGGGACAGTTTGAACAGCACATTGAAGACGATACGCCGCTGGCCGACGTTCTGCCGACCATCTACCAGAAATATCCCGTGCGCTACCGTGATTACACGATCCGCCAGCTGTGCCAGGAGATGCACGATCTCTACGTCAGCTTTAACGTGAAAGATCTGCAAAAGGCGATGTTCCGCAGGGAAAGCTTCCCCGACGTCGTGGTGAACCCTCAGGATGCCAACCAGGAGTACATTCGCGGGAACGTGGAGCTGGTGCGTATTCGTGATGCCGGAGGACGCATTGCCGCTGAGGGCGCGCTACCGTATCCGCCAGGGGTGCTGTGCGTGGTGCCGGGTGAAGTCTGGGGCGGGGCGGTACAGCGCTATTTTCTGGCGCTGGAGGAGGGCATCAATATGCTGCCGGGCTTCTCGCCGGAGCTGCAGGGTGTGTACAGCGAGAAGGATGCCGACGGGATTAAGCGGTTGTATGGGTATGTTTTAAAGTAGACCCTCTCTCGAACGTAGGCCCGGTGGCGCAAGCTTACCGGGCCTACAATACTGCATCAGGCTTCTGCGCGGCGGTACATCCTCCTCGGATGCCCAATCTTCCCGTACAGCATCTCTACGCTGAGAAACCCCGCCTCCACGCAGTGTTCCAGATAGCGCCGGGTGGTGGTCTTACTTAAACCCGTTTCGCTCACCACTTCATCCACGGAAAAGCAGTGCGTTGCTTTGGCGTTAAAAAGTGTTTGTACCAGCGCCAGCGTATTCTCTTCAATGCCTTTGCTGCCGTTGTCCTGACGGTAATTTTTTGCCTGCAATTGATAGAGGGAATCCACGTTCTGCTGGTCGACAATCTTCCAGACCCGCTGCTGCTCGGCAAACTGCACAAAGCGCTCCAGCGACTGGCTGAGCCGCTTCCAGGACACCGGTTTGAGGATGTAGTCAAACGCGCCGTTGCGGATGGCCTGGCTGCAGGTGTCCATGTCACTGGCGGCAGTGATGAAAATCACTGAGCAGTTGGCGCGGGCCAGCATTGGGTTGCTGATAAGCGTGATGCCCTTGCCGTCCGGCAGGTAGTTATCCAGCAACATCAGCTGAGGCTGCTTGCTCTCAAGCTGCGTCTGCGCGTCAGCCAGTGAAGAGGCAATCCCGACCAGCCTCAAACGCGGATGTTTACCGATCAGCTCCGCATGCAATTGCGCCAGTTCGTTCTCGTCTTCAACAATCAGTACGTCGATAAGTTCATGTTGCATAATCATTATCTTCCAGTTCTTGTGCGGGACGCCGGGCAGCTCCCGTGGCGGGAATAAACAGTGAGAAAATGGCACCGCGCGGCGTGTTATCCGCAACTTCGATGGCGCCGCCCGCCTGCGTGACGTAGCTTTCAATCAGATACAGGCCAATACCGTGATCGCCGCGCGTTTTGGTGGTAATGCCGCGTTCAAATATTTGTTCACGGATCTCCGGTTTGATGCCAATACCCTGGTCGGCGACTTCGATGATGAGTTCCTGCTCGCTCAGTTTTATCAGCACTTCAACCGGCGCATGCGGAAGCGGTGCGCGCTGCGTCGCTTCAATCGCGTTATCCAGCAGGTTCCCGATAATCGAGATGAGTTCCGATTCAAGCAGCGGCAGGAAAGGTTTATCCATCCGGCAGGCGGGGTCGAAACTCAGCTCCACGCCTTTCTCCCGCGCACGCGCGGCCTTGCCTAACAGCAGGCCGCAGAGCGTCGGGGAGCTAAAGCGCGACGAGATAAAGTCCAGCAGCTCCTGCGCGTGCTCTGACTGCGCCTGAATATAGCCAATCGCCTCTTCATAGCGGCCCATGTGCAGCAGGCCGGAAAGGGTGGTCATCCGATTGAGCTGCTCGTGGCGCATGATGCGCAGGTTATCAACGTAGCGTTTAACCTGGCTGAGCTGGGCGCTGAGCGTGTCGATCTCATTGCGATCGCGGAAGGTGATCACCCAGCCCTGCAGCGAATTTTCCAGCATGATCCTTACCCGGCTGGCAATGACCGTAAGATCGTTAAAGCGGCAGATTTCATCATGGGTGTCTTTCGCCAGCATGGTATGCGTATTGAAGAACGGAACAGGATCGATCACCTGGCTAATCAGTTGTCCGCGCAGCTCGCGGGCGGGCTGGCTTAAGCCTAATAACTTGCGTGCCGCCTGGTTGATCACTTCGATGCGCAGATCGTCATCGATAGCGATGACCCCTTCATAGATGGATTCCATCATCGCCTTCTGCTGGCGTACCAGCAGGCCAATTTCGCGTGGCTCCAGCGAGAAGATCTGCTTCTTTATACTGCGGGTGAAAAACCAGGAGAAGATAAACAGGGCGATCAGCAGCAGCACGGCGGCAATCAGAATGTTAACCACTTTATTGACGGTGATGGTATCCAGATAGCTGGTGAGATAGCCCACCGAGACAATCCCCACGACGTGCCCCGCATCGTTAAAAATCGGCGCTTTACTGCGAAGTGAAATACCTAAGCCGCCCTTGCGGATAGTGGTCGTGCTTTTACCCTGCAGAACCTCGTCGTTATCGCCGCCGACCAGCGTTTTTCCCACCCGGTCAGCAAACACCGAGTGAAACAGATGCAGCCCTTTATTATCGCCAATCACAATAAAACTGGCGTCGCTGTGGACCGCTATTTTCTGCATAAAGTCGCTGATGCCGTTGATATCTTTCTGTTCGACTTCTTTTCGCAAAGTAGGAATAAGCGCAATTTCTTCGGCCTGTATTTTTGCACGTGCACTCATTTCCTGATAAAGCTGTCTTCCAACGTCGACGTAATAATATCCACCCAGTAGCGCAAACAGTACCGAGAAAAAAGCGACCAGCGAAATAAACAGCTTGATCTGAAATGACACTTTCATAACTATCACGCCGGGTATCAACAAGGCAGGCTAATATATCATCTTTTCTCGTGGTGACGCCTGCTTTGCAGAAAACTTGTGATCCCTTGCACAGCAGCGCCTGTAAAAGATTTATCCGATACGCCAGGCGTCTTAAGGCTAAATTAATAAATGTTATTTATTTGTTCATTTAAGAAAAGAAACCATAAAAACCACGGAAATAAATAAGGTGTAAATCACATTAAATAAAAGAAACCATTAAAACCATAGCTGCCATTAAAACTTCGCTTTTAATATGCCATTCCTCACATAAAGTAAGCCTTTGTGACTCTAAGCTGAATGCACAAAATAACCAAGGGGCTTATTATGAGCACAACTGACGATTCTTTCTCTGTTACCCACGACCCGATTGAAATTCAGCGACCTTCGCTCAAAGAGCGCTGGTGGCATATTATGGATACCTGGAAAATCGGGATTATTCCTCTGCCGCTGTTCGTTCTGGCGGGCGCGCTGATTGCCATTGATTGCCTGGGCGGAAAACTGCCGAGCGATATCGTGGTGATGGTGGCCACGCTGGCCTTCTTCGGCTTTGCCTGCGGCGAGTTTGGCAAACGTCTGCCGATTGTCGGCAAGCTCGGCGCGGCGGCGATCTGCGCTACCTTTATCCCTTCCGCGCTGGTCTATTACGGCCTGCTGCCGGACGTGGTGGTCGAGTCCACCACTAAGTTCTACAAATCCACCAACATTCTCTATCTCTATATCTGCTGCATTATCGTCGGCAGCATCATGAGCATGAACCGCACGGTGCTGATTCAGGGCTTCCTGCGCATCTTCTTCCCGATGCTATGCGGCGAAATCGTCGGCATGCTGGTGGGGATGGGCGTTGGTCTGGCGCTGGGTCTTGAGCCGTTCCAGATCTTCTTCTTTATCATTCTGCCGATTATGGCGGGCGGCGTCGGGGAAGGGGCAATTCCGCTTTCCATCGGCTATGCCACCCTGCTGCACATGGACCAGGGCGTGGCGCTCGGCCGCGTGCTGCCGATGGTGATGCTCGGCGGCCTGACGGCAATCATCATCTCCGGTTGCCTGAACCAGCTTGGTAAACGTTACCCGCACCTGACCGGTGAAGGCCAGCTGATGCCGAACCGCGCGAATGCCGATGCTAGTGTCTCTCAGCCTGCGTTTTCCGGCAAAGCGGACGTCACCACTATCGCCTCCGGCGCGCTGCTGGCGGTGCTGCTCTATATGCTGGGCATGCTGGGACACAAGCTGATTGGCCTGCCTGCCCCAGTCGGCATGCTGTTTATGGCGGTGCTGGTGAAGCTCTGCAACGGTGCCTCTCCGCGCCTGCTGGAAGGCTCGCAGGTGGTGTACAAATTCTTCCAGACCTCTGTGACCTACCCCATCCTCTTTGCCGTCGGCGTGGCCATCACCCCGTGGCATGAACTGGTGGCGGCGTTCACCGTCAGCAACCTGCTGGTGATCGTCAGCACCGTTTCCGCACTGGTGGCGACCGGCTTCTTCGTCGGCAAAAAGATTGGCATGCACCCGATTGATGTTGCCATCGTCTCCTGCTGCCAGAGCGGGCAGGGCGGTACCGGCGACGTGGCGATCCTGACCGCAGGCAACCGCATGAGCCTGATGCCGTTCGCCCAGATTGCTACCCGTATCGGCGGGGCGATTAACGTCTCCATCTCACTGCTGATTCTGGGCAACTTCCTCGTTTAAGTTTTCAGGAAAGAACAATGAAACTCGCAAGCTTTTTATACCAGGGAAAACGCAGCTACGGCATCGTCCAGGCCGACGGCGTGATTGATTTAGGCCGCCGTCTCGGCGACCGCTACGGCGACCTCAAGGCGCTGCTGCAGGGCAACGGGCTGGCGCAGGCCACCCGCTATATTAACGACGTGGTGGACGTGCCGCTGAGCGCCATCACCTTCTTACCGGTGATCGTGCAGCCGGAAAAAATCCTCTGCGTGGGCATGAACTACGCCGACAAGCGCAAGGAGTTTGACCAGCATAACCCGGCCCCGACGCTGTTTGTCCGCTTCCCGGATTCACAGACCGGCCACAACGAGCCGGTGCTGAAGCCGCGCCACTCCAGCGAATTTGACTATGAAGGCGAGCTGGCGGTGATCATCGGCAAAGGCGGGGAGAACATCAGCCGCGACGACGCCCTGCGCCACGTGGCGGGCTACAGCTGCTACATGGACGGCTCCGCCCGCGACTGGCAGCACACCTGGTTTACCGCCGGTAAAAACTGGCGTCAGACCGGCGCGTTTGGCCCGTGGATGGCGACAGCGGACGAAATCCCGGACCCGCATCAGCTGGCAATCCGCACCTGGCTGAACGGCCGCATGGTGCAGGAAGACAACACCAGCAGCATGATCCACAAGGTTGCGGAGCTGATCGAGTACATCAGCACCTTTACCCGCCTCAGTCCGGGCGACGTGATCATCACCGGATCCCCGGGCGGGGTGGGTAAAAAGCGTAACCCGCCGCTGTTTATGAAGGAGGGCGATCGCATTGAGGTGGAGATCGAGCATATCGGTCACCTGAGCAACGTGATTATGGAAGCGCCGGCCGTTGGGCTTGCGGCGGCACACTGAGTAAGGCGGCATGAACAGTCAACCCATCGATTTTCGCCACACCCTCGTGGCGAAGCATCCGGAACGCTTAAGCCAGATCCGTTACCTGCTGGCAGACAGCGGCCTTGGCCTGGACAACGACATCACGCTGTTTGTCGAAGCCTGGTCCGGCTCGCAGCTGGTGGGTTGCGCAGGGCTTGCTGCCAACGTCATCAAATGCGTGGCGGTCAACGAGCAGCTTCGCGGCGAGAACCTCAGCGCGCGGCTGCTGGCAGAGGTGGAAAATGCGGCGCTGGAGCGCGGCCATTTTCACCTCTTCCTCTGCACCCGTCCGTGCAACCGGGAGCGCTTTGCCCGCAGCGGCTTCTGGCCGATTGCCCAGAGCGGAAACAACGCGGTGCTGATGGAGAACACCCCGCAGGGGATTGAACGCTACTGCCGTTCCCTGCGCGCGAAGCGCAAGGGCGGGGAGAACATTGGCGCGATAGTGATGAACGCCAATCCGTTCACCCTCGGCCACCGCCATCTGGTGGAACAGGCGGCGACGCGGTGCGATGCCCTGCATCTGTTCGTGGTGCGTGAAGACGCCTCGTTCTTCCCGTTCAGCGCGCGCCTCGAGATGGTGCGCGCGGGCGTGGCGCATCTGCCGAACGTGGTAGTGCATGAAGGCTCGCAGTACATCATCTCTCGCGCCACCTTCCCGGCCTACTTCCTGAAGGAGACCGGTAAAGTGCAGCAGGCGTGGAGCGAGATCGACGTGCTGATCTTCCGGGACTTCATTGCCCCGGCGCTCGGCATCACGCACCGCTTCATCGGCTCGGAGCCGTTTTGCGATATCACCCGCCAGTACAACCAGACGCTGCACGACCTGCTGGCCTCGCATATTGAGGTGGTGGAAATGCCGCGCATCAAGGCCACCGGCAACGCCATATCAGCGTCGGAAGTGCGCCGCTTACTGAAGACACAGCAGTTTTCCCGGATCCGGGAGATTGTCCCGGACTCCACCTTCGCGCATCTCGAAACGCATTACCGTGCGAGTGCCGAAGTCGCTTAACTACCAGGAATTTATCATGAAAATTGTAAGGGAGGCGCTGGCCGGAACGCAGGAGTCCAGCGACCTGATGGTGAAAATCGCTCCCGCTCACGGCGAGCTGGAGATTGTCATCCACAGTGAAGTGATTAAGCAGTTTGGCGAGCAGATCCGCCAGGTGGTCAACGACACTTTGCGCGCCATGAACGTGCACCAGGGATTAATCATTATTGAAGACAAAGGGGCGCTGGACTGTGTGATCCGCGCCCGCCTGCAGAGCGCACTGATGCGTGCCGCCGATGAACAGGCCATCAACTGGGGGGCGCTGAAATGAGCAAACTCCGCCGCAGTATGCTGTTCCTGCCGGGCGCCAACGCCGCCATGCTCTCCACCGCCTTTATCTACCGTCCTGACTCCATCATGTTTGATCTTGAGGACGCCGTTGCCCTGCGCGAGAAGGATACCGCGCGCATGCTGGTGTTTCACGCGCTGCAGCACCCGATGTATCAGGATATTGAAACCGTGGTGCGCATTAACCCGCTCAGCACGCCGTTTGGCCTGCTGGATCTGGAAGCCGCCGTGCGGGCGGGCGTGGACGTGATCCGCCTGCCAAAAACCGACACCCCGGACGATATCTACGAGCTGGAAGGCCACCTCGAGCGTATCGAGCGCGAGTGCGGCCGCGAGGTCGGCTCCACCCGCGTGATGGCGGCGATTGAATCGGCCATTGGCGTCATCAACGCCGTGGCGATTGCCCGCAGCTCTGTGCGCCTCATCGGGATTGCGCTGGCCGCCTTTGACTACGTGATGGACATGCAGACCGAGCGCGGCGACGGCACCGAGCTGTTCTACGCCCGCTGCGCCGTGCTGCACGCCGCCCGCGCGGCGGGCATCGACGCCTTCGACGTGGTGTGGTCAGACGTTAACGACGAGGCAGGATTCCTGCGCGAGGTCGATCTGATCCGCAAGATGGGCTTCAACGGCAAATCGCTGATTAACCCGCGCCAGATTGACCTGCTGCACAACGCCTACGCCCCGACTCAGGAAGAGGTGGATCACGCCAAAAGGGTGATTGAGGCGGCAGAAGAGGGCGAGCGTAACGGCCTGGGCGTGGTGTCGCTCAACGGCAAAATGGTGGATGCACCGATTATTAACCACGCGCAGGTGGTGCTGGAGCGCGCGGCGGCCTCCGGCGTGCGTCGGTAAGGATGAGATGATGAATCAGACAGAACTTCTTCACGTGAATTTTCCCCATCTGCGGGACTTAAAACCCTTCGATACCGCCCACAGCGCCACGCCGTGGCTGGCGGACAGCGACGCGAAGCACAGTCGCAAGCTCTGCGCCTCCATTGAAGAGGCGGTGATGCGAAGCGGCCTGCAGGACGGGATGACCATCTCCTTCCACCATGCGTTTCGCGAAGGCGACCGGGTGATCAACACCGTCGTGGCGCTGCTGGCACGGATGGGCTTCAAAAACCTGACGCTGGCCTCCAGCTCGCTGATGACCTGCAACGACGCGCTGATCGAACATATCGAAAGCGGCGTTATCACCCGGATTTACACCTCGGGGATGCGCGGCAGTCTGGCGGACGCCATCTCCCACGGGCTGATGGACGAGCCGGTGCAAATTCACTCCCACGGCGGGCGCGTGAAGCTGCTCCAGGACGGCGAGCTGAATATCGACGTGGCGTTTCTCGGCGTGCCGTGCAGCGATGAGTTTGGCAACGCCAACGGCACGCACGGTAAATCCTGCTGCGGCTCGCTGGGCTACGCCATGGTGGACGCGCACTTTGCCCGCAAGGTGGTGTCGCTGACGGAAGAACTGGTGCCGTTCCCCAATATGCCCGCCAGCCTGGTGCAGGACCAGGTGGACTACATCGTGCAGGTGGAGAGCGTGGGCGACCCGGCGAAAATCAGCGTCGGCGCGGCGCGCGTCACCAGCAACCCGCGCGAGCTGATGATCGCCCGCTATGCGGCGGACGTGATTGAACACTCTGGCTATTTCAAACCAGGCTTCTCGATGCAGACCGGTTCCGGCGCGGCGGCGACCGCCTGTACGCGCTTTATGGAAGAGAAGATGGAGCGCAGCGGCGTGAAGGCGCGCTTTGCGCTTGGCGGCATCACCGGCAGCCTGGTGGATTTGCATGAGAAGGGGCTGATCGAAAAGCTGCTCGACACCCAGTGCTTTGACGGCCAGGCGGCGGCTTCGCTGGCGCGCAACCCGAACCACGTGGAGATCTCCACTAACGTCTACGCCAACCCCGGCAGCAAGGCGGCAAGCTGCGACCAGCTCGACGTGGTGATCCTCAGCGCGCTGGAAATCGACGTCGATTTCAACGTCAACGTGATCACCGGCTCCGATGGGGTGATGCGCGGCGCGTCCGGCGGGCACTGCGACGTGGCCGCCGCGGCGAACCTGACCATTGTGGTCGCGCCGCTACTGCGCAGCCGTATTCCGACGGTCGTGAAGCGGGTGACCACGCGCCTCACGCCGGGCGAGAGCATCGACGTGCTGGTCACCGACCACGGCATTGCGGTCAATCCGGCGCGCCCGGAGATCCGCGAGCGGCTGCTGGAAGCCGGGCTCAACGTTGTGGATATCAGCGCGCTTTACGAGCGGGCGATTTCCCTGACGGGCGTACCGAAACCGATTGAATTTACCGACAAAATCGTCGGGGTGATCCGCTACCGCGACGGCAGCGTGATCGACACCGTACGACAGGTGAAGGAGTAAGTATGATTTTAGCGACACCCGTGCGGGCGGGTGTCAGCCTGGACGAACTGCTGGCGGCGAAAGATCGCCGTGCGGCGCGCCAGGCCGACATGCTCACGCACTATCAACAACCGGTGATTTCCCTCACGCTGGTCACGCCGGGGGAAATCAAAGACAGCCTGCGCTATCGCAATACCATGGGCGTGGCGCTGCAAATGTGCGACCAGCTGCTGTGGGAAAACCGCTGGCAGGTGTTGGACCGCCAGGTGCTGTGGCTACCGACCGGGCCGGAAGCCCTGTGGTGCGTGGCCCATCCGGCGGCGGAAATCAAAGCGCACTGTGCGGATCTGGAGCAGACGCACCCGCTCGGCAGGCTGTGGGATCTGGACGTGATCTGCCCTCAGCACGGCCACGTCGGGCGTCAGTCGCTGGGGGCGAATCTCAGACGCTGTCTGATCTGCGACGAGCCCGCTCACGCCTGTTCCCGTACGCGAAAGCATCCTGTTGAGGCGGTGGTTTCCCGCGTGGAGAAGACGATCGATGACTGGTTTGCTCGCGACTAAACCGCGCCCGGTTGACGTGCCCGCGCTTGCCGAAGCGGCGCTGTGGCAGGAGCTGGAGCTGACGCCCAAGCCGGGGCTGGTGGACAAGCTCAATAACGGTTCCCATCGCGATATGGACCACGCGCTGTTCGTCCGCAGCATTGCGGCGATCACGCCGTGGTTTTCGCGCTTTGCCGAGCTGGGGTGCACGCATGCAGATAAACCTGCTGCCGAACAATTAAGGATTATCCGCCCGATGGGGATGGCCTGCGAGCAGGCGATGTACGCCGCGACGAACGGAGTGAACACTCACAAGGGCGGGATTTTTGCCCTGGGTTTACTGTGCTTCGCTGCCGGGCGTGTGAAAAACATCTCCGCAGACAGCCTCTGTTGTGAGGTGAGTAACATCTGCAGCGGGCTGGTATCGCGTGAGCTGGCCGCACGCAGCGGGCAGGCGACGGCGGGCGAGCGGCAGTTTCAGCAGTACGGCTTAACTGGCGCGCGCGGCGAGGCGGAGAGCGGCTTCGCGACGGTGCGTAAGGCTTTGGATTCGTGGAACGGACAGTCGCTTCACGGCCTGCTGTTGCGCCTGATGGCGGTTAATCAGGACAGCAATCTCGTGTCGCGCGGCGGCATGGAAGGGTTGCGCTACGTTCAGGGCTACGCGCGGGAATTACTGGCTAACGGCTGGGATCGTGAGGCGTTGCTTAAGATGGATAAGGCATTGATTGAACACAATCTGAGCCCGGGCGGCAGTGCGGATTTACTGTCGGTGGGGTGGGTGCTGTCTGCAATAAAATAGCCGGGTGGCGGCTTCGCCTTACCCGGCCTACGGTCTGGTTTTGTAGGCCCGGTAAGCGCAGCGCCACCGGGCACAACAATCAATGCGCTATTGGCTGCGCACCGTGTGGTTCACGCACGTGCTTGTACTTGAACAGCGCGATAAACGCGAAGAACAGCACCAGCGAGTACGCCGCGAAGATCAGCCACACGGGCTGCCAGTCGGTGATGCCGTTGGTGGTGTACATCTCAACCACTTTACCGCTCACCACGCCGCCCAGAATACAGCCGAAGCCGTTGGTCATCATCAGGAACATACCCTGCGCGCTGGCGCGGATTTCAGGCTTCACCTCTTTTTCCACAAACACGGAACCGGAGATGTTGAAGAAGTCGAAGGCGCAGCCGTAAACGATCATCGACAGCACCAGCAGCACGGTACCGAACGCGCTTGGGTCACCGTAGGCGAACAGGCCGAAGCGCAGCATCCACGCGGCGATACTGATCAGCATGACGTTTTTGATGCCGTAGCGGCTCAGGAAGAACGGGATGGTCAGGATGAACAGCGTCTCAGAGATCTGAGAGATGGACATCATCACCGACGCGTGCTCGACGATAAAGCTTCCGGCAAACAGCGGGTTGTTATCGAAGCTGTGCAGGAAGGTGTTGCCGAACATGTTGGTGATCTGCAGCTCTGCGCCCAGCAGCATTGAGAAGATAAAGAAGATCGCCATGCGTCTGTTTTTAAACAGCGCGAACGCGTCCAGGCCGAGCATGGCGCTCCAGCTCTGGTTTTTCTGCTGGTTAGAAACTGGAATGTGCGGCAGCGTCAGGGTGAACAGCGCCAGTACCACGGAGAGCGCGGCACCGATATAGAGCTGCATATGGCTCAGCTCAAAGCCCGCGAAGCTCACGCCCCACATCGCCATGATAAAGCCGATGGTGCCCCAGATACGGATTGGCGGGAAGTCGGTCACGATATCCATGCCCGCAGACTTGATGCGGTGGTAGGAGATGGTGTTGATCAGGCCAAGCGTTGGCATATAGGCCAGCGAGTTAAGCAGGATCACCATGAACATCGCCCCCGGCGTGGTCACTTCGGCCGCCATAAACAGCGTCCCCGCACCCACCAGGTGGCAAAGCATGTATAGCCATTTCGCACTTAACCATTTATCCGCCACGATACCGAGCAGCGTTGGCATGAAGACAGCCGCGATACCCAGCGAACTGTATACGGCACCGATAGACGCACCGTCGAACTTGAGCGTCACAAACATATAGGAGCCGAGTGTGGTCAGCCAGCTACCCCACAGGCAGAACTGCAGAAACGACAAAATTTTAAGCTGCAGCTTAAGGTTCATGTTACTTTCCTCACAAGTGAGCGGGAGATATGTTGTTTTGGGAACATTCAGGGTTGTTATTTGATGCAATTCTATCAGTTGGCAACGATATGTTTTGTTACCTCCCGCAAAAAAATGCAATCCACATTAATTTGCAGTTTGGATTGTGATGCAAATAACATTTTCGTATGGGTGTTCAAGTTCCCTCTCCCTTTTGGGGAGAGGGTTAGGGTGAGGGGGCGTTTTTTAGCGACGACGATAATTCTTCTGCGCCGTATTCACCTTATACAGATAGCGGCGGGATTCCGCAGACGGGTGGCGGGTGGTGAGGGTTGAGTAGACATCCCCCGGCGCCATGCTGTTGATGATGTTCGCGGCCTGCACCTTATCGCTGGAGAAGACGCGCAGCACGCTGCCCGCACCGCCGTTATAGGCGGTGATCACCGCATAGCGGCGCGACGTTGGGTTATCAATTCCGCCCAGGTACACATTATTCAGCATCGCCAGATAGGCGGTGCCGGTATCGATGTTGCTCTGCGGGTCGAACAGATAGCTGCGGCTCGGCGTGCCGGATTTACCCTGCGAGCGGAAGACGTCTTTACCGGCGCTGTGCTGAACAACCTGCATCAGCCCCAGCGCGTCGGAGCGGCTTACCGCGTACGGGTTGAATGAAGATTCGGTCTGCATAATCGCCAGGATCAGCGACTCATCCACGCCGTACTTACGTGACGCCTGACGCACCATCCCAATGTACTTATGCGCACGCTTGTCGAGGTGGTTCGGCACCAGGTTGATGGTGATGCTGTAGATGATCTTCAGGCCGTTGGAGCGGCTTTTCAGGCGCGTTTGCAGCAGATAATCCGCGAAGTTCGTGGCGCGGCCTTCCCAGCGGATCGGCTGACCGGTTTGATCGACGACCTGGCCGTACAGGAACGGCTCTTTGGAAATGGTAATGTCGTCTGCGTCGGAGTAGAGATCGATAGAGCCCGGATCGTCACCCATCAGCAGGGTTTTGATAATCGCCTGACGCAGACGCGCAGCAGGGTCAGTGCCTGCGATGGTTTCAACCGTGATCGTACCGTCATCAAAGTTGATGTGGCTTCGGGTCTGATAGGCGTCGGTGTACTTAACGTAGTCCTTAGGTCCGGCGATAAGAACTTCGTTAAATCCCCATATGTTTTCGATGTTGTGGGCAAACTGCCCCATCAAAATGTCAAAACCGTTGGTGTCCTTAACCCAGGCTTCGTTGTAATCATCGCCTTTTTTGGAAGAACAAGAGACAAGCAACGGCGCAACAAGAGCTAGCGCTAAAAGTTTTTTCATCATTCCGGGAGTGCGTGTTGTGTTTGCTTAGTCGTTGCTATTGCCCGGCGGCGCTACGCTTGCACGGGCCTACGGTTTTGTAGGCCGGGTAAGCGCAGCGCCACCCGGCAACAGCCGCTCAATATTATTTTTCCGGTGGCGTATAGCCTTCGATGTGCACGTCTTTACCTTCGAACAGGAAGCTCACCATCTCCTGCTCCAGCAGCTTGCGATGTTCCGGGTTCATCATGCTGAGTTTTTTCTCGTTGATCAGCATGGTCTGCTTTTTCTGCCACTGTCCCCAGGCTTCTTTGGAGATTTCATTGTAGATGCGTTTACCCAGGTCGCCCGGATAAAGCTGGAAGTCCTGGCCTTCAGCGTCACGCTGCAGGAAAGTACAAAAAATCGTTCTGGCCATACTCGTTCCTCTTTTTCTTGCCGATGCTAAACCATTGCACCGGCACGTAATTGTTGTAACAGGCGCTCCACGGGAGCCGCCAGCCCGACTGAAGGCGGTTGCGCTAAGTTATACCAGAGAGCGGTGCCTTCATCCATGCACGAGGTGAATGAGGACACGGGAAGCCACATGGGCACAATATCCAGATGGAAATGGCTGAAGGTGTGGCGAAACGCGGTCAGCTGCGTCAGGTTATCGGCGGCTATTCCGCGCTGTTTAAGCCATTCACGCAGCAAATCTTCATTTTCAAACTGTGGGAAGCAGTATAGACCGCCCCACAGACCGCTCGGCGGACGCTGGGCAAGGAACACCTCATCGCCGTGTTGCATCAGCAGCATATAGCCGGTGCGCTCCGGCAGCGTCTGTTTGGGTTTCTTACCGGGATACTGCGCCCACGAATGGTTGGCATACGCCACGCAGAGATTATTCACCGGGCAGAGTTCGCATTTTGGTTTTGAGCGCGTGCAGACCATCGCGCCCAGATCCATCATCGCCTGGTTAAAACGCTCCACCCCTTTCGCCGGGGTGACCGCTTCGCTGATCTCCCAAAGGCGTTTTTCTACGTCTTTCTTACCCGGCCAGCCGTCGACGGCGTAGCAGCGTGCCAGCACGCGCTTCACGTTGCCGTCGAGGATCGGGAAATGCTTGCCTAATGAAAGGGAAAGAATAGCGCCTGCGGTGGAGCGCCCGACGCCGGGGAGATCGGCCACCTCGTCAAAGGTTTCCGGGAATTTACCGTTATGGCGCGTCGCGACCTGCTGCGCGGCCTTGTGAAGATTACGCGCGCGGGCGTAATAGCCCAGGCCTGTCCACAGGTGCAGCACTTCGTCTAATGGCGCGTTTGCCAGATCGGTGACCGTCGGGAAGCGCGCCATAAAACGCTCGAAGTAAGGAATGACCGTGGCGACCTGCGTTTGTTGCAACATCACCTCGGAGAGCCATACTTTGTAAGGCGTTTTTTCAATTTGCCAGGGCAGGGTTTTACGCCCGTATTTGTCGTACCAGTCCAGCACCTGGGCTGAAAATTGAGAGGCTTGCATGGTCATCGATTCACATAATCAGGGACGCAGATTGCAGCACAGCGTCAATCTGCTGTAAACCGGATCTTTCCCATGCTTGCATAGAAGCCTTAACTTTGGATAATGCCCGTTTCCCGAACACTCTCACAAGCAGACAACTCTTTTATGAAAAACGACGTCATTTCACCGGAATTTGATGAAAACGGTCGCCCTCTGCGCCGTATTCGCAGCTTTGTCCGCCGTCAGGGCCGCCTGACAAAAGGGCAGCAACACGCGCTGGACAACTACTGGCCGGTGATGGGCGTTGAGTTCACTGAACAGCCTGTCGACTTCGCCGACCTGTTTGGCCGAGAAGCGCCTGTGACGCTGGAGATCGGTTTTGGTATGGGCACCTCGCTGGTGACCATGGCGAAAGCGCGACCGGAGCAGAACTTCCTCGGTATCGAAGTGCACTCGCCGGGCGTCGGTGCATGCCTGGCAACGGCCCACGAAGAGGGCGTTGAGAACCTGCGCGTCATGTGTCACGACGCGGTGGAAGTGCTGCACAAAATGATTCCTGACAATTCTTTGAACATGGTTCAGCTCTTTTTCCCTGACCCGTGGCACAAAGCACGTCATAATAAACGCCGTATCGTTCAGGCACCGTTTGCCGAGCTGCTGAAAAGTAAGTTAAAACTGGGCGGCGTCTTCCACATGGCGACCGACTGGGAACCTTATGCGGAACATATGCTGGAAGTGATGTCCTCGCTGGACGGCTATAAAAACCAGTCTGAAAGCAACGACTATGTACCGCGCCCGGATTCACGTCCGGTGACAAAATTTGAACAGCGTGGCCATCGTCTTGGTCACGGTGTATGGGACTTAATGTTCGAGAGGGTGAAATAATGGCAAAGAATCGTAGCCGTCGTCTGCGTAAAAAGATGCACATCGAAGAATTCCAGGAAGTGGGCTTCTCTGTTGCCTGGCGTTTCCCGGAAGGCACCAGCGTGGAGCAGATCGATCAGGACGTTGACGCGTTCATCAATGATGTGATCGAGCCAAACAAGCTGGCCTTCGACGGTAGCGGCTATCTGGCGTGGGAAGGTCTGATCTGCACCCAGGAAGTCGGTAAATGCACCGAAGAACATCAGGCGCTGGTACGCAAATGGCTTGAGGACCACAAACTGGAAGATGTCCGCATCAGCGAACTTTTCGACGTTTGGTGGGACTAATAAAGCAAGTACAGGGCCAGCATTAGCTGGCCCATTTTGTCTGAGGGAGTGTTAAAGATGCGCAAAACGTTGCTGGCGGTTGCTTTACTGGCAATCGGATCCACCGCCCATGCGGAGTATAAATGTAGCGTCACCCCGCGTGACGACGTGGTGTTAAGCCCGCAAACCGTGCAGGTCAAAGGCGAGAACGGCAATCTGGTGATTACGCCGGATGGTAACGTGACGTTTAACGGCAAACCGCAGAACCTGACTGCCGCGCAGCGCGAGCAGGCGAAGGATTACCAGGCCGAACTGCGTACCGCACTGCCGTGGATTAACGACGGCGCGCTGACGCGCGTTGAGAAAAGCCGCGTGGCGCTGGATAAGATCATCACCAAAGAGGTGGGTGAGAGCAGCAATATGCGCACCCGTCTGACCAAGCTGGACAAGCAGCTTAAAGAACAGATGAACCGGATTATCGAGAATCGTACCGATGGTCTGACGTTCCACTACAAGGCGATTGATCAGGTCCGTGCTGACGGGCAGCAGCTGGTGAATCAGGCGATGGGCGGCATCCTGCAGGACAGCATCAACGAGATGGGGGCGAAAGCCGTGCTGAAAGGCGGCGGTAACCCGCTGCAGGGCGTGCTGGGTAGTCTTGGCGGCTTGCAGACCTCGATTCAGAACGAGTGGAAAAACCAGGAAGATGATTTCCAGCAGTTCGGCAAAGACGTGTGTAAACGCGTGGTGTCGCTGGAAGATAGCCGGAAGGCGCTGGTGGGGACGCTGAAGTAATTAATTTCACCCCTCACCCTAACCCTCTCCCCAAAGGGGCGAGGGAATGGTTTGCTCCCTCTCCCTCAGGGAGAGGGCCGGGGTGAGGGGTGCAGCATTTGCAGTGTTTCAAGGATCTTTTCTAACACCGCCTCTTCGTTATCCCAGAGTTCGTTATTCCAGAATCGAATGACATACCAACCTTTCTCGTTAAGCCAGCACGTTCTTTGACGATCATATTTCTGTTTTTCATCATGTTGCCCGCCATCCAGCTCAACAGCCAGACGAGCCGCGCAGCAGGCGAAATCCAGAATGTAGTTTCCTACCGGATGCTGCCGGCGAAATTTATAATTTTCGAAACGGCGGCTGCGCAGTAGATACCAAAGCCGCCTTTCTTCTTTTGTCAGCTCGCGTCTGAGCTGCTTTGCGTATGAACGAATAATTTCCATCCCCACACTCTGCCAGCCTTTCCCTCAGCCGGCAGAACGGGATGCAAAATCCTGAATCAGCCTTCAGGAATCTTCGGTGAGGAACAGCTCAAGAAGGGAGTTTAAGAACAATTTGCCGTGCTCGGTGATCTGCCAGAACGCATCACACTCGGTCAGATACCCCTGCGCCAGCGCCTCGTCGATCTGCGGGCGAATCACCGATTCCGGCAGCCCGGTGTACAGCGCAAACTCCGCGCGCGGCGCGGCTTCCAGCAGACGGAAGCGGTTCATGAAGAACTCAAACGGCTTATCCGCCGCCTCGACGTCGTGCTGACGCTCCAGATAGCGGCCTTCCATATATCCACGCGGGTGACGGGTCTTAGCGGTGCGCAGTATGCGCCCGTCCGGGAAGGTCACCTTGCCGTGTGCGCCGCAGCCAATCCCCAGATAGTCGCCAAAGCGCCAGTAGTTGAGATTGTGCTGACACTGGTAGCCCGGCTTCGCGTACGCGGACGTTTCATACTGCTGGTAGCCCGCAGCGGTTAACAGTTGGTGACCCTGCTCGAAGATATCCCACAGCGCGTCGTCATCCGGCAGCACCGGCGGGCGGGAACCGAACAGCGTGTTTGGCTCGATGGTGAGCTGATACCACGACAGGTGCGGCGGGTTCAGTTCGATCGCCTGGCGCAGGTCGTCCAGCGCTTCTTCCAGCGACTGATCCGGCAGGCCGTGCATCAAATCCAGGTTAAAGCTGCGAAGATTAAGCCCGGTCGCCAGGTTCGCCGCGCGCTTCGCCTCTTCCGGGCCGTGAATGCGCCCGAGACGTTTCAATTTCGGCTCGCTAAAACTCTGCACGCCGATGGAGATGCGGTTCACGCCCGCGCGCTGATAGTCGACAAAACGGTCGGCTTCAACGGTGCCGGGGTTGGCTTCCATCGTAATTTCTGCATCCGCCGCCAGGTTCAGGCGCGCACGCACGCCGTCCAGCAGCGTCTGCATCGCCGGGCCTGAAAGCAGGCTCGGCGTACCGCCACCAATGAAAATGGTCTTAACTTCACGTCCCTGTGCGTAAGCGACATCGGCGTCCAGGTCGGCCAGCAGATGCGCAACATAGTCATCGTGCGGCACTTCGCCCTTCAGCGCGTGCGAGTTGAAATCGCAGTACGGACATTTCTGCACGCACCACGGGATGTGAATATACAGACTCAGAGGTGGCAAATTAGCCATTACGCAGTGCTTCCAGTAACAGTTTCAGCGCGCGTCCGCGGTGGGAAATCGCGCTTTTCTCTTCGCGGGTCAGTTCCGCAGCGGTTTTGCCCTCGGTCGGGACAAAGAAAATCGGGTCGTAGCCAAAGCCGCCGTTGCCAGCCGCTTCACGGGTAATCACGCCCGGCCAGCTGCCGTGGCAGACGACAGGCGTAGGGTCTTCCGCGTGACGCATATAAACCAGTACGCAGTGGAACTGCGCGGTGCGCTGCTCGTCCGGTACGTCTTTCAGGGTGACAAGCAGTTTTTCGAGATTCTGCTGGTCGGTGGCGTCCACGCCGGAATAGCGTGCGGAGTAAATCCCCGGCGCACCGCCGAGAAAGTCCACGGCCAGGCCGGAGTCATCGGCAATGGCGGGCAGTCCGGTGACCTGCGCGGCGTGGCGCGCTTTCAGGATCGCGTTTTCGATAAACGTCAGGCCCGTCTCTTCGGCGGACTCGACGCCAAGCTCGGTCTGGGCGACCACGTCCAGCCCAAAATCATTTAATAGCGAGGCCAGCTCGCGCACTTTACCGGCGTTACCGGTCGCGAGAACAACTTTCTGCATGGTTTAGTCCTGTTCTGTCAGAGCCGCGACTTCCGTCGGGATTACTTGCGGATTGAGGATTTTTACCTGTTTATGCCGCCCAAGTTCACCTTTTTCAATGATGACCTGGCTTTTGGCGACGCGAAACTGTTTTGCCAGATATTTGGTCAGATGCGCATTCGCCTGGCCGTCAACCGGCGGGGCGGTGATGGCGACTTTCAACTCGTCGCCATGCAGCCCAACAATACTGTCACGGCTGGCTTTCGGCTGAATATACAACCGCAAAACCAGCCCGTCAGCGCAGGTGCTTACGGCACTCATAGCGCCATCCACAGCCCCGGCAGCAGCATGTTGCCCGTGGACTGTAACAGCTCAGCGATACCCATGTTGACCACATACAGCAGCAGTACCAGGATCATCGGCGAGAAATCAATACCGCCCATCGAAGGCAGCAGGTTGCGAATAGGGCGCAGCAGCGGTTCGGCCAGTTGGATCAGCGCATATTCAACCGGACTACGGCCCTGGCTTACCCAGCTCATTATCGCCATCACCAGCAGCACCCAGAAGATCAGCAACCCGACGGTTTTGACCAGAATCAGGACCGCAGCAATCCAGATAATCGGCTGGAAGGTGATGACCATAAACAGCACGATCGCTTTGATAACGCTCAAAATAAACGCCACCAGCAGAGACGAACTGTCGATGGGACCCATCGCCGGAATAATACGGCGCAGCGGCCCGACAACAGGTTGCGTGATTTTCACAACAAACTGGGAAAACGGATTGTAAAAATCACAGCGGGCCCACTGCATCCAGACGCGCAGTAAAAGCGCCATCGTATACAGCTCAAGCACCGTTGAGAGCAGGAAAGTCAACGTCTTCATGGCGTTCCTCAGGTTTCCTTATTATTTTGAGTAGTCGCGCGCACCGAAAATTGCCGTGCCGATGCGCACCATAGTGCTGCCTGCCGCGATGGCGGCTTCCATATCATCCGACATGCCCAGTGAAAGCGTGTCTACCGTTTCATAGCGCGCTTTAAGCGCCTCAAATGCTACAGCCATTTGCTGTGCCACGGCAAACTGCCTTTCATAACTTGACTCAGGTGCCGGAATTGCCATCAGCCCGCGCAGGGTTAAACGCGGCAGGGCGGCGACTTCTTCTGCCAGCGCATCCAGTTCGCTCAGCGCAATGCCGGACTTGCTGTTTTCATCACTGATGTTGATTTGAATCAGCACGTTAAGCGCGGGCATCTCTGCGGGCCGCTGGTCGTTCAGACGGGTAGCAATGCGCAGTCGGTCAACGGTATGGCACCAGTCGAAATGCTCTGCCACCAGACGGCTTTTGTTCGACTGCAGCGGGCCGATAAAGTGCCACTGCAGATCCGAATTCCCCTGCTCCTGGAAGGAGCGAATTTTATCCACGCCTTCCTGCACGTAGTTTTCGCCAAACGCCCGGTGGCCTGCCGCTATCGCTTCTGCGATGGCGCTCGCAGGCTTAGTTTTGCTGACTGCAAGCAGGGTAATTTCTTCTGAAGCACGACCGCAACGCGTTGCAGCGGCTGAGATTTTGTCCCGGACCTGTGCCAGGTTATGCGCAATGTCGTTCATTTTCCGAGGAGTAGTCTATGGATGTGGAAGAAATTGTGGCCCTTAGTGTAAAGCATAACGTCTCCGATCTACACCTGTGCAGTGATTCACCGCCGCGCTGGCGCAGATTAGGCCGACTTGAACCGGCCCCGTTTCCAGCCCCCGACGTTGAGGCGCTATTAAAAACCTGGCTCAACGATGAACAGCAGGGCGCGTGGTGGGCAAACGGACAGGTAGACTTTGCCGTCACGCTCACAGGCAATCAGCGTCTTCGCGGCAGTGCGTTTACGCATATGAAGGGAGTGTCGATCGCCTTGCGCCTGTTACCGCTCGCGTGTCCGCAGCTTTCTGCTCTGGGTGTGCCGAGGGCTATCCCGGAACTGCTCTCCAGTGACAGCGGGTTGATTCTGGTGACGGGTGCGACCGGTAGCGGAAAATCCACGACGCTCGCGGCGATGGTGGATTTTCTCAACCATCACACCGACGGCCATATTCTGACGCTCGAAGATCCGGTGGAGTTTATGTACCAGAGTGAACGCTGCCTGATACAGCAGCGGGAGATGGGTCAGCACAGTCTCTCCTTTGCCGAGGCGCTGCGCAGTGCGCTGCGCGAAGATCCGGACATTATTCTGTTGGGAGAGCTGCGTGACAGCGAAACCATCCGCCTTGCGTTGACGGCGGCCGAAACCGGGCACCTGGTGCTGGCGACGCTGCATACACGCGGCGCTTCGCAGGCGATTGAACGGCTGGTGGATACCTTCCCGGCGCAGGAGAAAGATCCGGTGCGTAATCAGCTGGCAGGCAGCCTGCGCGCTGTACTGGCGCAAAAACTGCTCCAGGACGTGCAGGGCGGGCGCGTGGCGCTTTATGAACTGCTGGTGAACACCTCGGCGGCGGCGAATCTCATCCGCGAAGGGAAAACGTGGCAACTACCCGGCATCATACAAACGGGTCAGCAGGCGGGGATGCAGAACTTTGAGCAGAGTCTGGCGGAAAGGCGGGCGCAGGGGCGGCTGTAGGCCCCGGCGCTCAGTAACCTTGTTCGAAATAGCTTTCGAGAATGATGACGGCTGAGGCGGAGTCGACGCTGCCTTTATTCAGCGCCCGGAAACCACCGTGCTCAAACAGGCCTGCGCGCGCTTCGACGGTACTCAGACGTTCATCGTGGAGCTTTACCGACACGCCAAAGCGGCCATGAATTTTGTTGGCGAACTTTCGCGCGCGCGCGGTGAGCGGCTGTTCGGTGCCGTCCATGTTCAGCGGCAAGCCCACAATCACGTCGTCCGGCTGCCACTCTTTGAGCAGGCGCTCGATGAGGTTCCAGTCCGGCGTGCCGTCGTTGGCCTTGAGTGCCGTCAACGGGCGCGCCGTGCCTGTGATGCGCTGACCCACGGCGACGCCGATGCTTTTGGTACCAAAATCGAAGGCCAGAAGCGTTCCGCTCATTACGCGTGCCCCGCTACGCCTGGCATGGTCAGAATATCGATGCCAATCAGTTTCGCCGCGTCACGCCAGCGATCGGCGATAGGCGTTTTAAACAGGATGTTCATATCGGCAGGTGCGGTCAGCCACGCGTTATCCAGTATCTCTTGTTCAAGCTGGCCTTTCTCCCACGAGGAGTAGCCCAGCGCAACAAGCACTTCGGAAGGCTGCTCGGCAGTGCCCAACGTTTCAAGCACGTCGCGAGAGGTCGTGACAACGGTGTTGTCGGAGATACGAATACTGGAAGAGAAGACCGGCGGCGTATGCAGGATAAAACCACGATCTTCCGCGAGCGGGCCACCCAGCATCACCGGTTTATCGAGACGGATCTCCGGGAGACGCGCTTCAGCGGTGATTTTCAGCTTGTCCAGAATTCCTTCAACCTGCAGGTTTTCCAGCGGCTTGTTGATGATAATCCCCATCGCACCGTCTTCGTTGTATTCGCAAATATAAACCACGGCGCGGCGGAAAATCGGATCCTGGAGAGCAGGCATGGCAATAAGAAAGTGATGCTGTAAATTCATTGTCAGAGGTACTGTTTCCTGGTTTAAAAAGCGACAGCGCCCAGTATGGGGATAAACCTGGGCGCTGTCACAGATTATTTCTGTAAACGTTTTTCGATAGTGTCCATCAGCATTCCGGTGATCGAGATCGGGAACTCCGCTTCGATTTCACGGATGCAGGTCGGGCTGGTGACGTTCACTTCGGTCAGGCGATCGCCGATGATATCCAGCCCAACGAAGATCAGGCCTTTGGCCTTCAGCGTCGGGCCGACGCGGCGGGCAATTTCCCAGTCGCTTTCGGTCAGCGGACGGGGTTCACCCCGGCCACCAGCGGCCAGATTACCGCGGGTTTCGCCACCCTGAGGAATACGCGCCAGGCAGTAAGGTACCGGTTCGCCATCCACGACCAGCACGCGCTTATCGCCGTCTTTGATCGCCGGAATGTAGTTCTGCGCCATGCAGTAACGCGTGCCCAGCTCGGTGAGGGTTTCGGCAATCACGCCGATGTTTGGGTCGCCCTCTTTCACGCGGAAAATCGACGCGCCGCCCATGCCGTCCAGCGGTTTCATGATGATATCGCCGTGCTTCTGCCAGAACGCTTTCAGCTGCGCCTTGCTGCGGGTCACCAGCGTTTCCGGCGTCAGGTCAGAGAACCACGCGGTGTAGAGCTTCTCGTTGCAGTCGCGCAGGCTTTGCGGCTTGTTGACGATCAGCGTGCCTTTCTCTTCAGCACGCTCAAGGATATATGTGCTGTAGATGTATTCGGTGTCGAACGGCGGATCTTTACGCATCAGGATCACGTTGAGGTCGGCCAGGGCAATGTCCTGCTCGGTGCCGAACTCATACCATTTGTCGTAGTTCTGCTCGACGTTAACGATGCGGGTACGTGCGCGCGCTTCACCGTTGATCAGGTAAAGATCGTTCATCTCCATATAGTGGAGTTCATAGCCGCGACGCTGCGCTTCCAGCAGCATGGCGAAGCTGGAATCTTTCTTGATGTTAATGTTTGCGATGGGGTCCATCACGATGCCGAGCTTGATCATGTTCTTCTCCGTTAATGCTTCAACCCAGATCGCCAAACCGTACCTGTAGCGCGGTAATGGCCGTGAGTGCCGTTGTCTCAGTGCGCAGAACGCGAGGTCCCAACAGAATATCAGTAAACTGGTAACGTGCCGTCATCGCAATTTCGTCCGCCGACAGGCCGCCTTCGGGGCCAATCAGCAGGCGTACGCGCTCGACGGGCAATGGCAGCGTATTGATGCTGGCGCTGGCGCGCGGATGAAGATTGAGCTTCAGCCCGCTGTCCTCTTCTGCACACCAGTCTTCCAGGTCCATCGCCGGGCGGATCTCCGGAATACGGTTGCGGCCACTCTGTTCACACGCCGCAATGGCAATTTTCTGCCACTGCTGGATCTTTTTGTTCAGACGTTCCGCATCCAGTTTAACGCCACAGCGCTCAGAAAAAAGTGGCGTAATGAGGCTTACACCCAGTTCAATGGATTTCTGAATGGTGAACTCCATTTTCTCACCGCGCGACATCACCTGGCCCAGATGGATGTGCAGCGGTGATTCCCGATCATCCACTTCGCCACGCAGCACGTTAACGTGCACGCTTTTTTTATCAGACCGCGTAATTTCCGCGTCGAAAACCTGGTTCGAGCCGTCGAACAGCTGTATTGCCTGACCTGCGCCCATGCGCAGCACGCGGCCAACGTGGTTGGCGGCATCATCAGACAGGGCGATTTCGCGGCCTGCGGTAATCAGTTCAGGATGGTAAATGCGGGGAATGCGCATAGTCAGAAATTCCATGTGTCATGCGATATAAGCGAATTGCCGTAGTGTAGGTTAGCTCTTTTGCGCCTGGCAAGCCCGCTGGACGTAAGGGTTGTGATTCCCCTGAATTCTGGCGATACGCTCGTCGCGCTGGCATTCCCACTCGGTTACCGGGTACTGCTTGTTCCAGGCATTGAACAGCTGCGTCTGCTGGCGGGAGAGGTTGAGGTCGTAACGGTCACGCATATAGAAGTAGGTGCGGGCGATACTGCCGCGCGCGCGGGCAGGGGGCTCGGCGACTTTCTCTTTGAAATCCACCTTCATGCCGCACTGACCGTACTGGCCTTCGCCACCGTTCCACTGGCTGTACATAAAGTTGCCGCGGTCACCGTTCACTTCGCCAACCGCAGGCTGCAGGTTGTGCATATCGCTTTCCATCTGGCGATAAACCGGATCTTTGGAACAGTTTTTACGCCCGCCATCCTGCCAGCACTGGCGCTGGTGGCCAAACTGCCACGCCGGAACCACATGTTCCCATTCAATGCGGCTGGCGCGGTTTTCATTTTTACGCACCTTATAGCCGCAGGATTCGAGGTCAACGACGCCTTTTTTACCCTGCCAGTTAATTTTACAGCCACAGTAGAAATCACCCGGAACATCAGCGTTCACCTTCACGCCAGCGGCTTTGGCCTGAGAGAAACTGTTGATACCGTCGGCCAGAGCATGGCCGGAGAGCGCCGTCGCCAGAAGGGCAACCGCGAGAGAAACATTACGGGACATCTTACACTCCGTGTCAAAACGAGCCCGCAACGTAACGAATGTTGTTCCCGTATGCAATCAGTCAGATCAGGAAAGTTCCTGAAAGTTCAGATAATTATTCGGCGACCAGCGGTTCGCCGCATTTTACGCAGCGGTAGGTTGCCTCGCCGCGCACCACGCGGTTATGACGGCGGACGGTGAGCTGGTGCTGCTGGCATCGGCAGCGGTAGGAAAATGTATTGCGACGCACGGATTCCAGTTCGAACTGATGCGTGCGGCGAGCCGGAACGCCGAGCACGGCTTCCATCATCCACTTCCACTCTTTCCCGTGCGGCGCGACGCGGCCAAAGTGCTTCCACACCAGAAGATGCGCCAGCTCGTGCGGCACCACTTCCTCAATAAACGCCTGCTGGTTTTCCATCATCAGCACCGGGTTCAGGCGGATCTCATACGATTCCAGCCAGGCGGTGCCTGCTGCGGTTCCACGCTGCTGATAAACCAGCTTCGGTTCAGGATAGTTGCGGCCGAGCTTCAGGTTGGCCTGGGCGAGTTTTTCCCGCAGGCTGCGCATAACGGCTTGCTGAATGGCGATGGGGAGACGGGGAGCTTTCATAGGGGCAGAGCATAAAGCGCGAAGCGGGGAGGTGCAAGGGGCACCTCCCGCCAGAGAATTAGTCGTGTGCGCCGATTTCGCGCAGCGGACGACCTTTCATCAGGTTACGTTCAATATGTTCCAGTGAAACGTGTTTGGTTTCTGGAACCAGCCAGATAGTCAGAACAATAAAGAACAGGTTCAGACCGGCGTAGACCCAGAAGGTGTTGGCATTGCCCAGGGTATTGAGCATGGTCAGGAACGTTGCGCCGACGATCATGTTGGCAATCCAGTTTGTCGCGGTGGAGCAGGTGATACCAAAATCACGCCCTTTCAGCGGCTGGATCTCAGAGCACAGCACCCAAATCAGCGGACCGGCGCTCATTGCAAACCCGACGATAAACATCAGCAGCATTGCCACCGCGAAGTACTGGGCGATTGGAGAGTGAATGCCCACATGCATCATGGTGCCCAGCACGCCCATGCCGACGGCCATCACCAGGAAGCCCAGCGTCAGGGTAGGCTTACGCCCCCAGCGGTCCACCAGTCCGATGGCGATAAAGGTCGCCAGCACGTTGGTCAGGCCGACAATAACGGTGCCCCACATCTGCTCGGTGGTGTTGGTATAACCCGCCAGCTCAAAGATTTTTGGCGCGTAGTACATGATGACGTTCATCCCGGTGAACTGCTGCATCACCTGCAGAAGCACGCCGAGGAACACCGCGCGGCGGAAGTTGCTGTTCTCTTTAAACAGCGCCCAGCCGGACTGTTTCACCTTCAGGCTTTCGCGGATCTCTTCCAGCTCGTTTTTCGCCTCAGCGCTGGTATCGCGCAGGCGGAGCAGCACGCGTTCAGCATCAACGAAGCGGCGTTTTGCGGCAAACCAGCGCGGGCTGTCCGGCAGGAAGAAGACGCCAATCAGCAGCAGAATGGCCGGTATGATGATCACGCCGAGCATCCAGCGCCATGCGCCGCTGTAGCTAAACGCGGTATCCGAAAGGTAAGCACCCAGAATACCGATGGTGATCATCAGCTGGTACATGGAAATCATGCTGCCGCGGATTTTCTCCGGCGCGATTTCGGAAAGATACAGCGGTGCGGTATAGGAAGCGACGCCGACAGCCAGGCCCAGCAAGACGCGGGAAAGAATGAGCACTTCAACGTTAGGGGCAGCAGCAGAGAAGAGTGAACCGGCAACGAACAGGATCGCGCCGATCATCAGGCTCTTTTTGCGCCCGAGCTTGAAGGAGAGCCAGCCGCTGCCAACGGCGCCGACTGCCGCACCAAACATCATGGAGCTGACAACCCATTCCTGGGTATGCGCGGTAATCTGGAACTCGTCTGCGATGAAGGGAAGTGCGCCGGCAATCACGCCGATATCCAGGCCAAAAAGTAATCCTGCCAGGGCGGCGAGGAAGCAGACGAAGAATGTCATCGCCTTGTTGGACGTACGCCCTTGTTTATTATTGTCAGGCATTATGCCCTCCATTTGATTTATCAGTTTTGTCGATGTTAAGGGTAGGTGAGTGACCCGTAAAAATATGTGAGACAAATCACATTGGTGTAATCGGTTACACTAACGTGCAACCGTAAAAATAATTAAAGCTTTGAAAATATAGAGGTAAATGAGGTGACGCGCATCGCGTTTGTTTGAATTTCAGACTTAACTGAAATGAAATGTAACAGCAGAAGAAAGGCGATCATGCAAAGAGATTATTCTGAAAGCGGGATATATTCGGCAGGGTGTAAGCGGTTTCAAAGGGTGTGGCTTTGAGCCGCCACCGACATAAAAAAGGCCAGCACAAAGGCTGGCCTGTATAACACTGTCAGTCGATTACTTCAGACCGGCAGCTTCACGCAGCAGGGCGGCTTTGTCGGTTTTTTCCCATGGGAAATGTTCGCGACCAAAGTGACCGTATGCCGCGGTTTCTTTGTAGATTGGGTGCAGCAGATCCAGCATCTGAATCAGGCCGTATGGACGCAGGTCGAAGAACTCGCGCACCAGCAGGGTCAGCTGTTCTGAAGGCACTTTCTCAGTACCGAAAGTTTCCACCATGATGGAGGTCGGTTCAGCCACGCCGATTGCGTAGGAAACCTGAATCTCACAGCGGTCAGCCAGGCCAGCAGCAACGATGTTTTTCGCAACATAACGTGCAGCGTACGCGGCAGAACGGTCAACTTTAGACGGGTCTTTACCGGAGAATGCACCGCCGCCGTGACGCGCCATGCCGCCGTAGGTATCCACGATGATTTTACGGCCGGTCAGGCCGCAGTCGCCCATTGGGCCGCCGATAACAAAGCGTCCGGTTGGGTTGATGAAGAATTTGGTTGCAGAGCTCAGCCATTCGGTTGGCAGAACTGGCTTGATGATTTCTTCCATCACGGCTTCCTGCAGCGATTTCTGATCGATATCTTCAGAATGCTGAGTGGAAAGAACTACCGCATCAATGCCAACGATTTTACCGTCGTCATACTGGAAGGTAACCTGGCTTTTCGCATCCGGACGCAGCCATGGTAGGGTGCCGTTTTTACGCACTTCAGCCTGACGCTGCACCAGACGGTGTGCGTAGGTAACCGGTGCTGGCATCAGCACGTCGGTTTCGTTAGTTGCGTAGCCGAACATCAGGCCCTGGTCGCCTGCGCCCTGCTCCAGTGGATCGGCGCGGTCAACGCCCTGGTTGATGTCCGGGGACTGTTTGCCAATGGCGCTCAGTACCGCGCAAGAGTTGGCATCAAAGCCCATATCAGAATGTACATAGCCGATCTCACGCACCGTGTTACGGGTGATCTCTTCGATATCAACCCATGCGCTGGTGGTGATCTCACCGCCGACCAGAACCATGCCGGTTTTGACATAGGTTTCACACGCTACGCGCGCTTTAGGATCCTGGGCAAGGATCGCATCCAGCACCGCATCGGAGATTTGGTCAGCAATTTTATCAGGATGTCCTTCTGATACGGACTCGGACGTAAACAGGTGTTTTGCCATGTTTTATTTCACCTAAGAGGAATTTGGTTAGCTCGAACTGCTGTGTGGAATAGCCAAAGGAGAGTATTCTACCAAGGCCTGCAGGTTTTTGACACTGGCAGTCTGAGTGTTAATCAGTATAGATGGATTAACATCTGGACGTCCATTTTAGGTCACTTCTTCACCCGATTTCCAGTTTTTTTTGACTTACCTCTCACTGTGTTGAAAACAAAGCTGGAAATATTTCCTGACGGCACTGGCAACCCACGCATTTTTGTTTTGCATTTTCCCCACCTTCTCGGTATAAAACGCGGCACGCGGCTCATACAAAAAAGCGCTCGATGACCTCATCGTGTCGCCACTTCCAGCCGGGTTAAGCAGTGAACATTTAGCTTTGGCTTGTGGTCCGTTTCAGCAGAGGCGGCCGTGGAGGTGATACGAGATAATGAACCATCGTTTTCCGCTAATTCAGCGCAGCCGTTCTGGCGCGCAGTTGATTCCCGCAACCCGCATTTCTAGTCTGCAAACCTGCCGATGTTATACCCATCTCGGCGCTTCTCAGGATCCCAGGGCCGGTTACGCTCTGTGACAACTGAACAAGGGCGCTCTTGTTAATACAAGAGTTTTCTCGTGGTTTCGCCGAACCTTGTCATACAGAGTTCGGATACGTGTTTTACAATGATATGAATAAGAAACCGGTCGCACGGTCTGGATTTCAGCATACTCTGCTGGGAAACGGAGCCGTTTATGGGTTGTTATCGCCGTATAACGCTGCGATAGTAGTCAACTGTTTTACACTTAATACAAAGAGTTGAGGTTCGCTATGTCTGACGACATGTCTTCTTTTTCGCCTTCGTCAGCGGGCGAACAGGGTGTACTACGTTCTATGCAGGAGGTTGCGATGAGCTCCGAGGAAGCCAGCAAGATGCTGCGCACTTACAATATTGCCTGGTGGGGCAATAACTACTACGACGTTAACGAACTGGGCCACATCAGCGTCTGCCCGGATCCGGACGTCCCTGAAGCGCGCGTGGATCTCGCTAAACTGGTAAAAGCCCGTGAAGCTCAGGGCCAGCGTTTGCCTGCACTGTTCTGCTTCCCGCAGATCCTGCAACATCGCCTGCGTTCTATTAACGCCGCCTTCAAGCGCGCGCGTGAATCCTACGGCTATAAAGGCGACTATTTCCTGGTTTACCCGATCAAGGTAAACCAGCACCGCCGCGTGATTGAATCCCTGATCCACTCCGGCGAGCCGCTGGGTCTGGAAGCAGGCTCCAAAGCGGAACTGATGGCCGTTCTGGCGCACGCGGGCATGACCCGTTCGGTGATCGTCTGTAACGGCTATAAAGACCGCGAATACATTCGTCTGGCGCTGATTGGCGAGAAGATGGGCCACAAGGTCTATCTGGTTATCGAGAAGATGACTGAAATCGCTATCGTGCTGGAAGAGGCTGAGCGTCTGAACGTCATCCCACGCCTCGGCGTGCGTGCGCGTCTGGCGTCGCAGGGTTCCGGTAAATGGCAGTCCTCCGGCGGTGAAAAATCCAAGTTTGGCCTCGCGGCGAACCAGGTGCTGCAGCTGGTGGAAATTCTACGCGAGCGCGGTCGTCTCGACAGCATTCAGCTGCTGCACTTCCACCTCGGCTCGCAGATGGCCAACATCCGCGACATCGCCACCGGCGTGCGTGAATCGGCGCGCTTCTACGTTGAGCTGCACAAGCTCGGCGTGAATATTCAGTGCTTCGACGTGGGCGGTGGCCTGGGCGTGGATTACGAAGGTACCCGCTCGCAGTCTGACTGCTCCGTGAACTACGGCCTGAACGAATATGCCAACAATATTATCTGGGCGATTGGCGATGCCTGTGAAGAGAATGGCCTGCCGCACCCGACGGTGATCACCGAATCTGGCCGCGCGGTTACCGCGCACCATACGGTGCTGGTCTCTAACATCATCGGCGTTGAGCGTAGCGAAATCACCGAAGCGACGCCTCCGGCAGACGATGCTCCGCGTTCCCTGCAAAGCATGTGGGAAACCTGGCAGGAGATGCACGAGCCGGGCACGCGCCGTTCCCTGCGCGAATGGCTGCACGACAGCCAGATGGACCTGCACGATATTCACGTGGGCTATTCCTCCGGCACCTTTAGCCTGCAGGAGCGCGCGTGGGCGGAGCAGCTCTATCTGAACATGTGCCATGAAGTGCAGAAGCAACTCGACCCGAGCAACCGCGCGCACCGTCCGATTATCGACGAGCTGCAGGAACGTATGGCGGACAAAATGTACGTCAACTTCTCGCTGTTCCAGTCGATGCCGGATGCCTGGGGTATCGACCAGCTGTTCCCGGTTCTGCCGCTGGAAGGGCTGAACCACGCCCCGGAACGTCGTGCGGTGCTGCTGGACATCACCTGTGATTCCGACGGCGCTATCGACCATTACGTTGACGGCGACGGTATCGCAACGACGATGCCAATGCCGGAATACGACCCGGAGAACCCGCCGATGCTGGGCTTCTTTATGGTCGGCGCGTATCAGGAGATCCTCGGCAACATGCACAACCTGTTCGGTGATACCGAAGCGGTTGACGTGTTCGTCTTCCCTGACGGCAACGTGGAAGTCGAGCTGTCTGACGAAGGGGACACCGTAGCGGACATGCTCGAATACGTTCAGCTGGATCCGAAAAAACTGCTCACCCAGTTCCGCGACCAGGTGAAAAACACCGGTCTGGACGATGCGTTACAGCAGCAGTTCCTGGAAGAGTTTGAAGCGGGTCTGTACGGGTACACCTACCTGGAAGACGAGTAGGAAAACCTCCCTCTCCCTGTGGGAGAGGGGTGGGGTGAGGGTAACAGGCTGCTGTGCCGCTGATGCCCGGTGGCGCTGTGCTTACCGGGCCTACGAATGTAGGCCGGATAAGGCGGAGCCGTCATCCGGCAGAATGCTATACTCACTTGAACCCGTCTGCATTACCGGCGATAATTCGCCCCAATTAGCGATTTACGAATCAATCCCTTCCTCGTCGGGTTTAACGACGCGGAGGGGATTTTTTTTCATCTGTTTTTAATGTATCGACTTTAAAAGAGGTCAGGACATGAGCACTTTAGGTCATCAGTACGATAACTCTCTGGTATCTAACGCGTTTGGTTTTTTACGCCTTCCAATGAACTTCCAGCCGTACGACAGTGACGCTGACTGGGTGATCACCGGCGTACCGTTCGACATGGCAACGTCCGGTCGCGCGGGCGGTCGTCACGGCCCGGCAGCGATCCGTCAGGTTTCTACCAACCTGGCCTGGGAGCACAACCGCTTCCCGTGGAACTTCGATATGCGCGAGCGCCTGAACGTGGTGGACTGCGGTGACCTGGTGTACGCCTTCGGTGACGCGCGTGAGATGAGCGAAAAGCTGCAGGCCCACGCCGAGAAGCTGCTGGCTGCCGGTAAGCGCATGCTCTCCTTCGGCGGCGACCACTTTGTGACCCTGCCGCTGCTGCGCGCCCACGCGAAGCACTTCGGTAAAATGGCGCTGGTGCACTTCGATGCGCATACCGACACCTACGCGAACGGCTGCGAGTTCGACCACGGCACCATGTTCTTCACCGCGCCGAACGAAGGCCTGATCGACCCGAACCACTCCGTGCAGATCGGTATCCGCACCGAGTTCGACAAAGACAACGGCTTCACCGTGCTGGACGCGGGCCAGGTTAACGATCGCGGAGTGGACGACATTCTGGCGCAGGTTAAGCAGATCGTCGGCGATATGCCTGTGTACCTGACTTTCGATATCGACTGTCTGGATCCGGCGTTTGCGCCGGGCACCGGTACGCCGGTTATCGGCGGCCTGACCTCTGACCGCGCGATCAAGCTGGTGCGCGGCCTGAAGGATCTGAACATCGTCGGGATGGACGTGGTAGAAGTGGCGCCTGCCTATGACCAGTCCGAGATCACCGCGCTGGCCGCGGCGACCCTGGCGCTGGAAATGCTCTACATCCAGGCGGCGAAAAAAGGCGAATAAGCCTTACGCGCTCACTGCTGCTGCGCGACGCATGCGCAGCAGCAGCATTCCTCCGGCGATCAGGGTAATCACCTGCGAGACGACCAGCACCGAAAAACCAGAGCTGACCGACCCCACCGATTTCATCACCATCCCCATCAGCAGCGGAATAAACGCCGCGCAGATATTGCCTATCCCATTAATAATGCCGTACGCGCTGCCCACGGCGTCCCGCGCGGCGTGATGTTGGATCACCGCAGGAATGGCGGCCCCCTGAAGTCCCCAGAACACGTTGGCAGACAGCATAAACAGCGCCAGCCATGCGGGTTGATGGCTGAGCATCAGTGCGACCACGGAGAGTGCCGTCAACGTACCGCCCACCACAAACAGTACTGGCGCCTGTTCCGGCCGCATTTTGTCGAGCAGCACGCCGCCCAGAAACTTTGACCCCAGGCTCAGCAGGAAGGGGATCGCCGCAAGCATGCCCGTCGCGTGCAGAGAGAAGTGGTGCTCGTCACGCAGCCATGCGGGCAGCCACGCGCTGCTGCCCCACAGATAGCTCAGCGTGGCGATTTCAACCAGCAGGATCCAGCCCAGCAGCGGCGTCTGCCAGGCCAGCGTGAAGGTGTGAACAAACCCCGGTTTTTTTATCTTCACCGGGCTGTGTGGCGCGGGCAGAAAACGCCAGATGAGCCCGCCGCCCAACACCAGATTCATCACCGCCAGCGCGTAAAACGACCCGGCCCATCCCAGATGCGCCATCAGCCAGGTGACCAGCGGAAAGCCCACGGCCAGCCCGAGCGAGACGCCCAGCGCGGTGACGGCGTTGGGTTTGCCGATCTCTTCCGCGCTAAAGTTATCGCTGATAAAGCGCGTCTTCAGCGAAAAGAGCGGCCCTTCGGCAACACCCAAAATCACGCGGGCGATAAGCATGCCCATTAGCGAACCCAGCAGCGGAGAAATTGCGCAGACCGCGGCCCAAATCGCAATGCTGCTTAATAATCCCTGACGGTAATGGAGTTTGCTTTCGATAACCGGCGTTAATAATAAAGCCGAAAAACCATAACCCAGCAGGAAGCAGGTCATGAGCATGCCTTGTAACATTCTGTTTTCATTTAGCTGAAAATGTTCGGCAAATTCCGGGTTTAAAATCATTACTGAGATATTAACCCGGTCGACGTAGGAAATAATAATCAGTAATAACAGTGCAATTGTACCTTGCCATCTTGCCGTCATCATGCCCGCCTTACGTTTTCATCTAGTTATATTTTTATCAAAGTGATTGTCACGGATCTAAAATGGTTCACTGGTGAAACTCATTGTTTATTAAGGGTAAATAAAATTTTTGTTTCACAGGTGAAACGCCAAAGATGTGACGCCACTTTATTTTTAAGGAACAAAAAGAAAAGAAGTCAATATCTTTTATTGAAATATCGAGGGCATTAATAAATTGTATTTATCACGCCGCAATAATGAAAATTTCATATCTCTGCATTTTTTCGTGATCCTTTGCACACTTAGTTAATTAATACCTGTTTGATTAACAAAATCGTCACATTGCCGCTTGACGAAACATTCATCGCTTTTATATTGACCGTATTAAATAAGAAACAGAGTTTCATATATGAAACAAAAGCCTGGAGGATCGTGATGAGCTGGATAGGCGTATGTGACGCAGAACAAGTACAGGAAGATTTCCCATTTAGCGGCAACGTCGACGGTAAAGAGATCGGCGTTTATTTGATTGACGGTGAATATTACGCGCTGGAAGACGTATGCCCGCACGCTTATGCCCTGCTGAGCCAGGGATTTGTGGAGGACGGCAAAGTGGAATGCCCGCTGCATGAGGCGGTGTTTGACGTCAAAACTGGCCAGTGCCTGCACGGACCCGGAGGTCGCAACCTCAACCGCTACCCGGTTCGGGTCTTTGAAAACCAAATCCAGATTACCTTCGTCGAGGAGACCGTGGCATGAGCGACACCCTGAACTATAACCCGGCGCTGCCGGAAAGCCGCCAGTTTACCCCGCCTGCAGAGGGCGGCAATGGTGCCATTCATAAGCCGGGTGATTACACCAACCTGATCTGGCAAACCCGCAGCCGCGAGCCGGAAAGCTGGGAGGTGAAACTGATTGCCACGCTGGAAGATCTCTTCGAACAGGGCGTTGAAACTCTACCGGAACTGGTGAACGGGCTGAACGCGGTGCGCATGCACGACCAGCAGGGTGAGCCGTGGCGCGAGGCAAGCTTCCAGGCATTCTTACAGGTTAACGGCTACTGAGGACAACGCGATGACGACGACCGTACAAAACTATCTCGATAAAGGCCTGCGCGGCCTCTGGTATCCGGTACTGGCAAGCTGGGAAGTGCAGTCTGCTCCTGTGGGCATCACCCGCCTGGGCGAGCAGATTGTGGTCTGGCGTAATAAAGACGGCCAGGTGC
This sequence comes from Enterobacter sp. RHBSTW-01064, assembly GCF_014103035.1. Classification (NCBI taxonomy): domain Bacteria; kingdom Pseudomonadati; phylum Pseudomonadota; class Gammaproteobacteria; order Enterobacterales; family Enterobacteriaceae; genus Enterobacter; species Enterobacter sp. RHBSTW-01064. The sequence goes on along the minus strand of NZ_JABXOU010000002.1, from coordinate 292,303 downwards.
AGGCACTGGAAGACCGCTGCCCGCACCGCGGCGCGCGCCTGTCGATGGGCTGGAACCTCGGCGACCGCATTGCCTGCTGGTATCACGGCGTGGAAGTGGCGGGCAACGGCGAAGTGAAGGATGTGCCCGCCGTGGACAAATGCCCGCTGGTCGGCCAGCAGTGCGTGCGCAGCTATAACGTGCAGGAGGCGCACGGCGCCATCTTCCTGTGGTTTGGCGTCACCGCTGACCAGCAGCCGGACGCGCTGACCTTCCCGGATGAACTTGCCGATACGGAGAACTTCAGCAACTTCCTCTGCACCGCCGCGTGGAAGTGCAACTACCAGTACGCGCTGGAAAACGTGATGGACCCGATGCACGGCACCTATCTGCATTCGTCCTCGCACTCAATGGCGGAAGGGGATCGCAAGGCCGACATGGTGCTCCAGCCGACCAAAATCGGCTTTATTTTCGAGAAAAAAGGGCAGAGCGGCGTCAACTTCGACTGGGTTGAGCTCGGCAACAGCGGCACCTGCTGGATGCGCCTCTCTATTCCTTACAAGAAGCGCTTCGGACCGGGCGGCCACTTCTTTATCGTCGGCATGGTGGTGCCGGAAGATAACGACAACTGCCGCGTCTTCTTCTGGCGCATCCGCCGCGTGCAGGGCTGGCAGCGCGATATGTGGCGCTTCATGTACCGCAACCGTCTGGAAAAACTGCACTGGGAAGTACTGGAGCAGGACCGCGTGGTGCTGGAAAGCCTGGCCCCAAACGCCCGCGACCATGAATACCTGTACCAGCACGACGTCGGCCTCTCCCGCCTGCGCCGCATGATGCAAAAGGCCGCGAAAGAGCAGCTGGCGATGCGCGAAGAACAGCAGGGAGCCGCCTGATGAACGGGCTGCTGAGCGGCAAGCGCATCGTGGTGACCGGCGCCGCGCGCGGGCTGGGCTATCACTTTGCCAAAGCCTGCGCGGAGCAGGGTGCGGCGGTGGTGATGTGCGACATCCTCAAGGGCGAGCTGGCTGAACGTGCGCACGGGCTGAGCGAACAAGGCTATGCGATCGAATCGCACGCTATCGATCTGGCCGATCCGCATTCCATTGAGCAGGCGTTTAGCGCCATTGGCGAGCAGGGGCAGATTGACGGCCTGGTGAACAACGCGGCGATGGCGACCGGCGTGGGCGGCAAAAACATGCTCGATTACGATCCTGACCTGTGGGACCGCGTGATGAGCGTGAACGTCAAAGGCACCTGGCTGGTGACGCGCGCCGCCGTGCCGCTGCTTCGCGAAGGGGCGGGCATTGTGAACGTAGCGTCCGACACCGCGCTGTGGGGCGCGCCGCGCCTGATGGCCTACGTCGCCAGCAAGGGCGCGGTGATTGCCATGACCCGCTCGATGGCGCGCGAGCTGGGTGAAAAACGCATTCGAATCAACGCCATCGCCCCGGGATTAACCCGCGTCGAGGCAACCGAATATGTTCCGGCCGAGCGGCATCAGCTTTACGAAAACGGTCGCGCATTAACGGGGGCGCAGCAGCCGGAGGATGTCACCGGCAGCGTGGTCTGGTTGTTAAGCGATCTGTCGCGGTTCATCACCGGACAGCTGATCCCGGTCAACGGCGGTTTTGTCTTTAATTGAGGTAGGGCGATGATGGCAAACGATCGGGAAGTGAAGTATCTGGTGCCGGGGCTGGAGCGCGGTTTACAGCTGCTGTTGGCCTTTGGCGAGCAGCATCGCGAACTGACCTTTGCCGAGCTGCACCGGCTGGTGGATATGCCGAAGGCCACCGCCTACCGCGTGGTACAGACGCTGGAGTTCATGGGCTTTCTGGAGCGCAACGCGCGCACCAATACCTTCTCGCTGGGCATGAACGTGCTGCGTCTCGGCTTTGAGTACATCGCCTCGCTGGACGTGGCCCAGGTTGGCCAGCCGGTCATCGAGCAGCTGCGCGACGTGAGCCAGTGCAGCAGCCATCTGGCGATCCGCGACGGGCGCGACATTATCTATATCGCCCGCGTCAGCGCCGCCGGGTCGCGCATCAATCAGGTCAGCATTGGCACCCGCCTGCCGGTGCACTGCACCTCGCTCGGCCGCATGCTGCTGACCGATATTTCCCGCGCCGAGTTTGAACAACTGTTCCCGCACGAGCGCCTGCCGGGCAACACGCCGGGGCAGCTTCACGACCGCGAAGCCCTGTGGCAGATGGTGCAGCAGGACAAAGCCCGCGGATACGTGATCGGCGAATCCTTCTTCCGCCACGGCATCTCCTCCATCGTCTACCCGGTGTATGACCGAAGCGGCCGCGTGGCGGCGGTGGTCAGCATTCTGGTGCCGTCGGAGGAGATCCCGCAGACCGACCGCGAGCGCCTGCAAAACGAGGTTCGCCTCGCGGCGGATAAAATTTCTGGCTTCTTAGGGTATCTGTCACAGGCCAGTTAAATCATTGAGTTAACGTCAGGCGCTTGACCGCGTCGGGCATGTTTTACGCCCAATTTGGGCCAGATGAGGCAACGAACGATGAGTGTAACCGGAATTGAAAAGCTGGAATTTGGCGTGGAAGACCTGACGCACTGCGCCAAATTTATGCGTGATTTTGGCCTGACGGGCGATGCCAGCGGCCAGCGTTTTACCACCCTGAGCGGCGCGCGCGTGGAGCTTAACCCGATTGACAGCCCCGACCTGCCGCCGGCGTTTGAAGCGGGCAACACCCTGCGCCGCATGACCTGGGCGGTTGCTACCCGGCAGGATCTAGAGGCGCTGCGCCCAAAGCTTGCGCAGCAGCCCGGCTTTCGCGAAGTGGGTGACGCGCTGGAGTGCCTCGATCCGAACGGCATGACGCTGCGCGTGCAGGTTACCCAGCAGACCGACGTGGAGCTGAACGTTGAGCCGATCAACCAGTGGGGCGACGTTCGCCGTATCGACACGCCCAGCCCGGTTTACGATCGCGCCCAGCCCATCAACGTGGGGCACGTAGTGTTCTTCGTGGAGGAGCTGGCGGCGGTGGAAAAATTCTACCGTGAGGTGCTCGGCTTCCAGGTCTCTGACCGCTACATCAACCGCGCCGTGTTCCTGCGCTGCGGCGCGCGCGGCGGTCATCACAACCTGTTCCTGCTGCAGCTGCCGAACCGCAGGCGCGGGCTGAACCACGTGGCCTTCACCGTGCGCGACATCCACGAGGTGATCGGCGGCGGTATCGCGATGAATAAAAATGACTGGAGCACCTTTATCGGGCCGGGCCGCCATCCGGTGTCGTCGGCGTACTTCTGGTACGTCAACAGCCCGACCGGCGGCGCGTTCGAGTATTACACCAACGACGACTACCTGACCGAGAACTGGCAGCCGCGTGAGCTGGAGCACTCGCTGGTCTCCTTTACCGAGTGGGCGGTGGAAGGCGGGATCGACCACGACACGCGCCGCCAGCAGAAAAAGCCGGAGGCGGTATGACGTCGCGCATTGTCATTATCGGCGGCGGCCAGGCGGGCGGCTGGGCGGCGAAAACCCTGCGCGACGAGGGCTTCGACGGCGAGATTTGCGTGGTGGCGGAAGAAGAGTGGGATTTCTACGAGCGTCCGCCGCTGTCGAAAGCCTCTCTGCTGGAGCCGGACGCGGCGCTCCCAAGGCTGTTTACCGACGAGGCGCAGCAGGCGCTGAACCTGACCTGGCACCGGCCGCTGCGTGCAGAGCAGATCGACCGCGAGGCGAAAACGGTGCGTTTGAGCAACGGCAAGTGTCTTAGTTACAACATCCTTTTAATCGCCACCGGAGGGCGGGCGCGCGTGCCGGGTGAGGCGTGGGCGGCGCATCCGCAGGTCTATACCCTGCGCCACTGGCAGGACGCGCAGCGCCTGAAAGGTCGGCTGGCGGAAAGCCAAACCCTGGCGATTGTCGGCGGCGGCTGGATCGGCCTGGAAATTGCCGCGTCCGCACGCAAAAGCGGCGTGGCGGTCACCCTATTCGAGCAGCAGCCCGCGCTTTGCATGCGCTCGGTGAGCGGCGAGGTATCGCAGCGCTTAGAGGCCCTTCACCGCGAGCAGGGCGTGGATATCCGTACCGGCTGCGGCGCGCTGGAGCTGGAGGACGATAACGGCCTGCCGGTTATCCACTGCGACGGCCAGCGTGAAACCTTTGATGCGGTGGTGGTGGGGATCGGCGTCGATCTCAATCTGGAGCTGGCCCGCGATGCGGGGCTGAAGACTGAACGCGGGATCGTCGTGGATGTCCAGGGGCGAACGTCGGATCCGTTCATCTTTGCCGCCGGTGATGTGGCGCAACATCATCACTACGGCCTGTGCATTCAGTCCTGGGCCTTCGCCCAGAACCAGGCGGTGGCGACGGCGAAAGCGATGCTCAACCCCGATGCGCCGGGCTACGACGACGCGCCGTGGCTGTGGTCGGATCAATACCAGCACAACATTCAGATCCTCGGCATTCCGCAGCCGGGCAGCAGAACGGTAGCGCGCGAAGATTCGCTGTACTTCTCGCTGGACGACAACGGGCGGCTGACGCAGCTGGTGGCGTTCAACGACGCGCGTACCGTCAAGCTGGCGAAGCGCTGGATGGCAGCGGGGCGGGATTTATCGGATGTACCGCTCGGCGACCCGGCTTTTTCACTGATGTCATTGCGATAGCTAACCCGCACCCGTAGGGGGAGACATGACCACATTAGAGACCAACACCGCGCCCGTTGAGGTGAGCGGTGAGGGAACCCGTACGCCTGAAAAAGCGGTGCGCTGGGCCATCCCGCTGTCGCTGCTGGCCTGCGTGCTGCTGGCGTTCTTCGACAAAATCAGCATCGCGGCGCTGTTTTCCGACGGCCATTTCCAGCAGGCGATGGGCATCGATTTCGACACCACGCGCCTCGGCATTTTGATGAGCGCCTTTCTGCTCAGCTACGGCTTTTCGTCGGTGTTTTTAAGCGGGCTGGGCGACAAAATTGCGCCGCTGCGCCTGCTCACCGGAATGATGGCGGTGTGGTGCGTGCTGATGGTGGCGATGGGCTTCACCCATAATTACACGCTGATGATCGTCCTGCGCATTTTGCTGGGCGTGGCAGAAGGACCGCTGTTCCCGCTGGCCTTCGCCATCGTGCGCCACAACTTCCCGCAGCATCTGCAGGCGCGCGCCACCATGCTCTGGCTGCTGGGCACGCCGGTGGGCGCGGCGATTGGCTTCCCGCTTTCCCTCTGGCTGCTGAACACCTTCGGCTGGCAAAGCACCTTCTTCGTGATGGCGATGCTCACCGTGCCGGTGCTGATCTTTGTGCGCATCGGCCTGCGCGGGATCCGTCTGGATACGAAGCCCGGTACTTCGCAGGCGTCTCAGGACGAGCGCCGCGCTGCGCGCCGCGAGCTGTTTGTCAGCCCGCACTTCTGGATCATCTGCATCTTTAACATCGCTTTCCTGACCTACCTGTGGGGCATCAACGGCTGGCTGCCGGGCTACCTGATTAAGGGCAAAGGCATTCACCTGGAGCACGCGGGCTGGCTGTCGTCGATGCCGTTCATCGCCATGCTGGCGGGCGAGGTCATTGGCGCGTGGCTGTCGGACCGGGTCGATAAGCGCGCGGCGGCCTGCTTTATCTCGATGGCGGGGGCGGCGGCAGGACTGGCGGCGGTGATGCACCTCGACACCCCGCTGGCCATCATCGCGGCGATGAGCTTCAGCACCTTTATGTGGGGCACCGGCGCACCCAATATTTTCGCCCTGCTGGCGAAGGCCACCCATCCGCGGGTGAGCGCCACGGCGGGCGGCATTTTCAACGGGCTGGGAAACTTTGCGGGCGCGCTGTCGCCAGCGGTGATGGGGGCGTTAATCGCCTTCACCCACAGCATGGATTCCGGGCTGGTTTTTCTGGCGGTGATGGCGGCGGTGGGCTGCGTCCTGTTACTGCCGCTGCTGAGACGTTACTGAGGAGAGTGTCATGACTGATTCAACCGTAACCAACACAACAGGCATCAAACCTGACCACCTGACGATGGAAGAGTGGGTCGAGTCGCGCATTGCGCGCTTCGAAGGCCGCAAGTACGACTGGAATGCGCTGAAGTTCCAGGCCGATTTTGACCCGAAGTACCGCCGGGCGCAGATGCGCTATATCGGCACCGGGGCAACGGGCGTGGCGAACGACACCAACACCGTGCAGGCGGACCATTTTACCTTCTCCACCATGGTGCTGCCGTCGAAGTGCGAAGGGCCGCTGCACCTGCACGACGACGTGGAAGAGGTGTTCTTCATGCTCAAGGGGCAGATCACGCTGATGATCCAGGACGGCGACAACTACACCGAAACCGTGCTGCGCGAGCGTGACCTGATCTCCGTTCCGCCGGGCATCTATCGCGGGCTGTTTAACCACGGCGAAGAAGAGGCGCTGATGTGCGTCATGCTGGGGACCAACAAGCCGGAAATCCCGACCTACCCCGCCGATCATCCGCTTTCCAAAGTGAAGCGGAACTAAGGGGGCATGATGACGGGTTTTCGTGAACAGGGAAGCGGCATCCCGCTGATGCTGCTGCACGGTATCAGCTCCGGCGCGGCCTCTTGGCACAAGCAGATGGCGCTGAACGGCTTTCGCGTGCTGGCGTGGGACATGCCCGGCTATGGCGAAAGCCCGATGCTGGCGGTTGAGCGGGCAAACGCGGGGGATTACGCCGACGCGCTGGCGGCGATGCTTGACCGCGCGGGCGTCTGGCAGGCGGTGCTTGTCGGCCATTCGCTCGGCGCACTGGTCGCCAGCGCCTTTGCGGCGAAGTTCCCTGAGCGCGTCATTCATCTGGTGCTGGCCGACACCGCGCAGGGATACGGCAATGCCGCGCCGGCGCAGCGCGAGCAGGTCTGGCGCAGCCGCGAACAGCAGATGGCATTGGGCGGTGAGATCCTCGCCCAGACCCGCGCCGCGAAATTGCTGCGCCCTGGCGCGCGCGCGGAAGATATCGCCACCGTGGCGGCGGGCATGCGCACGCTGCGACCGGAAGGCTACCTTGCCGCCGCGTGGATGCTGGTGCACGACGACATTCACGGCTGGCTTAAGCGCTACCCGGGCAATTTTGAAGTCTGGTGCGGCGAGCAGGACGCCATCACCCAGCCGGAGCTGGTGCAGGGGCTGGCGCTGCGCTACGGCATGCCGTTTATCGCGATCCCGCAGGCCGGACACGCCAGCTATCTCGACAACGACGCGTTTTTTAACCAACAGCTTTTACGCATTAACGAAGAGGTGCGCGATGAATGCACACATTGACGGCCGCGTGGCGGTCGTTACCGGCGGTTCGTCCGGCATTGGCTTTGAAACGCTGCGCCTGCTGCTGGGCGAGGGGGCAAGGGTAGCCTTCTGCGGCCGCGATCAGGACCGGCTCGCCAGCGCCCACGCGGCGCTGCACAACGAATACCCCAACGGGGATATTTTCTCTTATCGCTGCGACGTGCTGAACGCCGACGAGATTCAGGCCTTCGCGGACGCGGTGCAGGCTCGCTTTGGCGGGGCGGACATGCTGATCAACAACGCCGGGCAGGGCTACGTGGCGCACTTCCACGACACCCCGCGTGAGGCGTGGCTGCACGAGGCCGAGCTGAAGCTGTTCGGGGTGATCTACCCGGTGCAGGCGTTTCAGCCGCTGCTGGAGCAGTCCGACATCGCCTCTATCACCTGCGTGAACTCCCTGCTGGCGCTGCAGCCGGAGGAGCACATGATCGCCACCTCCGCCGCCCGCGCCGCGCTGCTGAATATGACGCTCACGCTCTCAAAGGAGCTGGTGGGCAAAGGCATCCGCGTCAATTCCATTCTGCTCGGCATGGTGGAGTCCGGGCAGTGGCAGCGCCGCTTTGAGAACCGGGCGGACAAAAGCCAGAGCTGGCCGGAGTGGACGGCGGATATCGCGCGCAAGCGCGGCATTCCGATGGCGCGCCTCGGTAAGCCGCAGGAGCCCGCGCAGGCGCTGCTGTTTCTCGCTTCGCCGCTGGCCTCGTTTACCACCGGTGCCGCGCTGGACGTTTCCGGCGGCTTCTGCCGCCACCTGTAAGGACGCATCATGAAAAAGGTAATGTTAATTGGATTCGGTGCCATGGCGCAGGCGGTGATTGAACGCCTGCCTAAGGGCGTCACTATCGGCTGGATCGTGGCGCGCGAGTCTCACCATGCGGCGATCCGCGCGCAGCTTGGCGAGGATGTGGTGGCGCTGGCCTCCCCGATGGAGTGCGCGCATACGCCCGATCTGGTGCTGGAGTGCGCCAGCCAGCAGGCGGTGGCGCAATATGGCGAAGCGATTTTAAGACGCGGCTGGCATCTGGCGGTGATCTCCACCGGTGCGCTGGCGGACAGCGCGCTGGAGCAGCGGCTGCTTGCGGCGGGAGGCAAACTGACGCTGCTCTCCGGTGCGGTTGCCGGTATCGACGGGCTGGCGGCGGCGAAAGAGGGCGGGCTTGAACGCGTGACCTACCGGTCGCGCAAAAGCCCGGCCAGTTGGCGCGGCAGCTACGCCGAACAGCTCATCGATCTCAATTCTGTTTCTGAAGCAAAGGTCTTCTTCGAGGGCAGCGCCCGCGAGGCGGCGCGTCTGTTTCCGGCCAACGCTAACGTGGCGGCAACCGTGGCGCTCGGCGGTATGGGGATGGATGAGACCCGCGTGCAGCTGATGGTCGACCCGTTAACGAAACGCAATACCCACACGCTGCACGTGGAAGGATTGTTCGGCGAGTTCCATCTTGAGCTGAGCGGGCTGCCGCTGGCTTCTAATCCTAAAACCTCCACCCTGGCGGCACTGAGCGCGGTGCGCGCCTGCCGTGAACTGGCCCTGAGCTGAGGAGTGACGATGGACGATCTGAAGATTTTTATCGGCGGCCAGTGGCGACACGGCAGCGGCAGGCCGATGCAGAGTCACTTCCCGGCTGACGGGTCAATTAACGCTACGCTGAACGCGGCAAGTCTCGACGATTTGCAGGAGGCGATTGAGGCCGGAGAGCGCGCCTGGCGCGATCCGGCGTGGCGCGGCTGCCTGCCGCACGTCCGGGCGAAGATCCTGCATAAGGTTGCCGATCTGATTGAATCTCGCGTGGATGAACTGGCGCAGATGCAGAGCCGCGATAACGGCAAACCGCTGGCGGAAGCGCGCGGGCTGGTGATGAGCGCAGCGGGAACGGCGCGCTACTTTGCCGCCGCCTGCGAGCTGCTGGAAGGCGAGCTTCCGACCCCGCGTCAGCCTGATTTGCTGACGCTGAGCCGCTATGAGCCGCTCGGCGTGGTGGCGGCCATTACGCCGTGGAACTCGCCGATTGCCAGCGAGATGCAGAAGGTCGCGCCGGCCATTGCTGCCGGTAACGCGGTGATCCTCAAGCCCGCCGAAGCCACGCCGCTGATGGCGCTGGAGCTGGCGCGGATTTTCGAACAGGCCGGGCTGCCCGCCGGGCTGCTGAGCGTGCTGCCGGGCAAAGGCTCGGTGATTGGCGATGCGCTGGCGCGCCATCCTCGCGTGCGGAAAATTTCCTTTACCGGCGGCACCACCACGGGCCGCCATCTGGCGCACGTGGCGGCGGAAAAGCTGATCCCGGCCTCGCTGGAGCTGGGGGGAAAATCCCCGACCATCGTGCTGGAAGATGCAGACCTCGAGCAGGCCGCGCGCGGGATCTGCTACGGCATTTTCAGCTCGGCGGGGCAGGCGTGTATTGCCGGATCGCGGCTGTTCATTCACGAGAGCATTTACGCGCCGCTGATGGCGCGGCTGCTGAAGTTAACTCGCGGGCTGCGCGTCGGGCACCCGTTTACCGACGGCGTCCACGTGGGGCCGCTGATCGGCGACGGGCATCGTCAGAGCGTGCAGGCGTACGTTGAGCTGGCGAAGCGCGAGGGGGGCCGTGTGCTGTGCGGCGGGGAGATCCCTGCCGATCCCCATCTTGCAAACGGCAGCTTTTTCCAGCCCACGATTATCGAGGGGCTGAGCAACAGCGCCCGCGCCTGCCAGGAGGAGATCTTCGGTCCGGTGCTGGTGGCGATGCCGTTTCGCGATGAAGCCACGCTTATCCGCGAGGCGAACGACTCGGTTTACGGCCTGGCGGCGGGGATCTGGACGCGGGATACCGGGCGCGCGCTGCGCCTGAGCGAGCAGCTCGAAGCGGGCACGGTGTGGATCAACACCTACAAGGTCTTTGCGATTTCGACCCCGTTCGGGGGCTTTAAAGAGAGCGGTCTGGGCCGCGAAAAGGGTATTCAGGGGCTGAAAGCCTGGATGCAGCAGAAGAGCATTTATCTGGCGACGGGTAACAGCGTCAACCACTGGTGCGACTGAGAGAGGGTGAGCAATGAGCGAAATGATAACCGTCGGCGACGCCATCGCCAGAACGCTGGAGCAGTATCAGGTTGAGGCCATCTACGGCGTCATCTCCATTCACAACCTGCCGATTGCTGACGCGGTGGGGCAGCGGGGCAACATCCGCTTCGTGCCCGCGCGCGGCGAGGCGGGATCCGTCACCATGGCCGACGCCCACGGGCGCTTTTCCGGCCTCGGCGTGGCGCTGACCAGCACCGGCGCGGGCGCGGGTAACGCCGTAGGTGCGCTGGTGGAAGCCATGAACGCCTGCACGCCGCTGCTGCATTTAACCGGGCAGGTAGAGAAAGCCTGGCTGGATGCCGACACCGGGTTTATCCATGAAACCCGCGACCAGTTGACCTTCCTGAAGGCCAGCTCAAAGCGGGCGTACCGCATCAGCAACGCTAACCAGGCGATGGCCATTCTGCATAAAGCCATTCAGGAGGCGCAGACGCCGCCGTGCGGGCCGGTCTCTGTGGAAATCCCGATTGATATTCAGGGTGCGAAAATTCCGCTGTCGCTGGTGACGAAACCGGTGAAACCGGCTTCGGTTCCAGCCGTCGATCCCACGACGGTTGACGCGCTGTGGACGCAGCTTAAGCTGGCAAAACAGCCGCTGCTGTGGCTGGGCGGCGGGGCGCTGGGAAGCGCTGACGCGGTGAAAAAGCTGGCGGAGGCGGGCGTGACGGTGATCTCCAGCACCCACGCGCGCGGCGTGCTGCCGGACGGCCATCGCGCCAGCCTGCGGGCGTTCCACAACTCGCCGTCGGTGGAGGGGCTTATCGCGCAGTGCGATTTTACGCTGGTCGCCGGTTCACGCCTGCGCAGCAACGAAACCCGTTCCTGGACGGTTGAGCTGCCGCATCCGCGCGTGCAGATTGATATCGACCCGGCGGCGGCAAGCCGTAACTACCTGATGGACAACACGCTGGTAGCCGACTGTTCCGCGTTGCTTAGCGCGCTGGCCGATAAGGCCCAGGGCCGTGAGTGGGGCAGCGTGCAGTGGGATGCGCAGGTGCAGCAGGCGGTTGAGCAAGCCGAACAGGGGTTGCGCGAGCAGTGCGGCGCCTACGCGAAGCTCAACGACGCCATCGAGAAAGCGCTGCCGAAAGATGGCCTGCTGGTGCGCGATATCACCGTGTCTGGCAGCCTGTGGGGCAGCCGTCTGTTTCGCGCCAACGGACCTCTGATGAACATTCACTCTCTGGCCGGGGCGATTGGCATGGGGCTTCCGATGGCGATCGGCACTGCAATCGCCAACCCGCAGCGTAAGGTGGTGGGGCTGGTGGGCGACGGCGGCCTGAGCCTGAATTTAGGCGAGCTGGCGACGCTGGCGCAGGAAAAAGCCAACGTGACGCTGCTGATCATGAACGACGGCGGTTACGGCGTGATGCGCGGTATTCAGGACAAGTATTTCGGCGGACGTCAGTACTATAACGAACTGCATACGCCGGACTTTACCCTGCTGGCGCAGGCGATTGGCCTTCAGGCGTGGAGCGTTGAGCGGGCAGAGGATTTTGATGCGGTGATGACGGAGGCGCTGGCGATGCCGGGGCCGTCGGTAGTGGAAGTTCGGATGGGGCAGATTGGCGCCCTGAAGTTTGCCGGGCCGCCGCAGAAGACGCTTTACTGATATGCGAGATTTCCCCTCACCCTATCCCTCTCCCCAAAGGGGAGAGGGGATTGAATACACCCTCTCCCCTTTGGGGAGAGGGTTGGGGTGAGGGGGTAAATCAGAACACGTTAAACGGGTATTCCACGTAAGCGCGGATCTCATCCCCGCCCACGTTGTACTCGCTGGCGTTGCTGGAGACGCGCAGGACGGAGTAGCGCAGGCGCAGCGTCAGGTCTTTTGCCGGGCCATCCTGTACCTTGTACTGGATCTGGTTAAACCACTCGTGCTCTTTGCCGTTGCTGGTTTCAGACGTTTTAATGTTGTCGCCACGCACGTAAGCGGTGGTCCAGCTCAGGCCCGGCAGGCCGAGGCCGCCGAAGTCCAGACCGTAAGAGGCCTGCCATGAGCGCTCATCTTCACCGTTGAAATCAGACCAGTAGGAGTTCGCCAGCCAGATGGTGTTGCCGCCGTCCCCCACGCCGCCCTGGTCGCGATAGCCGCCGTAGTTGTAGCCGGTGCTGCCGCTGCTCTGCTGGTACGCCACCTTGAAGGTATGAATATCCCAGATGTAGCTCGCCGCCAGGCTCCAGATGGTGTTGCTGCGGCCCGTGTCGAGGCTGTCCGCGTAGCGCTGATCCAGTCGCGAATTGTAGCCGTTGAAATCAAGCACCAGCTGCTGTCCGGTGCTGAACGGCTGTTTGAAGTTCATGCCCAGATACTGCTTATTCATCACCTCTTCATTATGAGAGGCGTACAGCGCGCCGCTGAACTGGTCGTTGAACTGGTAGCTTGCGCCGCCGAAGGTCAGGCTCTTCAGCCCGCTGTCGTGGCGGTCATCGCTTTTACGCTGCTCGTCGGTGAAGTAACCGGCGTTCACTTCCAGACCGTCGATCTCTTTCGAGGTCAACAGGGTGCCGGTGTAGCTTTCAAACAGCAGGCGGGAGCTGTCGGATGTAATGATTGGCAGCTCAGGACGCTGGTTCCCGTAGCTCAGCACGGTATTGGAGATGCGCATTTTGGCCGTCGCGCCAAACTTTGCCAGATCGGATTTTGCCCGGCCGTCGTCTTCCTGCTTAAAGAAGTCGATGCCGCCCGCGCCGCTCTTGCCGCGGCCACCGTCCAGACGCACGCCATACTGGGCGATACCGTCCACGCCGAAGCCCACCAGCCCTTCGGTATAGCCGGATGCAAAGGTGGCAATGATCCCCTGGCCCCATTCGGCTTTATCCTGCTGGCCCTGATGGTAATCGCGGCTGATATAGGCATTACGTAAAAACAGATCCAGATGGCTGTCGTCAATAAAACCCTGGCTGTCGGATTGTTGGCTTGCTGCGGCAGGTAATGCGGCGAATAAACTTAACGCAACTAATGATAATTCTTTTTTCACGGAGGGAACGTCTCTGTCTGGATATATTAATTTGAATGATTGCGTGGTTGATAATTACCGGAAATATTAACGATTGCAATAAATATGTGACCAGACGTTTCAGGGGCTAAATGCAGATGTGGCGGGGCTTTCTGGCGAGTTACCGATACGTGCTTTTAAATTGGCAATTGATGCGAAATAAAAGGGAGGCAAATATGCCTCCCGGTAAAATTATTTAATTCCGTCTGCGGCCATACGGTCGCGAATATGTTGTGCGCGTTCTTCCGAGGCCGGGTGATCGTCAAACATGGAGCTTTGGCGACCCGCCTCCAGCTTGGCCAGTTTTTCGAAGCTGGTGGCTAAACCTGATGGATTAATCCCGCGTTTGCGCAACAGATCGTAGGAGTAATCATCTGCTTCGGACTCCTGACGCTGGGAGAACTGGGAGTTAACCAGCTTTTCACCGACGTCGCCAAGCTGTGACTGCGACAGGCTGCCAACGATACCGCCCGCTGAGGCCGCCGCCGCACGAACGGCATTGGTACCCAGGGCAACCTGCATCCCTTTCTTCACGTGGCCGAGCGCAACGTGGCCCATTTCGTGGCCGATAACCGCTTCCACTTCGTTGTCGGTCATCATGTCCATCAGCCCGCTATAGACGCGAATACAGCCGTTCGCCATCGCGAAGGCGTTTACGTCTTTCGCCACGTAAACCTTGTAGTTCACCGGCTGGCCGTTGATGTTGTCGCCCAGCGCGGATGCAATCTTATTCAGACGCTGCGTGTAGGTACTGTTAGCCGGGGCAAGCGTGGCTTTTCCGTCCATATCTTTACACGCCTGATCGCTCAGCGCTTTTACCTGCGCGTCGCTCAGGGAATAGGCCTGAAAGGCTTCTGCGCCTGAGGTCATCAGACCGTTAGAATCCATATTCTGACAGCCGCTCAGCAGGAGCGTCGTACCCAGGGCCAGCACTATTGCACGCATTTTCATGAGATTGCTTCCGTACTCGTTAATCTGAATAAAATCCGAAAAGTGCACCGTCAGCGAAGCCGGTGTCGGGCTAAGTATAAGGAATATAACCAGGGGCGGGCGAGGAGATTGCGCAACATGCGAGCATGATCCAGAGATTTCTTAACGAGCAAAAGAATGCTCCATGTACATGCCTTGCGGCTTGGGTTACATTGTTGGCACTTTTTTCCGGCGTAGCCCAAAACGCGCTGTCGTCAAGGGCATGGCCTTTAACAGTCCGATCTGGAGTTAAAATGTCCTCACGTAAAGAGCTTGCTAATGCTATTCGTGCGCTGAGCATGGATGCAGTACAGAAAGCCAAATCTGGCCACCCAGGGGCTCCTATGGGTATGGCTGATATCGCCGAAGTCCTGTGGCGTGACTTCCTGAACCACAACCCGCAGAACCCGTCATGGGCTGACCGCGACCGCTTCGTGCTGTCCAACGGCCACGGCTCTATGCTGATCTATAGCCTGCTGCACCTCACCGGCTACGATCTGCCAATCGAAGAGCTGAAAAACTTCCGTCAGCTGCACTCCAAAACGCCAGGTCACCCGGAAGTGGGTTATACCGCGGGCGTAGAAACCACCACCGGCCCGCTGGGTCAGGGTATTGCTAACGCAGTCGGTATGGCGATTGCTGAGAAGACGCTGGCGGCGCAGTTCAACCGTCCTGGTCACGACATCGTTGACCACTTCACCTACGCGTTCATGGGCGACGGCTGCATGATGGAAGGCATTTCTCACGAAGTGTGCTCCCTGGCAGGTACCCTGAAGCTGGGCAAACTGGTTGCGTTCTATGACGACAACGGTATCTCCATCGACGGTCACGTTGAAGGCTGGTTCACTGATGACACCGCAGCACGCTTCGAAGCCTACGGCTGGCACGTTGTGCGTGGCGTTGATGGCCACGATGCTGACTCGATTAAACGTGCAGTAGAAGAAGCGCGCGCTGTGACGGACAAACCGTCTCTGCTGATGTGCAAAACCATCATCGGCTTCGGTTCGCCGAACAAAGCGGGTACGCACGACTCCCACGGTGCACCGCTGGGTGACGCGGAAATTGCACTGACCCGTGAAGCTCTGGGCTGGAAACACCCTGCATTCGAAATCCCATCTGAGATCTACGCTCAGTGGGATGCAAAAGAAGTGGGCCAGGCGAAAGAAGCGGCCTGGAACGAGAAGTTCGCTGCCTATGCGAAAGCGTTCCCACAGGAAGCGGCTGAATTCACCCGTCGTATGAAAGGTGACATGCCGTCTGACTTCGACGCGAAAGCGAACGAATTCATTGCTAAGCTGCAGGCGAACCCGTCTAAAATCGCGAGCCGTAAAGCGTCTCAGAATGCGATTGAAGCGTTCGGTCCTCTGCTGCCTGAATTCCTGGGCGGCTCCGCTGACCTGGCGCCTTCTAACCTGACTATCTGGTCCGGTTCTAAAGCGATCAACGAAGACACTGCCGGTAACTACATCCATTACGGTGTACGTGAATTCGGTATGACTGCGATTGCCAACGGTATCTCCCTGCACGGCGGTTTCCTGCCGTACACCTCTACCTTCCTGATGTTCGTTGAATATGCACGTAACGCCGTGCGTATGGCTGCGCTGATGAAACAGCGTCAGGTGATGGTCTACACCCACGACTCCATCGGTCTGGGCGAAGATGGTCCAACTCACCAGCCGGTAGAGCAGGTGGCTTCCCTGCGCGTGACGCCGAACATGAGCACATGGCGTCCATGTGACCAGGTTGAATCCGCAGTGGCGTGGAAATACGGCGTTGAGCGTCAGGACGGTCCAACCGCGCTGATCCTCTCCCGTCAAAACCTGGCACAGCAGGAGCGTACGCCTGAGCAGTTGGCGAACATCGCTCGCGGTGGTTACGTGCTGAAAGATTGCGCGGGCCAGCCAGAGCTGATCTTCATCGCCACCGGTTCTGAAGTTGAACTGGCTGTTGCAGCCTGGGAAAAACTGACTGCCGAAGGCGTGAAAGCGCGCGTGGTTTCCATGCCGTCTACCGATGCGTTCGACAAGCAGGATGCTGCATACCGTGAATCCGTGCTGCCTAAAGCGGTTTCCGCTCGCGTGGCAGTGGAAGCGGGTATCGCTGACTACTGGTTCAAATACGTTGGCCTGAACGGCGCTATCGTCGGCATGACCACCTTCGGTGAATCTGCTCCGGCAGAGCTGCTGTTCGAAGAGTTCGGCTTCACCGTTGAGAACGTTGTCGCTAAGGCGAAAGAACTGCTGTAATTGCTGTTTTGCCCGGTGGCGCTGCGCTTACCGGGCCTACAAATGGCACGAAAGTAGGCCGGGTAAGCGCTAGCGCGTCACCCGGCTTTTTTGTCGGCACTATTCCATCAAAAATGTGATGCAAGTCATATAGCCCGCTTATTCATCTGGACAGAGATTCCTTTTATTCCCCAATTCGCTTATTCTTGCTGAAGCGTTTCAGTCGATTAAATGTTCGACAATTGACCAATCAATCGCAGTTTGTGACAGCAAGGATTCCCCTTCGGGCGTCGCTGGATTACTCTTTCAGCCACCTCAAACCCAGGGATAGCTTTGCAGGAGATCTATGACCGTACGCGTAGCGATTAATGGCTTCGGTCGCATCGGGCGCAACGTGGTTCGTGCTTTATATGAATCCGGGCGTCGTGCGGAAATAACCGTGGTAGCAATCAACGAACTGGCGGATGCTGCGGGCATGGCGCATTTGTTGAAATATGACACCAGCCACGGACGCTTTGCCTGGGATGTTCGCCAGGAAAGAGATCAGCTGTTTGTCGGCGACGATGCCATCCGCGTACTGCATGAGAGCAGCATCGCCGGGCTACCGTGGCGTGAACTGGGTGTGGATATCGTGCTTGACTGTACCGGCGTTTACGGCAGCCGCGAACATGGCGAAGCACATCTGGCCGCAGGCGCAAAAAAAGTCCTGTTTTCTCACCCCGGCAGTAACGACCTCGACGCGACCGTCGTGTTTGGCGTTAACCAGCATGAGCTGCAGGCCGAACACCGCATTGTTTCCAACGCCTCCTGCACCACCAACTGCATTATTCCGGTCATCAAACTGTTAGACGATGCGTATGGTATTGAATCCGGCACCGTGACCACGATTCACTCCGCCATGCACGATCAGCAGGTTATCGACGCCTACCATCCGGATTTACGACGCACTCGCGCAGCGAGCCAGTCAATCATCCCGGTGGATACGAAACTGGCGGCAGGGATCACCCGAATTTTCCCGCAGTTTAACGACCGTTTCGAAGCGATTGCCGTGCGCGTTCCGACGATTAACGTGACCGCAATCGACCTCAGCGTGACGGTGAAAAAACCGGTAAAAGCCTGTGAAGTCAACCTGTTGCTGCAAAAAGCGGCACAGGGTGCATTTCATGGTATAGTTGACTATACGGAATTACCGTTGGTCTCAGTAGATTTTAACCACGACCCGCACAGCGCTATCGTCGATGGCACACAAACGCGCGTCAGTGGGGCACACCTTATCAAGACGCTGGTCTGGTGTGATAACGAATGGGGCTTTGCTAACCGAATGCTCGACACCACGTTAGCAATGGCCGCTCAAGGTTTCAGGTAAGACGCATCGTGCGTCTGCAAAACTTTAAGAATCAACGAGAGGATTCACCATGTCTGTAATTAAGATGACCGATCTGGATCTGGCTGGTAAACGCGTTTTCATCCGTGCCGATCTGAACGTACCGGTTAAAGATGGCAAAGTGACCAGCGACGCGCGTATCCGTGCATCTCTGCCAACCATCGAACTGGCTCTGAAGCAGGGCGCTAAAGTGATGGTCACTTCCCACCTGGGTCGTCCAACTGAAGGCGAGTACAACGAAGAGTTCTCTCTGCTGCCGGTTGTTAATTACCTGAAAGACAAACTGTCCAGCCCGGTTCGCCTGGTGAAAGATTACCTGGACGGCGTTGAAGTGGCTGCCGGTGAACTGGTTGTTCTGGAAAACGTTCGCTTCAACAAAGGCGAAAAGAAAGACGACGAAGCACTGTCTAAAAAATACGCTGCACTGTGCGACGTGTTTGTAATGGATGCCTTCGGTACGGCTCACCGCGCGCAGGCGTCAACCCACGGTATCGGTAAATTCGCGGACGTAGCCTGTGCCGGTCCTCTGCTGGCTGACGAACTGGAAGCGCTGGGTAAAGCACTGAAAGAACCAGCTCGTCCAATGGTGGCTATCGTTGGTGGTTCTAAAGTTTCTACCAAACTGACCGTTCTGGATTCCCTGTCTAAAATCGCTGACCAGCTGATCGTTGGCGGTGGTATCGCGAACACCTTCGTTGCCGCTCAGGGCCACAACGTGGGTAAATCCCTGTACGAAGCAGACCTGGTTGACGAAGCCAAACGCCTGCTGACCACCTGTGACATCCCGGTTCCAACTGACGTTCGCGTAGCGACCGAGTTCTCCGAAACCGCAACCGCGACCCTGAAATCTGTAAATGACATCAAAGATGAAGAGCAGATCCTGGACCTGGGCGACGTTTCTGCACAGAAACTGGCTGAAATCCTGAAAAACGCAAAAACTATCCTGTGGAACGGTCCTGTTGGCGTGTTCGAATTCCCGAACTTCCGCAAAGGTACTGAGATCGTTGCTAACGCAATCGCAGACAGCGAAGCGTTCTCTATCGCAGGCGGTGGTGACACCCTGGCAGCAATCGACCTGTTCGGTATCGCTGACAAGATCTCCTACATCTCCACTGGTGGCGGCGCATTCCTCGAATTCGTGGAAGGCAAAGTACTGCCAGCAGTAGCAATGCTCGAAGAGCGCGCTAAGAAGTAAGCCATTCAAGGGCAGGGAAACCTGCCCAATTTTCAGCGCGCTTATAAGAGCACGCACCTTTTCTAACGGCCGAAGATACAGGACTAAGCAACATGTCTAAAATTTTTGATTTCGTAAAACCTGGCGTTATCACTGGTGATGACGTACAGAAAGTGTTCCAGGTAGCTAAAGAAAACAACTTCGCTCTGCCAGCAGTTAACTGCGTGGGTACCGACTCCATCAACGCCGTACTGGAAACTGCAGCCAAAGTTAAAGCTCCAGTTATCGTTCAGTTCTCTAACGGTGGCGCAGCGTTCATCGCAGGTAAAGGCGTGAAAACTGATGTTCCTCAGGGTGCTGCAATCCTGGGTGCTATCTCTGGTGCGCACCACGTACACCAGATGGCTGAACACTACGGTGTTCCAGTTATCCTGCATACTGACCACTGCGCGAAGAAACTGCTGCCGTGGATCGACGGTCTGCTGGACGCGGGTGAAAAACACTTCGCGGCAACCGGTAAGCCACTGTTCTCTTCTCACATGATCGACCTGTCTGAAGAGTCACTGCACGAAAACATCGAAATCTGCTCCAAATACCTGGCGCGTATGTCCAAAATGGACATGACCCTGGAAATCGAACTGGGTTGCACCGGTGGCGAAGAAGACGGCGTGGACAACAGCCACATGGACGCTTCTGCACTGTACACCCAGCCAGAAGACGTTGATTACGCTTACACCGAGCTGAGCAAAATCAGCCCACGCTTCACCATTGCAGCGTCCTTCGGTAACGTACACGGCGTTTACAAACCAGGTAACGTGGTTCTGACCCCAACCATCCTGCGTGATTCTCAGGAATACGTTTCCAAGAAACACAACCTGCCGCACAACAGCCTGAACTTCGTCTTCCACGGCGGTTCCGGTTCTTCTGCTCAGGAAATCAAAGATTCCGTAAGCTACGGCGTAGTGAAAATGAACATCGA
Organism: Enterobacter sp. RHBSTW-01064; assembly: GCF_014103035.1. Taxonomy (NCBI): domain Bacteria; kingdom Pseudomonadati; phylum Pseudomonadota; class Gammaproteobacteria; order Enterobacterales; family Enterobacteriaceae; genus Enterobacter; species Enterobacter sp. RHBSTW-01064. Next base: position 272,280 of record NZ_JABXOU010000002.1, on the reverse strand, counting down.
TACCGACACCCAGTGGGCAACATGGGACGGTATCCTGCAGTACTACAAAACCAACGAAGCTTACCTGCAGGGTCAGCTGGGCAACCCGAAAGGCGAAGACCAGCCGAACAAGAAATACTACGATCCACGCGTATGGCTGCGCGCTGCACAGACGTCCATGGTGACCCGTCTGGAGCAGGCATTCAAAGAACTGAACGCGATCGACGTTCTGTAATTTGAGCTGCTAACAGCATCAGAAGGCCCGCAAATGCGGGCCTTTTTTTTCGCGTTTTCAACATGCTGCAACATCTGCTTTTGTGATCTGTTTGGCAATATTTGCGCTTTTTGTTTACCCTTTACTGACCTGCCTGTCTCCATGGGGGATGGATTTTGTGTTTTGGTTTAACAAAAGGAAGAATAAATGGAACAACTCGATGTTGTAGACAGCATCAATCACGCCGGTAACTGGCTGGTGCGTAACCAGGCACTGCTGCTGAGCTATGCCGTGAACATCGTCGCGGCGATTGCCATTATCATCGTCGGGATGATCGTGGCGCGTATCGTATCGAACGCGGTCAACCGCGTGATGCTGGCCCGTCACATTGACGCCACGGTGGCTGATTTCCTCTCCGCACTGGTGCGTTATGGCATCATCGCCTTTACGCTGATTGCGGCGCTGGGCCGTGTGGGCGTGCAGACCGCCTCCGTCATTGCCGTTCTCGGTGCCGCCGGTCTGGCTATTGGTCTGGCGCTGCAGGGATCGCTTTCAAACCTGGCGGCAGGCGTTCTGCTGGTCACCTTCCGTCCGTTCCGCTCCGGCGAATACGTTGACCTTGGCGGCATTGCCGGAACCGTGCTGCAGGTGCAGATTTTCTCAACCACCCTGCGTACCGTCGATGGCCGTATCGTGGTGGTACCGAACGGGAAAATCATCGCGGGCAACATCATTAACTTCTCCCGTGAACCGGTGCGTCGTAACGAACTGATTATCAGCGTGGCCTATGACTCCGACATCGATCAGGTAAAATCGCTGATTAGCAACATCATTGCTTCAGACGATCGCATTCTGAAAGATAAAGAGCAGACGGTTCGCCTGAACGAACTGGGCGCGTCATCCATTAACTTCGTGGTGCGTATCTGGAGCAAGAGCAGCGATCTGCAAAACGTCTACTGGGACGTGCTGGAGCGCATTAAGCGCGAGTTTGACGCCAACGGCATCAGCTTCCCGTACCCGCAGATGGACGTAAACGTCAAAAAAGTAAAAGAAGCCGAATAACGTCTCCCGTAGGCCCGGTAAGCGCTAGCGCCACCGGGCTTTTATTTTATTAGCCATGCTAATACCCAATTAATATTATCCATTTCCTCTAATGTGATTCGCGCAGTATAGTCTGTTTTCAGAACAAAACTGTGAGAATTTCGTCATGTTATCCTATTACTTTCAAGGTCTTGCACTAGGTGCGGCCATGATCCTCCCTCTCGGTCCGCAAAATGCGTTTGTGATGAACCAGGGCATTCGCCGCCAGTATCATCTGATGATTGCCCTGCTGTGCGCAGTAAGCGATTTACTGCTGATCTGTGCCGGGATTTTTGGCGGCAGCGCATTGCTGATGCAGTCTCCGTGGCTGCTGGCGCTGGTCACCTGGGGCGGCGTGGCGTTTCTGCTCTGGTACGGTTTTGGTGCCCTGAAAACCGCGATGAGCAGCAACCTTGAGCTGGCGAGCGCCGAAGTGATGAAGCAGGGCCGCTGGAAAATTATCGTCACCATGCTGGCGGTGACCTGGCTCAATCCGCATGTTTATCTGGATACTTTCGTGGTGTTGGGTAGCCTGGGTGGACAACTGGACGTTGAGCCGAAGCGCTGGTTTGCGCTCGGTACGGTCAGCGCCTCCTTCCTCTGGTTCTTCGGCCTCGCCATTCTGGCGGCATGGCTGGCCCCGCGTTTGCGTACCGCTAAAGCTCAGCGCATCATCAATACGCTGGTCGGTCTGGTGATGTGGTTTATTGCTTTCCAGCTGGCAAAAGAGGGCATTCATCATGTACAGGGATTGTTCAACTAAGCGTTTGTCTTATGGACATCTGAACAAGACCCGCTAAGCTTGCTGGCATGCGCCCTGATGTGGGGGCACTCTTCGCAACATGGAGGAATGACAGTGAAGTTTAAAGTGATGGCCCTGGCGGCATTAGTGAGTTTAGGTGCGGTGTCGGTGCAGGCAAATGAATTGCCAAATGGCCCGCACATCGTCACTTCAGGCACCGCAAGCGTGGACGCGGTACCGGATGTTGCAACCCTGGCAATTGAAGTGAACGTGGCCGCGAAAGATGCCGCCTCCGCTAAAAAGCAGGCTGACGATCGTGTTGCGCAATATCTCTCTTTCCTCGAGCAGAATGGCGTAGGTAAAAAGGATATCAGTTCTGCTAACCTGCGTACCCAACCGGATTACGACTACCAGAACGGGAAAAGCATTCTCAAAGGCTACCGTGCCGTACGTACCGTGGAAGTGACCGTGCGTCAGCTTGATAAGCTGAACTCGCTGCTTGATGGCGCGTTAAAAGCGGGGCTGAATGAAATTCGTTCCGTCTCGCTGGGCGTTGCGCAACCGGAGAAATACAAGGACGAAGCGCGTAAAGCCGCGATTGATGATGCAATCCATCAGGCGGAGCAGCTGGCTTCTGGCTTTAAGAGCAAGCTCGGCCCGGTTTACAGCGTGCGTTACCACGTCTCTAACTACCAGCCAAGCCCGATGGTACGCATGATGAAGGCTGATGCAGCTCCGGTTTCTGCTCAGGAAACCTATGAGCAGCCAACCATTCAGTTCGACGATCAGGTGGATGTGGTGTTCCAGCTGGAGCCTGTTGCAGCACAGCCGAAACCGGCTCAGTAATCTGTAGGCCGGGTAAGGCGAAGCCGCCACCCGGCTTATTTTTAATCCTGTCTCAACACCTTGTGCCCAAACGCCAGCAGCGCGTCGGTGACGTTGCGCATCATGCGGCTTTCCGGCGCAAAACGGTGCCAGTAGAGCATTCGGCGCTGATACAGCCCCGGCGTCAGGTCAATCAGCTCACCGCTTTTCAACTCTCTCTCAATCTGCAGGTGCGGGATCATGCAGCAGGTGGTGCCCTGACGCGCAAGCTGCACAAAGGCTTCGGACGAGTTCACGATATGACACGGCACGCTGCCCGGCGGGAGGTCGAAGTTTTGCTGCAGGAACGCCTGGTGCATATCATCCAGATGGTCGAACGCCACGGCAGGGGCTTTTAGCAGCGCGGCGCGGGTGACGCCGTTCGGGAAGTAGCGCTCGGCAAAGGCTTTTGAGCCAACAAACAGGTAGTCCAGCGCACCTAGCTGATCGACAAGACAGCTTGGCAGTGCCTGAGGCTGGATACTGACTGCTCCAACCACTTCACCGCGACGCAGGCGCTCCTGTGTACGGGTTTCATCTTCTACCTGTAAATTCAGTCGAATAGGGGAGTCGGCCAGGACTGGCGCAAGGGCAGGCAGCAGCCAGGTTGCCAGACTGTCGGCGTTCACCGCCAGCGACAGCAGCAGCGGCGTGGAACCCGTTTGTTCATCACCCAGCCACTCATCTTCCAGCAGTTCAACCTGACGCAGCAGCGCGAGGAGCTTTTGCCCTTGCTCCGTTGGACGCGGCGGAACGGTACGCACAAGCAGGGGTTGCCCGAACATGTTTTCAAGCTGTTTGATACGCTGTGATACGGCGGACTGGGTGATGCACAACTTCTGCGCCGCGCGCTCAAAACCGCGTTCACGAATAACCGCATCAAGTGCCTGTAGTGTTCTGTAGTCCGGACGTTTCATTGCTCTGGCTTACTCCTTAATTTTGCTTAATCTGCACTATGACACAATTTTCCCTTCGTGGCAGACGAAATCCATCCGACGTGTTCTATAATGCGCCCTGAGTTTTCACACCACAGGCAAAACGATCATGACGCAGGATGAACTGAAAAAAGCAGTAGGATGGGCCGCTCTCCAGTACGTACAGCCGGGTACCATTGTCGGTGTTGGTACGGGGTCAACGGCGGCACACTTTATCGATGCCCTGGGCACGATGAAGGGGCAGATCGAGGGCGCGGTTTCCAGCTCCGATGCTTCCACGGAAAAGCTGAAAAGCCTCGGCATTACCGTTTTCGATCTCAACGAAGTGGATCGTCTGGGCATTTACGTTGATGGCGCGGATGAGATCAACGGCCATATGCAGATGATCAAGGGCGGCGGCGCGGCGCTGACGCGTGAAAAGATCATCGCTTCTGTAGCGGACAAATTCATCTGCATCGCGGACGCCTCCAAGCAGGTTGACATCCTGGGGAACTTCCCGCTGCCGGTCGAAGTGATTCCGATGGCCCGTAGCGCGGTTGCCCGTCAGCTGGTGAAGCTGGGCGGTCGTCCGGAATATCGTCAGGGCGTAGTCACCGATAACGGTAACGTGATCCTCGACGTTCACGGTCTGGAAATCCTCGACGCAGTAGCACTGGAAAATGCCATCAACGCTATCCCAGGCGTAGTGACCGTAGGGTTATTTGCCAACCGTGGCGCGGATGTGGCGCTGATCGGCACGGCTGACGGCGTGAAAACCATCGTAAAATGATCTGACGGGGGGAGTCCTCCCCCCGCTAAAAAATTTTTGAAAAGCTAAATTCGGTGACTTGTATCACGTTTTTGAACCTCTTTTGCCGATCCTGCCACGTTTGTAAATTTCCATAGCATTTTCCTCTGACATTTTGCCCTGGATGACTTTTCTTCAGAGTGCCGACGCAAACGTTCATATTGCTGCAATAGTTTTTTTTGATATGTTGGCTACAGCGGATTCATATCCAGCACAACATCAGTTCAGACAAAAACAGGGTCGGGTAAATGGCAAAGGTATCACTGGAGAAAGACAAGATTAAATTCCTGCTGGTCGAGGGCGTGCATCAAAAAGCAATCGATAGCCTTCGTGCGGCAGGTTACACCAACATCGAATTTCACAAAGGCGCGCTCGATACCGAAGAGCTGAAAGCGTCCATCCGTGATGCCCACTTCATTGGCCTACGATCCCGTACTCATCTGACTGAAGACGTTATTGCCGCGGCGGAAAAGCTGGTGGCTATCGGCTGCTTCTGTATCGGTACCAACCAGGTTGACCTGAATGCTGCCGCCAAACGCGGTATTCCCGTGTTTAACGCCCCGTTCTCCAACACCCGTTCCGTGGCGGAGCTGGTGATTGGCGAACTGCTGCTGCTGCTGCGCGGCATTCCTGAAGCGAACGCCAAGGCGCACCGCGGCGTGTGGAACAAACTGGCGTCCGGCTCTTTCGAAGCGCGTGGTAAAAAACTGGGGATTATCGGCTACGGTCACATCGGTACGCAGCTCGGTATTCTGGCGGAATCTCTGGGTATGCACGTGTTCTTCTACGATATCGAAAGCAAGCTGCCGCTGGGCAATGCGACCCAGGTTCAACACCTGTCTGACCTGCTGAACATGAGCGACGTGGTAAGCCTGCACGTGCCGGAAAATGCCTCCACCAAAAACATGATGGGCGCGGAAGAGCTGGCGCTGATGAAACCGGGCTCACTGCTGATCAACGCCGCGCGCGGCACGGTTGTTGATATCCCGGCACTGGCGGATGCGCTGAAGCGTAAGCATCTGGCGGGCGCGGCCATCGACGTGTTCCCGACAGAGCCCGCCACCAACAGCGATCCGTTCACCTCTCCGCTGTGCGAGTTCGACAACGTTATCCTGACGCCACACATCGGCGGTTCTACTCAGGAAGCGCAGGAGAATATCGGTCTGGAAGTAGCAGGTAAGCTGAGCAAATACTCCGACAACGGGTCTACGCTCTCTGCCGTGAACTTCCCGGAAGTGTCTCTGCCGCTGCACGGCGGTCGTCGTCTGCTGCACATCCACGAAAACCGTCCAGGCGTGCTGACCGCCATCAACCAGATCTTTGCCGAGCAGGGCGTTAACATTGCCGCGCAGTATCTGCAAACGAACTCGCAGATGGGCTATGTGGTTATTGATATCGAAGCGGATGACGATGTGGCCGAGAAAGCGCTGCAGAGCATGAAGGCGATTCAGGGGACGATTCGCGCGCGTCTGCTGTACTAATTGTGCGGTTTGTGGTGTCGGGTGGCGGCTGCGCCTTACCCGACCTACGTTGAGGTTTTGTAGGCCGGGTAAGCGTAAGCGCCACCCGGCTTTATTCTACCAGGTCCAGGTTTTGCTGGGCGTTACCACCGCCGGCAACGGCACATCCCATTTCTCCACCGGCAATGCCTCCACACCCTGGCAATCATGCGCATAGCCCACCGGCTGCAATCCGTACTGCTGCCAGTTTTGCAGCGTGCGGTCGTAAAAACCGCCGCCCATCCCTAAACGCTGGCCCTGCTCATCAAACGCCACCAGCGGCGCGATCAGCACGTCCAGCTCAGAGAGTGGCAGCACGTCGCGGACGTCGAGTTTCGGCTCGGTGATTCTCAGGCGATTCACCACCAGCTCGCTGTGCGGGTGGTAGTGCAGAAACAGCAGATTACCGTCGCTAAACGGATGCAGCACCGGCAGATACACCTTCTTCCCGGCGCGCCAGAGCTGTTCTATCAGGGGCTGGGTATCCAGCTCTCCGTCAAATGACAGAAACAGCGCAACGGTGTGCGCCATCACGACAGGGGGATACGCCATCATACGGGCGGCGGCCTGCTGGGCAAAATGCGCTTGCTGATCGGGGGTTAACGCACGGCGGCGCTGACGAATTAACTGACGGATATCCTGGCGTGAAGCAGAAACTTCGGGGAATTGAGTCATGGTAGTCGGTAGAAGAAAAGAGAGGGAATCTCCGAGATGCCGCCGCAGGCTGTAACCCTTGAACCCTTGGTTCAAGGTGAATGTGTCGTCATAGTTTTAAGGCTTCTCGGACGGACCGAGCATGCTCACCAACCATGGAGCGCCACATTCTTGTGGTATGAAATATCGGCTCAGGGGACTGGCCCGCTTGCGAACATCTCAGAGAAATTTTGTCTTCACAGTTACTCTACCATAGTCAACTGAGAAGTGTTATTCAAACTTTGGTCCCGGTCTTTCGGGATTGCGACCTTGATCAAGCAATGCCTGTTCTATGGTCTGCTGGAGCATTTTAATGCGCTGCTCCATGCTTGCCGCGTAGTCGCGGGTCTTCGCTTTTTCCTGAGTCAGTTCATAGCTGATGTTCAACGCGGCGATGAAAACCAGCTGCTCAGTATTTGTGACTCTAGTGCGTTCTTTTAGATCTTGCAACCGCTGATTCAAATCGTCCGCAGCCTGATTCAAAGCATCCCTTTGTTCAGGTGGACAATTCACTCGCAGTGAACGGCCAAAAATCTGGAGATCGACGGGTTGTGCAGACATGCCACCTTCCTGCTGATTGACTGCGCTGCCTTCGCTTACTGCCCCGGGGGCTGCGAAGGGGCGACACTATAGCTACCCTGATGTGAAGATACAAGCCCTTTTCTGGTATCACCAGGGTCCAAAGTGGTAGCATATCATGAATATCCCCCAATGATGACGAATGCGCATGTCTATACAGAACGAAATGCCTGGTTACAAGGATTTAAACCAGTTACTGAACCAGCAGGGAGTGGGTTTAACCCCTGCCGAAATGCACGGTCTGATCAGTGGCATGCTGTGCGGTGGAAACAGCGACAGCTCCTGGCAGCCGCTGATCCACGACCTCACGAACGAAGGGCTGGCGTTTGGTCACGAACTGGCAGAAGCGCTGCGTAAAATGCACGCGACGACCAGTGATTCGCTGGAAGACGATGGCTTCCTTTTTCAGCTTTTTCTGCCTGATGGGGACGACGTCAGCGTCTTCGATCGCGCGGATGCGCTCGCGGGTTGGGTAAACCATTATCTGCTGGGCCTGGGCGTGTCTCAGCCGAAGCTCGATAAAGTGACCGGCGAAGCGGGTGAAGCGATCGACGATCTGCGTAATATTGCACAGCTCGGCTACGATGAGGACGAAGACCAGGAAGAGCTGGAAATGTCCCTCGAAGAGATCATCGAATACGTGCGCGTGGCGGCGCTGCTGTGCCACGACACCTTTACGCGTTCACAGCCGACCGCGCCGGAAGTCCGCAAGCCAACCTTACATTAAGAAAAATAACGCACAGGAGGGTGTCATGGTTATCTCGAATCAAGAGTATTTGCGCCGTCGTCAGGCGCTGTTAGCCAGCATGCAGCCGGGAAGCGCTGCCCTGATTTTTGCCGCGCCCGAAGTGACGCGCAGTGCCGACAGCGAATATCCCTATCGCCAGAACAGCGATTTTTGGTACTTCACCGGGTTTAACGAGCCGGAAGCGGTACTGGTGCTGATCAAGAGCAATGACACCCACAACCACAGCGTGATTTTCAACCGCGTGCGCGATCTGACGGCCGAAATCTGGTTTGGCCGCCGCTTAGGGCAAGAAGCCGCCCCGGCGAAGCTGGGCGTTGACCGCGCGCTGGCCTTTAGCGAAATCAACCAGCAGCTTTACCAACTGCTCAACGGTCTGGACGTGCTGTATCACGCCCAGGGCGAATATGCGTATGCGGATGAGATTGTCTTCACCGCGCTGGATAAGCTGCGTAAAGGTTCGCGGCAGAACCTGTCAGCCCCCGCCACGCTCACAGACTGGCGCCCGGTCGTGCATGAGATGCGCCTGTTTAAGTCTGAGGAAGAGCTAAACGTACTGCGCCGCGCGGGCGAAATCAGCGCCCTGGCCCACACTCGCGCCATGGAAAAGTGCCGTCCCGGCATGTTCGAATACCAGCTTGAGGGCGAAATTCACCACGAATTTAACCGCCACGGCGCGCGCTTCCCGTCCTACAACACCATCGTTGGCGGCGGGGAAAACGGCTGCATTCTGCACTACACCGAGAACGAAAGCGCGCTGCGCGACGGCGATCTGGTGCTGATTGACGCCGGGTGTGAGTATCTGGGCTACGCAGGCGACATCACCCGAACCTTCCCGGTGAACGGTAAATTCTCGCCTGCTCAGCGCGAAATTTACGACATCGTGCTCGAATCCCTGGAAACGGCGCTCAGGTTATATTGTCCGGGAACCTCCATTCAGGATGTCACCGGTGAAGTGGTGCGGATCATGATTACGGGTCTGGTGAAACTCGGCATTCTGAAGGGCGACGTCGACACGCTGATTACCGAGAATGCTCACCGTTCGTACTTTATGCACGGCCTGAGCCACTGGCTGGGTCTGGATGTTCATGACGTGGGCGCATACGGTCCTGAACGTTCACGCGTGCTGGAGCCAGGCATGGTGTTAACCGTTGAGCCGGGGCTGTACATCGCGCCGGATGCTGACGTGCCGGAACAATACCGCGGGATCGGCATTCGCATCGAAGACGACATCGTGATCACCGAAAACGGCAATGAAAACCTGACCGCAACCGTCGTGAAGAACGCCGATGATATTGAGGCGCTGATGGCAGCGGCACGCGCATGAGCGTGATCATCGTGGGCGGCGGGATGACCGGTGCCACGCTGGCGCTGGCAATTTCGCATCTGACGAAAGGCCAGCTCCCGGTCCATCTTGTGGAAGCCGTTGCCCCGCAGGCGACGAACCACCCCGGTTTTGACTCGCGCGCCATTGCCCTGGCGCAGGGCACCTGTCAGCAGCTTTCACGCATTGGTATCTGGCAGGCGATTGCCGACTGCGCCACGGCGATTAACACCGTGCACGTCAGCGATCGCGGCCATGCCGGGTTTGTGACGCTGGATGCGCAGGATTACCGTATTGAAGCGCTTGGGCAGGTTGTAGAGCTGCATGATGTTGGCCTGCGCCTGTTCCGTTTGTTACAGGATGCGCCAGGCGTAACGCTGCACTGTCCGGCACGCGTGGCCAGCTTTAGCCGCAGCGAAGACGCGGTCAGCGTGACGCTGGAAAACGGGTCCGTTCTTGACGGCCAGCTTCTGGTGGCGGCGGACGGCTCGCGTTCGGCGCTCGGCACGCAGTGCGGCGTAGAGTGGCGGCAGCAGCCTTACGGGCAGGTCGCGGTTATTGCGAACGTCGCGACCGCAGCAGAACACAACGGCCGGGCGTTTGAGCGCTTCACGCAGCACGGTCCGCTGGCGATGCTGCCGATGTCGGATGGGCGCTGTTCGCTTGTCTGGTGTCATCCGCAGGATAAAGCTGAAGAGGTTCAGGCCTGGTCCGACGAACGTTTTTGTTCCGAGCTGCAGAAAGCCTTTGGCTGGCGACTCGGGCGTATTACCCATGCGGGGAAACGTGCGGTCTATCCGCTGTCGTTAACCACCGCATCGCAGTCTGTTTCTCACCGCGTGGCGCTGGTCGGCAACGCCGCGCAGACATTACATCCGATTGCCGGACAAGGATTTAACCTTGGGCTGCGTGATGTCATGAGCCTGGCGGAATCGCTGGCGCTGGCATGGGGTGAGCAAAAAGATTGTGGCGCTTATTCGGTACTAAGCCATTACCAGAAGCGACGCCAGGCCGATAAAGAGGCGACAATCGGCGTTACCGATGGTTTAGTCCATCTCTTTGCCAATCGCTGGGCACCGCTGGTTGCAGGCCGCAACCTCGGGCTGATGGCGATGGAACTGTTCATTCCGGCACGTGACGTGCTGGCGCAGCGGACCCTGGGTTGGGTCGCGCGTTAAGGAGTTATCACCGTGCAAAATGTTGATGTCGCCATTGTTGGCGGCGGTATGGTCGGGCTGGCGCTGGCCTGCGGTTTACAGGGCAGCGGCCTTCGCGTGGCCGTGCTGGAGCAGAAAGCGCCGCAGCCCGTCGCGCAGGATGCTCCGCCGGAACTCCGCGTCTCGGCGATCAATGCCGCCAGTGAGAAATTGCTGACGCACCTTGGCGTCTGGGCAGATATTGTGGCGCAGCGCGCCAGCTGCTATCACGGCATGGAAGTGTGGGATAAAGACAGCTTTGGTCATATTGCTTTTGACGATGAAAGCATGGGCTATAGCCATCTGGGTCATATCATCGAAAACGCGGTGATCCACCACGCGCTGTGGCAGAAAGCGCAGCAGTGCAGCGACGTAACGCTGGTTGCGCCCGCGCAGATCCAGCAGGTGGCATGGGGTGAAAACGAGGCGTTTATCACCTTACAAAGCGGCGACATGCTGACCGCGCGTCTGGTGGTCGGTGCCGACGGTGCGAACTCCTGGCTGCGCAACAAAGCCGATATCCCGCTGACCTTCTGGGATTACCGCCATCATGCGATGGTGGCAACGATCCGCACCGAAGAGCCGCATGGCGGCGTGGCGCGGCAGATTTTCCACAACGACGGCATTCTGGCGTTCCTGCCGCTGAGCGAGCCGCACCTGTGCTCTATCGTCTGGTCACTGGTGCCGGAAAAAGCGCAACTGATGCAGGAGGCGATGCCGGATGCCTTTAACCAGGCGCTGTGCATGGCGTTTGATAACCGCCTTGGCTTGTGCACGCTTGAAAGCGAGCGTCAGGTGTTCCCGTTAACCGGCCGCTACGCGCGTCAGTTTGCGGCGCACCGTCTGGCGCTGGTGGGCGATGCGGCCCATACCATTCATCCGCTGGCCGGGCAGGGCGTTAATCTTGGCTTTATGGACGCGGCGGAGCTGGTAGAAGAACTGCGTCGCCTGCATCGCGAAGGGAAAGATATCGGCCAGCATCTCTACCTGCGTCGCTACGAGCGCAGCCGCAAGCACAGTGCGGCGATGATGTTGGCGGGCATGCAGGGTTTCCGCGAGCTGTTTGCCGGGGCAAATCCGGCGAAGAAACTGCTGCGCGATATCGGTCTTAAACTGGCCGATACGCTTCCTGGCGTCAAACCTCAACTTCTCCGTCAGGCGATGGGTCTTAACGATCTCCCTGACTGGCTGCGCTAACTTAGATCCCCGTCACACTTTATTTTCCCGGCCTCTGCGCCGGGGAAATTCCCTCGTTTGAAATAATCTAATTCCACCTCATTTTTCGCATTAGATTAACTAATGTCGCGTTTTTTCCGGTGCGGAAATTCGGCCCGTTTTTCCGCACGAAATATCACCATGTGCTAAATCCTGTTAGATCATTGTTAATTTTGTGCGGGGTTAATCGCATTTTTCCAGTGAATAACTCTGTAGGCTTTTCAGCGTTTTTTGGTCATAAGCTAATGTGATGGCCCGTTTTACCTTATGGTTAACCGCCGGTTTCGGTGGTAAGTTCAGGTAAAAGAGAACGTTTGCGTCGGCATTCGGGAACGAGGCCGATACCGGGTTTCACGGTGAATTTTTCAACGAGGACAAGATGGCTCAACAGACTCCTTTGTACGAACAACACGTGTTATGCGGCGCCCGCATGGTGGACTTCCACGGCTGGATGATGCCGCTGCACTACGGCTCGCAGATTGATGAGCACCACGCGGTGCGCACCGATGCCGGTATGTTCGACGTGTCACACATGACGATTGTCGATCTGCGCGGTAGCCGCACCCGGGAGTTCTTGCGTTATCTGCTGGCAAACGACGTCGCTAAACTGAAGACGCCGGGCAAAGCGCTCTACAGCGGCATGCTGAATGCCTCGGGCGGCGTGATTGATGACCTTATCGTCTATTACTTCACTGAAGATTTCTTCCGCCTCGTTGTAAACTCCGCCACCCGCGAAAAAGACCTCTCCTGGATCACCCAACACGCCGAACCTTATGCCATCGATATCACCGTCCGTGACGATCTGTCGCTGATCGCCGTGCAGGGGCCGAACGCGCAGGCGAAAGCCGCGTCTCTGTTTACCGACGAGCAGCGCAAAGCAACCGAAGGCATGAAGCCGTTCTTCGGCGTGCAGGCGGGTGATTTGTTTATCGCCACCACCGGCTACACCGGTGAAGCGGGCTACGAAATTGCGATGCCAAACGAGAAGGCCGCTGATTTCTGGCGCGCGCTGGTGGAAGCGGGCGTGAAGCCTGCGGGTCTGGGCGCGCGCGATACGCTGCGTCTGGAAGCGGGGATGAACCTCTACGGTCAGGAGATGGACGAAGGCGTCTCTCCGCTGGCCGCCAACATGGGCTGGACCATCGCATGGGAACCGGCTGACCGCGACTTTATTGGCCGTGAAGCGCTGGAGATGCAGCGCGAGAAGGGCACTGAACAGCTGGTGGGTCTGGTGATGACCGAGAAGGGCGTGCTGCGCGGCGAACTGCCGGTGCGCTTCACCGATGCCGACGGCAATCATCGCGAAGGCGTGATCACCAGCGGTACCTTCTCCCCAACGCTGGGCTACAGTATTGCACTGGCACGCGTGCCGGCGGGTATTGGCGAAACGGCGGTGGTGCAAATCCGCAACCGCGAAATGCCGGTCAACGTAACCAAACCGATTTTTGTTCGCGCCGGTAAGCCGGTCGCCTAATCATTTTTATCAGGAGAACTTCAATGAGCAATGTGCCAGCAGAACTGAAATACAGCAAAGAACACGAGTGGCTGCGCAAAGAGGCGGACGGCACTTACACCGTAGGGATCACCGAGCACGCGCAAGAGCTGCTGGGCGACATGGTGTTTGTTGACCTGCCTGACGTGGGCACGACCGTTAGCGCGGGCGACGACTGCGCCGTAGCGGAGTCCGTAAAAGCGGCATCTGACATCTACGCCCCTGTGAGCGGCGAAATCGTTGCCGTCAACGACGCGCTGAGCGATTCGCCAGAGCTGGTGAACAGCGAGCCGTATGAAGGCGGCTGGATCTTCAAGATCAAAGCCAGCGACGAATCTCAGGTTGCCGCGCTGCTGGATGCGACCGCATACGAAGCCCTGTTAGAAGACGAGTAATCAGTAATCCCCCTCTCCCTTTGGGAGAGGACAGGGGTGAGGGTGCCAATCTTCCCCTCACCCTAACCCTCTCCCAAAGGGAGAGGGAACTTAAATTCACTGCACGTTTCAGGAACCATCGCTCATGACACAGACTTTAAGCCAGCTTGAAAACCGTGGCGCCTTCATTGAACGTCACATTGGGCCGGATGCTCAGCAACAGCAGGAGATGCTGAAGACAGTTGGCGCGGATTCATTAAACGCACTGATCGGCCAGATTGTGCCAAAAGACATCCAGCTTGCCACGCCGCCTCAGGTGGGGGAAGCCACCACGGAATTCGCCGCGCTGGCGGAGCTGAAGGCTATCGCAGGCCTGAACAAGCGCTATAAGTCTTACATTGGCATGGGCTACACCAACGTGCAGTTGCCGCCGGTTATCCTGCGCAACATGCTGGAAAACCCGGGCTGGTACACCGCTTACACCCCGTATCAGCCAGAAGTGTCTCAGGGCCGTCTGGAAGCGCTGCTGAACTTCCAGCAGGTGACGCTGGACCTGACCGGTATGGATATCGCCTCCGCTTCGCTGCTGGATGAAGCGACCGCCGCCGCCGAAGCAATGGCGATGGCTAAGCGCGTCAGCAAGCTGAAAAATGCCAACCGCTTCTTCGTGGCGGCGGACGTGCATCCGCAAACGCTGGACGTGGTGCGCACCCGTGCGGAAACCTTCGGCTTTGACGTGATTGTCGACGACGCTGACAAAGTGCTGGATCACCAGGACGTCTTCGGCGTGCTGCTGCAGCAGGTAGGCACCACCGGCGAAGTTCACGACTACGGCGCGCTGATTGCCGAGCTGAAATCCCGCAAAGTGGTTGTCAGCGTTGCCGCCGATTTTATGGCACTGGTGCTGCTGACAGCGCCGGGCAAACAGGGTGCGGATATTGTCTTCGGTTCAGCGCAACGCTTCGGCGTGCCGATGGGCTACGGCGGCCCGCACGCGGCGTTCTTCGGCGCGAAAGATGAATTCAAACGCTCCATGCCAGGCCGTATTATCGGCGTCTCAAAAGATGCTGCCGGTAACACCGCGCTGCGCATGGCGATGCAGACTCGCGAGCAGCATATCCGCCGCGAAAAAGCGAACTCCAACATCTGTACCTCGCAGGTGCTGCTGGCCAACATCGCCAGCCTGTACGCCGTGTTCCACGGCCCGGCTGGCCTGAAGCGTATTGCCAGCCGCATTCACCGCCTGGCCGATATTCTGGCCTGCGGTCTGCAGCAGAAAGGCCTTAAGCTGCGCCACGCTCACTACTTCGACACCCTGTGCGTGGACGTGGCGGACAAAGCGGCCGTGCTGGCGCGCGCGGATGCAGCAGAGATCAACCTGCGCAGCGACATTCACAACGCCGTCGGCATTACGCTGGATGAAAGCACCACCCGTGACGATATCCTGAACCTGTTCAGCGTGTTGCTGGGTGACGCGCACGGTCTGGACGTTGATACGCTGGACAAAGACGTGGCGCTCGACAGCCGCTCCATTCAGGAAAGCATGCTGCGTAACGATGCGATCCTGACGCACCCGGTCTTTAATCGCTACCACAGCGAAACCGAGATGATGCGCTATATGCACTCTCTGGAGCGCAAGGATCTGGCGCTGAACCAGGCGATGATCCCGCTGGGATCTTGCACCATGAAGCTGAACGCCGCGGCAGAGATGATCCCTATCACCTGGCCTGAATTCTCCGAGCTGCACCCGTTCTGCCCGCCAGAGCAGGCGGAAGGTTATCACATGATGATCAACCAGCTTTCCGACTGGCTGGTGAAGCTGACCGGTTATGACGCGCTCTGCATGCAGCCGAACTCCGGCGCGCAGGGCGAGTACGCGGGCCTGCTGGCGATCCGTCACTATCACGAAAGCCGCAACGAAGGTCACCGCGATATCTGCCTTATCCCAAGCTCCGCGCACGGTACCAACCCGGCCTCTGCCCAGATGGCGGGCATGGAGGTGGTGGTTGTAGCGTGCGATAAGAACGGC
Organism: Enterobacter sp. RHBSTW-01064; assembly: GCF_014103035.1. Classification (NCBI taxonomy): domain Bacteria; kingdom Pseudomonadati; phylum Pseudomonadota; class Gammaproteobacteria; order Enterobacterales; family Enterobacteriaceae; genus Enterobacter; species Enterobacter sp. RHBSTW-01064. The sequence continues at coordinate 256,533 of NZ_JABXOU010000002.1, read as the reverse complement.
AACATCGATCTGGCCGACCTGCGTGCGAAAGCCGAGCAGGCAGGCAACAAGCTCTCCTGCATCATGGTGACCTACCCGTCAACCCACGGCGTGTACGAAGAGACCATCCGTGAAGTGTGTGAAGTGGTGCACCAGTTCGGCGGTCAGGTTTACCTCGACGGCGCGAACATGAACGCTCAGGTGGGCATTACCTCTCCGGGCTTTATCGGCGCGGACGTGTCGCACCTGAACCTGCACAAAACCTTCTGCATCCCGCACGGCGGTGGCGGCCCGGGCATGGGCCCAATCGGCGTGAAAGCGCACCTGGCGCCGTTTGTGCCGGGCCACAGCGTGGTGCAGATTGAAGGCATGCTGACCCGTCAGGGCGCGGTCTCAGCGGCACCGTTTGGCAGCGCCTCTATCCTGCCAATCAGCTGGATGTATATCCGCATGATGGGCGCGGAAGGGCTGAAGCAGGCGAGCCAGGTGGCGATCCTCAATGCCAACTATATTGCGACTCGCCTGAAGTCTGCCTTCCCGGTGCTCTATACCGGCCGCGACGGTCGCGTGGCGCACGAGTGCATCCTTGATATTCGTCCGCTGAAAGAGCAGACCGGCATTAGCGAACTGGATATCGCCAAGCGTCTGATCGACTACGGCTTCCATGCGCCAACCATGTCGTTCCCGGTGGCGGGTACGCTGATGGTGGAGCCAACGGAGTCAGAAAGCAAAGCCGAGCTGGACCGCTTTATCGACGCGATGCTGGCGATCCGCATGGAGATCGACCGCGTGCAGGACGGTGAGTGGACGCTGGAAGATAACCCGCTGGTCAACGCACCGCACACCCAGCACGAGATGGTCGCAGAGTGGAACCACGGTTATTCCCGCGAGCTGGCGGTCTTCCCGGCAGGTGTGGCAAACAAATACTGGCCGACTGTGAAGCGTCTTGATGACGTGTACGGCGACCGTAACCTGTTCTGCTCCTGCGTGCCGATGAGCGAATACCAGTAATCGTGCTGATGTAGTAACGTAGGCCGGGTAAGGCGAAGCCGCCACCCGGCTTTTTTATTGGGAGAAGTGAATGGCAATTGCACTCGTCACCGGCGCGAGCCGGGGCATTGGTAAAGCGACTGCGCTGCAGTTGGCAAACGAAGGCTACACCGTGGCGGTGAATTTTCACCATAACATCAAGGCCGCGACGGAGGTCATTAATCAGATTGTTGAGGCAGGCGGTAAAGCGTTTGCCGTGCGCGCGGATATCAGTGATGAAGCGCAGGTTATGGCGATGTTTGACAGTATCGATCGTGAAGGTGAGCCGCTGACGGCGCTGGTGAACAACGCGGGTATTCTATTCGAGCAGTCGACCATCGAAAGCCTCTCAGCCGAGCGCATTAACCGCGTGCTGGCCACCAACGTCACTGGTTATTTTCTCTGCTGTCGCGAGGCGGTAAAGCGTATGTCGCACAAACATGGTGGTAAAGGTGGCGCGATAGTGAACGTCTCTTCCGCAGCCTCCCGTCTGGGCGCACCGGGGGAATATGTGGATTACGCCGCCTCCAAAGGGGCGGTGGACTCGCTGACGACGGGATTATCGCTGGAGGTGGCAGCACAGGGCATTCGCGTTAACTGCGTACGCCCCGGGCTGATCTATACCGATATCCACGCCTCCGGCGGCGAGCCGGGGCGCGTGGATCGGGTGAAATCCATGCTGCCCATGCAGCGCGGCGGCCAGCCGGAGGAAGTCGCTCAGGCCATTACCTGGCTGCTGAGCGACAAAGCCTCCTACGTGACCGGCAGCTTCCTGGAGCTGGCGGGCGGAAAGTAACAACTACGACGCCAGCCACAGCCGCAGCCGCATGCCCCAGCTGCTGGTCCAGCCGGTGGTGATCGACTTCACCTCTCCGTGAGAGATCACCACCAGCGTGGGCGTAACCTGCACGTCCCACTGGCGAGACAGGCTTCCGCTGGCGTCGTTGACCGTCGGCAGCGTCATTTTCTTCTTCGCCAGCCATCTTTCCAGCGTGGCGTTATCACCGGAGCGCAGTGCAACCGACATCACGTTGCCGCCCTCTGCGGTAAGTGCCGATACGGATGGCGTGGTGTAGCGGCATACGCCACACCAGGTAGCCCAGACGTACACCAGCAGCGGACGTTCCTCACTCATGGCGATAAGGTCGACGGGCTTACCGTCGAGCGTTTGCAGCGCGGCTGAGGCGAAATTCTGCGGCAGCGCGGGCTGGCGGAAATAATCTACCGCCAGGCTCACGGCAACGCCGATCAGCAGCCACATTGCGAGTTCGCGCACCAGGCGCGGGAGCTTACTGGCCACGGGCTTGCGTCAGCTGTTCTTTCACCAGCGCCTCCAGATCCTCATAAGGAATGGCTCCCGCGACCATCTGGTCGCCAATGATGGTCGCCGGGGTACCCTGAATATTCAGCACCTGCGACAGGATGAGGTTCATTTTCAGAGAGTCCATGGTTTTATCCTCCGTCTTAATGCTGTCCGTCCCGGTCTTTGTCTGAGCCGCCGCGATGCTGGCATCGTCGTGATACCCTTTTTTCATCATCAACCGCTGGTGCAGCGCCCAGAATTTATCAGGCTGTTGCTGCCAAACCGAAAGCGCCGCTTTTGCCGCATTCACCGAGCTTTGGCCCTTGAACGGTAACAGCTTAACGATGAGCTGCACGTCCGGGTTGTCATGCACGATTTTCTCCAGCATAGGGTCGAACTGCTTGCAGTAAGGGCAGTTGTAGTCAGTGAAAGAGACAATAATCAGCTTTGGCGCTTTCGCGCCGGTACGCGGGCTATTGGGGTCGTTGAACAGCAGTTTAGCCAGTTGGTCACTGGACGCGTCATCCGACGGCGCGGCGACGCTGAACGTGGATAAAGACAGCATAAGCAAAGCAATAAAGGCTCTCATGTTATTTTCCTTTCGCATCGGACAGGGTGGTAAGCACCGCGTCGCGGCTTAATAACGCAGGTAGCACGTGGCCCTGCGGTAATCCCGGTCCGTAAATCTGGTTAAACGGCACGGCGGCGCTGCCGCGCGTGGTTAAGAACTGACTAATGGTGGCGGAAGGGCGGCTCCAGTCTCCGCGCAGGGTGACAATATCCGGTGCGGAAAGCGCATCCTGCACGTCGTCGCGCAGCAGAACGTTGTATTTATTGGCTTTACAGGTCACGCACCAGTCGGCGGTCACGTCAACAAACACCCGCTTGTTGTCAGCCAGCGCGCGGGCAATCGCCTCTTCACTCAGCGGCTGCCAGTTCACCCGATCGCGACGGCCGTTCTCCCCGCCGGGGGCGGTAATGAACGCCGCTGCGGCGGCAACGACCAGGGCAAAGGCACCGGCACGCAGCGCGGTTTGCCAGCGGTAGCGCCAGGCAGTCACCAGCAGCAGGATAAGGATCAGCGTCACACCCAGCGTGATGACGGGCAGCGTGCCGATATGCACCACCAGCAGGCTCAGCAGCCACAGGGACGAGCCGAGCATCATCACTCCCAATACCACTCGCACCACGTTCATCCAGCGCCCCGGACGCGGCAGCCTCTGTGCCAGCCCCGGCCAGGCCGCCACCAGCAGCCAGGGAAGGCTCATGCCGACACCCATCGCAAAGAAGATGCCCCACAGCAGCGGGAGCGGTGCCGCCAGCGCAACCGACACGGCAGTACCCAGGAACGGCGCGGTGCAGGGCGTTGCCAGTAGGGTGGCAAACGCGCCTTGCCAGAAATGGCCCGCGAGCCCGTTGCCACCGCGCGTGGCGAGGAAGGTGCTGGCAGAGGAGGGGAGGCGGATCTCAAACAATCCCAGCAGGCTGGCACTGAACAGCACCATCACCAGCGCCATCGCAGCGATAAACCACGGGTTCTGGAACTGGATCCCCCAGCCGAGCGCCTGATTACCTAAACGCAGGACCGTCATCATGAGCGCCAGCGCAAGGAACGAAATGACGATCCCGCCTACCGAGGCAAGAAACTGCCTGCGTATCTGGCCGCGCGCCTGACGTTCGGTTTGCATCAGCGTGCCGAGCTTCATGGCCAGAACGGGCAGCACGCAGGGCATGACGTTGAGGATCAGGCCGCCAGCCAGCGCCATCAGCAGGACCCAGCCTAACGAGAACGCTGGCGTGAGGGTGCCTTTCCCGATATTCAGACTGGACGCCTGCGCCTGGCCGTTATCCGCGAGAACGACTGACAGCGTTTTGCCGCTGATGTCAGGAGCCGCGTCGCCCCAGCTGTCCGTCACCGGGATGGTGGCGACAAGCGACCCGCTGCGCACGGAAAAGGTTGGCTTGCCGAAATCAACATCGTCCATGCTGTCGATAAACAGCGAGGGCTGCTGCCAGCCTGCGTCACGTTGTGCCGTTACGGTCAGCTTGCCGGAGGTGTAGCTGGCGCTAATCGCTGACGTCAATCCGCTACTGAGCGGTAGCGTGCCCATCGCCCGACGGTAATCGTAATCAAAGTCGCCGCCCGCGCTGGTCGTCAGATCCAGTGAGAACGGGTAGTCGGTGAGAATACAGACGTTGCTGCAGGTAGACAGCGTCAGCACGCCGCTCAGGGTTTTTGGCGACTCGCCACGCACCGTAATGGGAAAACTCACGTCGCCGTGATAACCCTGCGTGGTGATGCCAGCAACGTCGAAACGCTCGGGCGTAGGCCAGCGCCAGGTGGCATCAACCGGTTGATGCCAGAGAATAGCAGGGGCAACGCCCCCTTCTCCCGGCGAGCGCCAGTAGGTTTTCCACCCTTTTTCAAGGGCGACATCCAGCAGCAGGCGGGTATCGCCATTATTGTCAGGCTGCGCGCGCAGCCTGACGCTGGCGTGCTGATTATCGGCGGCACGCAGCCAGCCGCTGTCGGCGGCCTGGCTGAGGGGCAGCCATAGCCAAAGCAGGCAGACCAGCAGTCGCCTGAATACAGTAAACATAAATTTTCTCCGTAAATGATGAATTAACCTGATGTGTCAGGCGAATGCTCATTCACGGAAGACGCAGAGTCTTAGATGTACCCGTAATCGGGGCGGGGAGATAACGCGGGGAGGCCACAGCCGCTCGCGGCGTGGCGGATTAGCGGCCAGCAGCGCAAGAAGCAGGGTGACGGCAAAGAGAGCACCTTCAAACAGTATTGGCGGAACGGCCATCAGCGATTTCGCGCTGAGTTCACAGGGCGTCACCGGTGCGTCGATGCTCTCCTGCCCCTGCTGGACAGGCTGGCTTACGGCGGTGACGTTCATGACAAGCGCGTGCATCCCGGCCATCCGCTGGGCGGTGCATATCAGCACCACCAGACAGGCCAGGGCAACAAGCAGGATAGCGTTGCGTTGTCGTTTGATCATCTTTGCCTCAAATATTCACGAGGCTTATCTTATAGGGCGCAGGTTTTTTGGCAACGCTTAAGCTGTAAAGAAGTGTCTGGGAGATAATAGGTTTGCCCTCTCCTGTGCGAGGAGAGGGCGATGAATTACAGCGTTTCGCCGTTGCTGGCAATTACGGTTTTATACCAGTCGAAGCTCTTCTTACGGGAACGGGACATGTCACCGGTGCCGTCGTCGTGCTTGTTCACGTAGATAAAGCCATAGCGCTTGCTGTACTGACCGGTGGTGAAGGAGACGCAGTCGATGCAGCCCCACGGGGTGTAGCCCATCAGATCCACGCCGTCGTACGTCACGGCCTTCATCATCTCTTCCACGTGGGCGCGCAGGTAGTCGATGCGGTAGTCATCGTTGATGCTGCCGTCTTCTTCCACTTTGTCGTAGGCGCCGAAACCGTTCTCCACGATAAACAGCGGCTTCTGATAGCGCTCGTACAGTTCGCACAGCGCATAGCGCAGGCCCACCGGGTCAATCTGCCAGCCCCAGTCGGAGGCTTTGACGTGCGGATTCGGCACGCTGCCTTCGAAGCCGGAAATCGCATCGCCGGTGCCGCCTTCCGCTTTGACCGCGTTGGTCATGTAATAGCTGAAGCCCAGGTAGTCGCACGTCCCATCACGCAGGATCTGCTCGTCCCCCGCCTCCATTTTGATGGAGAAACCGCGGCGCTCCCACTCGTTCAGCACGTAGGACGGGTAATAGCCGCGCAGCTGGACGTCGGTAAAGACGTAGCGCTCGCGCATGGATTCCTGGGCGAACATCACGTCTTCTGGTTTACAGGAGAACGGATAGAGGGCCACCATCGCCAGCATGCAGCCGACTTTCATCTCCGGGTTGATGCGACGGGCAGCTTTCACCGCCAGCGCGCTGGCCACGAACTGGTGGTGCAGCACCTGGTACATGGTCTCTTCCGGATTGTCGTGTTCGGTATAGACCACGCCGGAGCAGCAGTAGCCGAACAGCGGCGCACGCCAGTTACGCTGGTTGTTAATTTCGTTGAAGGTCATCCAGTATTTGACCTTATTTTTGTAGCGCTCAAACACGACTTCGGAGAAGCGCACAAAGAAATCGACCACTTTGCGGTTGGTCCAGCCGCCGTACGCCTGCACCAGGTGCAGCGGCATTTCGAAGTGGGAGAGGGTGATGACCGGCTCGATGTTGTACTTCAGCAGCTCGTCGAACATGTCGTCGTAGAACTTTAGCCCTTCTTCGTTTGGCTGCGTTTCATCACCTTTCGGGAAGATGCGCGTCCAGGCGATGGAGGTGCGGAAGCACTTGAAGCCCATCTCGGCAAACAGCTTGATGTCTTCTTTGTAGTGGCCGTGGAAATCTACCGCGTCGTGGTTTGGGTAGTATTTACCCGGCACCACCTCTTGGGTGATTTCACGCGGTACGCCGTGCGCACCGCCGGTCAGGACGTCGCAAATGCTTGGCCCTTTGCCGCCTTTATTCCAGCCGCCTTCAACCTGGTGAGCCGCAACCGCGCCGCCCCATAAAAAATCTTTCGGTAAGGTCAGTTTTTTCATCTTTGCTATTTCTCAATTCAGGACTCATTGAAATCGAGTCTAACAAAGCGAAATTAAATGTCACGATATAACAATTTGTGCGCAATGTGATTTGTTACATCAAAAAAACAGGGTGTTTTATTCTGCTAATTTCTTCGCCAGCTTACGCCCAAGCGATTCCAGAATATAGATGACGGGAATTTGGGTGGTAATATCGTACACGCCTGCAATACGCGTTTGAGGCACATGCCAGGAGAGGTTAAAGTCCGCCAGCTTTGCCAGGCGTGAGTGTTCGTGACTGGTGATAGAGAGCACCTTGCAATGGTGCAGGCTAAACTGGCTGGCAAAGCGCAGGATCTCCTCGGTTTCACCCGAGACGGAGAGCACGATAGCCAACGCATTTTTTGCCATATCATTGGTGACGGGAAAATAAGGATCGTCGATATGGTTGCTGAATTTTCCGATATTTGAAAAAAAACGTGCGCCATATTTTGCCAGTGAACCGGACGTGCCCGCTCCGACAAATATAATACGTTCTGAAGATAAAATAATATCTACAGCGTCATCTAATAACGCATCAAACTCTTCATTGTTGACGCTTTTAAAGAAGCTGATAATTTCACTGGCACCAAAATTGGCCTGCTGCGGTTCATTTTGCTCTAAATAGAGCTTAAAGCGCACGCGAAATTCAGAGTAGCCGTCGCAGTTTAGCTTGCGGCAAAAGCGCAGGATAGTGGTGGTGGAGACGCCAGCCGCGTCCGCCAGCTCGCGGATGGTCATGTACATCACTTTGTCACGGTTCTTAATGACGTAGTTGTAGACCATCATCTCAAGATTGTTGAGACTGGCAATAGCGGAATGGGTGAACATACTCACAATGGCTAAACTCGCTGTCGGACACTATTCATAATCATACCATGTCGATGAAGGGCGAGAGACGGTTTTATCTCCTTGATTACTCAGGTGTTAATGAAATCATTTACATTTGTGCGGCGAATTATTTTTACATTATTTTGATTTGTAAGGATAAATCTTGAATGTGGATTTATTTTAGCTAACAGGTGTTCACTGGAATCATTCTCAGTTAGCATAGTCAGGCGATGAATAATCATCTTTTGTTTTCCCGGAGTTAAGTATGGTAAGCAGACCATTAATCGCACAGGGATATTCGCTGGCTGAGGAAGTAGCCAACAGCATAAGCCACGGCATAGGCCTGGTTTTTGGGGTTGTCGGTTTAGTATTACTGCTGGTGCAGGCGGTGGACACCAACGCCAGCGCGATGGCTATTACCAGCTACAGCTTGTATGGCGGGAGTATGATCCTGCTCTTCCTGGCCTCAACGCTGTATCACGCTATTCCCCATCAACGGGCTAAGATCTGGCTCAAAAAATTTGACCACTGCGCTATCTATCTTCTTATTGCAGGCACCTACACGCCGTTTTTGCTGGTGGGATTAAACTCGCCGCTGTCGCGTGGCCTGATGATTGTAATCTGGAGCCTGGCGCTGCTGGGGATCCTGTTTAAGCTGACCATTGCACACCGTTTTAAGGTGCTGTCGCTGGTGACCTATCTGACGATGGGCTGGCTGTCGCTGATTGTGGTATATCAACTGGCGATTAAGCTGGCGGTTGGGGGCGTAACGCTTCTGGCGGTGGGCGGTGTGGTCTACTCGCTGGGCGTGATTTTCTACGTCTGCAAGCGCATTCCGTATAACCACGCCATCTGGCACGGCTTTGTGCTGGGCGGCAGCGTGTGCCATTTCCTGGCGATTTATTTGTATGTGGGGCAGGTGTAGTTTGTTGTCGGGTGACGGCTTCGCCTTACCCGACCTACGGGATCAGTAGGCCCGGTAAGCGCAGCGCCACCGGGCGATACAGCATCACTCTTCCAGTGAATACGGCAGCGGTTCAATGCTCAACGTATTGGCATCGTCGCGCACGCGGAATACGCTGTCGGCTTCCATATCGTTATTCATGACGACCTGCACCAGCAGACGACCATCATCCAGCTGAACGGCGGCGAGTACCGTGCCGGTACGGCGCCAGTTTTCACCCATTTTCAATTCGAGATCTTCACCTGCTTCCGGAACCCGGCTGGCGCGGCCCGCCAGGGTCCACAGGGCGCGTTTGTTGGCACCGCGGAATTTTGCACGTGCCACCATCTCCTGACCGGTGTAACAGCCTTTCTTAAAGCTGATGCCACCCAACGCCTGGATGTTTGTCGCCTGCGGAATAAACTGTGCGCTGTTTACCGCGTCAATGACGGGCAAACCCGCTTCAATGTTCAGCGCCAGCCACTGTTGGCTGTTATTCAACTGCGCTTCACCGCGCAGGGCGTCGGTCACGCGCTCAGCGGTGGCAACATCCGTCACCAGCAGGAAACGCTCGGCAGGATGCTCAAACCACAAAATAGAGGTTTCAACTTCGCTGACCACCTGTTTTTCCGCATCCGGCAGTTCGCTGAAGAGATTTTTGAGCGCTGCACGCGCCTGGAAACCTGCCACACCAAGCAATACATGCTCGTCGTCCGGCGCGATGGTGACTTTGGAAAACACCGCATATTTTTTCAGTTCGGTCAGTTGGGCATCACGCAGGCTGCGGCGTTCAATTAAGGCAAACCCATCCTGGCGGCGGAACAGGCGCAGATTGCTCCACATTTTTCCTTTTGGATCGCAGTGCGCTGCCAGCAGGTGCTGGTGTTCAGTCAGCTGCGCAACGTCTGCCGTCACCTGCCCCTGCAGGTATTTTTCGGCGTCGGCACCGGTAAGCGTCGCCAGCGCCCAGTCATCAAGAGTCATCAGCGTCAGCGGCAGACGCGCAGAGGCGGCGGGCTGGCGAGGAGTAAATGGAGTAAATGCCATAGTGATATCCTGAATTGCTTAACGCTTTGATAATGCCTAATGGTAAAAGAGACTACAGCCATTGCAAGCGCTTTCAGCACGCCATTCGTGCCATCGTGCGGTTATGCGTAGCGTCACGCAAAATAATGTAATTCACTGTCTTTAGAGTGGTTATTCTGGAATCCGGCTCGGCGATTGCAATATTCCAGTAAAGAAACGGCCAAAAACACGTTACACTAGCAACTGTTCCCGGAAAGAAATAATGAATACCTAACGGGATACCAACTGTGCCAAACGTAATGCAGGAAACAGAACATGGATATTAACAACAAGGCCCGTATTCACTGGGCGTGCCGTCGCGGCATGCGCGAACTTGATATCTCCATCATGCCGTTCTTTGAATATGAGTATGACAGCTTAAGCGATGACGATAAGCGCCTGTTTGTTCGCCTTCTTGAGTCTGACGATCCGGATTTATTCAACTGGCTGATGAATCACGGCAAACCCGCCGACACCGAGTTGCAACGGATGGTGCAATTAATTCAAACACGGAATCGGGAACGTGGTCCTGTGGCAATCTGATCTTCGCGTCTCATGGCGCTCGCAGTGGATGTCATTACTGCTCCACGGCCTGGTTGCGGCCTTTGTTTTACTGATGCCGTGGCCGCTAAGCTATACGCCTCTGTGGTTATTGCTGCTGTCGTTTGTGGTTTTTGATAGCGTGCGCAGCCAGCGCCGGATCAACGCCCGTCAGGGTGAAATCAAACTGCTGATGGATTCTCGTCTGCGCTGGCAGGGGAAAGAGTGGGAGATCGTCGGTACACCATGGATGCTTAGCGTTGGCATGATGCTGAGACTGCGTCAGCCTGAAGGTGGTCGTCGCCAGCACCTGTGGCTGGCTGCCGACAGTATGGATGCTGCGGAGTGGCGAGATCTGCGCCGGATGATGTTGCAACAACCGACGCAGGGCTAAGTTCGCGTTAGCTGAACTTCTCGGCCATTTCACCCAGTATCTGTTCGCACCAGTTTTCCAGGCGTTCGTCGCTGAGGTCGTACTGGTTGGTTTCATCCAGGGCAAGCCCGACAAACAGCTGGCCATCCGCGATAATCGGTTTCTTGCTGGTGAACTCATAGCCTTCTGTTGGCCAGTAGCCGATAAACGTCGCGCCTTTCGGTGCCAGTTTATCGTGCAGCATGCCGAGCGCATCCAGGAACCACTCGCCGTAGCCAAGCTGGTCGCCCATGCCGTACATCGCAATGATTTTGCCTTCGAGGTTGAGCGAATCGAGCTGATCCCAGATGGCTTCCCAGTCTTCCTGTATCTCGCCAAAGTCCCAGGTCGGGATGCCGAGGATCAGCACGTCGTACTGTTCCATCAGCGCGACGGCGTCATCTTTCAGGTTATGCAACGTCACCAGCTCCGGGCCGATGATGTCGCGAATTTTTTCCGCTGCCATTTCGGTATAGCAGGTGCTGGAACCATAGAAAAGACCAATATTCATCGCGTAACGTTCTCAATTCTTACTCTGACTTTGCGCGTAGTGTACCAGAAACCGATGGCAATCAGGCATAATGCCCGGATTGCAGAATCAAAGAGGTTGATGTGGAAAAGGCTCTCGCACTCATCGAACAGTTTCTCGACGCGCTGTGGCTGGAGAAAAACCTGGCCGAAAACACGCTCAGTGCCTATCGGCGCGATCTCACCATGCTGGTGGAATGGCTGGCACACCGGGAACTGACGCTTGAGAGTGTCCAACGCGATGACCTGCAGGCGCTGCTGGGTGAGCGGATGGACGGCGGCTACAAGGCCACCAGCTCCGCACGCCTGCTTAGCGCAATGCGTCGTCTGTTCCAGCACCTCTACCGTGAGAAGATCCGGGCGGACGATCCCAGTGCGCTGCTGGCATCGCCTAAACTTCCGCAGCGGCTGCCGAAAGATCTCAGCGAAGCGCAAGTTGAGAGATTATTACAATCACCCGCTGTTGACCTGCCGCTGGAGTTACGCGATAAAGCGATGCTTGAACTATTGTATGCTACCGGTTTGCGCGTTTCGGAACTGGTTGGCCTGACGATGAGCGATATCAGCCTGCGTCAGGGCGTGGTTCGCGTGATAGGTAAAGGGAACAAAGAACGGCTCGTCCCGCTGGGTGAAGAGGCGGTGTACTGGCTGGAGACGTATCTGGAGCACGGCAGACCGTGGCTTCTGAATGGTGTTTCTATCGATGTGCTGTTCCCCAGCCAGCGTGCGCAGCAGATGACGCGACAAACCTTCTGGCATCGCATCAAGCATTACGCCACACTGGCAGGCATTGACAGTGAAAAGCTGTCGCCGCACGTTTTGCGTCATGCCTTTGCGACGCATCTGCTAAACCACGGCGCTGATTTGCGCGTAGTGCAGATGCTGTTGGGACACAGCGATCTCTCAACGACGCAGATTTATACCCATGTCGCGACGGAACGCCTGCGGCAGCTACACCAACAGCACCACCCACGCGCGTGAGTGCCGACGAATTGTTACAGGATTAAATATGAAAAAGTCTTTTGCGCTGTTCACCCTGCTGGCAGCCTCATTTACCGGTTTTGCTCATGCTGACGACGCCGCCATCAAACAGTCTCTGACAAAACTGGGCGTCACCAGCAGCGACATTCAGCCCGCGCCCGTTGCGGGAATGAAAACCGTCTTAACCAACAGTGGTGTGCTGTACGTGACCGAAGACGGAAAGCACATCATTCAGGGGCCGATGTATGACGTGAGCGGCGCGCAGCCGGTCAACGTGACCAACCAGCTGCTGATGAAAAACCTGAATGCGCTTGAAAAAGAGATGATCGTTTATAAAGCGGCGCAGGAAAAACACGTGATTACCGTCTTCACCGATATCACCTGCGGCTACTGCCACAAGCTGCATGAAGAGATGAAAGACTACAACGCGCTGGGTATTACCGTGCGTTACCTGGCCTTCCCGCGCGCCGGCGTGCAGAGCCAGCCAGAGCAGGACATGAAGGCTATCTGGTGTGCGAAAGACCGCAACAAGGCCTTTGATGATGCCATGAACGGCAAAGGCGTTAAGCCTGCTTCCTGCGACATTGATATCGCAAATCACTATGCGCTGGGCGTGCAGTTTGGCGTGACCGGTACCCCAGCCATCGTGCTGAGCAACGGCTACGTGGTGCCGGGCTATCAGGGACCAAAAGAGATGAAAGAGTTCCTCGACGCGCACCAGAAACAGACTGCGGGTAAATAATCCGCGTGAAAGCTCCGATAAAACTGCGCCGCCGCGAAGCGGCTGACACGGCTGATTTACCTGACGATCTTTCGCCGCTGCTGAAGCGGCTCTATGCCAGCCGCGGTGTGCGAACGGCGGACGATCTTGAGCGTAGCGTCAAAGGTATGCTGCCCTGGCAGCAGCTAAGCGGCGTCGAAAAGGCCACTGAAATGCTCTACAACGCGTTCCGGGAAGGGACGCGGATTGTGGTGGTGGGCGATTTCGATGCCGACGGCGCAACCAGTACCGCACTGAGCGTGCTCAGCCTGCGCGCGCTGGGCTGCGATAACGTCACCTATCTGGTGCCAAACCGCTTTGAAGACGGTTACGGTCTTAGCCCGGAAGTGGTCGATCAGGCTCACGCGCGCGGTGCGCAGATGATCCTGACCGTGGATAACGGGATCTCCTCCCATGCGGGTGTCGATCATGCGCATGCGCTGGGGATCCCGGTGCTGGTTACCGATCACCACCTGCCGGGCGAAACCCTGCCTGCCGCCGAAGCCATCATTAACCCCAATCTGCGCGACTGCGATTTCCCGTCGAAATCCCTGGCCGGTGTCGGCGTGGCGTTTTATCTGATGCTGGCGCTGCGAACGCTGCTGCGTGATAAGGGCTGGTTTGAGTCGCGCGGGATTGCCGTGCCGAACCTGGCCGAATATCTCGACCTGGTGGCGCTGGGTACCGTGGCGGACGTGGTGCCTCTCGATACCAACAACCGTATTTTGACCTGGCAGGGCTTAAGCCGCATCCGGGCGGGCAAGTGCCGTCCGGGGATTAAGGCGCTGCTGGAAATTTCAAACCGCGATCCGCTCAAGCTGGCGGCAAGCGATCTCGGCTTTGCCCTCGGGCCGCGTCTTAACGCCGCCGGAAGGCTGGACGATATGTCCGTCGGCGTCGCGCTGCTGCTGTGCGACAACATCGGCGAGGCGCGCGTGCTGGCGAACGAGCTGGACGCCCTGAACCAGACCCGTAAAGAGATCGAGCAGGGGATGCAGGCCGAAGCGCTGACCCTGTGTGAAAAGCTGGAACGCAGCGGCGAAACGCTGCCGGGCGGCCTGGCGATGTACCATCCCGAGTGGCATCAGGGCGTGGTCGGTATCCTGGCGTCGCGCATCAAAGAGCGCTTCCACCGTCCGGTGATTGCGTTTGCCCCTGCGGGCGACGGCACGCTGAAAGGCTCCGGTCGTTCAATTCAGGGGCTGCACATGCGCGATGCGCTGGAGCGCCTGGATACGCTTTACCCGGGTCTGATGATCAAGTTTGGCGGTCACGCGATGGCGGCAGGCCTGTCGCTGGAAGAGGCGAAGTTCGACGAGTTTCAGCGGCTGTTTGGCGAGCTGGTGACAGACTGGATTGACCCTGCACTGTTACAGGGCGAAGTGGTCTCCGACGGCGAACTTTCACCGGCTGAAATGACCATGGAGGTGGCCCAGATGCTGCGTGACGCGGGGCCGTGGGGGCAGATGTTCCCGGAACCGCTGTTCGATGGCCGTTTCCGTCTGCTGCAACAGCGAATTGTTGGCGAACGTCACCTCAAAGTGATGGTCGAGCCAGCCGGTGGCGGCCCGCTGCTGGACGGCATCGCCTTCAACGTTGACACCTCCATTTGGCCGGACAACGGCGTGCGGGAGGTTGAGCTGGCCTATAAGCTTGATATCAACGAGTTTCGCGGTAACCGCTCCCTTCAGATCATCATCGACAATATCTGGCCAATTTAGCGTCAGTAAAGCTACAAAAAAGGGCGTGGATTCGGTACAATCCCGCTCTTATCACCGCATTTTGACAAGCCCATAAAAGAAAACAGACCATGTTTGAAATTAATCCGGTAAAAAACCGCATTCAGGACCTCACGGAGCGCTCTGACGTTCTTAGGGGGTATCTTTGACTATGATGCCAAGAAAGAGCGTCTTGAAGAAGTAAACGCCGAGCTGGAACAGCCGGACGTCTGGAACGAACCTGAACGCGCGCAGGCGCTGGGTAAAGAGCGTTCCTCTCTCGAAGCGATTGTCGATACCCTGGACCAAATGTCTCAGGGGCTGGAAGATGTCTCTGGTCTGTTGGAACTGGCTGTAGAAGCCGACGACGAAGAAACCTTTAACGAAGCCGTGGCAGAACTCGACGTTCTGGAAGAGAAGCTGGCACAGCTCGAATTCCGTCGTATGTTCTCCGGCGAATACGACAGCGCCGACTGCTATCTCGATATTCAGGCCGGTTCTGGCGGTACAGAAGCGCAGGACTGGGCGAGCATGCTGGCGCGTATGTATTTGCGTTGGGCAGAAGCGCGCGGTTTCAAAACCGAAATTATCGAAGAATCTGAAGGTGAAGTCGCGGGTCTGAAATCCATCACTATTAAGATTATTGGTGATTACGCCTACGGCTGGCTGCGTACTGAAACCGGCGTTCATCGCCTGGTACGTAAGAGCCCGTTCGATTCTGGCGGACGCCGTCATACCTCCTTCAGCTCCGCGTTTGTTTACCCGGAAGTGAAAGACGATATCGATATCGAAATCAACCCGGCCGATCTGCGAATCGACGTTTACCGCGCATCCGGCGCGGGTGGTCAGCACGTTAACCGTACGGAATCGGCGGTGCGTATTACCCACATTCCAACCAACACGGTAACGCAGTGCCAGAATGACCGTTCCCAGCATAAGAACAAAGACCAGGCCATGAAGCAGATGAAAGCGAAGCTTTATGAACTGGAAATGCAGAAGAAAAATGCTGAGAAACAGGCGATGGAAGACAACAAGTCCGACATCGGCTGGGGCAGCCAGATCCGTTCTTACGTCCTTGATGACTCCCGCATCAAAGACCTGCGTACCGGGGTTGAAACCCGCAACACGCAGGCGGTGCTGGACGGCAGCCTGGATCAATTTATCGAAGCAAGTTTGAAAGCAGGGTTATGAGGAACCAACATGTCTGAACAACAAGCACAGGGCGCTGACGCGGTAGTCGATCTTAACAACGAACTGAAAACCCGCCGCGAGAAGCTGGCAGCGCTGCGCGAGCAGGGCGTGCCGTTCCCGAACGATTTTCGTCGTGACCACACCTCAGACCAACTGCACGCAGACTTCGACGGTAAAGAGAACGAAGAGCTGGAAGCGCTGAACATCGAAGTGTCTGTGGCTGGCCGTATGATGACCCGTCGTATCATGGGTAAAGCGTCCTTCGTGACGCTGCAGGACGTTGGCGGCCGTATTCAGCTGTACGTTTCCCGTGACGACCTGCCGGAAGGCATCTACAACGAGCAGTTCAAGAAGTGGGACCTGGGCGATATCCTGGGCGCGAAAGGTAAGCTGTTCAAAACCAAGACCGGTGAACTCTCTATCCACTGCACCGAGCTGCGTCTGCTGACCAAAGCCCTGCGCCCGCTGCCGGACAAATTCCACGGCCTGCAGGATCAGGAAGCGCGCTACCGTCAGCGTTATCTGGACCTCATCTCTAACGATGAATCCCGCAAGACCTTCAAAATTCGCTCTCAGATCATGGCCGGTATCCGCCAGTTCATGGTCAACCGCGATTTTATGGAAGTAGAAACCCCAATGATGCAGGTGATCCCTGGCGGTGCGTCTGCGCGTCCGTTCATCACCCATCACAACGCCCTGGATCTGGACATGTACCTGCGTATCGCGCCGGAACTGTACCTGAAACGTCTGGTGGTCGGTGGCTTCGACCGCGTGTTCGAAATCAACCGTAACTTCCGTAACGAAGGCATCTCCGTGCGCCATAACCCAGAGTTCACCATGATGGAACTCTATATGGCGTATGCAGATTACAAAGATCTGATCGAGCTGACCGAATCCCTGTTCCGTACCCTGGCGCAGGACATTCTGGGCACCACCGAAGTACCTTACGGTGAAGAAGTCTTCGACTTCGGCAAACCGTTCGTCAAGCTGACCATGCGCGAAGCGATCAAGAAATACCGTCCGGAAACCGAGATGGCCGATCTGGATAACTTCGACTCAGCGAAAGCCATCGCGGAAAGCATCGGTATCAAGGTTGAGAAGAGCTGGGGTCTGGGCCGTATCGTGACCGAGATCTTCGAAGAAGTGGCCGAAGCGCACCTGATTCAGCCGACCTTTATCACCGAATACCCGGCAGAAGTCTCTCCGCTGGCGCGTCGTAATGACGTGAACCCGGAAATCACCGATCGCTTCGAATTCTTCATCGGTGGCCGCGAAATCGGCAACGGCTTCAGCGAGTTGAACGATGCAGAAGATCAGGCGCAGCGTTTCCAGGACCAGGTAGATGCGAAAGCGGCAGGCGACGACGAAGCGATGTTCTTCGACGAAGACTACGTGACCGCGCTGGAGCACGGCCTGCCACCAACGGCGGGTCTGGGGATTGGTATCGACCGTATGGTGATGCTGTTCACCAACAGCCATACCATCCGTGACGTGATCCTGTTCCCGGCGATGCGCCCGGTGAAATAAGGCGTTAAGATGTAAAAAAAGCCCCGAAAGGGGCTTTTTTATTGCGCCGCGAAGGCTTTGAGTTTATCGCGGGCGGTTGTCGCTTCCATGATCATCCACGGGCTAAAGGCCCAGGGCGTCGCGTCCAGCGCGCGGAATAATGTGTCCAGCTCAACCCACTGATAGTCCATCACTTCATTTTCGTTTATCGTCACGTCATTGGTGATGCGGGCAGCGAATACCGGGCAAATTTCATTTTCCACGATCCCGGACGGGTCGGCTTCCCGATAGCGAAACTCAGGGGCGACGGCGGTGATATCGGCCAGTTCTGCGCCCACTTCAAAGTGGCAGCGGCGGATTATTGCCTGTTCCATCTCTTCACCTGACTGAGGGTGGCCGCAGACCGAGTTGGTCCAGACGCCGGGCCAGGCTTTTTTGCTTAAGGCGCGTCGGGTAATCAGACATTCGCCGCGGGCATTAAAAAGCCAGGAAGAGAAGGCCAGATGCAACGGGGTATGCGAGGTGTGCGCGGCATATTTTTCCTGAGTGCCAATCACCTTTCCCTGGTCATTTACCAAAATAACGTGTTCTTGAATACTCATTGATGCTCCGGTACCAGATCAGCCGGATCATTATACGGCATTCTTATACGAACGGTTTGGCACCAGGAGCGGAAAAGGGCATGACCCCTGTTCGTTTTGGCTGCTATCATAGTGCGCCATTTACGCTGACCGAGGATCTGTTTTGTTTGCAGGAAGCCTGATGAGAAACCCCATCACTGCCATTTTTTGCCTGACGCTGACGCTACTTCTGGCGGGATGCTCGGGAAGCAAATCGTCGGATATGGGCAGCTATTCCGGTGCGGTCTATACCGTTAAGCGCGGGGATACCCTGTATCGCATTTCACGTGTAACGGGAACCAGCGTAAAGGATCTCGCGCGTCTGAATAACATCTCTCCCCCCTATACCATTGAGGTGGGGCAGAAACTGAAGGTCAATGGCGGCTCCTCTTCAGCCAAAAAATCCTCTTCAAAAGGTAAAACGGCCAAAGTGACGCCGTCGTACCAGGTGCCGAAGTCTTCCTGGCCACCGGTCGGGCAGCGCTGCTGGGTTTGGCCCGCCAGCGGTAAAGTTGTGGTGCCTTATTCACTTTCTGAGGGCGGTAACAAAGGCATTGATATTGCTGCTGCGCGCGGCACGCCGGTCTATGCCTCCGGCGCCGGGAAGGTGGTCTACGTCGGCAACCAGCTGCGTGGATACGGGAATCTGATCATGATTAAGCACGGCGAAGATTACATCACCGCTTATGCGCATAACGACACGATGCTGGTCAATAACGGACAAAACGTGAAGGCGGGGCAGAAGATAGCCACCATGGGCAATACCGGGACGGACTCGGTGAAGCTGCATTTCCAGATCCGCTATAAGGCGACGGCCATCGATCCGCAGCGCTATCTCCCGGCGCAGGGCAGCAAACCGAAGTGCTAAGTGGTTATTTAATCGCCACTTGGTGATACTGACACTTGTATGAAAAAGCGTAAGGTCTATAATGCCTTACGCACCTCAAAGCGGGCGTAGTTCAATGGTAGAACGAGAGCTTCCCAAGCTCTATACGAGGGTTCGATTCCCTTCGCCCGCTCCAGTCCCTGCTTCATCATCCGGTCCATCAAGCACGACAATCTCTTTTTTATTGATCGACAGTTTACGCTGCGCCGCCAGCGTATCGAATGCGCGAGACAGGGTTGATTGAGAAATGCCGAGCAGCTGCGCCAGCTCTTTTTTGCTGAGCGGCAGTTCAAGAATGTTATGCTCGAAGCCATACTCCCTGTTGATATCCACCATAAGTTGAATAAATCCACGCACTTTTTGCACGCCGTCATGATTCACCAGGACGCTGATAAACTGCTGTTTTTCCCTCGCGGATCGGGAGAGGATAGCAATGATAAAATGGGTGAAGCTGCTGGTTATCTGGCTCAGGTGATAGAAATGGGTATTTTGTAACTCACAAATTTCTGCCTCGGTGGCCGCCTGCACGCTGTACTGATAATGCTCGCTAAAGAGCTCCTCTGCCCCGATAACCTGACCGGGGAAGACAATTCCCTGAAGCGTTTGCTGAGCATCATAAATCTTCGCCACCCCACGCCTGAGCGCATACAATGCTTTTACTGTCGTTCCGTGCCGGTAGATAAATTCATTTTTAGCAATACGTTTTTTACGCGCGAAATCTTTAATAAACATGGGTTCCTGATGGTCGAAAAGATACGACTGGCATACCTCAGCAAACCCACATTTTGCACAGCTGACACAATTATTCTTCTTCATAAAATCGGGTTCTTACCAAAACGTCAGGACTGTATAACGCAATTCATCAACGGTGAAAGTGAATTTCCAATCGTAATAAAGTTATTATCATGCTTGTGCAGGTACATAGAATATTCGCCGGTAAGAAATAATATCTTAATGGCAAGAGGCGAGATGGCTGCTGGGACATTGTCATGCGCCATGGTTTCGTGCGAAATGACTTTTATTCTGTAGGCATTATTTTTAATATTGACATAGTTAAACTTTACATAGCGCGAGAACGTGTAGTTTTGTCCCTGATAGGAAACGTCACCGGATAAATTAAATTGTCCGGTTTTGTTCTTTGAAAATTCAAAGAATATGTTTCCTTTGAAATTGAATGCCTTTTCATTTGTGTTATCGGTATAGGTAAAATTGGCAAAGCACCGATCGTCGATATACGCTGAGGTGCGGTTAACCATTCCCCAGATCAGCGCACCTGTCAGGATCAGGACAGTCGCAGAAAGCGTTAGCGCAATCTTCATTTCATTTTCCAGTTAAAGGCGTAGTGATTTTCACAGTACGCTAGCGTTTCGTTTTCAGAATCTAAAGGACAAAAAGAGTAAAAAATGCGTCCGCTGCTGCCATAAAACACGCTGGGCTGAACGTTTACCGTTAACAGTGCTAAATGGTTTGCACATTTTTCTGCAAGCTGCGGCTGTGCCGACAGCAATACCTCATGTAACCGCTGCCGTTCATCGGCAGAAAGATGTTCATAGGTGGTGAGGGTACATTTTTCGAGCTTGCCTATCTCATTGACTCTGGAATAGCGTTCATTGGCTTTGGGCTGACTCCAGACCCATAAATTGGCCGCAATCAGCGCCAAAATAAGAAGCGCCGGGATGCTATATTTAAGCGGCAAAGACGGTATTTCCTTCTTGGCCGCAACGTTATCATCCCCGGGCGCTGCAGCACAAGGCTCATCCAGAAGCTGTACGTCAATATCGGCGGAAAAGTAAAACCCTACTTTTGGGACAACGATGATCGACTCTTCAATATCGGTCAGTGAGGTTAACGTCTTGCGTAAAATACTAATATATTGGTTGAGCGAAGAGCTAGACCCGGTATGCCCGGCGGATTCCCAAACGTGTTCCAGCAGATATTGACGCTCAAGCACTGTGCCCGGGGAAGCAATAAGCAGCGACAGAATACGGTTGGCCGTATTCGTCAGTTTTTGAGCCTCAAGGCGTTCTGCCCCGGGAAGAGTGAATTCCCCGCTCTCTGTATCGTAAATAACTTTGCTGGCAATCAAATATTTCATTAGCTGTTCTTTGGACGTTAACACATCGCGACAAGCGCTTTTACACTGCCAATATTATGGTCCAGCAATGTTACGATGTCCCTGTCCAGTCTGTAATTTCTTGCTTCTTCGTGGAGTATAGCCATAGCCTTAGCGCTCTCCATCCCTTGTCTGTAGGGACGGTTTTCCGTCATGGCAGTAAACACATCCGCCACCGCAAGGATGCGAGACGGAATATCAAGTGAGGCGGCGCCTAACCTGAACGGATATCCACTGCCATCCAGCCGCTCGTGATGGTTGGCGGCCCAACGGATAATATCCCCCAGTTCAGAGATAGGATGCAGCATCACCAGCGTTTTGTAGCTGTGCTGCTTCATCGTGGCGTATTCAAAGGATTCGAGCTTGCCATGCTTTTCCAGGATATGGAGCGGCGTAAAAAGCTTGCCGATATCATGCAGATAGCCTGCAATACAGATCTTTTCTTGCATATCGACATCATAACCGTAGAGTTCAGCCAGGCGGGCCGCAACATGCGCTACGCTGGCACTGTGGGTGCGCGTAAAGCTGCTGTACTTATCGACGATTTTTGAGATGAGCTGACACACCTCGAGAAAATCATGATGGTCGAGCATGTGGTCATGTAACGGACTTATGGCATTGAGGACCTGAGGGAGCGAAGGATTGCCGAGGCGAAACCAAAAGCCATCCTGACGTGCAGATTCGCGCAGCGCCTGCTCCAGAGGGGCGGGCCACTGAATGGGTTGGGCAAAGAAATCCGAAATGACCCTTTCGCGTTGGGTAATAAAATCCCCTTCAATCCCGCGTAAATAGAGCTCAAAGGTATCCGCCATATTAACCAAATGATGTACCACAGGAAGATCGTCCGAGCCCGAGGAAGACCATGCGGTATGATGGTTTTCAAGGATCGGCGTGACGGGTTGCAGGAAACGGATCCCCGCCGTCATTGAGCCCGCCAGTTGTTCATGCCCATCAAGAAACCCCTCGCTGCCGGGAGAAAGGTGTTCGCGGTCTTTACTCAGCGTACCAATGTCGTGCAGCATGCCAGCCAGAAAAGCGTTGCCGATCCCGGTTTTATCCAGCCCAATGCGCTGGCTTAAATACCAGGTGATGATGGCCGTGCGTTGTAAATGATTAACCAGATCGGCAGAGACCGGATGAATAATGTTATGTAATAAGTTAAGCACGGTTTGAACAGATATTTTCATGGCGTTTAATTGGCAGAGGTCTGAAAAAAGAATGTCATTGTTTATGTGAGAGAATTAGTCATAGCCGAACATGATTTGTGCGGTCGCGACCACCGTGCCGGTCGATAAGGCGGAGGCGTCATACACTCTGTAGTAAGCATGCAGAAGAATATATTGCGTATCCTGAATGTCATCGTCCTTAACAATATCAAGGATCTGAGTGGCATTTCCCATGCTTGTGCTGCTGGAGAGTTTGACCTCTTCGAAATCCCCCATAAAAGATCGACTACGAATAGCAATACCGACCCCGCCCGCGGTTGTTTCATCATTTACCATCGTTTGCGAACTGCCGTCCGTAGTGATCACATCATTGCTGGAAAGCCAGGCCTTAATATTCCGCGTAGATGTTTTTACGCCGGCAAGGTTTCCGCATTTGATGGGTATGGTGAAATCCGCCCCATTGGTTCTGCCGTACGTTTTAAGTTCTTTCAGCGGCGCAGGCGGAAGTTTTACGGTCATGTCACGCGTCATATTGCAGGTGGTTTCTTTCGGCTCGAATTGAATGGTCATTTTCTCGTACGCGAGGAAATAATCGGTATCCCAGCTTTTGCGCGCGGTATCTGACATCATGTTATTCCATGCTCTGGTCGCATACGTTTTAGAGGAGAGCAGGGGCGAGTCGGATCCCGAGCCGGTACCACTCATCACGGCAGGAATGACGCTCAGCGCACCGCTGGTGGTGGTTTTGGTATAGGTCGACACCCCAACAGGCGCCGAGGAAAGTAACTCTGCTCGCAAGGTATATTGCGTTTGGTAGGAGAGAGAGTGTATCCCCACAATACCGCTCACCGTGACTTTACTGCTGCCGGTTATTTCAGAGGTCACCTTAATCCAGTAACTGCTTTCACCATCAGCACTGTTAAAATTCAAATACACCGGGTTGTTATTAAACCCAGTGAAATAGTAGAGGTGATCCTGAAATACTCCCCCAATACCCACGTTGCCATAGGTACAGGTCATACTCCCCGACCAGCTGGTGGTATATGTCTTTTCAACCACCGTCGAGGTGATAAATGCAGACGATAAATTAAGCGATTTATCCGCTTCCGCCACGCTTTTAAATATAATGCCACTATTACGGCAGGTATCCCCCGTCACGCCTCGGGCCTGTGGTGCCGCCTGGGCTGAAAATCCAGGGATCGTTATCAGGCTGAATACGGCAAAGATGAAAAATAAAGATTTGCTCATGATCGATTTCATACTCGTGGTCGGTTACCGGCAGATATTGACGGCATGCTCTGTCGGCTGCGTAATAACACAGGATTTTTTGATTTTGGCTTTACTGGTATTAATGCGAATTGCCTCTGGCTGTGCGTCAGACTTCACAAAGATTTGGCTCCCCTGGGCGACGTAACCCAGTTCCTGATGATGGCTATCTGAAACCAATGCGCCGAAGGGGAGTTGATTGCCCTCGCTGTCAAGCACGTCGAAGGTATAAACTTTGCGCGTATCGGTCTTGTACTTCAGATACGTTATGCTGCCTTCGTAAGGGGCAATATTAAGTAAATTCCCCTGTAAATCGACGTCGCTGCTTTTTGAACCATCCTGTTCCAGATGGAAGTTATTCAGCCGGTAAGGCGTTGCGCTGGCGATAAGGGCAATACCGTTGCGATTCGTGCGCGTAGAGGTATCCCCATTGACCACGGCGTTTTCGATGCCAGGGGCCTCAAGAATGACAAAGTTTCGCCCATTATTCGGTGAGGTGATGACGCCACCACGCCACGCGAGAATATTGCCGCTTGCGCCGAGGCTGGCCTGACGATACTCGCGCGAAAGCGTCAGCCCGCTGTTCAGGCTGGTGACGCTGTTTTTCCAGTTGGTATAGAGATCGGCGGAGCGGGAATTACCCTCACTGTCATGCGCCAGCATAAGGCTGTAATCGACATCCTGGGCGCTGCCGCTCATGCTTATATCTGATGAAGCGTATTTCCCCTGCTGAACCGTCGCATGCGAAGCAACGCTTCCCGGACTGCCGAAGAGTGACATCGGAACATTGACGGAGAAATAAAGATTATTTTCCGTCTTCCCACGGGTGCGCAGCGACGTAACAACATCACCTTCGTAATCTGTTTCATAGTTGTAGTACGACTGAGTGACTTCAGAGCGGCGCAGTGATACCGCATAATTCACGCTGTTAAACGCGTTGCTCCAGGTCAGATTATACTGGCGGCTGGTCTTTTGGCCGCGCCAGTAATCGCGCCAGTACGCCGTCAGGGAAAGTCGACCAAACCCATCGCCCAGCGGCTGGTTGAGGTTGGCGCTAAACGCCTGCTTGCTGTTAATGGTTGACGTGCCGGTGCCGCCATAATCCTGAATATTGGACTTCGTCAACACATAATCGTTAAACGATGCGTAATCCTGCGTGCGATAGTAATACGACGCCAGCGTCAGGTTAGTTTGCGTCGGGAAGGATTTACTCCATGAGAGCGCGTATTTTTCTCCCCTGCGTCGATTATCGCCCGGCAAGCGATACTGCGCTTGTTCAAGCGACGCTGATAGCGATCCTGCATAGGGAACAGAAAGAGCACCGCCGAGCAGAAAGGAGAAATAGTCCGCGCTCCAGATACTCCCGGCTGTGGCGGTTACGTAGTTATTCATTCCGCGAGAGTAGCTGAACTGCGCAAACTGGCTATGGTCATTGATGCCGCGCATGTCCACCTCACCGACGTTAAACTGGTAGTCGCTGGTGCCGGGACGCAGCATGTCCGGGATAGACGAAAAGGGAACCGCAAAGCGCTCTATCGTTCCGCCGCTGTTCTTTACCTCAACAGAGAGATCCCCACGCGAGCCGGTGGGCATTAAATCGCGGATCGCAAAGGGCCCGGCGGGGACAGTAATCTGATGGATAATGTGTCCATCCTGGTAAACGCTGACCACGGCCGAACTGGTGGCAATTCCGCTGATGACCGGCATATACACGCGTTCGCTGTCCGGCAGCATTTGACGGCTTTTATTCAGCGTCAGGCCGCGAAAACGAATCGTGTCAAAATAATCGGACGTGCTGTAGGTACGCCCCACGCGCATTAATGCCTCAATACCGACAATCGGTTTTTCAAGATAGCGTGTGGTGTTAATCCAATACCCTTTACCCATATTGCTGTAGCGCATCCACGTCGAGTTATCGAGGAGATGCCAGCCAGACATATTCAAACCGCTGTTTAGCGATAAATAGATATTATCGCTGTTGGTATACCCTTCACGCAGGCCATAAAAGTTGTAATAATTGAGGTTGTAGTTGGTAAATACCCCATTAATCCCCTGGTCCCATTTTTGTGGGGCCACCCAGTTCTGTTTTTCGGTCACCACAAAGGCCTGGGGTACTTCTAAATCCAGACGCAATTCTCCTGGCGCCAGCGTGCTTTTTCCGCCGTGTAGCAGGGTACTGATGTCGATTTGCCCGTCTGATTTATTCGCGACGAGATCGTCGAGATCGCGAATACCCAGTAGTGGCACATCATCTTTCGGAACAAGCACCGTCCCTTTACCGTCATTGGCAATCGTCATGTCGAATTTCCCGCGCCAGGCGTTATTCACATATACGTCGAGATCGTATGCGCCCGGTGTCATGACCAGTTTTGAATTACTCCAGTCCATATCGGCTGAATTACCGACCAGCAGGCTGCTATTAAATGTCTCACCGCTCGCCCCAAAGGAACATAAGGCGAGGCTGACGGAGTGAACCAACAGGCTTTTACGAAACAGGGATCTGTTCTTCATCAGAATTGAACCAGGCATAGCCATAAAAATAATCAGTGAAGGGTGCTGAATCTTTTGGCGCCGTAATCATCAAGCCATGTAATACGATACTGAGAACCGGCCTGGATTTTGTTGGAAACCAGCGCGCAACCGTAAGGCGGAATAAAAACGGTATCGCTCAGTAAATTATCGTCTCGATTCTGCTTCAATTTTCCGCCCTGCCAGGTCACAACCTGTGG
This sequence comes from Enterobacter sp. RHBSTW-01064, assembly GCF_014103035.1. Classification (NCBI taxonomy): domain Bacteria; kingdom Pseudomonadati; phylum Pseudomonadota; class Gammaproteobacteria; order Enterobacterales; family Enterobacteriaceae; genus Enterobacter; species Enterobacter sp. RHBSTW-01064. Next base: position 230,382 of record NZ_JABXOU010000002.1, on the reverse strand, counting down.
AATGGTTAAATAGTAAGGGGAACTGTTTTTGAGACAGGTTTGACTTCCTGAGGTGGAAATAGTGACCTTTTCGACAATTTTACTGTCCAGTTCCTGCAACGAGGCGGGGCGATAAAACAGCTTAATGCGATTGCGGATCGCCACCTGGAGATAATTATCGTTGCTGCCTTCCGGCGTTGGCGGAACATCCAGCACGTTTAACCAAAATACGCTTTCTCTGTCTGAGGGCAGAGAGGAAGTATTGGTCGCGGCGATTTTCAGCGTTTGACCACTGTGGCCATCCATTTTGACAACCGGCGGCATGACGGAAAAGGGAACTTTAATCTTTTCCGGGGCGGCTGAAGCATCACCTTGATCAAGCCAGGACTGTACCAGGTGAGTTTTATCGCTCTCATTCACTAATTGCACGGTAACGAATTTTGCTTCGCTGGAATAAATCACGCGCGTCTGGTTAATTACCACGCTGGCCTGAGCCACGTGTGAAGCGAACGCAACGAAGAGAAAGAAAATATGTTTTTTCATGGTCATTAAAAACCGGGGATTGCTCCCCGGTTGGGCTATTAATCGTAGCTAAAGGAGTAAGTTGCGTCGGTAACGACTTTACCGGTCGTCACGGCAGAACCGCCGAAGTTGTAGTAATTCGCGTGCATGGTCAGCGTAACGCCGTCGGTACCGGAAACATCATCAGAAGTCAGACCGGTGTTGAACGCGGTGTCGAATGGAACGGCGGTGGTGCCATCCTTGGTCAGGGTAATACCGACCCCTTCAGCGCCGCTTTCGCTGTAGTTCTTCAGGTATTTACCGTCATCAGACAGGTTGCTGCTTGAGAAGGTGATTTTCAGCGTTTTGGTTGCGGTGTCGGCGGCAGTGCAATTTTTCAGACTCATGGTGAAGTCTTTATTGTTGGCACTGACAACGCCAGTAGTGGTACCCATATCCGTCAGTGATATAGGCGCCAGGTTCACCGTAAAATCGGAACCATTGTTGGTGGTCACGTCACAGGTTGTATCGGATACAGAACCATTGAAGGTGATTGTGCCACCCGCAACGCCGGTGCTTTCCGCTGCCATTGCCGCGCCCGAAAACATCATAGCGACTGCGATAACTGTTTTATTGAACATGCTTTTATTTCCCGTTTTCATCATCATTTTTGTCTCCCAGGCGGTTGAGCGATGTGTTGCAGAACAACGTACCGCACCCCTTGCCTTTGGTTGGAATATAAGACCATCGCTGGTTGTTTTGGTAAACGTAAATATCGTTTAAATGAATTTTTTAAACTTAAATATCCAGATTTAAGTTTATGTATAGATTTATATGCTGCTTGGTTGCGTTGGCGCAGTGGCAGGGAGAGAGGAATGGCTATTTAAAATTATCGTCAAAATCGTCATTTGACGGAATTTACGCGTGCGATGGAGGGATAATTGAACATGCTGTTAAATAATTTAGTGCTTAATATTAATATATTTAACATTGGATATACATTTATTGCCGTGCGCGCGTGGGTAAGGTGGGTAGAAAAAAACGCGAATTGCGGACATGGCATCTAAATTCACATGCTCACTTTCTGCTACAGACGTGCGGGAATATTTAAAATTAAACATCCTTTCTTTTTACCCTTGTTGTTTCTGTTGATATACCTGTCGGCAAATTCGTTATTCACCAGGCTGACAGATGAAAACACGACTCCTTCTGTGCACGGGCTTGTTGGCAACATCCTGCGCCCACGCCAGCGCCCTCTATTTTTATGAAGCAGGCACCGAAGATACCGCACTTGCTGGCGCAGGGCAGGCAGCCCGCGCGCAGGATGCCTCCACAATAATGACCAACCCGGCAGGCATGACGCGATTACCCGATCGTATGATCACCGGTGGGCTACAGGTGATGGACGGCTCCATCGACTACCAGCTGAATAACGATGCGCAGAGAAGCCCCGGCGATGTGATGAAAACCGTTCCCAATGCCAGCGCCTTTTATAGCCAGGAAATGACCGACGATCTCTATGCCGGTATTGGGCTTTACGGCAATTATGGTCTGGGGATCGATTACGGTAACTGGACGGGCGACCGGCTGTTCAAAAAGAGCACCATGGTGGCGATGACGCTCAGCCCGTCCGTGGCGTACAAACTTAACGATCGCCTCTCAATCGGGGCTTCCGCCAACGCTAACTACGGCTATTTTTCATTGACCCGCAATGTGAATGACGATGACCGCCGGCAGCATGACCATGACTGGGCGATGAGCTATCGCCTGGGGCTGTTGATGCAGCTGACCGAACAGACGCGAGCCGGTATCACATGGAACAGCAGGACGGACTATCACTACAGTATCGACGGCAAAGCACGTTTGCCGAGTGGCGAATACGATCTGCCGGTGACGGCACAGGTGAGTGCGCCGCAGCAAATTATGCTCAGCGTTGTGCATGATGTTAACCAGCAATGGTCGGTGATGGGCGATCTCGGCTGGCAGGACTGGAGCCAGTTCGGCGCGCCGCAAATCACGGTGAGCGGGCAGACGCTTAACAACGTCAGCCGCATGAAAGATACCTGGCATGGTGCGCTCGGCGTGCAGTACCGCCCAACGGAACAGTGGCGGTTGAATGCCGGTGTCGCTTTTGATAGCTCGCCGTACCAGAGCCAGAGTGATGTGGCGATAACCTTACCGACCGGCGACGAATGGCGGTTCGGTACAGGCGCGCAGTATCAGATCACGCCAGCCAGCAATATTGGTGTTGCCGTCGAGTATCTTCACATGCAGTCATCGCATGTGAAATCACCCGCTGTCTTTGCGGGAAGCTATGATACCCCCCATCTTTGGTTTGCCAGCGTAAACTATAGCTATCAGTTTTAATTTGGTAACTGCTTAAATTATAGGGTCTATACTGGCAGTTACCCGATGTAATAAGGTTGTGCCATGCATATTTTACCGCCTGTTCGTCCTGAACAATCGATTGAACGACTGACCGCGATCCTTGAGCCGATAGCGGAGAAAATGAAAGTTGTGCCGCGCAAGCGCGTGACGTGGAAGCATAAAGGTCGGCAGCAAATGTATCTCTTTTTAGAGGGCGGATTGTCCCTGCTGCGCGCGTCCGACGGCCTGCTGCTGGTCACGGTATACGAACCCCATCTCTTCGGTATTGCAGAAATGATCCAGCCGACGCAGGGGCATATTCTGCGAGTGGAAACCGAGTCGACGCTTTTACGGGTGGATGCCGAACGTGCGGCGGAACTGTTCCGCGAGCAGGGGGTATGGGAAGAGGTGGCCGCACTTCTCTCCTATCATACAGCCTATTTAATTTATCGGGATGCCCAGGTCCTGCAGCAACGGACTTATTCCGTCATTCGCAACCATCTTCAGGAGATGATCTTATTACCTGAGGAAGCACGAATGCGCACGACGATCCTCGAATATATTCAGGACCGCACGCTGTTGTCGCGCAGCAGTATTCTCAACGTATTATCGGCCCTTAAGCAAGGTGAATATATCTCGTTCAAAAGAGGTGGGTATCTCCTTGAAATCAGAAATTTACCAGAGTCATTTTAATATCAGTTTAAAATTAAACTAAAAACGAATTAACGATATTCTCGTTTTTGTTTATTGTTTGCTCACCGAAATGAATTTTGACGAAGCAAACAGGATACGTATGAAAAAGACATTGGTAGCTTTAATTCTTGTAAATGCATGTACCGCCACTACCGCTTTTGCCGCCGCAGATGCAGGCACCTGGTATAGCGGGGCGAAATTTGGCTGGTCACATTATTTTGACACCAATACAGGCTCTAAAGCACTCGAGAGTAATAACAGCTCTAACCATTTCGATATTGACCACGATAATGTTGGTGGCGGTATCTATACGGGTTACCAAATTACGCCATGGCTTGCGGTTGAAGGCGGTTATGATTATCTGGGTAATATGCAGATAAAAGGCCAGCATAGTGCGGGTGGACAAATGAAAGCCCAGGGCCTGCAGATGTCTTTAAAAGCCAGCTATGCCCTGACGAACAACTGGGATATCTATGGCCGTGCGGGTGCGATGGGCTACCGTGCTGAATCTGATGTAAGTGGTCACAATCGTTTTGAGACCGGTGTTCGCCCGCTTGCGGCAGTCGGTACGGAATACGCATTCAATAAAAACTGGGCTGGCCGTATGGAGTACCAGTGGGTCAGCAACGTGGGTAATGCCAACCAGATTGGCGTTAGCAGCGATATTAGCTCCGTTACGGCGGGGTTGACCTATCGCTTTGGTCAACACGATTAACCTCTATGTTCTTCTCGATGATAAAAAAGCCCGGCTACCTTGTAGTCGGGCTTTTCATTGTTTAACCCGTTATTAAGGGTTTAAGGGCAAGATTGATATTTCTCAGACCAGCTTCATTTTTATCCTTCAGGTATTGCTGGTTCACCATATCTAACTGCTCCAGTTTCGTGAGGGAGGCGTAAACGCGCTGGACTGGACTGTCCTCTTTAAAAATATCTTTTGCCGAGGCATCCTGAAGATACTGTGATTTAAGGTTGCGTGTTAATGAATCAATTTGGTGTTTATTCTCCTGGTAGAGCGACGCAATATGTGACGTCGGTACAGCGGGTGGTTTCTCACCAGGTAAAATTAAAGGAACCTGCAAATGGTTAATCTGTTCGACTTTATCGGGTGGAGCAGAGCAACTGGCGGTTAAGGTGCTCAGGCTAAATATAACGATAAAAAATGGCGTTATCTTCATTGGTTATCCTGGAGTGAATAAATGGAGTGAACATTATCCTGCCTGGCAATGACGACAACAGGTTAAGTTTGTTTATTTTTAAACGTTATTTGAATGGGGAAAGAAATAATTGGCTGGTAACCTTATTTCCTAAACACATATCCGAACGTAATGATGACGTGTAGGGGATTTATGAAACTGAAAATTCTTGTTAACGCAATGACCGTTGCCGGTCTGTTATCCACCTCGCTGGTGGCCACTCCTGCCATGGCGCAGTCAACGGCAAAAGAAGCTACCACCCATACCAAAGCAAATAATGATGCGCTGTATGGCCAGCTGCCATTTTTTGATAAAACCGATTTCAGCAACGCCCATAAAGGCTTTATTGCTCCGCTGCCACAGGATGTTATTAAGGGTGAAAAGGGCAATGTTATCTGGAACCCGCAGCAATACGCTTTTATCAAAGAAGGGCAAAAAGCGCCGGATACGGTAAACCCAAGCCTGTGGCGACAGGCGCAGCTGATTAACATCAGCGGTCTGTTTGAAGTGACGGACGGCGTTTACCAGATCCGTAACCTCGACCTGTCAAACATGACCATCATGGAAGGCAAAGAGGGGATCACGGTTATCGATCCGCTGGTCTCTGCCGAAACCGCCAAAGTGGGGATGGATCTCTATTATAAAAACCGCGGTAAACGTCCGGTGGTGGCGGTGATTTATACCCATAGCCACGTTGACCACTATGGCGGCGTGCGCGGCGTGGTTGACGAAGCCGATGTGAAATCGGGCAAAGTGAAAGTCTATGCCCCGGCAGGCTTTATGAAAGAAGCGGTCTCCGAGAACATCATGGCCGGGAATGCGATGAGCCGCCGGGCCAGCTACATGTACGGCAACCTGCTGAAGCCGGACGCAAAAGGCCAGGTTGGCGCGGGTCTCGGGACGACCACGTCTGCCGGGACGGTGACGCTGATCGAGCCGACTCATTACATCACCGAAGATGGTCAGAAAGAGGTTATCGACGGTCTGACGTATGACTTTATGATGGCGCCGGGGTCAGAAGCGCCGTCTGAAATGCTGTGGTACGTTGAAGAGAAGAAGATGATTGAGGCGGCGGAAGATGTGACCCACACGCTGCATAACACCTACTCATTACGCGGGGCGAAGATCCGCGACCCGCTGGCCTGGTCGAAATACATTAACAGCGCCATTGAGCGTTGGGGCGATAAGGCTGAAATCATCATGGCGCAGCACCACTGGCCGACGTGGGGCAACGACAACGTGGTGAAGCTGATGAAAAGCCAGCGCGATATGTACCGGTATATCAATGACCAGACGCTGAGACTGGCGAACAAAGGGCTGACGCGAGATGAAATCGCGGCCAATTTTGCGCTGCCGGACGGATTAGCCAAATCCTGGGCGGGCCGCGGCTATTACGGCTCGGTAAGCCATGACGTGAAAGCGACCTATGTGTTTTACCTTGGCTGGTTCAACGGTAATCCGGCAACGCTCGACGAACTTCCGCCGGTCGACGCCGCGAAGAAATATGTCCATTATATGGGCGGTGCCAGCGCCATCCTTGAAAAAGCCAAAGCCGATTATGCTCAGGGTAACTACCGCTGGGTCGCGCAGGTGGTAAGTAAGGTTGTGTTTGCCGATCCATCAAACAAAGCGGCGCGTAATCTGGAAGCGGACGCGCTCGAACAGCTGGGCTATCAGGCGGAGTCGGGCCCATGGCGTAACTTCTATCTGACCGGCGCGCAGGAACTTCGTAACGGCGTACAGAAATTGCCGACGCCGAATACCGCCAGCCCGGATACGGTTCGCGCCATGTCCCCGGAGATGTTCTTTGACTTCCTCGGGGTGCACATCAACGGCATGAGAGCGGCGAATGCAAAAGCGGTGTTCAACGTTGACCTGGGTAAAGATGGCGGTCAGTACAAGCTGGAACTTGAGAACGGCGTGCTGAATCACAGCGCGAATGCGGTCGCAAAAGAGGCGGATGCCTCAATCACACTCAGCCGCGATACGCTGAACAAAATCATCCTCAAGGAGACTACGCTGAAACAGGCGCAGGAGAAGGGGGATGTGACGGTGGCAGGCAATCAGGCGAAGCTTGATGAGCTGCTCAGCTATATGGATAGCTTTGATTTCTGGTTCAACATCGTTACCCCGTAGACGAAAAAAAGGCTGCTCACGCAGCCTTTTTATTTTTAGATAGTCCCGTCGCCCCCGTCCGAGCACCACACTTGCCCGGAGGTAAACGAACATTCGTCAGAGGCTAACGTCACGTACAGCGGCGCGATTTCAACGGGCTGGCCCGGACGTCCCAGCGGGGAACTCTCGCCAAAGTGTTTCACTTTCTCCATCGGCTGCCCGCCGCTCGACTGAAGAACCGTCCAGTAAGGCCCCGGCGCAACGGCGTTGACGCGTATCCCTTTAGATCCCAGCTGTTTCGCTAAGGCCTTAGTAAATACCGCCAGACAGGCTTTCGTCTGCGCGTAATCGAGCAGCACGGCGCTCGGCTGTACCGCCTGCACGGAGGAGGTATTGATGATCGACGCAGGCGCTTTCAGGTGACGCAGCGCCGCTTTGGTGATCCAGAAGGGCGCGTAGACGTTGGTTTTGAAGGTGGCGTCAAAATCTTCGGTGGTGAGTTCTTCCAGCGTTTCTCGATACTGCTGGCGACCGGCGTTATTGACCAGAATATCCAGCCCGCCAAGTTTAGCTACGGCTTCTTCCACCAGGTTCTGGCAAAAGGCCTCGTCACGCACGTCGCCGGGAAGCGCGACGGCTTTCCTTCCCTCGGCTTCGATCAGCGCAATCACCTCAGCGGCGTCCTGCTCCTCTTCGGGCAGATAGTTGATGGCGACATCGGCACCTTCGCGGGCATAGGCAATCGCCACGGCGCGGCCAATCCCTGAATCGCCGCCGGTGATCAACGCCTTCTTACCGGCCAGTCGGCCATGCCCTTTATAGCTCTTTTCCCCGTGATCGGGCACGGGTTGCATCTCGGACGCCAGACCCGGCGGCGTTTGCGGCTGCTCAGGGAACGGCGGTTTTGGGAAAGCGTTGGTACGTTGTGTGGTATCACTCATTGCTGACTCCTTACAGGCCAAGGGGTGAGATTTGATGGATAGTGACAGCGTTAACGCTTCGCTGAATTTATTTCTGCAGATGATCGACGCGTACGACAGGAGGTGATGATTTCTTGTCCAGTGAGCCGTTAATACTGATCATCTGATCGGGTTTGACGATTCTGTCGTCAAACACCGCTTTAGGGATAATGACGTCTATTTTTCCCGTTTTATCCTGGAAAACATATTTGTCGCCGCTTCCGTCAATCAGGTTTCCGCGCAGTGAGATGGTTGCGCCGTCATGCATTCCTTTTGCCTGGTTAATGGTCATAATCCGCGCGTCATCCGTGCCCCGATAACCGTCGTCCAGCGCATGAGGCGGAGGAGGCGCTTCGCCTTTTTGTAACCCGCCGTTATTATCTGCCCAAGCGGAGGGAACCAGTAATATTAATAAGGCTGAAATGACTGATAATTTCATCCGATATCCTTCATTTTGGCTGTCTTGACTTATTAAGTATTGTTGCTATTCCTTTATGTGGCAAATGTGATAAGTCCTAAAAGCATTTGCTTATAGAAATCATAAATTTCGACAAATAAGCGAAGCGGTGAGGGCGACGATGAATCGTAAAAATGAAAAGCTGCCCGGGATAAATGAAAGTTATCGTTTGCTGACGTTCGAGTATGCATTTCGGCAGGTCGGTTTTATCCTGTTGCTGGCTATTATTATCGCGGCGATTGCCGGTCTGTTTTCGAGCGGGGCGGTCAGTGATACTGAAAAAATGAATTCGGCAAAAACGCTCACTCTCAACTATGAGCGTTTTGGTCGCCGGGAAACAGAGTTTCCGCTGCAGATCGCCTTCCCGGTAAAAACCCAGGGGGAATACGTCATCAGCATGGCGAGCGAGAGCGGTGATGTCTATGAGCCGGGCAGCATCTGGCCGCAGCCTGACAGCATGTACAGCCGGGGAGATACGCTGTTTTTCGTCTATAACAACCTAAAATATAATGAAAAATTCACTGTCAGACTCTTTCTGACGCCATCGAAGGCGGGGAAGTGGGCAAATGCAATTCGTGTAAACAACGAGCCAGAAATTCGCTTCTGGCAGTTCATTTACCCTTAGGAGGCGAATATGGATATGGTCTTTCGAGCCCTGGCCATTTATCTTTTTCTGGTCGTGGTATTCAAAGTGGCTGGACGGCGCGCGCTGCTGCAAATGACCAGTTTCGACCTGATCCTGTTGCTCATCATCAGTGAAGCAACGCAACAGGCGCTGTTGGGACAAGATTTTTCGGTCACCGGTGCGATGATTACGATCACTACGCTGGTGGTGGTAGATATTATATTTGGCTTAATGAAAAAGTATTTCTCTCCCGTTGAGAATATTCTGGACGGCACGCCGGTTATATTAGTGGAAAACGGTATTCCACTCATGGATAAGCTTAAAAAAGTGGATGTTTCTTGCGATGATATTCTGGTTTCAGCGCGTCAAAATAACGGCGTGACGGAGTTGAAAGAAATTAAATACGCTATTCTGGAAAGGAATGGTCATATTTCAATCATTCCTTTTGAAAATTAAGAGGCACCGGTATGCATAATCTGATGCATGATAAAAATGAAACCGTCGGGGAGTTAACGAAAAAGCTGGCGACAAAACTCACGGATTTAGGGCTGCGTTTGACCACGGCGGAATCCTGCACGGGCGGCAATCTGGCGGTTGCGCTCTGCGCCGAGGAGAACACGGCAGAATTCTATGATGTCGGGATGGTGGTGTTCAGCGATGAGGCGAAAGAGAGGATCCTGGGCGTTCGTCATGAAACCCTCGCGCGCTTCACCGCCGTCAGTGAACGAACGGTCACCGAAATGGCAGCGAAAATTCGCGATATTGCGCAGGCCGATATCAGTATCGCTATCAGCGGTTATGCGGGGCCAGAAGGCGGGGATGACGGTACGGCAGCCGGAACCGTCTGCTTCGCCTGGAATTTAGGCGAGCGTACGGAAACGAGTACCGTGCACTTTTCCGGTGAATGCCAGGATGTGGTGGAAAAAGCGGTCCGCTATGCCTTATCTGAACTGATCGAGAAGCTACCAGGCTTGAAATAAAGGCGGAGGTTGTATGGCTGTAATTGTCATTACCGGCGGGACGGCGGGCGTGGGGAAAGCGACGGCGCTGCACTTTGCGAAAGCGGGTTACGATGTGAGTATTATTGCCCGCGAGGAAGAGAGCCTGCACTCCACGCAAGAGGAGCTACGTCGTTTTGGCGTCAATGCGTATGCCGTACAGGCCGACGTGGCGGACAGCCAGGCCGTCGTCGATGCCGCCAACGAGATTGAGTACCGCCTGGGTGCCATTGACGTATGGGTCAATAACGCAATGGGGGCCGTGCTGGCACCGTTTCGCACGATGACGCCCGGTGAATTTCGCCGCGTTACGGAGGTCACCTATCTGGGCTACGTGAACGGCACCCGCGCCGCGCTGGAACTGATGGTGCCGCGAGATCGCGGGATCATCGTTCAGGTTGGCTCCGCGCTGGCCTATCGATCCATCCCGCTGCAGTCTGCCTACTGCGGCGCAAAAGCGGCGATCCGCGGATTCACCGACGCGGTGCGTACCGAACTGATGCACGAAAACAGCCGGGTTCAGCTTTCAATGGTGCAAATGCCGGGTCTCAATACGCCGCAGTTTGACTGGGCGAGAAACAAATTTGCCTGGGCGATGCGCCCCGTTCCGCCCGTCTTCCAGCCCGACGTGGCGGCCAGCGCCATTTTTAAGGTCGTGCAGAAACCAGTACGTGAACTCTGGGTGGGCAGCAGTACCGTTCAGTCGATTGTCGGGCAGTTTCTCTTCCCCGGTTTTCTTGACAGGCTGATGGTAAAAAAGGCGTGGGAAGGGCAGATGACCGATAAGCTGAACGCCGAAGACCGCCGGGACTATCTGGATCAACCGGTCAACGATCTGCACAAAATCCATGGACGCTTTTCTGCCGAAGCGAAGGATCGTGCCACGACCGTCTCCTCCGGCATGCCGGGGAAAGTGTTGCTCGGTTCGCTCGCGGTCGCGGGGCTGGTCGTGGCTCGCCTGCTGTCGACCCGGAAAAAATAGTCAGCGCAGCGCGGTGCGGTTGGTCCAGAACCAGCGGTAGCCGTATCCGCCGATATTGAGCTCCACCGTTTTACCGGGCAGTAGCGCATCCTGGTACCGTTTGTCGGCCAGACAGGCGGTCCAGGTGGCGTGGCGGATCCCTTTCGCGGTGAACTGAACCGCCTTGTCGCTGAAGTTCACGAAGGTCAGAATGCTGCGCTCGTCGGTTTCATAATAGAGCCCCAGGACTGCATCGTTGTCGATGTTGATGAGTCGAAACGGCGCCATACCAATTTCCGGGAACTCTGAACGCGTATTGGCAATATCAATGATGCGATGCAGAAGCGAGCTGCGGTGCAGAAGGGAATCCGCCACGTTGATTTTTTGATAGCGGAAAGGACCGCGATCGATGACAGGGGCGATAAAGGTGTCGGGGTCGGCATCCGAAAAACCGCCGCCCTGCGAGCCCGCCCACTGCATGGGGGTGCGGACGGCGTAACGCTCTTCCAGCGCCAGATCGTCACCCATGCCGATTTCATCCCCGTAGCGCATCACCGGTACGCCCGGCAGAGAGAACAGCACTGCGTGACAGAACGCCAGCCGTTTTTGATCGCCATTCAGCATCGGCGCCAGGCGGCGGCGAATGCCGCGCTGATACACGTTCATGTCGTCATCCGGGGCAAAGGTATCAAGAACGGTCTGCTTCTCTTTTTTGCCGATCCCCTCCAGATCCAGCTCGTCATGATTGCGCAGCCAGTTGGCGAAACAGCAGGAATCCGGCGGCACGATCATTTTCTTCACCGCCTTGCGCAGCGGGCGGGCGCTTTTCTCGGCCAGGCTGACGTAAAAATACTTGTTGAGCCAGAAGTTCAGCACCAGATTCAGGCGATCGTTATCACCAAAGTAGTCTTTATATTCCTCGACCTCGACGTCCACTTCCCCGAGCAGGATCGCCTCCGGGTTGTGTTGCTCAATCAGCTGACGCATATGTTCGAGGATCCACAGCCCCTTTTTCTCATCCCCACGCCCGGCCTGTTTTGTCAGATGAGACGCCGCATCCAGGCGAAAGCCCGACACGCCGAGCTTGAGCCAGAAGAGGATGATGTTGTCGATCTCTTTGAGCACCGCAGGCGAGGCCAGATTCAGATCCGGCTCATGGCGATAGAACATATGCCGGTAGTATTGTCCGGCTTCCTCGTCCCATGACCAGATGCTTTTCTCCACGCCGGGAAACATGGGCGGCGTGTCGTCATCGTCGTTATCGGACCACAGGTAATAATCGCGAAAGGGGGACTGCGGGTTGCGGCGCGCCTGTTGAAACCAGGGATGCGCGTCCGAGGTGTGCTGGATCAGCAGCTCGATAATCACCTGCATGCCCAGCTCGCGGGCCTGCTCGATAAACGCGATGATATCCTTCAGTTTCCCAAAGCGCGGGTCGACCTGCAGGTGGTCGCTTACGTCGTAGCCTTCATCCAGAAACGGCGTCAGATAAAACGGGGTGATCCAGATAACCGTTGCCCCCATCCGGCGGATGTAGCGCAGCTTGGCCCCAATTCCGGCGATGTCCCCGCAGCCATCGCCGTTCAGATCGTAAAACAGGGCGGTATCAATCTGGTAGATAATCGCTCGTGTATGCCAGCCAGCCATAACGTCCCTCAGTGATAGCCTTCCGTATCAGACACTTTGCCCCGGAAGACGTAGTAGCTCCAGGCGGTGTACACCAGAATCACCGGAATAATCAGCAGCGTCCCGACCAGCATAAACAGCTGGCTGGCAGGCGGCGCGGCGGCCTCCCACAGGGTAATACGCGGCGGAATAATATGCGGCCACAGGCTGATGCCCAGCCCGCTAAAGCCGAGAAAGATCAACCCGAGCGTCAGCAGGAACGGGCGGGCATGGCTGTTCGGATTGCGAGTCAGGCGCCAGATCCACAGGCTAAATACCGCCACCAGAAGGGGGACCGGCAGGAACCAGAAGAAATTCGGCAGGGTGAACCAGCGGTCGGCCACGTACTGCCAGCCAAGGGGCGTCCAGATGCTGACCACCGCGATGACCACCATCAGCGCCAGCAGCACGTGGCGGGTCAACTCGCGCATGCGGGTTTGCAGCGCGCCCTCGCTTTTCATGATGAGCCAGGTCGTCGCCAGCAGGGTATAAGCGACGATCAGCCCCAGCCCGCAGAACAGGTTGAACGGCGTCAGCCAGTCCAGCGATGAGCCGACAAAACGTCGTCCTTCCACATCGAAACCGTTGATCATCGCCCCGACGACGATCCCCTGACTGAACGTGGCGAGCAAGGATCCGCCAGCAAAGGCGTAGTCCCAGAATTTGCGGTGCGACGGCGTCGCCTTGAAGCGAAATTCGAACGCCACGCCGCGAAAGATCAGGCCAATCAGCATGGCGGTAAGCGGAATGGTCAGCGCATCAATGATCACCGCATAGGCCAGGGGAAACGCACCAAACAGCCCCGCACCGCCCAGCACCAGCCAGGTTTCATTTCCGTCCCAGACCGGGGCCACGCTGTTTACCATCACGTCGCGCTCTTTGGCATCACCCACAAAGGTGAAGAGCATCCCAATTCCGAGATCGAAGCCGTCCATGATGATGTACATCAGCGTGGCGAAGACGATGATTGCAAACCAGATAACCGAGATATCAACGCCCATCAGCTTCTCTCCTCTTCAGGAACAGATTCAGCGGCAGACAGCGGACGGGCAGGGGTGCCCGAGGTGTTAGAGGTTAGCGTGCCAACAGGCTGCGGCCCTTTCTTAATTAGCCGAACGAGATAGACATAGCCCACGCCAAATACCGAACAGTAGACCACGATAAAGGCCAGCAGGCTGATGCTCATCTGCAGCGTGCTGTGCAGCGATACGGCGTCGATGGTGCGCAGGTAGCCGTAGACTACCCACGGCTGGCGGCCCACTTCGGTGGTCACCCAGCCGGCCAGCAGTGCGAGCAGCCCAGCGGGCCCCATGCAGAGGGCAAACCAGTGGAACGGACGCGAGTGGTACAGCCGGTGCCGGTAGCGCAGCCAGACGCTGAGCGCGCCGAGCGCAATCATCAGCAGCCCCATCCCGACCATAACGCGGAACGACCAGAAGACAATCAGGGAGTTCGGGCGATCTTCTTTCGGGAAGTCCTTCAGGGCGGGAACCTGTTTATCCAGGCTGTGGGTCAGGATCAGGCTGCCGAGCGCGGGGATCTCAAGACCGTATTTAGTGCGCTCTTCGTCCATATCAGGTACGCCAAACAGCAGCAGCGGCGTGGCTTCGCCCGGCGGGTTCTCCCAGTGCCCTTCGATGGCGGCAATCTTGGCGGGCTGGTGTTCCAGCGTGTTCAGGCCGTGCATATCGCCGACCACCGCCTGGATGGGGGCGACCAGCAGCGCCATCCACATCGCCATTGAGAACATTTTACGCACGGCGGGCGTGTCGTTGCCGCGCAGCAGGTGCCACGCGCCCGACGCGCCCACAAACAGCGCGCTGCTCAGGAAGGCGGCGATAGACATGTGGATCAGCCGATACGGGAAGGAGGGGTTAAAGATAATTGCCAGCCAGTCCTCAGGGATCACCTGGCCGTTCTGAATACTGAAGCCCTGCGGAGTGTGCATCCAGCTGTTGGAGGCGAGGATCCAGAAGGTAGACATCAGGGTACCCAGTGCCACCATGCAGGTCGCGAAGAAGTGCAGGCCAGGGCCGACCTTGTTCCAGCCGAACAGCATCACGCCCAAAAAACCGGCTTCAAGGAAGAAGGCGGTGAGCACCTCATAGGTTAGCAGCGGGCCGGTGATACTGCCTGCGAACTGGGAAAAGCCGCTCCAGTTAGTCCCGAACTGGTAAGCCATCACCAGCCCGGACACCACGCCCATGCCAAAGTTGACGGCAAAAATCTTTAGCCAGAAATGGTACAGCGAGCGCCAGACGTCGTTTTTGGTGCGCAGCCACATGCCTTCGAGCACCACCAGATAGCTGGCAAGCCCGATGGTGATGGCGGGAAAAAGGATGTGAAACGAGACGGTAAAGGCGAATTGTATTCTGGCCAGATGAAACGCATCGAGTTCGAACATGGGCCGTACCTCTGGAACGGAGGGCTAACGAGAATTGCCAGGCAGCGTCAGGCTACCTGGCAAAACCGATTACGGTTTTTTCTTCCCTGCGCCAAGCTCGGCGCCGGTTAGCGGATCGGCGTTGGGATCGGACTTCGTGCGTGCAGACATTGCTTTGACCAGCGTGGCCTGCTCGGTCGTAAGCGTTACGCTTGCACTGCCGTCTCCTCCGTCAACCGCTGGCTGGGGAGATTCGACGTAGTCGAAATGCTTATCGCTGTTCCAGCTTCCGCGAACTTCTCCACCTTCAGACATATTGTAGTACTTGTTGGTGTACTCCTCGATTGGCGGCAATTTTCCGGGCGGAAAATTATTGCGGATGGACTGCAGCGCCTTTTCAAAGGAGAGCTGATGCGCCGCCTCACGCGTCATCAGAAACGCCAGCGCATCCTTAACCCCCGGATCGTCCGTCACGTTGATCAGTCGTTCATAAATGATCTTGGCTCTGGCTTCCGCCGCCACGTTTGAGCGCAGGTCGGCGGTGGGTTCGCCGATGGTGTCAATGTAGGCTGCAGTCCACGGCACGCCCGCCGAGTTGGTCAGCGGCGTCCCCCCGCCGTATAGCAGCGACGTGATGTGGCTGTCGTTGCCGTTTTCGGTCATTGACCGATACAGTTCCGCTTCGCTTTCAACACCTTCCGCCAGTTCACCTTTGGCCCCTTTGTTAAGCATACCGACCAGGGTGCCGATAATTTCGAGGTGGCTCAGCTCCTCGGTCGCGATATCCATCAGCATATCTTTGCGGCCAGGATCGTCATCGCTCAGTCCCTGAGTGAAGTAACGACAGGCGGCGGCAAGTTCGCCCTGCGGCCCGCCAAACTGTTCCAGTAACAGATTGGCCAGGCCCGGATTGGGTTCGGCAACGCGAACCGTATACTGCAGCTGTTTTACGTGTCGGAACATAGACTCTCCCTCTCCCGTTATTTTTTCGCTTCAACGCCGTCCGCGTCCGAGCGCAGCAGGAACTGTTCCGTCGTTTGCGGAATATGGCGAATCAGCCAGTCGGCCATTTCGCGCTCTTCCGCCAGGATGGTCTCAATGGCGGGTATCGAGGCGGTATCACCCGCTTTTTTGGCGGCTGCCAGCAGGGAGGTATAACAGGCAATTTCAAACTGCTCGAAAACGTAGCCGCTGATTGAGCCTTTTACGATCTCATCGGAGGGGAACATGCCGCCAATGGACTGTCCCAGGGCCGCCATTTTGCTCATTGAATCTTTTAAAACCGAACGTGAAATATCATTGCGGTCGAGTATTTCTTCCAGCAATGTAATTTGGCGTTTTGTCTCATTAATATGTTGTTCGATACGAGCGCGTAAATCGGGATAATTTTCAATACGGCTGGCCATGGATTCCAGCATCGATTCGGCTTGCTTTTCCATCGCATGGGCATCGCGCAGCCAATCATGGTAGTGTTCTACATGATTCATAATAAACTCCTGTGAGTTATTTGATTTAATTAAATGCTGATGCTCATTTATTCCCGGGGTTAACCTTTTTGGGCCTTTTGATTAATATTACCAACGGCCAGATCGGTTAATTTAAGATCGGTTTCTTTCTCTTCTTCCAGTGTTTCGGCGAGAAGTTTAACGGCTTTTTTATAGCCAAGCTGTTCTGCTAATGTCGCCAGGGTACCGTAGCTCGCTATTTCATAATGCTCGACTTTTTGCGCAGCAGCGATTAATGCCGCATCGCGCACTTCATTTTTCTCTGTGCTCTCAATGACTTCGTTTGCTTCTTCAATCAGGCCTTCCATTGCCACGCATTTCATGCGCTTTAATTTAATGCCGGATTCCTGCTCAATAATTTGGTCTATGCGCTCAATTTGTCCCTGCGTCTCTTCAAGGTGTGCCGTAAATGCGGCGCTGAGCTGTTCGCTTGATGCTGCGCGGGAAAGTTTGCTTAGCGCACGAGTCAGCTGCTTCTCAGCGCTGTAGGTATCCGACAGGAGGTGAATAAAGACGTCTTCGATACTTTTCATGTTCATATTTATGTTCCCGTTAAATAAGTAAAGGGTACTGCGAGCCACCAGGCCCGCAGCATGCTCTCGGTTATTTATAAGAGACTTAAATAAGATCAGGAATTATCAGATTTACGGCCTCCGCCGTGACTGTTCTGTCCCCCTTTCTTACCTGCTTCAGACGCGCGTTGCGGATCGTTTTTGAAATTACCACCGCTGTGCTGGCCGCCTTTACGTCCAGCTTCTGATGCTTTATCACGGTCTTCAGCGAAATTACCGGAACCACCACGATGTTCTGCCATATATCAACCCTCTTGTTGCGTTTATGTCAGGAGATACGATTTTTAATTCGTATCATTTGTCGTTCAGCAATTAACATTAGTCGTTATGCTGGAAGAGTCAAATTACAGTTTCGCTTTATTTTGGGACGAGGTGGTTGCCGCTGCGAAATATACCGCTTCGTTATTTTACAGGACTGTGCCTATAAATGGTTACGATATCTGTTGCTTACAGGTTCGATTCTTCGGTGTCTGCCGCCAGGTGCAGGTTTTTTTACCGTAAACCCGCCGCGGAAATGAATTACATGAGTTTACAAATTGCGTGAAAGAGAATGAAACGGCAACGTGCGCAATGAGAATAGTCTCAAGGTGATAAATATATGGAGGTAATAATTTGGGGGTAGGTGCGTGCGTTATTTATAAATAAAATTGGTCATTGATGAAAGAACCAGTGAAATAAAATTTAACCCTTATTCTTGCAAGCCCATTGCTGGCTTTTTGATATCGATAGACAGAAAACTTCGTAGTGCACTATGTGGCGAAATGGCAAGGTGAGCGCATTGTCATAAGCTGGAAAAAAACGATGAGCACAGCGCATAAACTCTCCTTACCTGTTATTGAACTCTCCCGGTTGCAGGGCGATCCTCAACAGCGTAAAGCCTTTCTTGAAGACCTGGGGAAAGCAGCCCGCGATGTGGGTTTCTTTTACCTTACCGGGCACGGTATTTCTCAGGCGTTGCTGGACGACGTGCAGCGCGTCTCGCGTGAATTTTTTGCCCTCCCGGAGCAGGAGAAGCTGAAGGTCAGGATGGCCAATTCACCGCATTTTCGCGGCTATAACCGCGCGGGATCGGAAATTACCCGCAGCCAACCGGACTACCGCGAGCAATTTGATATTGGCGCTGAACGCTCTGCCATCGAAAGCAGCACTGGCCCGGTGTGGCAACGTATGCAGGGACCCAATCAGTGGCCCGAAGCGCTGCCGGACATGCGTGATGTGATCACTCTCTGGCAGCAGAAAATGACCGACGTGGCGCTTGAACTTCTGCGGGCTTTTGCCGAAGCGCTGTCCCTGCCGAGAAACGCCTTCGATGACCTTTACGGCGACTATCCCAACGAGCATATCAAGCTGATCCGCTATCCGGGGCGCAGTGAAAATGAATCCCGCCAGGGCGTTGGCGCGCATAAAGATTCGGGTTTCCTGACGTTGTTATTGCAGGACGAGCAGGGCGGTTTGCAGGTTGAGGTCTCGCCGAATGAATGGGTGGACGCGGTGTCGCTGCCTGGCGCATTCGTGGTTAATATCGGCGAACTGCTCGAACTGGCAACCAATGGTTATCTGCGCGCTACCGTACACCGCGTCGTCTCCCCGCAGGCTGGCCGGGAGCGCCTGTCATACGCTTTCTTCCTCGGCGCACAGCTGAATGCGGTCGTGCCGGTCTTTCAACTGCCCGACTCCCTCGCGCGGTTGGCACACGGACCAACCAGCGATCCGCTCAACCCCCTGTTACGCGAAGTGGGCTGGAATTATTTAAAAGGCCGACTGCGCTCGCATCCTGATGTGGCAAACCGTTTTTACGCGGATCACCTCAACGGCGAACCACAGTTTTAATAAACAATAAGAGATAAGACGATGATGAAATCTGCATTCTTTACGCTGGCTGGGCTTGCTTTACTGGTTTCACAAACGCTGCACGCCGCACCGTTACGTATCGCCGCCGATCCTATTCCCCATGCGGAAATCCTGGAGTATGTGAAAAAAATCGATCCTAAACTCGATCTGAAAATTATCGAGATGAGCAGCGGCGGGATAAACCCGAATGAGTTACTGGCTTCCGGAGAGGTGGATGCCAACTATTTCCAGCATCTGCCGTACCTGAAAGATCAGGAAAAAGCGCTGGGAAAAACCTTCAGCGTGGCTGCTGAAGTTCATATTGAACCCCTGGGTATCTATTCCCGTAAGGTGAAATCACTGGATGAATTACCGGAAGGGGCAAGCATTGCCGTGCCGAATAACGCCACTAACCTCAGCCGTTCATTGTGGCTGTTGCAGAGCAAAGGCGTGCTGAAACTGAAGGCCAGCGGCGACGCGGCCTCTACGCTGGTGACGCCTGCTGACATCAGCGACAACCCGAAGAAAATCAAGATTGTGGAGATTGAATCGCCGCAAATCCCGCGTGCGTTAGACGATGTGGACGCTGCGGTGATCAACGGCAACTATGCCCTTGAGGCGGGGCTGGTTCCGGCGAAAGACGCTTTAGGGCTGGAATCCGCCAGCAACAACCCTTATGCCAACCTGCTGGTCACCACGCCTGAATTACTGAAAGACCCGCGTATTGCCGAACTCGCGAAAGACTTAACCTCCCCGAAGGTGGCAGCCTTTATCCGCGAGAAATACAACGGCTCGGTGATCCCCGTTACGGCGCCACAGCATGATTAAACTCGAGCACATCAGTAAACAGTATCCCGGCGCAACCGCGCCGGCCTTGACGGACATTTCGCTGTCGATAGAAGAAGGAACGATCTTTGGCATTCTCGGGCGCAGCGGGGCGGGAAAAAGCACCCTGCTGCGCTGTCTGAATCGCCTTGAACAGCCGACGTCGGGTCGCGTACTCATCGACGGCCAGGACATCGCCACGCTGGGCGTGGCGCAGCTTCGCCAGCAGCGTCAGCAGATGGGCATGATCTTCCAGCACTTCAATCTGCTGCACTCGCGTACCGTCAACGACAATATCGATCTGCCGCTGGAGATTGCCGGTGTCCCGCGCCCGTTGCGTCAGCAGCGGGTTGCCGCCCTGCTCGAACTGGTGGGGCTGGGAAATTTTGGTCACGCGTGGCCCTCGCAGCTCTCAGGTGGTCAGAAGCAGCGGGTGGGCATTGCCCGTGCGCTGGCGGTACAGCCTCGCTACCTGCTGTGCGATGAAGCGACCAGCGCGCTCGACCCGGAAACGACTCGCGCTATTCTCGATCTGCTGGCTGATATTCAACAGCAGCTCAATATCACCATTGTGCTAATCACCCACGAAATGACGGTCGTGAAGCAGATCTGCCATGCAGCGGCCCTGCTGGAGCAGGGGGCGCTCATTGAGAGCGGGTCGCTTTCGCAAATTATGTCGCGTCGGGAAGGGCGGCTGCGTCAAATGCTGCTGCAGGATGGCGAAACCGATCGTGCTTTCCTGGCAAAATATGCGTCAGAGACGGGGGCGAGATGCGTAGCGTGAACTGGGATCGCTTTCAGGACTTAATGATTAACGCCACCCTGGAAACCCTCTACATGGTGGCGCTGGCGACGCTCTTTACGGTAGCCATTGGATTACCCGTTGGCGTGCTGCTGTTTATCACGCGTCGGGACGGTGTGTTACCCAACCGGGCGGTGGCTGTCGTGCTCAATAGCCTCGTGAATATTGGTCGAGCCTTGCCCTTTGTTATTTTGCTCATTGCCCTTATTCCGGTCACCCGGTGGATTGTCGGCACCACGCTTGGCAGCACCGCCGCCGTGGTACCCATTACGCTTGGTGCCTTTCCCTTTTTCGCACGCATTGTTGAAAGCGCGCTGGATGAGGTGGATAGGGGGCGCATTGAGGCGGTGGAGTCGATGGGGGGCAGCCACTGGCATATTGTTAGCCGGGTGCTCTTGCCCGAAGCGCTGCCCGCGCTGGTGGCGGGAATTACGCTGACCATTGTGATGTTGATCGGCTTTTCCGCCATGGCGGGCGTCGTCGGCGGCGGCGGGTTGGGAGACCTGGCCATTCGCTATGGCTATCAACGCTTCGATAACACCCTGATTGCCGGCACGGTCATCGTATTACTGCTGCTGGTGCAGACTATCCAGAAACTCGGCGACAGACTGGTACGATCGCTCGCTTACCGACGCTAACCGCCTCCCGCTTTCCTGTGCTATAACCCATTCACCAACATAATAACAACAGAGGCTATGTCGTGGATAAAGAGCTACTGGAAGCGGGATACCGGGCCTACACCGGTGAGAAGATCGACGTCTACTTCAATACCGGGATCTGCAAACATTCAGGAAACTGCGTACGCGGCAGCGCGAAGCTGTTCAACCTGAAACGTAAACCGTGGATCGTACCGGATGAAGTCGATGTTGAGACCGTCATACGCGTGATTGATACCTGCCCGAGCGGCGCGCTGAAGTATCGCCAAAAATAAGCGAGGAACCATGGATATTCTGGAAGGCCATAACAAATTTTATGTGAATGATGCAGACGGGAACCAGGTGGCGGAGATTGTCTTTGTTCCGACCGGTGAACACCTCAGCATTATTGAACATACCGACGTGGACGAGAGCCTGAAAGGGCAGGGCGTGGGTAAGCAGCTGGTGGCGAAAGTGGTGGAGAAGATGCGCGGTGAAAACCGTAAAATTATCCCGCTGTGCCCGTTTGCCAAACATGAATTTGATAATACGCGGGAATATGACGATATTCGGGCGTGAGAGAGGTGCCCGGCATTGCGCCGGGCACCGCGGGCTTATCCTACAAACATCACCGACACGCACAGCACGCCGACGATTAGCGTCAGCAGGTTGCCGATGGAACGATACTGCTTCAACGACGGGATCAGGTACGTCGACAGCGTCGGCATAATAAACAGGATCATCGCGATAAGCGGGCCGCTAATGGCATAAATCATCGAAATGGCGTTCGGATTGATGCAGCAGACCGCGAAGGTGATCAATGACACGCCAAGAATTGAAATCGCGCGGTTAAAGGCGCGGCTCTTTTTAACCCCCACCTGATTCAGCGACGATTTGACAATCTCCGTCGCCCCTTCAATCACCCCGAAATAGGTGCCGAGGAACGATTTCGACATCGCGATAATGGCCACAATAATCCCGGAAATGCCCAACCATGCAGGTGAAGAGGGCATCATCGACAGTGCTGACAGGATCGTGACTCCTTGCTCTTTCGCCGACACAATGTACGACGGCGGGATAGAGAGCAGGCAGCTAAACACGAAGAACAGCACGCTCAGGCAGATAATCAGATACGCTACCTTCATGATTTTCTTGCATTTACCCATGGCCTCATCACCGAACTTCTCACGACGGTCAACCGCGAACGTCGAGATAATCGGGGTATGGCTAAAGGCGAAAACCATCACCGGGATCGAGATCCACACCTGATGCAACGTATGCCGATCGAACGCCATCTGGCTGGTGAGCAGCGAGGGCTGCCAGCTTCCCGTCAGGTACAGCGAGACAAACAGAAAATAGGCAATCAGCGGGAACACAAGGAATCCCATCACTTTGATGGTGATGTGCCGTCCCATCAGGAAGATCAGATTCAGTACCAGCACCACGCCAAAACTGACCAGCACGCGAACGGCGGTATCCACGGTCATCTGTTTTGCCAGCTGCTCGGTTAACGAGTTGGTGATAGCCACGGCATAAATCTGCACCACCACAAAAAAGGCGATGAAATAGAGCGTGGTGATCAGATTCCCAATCTTTCTGCCGTAGTAGTGGGAAACGGCACCGGTGATCCCCTCATTACCTTTTGTCTTCGACGACAGAATAAACTGCGCCAGCGCTCTGTGCGGCCAGTAGGTTAATGGGTAGGCCACGAGGGCGGTAATAAACAGGACAATGGCGCCTGCGGAGCCCAGCTGAATGGGCAAGAACAGCGTTCCTGCGCCCACGGCCGTGCCATAGAGAGCGAAACTCCAGAGAGTCTCATCTTTTGACCAAATTTTCGACATTAGAGCAACGTTTCAACTATCAAACCATCAGAATGGCGTGCAATTTACCATAATTATGCGTGGAGAGCGCAGTTGCTTCGAAGGAGTTTGGCCGGAACGGACGTCCGGCCAGAGGGCGTTTAGCCAGCCAGGGCGCGTCGTTGCTGGCGACGCTTAAGGAATTTTTCGCGCAGGGTATCGTACGCCCAGTTATAGAACATGGTGTACGGCAGGAAGAACAGGAAGAAACCTATTTCCAGCGTGAATGCCTGAAGCAACGTCACGCCGAGAACGGCGGCGACAATTGACACGCCAATCACAATAAACCCGCATTCGAAGCCCAGGGCGTGCAGGGCGCGCACTTTCGCCGTGCGTTTGACCCGCTGAACGGGCCAGAAACGGTCAAAGCCAAAGTTATAGATAATGTTCCACAGCATCGCCGTGGTCGCCAGGATAATGGTTAACCCACCCATTTCCACCACGGAGCGCTGCATGAGCCAGGCTGCGGTTGGGGCGAGGATCGCCGTGGCAATCCCTTCAAAGCAGACGGCATGGAAGATCCGCTCCGGCAGTTTACGGTGGAGTGCATCTTGATGTTGCATAGTGACCTCATTCATTCGCCAGGATGGGCGTCGATGGGGCCTATTTTTATCGCTAAAGCTGATATATTAAAGATGGTATCCATCGATAAAGTAGATAGTTCATGCGCTATTCCCCTGAAGCCCTCACCGCGTTTGTCGAGACCGTTGCCGCAGGTTCCTTTTCCGCCGCCGCCCGCCGCCTGCGTAAAAGCCAGTCCACGATCAGCACGTCCATAGCCAACCTGGAAGCCGATCTCGGGTTTGATCTGTTTGACCGCTCGGCGCGTCAGCCGGTGTTAACCGTCCAGGGCGAGCAGGTGCTGGGCTATGTGCAGTCGATCCTGGCCGCCAGCGCGCGGCTGGACGAACTGGCGGTGTCGTTAACCGCGCAGACCGAGGCGCGGCTGACGTTTGTGCTCTCCGATACGCTCAACCCGGACGTGCTTGAAAACCTGATGAAACAGTTCGACCAGCGTTTTCCACATACGGAATTCGAATGTCTGATTGGCGAAGAAGAGGATGTCATCGATCTGCTGCAGAAGGAGAGGGCGCAAATTGGCCTGACGGAAGCGCGCGGCAGTTATCCTACCGATATTGGCGTGACCCGGCTTCCCCTGCAGACCCGGATGGCGATTTACGTCAGCGCGGAACACCCGCTTGCCGGGCAACACGAAACTAAGGCTGATGAGCTACAAGGCTGGCGCGAGCTGCGCCTGAGCACCTATCTTGAACGCGAAGCCACCCTTGCCCGGGGGCCGGTCTGGTCAGCACCGAATTACCTGTTACTCTTGAGTATGGCGGTTCAGGGATTTGGCTGGTGTGTACTGCCCTGTGCGCTGGTCGATGAATTTGCAGCGGCGAAATCGCTGGTGCAACTCAATGTCCCCGGCTGGCCACGCGCGATTGGTGTCGATCTGCTCTGGAACAAACGATCTCCCCCTGGCGTCGCCGGAAGCTGGCTGCGACAGTATTTGCAGGACGCGCGCTGATCCTTGTGATTTAACTCACTAATTTTAAACAATCGCGATAATTGTTGATAACAATACTCTACTATCGTCAGGTCATTTAACACTGAGGTCGTGATGAAAGATGTCGTTATAGTGGGTGCGTTGCGTACAGCTATCGGCTGTTTTCAGGGGGCATTAGCGCGCCACTCGGCTGTCGATCTGGGTAGCGTGGTGGTGAAAGCGCTGGTGGAACGCAGCGGGATTGCCGCCCATGAAGTCGATGAGGTGATCCTCGGCCAGGTGCTGACCGCCGGAGCCGGGCAAAACCCTGCCCGACAGGCGGCACTGAAAGGCGGGCTGCCCAACACGGTTTCCGCCATTACCATCAACGACGTCTGTGGTTCCGGTTTAAAAGCGCTGCATCTCGCCACGCAGGCCATTCAGTGCGGCGAGGCGGATGTGGTGATTGCCGGTGGGCAGGAGAACATGAGTCGCGCGCCACACGTTCTGACCGACAGCCGTACCGGCGCGCAGCTTGGAAACAGCCAGTTGCTCGACAGCCTGGTGCATGACGGCCTGTGGGATGCGTTCAACGATTATCATATGGGCGTCACGGCGGAAAACCTGGCGCGTGAATATGGCATCAGCCGCGAGCTTCAGGACGCCTACGCGCTGAGCTCGCAGCAAAAAGCCCGCGCCGCAATTGATTCCGGACGGTTTCGCGATGAGATCGTCCCGGTCAGCACCCAGCGTCAGAACGGTGAAGCCGTGATGGTGGATACCGACGAGCAGCCGCGCACCGATGCCAGCGCAGAAGGGCTGGCGAAGCTTAACCCGGCCTTTGAAACGCTGGGGTCGGTGACCGCAGGGAATGCCTCTTCCATTAACGATGGCGCTGCGGCCGTGATGATGATGAGCGAAAGCAAAGCGCAGGAGCTGGATCTTCCCGTGCTCGCACGTATTAAAGCCTTTGCCAGCGTGGGGGTGGATCCGGCGTTGATGGGGATCGCCCCCGTCTATGCGACACGCCGCTGTCTGGAGCGCGCAGGCTGGCAGCTTAGCGACGTGGATCTGATTGAAGTCAACGAAGCCTTTGCCGCGCAGGCGATCTCGGTGGGCAAAATGCTGGAGTGGGATCCGCTGCGGGTCAACGTCAACGGTGGCGCTATCGCGCTGGGCCACCCTATCGGCGCGTCCGGCTGCCGTATACTGGTCTCCTTAGTGCATGAAATGAAAAAGCGTAACGCCCGTAAAGGCATTGCCACGCTCTGTATTGGCGGTGGGCAAGGGGTGGCGCTGGCGATTGAGCGGTGATCCTTTCCTTTCAAAAAGCAAACCTCCCCTTGGGAGGTTTTTTTTTACACATAGCGTGACGTTTTTACGATTATCAGTTCAATCTCAATGCAGAGTGGAATAATTACGCGCTGTATTATTCTCCCCGCTAAGGTCTTACTGTGATCTCTCCCCTGAAATTTAAGGTTAATAATCCCCTTTTGTTGACTGACATCACGTCCATCTTTGCCAAAAAAAATGAAACAAATAATTACGATCCCGATCACTAAAATAACGTTTATTAAAAAATAAACTGCAGTTCCATAAAAACGAAACGCTATTTTATTTGAGGGTTTTTTCATGTTTAATAAATCTCTGGTCCTTGCCTCTCTTATTGGTGCGTCTTTTGCGGCTCAGGCGGTTACCGTCGATCTGCGCCATGAATATATTGATAACGGCGCGAACGCAGACCGGGTTGCGGTCTCGCATCGCTTTGCTAACGGCTTCGGCTTCTCTGTTGAAGCGAAATGGAAATCCGGTGGCGACAAGGCCGACCAGCCGTTTGCCGATGTTGTGGGTAACGGTCATGAAGACCAAATTAGCTGGCGCTGGAAAGCAACCGACAATATTGCGCTGACGCCTGCATTCACCATTGAGAGTAATGACAGCCGTACCATTTATAAACCGAACCTGCACCTGCAATACAGCTTCGATAATGGTTTTTACGTGGCGGCACGTTACCGCTACGAATATACCCGTTATCCATCCAGCTCAAATAAAGACGATGATAAAGTTAACCGTGGCGATGCCTGGGTGGGTTGGGTCATGGGAGACTGGCGTACCGAGCTGAATTACGTTTATGCGAAAAGCACCGAGGGTATGATTCGTAATAATAATAAAGATTATTCTAACGAATATAACGCCAAGCTGGCCTATAAATGGGATCAAAACTGGGCACCGTATGTTGAGGTGGGCAACGTGGGCGTAAAAGACACCGACGAGCGCCAGACCCGCTTCCGTTTAGGCGTGGCGTACTCCTTCTGATAATCCTGCTCCTTTTCTAAAAACCGCCGGGTGGCGCTGCGCTGACCCGGCCTACTTTGATCCCTCCCATTTCACTCTGTAGGCCCGGTAAGCGTTAGCGCCACCGGGCAAAACGCGCGCACCAGGCCCAAAAAAAAGCCCTCCTTAGGGGAGGGCAAGGCCAGTTACAGAAACACTAACTCAAATCATGCATGCAACATTTCAGGTTGCTCGGGGAGTTTCGCGATATAGAGCGCCGGTTTGCCGTCTTTATCGGAACTGTACAGCACCGCTTTATCATCCGGGGTAAAGGATGGATGCGGGTGGGTGACCTGGCGGCTGTTTGCCACCGTCGCCCAGGAGGTGTCGTGACGCGCGACGCGGAAATACGCTTTTTTCGCGACGTCGAAGGCATACAGGTACGGGTCGTTATCGATGGTGTAACCCCCCGTGTCCTTCACGTCGACCGGCGTGCCGGAACCGTCGCCTACCAGCAGCGTGCCGTCAAAATTACTCATCAGATGCGAGCAGGCGGGCATCTGCATCACTTCCTCGTTAACGCCGGTTTCCGGGTTAAAACGGGAGATGGTGCGACCCTGCTGACCCTTCAGATACGAGACGTACACCAGCGCAGATCCGTTCGGCACCCAGAATTCGTGCGTGCAGCTTTCGCCTTCTGCATGCGTTTTCACCTTACGCACGTTGCTGCCGTCTTCGTTAACCAGCCACATACGCGCGTCGACCAGGTCGTGCGGGCCTTCGTGGCAGAAGGCCACCGTGTTGTCGTCGAACGGACGATAAATAGGATGGCCCAGCCAGTTCTTCTCTTCATGGATAGTGGCGCTTGCGCCCGTTTTCAGATCCACGCGCAGCAGGCGGCAGTGCGGCCCCTTGTGGAAGAAATCGTGGAAAATCTTCCAGTCGTTCAGCGGCGTCCAGTCGCTTTTGGCGATCTCAATACCCACCAGTTTGGTGCAGTCGCTGTTGGCAACCCAGGTGCCGTAACCGACCCAGTCGTCAGAGACGCGATACACTTCGCGTTCTTCCAGCGTCTGCAAATCCACTTCCAGCAGGGTGCGATCGTTCTTCACATAGTAGAAAGCGCTGTCATCCGGCGAAAGGAAACCACCAAAGGTGTTATCCCCCGCGCCTTCCGTCAGCTGCACCGCTTCAGCCTTTTTCAGATCCAGCAGATAGTAGTTCCAGTGACCGTCGAACGCCCCTGCAAACAGCAGATGGCTGCCGTCGTTGAAGAAGCACTTCTGGTAAAAGTAGTTGCGATGACAGGTGACTTCCGGGGGGGTCAGGCGGGTGACTTCCACGCCTGTATCCGGATCGCGGCTGACCTCGTAGTTCAGCTTGACCCGCATACCTTTAGCCATAATGCACTCCTTTGAATGACGTTGAGTTAAAAACTGGGTGTTAAATTATCAAAACGTTGTTTCATTATGTGTGACTGGTGGCGCAATTCGTAAGAATCATCGGGATAGATAAGGATGTTCTGACATTATCGTGATCGAAACATCATTTTCGGTATTAAGATGCAGAAAAAGTGAAACGTTGTTTTAAATGCAATTGAAAAGCCAAATCTCAACGGATACTATGTGCTCATCAAGAAAACGGAACGTCGTTTCGTTAATCATCTTTGCCCTTGGGCACGATCATTTCTGGAGGTCAACGTGGACATCAGACAAAGCATCCACAGTGCGCATGCTAAGGCGCTGGATACGCAGGGATTGCGTAATGAATTTTTGGTGGAACAGGTTTTTGAAGCCGACAAGTACACCATGGTCTACAGCCACATCGACCGCATCATTGTGGGTGGGATTATGCCCGTGGCGAAAACCGTCTCCGTGGGTGGAGAAGTGGGTAAACAGCTGGGCGTGAGCTATTTCCTTGAGCGTCGTGAGCTGGGCGTGATCAACATCGGCGGGCCGGGCACCGTTACCGTCGACGGCCAGTGCTATGAGATTGGCCACCGCGACGCGCTGTACGTCGGAAAAGGGGCGAAAGAGGTGGTCTTTGCCAGCATTGACGGCGGTAAGCCTGCGAAGTTCTACTACAATTGCGCTCCGGCGCATACAACCTACCCAACCAAAAAAGTGACGCCAGCGGACGTCGCGCCGGTCACGCTGGGCGATAACCTCACCAGCAACCGCCGCACCATCAACAAATACTTCGTTCCGGACGTGCTGGAAACCTGCCAGCTCAGCATGGGGCTGACCGAGCTCGCGCCGGGAAACCTGTGGAACACCATGCCGTGCCATACCCACGAGCGCCGCATGGAAGTCTATTTCTACTTCAACATGGATGAAGATGCCTGCGTATTCCACATGATGGGACAGCCTCAGGAAACCCGCCATATCGTGATGCACAACGAGCAGGCGGTAATTTCGCCAAGCTGGTCCATTCACTCAGGCGTGGGGACGAAAGCCTATACCTTCATCTGGGGAATGGTCGGTGAAAACCAGGTCTTTGATGACATGGACCATGTCGCTGTTAAGGATCTGCGCTAGTCGCAGGCAGTGAAGCATAAACCTGCCTGTTGGTGACAGGCGCTGAACGATTAAGGAACAAACATGATTCTGGATGCATTTTCTCTGCAGGGTAAAGTGGCTGTGGTTTCCGGGTGTGACACCGGGCTGGGTCAGGGTATGGCGCTGGGTCTGGCGGAAGCGGGCTGCGACATTGTCGGTATCAACATTGTTGAGCCAACGGAAACCATCGAGCGCGTCACCGCGCTGGGCCGCCGTTTTCTGAGCCTGACGGCTGACCTGCGTAAAATCGATGCGATCCCTGAACTGCTGGATCGCGCGGTGGCGGAGTTCGGTCATATCGATATCCTGGTGAACAACGCGGGTCTGATCCGTCGTGAAGACGCGATCAACTTCAGCGAGCGCGACTGGGACGACGTCATGAACCTGAACATTAAGAGCGTGTTCTTTATGTCTCAGGCAGCGGCGAAGCACTTTATCGCCCAGGGCAAAGGCGGCAAGATCATCAACATCGCCTCCATGCTCTCCTTCCAGGGCGGTATCCGCGTGCCGTCTTATACCGCGTCGAAAAGTGCGGTGATGGGCGTTACCCGTCTGCTGGCCAACGAGTGGGCGCAGCACAACATCAACGTTAACGCGATTGCGCCAGGCTATATGGCCACCAATAACACCCAGCAGCTGCGTGCGGATGAAGAGCGCAGCGCGGCAATCCTGGAGCGTATCCCAGCGGGACGTTGGGGTCTGCCGAGCGATTTGATGGGACCGGTTGTATTCCTGGCATCCCCGGCTTCTGACTATATCAACGGCTACACCGTGGCCGTCGACGGCGGCTGGCTGGCGCGTTAATTCCGCCTGCATGACGAACCTCTGCCCCCGGGTGGAGGTTTTTTTTGGCTAAAAATTGCCATTATCCATATGGCATAAGATGAAAAATCCATACTGAAAATTCATAAATGATGCGCATCACAGTTTTATTGCTTAAATATTAGGTGATTAATAAAAAACGGTGCTATTTCAGCATTAGTTGAAATTGTAATGTCCATCACAGAACGCTATGCCATAGCGAAATAATCCATATCTTCACGAATTCCCGCCTGACACTTTTCTTCACTATCTCGTAATTTCACTTAACGAATTTTGCTGTTGAGGCAGGAAAAATATGACATCTATAAATGACTCTACCCTGATGCCCGCCGCGTTGCGCGATACCCGACGCATGAATCAGTTCGTCTCTATTGCGGCAGCCGTGGCCGGTTTGCTGTTTGGTCTGGATATCGGCGTCATTGCCGGGGCGCTACCGTTTATTACCGATCACTTTACGCTGAGTAACCGCCTGCAGGAGTGGGTGGTGAGCAGCATGATGCTCGGCGCGGCTATCGGGGCGCTGTTTAACGGCTGGCTCTCGTTCCGCCTCGGGCGCAAATACAGCCTGATGGTCGGGGCGATCCTGTTCGTCGCGGGGTCGATTGGCTCGGCGTTTGCCACGAACGTGGAGGTGCTGCTGCTCTCCCGCGTGCTGCTGGGCGTGGCGGTGGGGATTGCGTCTTATACCGCGCCGCTGTACCTCTCCGAAATGGCGAGCGAGAACGTGCGCGGGAAGATGATCAGCATGTACCAGTTGATGGTGACGCTCGGCATCGTGCTGGCGTTCCTGTCCGATACGTACTTCAGCTACAGCGGCAACTGGCGCGCGATGCTGGGCGTACTGGCACTGCCTGCGCTGCTGCTGATCGTGCTGGTGATTTTCCTGCCGAACAGCCCGCGCTGGCTGGCGCAAAAAGGGCGTCACGTGGAGGCGGAAGAGGTGCTGCGTATGCTGCGCGACACCTCGGAAAAAGCCCGTGAGGAGCTGAATGAAATCCGCGAAAGCCTGAAGCTGAAGCAGGGCGGCTGGGCGCTGTTTAAGGTCAACCGCAACGTGCGTCGTGCGGTGTTCCTCGGCATGCTGCTCCAGGCGATGCAGCAGTTCACCGGGATGAACATCATCATGTATTACGCGCCGCGCATTTTCAAAATGGCCGGGTTCACGACCACCGAACAGCAGATGATTGCCACGCTGGTGGTGGGGCTGACCTTTATGTTCGCGACCTTTATTGCGGTATTCACCGTGGATAAAGCCGGACGTAAACCGGCGCTGAAGATTGGCTTTAGCGTGATGGCCCTCGGTACGCTGATCCTCGGCTACTGCCTGATGCAGTTTGATAACGGCACGGCCTCAAGCGGGCTGTCCTGGCTCTCCGTCGGCATGACCATGATGTGCATCGCCGGTTATGCGATGAGCGCCGCACCGGTGGTGTGGATCCTGTGCTCTGAAATTCAGCCGCTGAAGTGCCGTGACTTTGGTATCACCTGTTCCACCACCACCAACTGGGTGTCGAACATGATCATTGGCGCGACCTTCCTGACGCTGCTGGATGCGATTGGCGCAGCGGGAACCTTCTGGCTCTATACGGTGCTGAACGTGGCGTTTATCGGTGTCACCTTCTGGCTGATCCCTGAAACCAAAGGCGTGACGCTGGAGCATATTGAACGCAAGCTGATGGCGGGGGAGAAATTGCGGAACATCGGCATCTAATTATAGCGACTCCCGGGGGAGCCACGGGCTGGCGACCCGAACCGTCTCACGATGGCTGTCACCGTTGATAATATGCAGGGCGCTCAGGCGCCCGATTTCATAATGAGGTAACTGCACCGTTGAGAGGGGCGGTAAGAACAAATCGCCGATCCCCACCATGTTATCGTACCCCACCACGGCCACATCCTGCGGAATGCGCAACCCATGTCCCAGCAGCGTTTGATAAACCATAAACGCAATGCGGTCGTTGCCGCAAATCACGGAGTCGAACAGCGGCGTTTGCTGCTGAATATGCGCCAGAACGCGTGCCGGAATATCGCGATAGTGCTCATCGCCATATTCCATATAGCAGTGAACCAGGGTGTTTGGGTCGATTCCCGCTTCCTGACAGGCGCGCTCCAGCCCCTGGCGACGGCGAAGGGTAGCCAGATGGTTAGCCGGCAGATGCAGGCAAAGGGGGCGGCGGTAGCCCGCAGCCAGCAGAGCCTGAACCGCAGAGAACTGGCCCTGCTCGTCATCGGGTATGTAGCTGGCCACCGGATCGTGCAAACTTTCGCAGTTTGCCAGCACGCAGGGAAGGGTTAGCAGCTTGGACGGGAGCGGCACCTTGCGCAGCCCCATGGTCGTGTAGATGATCCCGTCCGGGCGATGAGAGAGCAGAAGATCTACCATGGTCTCCGGGCTATCGTCGGTAAACATGTTAACCACAAAGCTGTTCCAGCCGTGCGCCCGCGCGGTTTCTTCAATCGACAGCGTGATGTCTACCGAAAAGGGCGTGGTCACCGTATCCAGCGCCAGCACCCCGATGGTGTTCGGCATGGCGTGAGCCCCGCGAATTTTTTTCGCTGACAGGTCGGGCACGTAATGGGTCTGTTCAATAGCGGCCTGAACCCGGGCCAGAGTCTCCGGTTTTAGCCTTTCCGGGCTGTTTAGCGCGCGGGATACCGTCATCAGTGACACATTGGCCAGCTTTGCCACATCCTTAAGCGATGCCATGTTGATTACCCCGCCCTTGCTAAGCTGCTGATGTAAAAGATCGTTCGATATTCTATCTTACGCGTGACGCGCGCGCAGGTAAGAAATAGTTGATCGCGATCGCACTCCATTAATGTTAACGTTAACTTTTGTGATTAACATCATGAATCTCAGCAAAATGACATGAGTTAACCCATTTGTTAACGTTACCATTTTCGGCATTCCTCCACGATGAGAATGTCATGATGAAGAAACATCACTCTCACAGCTACCCGTTACTCAGTGCGTTACTGTTTTTCTTTTTTGTCTGCTGGTCCTCTTCCGGATCGCTGCTCTCTATCTGGCTGCACCAGGAGGTAGGGCTCAAGCCGGGGGATACCGGCATTATCTACGCGGTGCTCTCCGTCTCCGCGCTGTTTGCACAGGTCTGCTACGGTTTTATTCAGGACAAGCTCGGCCTGCGTAAAAACCTACTCTGGTACATCACCGTCCTGCTGATCCTCTCTGGCCCGGCCTTTTTACTGTTTGGCTATCTGCTGAAGATTAACGTGTTGCTTGGCAGCATTTTCGGTGGGATTTACATCGGCTTGACCTTTAACGGCGGTATCGGTGTTTTAGAGTCCTATACCGAGCGTGTGGCACGACAGAGCCAGTTTGAGTTTGGCAAGGCGCGGATGTGGGGCTCGCTGGGCTGGGCAGTCGCGACGTTCTTTGCCGGTTTACTCTTCAACATCAACCCAAAACTCAACTTTGCGGTGGCCAGTTGCTCAGGGCTGGTATTTTTCATTTTGCTGGCGCGGCTGCGGGTTTTCTCCGCCTCGCAGGCGATGGAAGAAGCGGTGGCGGGCGGTAAGGTGACGCTGGAAGATGCGCTGCGCCTGCTAACCCTACCGCGCTTTTGGGCGCTCGTGTTCTTCGTGATCGGCACCTGCATTTACGGCGTTTACGACCAGCAGTTTCCGGTCTACTTCTCTTCTCAGTTCCCGACTCTCCAGGAAGGGAACGCCATGTATGGCTATCTGAATTCATTCCAGGTTTTCCTTGAGGCGGCTGGCATGTTTTGCGCACCATGGCTGGTTAACCGTATCGGCGCGAAAAACGGCCTCATCTTCGCCGGAATGGTGATGGCGAGCCGCATGGTCGCCTCCGGGCTGGTGGAAGGCCCGCAGCTTATCTCTATCACCAAGCTGCTGCACGCGCTGGAGCTGCCGGTTCTGCTGGTGGCCATCTTCAAATACAACAGCCTTAACTTCGATAAACGACTCTCATCCACGCTGTATCTGGTGGGCTTTGCGTGCACCAGTTCGGTCATCGCCACGGTACTTTCGCCGCTGGCAGGCTATAGCTACGAGAAGTACGGCTTCGCCCAGTCCTATCTGATTATGGGGCTGCTGGTGTTTAGCACCACCTTTATCTCCATTTTCTTGCTGCGCTCCTCGCGGTCGTCCTCAGACCCGCTGGTCTCGCAACCCTCCGCTATCTGAATCAAAAAGAGTGAAGACTATGATGTACACCATTTCTAACGCAGAACAGGAACTCCAGGCTAAACGCGAGGCGCTGAACCTGCGCTGGTATCCGCGCTACCACCTGGCCGCCCGTGCGGGCTGGATGAATGACCCGAATGGGCTGGTTTGGTTCGATGGCTGGTATCACGCGTTTTACCAGCATCACCCGTATTCAACCGAATGGGGACCAATGCACTGGGGGCATGCGCGCAGTAAAGATCTGGTGCACTGGGAACATTTGCCGGTGGCGCTGGCCCCGGAAGGCCCGGAGGACAAAGACGGTTGCTTCTCCGGTTCGGCGGTGGTCGATGGCGATACGCTGGCGCTGATTTACACCGGGCATAAATTTCATGGCGATCCCAGTGATGAGTCTAACCTCTATCAGGTCCAGTGTCTGGCGACCAGTCGCGACGGTATTCACTTTGAACGTCAGGGTATTGTGGTGGACACCCCGGCAGGGATACATCATTTCCGCGATCCGAAAGTGTGGCGTGAAGGGGATGACTGGTACATGATCGTTGGCGCTCGCGACGGTGATACCGGGCAGGTGCGGCTATATCGATCGGCCGATCTCCGCCAGTGGCAGGACGCGGGTGTGCTTGATGAAGCGGAAAAAGAGATGGGCTATATGTGGGAGTGCCCGGATTTTTTCACCCTCAACGGCAAGCGCGTTCTGATGTTCTCTCCCCAGGGACTGGAGGCAAACGGCTACCAGAACCGCAATCTTTTTCAGAGCGGGTATCTGCTCGGCGAATGGCAGCCAGGGCAGGCGTTTGCCCGCGAGGGCGACTTTGTTGAAATGGATCACGGTCACGACTTTTATGCGCCGCAAAGTTTCCTGACGCCAGATGGCCGACGCATTGTCATTGGCTGGCTGGACATGTGGGAATCGCCATTGCCGGAGCAACGGGACGGGTGGGCGGGCATGCTTTCACTGCCGCGCGAGCTGAGTCTGAGTGCGGACAACCGCCTGCAAATGCGTCCAGCCAAAGAGGTCGAGGGGATGCGCGGTGCCTGGTTCCCGTGGCCGATCACCACCGTTAAAAACCAGCAAAGCGTAATGATGGAAAACGGCGAGGCGCTGGAGGTTATCCTTCATTGGGACTGCGCAAACAGCAGTGCAGAACAGTATGGACTCCGTTTCGGTAATGGCCTGCGCGTGTATGTTGATGCGCAGATGCAGCGGCTGGTGCTGGAGCGTCATTATCCGCAGTATGGACTGTGCGGCGTGCGCAGCGTGCCATTAACCGCCGGGAAGGCGCTGACGCTACGGCTTTTCTTCGACAGTTCGTCAGTGGAAGTTTTTGTTAACGACGGTGAGGCTTGCCTGAGCAGCCGTATTTATCCGGATGCCGACCATCGGGATTTAGCGTTATTCGCCTGGAGCGGTTTGGCCGTTTTAACCGAGGCTGGTGCCTGGCAACTTGAGTAATCTCTAATACTGCTGTGCCTTTCCGGATCGCGGAAAGGCACAGTTTGCCGCCCTGCTAAGCGCAGGACGGGCAAGGAGGAGACTATTACCGCATCGCGCGTTTCAAAATACGCTCAGCCTGACGCTGGAAATCAGCCGCTGTCTCTTCCACGGTTTTCTGACCGTAATCGATATACTGCAGCGACGTCCCGAACTGAGCCACAATCTGCGGGTCGTCAAAGTAAGGCGACACGGTAAGCTTCGCTGGCAGCGACTGCGCGAGGCGCAGGCCCGCAACGGACGGGTCGTTCTCCTTGATGGTGCCGTCTTCGGTCAGGAACTGCACCGCCGCTTTGCTCAGCGGCACGCCGCGCTCCAGACCCAGCGTATCCACTCCCTCTTTGCTGTTCAGCAGGAAGTTAATCAGCTTCGCCGCCGCTTCCGGGTTTTTGGTGGATTTACCAATCGACAGCATCTGCGCCGGTTTGAAGAACAGTCCCGCATCGGTGGCGCCCGGCAGCATAGGGTAGCTCCCCAGTTCCAGCTTCGCCGGTGGCTTCAGGTTGTCGGAATACTTGTTGATGGTCGAGTTCCACATGTAAGTGCCGCCCCATTCGCCCTGGATCCACGGCTTCATCTCATACATGTTGCTCTTACCAAACGACGCGTAGTATTTGGTATCCGGCATCACGTGGCTATCCACCAGCATTTTGTAGGTCTGGAAGAACTCCACCCACTGCTCTTTGGAGTAGCTGAATTTTTTGGTTTTCTCGTCCACCGCAGGGATGTTGTACTTCTGGATCATGTACGAGTTCAGCAGCGCCAGCGTGTCCTGATGCTCCAGCACGACCGGGTAATACTGCTTGCCGAGCTTGCTCTCGAATGTTTTGCCCGCCGCCATCAGCTCGTCCCAGGTTTTCGGGTATTCAACGCCTGCTTTTTTCCAGGTCTCGTCGTTGAAGTAGAACACGCGCGCGGTTACGGAAATCGGAATGCCGTTCAGCTTGCCGTTAACGGTGGTGGACTGTAGCTCTTTCGGATCAAACTGCGTCAGGTCGATGACGTCCTTCATCTTATTCAGATCGTAAAAGCCGTCGCCGGTTTTGGAGAAGATCGGCAGCCAGTTCCAGTTGGTCTGCATCACGTCCGGCTCGGTACCGCCCGCAATCTGGGTGGTGAGGCGGGAGAGATGACCGTCCCAGCCGGTGTACTCCGCCTTCACGTTGATGTCCGGGTTCTGCTTGTGGAACGCCTCCAGGGCTTTCAGGGTGACCTGGTGACGACCGTTGCCGCCCCACCAGGACATACGTAAATCAACATCTTGCGCCATCGATGGCAAAGCGGTAAGGCCCAGAGTCGCGGAGATTGCTGCGCTTAAAAGCACTTTTTTCATTTTTATCACTCCATCAGAGAGAGAGGTTCTGTTCAGTTTTTGCGTCAAAAATATGACACTTGTTCATATCAAACGTGAAATACACCTTACGGTGAAGTCCCTTATCAATCATTGGTTTAGCTTCATCGGAAGGAATTCGGGCGGTCAGTTCGTAGTCCGCGACTTTCAGATATACAAAGAATTCGTGGCCCATGTTCTCGACGCGCACCATATCGCCGCTGCAGCCGCCGTCCTGGAACGGCTCGTCAGAGAGGGACACGAACTCCGGGCGCACGCCGTAGAAGACCTCCTGACCGGCGTAAGCGGAAACCTTCACCTGCTTTTCCGCGTTCAGCGGCATGGTTTCATTGCCGATGGCGATGTGCAGCTTCCCTGCTTTTTCCACCAGCAGGCTTTTACGAATGTTCATTTCAGGCGCGCCGATAAAGCCCGCCACGAACATGTTCTTCGGCTTGTGGTAGAGGTTATCCGGCGTATCCACCTGCATGATGTGGCCGAGCTTCATCACGCAGATGCGGTCGCCCATGGTCATGGCTTCGGTCTGGTCGTGGGTGACGTAGACGGTGGTGGCCGGTTTGCCGGAGGCTTTCAGCTGCTTGTGCAGGTCAGAAATACGGATGCGCATCGAGGCGCGCAGCTTGGCGTCGAGGTTAGATAACGGCTCGTCGAACAGGAACACGTCCGGCTTTTTCACAATCGCGCGGCCTACCGCCACGCGCTGCGCCTGGCCGCCGGAAAGCTGGCGCGGCAGGCGGTCGAGCAGCTCTTCCAGCTCCAGGATTTTCGCGGCTTCGTTCACCTGAGACTCAATCTGATCTTTCGGCAGCTTGCTCAGCTTCAGGCCGAAGGCCAGGTTCTCGCGCACCGTCATATGCGGATAGAGCGCGTAGTTCTGGAACACCATCGCAATCCCGCGCTCCTTTGGCGCAAGGTTGTTCACAATTTTATTGCCAATACGCACTTCGCCGCCGCTGATGGTTTCCAGTCCGGCCAGCATGCGCAGGGTAGTGGATTTGGCGCAGCCGGACGGCCCGACAATCACCATAAACTCCCCTTCGGAGATGGAAAGGTCGATAGCATGTACCGCTTTGAAGCCGTTGGAGTAGACCTTTTCCAGTTTGTTGAAGATTACTTCAGCCATGATATTTCCCTCTTAACCTTTAATTCCGCTGCTGGTGACGCCCTGAACGAAGTAGCGCTGTGCCAGGAAGAAGACAATGATGGATGGCAGAATGGAGATGCTCGCCATTGCCAGAATTTCGTTCCACGGCGCACCTTCGGTGACGTCGATGGACATTTTCAGCGCCAGTGCAATCGGGTATTTATCCACGCTGTAGACGTAAATCAGCGGCCCAATAAAGTCGTTCATCGACCACATGAACTGGAACAGGGCGACGGAGATAATGGCCGGTTTCAGGATCGGCACCACCACGTACCACAGCACCTGGAAGGAGTTACAGCCGTCAATTTGCGCCGCTTCCTCCATGTCACGCGGCACGCCGCGCAGGAACTGGATCAGCATAAAGACGAAGAACCCCTGCGTGGCGAAGGCCAGCGGCAGGTACAGCGGCATATAGCTGTTGAGCATGCCCATTTCACGGAACATCAGGTACTGCGGGATCAGCAGCACGGTGCTGGGCAGCAGCATGGTGGTGATGAGCGTGGCGAACCAGAATTTCTTCCACGGGATCTCGAAGCGGGCAAAGCCGTACGCCACGATGGTGGACGAGATAATGGTCAGGATCACTTTCGGGATCACATACTTAAAGGTGTTGAGCATGTAATGGCCGAAGTTGTATTCGGTCCCGGTTTTCCAGCCGTTCACAAAGCCGTCCCAGGTGGCATGGGCAGGCCACAGGCTCAGGGTGGTGAAGATCTCGTGGTTCGGTTTGAACGAGGCCGAGAACATCCACACCAGCGGGTAGAGCATCAGCAGGCCGACAATCAGCAGGATCGCGTAGCGAATGCTGGCGTTGATTTTCTCTCTGCGCAGCGTACGGGCGACTCCGCGCTCTGCAACGCTTCTTGCCGTGGAGAGTTCCTGAATATCAGCCATTTTTGCCTCCTTTATCGGCGGAGTAGAACACCCAGTATTTCGACGACTTAAAGGCGATACCGGCAAAGACGGCCACCACCAGGAACAGGATCCACGCCAGCGCCGCGCCATAGCCCATATCGAAGTATTTGAACGCGGTGTCGTAGATGTAGAGCGAGAACAGATAGGTCGAGTAGGTTGGCCCGCCGCCGGTGATCACGTACGGTCCGGTAAATTCCTGGAACGCCTGGGTGGTCTGCATGATGAAGTTGAAGAAGATCACCGGCGTAATCAGCGGCACCGTCACTTTTGTGAACATTTGCCATTTGGATGCACCGTCGATCATCGCCGCTTCATACTGCGACTGCGGAACGTTTTGCAGCGCGGCCAGGAAGATGACCATCGCAGAGCCGAACTGCCAGACGCGCAGCAGGGTAACGGACATCAGCGCCAGCGACGGCTCGCCGAGCCAGTTCACCGGGTCGAAACCAAACACGCCGATAAAGCTGTTCAGCAGGCCATCAATGGCAAACAGCGCGCGCCACAGAACGGCAATAGCCACGGAGCTGCCGAGGATGGACGGAATATAGTAGGCCGTACGGAAGAAGCCGATGCCGCGTAATTTAAAGTTCAGAACAAACGCAATCCCTAATGCGAACGCGAGCTTTAACGGGATGGTCAAAAATACGTAAGCAAAGGTCACGCCCATGGATGTCCAGAAGAGCGTGTCTTCGGTAAACATGTAGCGATAGTTCTCAATGCCGTTAAACACCGGCGGACTCATTAAATCGTAATCCGTAAAACTGAGGAAAAACGATGAAACAAAGGGGAAGGCGGTAAAGAGTATCAACCCGATGATGTAGGGAGATATCCACGCTAACCCCAGCAGCTTGTTTTCATTCATACATACCTACCTGGCGATCAATGGTTAAAACGGAATCTGGTTTGTTACAACTTTCTCGCGCTTGCCCTGCTCAGCATGAGAGGAAATATGTCAGGTGATGTGTTGGTCTTTTCTTTTTACATTATGTTTTTTAAGCCTTTTATGGGCATTGCCTTAATGCGTCACGGTCAGGTTTCAAAACTTACGAACCGGTGTTCTTGAATACTAAAACAACGTTTTATTTTATATTATTGCTATTTATTTCTGCGTCATTCGCTTAATGATGGAAATGTGATCGGCGTCGAAACGCTGTTTCAATAAGGTGATGAGAGTGGCATTTTTGCGCTATTTCACACAATCGCACCCGACAGTAAGGAAAGGAGGGGGAAGAAACCGAATGATTAATAAGAACAATACCGCTTAGAAACTTCCTACTAAATCTGATAGTCGGTCTACAGATAGATCAATCTGGCGTTCAGATTATTCTTACTTTCTTGTATCATCCGACCACTGCAACCAATCAGGCAGAAATTTACTGCACTCCAAAAAGAAGAACGGTTATGTCAGCGATGGATTTCAAGAAAAACACGGACCTCGATTTTCCCCGTTATGCCACTCCGGCGGTAAGCACTAAAGAGATAGATCTCCTGGGGTTGTTAGACGTACTTCTGGCAGCCAAAAAACGTATTGTGACGATCGTCCTGGCGTTCGCCGTGGTAGGGTTGGCCATTGCGTTTTTAATCCCGCAAAAATGGACCAGTAAAGCCGTGATCACGCCGGCCGAGCAGACGCAGTGGAACACGCTGCGCCAGATGATGGTGACGCTGCAGGTGCTGGACGTCGACGCGAAGGTGAGCCATGGAGACGTGTTTAACCTGTTC
This sequence comes from Enterobacter sp. RHBSTW-01064, assembly GCF_014103035.1. Lineage (NCBI taxonomy): Bacteria > Pseudomonadati > Pseudomonadota > Gammaproteobacteria > Enterobacterales > Enterobacteriaceae > Enterobacter > Enterobacter sp. RHBSTW-01064. Next base: position 189,518 of record NZ_JABXOU010000002.1, on the reverse strand, counting down.
ATCAAAAAGTTTCAGTCGCAGTCGCTGCTCGAAGAGTACATGAAAACCTCCCCGTACGTGATGTCTCAGCTGGAAGGCACCGAGGTAGACCCGCTGGAGCTGCATCGCGCGGTGGTGAATATTGCTGAGAAAATGAAAGCGACAGATAACACGCAGGTTAAAGACGCAGACAAAGCGCCGTACACCTCATGGACGCTGAGCTTTACCGCCCCGACGGCGGGAGACGCGCAGACGGTTCTGGAAGGTTACATCAACTATATCTCCCGCATCGTTGAGCAGGAGACCATGGAAAATATCCGTAACCAGATCACGCTGAAAACGAAAGTCGTTCAGCAGCAGCTGGAGCTGGATCGCGTGCGTCTGACCAATATCCACAACACCAACCTGCAGCGCCTTAACTATTCGCTGGAAGTGGCAAACGCGGCAGGCATTAAGAAGCCGGTTTACAGCAACGGGCAGGCGGTAAAAGACGATCCTGACTACTCCGTGGCGCTGGGGGCTGACGGCATTGCGCAAAAGCTGCAGATTGAAAAGAATCTGAAGGACGTGGCCGAGCTGAATGCGGATTTCCAGAACCGTGAATTTTATCTGGCTCAGCTGCAAAAACTGTCAGTGGAAGACGTGAAGCTCGAGCCCTTCAGGTATCAGCTTTCACCGTCACTGCCGGTGAAAAAAGACGGTCCGGGCAAAGCCCTGATTGTGCTGCTGGCAGGGATTCTGGGCGGCCTGTTTGCCTGCGGCAGCGTGCTGCTGCGTGAGGCAATGCTCTCGCGTAATCCGCTGCCAGAACCGATAACGGCCGTAACGCCAGCAACAGAGTAACGACGATATTAAAAAGGCGCTGATTCAGCGCCTTTTTTTATTTCAGGAAATCGTCGCGCACCGGCGTAAAGGTATCCAGAAGGGTACCGGGCTTCAGGCAAACGCAGCCGTGCATCACGTGCGGCGCTTTATAGAGCGTATCGCCCGCCGTCACGATCTGCTTTTCTGCACCTATCGTAAACTCGAACTCCCCGGAGAGCACATAGGTAAGCTGTTCATGCGGGTGATTGTGCATCGGGCCAATCGCACCCTGCTCAAAATTGACCTCCACCGCCATCATCTTTCCATCGTGCGCCAGAATACGCCGCGTCACGCCATTGCCCAGATCCTCAAGCGTGGTCTCTTTGTGGAAAATAAACATCTCTCCGCTCCGTTATGTAATGAAACAATGTTTCATTTAACTTATCTCACCCTGCGATAAAAAGAAATGACGCGACAAAGAAGTGGAAAGAGGATCACAAGTTTGCTTCACTGGCAGAAACACATTAGGAGGGATGCATGAAAACGATCGGCCTGTTGGGTGGGATGAGCTGGGAATCGACCATCCCCTATTACCGCCTGATTAATGAAGGGGTGAAACAGCGTCTGGGTGGCCTGCACTCCGCGAGCCTGCTGCTGCACAGCGTCGATTTCCATGAAATCGAAGCCTGCCAGTCGAGCGGCGAGTGGGATAAAGCCGGGGAGATCCTGGCGCAGGCGGCGCTGGGGCTGGAGCGTGCGGGGGCGGAAGGCATTTTGCTCTGTACCAACACCATGCATAAAGTGGCATCTCATATCGAAGACCGCAGTTCGCTGCCGTTCCTGCATATCGCGGATGCGACCGGGCGCGCGATTCGTGCATCCGGGATGTCGCGCGTGGCGCTGCTGGGCACACGCTATACGATGGAGCAGGATTTTTATCGCGGCCGTCTGAGCAGTGAGTTCGGCATTGAAAGCCTGATCCCGGACGAGGCTGACCGGGCGCGCATCAATCAGATCATCTTCGACGAGCTATGTCTCGGCACCTTCAGCGAAACGTCCCGCGCCTACTATGTCAGCGTCATCGAGAGGCTCGCGCAGCAGGGCGCGGAAGGGGTGATCTTCGGCTGCACGGAAATCGGTTTGCTGGTGCCGGCCGAGCGCAGCGCCATTCCGGTGTTTGACACCGCGGCCATTCACGCCGCCGATGCCGTCGAGTTTATGCTGTCATAGGGCGTTTTGTAGGTCAGGTAAGCGAAGCGCCACCTGACGCGCGTGCTCGGTCAAATGCCCGGTGAAAGCGTCCACCAGCGCCGAAGCCGGACGATGCAGGGGGCGAATAAGGCTCACGGTGAAGGGAACGGACACGCTAAACCGGCGGATGACGATCCCGCTTCCGGCATAGTCCAGCGCCGTGAGGGGATTGACGACCGCTACGCCCACGCCCGCGCGCACCATGGCGCATATTGACGCCGCGCTGTGCGTTTCCACTACCATCCGCCGTTTCACCTGATGTTCGGCAAACAGCGAATCCAGCAGCTGACGGTAGCTGTCGGTCTGGGACAGGCTGATGTAGTTTTCCCCGTGAAAATCTGCAGGCGTCAGCACGGCCTTACCGGCGAGCCGATGCCCGGCGGGCAAGACGCAAACTTCATCCAGCGAGAGCAACTCCGTGCGCTCGGTGCCTGCGGGTGTGGCGAGCGTTTCCGTCAGGCCCAAATCGTGGCGCTGGGCGGAAAGCCACTCTTCAAGTAGCGGTGACTCCTGCGGAACAATGGTGAGATTGACCTCAGGATAGCGGGCCAGAAACGGCTGCAGCAGCGTCGGCAGAAACGACTGGGAAAAGACGGGCAGGCAGACGATGGAAAGCTCGCCCTGACGAAACTCCCGCAAACTCTCCGCCGCGCTGACGATCCTGTCCAGCCCGTACCACGAGCGCTGGACTTCTTCGAACAGACGTAATCCCTGCACCGTCGGGTGGAGCCTGCCGCGCGCGCGTTCAAAAAGCTTAAGCCCCAGCACCTTTTCAAAACGCGCCAGCTCACGGCTGACCGTTGGCTGAGAGGTATGCAGCATCTGTGCGGCTTCCGTGAGATTACCGGCAGTCATCACGGCGTGAAAAATCTCGATGTGGCGTAGGTTAACGGCGGGCATAGGGCACCTGAAAGCGGGTGAGGGTTCCATATCATTTTTGCATAGAGTCGGGATAAAACGATATTTTTTATTCCCTTCGTTTTGTGGCGTAATCATAAAAATTGATTCATACCCCGGAGATAACCATGCCACGCCCGCTGAACCAGACTGACACTGATTTGAACGCCGATAACCTGCTGCGCCTGCCTGCCGAATTCGGCTGCCCGGTGTGGGTCTACGACGCGCAGATCGTTCGCGAGAAGATCGCCGCGCTGCATCAGTTCGACGTGGTGCGTTTTGCCCAGAAAGCCTGCTCGAATATTCATATTCTGCGCCTGATGCGCGAGCAGGGGGTAAAGGTTGACTCCGTTTCTCTGGGCGAAATTGAGCGCGCGCTGGCGGCTGGGTTTGATCCGAAAGCCGACGGCGACGCAATCGTCTTTACCGCCGACGTGATCGACGAGGCGACGCTGGCCCGCGTGCATGAGCTGCAGATCCCGGTCAACGCCGGCTCTGTGGATATGCTGGAACAGCTGGGCAAGGTGTCTCCCGGCCACCGCGTCTGGCTGCGCGTGAACCCCGGTTTTGGCCACGGTCATAGCCAAAAAACCAATACCGGCGGCGAAAACAGCAAGCATGGCATCTGGTATGCCGATATGCCCGCCGCGCTTGAGGTATTGCAGCGTTATAACCTGAAGCTGGTGGGGATCCATATGCACATCGGGTCAGGCGTGGATTATGGTCACCTTGAGCAGGTGTGCGGTGCAATGGTGCGCCAGGTGCTCGACTTCGGGCAGGATCTGGAGGCGATCTCCGCAGGCGGCGGGTTGTCCATTCCTTACCGTGAAGGGGAAGAGGCGATCGATACCGATCACTATTATGGACTGTGGAGTGCGGCGCGCGACAAAATAGCTGCCCATCTGGGCCATCCGGTAAAACTGGAGATCGAACCGGGGCGTTTCCTGGTGGCGGAGGCTGGCGTGCTGGTGGCACAGGTGCGTAGCGTGAAAGAGATGGGAAGCCGTCACTTTGTGCTGATTGATGCAGGCTTTAACGATCTGATGCGTCCGTCTATGTACGGCAGCTATCATCACATCACGGCGCTCGCTGCGGACGGTAGCAATCTGATTAACGCGCCGCGTGTAGACACCGTCGTGGCGGGGCCGCTGTGCGAATCCGGCGACGTGTTTACCCAGCAGGAGGGCGGCAAAGTGGAAACGCGCGCGCTGCCAGAAGTGAAGCCGGGTGATTATCTGGTGCTGCACGACACCGGGGCGTACGGCGCGTCGATGTCCTCAAACTACAACAGCCGCCCGCTGTTGCCGGAAGTACTGTTTGATAACGGCGTGGCGCGACTGATTCGCCGCCGCCAGACCATTCAGGAACTGCTGGCGTTAGAACTCGTCTGAGTAAAATACGGCCCCGTTGTCACCGAGTCGCGCAACACCAGCGTGCCGGTAAACGGCGGGATCGCTTCGACCGGCTGGTTTTTTGCCAGCCGGATCGCCTGATCGATGGCCGTGACGATCATGTTGTCAATCGGCAGATACACCGATGAGAGCGCAGGCTCCAGCCATTTTGCACTCGGCGCATCGTCAAACCCAAACAGCGAAATATCCTGCGGGATCTTCAGCCCGGCCTGGTGTAATGCTTTGGACGCGCCGAGCGCCATATCATCGTTACAGGCAAACAGCGCGCTGAAAGGTACCTTTTCCTCAATCAACGCTTTGCACAGCTCATATCCCCGCGTCATTCCCGCATCGCCGTATTTAATCCGCCGCTCGTCCAGCCGAATACCGTGCTTTTCCAGCGCCTTGCGGTAGCCCATCAGACGCGCTTTTCCGGTTGGGGTGTGGATAGGAACGGTGATGCAGGCGATCTCCCGGTGGCCCTGGCTTATCAGGTAATCTACCGCTTTGAATGCCGCATCCTGTTGTTCGAAGAAGACGCAGCGATCCGCCGCCTGGCTGACCTCCCGGTTGATTACCACCAGCGGGGTCTGCACTCTGTTCATCAGCTTGATGATCGCCTTTTCGCTCATGTAGCGGGTGTACAGCACGATGGCATCGCACTGGCGATCCGCCAGCATCTGTACCGCCTGCTCTTCCTGCTCCGGCGCGTCGTGACCGTCGGTCACGATCAGCTGTTTACCGTGCGTTTCTGTTTGTCGGGAGGCCTGCTGCAGCAGGCGGCCGAAGTAAAATCCGTCGAAGGTGGAGACCACCAGACCAATGCTGTTGCTGGTCTGGTTGGCGAGCGAACGCGCGAGAAAGTTTGGGCGATAGCCCAGCTCTTCCATCGCCGCGAACACCTGCTGACGCGTACTCTCTTTAACCTGACCCGTGCCGTTCAGCACGCGCGAGACGGTGGCTTTTGACACGCCCGCACGCAGTGAGACATCCAGCATTGTTGCCATTCGAAATTCCTGCTTCCACGTAATGGCATGCAGTTTAACACAGACCATCCGGCGCATAAGCGACGCGGGAAGGGCAAAACGCCCACCAGGATCACGCTTTTCAGTAACGATCCATCAGGTCAGGACAAATGGCTGTAAGTGGTATGCCAAATCAGTCATAAATCATAATCTGGAATACCGGACGTCGCGTTGAGAGCTTAATCACAGAACAAATCGGGGCGTGAAGCTATTTTTGGTATGCCAATAGTATCCGGCTGTACACCTTATTCAATAAAAGCCCTTTTACTGAGGTATTACCCTATGGCATTACAGGAAAAACTGATCGACGCTCTGGGCAGTTTTGCCACCAAATTCAACAGCTATCGCTATATCATGGCGATCAAGTCTGCCTTTATTACCTTAATGCCGGTCATCATCGTTGGGGCATTTTCTGTGCTTATTTCCAACATGGTGCTGGATCCGAAAAATGGCCTGGCGAGCTTTGAGTCTTTGTCATTTCTCGCTGCGCTAAAACCGATTACCAGCGCGCTCAATTACGCCACGCTGAACTTCCTCAATATCGGCGCAGTGTTCCTGATTGGTATTGAGCTGGGGCGCATTAACGGCATTAAATCGCTGTTCCCCGGCCTGCTGGCGGTGATTTGCTTTATCTGCGTCACGCCGACCACCGTAGAGATGCTGGTGGACGGCGAAATGCATGTGGTGAAAGACGTGCTGCTGCGCCAGTTCTCCGATACGCGCAGCCTGTTCCTCGGCATGTTTATCGCCATTCTGTCGGTTGAGATTTACTGCTGGCTGGAGAACCGTAAGGGGCTGAAAATCAGAATGCCGGACACCGTGCCGCCTAACGTGGCGGCGTCGTTCTCCGCGCTGATCCCAGCCATTATCACCACCACCGCCATTGCCACCTTTGGCTTCGTATTCCACCAGCTTACCGGCATGTACCTCTACGACGCGGTTTATCAGGTGGTGCAGCAGCCGCTTGAGCGCGTTGTGCAAAGCCTGCCGGGCATTCTGCTGCTGATGTTTGTCGCCCAGCTGTTCTGGGTGATCGGCATTCACGGCAACCAGATGATCAAGCCGATCCGCGAGCCGCTGCTGCTGGGGGCGATCACTGTCAACATGAGCGCGTTCGAGCAGGGCAAAGAGGTGCCAAACATCATCACCATGCCGTTCTGGGATGTGTATATGAGCATTGGCGGTTCAGGGCTCACTATCGGTCTGCTGATCGCGGTGATGATTGCCACCAAACGCAAAGAGATGAAGGAGATCGCCAAGCTTTCCATCGGTCCTGGCCTGTTTAACATCAACGAGCCGGTGATTTTCGGTATGCCAATCATGCTCAACCCGATCCTTGCCATTCCGTTCATTATTACCCCGCTGGTGACGGGCTCCATCGGTTATTTTGCGACGGTGACCGGTTTTGCCGGCAAAGCCGTGGTGATGGTGCCGTGGACCACGCCGCCGCTGATTAACGCCTGGCTCTCTACTGCAGGCTCGATGGGGGCGGTGATCACCCAGCTTATCTGCATTGTGACGGCGGTGATTATCTATCTGCCGTTTGTGAAAATTGCCTCACGCCGTGCGGAGCAGGCCGCGTTGAAGCAAGCCACCGATAACGTATGAGGACGTGATGAGCACAAAACAGATTACGATACCGCAAGATTTCATTCTGGGCGCAGCGGCATCAGCCTGGCAAACCGAGGGCTGGAGCGGTAAAAAACCGGGTCAGGATTCGTGGATCGATCTCTGGTACAAGAACGATCGTCACGTCTGGCATAACGGCTACGGCCCGGCGGTGGCGACCGATTTTATCAACCGCTTTCGCGAGGACGTGGCCCTGATGAAGCAGGCGGGGCTGACGCACTACCGCACCTCCATCAACTGGTCGCGTTTTTTGACCGACTATGAAAACGCGACGGTGGATGAAGAGTACGCCGCGTATTACGACGCGTTGTTCGATGAGATGCTTCGTCAGGGCATCGAACCGATGATCTGCCTGGAGCATTACGAGCTCCCTGGCGCGCTGCTTGAAAAATACGGCGGCTGGGCGTCGAAGCATGTGGTTGAGCTGTTTGTCCGCTACGCGGAAAAGGTGTTTGACCGCTACCACGGCAAAGTCACCCGCTGGTTTAGCTTCAACGAGCCGATCGTGGTGCAGACCCGCGTTTACCTGGACGCGCTGCGCTGGCCGTACGAGCAGAACACCGGTACGTGGATGCAGTGGAATCACCATAAGGTGCTGGCGACGGCGAAGGTCGTGAAGCTATTCCGGGAAAAGGGATATGACGGCTCCGTCGGCTGTATTCTCAACCCGGAAGTGACCTACCCGCGTTCCCGCGCGCCACACGACGTGCGGGCGGCGGAGATCTACGATCTGTTTTATAACCGCGTGTTCCTCGACCCGCTGGTGCACGGCCGCTACCCGCAGGAACTCGTTACCCTGCTTGAGCAGCATCAGGTTGAATGGGACTACACGGTGGAAGAGCTGGCGATGATTGCCGACAACACCGTGGACGAGCTGGGCATCAACCTCTATTACCCGCACCGGGTGAAAGCGCCTTCCCGTGCCTGGCACCCGGAGACGCCGTTCCACCCGGCGTACTACTACGAGCCGTTCGAGCTGCCGGGGCGGCGGATGAACAGATCCCGCGGCTGGGAGATTTATCCGCGCATTATCTATGACATGGCGATGCGGATTAAAAAGGAGTACCGCAATATCGACTGGTTCGTGGCCGAGAGCGGTATGGGGGTTGAAAACGAAGCCCAGTTCCGCAATCGTGACGGCGTTATCGACGATACGTACCGCATCGATTTTATCAGCGAGCACCTCTACTACGCGCTGCTGGCGCGCGAGGAGGGGGCAAACTGCCACGGCTATATGCTCTGGGCCTTTACCGATAACGTCTCGCCGATGAACGCCTTCAAAAACCGCTATGGGTTAATTGAAATCGACCTCGAAAACAACCGCGCCCGCCGCGCGAAAACATCGGCCACCTGGTTCCGTCAGCTGCGCGATGAGCGCGTGCTGACGCTCAGCGTTGACGATGAATGGAAGTAGGCATTCTGATAAAATAGCGCACAAACTGGCCGGGAGGACGCCCGGCCTGCGCTTAACTGAAAAACACAGGTGGAAACGTGGATAAGGCTGTCATCCTGCCGGAAAAAAAACAGTACCAGGAAATTGGCGAGGATTTACGGGCGCAAATTATCCAGGGGCATTATCCCGTTGGGTCGCGCCTGCCGCCGGAGCGCAACATTGCCGAGACCTACGGCGTAAGCCGTACTATCGTGCGTGAGGCGCTGCTGATGCTGGAGCTACAGGGCACGGTGGATATTCGTCAGGGGTCCGGCGTCTACGTGATGCGTATTCCTGAAGAACATGAAAACGAGGAAGAACGCTTCCTCAATAGCGACGTTGGCCCGTTTGAGATCTTACAGGCGCGCCAGCTCCTCGAAAGCAACATCGCCGCCTTTGCCGCCAAAATGGCAACGCGCGCGGATATCGATAACCTGCGCCGCATTATCGAGCAGGAGCAGCGGGCCATCGCCGCGGATGATCGCAGCCAGGACAACAACAAGATGTTCCACTTGGTACTGGCGGGGGCGACGCAAAACCAGATGCTGCTGGCGACCGTCGAGAGCATCTGGCATCACATGGACAGCAGCCCGCTGTGGCAGCAGTTTAACGTCCACATCGCCAGCCGCGCGTATCGACTTAAATGGCTGGGCGACCGGCAGACCATCCTTGCAGCCCTGCGCCGTCGCGACGTCATGGGCGCGTGGCAGGCCATGTTCCAGCATCTGGAAAACGTGAAAAAGAGTTTGCTGGAGCTGTCGGATGAAGATGCGCCGGATTTCGACGGCTATCTGTTTGAATCTGTTCCCCTGTTCCAGGGGAAACTGGTATGACGATCCTGCCGCTGTACGCCGCGCCGCAGTTTGCGGAGCAGGCGATCGACTGGATTTGGCGGGCCTTCGGTGACGGCCTGCCGCGTGAATTTTTCCAGAGCGTTATCGATCACAGCCAGACACCCGGCGCGCTGCCGCTGACGTTTATTGCCGTTGAGGATGAACGGCTTCTGGGCACCGTCGGATTATGGCGCTGCGATCTCATCACGCGTCAGGATCTTTATCCCTGGCTGGCGGCGCTGTACGTGGATGAGGCGGCGCGAGGAAAAGGACTCGCGGGGAAGCTTCAGGAGCATGTTATTGCGTATGCCGCGCAGGCCGGGTACACCGAGCTACATCTGTGGTCTGCCTGCCGCGACTTCTACGAACGCTACGGCTGGCAGTACATTGGCGATGGGCTGGAATACCCGAATACGCAGGTTCACCTCTACCGTTATTCGCTCTGTGCTTCTGCAAGCGACGCAACGGAATGACGGCGCACCAGCGTCGGGCTGAACAAATGCGTAATATCCGGCGGCTGGCGCTGTTCAGCCAGCGCTAACGCCAGCTCGGCGGCCTGCGTCGCCATGGTGATAATGGGGTAACGCACTGTCGTCAGGCGCGGGCGCACGTAGCGAGACACCAGCACATCATCGAAGCCAATTAGCGAAATTTCTGCCGGAACCTCAATGCCGTTGTCATTTAACACGCCCATTGCCCCTGCGGCCATCGAGTCGTTATAGCTGGCCACCGCCGTGAAATTTCGTCCGCGACCTAACAGTTCCGTCATGGCCTGCTCGCCACCGCTTTCATCGGGTTCACCATACGCCACCAGCCGGTCGTTACACGGCAAACCGTTTTCACGTAGCGCGTCGTAATAGCCCTGCAAACGATCTTCCGCGTCGGAAATAGGGTGGTTTGAGCACAGGTAGCCAATTCGGGTATGACCTTGCTGAATCAGGTGTCGCGTGGCAAGCCAGGCACCGTAGCGGTCATCCAGCGCCACGCAGCGCTTTTCGAAGCTGGGAATGATGCGGTTGATGATCACCATGCCGGGCATTTGCTTCATCAAATGAATGAGTTCGGCATCGGGGATCATTTTCGCGTGAACCACCAGGGCGGCACAGCGGTGACGAATCAGCTGTTCAATGGCCTGGCGCTCTTTGAGTTCATTATGATAGCCGTTGCCGATCAGCAGAAAATTACCCGTCTGGTAAGAAACCTGCTCAACTGCTTTCACCATCGCCCCGAAAAACGGATCGGACACATCGCCCACGACCAGCCCGATGGTTTCGGTAGATTGCTGCGCAAGGGCGCGCGCATTGGCGTTGGGGTGATAATTCAGGTTTTCCATGGCGTCCTGCACGGCCTGGCGTGATGCGTCACTGGCTTTAGGAGAGTTATTGATCACGCGGGAGACGGTCGCGACGGAAACACCAGCCAGACGAGCCACATCCTTAATTGTCGCCATTTATTACCTTCTTATTAGGGGTAAGCGTTTACACACTAACTAGTGTTACGGAAAAGCGGCACGCATTCAAGGGGAGCGGGGTAACACCCTCGCCAAACGTGACGCAGAACACCCCTGGTCGTGTAATCGTTACACGGGAAGACGTGTCAAAATAATGTTAATCCGAACCTTTAGTTACACTTTGCCTCAGGCTGTTGCGATTGTCCGGTAGCGAGGACAATGTCGGGGTTGATAGAGTCGAGATCCCAGAGGTATTGATAGGTGGAATCAACTCCGGTTGATTAACACGATTTACACCAACCTGCGTTTATACGCAGGTTTTTTTTGCCTGTAAGTTCAACCTGTAACAGCAAAAGAGAATATACACACCTGGTTGCACTTAGGCTCATTCCCTTGCGTTTTCTCACTGGCGAAGCGCCGGGTGAACAGCCACAATCAAGATCCCAGAGGTATTGATTGGTGAGAATTCTTAGTACGGTTTCGTACTCATCTCTTGCACCAACCTGCGCGGATGCGCAGGTTTTTTTTCGCCTCCGTTTTTGCTGTCGCTCCCTCCCCACTTCTCGTGTAATCTGCCACCATTTACTATCAACCCTTCATTCTGGCTGGCAAAGGGAGTTGAAATGCTTTTTGGGTTCTTCCGCACACTGTTCCGTATTCTCTTCCGTCTCCGCGTCACGGGCGATGCGCAGGCACTTTATGGCGAACGTGTTCTTATCACGCCGAACCACGTTTCTTTTCTTGATGGCATATTGCTGGCGCTGTTTTTACCCGTGCGGCCCGTCTTTGCGGTCTACAGCTCCATCAACCAAAAATGGTACATGCGCTGGCTGGCGCCGCTGATTGATTTTGTCCCGCTCGACCCAACAAAACCGATGATGATCAAACATCTGGTGCGTCTGGTTGAGCAGGGGCGTCCGGTGGTCATTTTCCCCGAGGGGAGAATTTCCGTGACCGGTTCGCTGATGAAAATTTATGACGGGGCCGCTTTTGTCGCGGCGAAGTCACAGGCCACCGTGGTGCCGCTGCGCATTGATGGAGCAGAACTGACCTATTTCAGCCGCCTGAAGGGGTTAGTGAAGCAGCGCCTGTTCCCCAAAATTACCCTGCATATTCTGCCGCCCACAACGCTCCCTATGCCGGAAGCGCCGCGCGCGCGCGATCGTCGTAAAATCGCCGGTGAAATGCTCCATCAGATAATGATGGAAGCGCGCATGGCCGTCCGTCCGCGCGAGACGTTGTACGAATCTCTGCTGTCGGCGCAGTACCGCTACGGCGCGAAGAAAAACTGCATTGAAGACATCAACTTCACCCCGGACACCTATCGCAAACTGCTGACCAAAACCCTGTTCGTGGGCCGTATTCTTGAGAAGTACAGCAATCGGGGCGAAAAAATTGGCCTGATGCTGCCTAACGCCGGGATCAGCGCGGCGGTGATTTTTGGTGCCGTTTCTCGCGGGCGTATTCCGGCGATGATGAACTACACGGCGGGTGTGAAAGGGCTTACCAGCGCCATCACTGCCGCCCAGATTAATACCGTCTTTACTTCCCGTCAGTTCCTGGAAAAAGGCAAGCTCTGGCACCTGCCGGAGCAGCTTACCCAGGTACGCTGGGTCTTCCTGGAAGATCTGAAAGCAGACGTCACGACGCTCGACAAGCTGTGGATTTTTGCTCACCTGCTCGCGCCTCGCCTGGCGCAGGTCAAACAGCAGCCGGAAGATGATGCGATTATCCTTTTCACCTCCGGATCTGAGGGCAACCCGAAAGGCGTCGTCCACAGCCACAAAAGCATTCTGGCGAACGTTGAGCAGATCAAAACGATTGCCGACTTTACCGCTAACGATCGCTTTATGTCCGCGCTGCCGCTGTTCCACTCTTTCGGCCTGACCGTCGGTCTCTTTACGCCGCTGCTCACCGGTGCCGAAGTGTTCCTTTACCCAAGCCCGCTGCACTACCGCATTGTGCCGGAGCTGGTTTATGACCGTAACTGTACCGTGCTGTTCGGCACGTCAACGTTCCTTGGCAACTATGCGCGCTTTGCCAATCCGTATGATTTCTTCCGCGTGCGCTATGTGGTTGCCGGTGCGGAAAAACTGCAGGACAGCACGCGGCAGATTTGGCAGGACAAGTTTGGCCTGCGCATTCTGGAAGGCTATGGCGTCACGGAGTGCGCGCCGGTGGTCTCTATCAACGTGCCGATGGCGGCGAAACCGGGGACGGTTGGCCGCATTCTGCCGGGGATGGATGCGCGCCTGCTGGCCGTACCGGGGATTGAAGAGGGGGGGCGCCTGCAGCTGAAAGGACCCAACGTGATGAACGGCTATCTTCGCGTAGAAAACCCAGGCGTGCTCGAAGCGCCAACGGCGGAAAACGTCAACGGGGACGTTGAGACCGGCTGGTACGACACGGGTGATATTGTTCGCTTCGACGAGCAGGGCTTCGTGCAGATCCAGGGACGGGCAAAACGCTTCGCTAAAATTGCGGGCGAAATGGTCTCCCTTGAAATGGTGGAGATGCTGGCAACAGCGGTTTCCGCTGACAAACTGCACGCCACGGTTGTGAAGAGCGATGCGAATAAAGGTGAGGCGCTGGTGCTCTTCACCACGGACAGTGAGCTTAAGCGTGACGCGTTGCTTAAGCATGCGCGCGAGCATGGTATCCCTGAACTGGCCGTGCCGCGTGATATTCGCTACCTCAAACAGCTTCCGGTGCTAGGCAGCGGTAAGCCCGATTTCGTGACCCTCAAGGGCATGGTGGAAGGGGCGGAACAGCAAAATGCATGAGTCAGCACAGGCTAACAACTCACTCCGGTCGAAGGGCATGATGGCGGTTATCGCCGCGCAGTTTCTCTCTGCGTTCGGTGATAACGCGTTGCTGTTTGCCACGCTGGCGTTGCTCAAGGCCGAGTTTTACCCCGACTGGAGCCAGCCGATCCTGCAGATGGTGTTTGTGGGTGCTTACATTATTTTCGCGCCGTTTGTGGGGCAGGTGGCGGACAGCTTCCCTAAAGGTCGGGTGATGATGTTCGCCAACGGCCTGAAGCTGTTGGGTGCGGCAAGCATCTGCTTTGGTATCAACCCGTTTATCGGCTATACGCTGGTAGGCATTGGCGCGGCATCTTACTCTCCGGCGAAGTATGGCATCCTGGGCGAGCTGACGACGGGCGATAAGCTGGTGAAAGCCAACGGTCTGATGGAGTCCTCTACCATCGCGGCGATTTTGCTCGGGTCCGTGGCGGGCGGTGTACTGGCGGACTGGCATGTGCTGGCGGCTCTGGGCGTTTGTGCGGTGGTGTACGGCGGGGCGGTTGTCGCGAACCTGTTTATTCCCAGACTGCCGGTGGCGCGTCCGGGTCAGTCCTGGCGTTTCGGGCCGATGACCGGCAGCTTCTTTAACGCCTGCCGCGTACTGTGGCGCAACGGTGAAACGCGTTTCTCATTGATGGGAACCAGCATGTTCTGGGGGGCGGGCGTCACGCTACGTTTCCTGCTGGTGCTGTGGGTACCGATGGCGCTGGGGATCACCGACAACGCAACGCCAACCTACCTGAATGCAATGGTCGCCGTTGGGATTGTCGTCGGGGCAGGGGGGGCGGCGAAACTGGTCACGCTTGAGACCGTTGCGCGCTGTATGCCTGCAGGGATTTTAATCGGTGTCGGCGTGCTGTTCTTCTCGCTTCAGCATGCGTTGTTGCCAGCGTACGTGCTGCTTATCCTGATTGGTATACTGGGTGGTTTCTTTGTGGTGCCGCTGAATGCGCTTTTGCAGGAGCGCGGAAAGCAGACCGTGGGGGCCGGAAATGCCATTGCCGTGCAAAACCTTGGCGAAAACGTGGCGATGCTGCTGATGCTGGGCCTTTATTCGCTGGCGGTTAAAGTGGGTGTGCCGGTGGTGGCTATTGGCGTCGGGTTTGGCGCGCTGTTTGCGCTGGCGATTACGGGATTATGGATCTGGCAGCGTCGGCGTTGATAAATATAGCCGGGTGGCGGCTTCGCCTGACCCGGCCTACGTTTGAGTACCTGTAGGCCCGGTAAGCGTAGCGCCACCGGGCAAAAAGCATCAGGCTACGGTGCAGGATAAGTATAAACCTGATGCACCGCTTCAATCTCCGCTAACACCTCTTCACTCAGGTTCAGATTGAAACTCTCAATATTGGTTTTCAACTGTTCCATCGTGGTCGCGCCCAGCAGGGTGCTGGCAACAAACGGCTGACGCCGCACGAAGGCCAGCGCCATTTGCGCAGGGTCAAGACCGTGACGCTTCGCGATATCCACATAGGCCGCAACGGCTTTCTGCGTTTGCTCACCGCTGTAGCGGGTAAAGCGGCTGAAGAGCGTGTTACGCGCCCCGGCAGGCTTCGCGCCGTTCAGGTATTTGCCCGTCAGCGTGCCGAAGCCGAGACAGGAATAGGCCAGCAGCTCCACCTCTTCATACTGCGTCACTTCCGCCAGACCGACCTCATAGCTGCGGTTAAGCAGGCTGTACGGGTTCTGGATGGTGACGATGCGCGGGAGATCGTGTTTATCGGCAAGGTGCAGATAACGCATCACGCCAAATGCCGTTTCGTTAGACACGCCGATGTAGCGGATTTTCCCCGCGCGCTGGCACTCGGTCAGCGCTTCCAGCGTTTCCAGCAGCGTAACGGCGGGCGCGCTCTCGTTCCAGCTGTAGCCGAGCTTGCCAAAGCAGTTAGTCGGACGCTGCGGCCAGTGTACCTGGTAGAGATCGAGATAGTCGGTTTGCAGACGCTTCAGGCTGGCATCCAGTGCGGCGCGAATATTCTTACGATCGAGGATCTGGTTTGGGCGGATCCCGGCATCGTTATTACGTGAGGGGCCGCTGACTTTTGAGGCGATAACGAGCTTTTCGCGATTGCCGCGTTTTGCCAGCCAGTTTCCCACATAAGTTTCAGTTAGCCCCTGCGTTTCCGGGCGGGGAGGAACAGGGTACATCTCTGCGACGTCAATCAGGTTAATACCCTGGCTGACGGCGTAATCGAGTTGTGCATGGGCATCGGCTTCGCTGTTTTGTTCACCAAATGTCATCGTGCCCAACCCCAGTTGGCTTATCTCCAGAGCGCTATGGGGGATACGGTGATAATGCATAGCCGGCTTCCTTCATTAAACATACAGACGCGTCAGGAACTTCCCGACAAAGGAATATAAACATGGCAGAGGGGAAGCAAAAGGGGAAGGGAAAAATCAAAAAGGCCAGCAAGCGACTGACCTTTAACGGGTTTAGCGCTCGATAATTTGCGAGACTTCGTCGCGGTTAATCTGCATTTTATTCCCTGCCGGGTCGCGGTAACTCACCAGCCCGGTATCGTCGTCGACTTCGGGTTTACCATCGGTCAGGATCATCCGACCATCTTTTGTAGACATAACATAATCACTGCTACAGCCCGATACCGCAAACGCCAACCCGACTGCAGAAATTAACACTGCCCATTTTTTCATCGTTATCGTCCTCACCTGGCTTGTATTAAATCATAGTGTAGTAATAACCTGATATGACGAAAGCAGGAAGTAGTAAAATCTTAAAAACCAGGTGATTATGTTTGTTAGCTCGCAAAATTCGTTAAAAACCTACGTTTTTAGTAAAAAATGGCGTGCGAGCAGCGTGCCAGTGAAATTCTTTTTGAGATAAAAGCCGCGAGGCAACGTCAGGATCGGCTCGCCATGAGCGCCGATCGCTTCGGTAAGGGCCTTGCTGTTGGCCGCCTTTGGACGCAGCTGCAACACCTCACCATGACGGGCGGTGATACGCTCAACCTGCCCAAGGACGATCATGTCCATTAACTCTTCCCAGTCCAGACGCAACTGCTGCTCTTCGTCTTCATCAGGGCTCCAGAGCAGCGGCGCGCCCACCCGCCGTTCGGCTAGCGGGATCTGCCGTTCACCTTCCACCGGAACCCACAGTACGCGTTTCAGTTTATGACGTACGTGGCTGGTTTCCCAGGTTACGCCGGTATTGCCGGTCAACGGCGCCACGCAGACAAACGTGGTTTCCAGCGGTCTTCCCTGTCTGTCGATGGGGATCGTTTTTAACTCCACGCCCAGTGCGGCGAAATCTTGTTCTGGCTTACTGCCCGCGCTGGCACCTAACCACAGTTCCAGCAGCATGCCGATCCAGCCCTTGTCTCTTTTCAGATCGTCAGGGATCGGTAGACCCGCCATTGCCGCCAGATCGCCAAGCGAATAGCCTGCCAGGCGCTGCGCCTGAGTCAGCAACTCGGTTTCGCTGGAAGGGGGAGTAAGCAAGGGAGCAAGCGGAAGCATGACGGTAACCTTCTGATTAAAAAATAAACTAAGAAATTATCCCTTGTGGATAGAGTCTACCGTTTTCTGTACGAATAATCCATGTGTATGATTTATAGGTTTTTTTACTACTGAAAAATTATTATGTCCGCGGCTAAAAACAGGTTGTTCAAATCTGGTCACTGACAATAAACAGGATCTTACACCCTGTTATCCACAGAAAAGTGGGATAACTGGGAATAACCCACACTACTGTTTCGATTTACAGCCTTGACGTGCGACGAAAATCGAATTTTCAGACAAATTGTGCCTAACTTATTGGCACAATCTGTGGATAAAACCGACGCTGTTCGATCTTTCATCAGTACAACGATCGCTGATGTGATGATCGTCACACTATCAGTTCTGGTATCAATAATTAAAGGTATAACCTAATGAAATATAGCATTTTTTATAATGAGCGGTGTAAGCGGCTCTAAACGACGATTCAGGTTGTTCATCGGTAATTCCATACTTCTTCACAACTATATCCACAGAAAAGGTGAATAAAATTGCCCTTACGGTCCTTCATCTGTTTATAACTCCCCACATATTTGTGAGTTATTCAAATGTTATTAGGTTGCAAGCCTGTAAGAGAGTGGTTTACCGCCTCCCTGTAGTGTGAAACAATCATTCATATATAAGGTTTAGTTTGGGGTAGTCCGGTGATTGATGACGATGGCTACCGCCCGAACGTAGGAATAGTAATTTGTAATCGTCTGGGTCAGGTCATGTGGGCCCGTCGATATGGTCAGCACTCCTGGCAATTCCCGCAAGGCGGGATCAATCCAGGAGAGTCCCCAGAACAAGCGATGTACCGGGAGCTGTTTGAAGAGGTCGGTTTAAGCCGAAAAGATGTTCGCATCCTGGCTTCGACCCGCAACTGGTTGCGTTACAAGTTACCGAAACGTTTGGTGCGTTGGGACACAAAGCCGGTTTGTATCGGCCAGAAACAGAAGTGGTTTCTTCTGCAGTTGGTGGGCAACGATTCAGATATCAATATGCAAACCAGCAGTACGCCGGAGTTTGATGGCTGGCGTTGGGTGAGCTATTGGTATCCTGTTCGTCAGGTCGTGTCATTTAAGCGCGATGTTTACCGTAGGGTGATGAAAGAGTTCGCAAGTGTTGTCATGCAGCTTCAGGAGATCCCGCCTAAGCCGCAAAGCGCACCTGCCTGGCGACGTAAAAGAGGTTAAGCTACGCAAATCATGCTCACCCGCTTGCGCGAAATAGTCGAGAAGGTCGCCAGTGCGCCTCGCCTGAACGAGGCGCTGAATATTCTGGTGACTGATATCTGTCTGGCGATGGAAACCGAAGTTTGTTCGGTGTATCTGGCCGACCATGACCGGCGTTGCTATTACCTGATGGCGACTCGTGGTTTGAAAAAACCACGAGGCCGTACCGTTACGCTCGCTTTTGATGAAGGTATTGTTGGGCTGGTTGGTCGTCTGGCCGAACCCATTAACCTTGCTGATGCGCAAAAACACCCTAGCTTCAAATATATTCCTTCCGTAAAAGAAGAACGCTTCCGCGCCTTCCTGGGCGTGCCGATTATCCAGCGTCGTCAGTTGCTTGGCGTTCTCGTTGTTCAGCAGCGGGAACTGCGCCAGTACGATGAAAGCGAAGAGTCATTCCTTGTGACGCTTGCCACGCAGATGGCCGCCATCCTCTCTCAGTCTCAGCTTGCTGCCCTGTTTGGCCAGTATCGTCACACGCGCATACGTGCGCTCCCTGCGTCACCGGGTGTGGCAATCGCCGAAGGCTGGATGGACGCCACGTTGCCGCTGATGGAGCAGGTTTACGAGGCCTCGACGCTTGATGAAGCGCTTGAGCGAGAGCGTCTTACCGCTGCACTGGAAGAGGCGTCCAACGAATTTCGCCGCTACAGCAAACGCTTTGCTGCGGGTGCGCAAAAAGAGACGGCGGCGATCTTTGACCTCTATTCACACCTGCTTTCTGATGCGCGTCTGCGCCGTGAGCTTTTCGCGGAAGTGGATAAAGGTTCGGTGGCCGAATGGGCCGTTAAAAAAGTCATTGAAAAATTTGCCGAGCAGTTTGCGGCACTGACCGATGGTTATTTGAAGGAGCGTGCCGGGGATTTACGCGCGTTGGGGCAGCGTTTGCTGTTCCATCTTGATGACACCATTCAGGGCGCGAATGCCTGGCCAAAACGGTTTGTGCTGGTAGCAGATGAACTTTCAGCGACGACGCTGGCAGAGCTACCGCAGGACAGGCTCGCCGGGGTAGTGGTGCGCGATGGTGCCGCCAACTCCCATGCTGCCATCATGGTGCGCGCGCTCGGTATTCCAACCGTCATGGGGGCCGATATCCAGCCCTCGGTGCTACACCGCCGCACGCTGGTGGTGGATGGCTATCGCGGTGAACTGCTGGTCGATCCTGAGCCCGTACTGCTGCAGGAATACCAGCGTCTCATTAGTGAAGAGAATGAATTAAGCAAGCTGGCAGAAGATGACGTCAACCTGCCCGCGCAGCTCAAAAGCGGTGAGCGGATCAAAGTCATGCTCAACGCCGGGTTAAGCCCCGAGCACGAAGAGAAGCTCGGCAGCCGCATCGACGGTATCGGCTTATACCGCACTGAAATCCCGTTCATGCTGCAAAGCGGCTTCCCGTCAGAAGAGGAGCAGGTGGCGCAGTATCAGGGGATGCTGCAGATGTTTAACGACAAGCCGGTCACGCTGCGCACGCTTGACGTCGGGGCGGATAAACAGCTGCCGTACATGCCAATCAGTGAAGAAAACCCGTGTCTGGGCTGGCGCGGGATCCGCATCACGCTCGACCAACCGGAGATCTTCCTGATCCAGGTTCGTGCCATGCTGCGTGCAAATGCGGCAACGGGCAACCTCAGCATTTTATTGCCGATGGTCACCAGCATTGACGAGATCGACGAAGCAAAACGCTTGATCGAACGCGCGGGCCGCGAAGTGGAAGAGATGATCGGCTATGCGATCCCTAAACCACGTATTGGCGTGATGCTCGAAGTGCCGTCGATGGTCTTTATGCTGCCGCAGTTGGCAAACCGCGTTGATTTTATCTCCGTCGGGACCAACGATTTAACGCAGTACATACTGGCCGTTGATCGTAATAACACGCGCGTCGCGAGTATCTATGACAGCCTGCATCCGGCAATGCTCCGGGCACTCGCCATGATTGCCCGTGAAGCGGAGCAGCACGGTCTTGATTTGCGTCTGTGTGGTGAAATGGCGGGCGATTCGATGTGCGTCGCCATCCTGATTGGCCTGGGCTTCCGTCACCTGTCCATGAACGGCCGTTCTGTCGCGCGCGTGAAGTATCTGTTACGTCATATTGAAATAGAAGATGCCCGCGAGTTGGCGGAACGCAGTCTGGACGCACAGATGGCAGCCGAAGTACGGCATCAGGTTGCGGCGTTTATGGAACGACGCGGCATGGGTGGCCTAATTCGCGGCGGCCGCTAATTTGCATTTCTCCCTCTCCCCGTGGGAGAGGGCTGGGGTGAGGGCATCAGGCCGCACAATACCCTATACACATCTTTTACATCTCAGGCGCATCCTCCATGCCTGCCTTATGCTATGATTCGCACCTTTGGAGCCTCTGCGACACGCAGAAGCGCATTTCTACCGCTGTCCACTTTCAGCGGAATAACAACATCTTGTGGTGACAGATGAACAGTGGTTATCTGCATTTTCCGGAATTTGATCCGGTTATTTTCTCAGTAGGACCTGTCGCGCTGCACTGGTACGGTTTGATGTACCTGGTGGGCTTCATTTTTGCGATGTGGCTTGCGGGCCGTCGCGCGGGGCGTCCCGGCAGTGGCTGGACGAAGAACGAAGTTGAGAACCTGCTGTATGCTGGCTTCCTCGGGGTATTCCTGGGCGGGCGTATTGGCTATGTCCTGTTCTATAACTTCCCGGTATTCCTCAACGATCCGCTCTATCTGTTCCGCGTCTGGGATGGGGGAATGTCCTTCCACGGTGGCCTGATTGGTGTGATCCTGGTGATGGTGATCTTCGCCAAACGCACCAAACGCAACTTCTTCCAGGTGGCTGATTTTATTGCTCCACTGATCCCATTCGGGCTGGGTGCGGGGCGTCTGGGTAACTTTATCAACGGCGAACTATGGGGCCGCGTTGACCCGAGCGTGCCGTATACGATGCTCTTCCCGGGCTCTCGTGCTGAGGATATCGCGCTGCTGCCATCGCATCCGGAGTGGCAATCCATTTTCGATACCTACGGTGTTCTGCCGCGCCATATGTCCCAGCTTTATGAGCTGGCGTTGGAAGGTGTGGTGCTGTTTATCATCCTGAACCTCTTCATCCGCAAGCCGCGTCCTATGGGGGCTGTCTCCGGTCTGTTCCTGATCGGCTACGGTGCGTTCCGCATCATCGTTGAATTCTTCCGTCAGCCGGACGCACAGTTCACCGGCGAGTGGGTGCAGTACATCAGCATGGGGCAGATCCTCTCCATTCCGATGATTGTCGCGGGTGCCATTATGATGATTTGGGCGTATCGTCGTCGTCCACAGCCACAAATTTCCTGAGGAACCATGAAACAGTATCTTGAATTGATGAAAAAAGTGCTCGATGAGGGCACGCCGAAAAATGACCGCACCGGTACCGGTACGCTCTCCATTTTTGGCCACCAGATGCGCTTTAATCTGCAAGAAGGCTTCCCTCTGGTGACGACGAAGCGCTGCCATCTGCGCTCGATCATTCATGAACTGCTCTGGTTCCTGCAAGGCGATACCAACGTTGCCTATCTGCATGAAAACAACGTCTCTATCTGGGACGAATGGGCAGATGAAAACGGCAACCTGGGCCCTGTTTACGGCAAGCAGTGGCGCGCCTGGCCAACGCCTGACGGTCGCCATATTGACCAGATCACCACCGTGATGAATCAGCTGAAAAATGACCCGGATTCGCGCCGAATCATCGTTTCCGCCTGGAACGTGGGTGAACTGGACAAAATGGCGCTGGCACCCTGCCACGCGTTCTTCCAGTTCTATGTGGCGGATGGCAAGCTCTCCTGCCAGCTTTATCAGCGTTCTTGCGACGTGTTCCTCGGTCTGCCGTTTAACATCGCCAGCTATGCGCTGTTAGTTCACATGATGGCGCAGCAGTGCGATCTCGACGTGGGCGATTTCGTCTGGACGGGTGGGGATACCCATCTCTACAGCAACCACATGGAGCAGACGCATCTCCAGCTGACTCGCGAACCGCGTGCGTTGCCGAAGCTGATTATCAAACGTAAACCAGACTCGATCTTCGATTACCGCTTTGATGATTTTGAGATTGAGGGTTACGACCCGCATCCCGGCATCAAAGCGCCCGTCGCTATCTGATACGGCAGATACTCACACAACCGGTGCTTTTTAGCGCCGGTTTTTTTTCGTTCTCAATTTGTTTTACGAGCCGTTTTCCAGAGACGCTGCAACGTCCTGCAACAGTCGACATTCACTGGATGACGGCTCGTAAAAACCTGATTTGCCCCTCGCTGCTTTTCCCGCATTTCGCCACACTCCCGGCATGAAAAAAGAGAACGGCTTTACGCTTATCGAAACCCTGGTGGCCATTTCGCTGGTCGTGATCCTGAGCGCAACGGGTTTACACGGCTGGGACAGTTGGCAACGACAGCAGCGGCTCTGGCAAACCGCCGTACAGATACGCGACTACCTGGTGTTTCTTCGCAACGATGCGAATCGGCACAATCGCGACCACCACATCACGCTTCAGCGAGATGAAGCTGGCGTCTGTCTGTTGAGTTCTGTCGTACAAGGTTGTGTGAAGGAGAGTGCCTTTGTGCTGATTCCTCTTTGGGCTGACGTCGCTATAACTGAGTTAACACCCTCATTAGGGTTTTATGGATTAAGAGATACAGCGTGGGCAGGGCGGATACGTGTGAAAAGCCGTGCAGGAGAATGGCTGATTATTGTCTCAAATGGAGGGCGCATCAGGATGTGCAATGCCTCAGAGGGAGGGGGATGTCAATGAACCAGCACGGTTTCTCACTTACAGAGGTCTTGATTGCCACGGCTATCAGCAGCCTTTTGCTCATAAGCGCATCGCGTTTTTTACCGGGTTTACAGCGGGCGGTATTACTGCAGTCCGGTCAGCGGGAGGTGGAAGAAGAGGTCTGGCAAAGGCTTTTTGCCCTCGGCAAACAGCTGCAGAGAGCGGGATATTGCGCGGGTAACTGTTCAGGGCAAGGCCTGTTGACGGCAAGGCAGGGGAGCTGCGTCATTGTGCAGTGGGATGCAAACAGTAACGGCATCTGGGATGCCTCTGCAGCAGAAAACGACAGCTCAGGGTTTCGTCTTGAGTCTGGTGCGTTAGAAACGCTGCGTGGGGCGACATCTTGTGAAGGAAAAGGATGGGAAAAGCTCACTGACCCGAACAGGCTGGTGATCCAGCACTTTTGGGTGGATAAGGTGGAACACGCCGGTTTCGCGCCTGAGCTGAATATCGAATTGGCCGCCATTCGCCAGGGTGAAAAGGGTGAGCCCTTCCAGGCTGTTTATAGCGTCACGGGGTATAACTTGTGAACCGTCAGCGCGGGATGTCTTCGCTGGCGCTGGTACTGCTTTTACTGGTGTTAGGCACGCTGATCCTCACGGGACTTAATCAGCAACTGACTACATTTAGCGCACTCGTTGGCGGCGAGAGCCGTTCACTCCAGCAGCAGGCATCTGTGCAATCAGCGCTTGAGTGGGGGCGCGTTCAGGATTGGCTGGTCTCCCCAGGGGTTCAATGCAAAAAGGTGTCGACGTGGCGAGCATGCTTGCGGCGGCTGAGCGAGTCGCGTGTTTTGCTCATTGCCGGAAACAATGACCTTTTGCTCTGGCGTGCAGGAGAGGTAATCGACGGGAAGATTCATTTTTTGCCCCACGGCTGGAGTGATTTTTGTCCACTTAAGGAGAAGGCGCTATGCCAGTTGCCGTAAACAGAGAAAAAGGATTTAGCCTGGTTGAGGTTCTGCTTGCGATGATGCTGCTGGTGATAATCGTCACGGCACTGTCGGGTTATCATCGGGCACTGGCGGCGCGATTTATCCTGTTTAACCAGTATCGTCAGCTCTGGCATCATGCCTGGAATCAGGCTCAGCTCTCAACACCCATACTCCCCGAAGGCTGGCAGGCCAGTCGGGTGCAGACAACGAACGCCAGATGTGTCAGCATCACGGTTACACTTATTTCTCCTCTGGGGCGGCGCGGCGCGATGACGCGTCTGCATTGCCCGGTTAGCCAGTAGTCGGGAGCGTCTATGTTAAGGGTCTACCACTCAAATCGTCTGGATGTGCTGGAAGCACTGATGGAATTTATCGTTGAGCGCGAGCGGCTTGACGATCCTTTTGAGCCTGAAATGGTGCTGGTGCAGAGCACCGGTATGGCGCAGTGGCTGCAAATGTCGCTTTCCCGAAAATTTGGCATAGCGGCAAACATTGATTTCCCGCTGCCCGCGAGTTTTATCTGGGAGATGTTTGTGCGCGTACTGCCCGACATCCCTGAACAGAGCGCCTTCAACAAGCAGAGCATGAGCTGGAAGCTGATGGCCCTGCTGCCCGATATGCTGTCAGGCGATGCGTTCGCCATGCTGCGCCACTACCTTAATGACGATACCGATAAGCGCAAGCTGTTCCAGTTGGCGTCGCGCACGGCCGATCTCTACGACCAGTATTTAGTGTACCGGCCTGAATGGCTGACAGCCTGGGAAGCGGGTGAACGGGTGGAGGGCTTGCCGGAGGCACAAGTCTGGCAGGCACCGTTATGGAAAGCACTGGTGGAACATACTGAGGCGCTCGGTCAACCAAAGTGGCACCGTGCAAACCTCTATCAACGGTTTATCTCGATACTCGAAAATGCGTCGGAGCGACCGGCTCGTCTGCCGTCACGCGTGTTTATCTGCGGTATTTCGGCTTTGCCGCCGGTCTATCTGGATGCGCTAAAAGCGCTGGGTAAACACATTGATATCCATATTTTGTTCACGAATCCCTGCCGCCACTACTGGGGTGATATCCAGGATGCGCGCTGGCTTTCACGGCTGGTCACGCGACAGCGTCGACGCCTCTTTGAAGACCGCTCCGTGCCCTTGTTCAAGGATAGCTCGACAGCTGCGCAGCTTTTCGATGAAGAGGGCATTCAGAACCTGCCGAATCCGTTGCTTGCCTCATGGGGCAAGCTGGGACGTGACTACATTCACATGCTCTCTGACATTACGTCATCTGGCGAGGGGGACGTGGATGCCTTTGTCGAAATCGAATCTGACAGCCTGCTGCACAACATTCAGTTAGATATTCTGGATCTGGAAAACCGGGCCGTCATGGGCGTGACGGAGAAAGAGTTCGAACGCAGCGACAGGAAACGGAGGCTGGATCCTGACGATCGGAGTATAACCATTCACGTTTGCCATAGCCCACAGCGTGAGGTGGAAATTCTGCACGATCGCTTGCTGGCAATGCTACAGGACGATCCTGAGCTCACGCCGCGCGACATTGTGGTAATGGTGGCAGATATCGACAGCTATAGCCCCTTTATTCAGGCCGTTTTTGGCAGCGCGACGGGGGAGCGATACCTTCCTTACGCCATTTCTGACCGTCGTGCACGTCAGTCCCATCCGGCTTTGCAGGCATTTGTCTCCCTGCTGTCGCTGCCGGACAGCCGGTTTATCTCTGAAGATGTGCTGGCGCTGCTGGATGTCCCTGTTCTGGCTGCCCGTTTCAACATTAATGAAGAAGGGCTACGCTATCTTCGCCAGTGGGTTAACGAATCCGGCGTTCGCTGGGGGATTGATGACGACAACGTGCAGGAGTTTGAACTCCCACCAACGGGGCAGCACACCTGGCAGTTTGGCCTGACGCGAATGCTGCTCGGGTACGCAATGGAGAGCAGCCAGGGCGAATGGAATGACGTTCTGCCATACGACGAGTCCACCGGGTTAATCGCGGAGCTGGTCGGGCATTTAGCCTCGTTGCTGATGCAGCTCAACCGCTGGCGACGGGAGTTGATGAAGCCGCGCCCGCTGGACGCCTGGCTGCCGGTGTGCCGGGAAATGCTCACGGATTTCTTCCTGCCGGACAGTGAAACAGAAGCGGCGATGGCGCTCATTGAAAAGCAGTGGCAGGCCATCGTGGATGAGGGCGTGAATTCGCACTATCAGGAGGCGGTGCCTTTGTCGCTTCTGCGTGATGAGTTGACCCTGCGTCTCGATCAGGAGCGTATTAGCCAGCGTTTCCTGGCAGGGCCGGTCAATATTTGTACCCTGATGCCGATGCGATCCATCCCGTTCAAAGTGGTGTGTTTGCTCGGGATGAATGACGGCATTTATCCTCGGGCACTACCGCCGTTAGGCTTTGACTTGATGAGTCCTAAACCGAAGCGGGGCGACCGCAGCCGCCGTGATGACGACCGTTATCTTTTCCTGGAAGCGCTTATTTCAGCGCAGAGCAAACTGTATATCAGCTACATCGGCCGGTCGATTCAGGACAACAGTGAACGTTTCCCGTCGGTTCTTGTGCAGGAGCTTGTGGACTATATCGGGCAGAGCCACTATTTGCCGGGAGACGAAGCGCGTAATTGTGATGAGAGCGAGCAGCGGGTGAAGGCCCACATCACCTGCTGTCATAGCCGTATGCCTTTCGATCCGGTGAACTATGTCGCCAATGAACACCAGAGTTATGCGCGCGAGTGGCTCCCGGCTGCGAAGAAAGAAGGGATGGCGCATACCGATTTCATTCAGGAACTGGATGAACTCCCCCTGGAAACGTTGACCTTCGAACAGCTTCAGCGTTTTTGGGCACACCCGGTGCGCGCGTTCTTTCAGCAGCGTTTGCAGGTCAACTTCCGTTCTGAAGAGAGTGAAATTCCTGATGCCGAACCCTTTATTCTGGATGGGTTGGAGCGCTACAAGCTGAACCTCCAGCTCCTGAATGCCCTGGTAGAACAGGAAGATGCTGCCACTCTATTTCGCCGCTACCGTGCCGCGGGCCAGTTGCCTTACGGTGCGTTCGGGGAGATTGTCTGGGAGGCGCAGTGTCAGGAAATGAAGGCACTAGCTGAACGCGTCATCGAGTGCAGACAACCTGGTAAAAGCATCGAAATCGACCTTGACTGTAACGGTGTCCATTTGACCGGCTGGTTGACGCAGGTTCAGCCGGACGGACTGCTGCGCTGGCGGCCCTCGATGCTCAGCGTTTCACAGGGTTTGCAACTCTGGCTCGAACATCTTGTCTACAGTGCTGGCGGCAATACGGGTGAAAGCCGAATTTTCGTGCGCAAAGAGGGCGAATGGCGTTTTCCGCCGATGGAGGCTGAGCTGGCGTTGTGTTATTTGTCGCTTTACATCGACGGTTACCGCCGGGGAATGAATAAACCTCTGCTCCTGTTGCCGGAAAGCGGTGGCGCGTGGATAAAAGCCTGTTATGACGCGCAGAATGATGCCATGTTAACGGATGATGCTTCACTGCAGAAAGCGCGGAATAAGTTTGTGCAGGCCTACGAAGGTAACATGATGGTGCGTGGCGAAGGGGAAGATGTCTGGTATCAACGTTTGTGGCGAACGCTTGAGCCAGAATACTTCGATATGATCACTGTAGAGGCACAGCGCTACCTGTTACCGTTGTTCAAATTTAATCAGTCCTGAGCGCTGTATAAAAATTGCGCAGTATGAGGTGTTCATTTATGATGCACTTCTTATCACGGACTGATGTACCCAATAAAAAGATGTTGGCGTGCCCAGCACGCAATGTATTAATGATGTAGCCGTGATAAAGAGGTAGCACCTTGTTTAAAGCGTTTGTTTTGTTTTTCGCCCTCTGGGTACCCATCACTCAGGCAGACTCCGGTTGGCAACCCGTTCAGGAAACTATTCGTAAAAGCGAAAAAGATACCCGCCAATATCAGGCTATTCGTCTTGATAACGGCATGACCGTACTGCTGGTTTCCGATCCGCAGGCGGTGAAATCCCTTTCGGCATTAGTGGTGCCGGTTGGATCGCTGGAAGATCCTGACGCTCATCCTGGGCTTGCACACTATCTGGAACATATGACCCTGATGGGGTCAAAAAAATACCCGCAGCCAGATAGCCTGTCCGAATTTCTGAAAATGCATGGCGGCAGCCATAATGCCAGCACGGCACCGTACCGCACGGCTTTTTATCTTGAAGTCGAAAATGATGCGCTGGAAGGCGCAGTCGATCGCCTTGCTGATTCCATCGCCGCCCCCTTGCTGGATAAAAAGTATGCCGATCGTGAACGCAATGCGGTGAATGCCGAGCTGACCATGGCCCGCACGCGAGACGGTATGCGCATGGCCCAGGTCAGCGCTGAAACCATCAACCCTGCGCACCCGGGTTCGCGTTTCTCCGGCGGTAACCTGGAGACGTTAAGCGACAAACCGAACAGCCCGGTGCTTGATGCCCTGCACGCGTTCCGCGATAAATACTACTCCGCCAACCTGATGAAAGCGGTCATCTACAGCAATAAACCGTTGCCAGAACTGGCAGGCATGGCGGCTAAAACGTTTGGTCGGGTGCCGAATAAAAATATCGACAGGCCGCAGATAGACGTCCCGGTGGTCACGGACGCGCAAAAAGGGATCGTTATCCACTACGTGCCGGCGCTGCCGCGCAAAGTGCTGCGTGTGGAATTCCGCATCGATAACAACACCGCACAGTTTCGCAGTAAAACCGATGAGCTCGTGACCTACCTGATAGGTAACCGTAGTCCGGGTACGCTTTCTGACTGGCTGCAAAAACAGGGGCTGGTGGAAGGTATTCGCGCCGATTCCGATCCGGTTGTGAACGGCAATAGTGGCGTGCTGGCGATCTCCGCCACCCTGACCGACAAAGGGCTGGCAAATCGTGATGAAGTGGTAGCAGCGATTTTCAGCTACCTCTCTTTACTGCGCGAGAAAGGCGTCGATAAGCGCTACTTTGATGAACTCGCCCACGTGCTGGATCTCGATTTTCGTTACCCGTCCATTACCCGCGACATGGATTACGTTGAGTGGCTGGCGGACACCATGATCCGCGTGCCGGTGGAACACACCCTTGATGCGGTCAATATTGCCGACCGGTATGATGCCGAGGCGGTAAAAGCCCGCCTGGCGATGATGACGCCGAAGAATGCCCGCATCTGGTACATCAGCCCGAACGAACCGCATAACAAGACGGCGTATTTTGTCGATGCCCCCTATCAGGTGGATAAAATAAGCGCGCAGACCTTCGCCGACTGGCAGAAGAAGGCCGGAGAGATTGCATTGAAGCTGCCGGAGCTGAACCCTTATATTCCGGATGACTTCTCGCTGATCAAAACGACTAAAGATTACCCACATCCGGCGCTTATCATTGATGAGCCGACGCTGCGCGTGGTGTATACCCCCAGCCGCTATTTCGCAAGCGAGCCAAAAGCCGATGTCAGCGTGGTGCTGCGTAACCCGAAAGCGATGAATAGCGCTAAAAATCAGGTGATGTTTGCGCTCAATGACTATCTCGCCGGGATTGCGCTCGATCAGCTTAGCAACCAGGCGGCCGTGGGCGGCATCAGTTTTTCCACCAACGCCAACAACGGTTTGATGCTCAATGCAAACGGCTATACCCAGCGTTTGCCTCAGCTGTTCCAGGCACTGCTGGAAGGGTATTTCAGCTACACGCCGACGGAAGAGCAGCTTGAGCAGGCCAAATCGTGGTATGCGCAGATGATGGATTCCGCGGAGAAGGGCAAAGCCTACGATATGGCGATCATGCCTGCGCAAATGCTGTCGCAGATCCCTTACTTCCAGCGTGAAGAGCGCCGTGCGCTGTTGCCATCTATCTCATTAAAAGATGTTCTGGCATACCGTGACGCGCTGAAGGTCAATACGCGCCCGGAGTTCCTGATCGTGGGGAACATGAGCGAAGATCAGGCTAAAACCCTGGCGCAAAATGTCCGTACACAGCTGGGTTCAAAAGGTGACGAGTGGTGTCGCAATCAGGACGTGCTGGTTGAGAAAAAGCAGAATGTGATTTTCGAAAAAGCGGGTAGCAGCACCGATTCCGCGCTGGCCGCCGTGTTTGTTCCGACCGGGTATGATGAGTTTGCCAGTTCTGCGCAGAGTGCTGTTCTCGGACAAATCATCCAGCCATGGTTCTACAACCAGTTGCGTACTGAAGAGCAGCTTGGCTATGCGGTCTTCGCCTTTTCCATGAACGTGGGCCGCCAGTGGGGTCTTGGCTTCCTGCTGCAAAGCAGTGATAAACAGCCTGCCTACCTCTGGCAGCGCTATCAGGCTTTCTTCCCGCAGGCGGAAGCAAAACTGCGCGCCATGAAGCCAGACGAGTTTGCCCAGATCCAGCAGGCGGTCATCGCGCAGGTGATGCAGGCACCGCAAACGCTGGGTGAGGAAGCTTCTCAACTGAGCAAAGATTTTGATCGGGGTAATCTGAAGTTTGATTCGCGTGATAAAGTAGTGGCCGAAATAAAACAGCTGACGCCTCAGAAGGTTGCCGACTTCTTCCATCAGGCGGTGATTAAACCGCAGGGGATCGCCATTCTGTCTCAGGTTTCCGGTAGCCAAAATGGCAAAACGGATTACGTAAACCCGAAAGGCTGGAAAATCTGGAAGAGCGTCACTGCGCTGCAGCAATCAATGCCCTGGAGTAAGAAAGAATGACCGATACCGCTGAGTCCCTTGATCCCTTACGTTTACCTCTACAGGGTGAACGATTGATTGAAGCCTCAGCGGGAACGGGAAAAACCTACACTATCGCCGCGCTCTATCTGCGTCTGCTGTTAGGGCTTGGCGGTACTGCCGCTTTTCCGCGTCCGTTAAGCGTGGAGGAGCTGCTGGTGGTGACCTTCACCGAAGCAGCTACCGCCGAGCTGCGTGGCCGTATCCGTGCCAATATTCACGAGCTGCGCATCGCTTGCCTGCGACAGAGCACCGATAACCCGCTTTACGCCAGCCTTCTGGAAGAAATTGCCGATAAGCAGCAGGCTGCGCAGTGGCTGCTGCTGGCGGAACGGCAAATGGATGAAGCGTCCGTTTTCACCATCCACGGCTTTTGTCAGCGCATGCTGAGCCTGAATGCCTTTGAGTCCGGCATGCTGTTTGAACAGCAGCTCATTGAAGACGAGTCTGAACTTCGCTATCAGGCCTGCGCAGATTTCTGGCGTCGCCACTGCTACCCCCTGCAGCGTGACATCGCCGAAGCGGTGCATGCGTTGTGGAAAGGCCCTGAAGAGCTTTTGCGTGCTATCGATCGCTATCTACAGGGGGAAGCGCCCGTCATCAAATCACCGCCGCCAGCGGACGAAACGCTCGCATCACGCCATGAAAAGATCGTCACGCAAATTGCGACCTTGAAGCAAAAGTGGAATGCGTCCGTCGGTGAAATTGCCTCGATCCTCGAAAACTCCGGTATTGACAGGAAAAAATTTAACCGCGGCAATCAGGGCAAATGGATCGACAAGATCAGCGCCTGGGCACAGGAAGAGACGCGAGGCTATCAGCTTCCGGACGCTCTGGAAAAGTTCTCCCAGCGTTTTTTGACCGAGCGGACGAAAGCCGATGGCATCGTGCCAGAGCATCCTCTTTTTGTTGCCATCGAGAGTCTACTGGCTGAGCCGTTAACGCTTAACGACTTAATGATTACCCGCGCCATGACGGAAATCCGTGAAGCCGTGGCGCGTGAAAAACGCCGTCGGGGCGAGCTGGGCTTTGACGATATGCTAAGCCGTCTGGACGCCGCGCTGTGCAGTGAAAATGGCGAAGCGCTCGCTGCGGCAATCCGCACGCGTTTTCCGGTGGCGATGATCGATGAGTTTCAGGATACGGATCCCCAGCAGTACCGTATTTTCCGCCGTATCTGGCGTCAGCAGCCCGACACCGCGCTGCTGTTGATCGGTGACCCGAAGCAGGCGATTTACGCCTTCCGTGGCGCCGACATTTTTACCTACATGAAGGCCCGTAGCGAAGTTGCAGCCCATTACACCTTAGAGACTAACTGGCGATCCGCTCCGGGTATGGTGGAAAGCGTCAACACGCTCTTTAAGCAGATGGACGCGGCGTTTATGTTCCGTGAAATTCCTTTCCTGCCGGTCAAGTTTGCTGAAAAAAATGCCTCGTTGCGCTTTGAGTTCAATGGCGTGACTCAGCCAGCCATGAACCTTTGGCTACTCGACGGTGAAGGCTGTGGCGTTGGGGATTATCAAAGTGCGATGGCGCAGCACTGTGCCGCACAGATCCGCGACTGGCTGAGTGCCGGAGCGCGTGGCGAAGCCGTGTTATGGCGAGGGAAGCAGGCGAACCCCGTCAAGGCATCCGATATTACGGTGCTGGTGCGCAGTCGCCAGGAGGCGGCGCTGGTCCGCGATGCGCTGACCTTGCTCAACATCCCGTCCGTCTATCTCTCGAATCGCGACAGCGTCTTTGAAACTCTGGAAGCTCAGGAGATGCTATGGCTGCTGCAGGCCGTGTTGGCTCCCGAGCGTGAAAGCACGCTTCGCAGCGCCCTGGCCAGCGCAATGATGGGGTTGAATGCCCGAGATATTGACGCGCTAAACAACGACGAGGAAGCATGGGATAACGTCGTGGAAGAGTTTGCTCACTACCGGGAACGCTGGCAAAAACGCGGCGTAATGGCCATGCTGCGCGAGCTGATGGCGAAGCGTCAGATTGCGGAGAATATGCTCGCCACGGCAGGCGGTGAGCGCCGCCTGACCGATATTCTGCATATCAGCGAGCTGTTGCAGGAAGCGGGAACGCAGCTCGAAAGCGAGCATGCGCTGGTGCGCTGGCTGTCACAGCAGATTGCCGATCCGAACAGCAATTCATCCAGTCAGCAGATGCGCCTCGAAAGCGATAAGCATCTGGTGCAGATCGTCACCATTCACAAGTCGAAAGGTCTTGAGTATCCGCTGGTCTGGCTCCCGTTTATCGCTAACTATCGCGTGCAGGACCAGGCCTTTTACCACGACCGTGAATCATTTGAAGCCGTGCTCGATCTCAGTAAAGCGGAATCCAGCGTTGAGCTGGCGGAGGCTGAACGTCTGGCAGAGGATTTACGCCTGCTCTACGTGGCGCTGACCCGCTCGGTCTGGCACTGCAGTCTGGGTATTGCGCCGCTGTTTCGTCGCCGTGGTGAGAAGTCAGGAGAGACCGATTTCCATTTAAGTGCGCTGGGACGTCTTATTCAGCTCGGAGAGCCAAAAGATGCGGCAGGGCTGCGCCAGTGCATCGAGGCGCTGTGTGGTGACCATATTGCTCTGCATATTCCCTCATCGCCGGATAACAGCCGCTGGCAGATGCCGGAGCAGCCTGTTGCCGATCTGAATGCCCGGCAAATCCAGCGAACTCTCTCTGACGACTGGCGCGTAACCAGTTACTCCGGTTTACAGCAGCATGGGCAGAGCATTGCGCAGGATCTGATGCCGAAGCTGGATGTGGATGCCGCCGGAGTGGGAGACGTACTCCCTGAGCCTGCCCTGACTCCGCATCAGTTCCCACGCGGCGCGTCACCCGGCACTTTTTTACACAGCCTGTTTGAAGAACTGGATTTCACCCAGCCGGTTTCTACGGAGTGGGTGCTGAAAATGCTCCAGAGCGGCGGCTTTGACGAGAAATGGCAGCCCGTCCTCACCGACTGGGTCACTGCGATTTTACAGGCACCGCTCACGCAGCAGGGGATTTCGCTCAGCCAGTTGACCGCTAAAGACAAACAGGTGGAAATGGAGTTTTATCTCCCTATCGCCAGCCCGCTTAAAGCCGATGCGCTTGATGCGTTGATCCGTAAGTACGATCCGCTTTCCGCTGGCTGCCCGCCCTTGAACTTCCGCCAGGTTCAGGGGATGTTAAAAGGTTTTATCGACCTGGTTTTCCGCCACGAAGGGCGTTACTACCTGCTGGATTACAAATCGAACTGGCTGGGGGACAGCAGCGACGCCTACACGCAAGACGCGATGGCATCAGCCATGCAGCAGCATCGCTACGATTTGCAGTATCAGCTTTATACGCTGGCTCTGCATCGCTATCTGCGCCACCGCATTGCCGATTACCGTTATGAAGATCATTTCGGCGGTGTTATTTATCTCTTCCTTCGCGGGGTGGACGCTACGGATCCCAACTCCGGCATTTTCAGCACACGCCCGGACGCGGCATTGATAGAAAAGATGGATGAGTTGTTTGCCACAACCACGGAGGAGATGGCATGACGATGCAGGAACTATTGCTGGAAGCCGTGGAACAACGCGTGCTGCGCCCCCTTGACGTTCAGTTCGCCATGATGGTGGCGGGCGAGGAGCCGGAGGTGATGCTCGCTGCTGCTCTCCTCAGCAAAGACGCGGGAGAAGGGCACGTTTGCCTGCCGCTTTCGCGTCTGGTGCCAGATGAACAAATGCCTGCGGCATTGCAGTCCTGTTTCGTTCTGCTGGGGGAATCGGTGGACTGGCAGGCTGTATTACTCCGCTCTCCCGCCGTCAGCGGGGCCGAAACGCAAACGCCGATGATCCTGACCGGCGAGCGTTTATACCTTAACCGCCTGTGGCGCAACGAGCTGACGGTGGCACGCTTTTTCAGCGAAACGAATGCCCCGCTTCCGTGTGATGAAGCGCAGCTTCGACAAACGCTGGATGGCCTGTTTAGCTCGGGCGAGGCCATCGACTGGCAAAAAGTGGCGGCGGCCGTGGCCTTAACGCGGCGGATTTCGGTGATTTCTGGCGGCCCGGGCACCGGGAAAACCACCACGGTAGCAAAACTTCTCGCGGCGCTGATTCAGCTATCTGGCGAGCAGAAATGCCGTATCCGGCTGGCCGCACCTACCGGTAAAGCCGCGGCGCGACTCACGGAGTCGTTGGGTGGGGCGCTGCAAAAACTGCCGCTAACCGAGGCGCAGCTTGCATTTTTCCCCAATGAGGCCAGCACCTTACACCGTCTGCTTGGCGCACAGCCGGGCAGCCAGCGGCTGCGATATCATGCCGGCAACCCGCTGCATCTGGACGTGCTGGTGGTGGATGAAGCCTCAATGATCGACCTGACGATGATGTCGCGCCTGATTGATGCGCTTCCGCCGCACGCGCGGGTTATTTTCCTTGGCGATCGCGACCAGCTTGCCTCTGTGGAAGCCGGAGCGGTGCTGGGGGATATTTGCACCTACGCCAGTTTTGGCTATACCGCTGCGCGTGCTCAGGAGCTGGTACGCCTGACCGGCTGCGCGCTCGAACCCGATAACTCCCCGGTAGCGGGGGCGCTGCGCGACAGCCTGTGCCTGCTGCAAAAAAGTTACCGTTTCGGCAGCAACTCCGGCATCGGCCAGTTGGCTGCTGCGGTAAACCGCGGCGATCGGCACAGCACGCGCGGGGTGTTTGACGGCACCTTTACCGACATCGAGAAAAAATCGCTGCAAAGCAGTGAAGAGTATCAGGCGATGCTGGATGACGCACTGGAGGGATATCAGTACTTCCTGACCTGTGTACAACAGCAGAATACGCCGGAGCAGGTCATTGCCGCATTCGGTGAATATCAGCTCCTGTGTGCGCTGAGGGAGGGGCCGTTTGGCGTCAGTGGGCTAAACGACAGGCTGGAACAGCTGCTGGCGCAGAAGCGTAAAATCAACCGTTTGCCGCATTCGCGCTGGTACGAGGGGCGACCGGTAATGATCTCCCGCAATGACAGCGCGCTGGGCTTGTTTAACGGGGATATCGGAATTGCGCTCGATCGCGGTCAGGGGCTGCGCGTCTGGTTCATGATGCCGGAGGGAAGCGTGAAGTCCGTACAGCCAAGCCGTCTGCCCGAGCATGATACGGCGTGGGCGATGACGGTACACAAATCCCAGGGCTCTGAGTTTAATCATGCGGCGCTGATCCTGCCTACGCAGCTGTCACCCGTCATCACCCGAGAGCTGATTTACACCGCCATTACCCGCGCGCGCCAGCGGCTGTCGCTCTATACCGATGAACGCGTTCTGGTACAGGCCATTGCCGCGCGAACGGAACGTCGAAGTGGCTTAAGTGCGATATTCGAGTCCCTCTAAGTAAAACGCCCTCACCGTCCAGTGAGGGCGCTGTATTATCCCAGGTCAGCCATTAGCACTTTTGAACGACGCTGATAGTTGTACATCTCTTTCTTGCTTTCCGGCAGTGAATCAATGTCGACCGGCGTAAAGCCGCGTTCCTGGAACCAGTGAATGCTGCGGGTCGTCAGAACAAACAGCTTGCTGAGCCCAATCTGCCGCGCCTGAGCTGCCACACGCTCCAGCAGCATCTCGCCGCGGGAAGAGCTGCGGTAGTCAGGATGCACGGCAACGCAGGCCATTTCGCCGATCTTCTCCTCTGGGAACGGATAGAGCGCGGCACAGGCGATGGTCAGGTTATCGCGCTGGATGATGGTGAATTTGTCGATCTCCATCTCCAGCTGCTCGCGTGAACGGCGAACCAGAATTCCCTGCTGTTCCAGCGGACGGATCAGTTCCAGAATGCCGCCAATATCGTTGATGGTCGCGCGGCGGATCTGCTCGGCGCTCTCCATCACAATCTGCGTACCGATACCGTCGCGGGAGAACAGCTCTTGCAGCAGCGCACCGTCTTCCTGATAGCTGATCAGGTGGCTACGGCGCACGCCGCTGCGGCAGGCTTTCACTGCTCCGCGCAGAAAGCGCACGGTGCCGGAGTGGTAATCTCCCGCTTCTTCGAGCGCTTCAACGCGCGCCTGCGCTTCGTTGGGAAATAGTTCAGGCACAATCATCCCTTCATCGTTTTCGACACCCTGTGAGGAACAAAATCCAATCATTTTTTCCGCTTTCAGCTTGATAGCAAGCTGGGTGGCTATCTCTTCAGACGTCAGGTTAAAACTTTCGCCCGTTACGGAAACGGCGACCGGGCCCATCAGCACAATGGCACCGCTGTCCAGCTGGCGGTGAATCGCCTCTTCATCGATACGACGAATACGACCGCTGTGGCAATAATCCACGCCGTCGTCCACGCCAAGCGGCTGAGCGATGATGAAGTTGCCGCTCACGACGTTAATATGCGCGCCCTGCAGCGGCGTATTGTTCAGGCTCATTGACAGGCGGGCGGTAATGTCCAGCTGCAGCAGACCCGCAGCCTGTTTCACCAGTTCTAGCGTTTTCGCATCCGTCACGCGGGTATGTTTGTGATAAATAGGCTCATGCTGATGAGAGGCCAGGTTGGCATCGATCTGCGGGCGTGCGCCATACACAACAACCAGGCGGATGCCGAGGCTGTGCAGAAGACCTATATCATTGACGATGCTGGAAAAATTTTCATGCTCAATGGCTTCGCCGCCGAGCATGATGACGAACGTTTTCCCCCGATGGGCGTTGATATAGGGAACAGAATGGCGGAATCCCTGGACCAGTTCGGTTCTACGTTCCTTCACCATGGCACAACCCTTAATGAATGTTTATTCGTAATTTCTGTATTTTTATTCGATTATGACCGCGTGTGCAAGCCTAAATTTTCCGCGACACACAGAAAAGAATAAGTAATCCGTGCGTTAACGTATGATTGTCTACCCTTTTATAGATGACAGTTTATGCGTCATTCGTTAAAGTTTTCGGTCAATCTGGACATTTTGTATATCAGTTCGTTTTCTTGCTCGGGAGAAGCATGTCGGGATCCAATTCAGCAATAAGCCGCCGCCGTTTGTTAAAAGGGGCCGGGGCAATGTGGTTGCTTAGCGTCAGTCAGGTCGGTCTTGCTGCCACAAGCCAGGTGGTGGCGGTGCGCGTCTGGCCGTCGTCGACCTATACGCGCGTGACGGTCGAATCCAATCGCGTGCTGAAATATAAGCAATTTGCCCTCAGCAATCCTGAACGTGTGGTCGTGGATCTCGAAGGTGTAAATCTCAATTCCGTGCTTAAGGGGATGGCGGCGCAGATCCGCGGTGACGATCCTTTTATCAAGTCAGCGCGCGTTGGCCAGTTTGATCAGCAGACGGTTCGTATGGTCTTTGAACTGAAGCAGAACGTGAAACCGCAGCTGTTTGCGCTTGCGCCGGTAGCAACGTTTAAAGAGCGTCTGGTGATGGATCTTTATCCCGCCAACGCAACGGACATCCAGGATCCGCTTCTGGCGCTTCTGGAGGATTAC
This sequence comes from Enterobacter sp. RHBSTW-01064, assembly GCF_014103035.1. Lineage (NCBI taxonomy): Bacteria > Pseudomonadati > Pseudomonadota > Gammaproteobacteria > Enterobacterales > Enterobacteriaceae > Enterobacter > Enterobacter sp. RHBSTW-01064. The sequence continues at coordinate 151,459 of NZ_JABXOU010000002.1, read as the reverse complement.
AACAAAGGCGATCTCGAACGTCAGGTTCCGCCCGCGCAAAGCGGCCCACAGCCGGGTAAAGCAGGGCGCGATCGTCCTATTGTGATCATGCTCGATCCCGGCCACGGCGGGGAAGACTCCGGTGCCGTCGGGAAATATCACACCCGTGAAAAAGATGTGGTGCTGCAGATCGCCCGTCGCCTGAAGGCATTGATTGATAAAGAAGGCAATATGCGCGCCTACATGACGCGTAATGAGGATGTCTTTATTCCGCTGAAAGTTCGCGTGGCGAAAGCGCAGAAGCAGCGCGCGGATCTGTTCGTCTCCATCCATGCGGATGCCTTTACCAGTCGCCAACCGAGCGGTTCATCGGTTTTTGCACTCTCGACCAAAGGGGCGACCAGTACTGCGGCAAGATACCTTGCGGATACGCAGAACGCCTCGGACTTAATTGGTGGCGTGGGCAAGAGCGGCGACCGCTACGTCGATCACACCATGTTCGATATGGTGCAATCATTAACCATCACCGACAGCCTGAAATTTGGCAAAGCGGTGCTGGGCAAGCTGGGTAATATCAATAAGCTGCATAAAAACAGCGTCGAGCAGGCCGGGTTTGCGGTACTGAAAGCGCCGGATATTCCGTCCATCCTGGTCGAAACCGCGTTTATCAGTAACGTGGAAGAGGAGCGCAAGCTGAAGACCGCTAAGTTCCAGCAGGAAGTGGCGGAGTCGATTCTGGCAGGGATACGGGCGTATTTCTCAGACGGGGCGACGCTGGCGCGACGTGGTTAGTGCTGTACGCCGGGTTATCGCCCGGCAGTTTCACAAACTGCAGATACAAAAAAACACCCTTAAGGGTGTTTATTGTTTTTAGAAGTATTGGTTGCGGGGGCCGGATTTGAACCGACGACCTTCGGGTTATGAGCCCGACGAGCTACCAGGCTGCTCCACCCCGCGTCCGTCTTTCTACAGTCGTAGAAACTTACTTCTTCAAATTTGATTGGTTGCGGGGGCCGGATTTGAACCGACGACCTTCGGGTTATGAGCCCGACGAGCTACCAGGCTGCTCCACCCCGCGTCCGTCTTTCTACAGTCGTAGAAGATACTTCATCAAATTTTAATTGGTTGCGGGGGCCGGATTTGAACCGACGACCTTCGGGTTATGAGCCCGACGAGCTACCAGGCTGCTCCACCCCGCGTCCGTGGATGCGCACTATACTCGGATAGGTTTGTGATGCAACCCCTTTTTCACATAAATCATGATTTTGTATGCAAATTGAACGACATGGCTTGGTTTGGACTATTTTTTGCGCAAAATTTGCCAAAGGGCATGTGATTGCATTTCATTAGCCCTGGCGGTTTGTTATCTTCATCACGCGGATAAGGGCAACTTAAAGACGAGATATAATGAAAGGACGTTGGGCGAAGTATCTGATGACGGGCGCAATGGTAGCGATTCTTGCGGCCTGTTCTTCCAAACCGACCGATCGCGGTCAACAGTATAAAGACGGGAAGTTATCCCAGCCTTTCTCTTTAGTTAATCAGCCTGATGCGGTCGGCGCACCGATCAATGCCGGAGATTTCTCCGAGCAGGTCTACCAGATCCGCAATGCGTCACCGCGTCTGTATGGCTCACAGAATAATGTCTATAGCGCGGTGCAGGACTGGCTGCGTGCGGGCGGTGATACGCGCAATATGCGCCAGTTTGGTATTGATGCCTGGCAGATGGAAGGGGCGGATAATTACGGCAACGTTCAGTTCACCGGGTATTACACGCCAGTGATTCAGGCGAGACACACCCGCCAGGGCGAGTTCCAGTATCCTATCTACCGTATGCCGCCAAAGCGCGGCCGCTTGCCGTCTCGTGCGGAGATCTACGCCGGTGCGCTGAGCGAAAATTACATCCTGGCCTACAGCAACTCGCTGATGGATAACTTCATTATGGATGTTCAGGGCAGCGGGTACATTGATTTCGGTGATGGTTCGCCGCTTAACTTCTTCAGCTATTCCGGTAAAAACGGTCATGCCTATCGCAGCATCGGTAAGGTGCTGATCGACCGTGGCGAAGTAAAGAAAGAAGATATGTCGATGCAGGCGATCCGCGAGTGGGGCGAAAAACACAGCGAAGCCGAAGTGCGTGAGCTGCTGGAGCAGAACCCGTCGTTCGTCTTCTTTAAACCGCAAAACTTCGCGCCGGTGAAAGGGGCGAGTGCGGTACCGTTGATTGGGCGCGCATCGGTCGCCTCGGATCGGTCAATTATTCCTGCGGGCACCACGCTGCTTGCTGAGGTTCCTCTGCTGGACAACAACGGCAAATTTAACGGCAAGTATGAGTTACGCCTGATGGTGGCGCTGGACGTCGGCGGCGCAATCAAAGGCCAGCACTTCGACATCTATCAGGGTATTGGCCCTGACGCAGGCCATCGTGCGGGCTGGTATAACCACTACGGACGCGTATGGGTGCTGAAGGCGGCACCGGGTGCCGGAAACGTATTCAGCGGCTGATTGTGGTATTCTGAGCGCAATACGGATTACTGTTCAGGGTGAGGAAAACCTCACCCTTTTTACATCTGAGGTTTTATGTCTGTGGTAATCAGTGACGCCTGGCGCCAGCGTTTTGGCGGTACGGCACGTTTATATGGTGAAAAAGCCCTCCAGCTGTTTGCGGATGCGCATGTCTGCGTCGTGGGCATTGGTGGTGTAGGATCGTGGGCGGCAGAAGCGCTGGCGAGAACCGGTATTGGCGCAATCACGCTGATTGACATGGATGACGTTTGCGTGACCAACACCAACCGTCAAATTCACGCCCTGCGTGATAGCGTCGGCCTGGCGAAGTCTGAGGTGATGGCGGAGCGTATTCGTCTCATCAACCCCGAGTGCCGCGTGACGGTGATCGACGATTTTGTGACGGCAGATAACGTCGCGGAGTACATGAGCAAAGGCTACAGCTATGTGATTGACGCCATCGACAGCGTGCGGCCAAAAGCGGCGCTGATCGCTTACTGCCGTCGCTACAAGGTGCCGCTGGTCACGACGGGCGGGGCGGGCGGTCAAATCGATCCGACGCAGATCCAGGTGGCCGATCTGGCGAAAACGATCCAGGATCCGCTGGCCGCCAAGCTTCGCGAACGCCTGAAAAGCGACTTCAACGTGGTGAAGAACAGCAAAGGCAAGCTGGGTATTGACTGTGTGTTCTCAACTGAAGCGCTGGTTTATCCCCAGGCAGATGGGTCTGTCTGTGCGATGAAGAGTACGGCGGAAGGGCCAAAACGAATGGATTGCGCCTCCGGCTTTGGTGCGGCCACCATGGTGACCGCCTCCTTTGGCTTTGTGGCGGTCTCTCACGCCCTGAAGAAGATGATGGCGAAGGCGGAACGTCAGGCCTGAGCCTGACGCGCTGCGTCCTGTACCGCGTCGCTGAGCGCGATCAACCCCTGACCGCGCGAGGCGCTGAGCTGCGCGCGCAGCCCAAGCTCATCAAACAACGCCAGCGGCGAATGTGCCAGCAATTCCGCCGCGTTTTTCCCTTCCACTGCGGTTAACAGCACCGCCAGCAGCCCTCTGACGATACGGCCTTCGCTGTCGCCAAAGAAGTGCAGTTTCTCGCCGGAGAGGCTATACCCCAGCCAGACGCGGTTTTCACAGCCTGCAATCTCTTTCGCCTGCGCTTTGAGATCGTCTGAAAGCGCAGGGAGCTGTTTACCCAGCAGGATCAACTGACGATATTTATCTTCCCACTGTGTAAGCGGGGCGAAGGTCTGTTTTAACGTCTCTTCGGTGATCGCGGTGCCGAACGGATGCCCGGCTAAAGCAGCGCTAGTCATTAATCCACCAGTAATTCAAGGGCGCGGTCAACGGCGGCAACCAGCGCGTCAACATCGCTTTGTGTGTTATAGGGCGCGAAGGAAGCACGTAGCGTACCGCTAACGCCAAGCGCCGTCAGCAGCGGCTGGGCGCAGTGCTGTCCGGCGCGCAGGGCGATGCCATATTCCGACAGCAGCGTGACCATATCACTGTGATGCACGCCTGCAAAATCAAAGGCGAGCAGGCTGGAATCCTGCACGCGGAACGAGCGGAAACCGGGGCGTTTTTTAAGCTCTTCTTCTGCAAGCGTAGCCAGACCCCGGCTCCAGTTTTCCGCCTGAGCCACGTCCGTTTCTTCCAGCCACTCAAGCGCTGCGCTTAAGCCAATCACGCCTGCCACGTTCGGCGTACCGGCTTCCAGACGGTAAGGCACCTCCTGGGTTTTAAAGCCGTCGAAGGTGACTTCGGCGATCATCTTTCCACCGCCGAGCCACGGCGTCATTTGTTTCAGCAGGTCGGGTTTACCGTACAGCGCTCCGATCCCGGTTGGCCCGTAGAGCTTATGTCCTGAGAAAGCATAGAAATCAATATCCAGCGTTTGCACATCCGCCGGAAAATGCACCACGCCCTGCGCACCGTCGACCATCACAACCATATTGCTGGCATGGGCGAACGCAATGGCATTAGCCAGATCTGGACAGCCACCGGTAACGTTAGACATCTGCCCCAGCGCCAGAATCCGGCTGCGGGGGGTGGTAAGCTCTGGTAAACGCGCCACGTCCGGCAGTAAATCGGCACCCAGCGGGAGCTTCACAATGCGCGCGCCCGTTTGCTCTGCCACCATCAGCCACGGCACCAGGTTGGCATGATGTTCAGCCTCGCTGACGATGATTTCATCGCCCGGTTGAAGCCGCGGACGTGCGTAGCACTGGGCCACCATATTGATGGCCTCGGTGGTGCCGCGCGTCCAGACAATATTTTTCCCGCTTTCGGCATTAATCAGCCGTGCGACCCGATCGCGAGCGGCCTCATAGCGCGCAGTAAGATGCTGCGCTTCAGCGTACTGGCTGCGATGCACATTGCCTGCACTCAGGCTGTAGAATTGCTGCGTTGCTTCAATGACCGCCTGAGGCTTCAGGGCCGTGGCAGCGCTATCAAGGTAAATACCGGCATCGGCCAGCGCCGGAAACTGTGCGCGAAAGTGCGCAGGACTGAAAGCGTTCATGGAATTCCTCGTGTCGATAAAGAGATCGTCGCGCAATTTCATCGGCAGGGCAAGGAGGTTGGTATCTATAAGATTTGTCTGCATATCCTGGCGACCTCGAAAAAGCAGGTTATGCTAAATAGTGTTAGGTGGATGTTTTAGCCTGTTATAAATCGAGGTTTGAATAGCATTAATTGCTAAAGGAGAATAATCATGAAAAAGACAGCCGCAATCATCTCAGCCTGTGTGTTTACTTTTGCCCTGAGCGCTTGTTCCGGTAATAACTACGTGATGCATACCAACGATGGTCGATCTATCGTTTCGGAAGGGAAACCGTCTACCGATAATGATACTGGGATGATTTCGTACAAAGATGCAAACGGGAACAAACAGCAAATCAATCGCAGTGATGTGAAAGAGATGAAAGAAATCGAGCATTAACAGCGAGATAAGCGAAAAAAAAGCACCGCAAGTTGGCGGTGCTACATTAATCACTATGGACAGACAGGGTAAATGTACAGGAAGTGAAAAATTGGTAGCGTTGCTACCGTGGTCTGAATCGCAGACCAATTGCAAACACAACAACACAACATCACAACCGTAAGCCAAAAGCCCTTCAGAACACGCATTCCAAAAAACTTTTCGTTCCGGCTCAGGAAGTGCCGCCACTATAGGTATTTGCTGGTAGTTCCTCAACGGACAAATTATAATGGCTCAGATAAAAAAAACTAATAGGTTAAACGTTGTTTCCTATATGTTAAATCCTGTTAACATCTAAGCCAGATAACCATGTCGAAGCGATTGCCACCTCTTAATGCATTACGTGTTTTTGATGCAGCAGCACGTCACCTGAGTTTCACCCGCGCAGCAGATGAGCTTTTTGTGACTCAGGCCGCAGTAAGTCATCAAATCAAGTCCCTGGAGGATTTTCTGGGGCTTAAGCTGTTCCGTCGACGCAACCGCTCCTTGCTTCTGACTGAAGAAGGCCAGAGCTATTTTCAGGATATTAAAGAGATTTTTTCCCAACTGACGGAAGCCACGCGGAAACTGCAGGCCAGGAGTGCCAAAGGCGCGCTGACGGTCAGTTTATTGCCCAGTTTTGCCATTCAGTGGCTGGTGCCAAGACTCTCAAGCTTTAACTCAGCTTATCCGGGAATCGACGTTCGAATCCAGGCCGTGGATCGTCAGGAAGACAAACTGGCTGACGATGTGGATGTCGCTATTTTTTATGGCCGCGGCAACTGGCCGGGCTTGCGTGTTGAAAAATTATACGCAGAATATCTGCTGCCTGTTTGTTCGCCGCTGCTGCTGACAGGCGACAAGGCGCTGAAAACGCCCGCTGATTTGGCGCAACATACGCTTTTGCATGATGCTTCTCGCCGTGACTGGCAAACTTATACCCGCCAATTAGGTCTTAACCATATAAATGTGCAGCAGGGACCCATTTTTAGCCACAGCGCGATGGTGTTACAGGCTGCTATTCACGGGCAGGGCGTCGCGTTGGCGAATAACGTGATGGCACAGTCCGAAATTGAGGCTGGCCGTCTGGTCTGCCCGTTTAATGATGTTCTGGTCAGCAAGAATGCGTTTTATCTGGTTTGTCATGACAGTCAGGCAGAACTGGGTAAAATAGCCGCCTTCCGACAGTGGATCCTGTCTAAAGCGGCAAACGAGCAAGAAAAATTCCGCTTCAGGTATGAACAATAACTTTTGTGTGCTGTGCACGCATCACTTTAGGACTGAAACATGACCAGCCGATTCATGCTGATTTTTGCCGCGGTGAGTGGCTTTATTTTTGTAGCATTGGGTGCTTTTGGCGCGCATGTGTTAAGCAAAACTTTAGGGGTGGTAGAGATGGGCTGGATCCAGACCGGCCTTGAATATCAGGCGTTTCACACCCTGGCAATCTTTGGGCTGGCGGTGGCAATGCAGCGCCGCATCAGCATCTGGTTTTACTGGAGTAGCGTGTTTATGGCGCTGGGTACCGTGCTGTTCAGCGGTAGCCTGTACTGCCTTGCACTCTCTCATTTGCGCCTGTGGGCGTTTGTTACTCCTGTCGGCGGCGTCAGCTTCCTGGCGGGATGGGTATTAATGTTTATCGGAGCTATCCGTCTGAAACGCAAGGGCGTTGTTCATGAATAAGGTTGTTTTATATTGTCGCCCGGGGTTTGAGAAAGAGTGCGCCGCGGAAATTACGGATAAAGCCGCGAAGCGCGAAGTCTTCGGTTTTGCTCGCGTAAAAGAGAACGCGGGTTATGTGATATTCGAATGTTATCAGCCTGAAGACGCCGACAAGCTGGCACGTGAGCTGCCGTTTAGCTCGCTGATCTTCGCGCGTCAGATGTTTGTCGCGGGCGAGCTGCTGAAAGATCTGCCGCCGGAAGACCGCATCACGCCGATTGTCGGCATGCTGCAGGGCGTGGTGGAGAAGGGGGGCGATCTGCGCGTTGAGGTTGCCGATACCAACGAAAGCAAAGAGCTGATGAAGTTCTGCCGCAAATTTACCGTGCCGCTGCGTGCGGCGCTGCGTGACGCGGGCGTGCTGACGAACTACGAAACGCCGAAGCGTCCGGTGGTGCATATCTTCTTTATCGCCCCTGGCTGCTGCTATACCGGCTATTCCTATACCACCAACAACTCGCCCTTCTTTATGGGCATCCCGCGTTTGCGCTTCCCGTCCGATGCGCCGAGCCGTTCCACGCTCAAGCTGGAAGAGGCGTTCCACGTCTTTATCCCGGCGGATGAGTGGGATGAGCGTCTGGCAAACGGCATGTACGCCGTCGACCTTGGCGCGTGCCCGGGCGGCTGGACCTATCAACTGGTGAAACGCAATATGTGGGTTTCGTCTGTCGATAACGGCCCAATGGCGCAAAGCCTGATGGATACCGGGCAGGTCACCTGGCTGCGTGAAGACGGTTTCCGCTACCGTCCAACCCGCAACAACATCTCCTGGATGGTGTGTGATATGGTTGAGAAACCGGCGAAAGTGGCCGCGCTGATGGCCTCCTGGCTGGTGAACGGCTGGTGTCGTGAGACAATCTTCAACCTTAAGCTGCCGATGAAAAAGCGCTACGAGGAAGTCTCTCAGAATCTGGCGTACATTCAGGAGCAGATGGATGAACACGGTATTAACGTGGAGATTCAGGCGCGTCAGCTGTATCACGACCGTGAAGAAGTGACGGTGCATATTCGTCGCTGGTGGGCTGCGGTCGGCGGACGTCGCGACGAGCGATAGTGCGTGCTTTGTTTTGCCCGGTGGCGCTGCGCTTACCGGGCCTACAAAACCGTGTAGTGGTTTTAACGTTGTAACCGCAACTGCTGTAAATTCCCGTCCAGCTGTAAATCCGTCTGTAGCGTTGCGATTTCCCGGCAGATAAACGCCATCTCTTTATGCGCCTCCAGCTTCTTGCGCCACTTTTCCGGTACCTCATCCAGACGGGCGTAAATCCCTTCCAGACTTTGAAAATCCGTTAGCAGCTGCGCGGCGCTTTTCGGCCCAATACCGGCCACACCCGGAACCTTAGAGCTGCTGATGCCTGCCAGCCCCCAGTAATCCGGCAGTTGCTCAGGCGAGACGCCGAACTCACCGGCAATAAACGGCGCGTCCAGCCAGCGTTTTTGAAAATAGTCGCGAATGCGGACAGTCGGCGAGAGCAGCTGACAGTAGCCTTTGTCAGTTGAAACGATAGTGGCCTGATGCCCGGCGCTCGCCACCTTTACGGCCAGGGTGGCCGCGAGATCGTCGGCTTCATTTCCGTGTGCGCCCCAGCAGGGGACGCCGCGCTGTTCAAATGCCGCGCGTATCATGGGTAACTCTGCATGAAGATCGTCCGGCATCGGTGCGCGTCCGGCTTTGTAGTCGGGCAGACGCTGGTGTCGCCAGCCCGTGTTGCGGGCTTCGTCATCAAATACCGCGACCGCGTGGGTGGGTTCACTGTGGCGGATAAGCTGTTCCAGCGCGTGCAGGCAAGTGTCCTTACAGGGCGTGCCCTGTACCGCATGGATACGGCGAATCAGGTTGAGTGCATCGACGATAAGTAAATGAACGGCCACAGATAATCTCCCTTCTATCTAATGCGTGAAGGGTAACACTGTCAGCAGCATGAAACTATGAATGGTGGGGAAAACAGGAAGAAGCCTCGCAAAACGAGGCTTCCTGAGAGGCTTAATCGCAGGTCACGATCTTCATCGCCAGGCCACCGCGTGAGGTCTCGCGGTATTTGGCGTTCATGTCTTTACCCGTTTCGTACATGGTTTCGATAACTTTATCGAGACAGACGCGCGGTTCGCTGGTGCGGCGCAGCGCCATACGTGCCGCGTTCACCGCCTTCACGGAGGCAATCGCGTTACGTTCGATACACGGTACCTGCACCTGTCCGGCGACCGGGTCGCAGGTCAGCCCCAGGTTATGCTCCATGCCGATTTCAGCCGCAATGCACACCTGCGCCGGGCTTGCACCCAGCAGTTCAGCCAGACCCGCCGCCGCCATGGAGCAGGCTACGCCGACTTCACCCTGACAGCCCACTTCCGCACCGGAAATGGAGGCGTTCATTTTATACAGTGAGCCAATTGCGCTGGTGACCAGCATATAGCGCGCCAGTGAGTTTGCGTTCACTTCGCGGATAAACTTGTCGTAGTACGCCAGCACCGCCGGAACGATACCGCACGCACCGTTGGTTGGTGCGGTAACAACGCGGCCGCCCGCGGCGTTCTCTTCGTTTACCGCCAGCGCGAACATGTTGATCCAGTCCACCACCGCCATCGGGTCAGTCGTGGTTTTGTCGGTGCTCACCAGCATACGGCGCAGCGCTGCTGCACGGCGCGGTACGCGCAGTTTACCCGGCAGGACGCCTTCCGTGGTGATCCCGCGCTCGATACCGCCGCGCATCACGTCCCAGACGTTTGCAAAGTGTTGTTCCAGCTCTTCTTTGCTGTGCAGCGCCAGTTCGTTTTTCATCATCAGGCCGGAAAGGGACAGGCCTGTCTCCTGGCAGTGACGCTGCAAATCCGCCGCGTTTTTGTACGGATAAGGCACGTCAACAGCGGAAGTGTTGGTTTGACCAAAGTGGTCTTCGTCGACAATAAAACCGCCGCCGATAGAGTAATACGTCTGGCTGTATACCGCTTTGTCGCCCGCCAGCGCGGTAATGCGCATGCCGTTTTCGTGCAGCGACAGGTTGTCCGCATGGAAATTCATGCAGTGGTCAACCGGGAATTCAACTTCATGCTCGCCGTTTGCCAGCAGCAGGCGACCGTGGGTGTTTACGTCCTGGATGAAGCTAGGGATCGCGTCAATATCAACGGTATCCGGCAGGTTACCCGCCAGGCCCATGATAATGGCGATATCGGTATGGTGGCCTTTACCGGTCAGGGAAAGGGAACCGTATACATCGACGACCACGCGGGTGATGTCGTGCAAGATGCCGCGTGCAATCAAGTCATCCGTGAATTGTTTACCGGCTTTCATTGGTCCGACGGTGTGAGAGCTGGAAGGACCAATACCGATTTTGAAAATATCGAATACGCTAATCATGATGCGTCCATTGCTATCAGTCAGAGGGGAGGAGTGCGCCGCCCGAAGACGGCGCAGGAGGTATTAGCTGAACAGCGAGTAGAAAATGGCGGAGATGGCAATCAGGCCCATAATCACAACGAATACGTTGCTGATATGGCCGCTGTATTTACGCATCGCAGGGACTTTCTGAATCGCGTACATCGGCATAAGGAACAGAATCATCGCGATGACCGGGCCGCCCAGGGTTTCAATCATGCCCAGGATGCTTGGGTTCAGGGTCGCTACCGCCCAGGTGGTGAGCAGCATGAACAGTGCAGTGATTTTGTTCAGCTTGTTGATTTCAATGCTCTTGCCTTTACCGCGCAGAGATTTAATCACCATACCGTTGAAGCCTTCACGCGCGCCCAGGTAGTGGCCCAGGAAGGATTTGGTGATAGCGATAATCGCGATGATTGGCGCCATCCAGGCAATGACCGGTGCGTTAAAGTGGTTCGCCAGGTAAGACAGAATAGAGATGTTCTGCTCTTTCGCTGCCGCCAGATCCACCGGGGAGAGGCTCAGTACGCAGCTGAAGACGAAGAACATCACGGTCAGTACCATCATCACGTGAGCGCGAGCCAGGATGCTGGAGCACTTCTTCTCTGCGCCATTGCCGTACTCTTCGCGCTTCGCTACTGCAAAGGAGGAGATGATTGGCGAGTGGTTGAAGGAGAACACCATGACCGGAATGGCCAGCCACAGGGTCATCAGCAGGCCGTTACCGGTTGCGGATGCGCTGCTCAGGGACAGGGTTTCCAGCGCGGCACCGTTCCACTGCGGGATCAGGTAGCAGGCCAGTACCATCAGAGCAATAACGAACGGGAAGACCAGTACGCTCATTGCTTTCACAATCATCTGCTCACCGAAACGCACGATGGTCATCATGCCGACGATCAGGATCAGAGACAGAATGGCGCGCGGTGGCGGCGTCATCTGCAGCTGGTGCGTCATGAAGCTTTCAACGGTGTTAGTGATCGCCACGCTGTAAACCAGCAGAATTGGGTAAATCGCGAAGAAGTAGAGCAGGGTAATCAGTTTACCTGCGCCGACGCCAAAGTGCTCTTCAACCACTTCAGTGATGTCTTCGCCCGGGTTTTTACCGGACAGCACGAAGCGGGTCAGGCCGCGGTGTGCAAAGAAGGTCATCGGGAAAGCGATGATAGCCATGATGATCAGCGGGATCAGACCGCCGACGCCTGCGTTGATAGGAAGGAACAGTACACCAGCGCCGATTGCTGTGCCGTAAAGGCCAAGCATCCACATGGTATCCGTTTTGCGCCAACCACTTCGGGAATCAATCGAAGCAACGGTGCTGGTTTGAGTGGTTTCCATCTGTATCTCCTGGAGGAAGCAAATTGTCAGGTTTTTAGTCAAATCCGATGAAAAAGTGCCTGACGGTAATATGAAATTCGTTCAGTGACGGTTTTTTAATAATTTTCACCCGTAACTATTGGCGGGCGGAAAGATACATTTTCGTTATGAATCCTTCAGTGATCCTGATCCCAATTGCAATAATCCACTCTCTATGTGGGCATGTTTAGACCATTTATCTGTCAAAAAAACGTCAAAGAGAATTTACGGGCGCGAAGGCTACCATTAACGACATGTAGCTTGAAAGGCTGGCCTGCGAGTTAGGAGGGTTACGCTGTAAAGAAATGGGTTTTTAGGATTTTCTGGCAGGTAATTTTGATTAAGGCTGATATTTTACGGTTACGAAAACGAGGTAATCGTTTGCGTGCAGGGGAAAGATATAAATAACATAAATGATGCCTATGAATTGCATCAGTAATAAAAAAGCCGGACCCTGATGAACAGGATCCGGCTTTAAAAGCGCAGGTTGAAATCTTATTTGATGATTTCGTAGCAAGGAATATAGGCCGAGCCCGGCAGCTTCATGCGGTGCTGTGCGACAAAGCCCTGCAGCATGTCATCCATGCGACGCATCATCTCCGGGTCACCGTGGATCTTATACGGCCCAAATTCTTCAATGGCGCGGATCCCCACCTCTTTCACGTTACCCGCCACAATGCCGGAGAAGGCGCGGCGCAGATCGGCGGCCAGCACTTCCACTGGCTGATCGGGATAGAGCTTCAGGTTCGCCATATTTTCATGCGAAGGTTCAAACGGGATCTGCAGATCCGGCGCGATGCGGATTGACCAGTTAAAGCTGTAAGCATCCCCGGTATCACGACGGTTCTCTTTCACCAGTGGCATTGCTTTCTTCATCTGGCGAGCCACTTCTGCGGCATCGTCAATGATGATGCGATAGTGACGACGCGCGGCTTCACCCAACGTATGCACGATAAATTCGTCCAGTACGCGGAAGTAGTCTGCGCTCTCTTTCGGCCCGGTCAGGATCAGCGGCAGAACCTGATCTTTGTTGGCCGGGTTCATCAGAATACCCAGCAGATAAAGCAGCTCTTCCGCCGTGCCCACGCCGCCCGGGAAGATGATAATGCCGTGAGCGATACGGACAAACGCCTCAAGACGTTTCTCGATATCTGGCATGATAATCAGTTCGTTAACCAATGGGTTAGGCGGCTCAGCCGCGATGATGGACGGCTCGGTCATACCGATAAAACGTCCTTCTTTATAGCGCTGCTGCGCGTGTCCCACTGCGGCACCTTTCATTGGCGCTTCCATCGCGCCCGGACCACAGCCGGTACAGATATTCAGTTCGCGCAGGCCAAGCTGGGTGCCCACCCGACGCGCATACAGGTATTCGGTCTCGTTAATGGAGTGACCGCCCCAGCAGACGACCATGTTCGGTGCTTCGCCCACGTGCAGGGCACGGGCGTTACGCAGAATCGAGAACACCAGGTTGGTGATATGGACCGAGCTTTCCAGGTCGAGATGCTGGAAACGGCCAGCGTTGTGGATCTGCCCGTTAACGAACAGAATGTCGCGCAGCACGGCAAACAGGTTGGCCTGCAGAGAGCGAATAATGCGCCCGTCGACAAAGGCGTCTTCCGGCGGATTGATGACTTCAAGCTTCACGCCACGCTCGCGGCGCAGCACGTTGATATCAAAGCTTTCGAAGCGAGACAGCAGCTCTTTACTGTTGTCGGTCAGGCTTCCGGAGTTCAGTACGGCAAGTGAACAGTTACGAAACAGTTGATAGAGATCGCTACTGGCCGTGCGTTTAAGCATGTCCACTTCCAGCTGCGACAACATATCCATTGAGCCAAGCGGGCTAATATGTGTAATCAAGTGAGCTCCTTACGGGACGATTATCGTCTTTCCCTGTTGATTACAATAGCCCTGGCGCGTGACGTTTCACAACCTAAAGCGCGGAAGATACCGCGCATATTGTGAAAATATTTATATTATTGACGCACCAGACGGCCCGTTGCAGGCACAAAATCGGTATTGGTACGCCACGGGTTGATGTCCAGTCCACCACGGCGGGTGTAGCGCGCATAAACGCTCAGCTTTTCTGGCTGGCAGAAACGCATAATGTCGTTAAAGATGCGCTCCACGCACTGCTCGTGGAATTCGTTGTGATGGCGGAACGACACCAGGTAGCGCAGCAATTTTTCCCGGTCGATTTTCGGCCCGCGATACTGGATCTGCACCGAGCCCCAGTCTGGCTGGTGGGTGATCAGACAGTTGGACTTCAGCAGATGGCTCACCAGCGTCTCTTCAACCACCTTTCCGCTTGCCGCGTTTTCGAGGTAGTCGGTACTGAACTCATAGCTTTCAACGTCAATGTCCTGATCGTCAATGCAGGCACCGTTAAAGTGGGCGATAGGCTGCCCTTCCAGCTCATTCAGGCGATACAGCGATACGGCAACGTTTCCTTGCGCACAGGCGCGTAAATCCCGCTCCAGCGTAGCCTGGACGTCTTCCCAACTGTTGAATGTTGTCTGGTTAAAACTGTTGAGATAAAGCTTGAAGCTTTTCGACTCGACAAGGTTAACGCTGGCGTAATCCAGCTCCACATGGCCGACGGCCACCTGCGGCAGCCCGCGCGCGTTAAGCCAGGAGAGTTCGTACAGCGTCCAGATGTCGCCGCCGACAAACGGCAGTGCGTCCGCGTGTAACCCAAGCGGGTCGCGGTTCAGGCTGCGGGGCACGCCCTGCAGAAGGCTTGCATCGTAGGTGTCGCGGTAATCGGTCGATTTACCCAGCGTTAAGCCAGTTAACGCCTGATGATTTTCGTAAGACATGTTTCATAGCCACTTTACAGGTACACTTATGGCCTGAGTTTATCCTGTCTTACAAGAAGAGAGAAATCGGTGGATATCGAAACTGCAAATGCCCTGACGACCTTCACGACCCGCTATTGCGATGCATGGCATGAAAAACAGGGGACGTGGCCGCAAAGCGCTGATTTATATGGCGTACCCTCGCCGTGCATTATCTCTTCGCTCGACGATTACGTTATCTGGCAGCCGAAACCCTTTACAGGCGAGCAAAATGTAAATGCGGTTGAACGGGCAATGGACATTGTGGTACAACCAGCGGTTCACGCGTTTTATACCGCGCAGTTTGCAGGGGATATGCCTGCGCGCTTTGCTGATATTACGCTGACGCTGTTGCAGACCTGGAGCGAAGACGATCTGCAGCGTGTACAGGAAAACCTGATTGGTCACCTGGTCACGCAAAAGCGCCTTAAGCTTTCTCCGACGCTCTTTATTGCCACGCTGGACAGCGAACTGGATGTTATCTCCGTCTGCAACCTGTCCGGTGAAGTGTTTAAAGAGACGATCGGTACCCGCAATCGCGAGACTCTCGCCCCCTCTCTTGCGGATTTCCTCACCCAACTTGAGCCACTTCTGTAATCCATGATGCTACGGCGCGTGTGAGAGATCTCTTACAAGGTTTGTGAGAGATCGCTGGATCATTCAGTATTACCTCATTTAATTAAGATTAATATTACGCTGTTTTTCAATGGATTACTTGTTCATTGCATCGTTTTTAGGGATTTCTGACGTCTTACAGCGCTCACGGGGTGGGTTGTAAGACGAAGCGGAATAGCGGATTCTATCTCCGTCGACAGGAAGCCGACACGAGAAACGAACATCAGGATGATGGCGTTTCTTACTCAGGACTCGTCAGGATGGCGCTGCAGGAAGGCTTCAGGATGAAGCAAAGTGGATCGCGCAGGATGCGTAAAGGACACCTCCAGGAAGGAGAACGAGAGCCGGTCAGGATGGTCGGTGGGTCTGGACGGCCAGGAGTTTCAGGATGAAACAATCACGTCAGGATGATGTGAGCAGGATGCGAAAGGTAGACGGATGACCGGGCCTTCGGGCTTCAGGAAAAGTTGTCACGGATGAGCAGGGAGCACGAATTGTAGCTGGAATGCTGCGGAACGAACCGGGAGCACTGTTTTTACAGTGCTCCCTTTTTTTATTTCTGCGTTCTGCAATGCTATGCTGCGCGCCGTTCAGTTTTTCAGTTGAGGTGACTATGACGCAACACGATAGCGTTCGTGCCCAGTTGCACGCCATCGAAGCACTCTTGCGCCAACATCAGCTGTGGCAGGAGATCGCGCCGCAGCCAGAAGCATTCGCAAGTACCCAGCCATTCTGCCTGGATAAGCTGGCTCCCGTTGAGTGGCTGCAATGGGTATTGATTCCGCGCATGCACGCTCTGCTGGACGGTGGCCATCCGCTGCCGCAGGCATTTGCCGTCTCTCCCTATTATGAAATGGCGCTGGAAGCGACCCATCCCGCCCGCGAGGTTATGCTGGTTGAATTAGAACGCCTGGATGCGCTCTTTGCCGGTGACGATGCATGACGCTTGAGATCCTCTATCAGGATGAGTGGCTGGTGGCAGTCAACAAGCCGTCAGGCTGGCTGGTGCACCGCAGCTGGCTCGATCGCGATGAAAAAGTGGTGGTGATGCAGACCGTTCGCGACCAGATTGGTCAGCATGTATTTACCGCCCATCGTCTGGACCGTCCAACCTCCGGCGTACTGCTGATGGGGCTTTCCAGCGAGGCGGGACGTCTGCTTTCGCAGCAGTTTGAACAGCATCAGATGCAAAAGCGCTACCACGCGATTGTGCGCGGCTGGCTGACGGAAGCCGCCACGCTCGATTATCCGCTGGTGGAGGAACTGGATAAAATCGCCGATAAATTTGCCCGTGATGATAAAGGTCCGCAGCCAGCGGTGACGGATTATCGCGGCATGGCGACGACCGAAATGCCGGTGGCGACCAGTAAGTTTCCGACCACACGCTACAGCCTGGTTGAGCTTTTGCCTAAAACCGGGCGCAAGCATCAGCTTCGCCGCCACCTTGCGCATCTGCGCCACCCGATTATTGGCGACAGCAAGCACGGTGATTTGCGCCAGAACCGCAGCGCGGCCGAGCATTTTGGCTGCCATCGCCTGATGCTGCACGCCAGCGAGCTGAGCCTGACGCACCCGTTCACCGGCGAACCGCTGACTATCCGCGCGGGGCTGGACGACGTCTGGATGCAGGCGCTGTCACAATTTGGCTGGCTGGGGCAACTCCCCGAAAATGAAAGGGTTGAGTTTGTATCAGGCAACGTTCAGGATGAACAGCAAGCGCAATAATTAAGGGAGCAAAGCATGGCTGAAGTAGGCATTTTTGTCGGCACAATGTACGGCAACTCGCTGCTGGTCGCGGAAGAAGCAGAGGCAATACTCGCCAGCCAGGGCCATAAAGCCACGGTCTATGAAGACCCGGAACTGGCAGACTGGGAAAAGTATCAAGATAAATACATTCTGGTGGTGACCTCCACGACCGGGCAGGGCGATCTGCCGGACAGCATCGTGCCGCTGTTCCAGGGCATTAAAGACCGGCTTGGCTATCAGCCGAACGTGCACTACGGCATCATTGCCCTGGGCGACAGCTCTTACGCCAACTTCTGCGGCGGCGGTAAACAGTTCGATGCCCTTTTGCAGGAGCAGAGCGCCCAGCGCGTCGGCGAGATGCTGCTGATTGACGCAGGCGAACACCCGGAGCCAGAAAGCGAATCAAACCCGTGGGTTGAGCACTGGGCAACGCTGCTTAACTAGTTTTGTCGTTTGTAGGCCGGGTCAGGCGAAGCCGCCACCCGGCAACAAAGCCGCACGAAAACCTCATTTCCGTGAACCATCTTCCACTGCTTTGGGCTTATGCCCCAAACCACGTCTTACTCCCCCTTCAATGTTGTGTCGATGCACGGTGAGGAAGAGCGCCACTCGTTCATATACTTTTCCCGTCAGTTACCCAATAAGGCAGCGCTTCACCATAAAACGGCCTTCAGCCGTACCAAAACTGCCGAACACTTATCTCTCATTCTGATTACCCTACAGGTGCTGTACAGAATGAACCAGGCGAAAGCTATGATTCAGGAGTGCAACTATGAGTTCATTAAGCCAGGCGGCGAGCAGCGCAGAGAAGCGCACTAACGCTCGTTACTGGATAGTGGTGATGCTGTTTATCGTCACATCCTTCAACTACGGTGACCGCGCCACGCTGTCGATTGCTGGTTCTGAGATGGCAAAAGATATCGGACTTGATCCGGTCGGCATGGGTTATGTTTTCTCGGCGTTTTCATGGGCCTATGTCATCGGCCAAATTCCTGGCGGCTGGCTGCTTGACCGCTTTGGCTCAAAACGGGTCTATTTCTGGTCCATCTTTATCTGGTCGATGTTTACCCTGCTGCAGGGTTTCGTCGATATCTTCAGCGGCTTCGGCATTATCGTGGCACTCTTCACGCTGCGCTTCCTGGTTGGCTTAGCGGAAGCGCCTTCCTTCCCGGGGAACAGCCGCATTGTCGCAGCCTGGTTCCCGGCACAGGAGAGGGGAACCGCGGTCGCGATTTTCAACTCCGCACAATACTTCGCCACGGTGATCTTCGCGCCAATCATGGGCTGGCTGACGCATGAGGTGGGCTGGTCACACGTCTTCTTCTTCATGGGTGGGCTTGGGATCGTCATCAGCTTTATCTGGCTGAAAGTGATCCATGAACCCAATCAACACCCGGGCGTGAACAAGAAGGAGCTGGAGTACATCGCGGAAGGCGGAGCGCTGATCAACATGGATCAGAAATCCGCAAAAGCAAAAGTCCCGTTCAGCCAGAAATGGGCGCAGATCAAGCAGCTCGTCGGCTCGCGCATGATGATCGGTATCTATCTGGGCCAGTACTGCATCAACGCCTTAACCTACTTCTTCATCACCTGGTTCCCGGTTTATCTGGTGCAGGCGCGCGGCATGTCGATTCTGAAGGCGGGGTTTGTTGCCTCGATCCCGGCCATCTGCGGCTTCGTGGGCGGCGTGCTCGGCGGGGTGATTTCCGACTGGCTGATGCGCCGCACCGGCTCTCTCAATATCGCGCGTAAAACGCCTATCGTGCTCGGGATGCTGCTCTCCATGACCATGGTGTTCTGTAACTACGTGAGTGCTGAGTGGATGATTATCGGCTTTATGGCGATGGCCTTCTTCGGCAAAGGCATTGGCGCGCTGGGCTGGGCGGTGATGGCGGACACGGCACCGAAGGAGATCAGCGGCCTGAGCGGCGGTCTGTTCAACATGTTCGGCAATATTTCGGGGATTGTTACGCCAATCGCTATCGGCTACATCGTCGGCACCACCGGCTCCTTTAACGGTGCGCTGATTTACGTAGGGGTGCATGCGCTGGTGGCGGTGCTGAGTTACCTGGTGCTGGTCGGCGATATCAAACGCGTCGAACTTAAACCTGTAGGGGAGCGTGGATGATGACAACGCAATCAAGCCCTGTCGTCACTGAGATGAAGGTCATCCCGGTGGCTGGACAGGACAGCATGCTGCTCAATATTGGCGGCGCGCATAACGCCTGGTTTACCCGCAATATCGTGGTACTGACCGACAGCGCGGGGAATACCGGCGTTGGCGAAGCGCCGGGCGGAGAGGTGATTTACCAGACGCTGGTTGATGCCATTCCACAGGTGGTGGGTCAGGAGGTGGCCCGTCTCAACAAAGTGGTTCAGCGGGTGCATAAGGGAAACCAGTCTGCTGACTTTGATACCTTCGGAAAAGGTGCCTGGACGTTTGAACTGCGCGTCAACGCGGTTGCCGCGCTGGAAGCCGCTCTGCTCGATTTGCTCGGTAAGGCGCTGAATGTCCCGGTCTGCGAACTGCTGGGCCCAGGCAAACAGCGCGATGCGGTAACGGTGCTGGGCTACCTGTTCTACGTAGGCGACCGTAATAAAACCGATCTGCCTTATCTGGACCGTTCGCCGGGCAACCATGAGTGGTATCACCTGCGCCATCAGGAGGCGCTCACCGGCGAGGCGGTGGTGCGTCTGGCGGAAGCCGCACAGGACCGCTACGGCTTTAAGGATTTCAAACTGAAAGGCGGTGTACTGCCCGGCGAGCAGGAAATTGAAACTGCCCGCGCGCTGAAAAAGCGTTTCCCCGATGCGCGGATCACCGTGGATCCGAACGGCGCATGGTTGCTGGATGAAGCCATCTCGCTGTGTAAAGGTCTGGGCGATGTACTGACCTACGCGGAAGATCCGTGCGGTGCCGAGCAGGGTTTCTCTGGTCGTGAAGTGATGGCCGAATTCCGCCGCGCCACCGGGCTGCCGGTTGCCACCAACATGATCGCCACCAACTGGCGTGAAATGGGCCATGCGGTCATGCTCAATTCGGTGGATATTCCGCTGGCTGACCCGCACTTCTGGACGCTGTCCGGTGCGGTGCGCGTGGCGCAGCTGTGCGACGACTGGGGGCTGACCTGGGGCTGTCACTCCAACAACCATTTCGACATTTCGCTGGCGATGTTTACCCACGTTGGCGCGGCGGCACCGGGTAACCCGACCGCCATCGACACCCACTGGATTTGGCAGGAAGGGGAAGCCCGCCTGACGAAAAATCCGCTGGAGATCAAAAACGGCAGCATTGCCGTACCGGATGCGCCGGGCCTGGGCGTGGAGCTTGACTGGGATCAGATCCACAAAGCGCACGAGGCGTATAAGAGGTTGCCAGGCGGCGCGCGTAACGACGCGGGCCCGATGCAGTACCTGATCCCCGGCTGGACATTTGACCGTAAGCGCCCTGTTTTTGGACGTCACTGATAAAAGGATTGAACTATGAGCACATTTTCTACCCCTGTAGTCACTTCCATGCAGATCGTTCCGGTTGCGGGCCATGACAGCATGCTGATGAATTTGAGCGGCGCACATGCGCCGTTCTTTACCCGCAATATCGTGATTATCAAAGACAATTCCGGCCATACGGGCGTGGGCGAAATTCCGGGCGGGGAAAAGATCCGCAAAACGCTGGAGGACGCCATTCCGCTGGTGGTGGGGAAAACCCTCGGCGAATACAAAAATGTTCTCAATAGCGTGCGTAGCACCTTTGCGGACCGCGATGCGGACGGGCGCGGGCTGCAAACCTTCGACCTGCGTACGACTATCCACGTGGTCACCGGTATTGAGGCGGCAATGTTGGATCTGCTTGGTCAGCATCTTGGCGTGAACGTTGCGTCCCTGCTGGGCGAGGGTCAGCAGCGCACCGAAGTGGAAATGCTGGGCTATCTGTTCTTTGTCGGCAACCGTAAGCTGACGCCGCTGCCGTACCAGAGCCAGCCGGATGAGCACTGCGACTGGTACCGTGTTCGCCACGATGAAGCGATGACGCCTGACGCGGTGGTGCGTTTGGCCGAAGCCGCTTACGAAAAATATGGCTTCAACGACTTCAAACTGAAGGGCGGCGTACTGGCAGGGGAAGAAGAGGCGGAGGCCATTACCGCGCTGGCAAAACGTTTCCCGCAGGCGCGCGTCACGCTGGATCCGAACGGCGCATGGTCGCTTGATGAAGCGATTAAAATCGGTAAGCAGCTTAAAGGCGTGCTGGCCTACGCGGAAGATCCGTGTGGGGCCGAGCAGGGCTTCTCCGGGCGCGAGGTGATGGCCGAGTTTCGCCGCGCCACCGGTTTGCCAACGGCAACCAATATGATTGCCACCGACTGGCGCCAGATGGGGCATACCTTATCCCTTCAGTCCGTCGATATTCCTCTGGCGGACCCGCACTTCTGGACGATGCAGGGTTCAGTTCGCGTGGCGCAGATGTGCCACGAGTTCGGCCTGACCTGGGGCTCGCACTCCAACAATCACTTCGACGTGTCGCTGGCAATGTTCACTCACGTTGCCGCTGCCGCGCCGGGCGCGATCACCGCCATAGATACCCACTGGATCTGGCAGGAGGGCAATCAGCGTCTTACTAAGCAGCCGTTTGAAATCAAAGGCGGCATGGTGCAGGTGCCAACCACGCCGGGTCTGGGCGTTGAGCTGGATATGGACCAGGTGATGAAAGCCCACGAACTGTACCTGAAACACGGTCTGGGCGCGCGCGACGATGCGATAGCCATGCAGTATTTGATCCCGGACTGGACATTCGACAATAAACGTCCGTGCATGGTACGATAAACGCATTGGGACCGCTCCCATGGGCGGTCGTTTACGTGGTGTATGCTTAACGTAATGACTATGCGTAAGGATGGCTTATGAAAATTGTTATCGCACCGGACTCGTATAAGGAAAGTTTGAGTGCTCTTGAGGTAGCGACAGCGATAGAACGCGGCTTTCGCGAGATTTTTCCCTCGGCTAACTACGTAAAATTACCGGTTGCCGATGGGGGCGAAGGCACCGTTGAGGCGATGGTTGCGGCCACTCAGGGGCGAATCATTCATGTCCCGGTGACAGGTCCGCTGGGGGAGCCTGTCGAAGGGTTCTACGGGTTATCCGGTGACGATCAAAGTGCGTTTATTGAAATGGCGGCGGCGAGCGGTCTGGAGCTTGTGCCACCTTCGCAGCGCAACCCGCTGAAAACGACCTCGTGGGGAACCGGCGAGCTCATCCGTCATGCGCTGGACGCGGGCGTTAAGCATATCATTATCGGCATTGGCGGCAGTGCCACCAACGACGGCGGTGCGGGCATGGTCCAGGCGCTGGGCGCGAAATTGCTGGATGCCGCTCAGAAGCCTGTCGGACTTGGGGGTGGCGAACTTGCCACGCTGGCACATATTGACCTTACCGGTCTCGATAAACGGCTGAAAGCGTGCCGGATTGAGGTTGCCTGCGATGTCACCAACCCGTTAACGGGGGAGGAGGGAGCCACTGCGGTGTTTGGCCCGCAGAAGGGGGCGACGCCAGAGATGATTGTCACTCTGGACAACGCGCTTGCCCATTATGCGCAGGTTATCGCCCGCGATCTGGATATCGACGTTCTGAACCTGTCCGGCGGCGGTGCGGCGGGCGGGATGGGGGCCGCGTTATATGCCTTTTGCGGCGCTCAGCTGCGTCAGGGGATTGAGATCGTCACCGATGCCTTGCATCTCGCGGATCAGGTCGCCGATGCTGACTTAGTGATCACCGGTGAAGGCCGCATCGACAGTCAGACAATCCACGGAAAAGTGCCCGTTGGCGTGGCGAAAGTCGCAAAACGCTTTAACAAACCGGTTATCGGGATTGCGGGCAGCCTGACGGCGGATGTCGGTGTGGTGCATAAGCACGGTATTGACGCCGTGTTTAGCGTGATTTACACCATCTGTTCACTGGAGGATGCGCTGGAAAATGCCAGCGAGAATGTCAGGATGGCCGCAAGGAATATCGCGGCGGCGCTGAAAGTGGGGCAGGGAATGTAGTTCTCCCTCTCCCACAGGGAGAGGGCGGAGTGAGGGCATCAGGCCGCACCCGCAATTGTAGGCCCGGTAAGCGTAGCGCCACCGGGCTTTTCTATCAGCTCCCCAACACCTTCATCGCTTCCCGCGTCACGTTATCCATTTCATCCAGCAGCTCCAGAAACTCGGGTTCAAGCTCGGATTCTGGCGTACCGGCGCGTAACTGTTGCTCCAGCAACTGACAAAGGTTCTTCAACCGCGGCACCCCGCTGTAGCCGCAGCTGCCGTGCAGCTTGTGGATGGCTTCCAGCAGTTCTTCAGGGTTTTCTCCCACCAGCTGTTCTTCAACTTTATTACGGATTTCCGGAAGGAAGTCGACCAGCATCTGCAACATGTCGCGGGCTAAATCGGTTTTCCCTGCCGCCTGGCGCAGCGCCAGCGACCAGTCGAAGGTGGCATTCTGATTGACGCTAATCTCCGGCGATTCTGTTGCAACCGTGTACGTCCCGCCAATATGCCCCGGTTTGTAGCGCACCAGCAGGCTATGCAGTTTCTCTTCGTCGATAGGCTTGGCCAGATAATCATTCATCCCGGCGCTCAGCAATTTTTCTTTCTGTCCGGCCATGGCGTGCGCGGTCACCGCAATCACCGGCGTTTGCTGCTGATGCGGGAGCTGGCGGATAAGCTCGCAGGCGCGAATACCGTCCATACCCGGCATCTGAATATCCATCAGAATCAAATCGAACTGCATCTGTTTAGCCTGTTCCACTGCCTGCGCACCGCTGGTACACAGTTCCACGTGCTGAACCTGATCCTCCAGCAGCACGCCAATCAGCTTCAGGTTTGCCGGGTTATCGTCCACCGCCATCACGCTCATCGGCAGCTTTTGCTCGTCGCTGACGAGCGGCAGCGCGTGCTGGCTCAGACGACAGTATTCAGTGAGCGCTGGCAGCAGGCGTGTGGCCGTGAGCGGTTTGAGCAGGCAGGCGGCGGCCCCGTCGTTTTTCAGCTCTTCGGCGTTAATTTGTGCATGGCAAGGCAGGGCCAGCAGCAGGTAATCGGTCATTGATGCCGCTTTCGCCAGGCGCTCCTGCTGCATGGTCAGTTCGCCCGTAAAGGTGACCGGGATCCCCATCAGCAGGATATCGTAGTGCTCAACGGCAAGCGCAGAGAAGGTCGGACTGTAGACAACCTCCAGCGGCGTGGTGCTTAACACGTCCAGCGTGCACTGTGCCGCTGCGGCATTTGGCTCAACGTAGGCCAGACGCATCCCTTTCAGGCAGTCGGTCACTGGCCCATCGGTCATGACGTTCGGGTTGAGATCGAGATTGATATGGAACCAGAAGGTCGAACCCCGGTTAGGCTGGCTGTGGAAGGAGATATCGCCGCCCATCTCTTTTACCAGTTTTTGGGTGATCACCAGCCCCAGGCCGGTTCCCCCGTGGCGGCGGGAAATACTGGCATCCGCCTGACGGAATGCCTGGAACAGACGCGACTGATCGCGCTCCGGTATGCCGATACCGGTATCGCGGATCTGCACCTCAATCTGTACCTTGTTATTACTGAGCGCCCGTTTTTCGACAAGAATGTCGATATTGCCGCTCTCGGTAAACTTGATCGCGTTACCCACCAGATTGGTGATGACCTGCTGCAGACGCAGCGGGTCACCAATGACGTTATCCGGCACGTCGTTTTTGATATTGAGCGTCAGCTCCAGCCCCTTATCGTGTGACGAATGCGCAAGCAGCGTCACAACTTCATCCAGCGTGCCGCGCAGCGGGAACGGAATACTCTCGAGGATCAGCTTGCCTGCCTCCAGCTTCGAGAAGTCCAGCACGTCGTTAATGATCGCCAGCAGGTTGTTGGCCGAACGTTCGATAGTGTGCAGGTGGTCGCGCTGGGTGGGGTTAAGCTCGCTTTTCAGCGTCAGACGGGTAAAGCCGATCACGCCGTTCAGCGGGGTTCTCAGCTCGTGTGACATATTGGCAAGGAATTCGGATTTAATGCGCGCGGCTTCCTGGGCGCGTTTTTTCGCCAGATCCAGCTCGACGTTCTGAATCTCCATTTGCTCCAGCGTTTCGCGCAGGTCGGAGGTGGCCTGGTCAACGTTGTGCTGCATCTCTTCATGATACGCCGCCAGCGACATCGCCATTGAGTTGATGCCGTTTTTCAGCATATCCAGCTCGCCCAACATAAACCCTTCTACGCGGCTGTCGAGTTGGCCGCGACGGATACGGTCAACGGTGTTGACCATGTTTCGAATCGGCCCCGTCACATCGCGCATCAGTCGCCAGCCGAAAATCAGCGCAATGCCGATACAGAAGAGCATCATCACGCCGGAGATAAATATTTCTTTGTACTGCTGCAGTCGGACTGACTTGAGATCCAACTCCAGCGCCACATATCCCAGCATGTTGTTGCTGGATTTGGCTTCAGACTGAGCGGATTCATCAGGAGAATAGCTTTCGGAGATGATTGGCGTGCGCAGGATCATAATATCCCCTCGCCGCAATACGGTGAGATGGCGCGGGAACGGCGTGCCGTCAGGAATTTTCAGGGACGTCGGGTCAAGGTGAAAATTCGAGGTAACAAACAGACGGTTGTTTTCATCATAAACGGAGATAGCCCGCACGATGTCCGAGTGACGACGATGCAGGACGCTAATTAACTGACCAATGGATTCCCGGTTTTGCAGGTTCATCCCGTACTCGCTGGAGACCGCCAGCGGTTCGATAATGCTGGCTCCGGCGTCTTCCAGCTGTCGCTGCAAATCGTTATAGCGATGCACCACAAAGAAGATACTCAGCAGCAAACCGATCAATACGGTGGGGGCGAGGATCAAAATCATCATGCGTGCACGCAGGCTGTAGTTGGTCATGGCGTTCCGTTATGGGACAATTAGGACAATTATGTTTATATGTGAGAAAAATCTCAGCGATGGCGCAATTCTACTCTGCAAAGCGACGCGTGACGACGCGTCAGATCATAACTGTTGAAGCCACGGACCTCGATCCCTTTGGTCAGGGGGTGGCGCGGCACAATGGTAAGACACTGTTTATAACAGGTTTGCTGCCATCAGAACGAGCAGAAATTACGCTGACGGAAGATAAACGCCAGTACGCGCGCGGCCAGGTAAAGCGCCGACTGAGCGATAGCCCGGAACGCGAAGTGCCTCGCTGCCCCCATTTTGGCGTCTGCGGGGGCTGCCAGCAACAGCATGCCAGCGTAGTTTTACAGCAAAAAAGTAAAAGCAGCGCGCTGGCGCGTCAGCTTAAGCACGAGGTTAACGAGATTATCGCCGGGCAGCCATGGGGCTACCGTCGGCGCGCGCGCCTGAGCCTGAGTTATCAGCCAAAAACCGAGCGGCTGGAGATGGGATTTCGTAAAGCCAGCGCCAGCGATATCGTGGATATAAAGCAGTGCCCTGTTTTGGTGCCCCAACTTGAGGCATTGCTCCCTGATGTGCACCAGTGTCTGTCCAGGCTCGAAGGGGTTCGCCATCTCGGACATGTGGAACTGGTTCTGGCTAACAACGGCCCGCTGATGGTGCTGCGCCATACTGCGCCGCTGTCTGAAAAAGATCGCGAAAAACTGGAACGCTTTTCGCATTCCCACAAGCTTGCGCTTTTCCTGGCACCACAAAGCGAGATACTTGAGCAGGTTACGGGAGAGGCTCCCTGGTATGCGTCAAACGGGCTACGCTTAACGTTCAGCCCGCGGGATTTTATCCAGGTCAATGACGGCGTGAATCAGCAGATGATTGAAAAAGCGCTGGACTGGCTGGATATCCAGCCGACCGACCGGGTGCTCGATCTCTTCTGCGGTATGGGTAATTTCACGCTGCCCCTGGCGCAGAAAGCGGCAAACGTGGTGGGTGTGGAAGGCGTTGAGGCGCTGGTCGCCAAAGGACAGGAAAACGCCCTACAGAATGGCTTGCAAAATGTGACATTTTTTCATCAAAACCTTGAGGAAGATGTGACTCAACAGCCGTGGGCGAAGCAGGGCTTTGATAAAATTTTGCTCGACCCGGCACGTGCCGGTGCTCCGGGCGTAATGGCACATATTATTAAACTCGCGCCGAAGCGTGTGGTCTATGTTTCCTGTAACCCGGCGACGCTTGCCCGGGACAGCGAGGCATTAATCAGTGCGGGTTACCAGATTCAGCGTCTGGCAATGCTGGACATGTTCCCGCACACTGGACATCTGGAATCGATGGCGTTGTTTGAGCACATCTAATTTGTTTGGCTTGTCGACTTCGACAGGCCCTGGTCCCTAAAGGAGAGGACGATGGTTGCGGTAAGAAGTGCACATCTTAATAAAGCTGGTGAGTTTGACCCTCAAAAATGGATCGCAAGTCTGGGGATTTCCAGCCAGCAGTCGTGTGAACGCTTAACCGAAACCTGGGCCTATTGTCTACGCACCACGCAGGGACATCCTGACGCCGAGCTGCTGTTGTGGCGCGGCATCGAAATGGTCGAAATTCTCTCCATGCTGAACATGGATATCGAAACGCTGCAGGCCGCGCTTCTGTTTCCGCTCGCCGATGCTGACGTGGTCAGCGAAGACGTGCTGCGTGACAGCGTCGGAACCTCGGTCGTTGCGCTGATCCACGGCGTGCGCGATATGGCGGCCATCCGCCAGCTTAAAGCTGCCCATACCGATTCCGTCTCCTCAGAACAGGTTGATAACGTCCGGCGAATGCTGCTGGCCATGGTGGATGACTTCCGCTGCGTGGTCATCAAGCTTGCCGAACGTATTGCGCACCTGCGCGAAGTGAAGGATGCGCCGGAAGACGAGCGCGTCCTTGCCGCCAAGGAGTGTACAAATATCTATGCGCCGCTGGCGAACCGCTTAGGTATCGGTCAGCTGAAATGGGAGCTGGAAGATTACTGCTTCCGCTATCTGCACCCGGCGGAATACAAGCGCATTGCCAAACTTCTGCATGAACGCCGTATCGATCGTGAACACTACATCGACGAGTTTGTCAGCGGGCTGCGTCAGTCAATGAAAGAAGAGAATGTGCGCGCCGAAGTCTACGGTCGACCTAAGCACATCTACAGCATCTGGCGCAAAATGCAGAAGAAACACCTCGCCTTTGACGAGCTGTTTGACGTGCGCGCCGTGCGTATTGTGGCGGAGCGTCTGCAGGACTGCTACGCCGCGCTGGGGATAGTACATACTCACTTCCGCCACCTGCCGGACGAGTTCGACGACTATGTGGCGAACCCGAAACCGAACGGCTACCAGTCTATTCATACCGTGGTGCTTGGCCCCGGCGGCAAAACGGTTGAGATCCAGATCCGCACCAAACAGATGCACGAAGATGCCGAGCTGGGCGTGGCCGCGCACTGGAAATACAAAGAGGGTACGTCCGGCGGCGCGCGTTCTGGCCACGAAGACCGCATCGCCTGGCTGCGTAAGCTGATAGCGTGGCAGGAAGAGATGGCTGATTCCGGCGAAATGCTCGATGAAGTGCGCAGCCAGGTCTTCGACGACCGGGTCTACGTCTTTACCCCGAAAGGGGACGTTGTCGACCTGCCCGCAGGCTCCACGCCGCTCGACTTCGCCTACCACATCCATAGCGATGTGGGGCACCGCTGCATCGGGGCGAAAATCGGCGGACGAATCGTGCCCTTCACCTATCAGCTGCAGATGGGGGACCAGATTGAGATCATCACCCAGAAGCAGCCCAACCCGAGCCGCGACTGGCTGAACCCGAACCTGGGCTACGTCACCACCAGCCGCGGGCGCTCCAAGATCCATGCCTGGTTCCGCAAGCAGGATCGCGATAAAAACATCCTTGCCGGTCGCCAGATCCTGGATGACGAACTGGAGCATGTGGGGATCAGCCTGAAAGAGGCGGAGAAATTCCTGCTGCCACGCTACAACTTCAACGAGCTTGACGAACTGTTAGCGGCCATTGGCGGCGGAGATATCCGTCTGAATCAGATGGTGAACTTCCTGCAGGCGCAGTTCAACAAGCCAAGTGCGGCGGAGCAGGATGCGGCAGCGCTGAAGCAGCTGCAGCAGAAAACCCATGCGCCGCAGCAGCGCAGCAAAGATAACGGCCGGGTGGTCGTGGAAGGCGTGGGCAATCTGATGCACCACATTGCCCGCTGCTGCCAGCCTATTCCAGGTGACGATATCGTTGGCTTTATCACTCAGGGGCGCGGGATTTCGATCCACCGTTCAGACTGTGACCAGCTTGCAGAGCTGCAGTCACATGCGCCGGAGCGCATCGTGGAAGCGGTCTGGGGCGAAAGCTACTCCGCAGGCTACTCGCTGGTGGTGCGCGTCAGCGCCAATGACCGCAGCGGCCTGCTGCGCGACATCACGACCATTCTCGCCAACGAGAAGGTTAACGTGCTGGGCGTTGCCAGCCGCAGCGATACCCGCGAGCAGCTTGCCACCATCGATATGACCATCGAAATCTACAACCTGCAGGTGCTGGGCCGCGTGCTCGGCAAACTGAACCAGGTACCGGATGTGATTGACGCGCGTCGTCTGCACGGCGGATAAGATTTCTCTCTTTTGTAGGCCGGGTAAGGCGTAAGCCGCCACCCGGCATTTTTTTCTCAGGACAAAACCATGACTCAAATCGACCGCCTGCTCGGCATCATGAAACGCCTGCGCGACCCGGAAAACGGCTGCCCGTGGGACAAGGAGCAGACTTTCGCGACCATCGCCCCGTACACCCTCGAAGAAACCTATGAAGTGCTGGACGCCATTTCACGCGAGGATTTTGACGACCTGCGCGGTGAGCTGGGCGATCTGCTGTTCCAGGTGGTGTTCTATGCGCAGATGGCGCAAGAAGAAGGTCGCTTTAACTTTGACGACATCTGCGCTGCCATCAGCGACAAGCTGGAGCGCCGCCATCCGCATATTTTTGGCGATGCCACCGCAGGCAACAGCGCGGAAGTGCTGGCTCGCTGGGAGCAGATAAAAAGCGCCGAACGGGCCGAAAAATCCCAGCACTCTGCGCTGGATGATATTCCGCTAAGTCTGCCCGCGCTGATGCGCGCGCATAAAATCCAGAAACGCTGCTCCGCCGTGGGTTTCGACTGGGACTCCCTGGGGCCGGTGCTGGATAAAGTGCATGAAGAGATCGACGAAGTGATGCATGAAGCGCAGCAGGCGGTTGTGGATGAAGCAAAGCTGGAAGAGGAGATGGGCGACCTGCTTTTCGCTACCGTCAATCTTTCGCGCCATTTGGGTGTAAAAGCGGAAACCGCCCTGCAAAAAGCCAACATTAAGTTCGAGCGACGCTTTCGCGAAGTTGAGCGGATTGTGGCCTCACGCGGCCTGGAAATGACCGGAATCGACCTCGAAGCTATGGAAGAAGTCTGGCAGGAAGTAAAACGCCAGGAACATGATCTCTAAAGAGATTTTGCGATCAAGCGCAATTTGTGTGATTTTTTAAATGACAAGCGCTTGATTTGCGTCAAAAACATTTACCCAAAAGGGGCTATTTTCTCACTCCTTATGTTTGTCATGGCCTGGAATGGAGACGGAGAATGAAAGTTTGTGGCGCTCGCCGTGTTCGGGTATACTACTTTCCCGTCCTGGTTATTCCATCGTTTCACCCTAACTTCTCAGGTTCAGCATGACAACGAACTATATTTTTGTGACCGGCGGGGTCGTATCCTCTCTGGGTAAAGGCATTGCCGCAGCCTCCCTCGCAGCCATTCTTGAAGCCCGTGGCCTCAATGTGACCATGATGAAACTGGATCCGTACATCAACGTCGATCCGGGCACCATGAGCCCAATCCAACACGGGGAAGTGTTCGTTACTGAAGACGGCGCTGAAACCGATCTGGATCTTGGCCACTACGAGCGTTTCATCCGTACCAAAATGACCCGTCGTAACAACTTCACGACTGGCCGCATCTACTCAGACGTTCTGCGTAAAGAGCGCCGCGGTGACTACCTGGGGGCAACTGTTCAGGTTATCCCACACATCACTAACGCCATCAAAGAACGCATCGTTGCGGGCGGCGAAGGCCACGACGTGGTGCTGGTCGAAATCGGCGGAACCGTAGGTGATATTGAATCCCTGCCATTCCTTGAAGCGATTCGTCAGCTGGCTGTCGATATTGGTCGTGAGCACGCGCTGTTCATGCACCTGACCCTGGTGCCGTACATGGCCGCCGCAGGTGAAGTGAAAACCAAGCCGACTCAGCACTCAGTAAAAGAACTGCTCTCCATCGGTATTCAGCCAGACATCCTGGTTTGCCGCTCCGATCGCGCGGTTCCAGCGAACGAACGTGCGAAAATTGCATTGTTCTGTAACGTGCCTGAAAAAGCCGTTATTTCAATGAAAGACGTCGATTCCATTTATAAAATCCCGGGCCTGTTGAAATCACAGGGCCTGGACGATTATATTTGTAAACGATTCAGCTTGAACTGTCCGGAAGCTAACCTGTCTGAATGGGAACAGGTTATTTACGAAGAAGCCAATCCGGCGGGTGAAGTGACTATCGGTATGGTCGGCAAGTACATTGAACTGCCGGACGCCTATAAGTCAGTCATCGAAGCGCTGAAGCACGGTGGTCTGAAGAACCGCGTCTCCGTGAACATCAAGCTGATTGACTCGCAGGATGTTGAAACGCGTGGCGTCGAAATTCTGAAAGATCTGGATGCGATTCTCATCCCTGGCGGCTTCGGCTACCGTGGTGTAGAAGGCAAGATCGCCACCGCACGCTATGCGCGTGAAAACAATATTCCATACCTCGGCATCTGCCTGGGTATGCAGGTTGCGCTGATCGAATTTGCGCGCAACGTAGCGGGAATGGAAAACGCGAACTCTACGGAATTTGTGCCAGACTGTAAGTACCCTGTAGTGGCGCTTATCACTGAATGGCGCGACGAAGAAGGTAACGTCGAAGTCCGTACCGAGAAGAGCGATCTGGGTGGCACTATGCGTCTTGGCGCACAGGCCTGCCAGCTGTCCGACGATAGCGTGGTTCGCAAGCTTTATGGCGAGCCAACCATCACCGAGCGCCATCGTCACCGCTATGAAGTCAACAACATGTTGTTGAAACCGATTGAAGCTGCGGGTCTGCGTGTTGCGGGCCGTTCCGGGGATGATCAGTTAGTCGAGATCATCGAGGTGCCTAACCATCCATGGTTCGTTGCCTGCCAATTCCACCCGGAATTTACTTCTACGCCGCGCGACGGGCATCCGCTGTTTGCAGGCTTTGTGAAGGCCGCCAGCGACTACCAGAAGCGTCAGGCGAAGTAAAAAAAGTTAGAACGGCAACGCGTACCTCTGGTACGCGTTGTTTGTCTGGAGTTTTAGTTTAACTTGTACTGAGGAAAATCTAATGTCCAAAATCGTTAAAGTCATCGGTCGTGAAATCATCGACTCCCGTGGTAACCCGACCGTTGAAGCCGAAGTTCACCTGGAAGGTGGTTTCGTTGGTATGGCTGCTGCTCCATCAGGTGCTTCTACTGGTTCCCGCGAAGCGCTGGAACTGCGCGATGGCGACAAATCCCGCTTCCTGGGCAAAGGCGTACTGAAAGCGGTTGGCGCTGTAAACGGTCCTATTGCTCAGGCAATCCTTGGCAAAGACGCCAAAGACCAGGCTGGCATCGACAAGATCATGATCGATCTGGACGGTACTGAAAACAAATCTAACTTCGGTGCGAACGCAATCCTGGCTGTTTCCCTGGCGAACGCCAAAGCAGCAGCAGCAGCGAAAGGCCAGCCACTGTTCGAGCACATCGCTGAACTGAACGGCACCCCAGGCAAATACTCCATGCCTGTACCAATGATGAACATCATCAACGGTGGTGAGCACGCAGACAACAACGTTGATATTCAGGAATTCATGATTCAGCCAGTTGGCGCGAAATCCCTGAAAGAAGCAGTACGTATGGGTTCTGAAGTGTTCCACAACCTGGCTAAAGTTCTGAAAGCTAAAGGTATGAACACTGCTGTTGGTGACGAAGGTGGCTATGCGCCAAACCTGGGTTCTAACGCAGAAGCTCTGGCTGTAATCGCTGAAGCAGTTAAAGCAGCAGGCTACGAGCTGGGCAAAGACATCACCCTGGCGATGGACTGTGCAGCATCTGAATTCTACAAAGACGGTAAATACGTTCTGGCTGGCGAAGGCAACAAAGCGTTCACCTCCGAAGAGTTCACTCACTTCCTGGAAGACCTGACCAAACAGTACCCAATCGTGTCTATCGAAGACGGTCTGGACGAGTCTGACTGGGCTGGCTTCGCATACCAGACCAAAGTACTGGGCGACAAAATCCAGCTGGTTGGTGACGATCTGTTCGTAACCAACACCAAGATCCTGAAAGAAGGCATCGAGAAAGGCATCGTTAACTCCATCCTGATCAAATTCAACCAGATCGGTTCTCTGACCGAAACTCTGGCTGCGATCAAAATGGCGAAAGACGCTGGCTACACCGCTGTTATCTCTCACCGTTCTGGCGAAACTGAAGACGCTACCATTGCTGACCTGGCTGTGGGTACCGCTGCAGGCCAGATCAAAACTGGTTCTATGAGCCGTTCTGACCGTGTTGCTAAATACAACCAGCTGATTCGTATCGAAGAAGCACTGGGCGAAAAAGCACCATACAACGGTCTGAAAGAGATCAAAGGCCAGGCATAATTGCTTAAGCCTTAAAATGAAAATGCCAGTCGAATGACTGGCATTTTTTTTGGCTATTTAAAATCAACCGCCATTTGCTCCGGAATGGTCAACCCCTGGGTGGTTTGCACGCAGCGGGCGATGTAATCCGTAAACCGCGGTGGCTTTGGCATCCCCATGCTAAGCAGCTTATCGTTGCTGAAGCGCACGTTAAGCGTGGCAAACGCACCGTATAAACGCATGGCTTTCAGCATCAGACGTTCGTTGCACGGGCCAAAAATATGTTTTAACTCGCGGCGCATTCTGACCAGCGTTTCGTAGCTGACCTGCGCATATTTATCACCGACGGGGGCTTTCTCCAGCGCCAGCGCCATTGCCCGATCGATATCTGCAAAGCGAACGCTGTTCTCTTCTCCCGCAGAAATATGTACCACTTCCCCCGGACGAACGTTGCTGTTGAGCAGCATTAACATCGCGTCGGCGCAATAATCCACCGGAACAACGTCGATTCGGTCCTCCATTGAGCACATAAACTTCTGCAGCATCAGGCCCATGCTAAAGACCCAGAAAATGCTGCTCGACGGCGTGCAGCCATGACGGGTATGGCCGACGACGATGGACGGACGGGCGATGAGCAGCGGCAGGTTCGGGCACTCCTGGCGCATCAGCTGTTCGATGGTTGACTTCGAAAACGTGTATTCCACCAGGTGTTCAGCATTCTCTCTGAATTCAGCGCTTTCGGCGACCAGTGAATCCTGCTCCGGCGTGCATGACATTGCGGTGCCGACGTGGAGGAAACGCTGTAGTCCTGCGACCTGCTCCATACGGCGCGCCAGCGCGAGCGTACCTTCAACGTTGACCTTCCAGATCAGTGGGTTATTACCAAATGAGGCGACAGCCGCACAGTTAACGACATGCGTGACGCGATCCAGACGGGGATCGTTCAGAAAGGCCTCTGGCTGGCTGAGGTCGCCAGTCAGGATATTATCCACGCTCAGGGAGGCCAGTTTGTCCTCAGGCACGTTGAACTTGCGCATGTTCTCCAGCACGCGCTCCAGCCCGCTCTGCGGATCGCCGGCGCGCGCAAGCAAAAGGAGTTCTACGGAGTGATCGTTGGTCAGGATTTTTTCAAGAACTGCACCACCCAGAAATCCGGTCACGCCTGTAATCAATAGCATCTTCATTAATACCGTCTCATTATGATTGATGAGGCGGATTGTAGGCGCGCAAAAGTAAACCGCATTTAAATAATAAAACGCCGAAATGAATGGCGTCTTAAGCTTATTTTAAGGAAGGGAAATTGGGTGGAGATATTGGACATTAATAGAAGGGTAAAGATTCATTATATAAAAATATAAATTTCAATTCATTGAATTTTATGGTTTTTATAGGGTTGATGTCAAATGATGAACTTAATTCAAAATGTAATAAATATAATAATTTGTTACACCAAACATTTACCAAATAAATGAGTTAAACACCACTTAACTAAAATTATTCGCAGGCCGATTTATTTAGCCTGCGAATGTTTTTCAGAGCAAAAGGGGAAGCGTGGCGCTGGCTGTTTGTTGGCTGACGTCGCCGTAATGACCATCCAGCGCAATCATGGACGTGGTCAGCAGCTCGACCAGCAGCATCACCCCAACCTTAGCATTGAGCGCGCCTGCGCTAAGGGGACCCTCTGGTTTTGCGGCCACCAGCTGCATGTCGCTCAGGGATGCCAGCGGGCTGCGGGGCGTATTGCTGAGTGCCAGCACCTTAACGCCGCGCTTGCGGGCAAGCTTCACCACGTGGAGTAAATCCCGCGTTGAACCCGAGCTGGAGATGGCCACAACGAGCGTCTCTTTCGAAAGCGTTGTCGCATTCATGGCTGCGCGGTGCATATCGCTAAACAGCTGTGCAGGTTTGCCCAGCCGCAATAGCTTGTAATGCAGGTACTCCCCGAGGATGGCGCTGGCCGCGACGCCATAAATCTGCACGGATTGGGCCTGATGCAGCGCCAGCGCTGCCTTTTCAAGCAGCGTGCGGTCGAGAAGTCGGGCGGTATCCTGCAAAGCCTGCACCGACTCATCCACGACGTTATCAATCTCATCCCCTGCCTGACGCGCGGGCTGGCCCTGCTGTATATCCAGCGCAAGCGCCATTTTAAATTCGTTATAGCCCTTGCAGCCCAGCGTCCGGCAAAGGCGCGTGACGCTGGCCTCGCTGGTGTGGCTCTCGCGTGCCAGTTCAGTGATCGTCAGGTAGAGCACCCGGGCAGGATCGCTGAGGACAAACTCGCCGAGTTTTTGTTGCGTTGGGCTGTACCCGGAAGCCTCCTGGCGGAGCTTCAGCAGCAGATTTTCATGGTCCGACATGCCACGTCCTTAATGTGTTTCGCTGCGACTAGTGTGGCGGAAAGGAGGGGAAAGATGCCAGTCATTTTGAAAAAGTATGATCGGCTTCCTGGTTTTTGATGATAATTTTCACTTAAGAATATTTATATGGTAAAAATTTTCATCAATCGATGGGGAGATGAAAAAATGATGCAAATGTTCAGTGGCGCTTCTGCGGGGGGATGGTTTGAAAAAGCGCAGCGCTTTGGTAAATCCTTTATGTTGCCCATTGCCGTGTTGCCCGCGGCGGGTCTGCTGCTCGGGATAGGCGGCGCGTTATCAAATCCCAATACGCTGGCGGCTTATCCGTTTTTAGATGTGGGCTGGCTTCAGGCCATTTTCACCATCATGAGCAGCGCCGGTTCAATTGTCTTTGCGAACCTCTCGGTGCTGTTTGCCGTTGGGGTTGCCGTCGGGTTGGCAAAAAGCGATAAGGGCACGGCCGGGCTGGCGGCGCTGCTCGCGTTTCTGGTGATGAATGCCACCATCAACGCGCTGCTGATCCTCACCGGAAAACTGGCGCACGAGAACCCGGGCGCTGTCGGGCAGGGCATGACGCTGGGGATTCAGACGCTGGAAACCGGCGTGTTTGGCGGCGTGGTGATTGGTCTGGTGACCTGCACGCTCCATCATCGGTTTAATAAAATTGCGCTTCCGCAGTTCCTCGGTTTCTTTGGCGGCTCGCGCTTTGTCCCCATTATCAGCTCGCTGGCGGCGATACTCGTCGGCGCGCTCATGACCGTGGTCTGGCCGCATTTCCAGAAACTGATTTTTGGTCTCGGCGGGCTGGTGGATGCCACCGGTTATCTGGGCACCCTGCTGTACGGCTTCATTTTACGCATGCTGGGCCCGTTTGGTTTGCACCATATCTTCTATCTGCCGTTCTGGACCACCGCCCTCGGCGGCAGTGAGATTGTCAACGGTCACCTGGTTGAGGGCACACAGCGGATCTTCTTCGCCCAGTTGGCCGATCCTACCACGCGTCAGTTTTACGAAGGCACGTCACGTTTCATGTCCGGGCGCTTTATTACGATGATGTTTGGCCTGCTCGGCGCGTGTCTGGCGATGTACCACACGGCAAAACCGGAGAACAAAAAGCGCGTTGCCGGGCTGCTGCTCTCTGCGGCGTTAACCTCGTTCCTGACCGGGATTACAGAGCCCATCGAGTTCTCCTTCCTGTTTATTGCGCCGGTGCTTTACGTCATTCATGCGCTGTTTGACGGGCTGGCGTTCATGCTCGCACACATGCTGCATATCACCATCGGACAAACCTTCTCCGGCGGTTTTATTGACTTCGTGCTGTTCGGCATTTTGCAGGGGGAGGCCAAAACCCACTGGATGTTCGTTCCGCTGGTCGGTGTGCCGTGGTTCTTCCTTTACTACTTCACCTTCCGCTACCTGATTAACCGCTTCGATTTTGCCACGCCGGGTCGGGAAAAGGAGGCGATGGCCAATGAAGTGACTTTTTCGCAGAGCGAGCGCGCCGTTGCGGTGATCGCTGGATTAGGCGGAAAAGAGAATCTGGAAGAGGTGGACTGCTGCGCTACGCGTCTTCGCGTCACGGTGAAGGACGGCAGCAAAGTGAATGACGCGGCGCTGAAAGCCACCGGCGCGCGCGGCGTTATCGTGCGCGGCAACGGTGTTCAGGTCATTTATGGCCCGCACGTCACGATTATCAAAAACGAAGTGGAAGAGATCTTATCGTAATGAAAACTGTACTGGATAACCTGAAGGGAAAACTGGTCGTCTCCTGTCAGGCGCTTGAGAATGAACCGCTGCATAGCCCGTTTATTATGTCGCGGATGGCGCTGGCGGCGGCGCAGGGCGGGGCCGCCGCCATTCGTGCCAACAGCGTGGTGGATATCGCGGCCATTAAACAGCAGGTCTCTTTGCCGGTCATCGGCATCATCAAACGGGATTACCCGGAAAGCGAGGTGTTTATCACCGCCACGATGAAAGAGGTGGATGAGCTGATGAGCGTCTCGCCGGAAATCATAGCGCTTGATGCGACGGCGCGGGAACGACCCGGTGGGGAATCCCTGGAAACGCTGGTCACGCGCATCCGCTCACGGTATCCCGCGGTAATGCTGATGGCGGATATCGCCACCGTGGGCGAAGCCGTGACGGCGCAGACGCTTGGCTTTGACTGTGTCGGCACTACGCTTTACGGCTATACGGCGGAAACGGTGGGCCATTCGCTTCCGGAGAATGACTGCGCGTTCCTGAAGGCCGTGCTGTCTGCCGTGACGGTTCCCGTGGTTGCCGAAGGCAACGTGGATACGCCTGAACGCGCGGCCAGATGTCTGGCGCTGGGCGCGCATACGGTCGTTGTCGGCGGCGCGATCACCCGTCCACAGCAAATTACCGAGCGTTTTATGGCGGCGATTGGCGCGCAAAGCACCGATGGAGCATGACCATCCGGCGGGGATCTGCGATACTTATCGTTTATCCCCTTTACTGAGATGACTATGCAGTACCCGATTAACGAGATGTTCCAGACCCTGCAAGGCGAGGGTTACTTTACCGGTGTTCCCGCTATTTTCATTCGTTTACAGGGATGCCCGGTTGGCTGTGCCTGGTGTGATACCAAACATACGTGGGATAAGCTCGCAGATCGGGAAGTGTCGCTGTTTAGCATACTGGCGAAAACCAAAGAGAGCGATAAGTGGGGCGCGGGCAGTCCAGAAGATCTGCTGGCCATTATTCGTCGTCAGGGCTGGACGGCGCGCCACGTGGTGATCACCGGCGGTGAACCCTGCATCCACGATCTGACGCCGCTGACCGAGCTGCTCGAAAAGAACGGCTACAGCTGCCAGATTGAAACCAGCGGCACCCATGAAGTGCGCTGTTCGCACACGACCTGGGTGACGGTATCGCCAAAAGTGAATATGCGCGGCGGGTATGACGTGCTGTCTCAGGCGCTGGAACGCGCGGATGAGATTAAGCACCCGGTAGGGCGCGTGCGTGATATCGAAGCGCTGGATGAACTGCTGGCAACGCTGACCGATGAAAAGCAGCGCGTCATTGCGCTACAGCCGATCAGCCAGAAAGACGACGCGACGCGCCTGTGCATTGAAACCTGTATTGCGCGTAACTGGCGCCTGTCGATGCAAACGCACAAGTACCTGAATATTGCATAAAAAAAGCCCGGTGGCGCTAGCGCTTACCGGGACTACGGTTCGAGGCTCTTGTAGGCCGGGTAAGCGTTAGCGCCACCCGGCAAGCATCACTCCCCGCGATACACGCAGCCTGCCGTACAGGTCTCTTTGATCATCACCGCGCTCAGCAGCGGCACCAGCGGCTTCATCTGATCCCAAATCCATTTCGCCAGTACTTCGCTGGTCGGGTTTTCAAGGCCCGGGATATCATTCAGGTAGTAGTGATCCAGACGATCGTAGGTCGGCTTAAACGCCGCCTTCAGCTCGGCAAAATCCATGATCCAACCGGTATGCGGATCGACTTCACCGGTGATCTCAAGACGCACCATAAACGAGTGCCCGTGCAGACGGCCACATTTATGCCCTTCAGGGACATGCGGA
The DNA here is from genome assembly GCF_014103035.1 of Enterobacter sp. RHBSTW-01064. Classification (NCBI taxonomy): domain Bacteria; kingdom Pseudomonadati; phylum Pseudomonadota; class Gammaproteobacteria; order Enterobacterales; family Enterobacteriaceae; genus Enterobacter; species Enterobacter sp. RHBSTW-01064. Next base: position 111,841 of record NZ_JABXOU010000002.1, on the reverse strand, counting down.
AGGTGGTGGGCGGCTTCGAAGGTGAAATCTTTAAACAGTGTGGTGGACATGATCGCTCTCAGTAATGCGGAAAAAACCGCCGCATAGTACCGGAAAGCACATTTTTTAGCATTAACTAAAACGGCTCAATAGGTATTGAGCCGCGACATGCCCTTTTTTTGTGAATTTTCGTATTACATTTCAATAAGTTAATTAATCGCTTTTACTGTTAAGAACGATAAGTAAAACAGGTTAGTCCATTTGGTTATTTATTATTTCCATCCCTTCTTTAATTGTTATTATCCTCGCCGTTAACCTTATCTTCAGTTTGGATTTATTCGCTTAAAGTCCGCTTGGCTACTGGAACATAACGACGCATGACAACACAGGCCCCACCTTCAAATTTGCTTCCCCTGAACCCGGAGCAACTGGCGCGCCTTCAGGCTGCCACCTCTGATTTTTCTCCCACTCAGCTTGCCTGGGTCTCCGGTTATTTCTGGGGAATGCTCAATCAGCAGCCTGGCGCTGTGGTGGGTGCACCGGCAACGGCCGTTGAAATTCCTGCCATTACGCTCATTTCCGCCTCGCAAACGGGTAACGCCCGCCGCGTGGCCGAAGCGCTGCGTGATGACCTGCTCGCCGCTAAACTGAACGTGAACCTGGTCAACGCCGGGGATTATAAATTCAAACAAATCGCGTCAGAAAAACTGCTGGTGGTTGTGGCCTCAACGCAGGGCGAAGGTGAACCCGCTGAAGAAGCGGTGGCGCTGCACAAGTTCCTGTTCTCGAAAAAAGCGCCGAAGCTGGACGGCACGGCTTTTGCCGTGTTCGGCCTTGGCGATACTTCCTATGAATTCTTCTGCCAGTCCGGTAAAGACTTCGACAGCAAGCTGGCGGAGCTGGGCGCGGAGCGCCTGCTGGACCGCGTAGATGCGGATGTTGAATACCAGCCCGCCGCCGCCGAATGGCGCGCGCGCATCGTTGAGGTGTTAAAAGCGCGGGTGCCGAAAGAGACGTCGGCGCAGGCTGCGTTCACCGCGACGGGTGCCGTCAACGACATCCACACTAGCCCGTACACCAAAGAGGCGCCGCTGACGGCGAGCCTGTCGGTGAACCAGAAAATTACCGGACGCGACTCTGAAAAAGACGTGCGCCATATCGAGATCGATCTCGGCGACTCTGGCCTGCGCTATCAGCCGGGCGATGCGCTGGGTATCTGGTATCAGAACGATCCGGCGCTGGTGAAAGAGCTGGTTGAGCTGCTGTGGCTGAAGGGTGACGAGCCTGTCTCCGTTGACGGCAAAACCCAGCCGCTTTCTGAGGCGCTGCAGTGGCATTTCGAGCTGACGGTGAACACCCCGAATATCGTCGAAAATTACGCCACCTTAACGCGCAGCGAATCCCTGCTGCCGCTGGTGGGCGACAAAGCGAAACTGCAGCATTACGCCGCAACGACGCCAATTGTCGATATGGTGCGTTTCTCTCCGGCTCAGTTGGATGCCGATGCGCTGATCGGCCTGCTGCGTCCGCTGACCCCGCGCCTGTACTCCATCGCCTCTTCGCAGGCTGAAGTGGAGAGCGAAGTGCATGTTACCGTCGGCGTGGTGCGCTACGACATCGAAGGCCGCGCCCGTGCGGGTGGGGCATCAAGTTTCCTGGCGGATCTCGTGGAAGAAGAGGGCGAAGTGCGCGTCTTCATTGAGCACAACGACAACTTCCGCCTGCCTGCGAACCCGGAAACGCCGGTTATCATGATTGGCCCAGGCACCGGTATTGCGCCGTTCCGCGCCTTTATGCAACAGCGCGCGGCAGATGAAGCGCCGGGTAAAAACTGGCTGTTCTTCGGCAACCCGCACTTTACCGAAGATTTCCTCTACCAGGTTGAATGGCAGCGCTATGTTAAAGAAGGCGTACTGACCCGCATCGATCTGGCCTGGTCCCGCGACCAGAAAGAAAAAGTATACGTACAAGACAAACTGCGCGAACAGGGCGCAGAGCTGTGGCGCTGGATCAATGACGGTGCCCACATTTATGTCTGCGGCGACGCCAATCGCATGGCGAAGGACGTTGAGCAGGCACTGCTGGAAGTGATTGCCGAATTCGGTGGTATGGATGCCGAAACGGCGGATGAATTTTTAAGTGAGCTGCGCGTAGAGCGCCGTTATCAGCGAGATGTCTACTAATGAGCGAAAAACATCCCGGCCCACTGGTGGTCGAAGGCAAACTGACTGATGCCGAGCGCATGAAGGTAGAGAGCAACTACCTGCGCGGTACCATTGCCGAAGATTTGAATGACGGTCTGACCGGCGGTTTCAAAGGCGACAACTTCCTGCTGATCCGCTTCCACGGTATGTATCAGCAGGACGACCGCGACATCCGCGCCGAGCGTGCAGAACAGAAGCTGGAGCCGCGTCACGCGATGCTGCTGCGCTGCCGTCTGCCGGGCGGGGTGATCACCACCAAACAGTGGCAGGCCATCGACAAGTTCGCGGGTGAAAACACGATTTACGGCAGCATCCGCCTGACCAATCGTCAGACCTTCCAGTTCCACGGCATTCTGAAGAAGAACGTGAAGCCGGTGCACCAGATGCTGCACTCGGTCGGGCTGGACGCGCTGGCAACCGCCAACGACATGAACCGTAACGTGCTTTGCACCTCGAACCCGTATGAGTCCGAGCTGCACGCCGAAGCGTATGAGTGGGCGAAGAAGATCTCTGAGCACCTGCTGCCGCGCACGCGCGCCTACGCAGAGATTTGGCTCGATCAGGAAAAAGTCGCGACCACGGACGAAGAACCGATCCTTGGCCAGACCTATCTGCCGCGTAAGTTTAAAACTACTGTCGTGATCCCGCCGCAGAACGATATCGACCTGCACGCCAACGACATGAACTTCGTGGCGATTGCCGAAAACGGCAAGCTGATCGGCTTTAACCTGCTGGTGGGCGGCGGCCTGTCCATTGAGCACGGTAACAAGAAAACCTATGCCCGCACCGCGAGCGAGTTCGGCTTCCTGCCGCTGGAGCACACGCTGGCCGTGGCGGAAGCGGTAGTCACCACCCAGCGCGACTGGGGCAACCGTACCGACCGTAAAAACGCGAAAACCAAATACACCCTGGAGCGCGTGGGCGTAGAGACGTTCAAAGAGGAAGTGGAGCGTCGCGCAGGCATCAAGTTTGAGCCGATCCGCCCTTACGAATTCACCGGTCGCGGCGATCGCATTGGCTGGGTGAAAGGTATCGACAATAAATGGCACCTGACGCTGTTTATTGAAAACGGTCGTATTCTGGATTATCCGGGACGCCCGCTGAAAACCGGTCTGCTGGAAATTGCTAAGATCCATAAAGGCGAGTTCCGCATTACCGCCAACCAGAATCTCATCATTGCCGGCGTGCCGGAGAGCCAGAAGGCTAAAATCGAGAAGCTGGCGCGCGATCATGGGTTGATGAATGCGGTTAAACCGCAGCGTGAAAACTCGATGGCCTGCGTGTCGTTCCCGACCTGCCCGCTGGCGATGGCCGAAGCGGAACGTTTCCTGCCGTCATTTACTGACAAGGTAGAAGCGATTCTGGAAAAACACGGTATTCCGGACGAGCATATTGTGATGCGCGTCACCGGCTGCCCGAACGGCTGCGGTCGTGCGATGCTGGCTGAGCTGGGTCTGGTGGGCAAAGCGCCGGGTCGTTACAACGTGCACCTTGGCGGCAACCGTATGGGGACGCGCATTCCGCGTATGTACCGTGAAAATATTACGGAACCGGAAATTCTCGATTCCATTGACGAGCTTGTCGGGCGCTGGGCGAAAGAGCGCGAAGCGGGTGAAGGCTTCGGCGACTTTACGGTGCGTGCGGGCATCATTCGCCCGGTGCTCGATCCCGCACGGGATTTCTGGGAGTAACCCATCCTTTGCCCGGTGGCGCTTCGCTTACCGGGCCTACGGGTTTTGTAGGTCGGGCAAACGCAGTGCCGCCCGGCGAAACAGGCAAACGAGGTTCTTATGTCCGTACTCGATCTAAACGCCCTTAATGACCTGCCAAAAGTCGAACGCATTCTGGCGCTGGCAGAAACCAACGCTCAACTGGAAAAGCTGGACGCCGAAGGGCGCGTGGCGTGGGCGCTGGAAAACCTGCCGGGAGACTATGTGCTGTCGTCGAGCTTTGGTATTCAGGCGGCGGTCAGCCTGCATCTGGTGAATCAGATCAGCCCGGACATTCCGGTGATCCTCACCGATACCGGCTACCTGTTCCCGGAAACCTACCAGTTTATCGACGAGCTCACGGACAAGCTCAAGCTGAACCTGAAAGTCTACCGCGCGACGGAAAGTGCGGCCTGGCAGGAGGCGCGCTACGGCAAGCTGTGGGAGCAGGGGGTTGAGGGCATTGAGAAATACAATGAGATCAACAAAGTCGAGCCGATGAACCGCGCGCTAAAAGAGCTGAAGGCTCAGACCTGGTTTGCGGGTCTGCGCCGCGAGCAGTCGGGAAGCCGCGCTACGTTACCGGTGCTGGCGGTTCAACGCGGCGTGTTCAAAGTGCTGCCGATCATCGACTGGGATAACCGCACCGTGTACCAGTACCTGCAAAAACACGGGCTGAAGTACCATCCGCTGTGGGACCAGGGCTATTTGTCGGTGGGGGATACCCACACCACGCGCAAATGGGAACCGGGAATGGCGGAAGAAGAGACGCGATTCTTTGGGCTGAAGCGCGAGTGCGGGCTGCACGAAGGATAATGTCATTTCGCCCGGTGGCGCTGCGCTTACCGGGCCTACAAAGGCTCGATCGATACGTAGGCCCGGTAAGGCGTAGCCGCCACCGGGCTTAAGGACCTCAGGCTTTCCCCGCTTTCGCCAGCTCCTTCACCAGCGGCAGCATCACCTTCACCACATCACGGCTGCGACGCTCAATTCGCTGAGGCAGCGCGCTGTCAATGTGCTGCTGATTGTCCAGCATCACGTTATGCCAGCTTGTCCCCTCCGGGAACGCTTTCGTTTTCGCCCGCTGCTGATACCCATCTTTCTTGCCCAGACCCCAGTTCGTCGCCTCAACGTACAACACCGGAATGCCCGCTTTATCAAACACTTCGCCGTCGTTACAACAGCCCGTTCCTTTCGGATAATCCGGGTTGCCGCCGGGATTGGTGGTGGCATACACACCGTGGCTACGGGCGATGGCTAATGCCCGGTCGCGCGTTAATTTACGCACGCTGCTGGGGGTGCTCTGCCCACTATTAAAATAGAGCTTATCGCCGACGATCAAATTATCGAGATTGATCACCAGCAGCGTATTTTTTTTCTCCTCATTGCTCATGCGTTTAAGGAGATTCTCAGCGCCAAGCTTTCCTTCTTCTTCTCCGCTGGTGGCAATAAAGCGAATCCCGTATTTCGTTGGGATATTTTTCATTCGCTCGGCCAGTTCAAGCATGACGCCCAGACCCGCCGCGTTGTCATCCAACCCCTGCAACGTCAAACCGCCGAGGTTATTGTCGGTGTCGGCGTCGCTCATCGGGGCGAAGGTATCGAGATGCGCCATGATAATGATCTGCTCAGCCGCTTTCCCTTCGTGTGCGGCAATGACCGTACTGCCCGTCACGTTGTGCCAGTTTTTTGTTTTATTACGTGAGGTATAGATGTAGCGGCTGTGAAACGAGCGGATATCGCTCTGGTAGCCCATATCGGCAAACTGCTGACGAATATAGTCTGCGGAGAGCATCTCGGCCGGTGTGCCGGTCATGCGTCCAGGGAAGACCGTGGCAATATGCCGCGCCTGCATATTGGCGATTTCACCATAAGGTTGGTTTTTTGCCTGAACCGGAAGGATGAAGCAAACGCCGAGCGCCAGGGCAGCAATACGGTGGCGCGTTGCGGAAAACATAGTGAGTCCTTAAAAACAGAGCAAATTTTTAACCCGCTTAGTATGAAACTGTGATCGTGCATACACAATTTGAATTGCTCTTAAATGCCCGAAATTTCGCGTGTTAAGCACTTTTTGATATTTGCTTTTCCAGGGCGTTATTCCATTGAGTAACTACTCATTCCAATTCGTAATTTCATTCGGTCTAAGTCGCCCCCTATAGTCCCACTATTCCTGTTGTTAGTGAGTTGTTGCCTGTGGACTATCTGCCCTTATTTGCCGCAATTAAAGAGAGACCGGTGCTGGTTGTTGGTACGGGTGACATTGCCGATCGCAAAATCGCGTTCCTGCAACGGGCAGGCGCGCAGGTACGGGTAGTCGAAGAGGCGGATTTCGAGGAGTCGCAAATCGACAGCGTGGTGCTGGTGATTGCGGCCACCGAAAATCGTGAACTCAATCGTCGAATTTCTGACGCGGCGCAAGCCCGTTACCGCCTGGTGAACGTGGTGGACGACCAGCCTTTGTGCTCGTTTATCTTCCCGTCGATTGTTGACCGCTCACCGCTGCTGGTGGCGATCTCCTCCGGCGGCACCGCGCCGGTGCTGGCGCGCGTGTTGCGGGAAAAAATCGAAGCGCTGCTGCCGACCAGCCTCGGGCGCATGGCGGAAAAAGCCAGCTTCTGGCGTGACCACCTGAAAAACCGCCTGACCAGCGTGACGGAACGCCGTCGCTTCTGGGAGCGCGTGTTTCGCGGCCGCTTTGCCAGCCTGATGCATGCCGGTAATGAGACGGCGGCGCAGAAACTCCTCGAGGACGAACTGGATAACCCTGGCAGCACGAGCGGGGAGATCATTCTGGTGGGGGCAGGGCCGGGTGATGCCGGTCTGCTGACGCTGCGTGGCCTGCAGGTGCTGCAGGACGCGGACGTGGTGTTCTACGACCATCTGGTCACCGACGGCGTGCGCGAGCTGATCCGTCGCGACGCGGAGCAAATCTGCGTCGGCAAACGGGCTGGCGAGCATTCGGTGCCGCAGCACGACACTAACCAGATGCTGGTTGACGCCGCCAAAGCGGGTAAAACCGTGGTGCGCCTGAAAGGGGGCGATCCGTTTATTTTCGGTCGCGGCGGCGAAGAGCTGCAGGCGGCAGCCGAAGCGGGCGTACCGTTCCAGGTGGTGCCCGGCATCACGGCGGCCTCTGCGGTGACGGCCTACGCCGGTATCCCGCTAACCCATCGCGATTACGCCCAGAGCGTGACCTTTGTGACCGGACACTACAAGGCCGACAGCACGTCGTTTGACTGGTCGCATCTCGCCCAGAGCCGCCAGACGCTGGCGATCTACATGGGCACGATGAAAGCGGCAGACATCAGCGAACAACTTATTCAGCACGGTCGCGAGGCGACGACGCCCGTTGCCGTGATCTCTCGCGGCACGCGCGTCGATCAGCACGTTGCGACGGGCACGCTGGAACATCTTGCAACCCTGGCGAAAGACGCCCCGATGCCCGCCCTGATCGTGGTGGGGGAAGTGGTGCAGCTGCACAGCACGCTCGCCTGGTTTCAGAACACAACCGATACAGAAGGCTTTGGTTCTTCTGTCGTAAATTTGGCTTAAGGAACGGTTATGGACCAAAAACGTCTTACACACCTGCGGCAGCTTGAAGCGGAGAGTATCCATATTATCCGCGAAGTGGCCGCCGAGTTTTCTAACCCGGTGATGATGTACTCCATCGGTAAAGATTCCAGCGTCATGCTGCATCTGGCGCGTAAAGCGTTTTATCCAGGCACGCTGCCGTTCCCGCTGCTGCACGTGGATACCGGCTGGAAATTCCGCGAAATGTACGAGTTCCGCGACCGTACCGCGAAAGCCTACGGCTGCGAGCTGCTGGTGCATAAAAACCCGGAAGGGGTGGCGATGGGCATTAACCCGTTCGTGCACGGGAGCGCCAAGCACACCGATATCATGAAAACCGAAGGGCTGAAGCAGGCGCTGAATAAATACGGTTTTGACGCGGCCTTCGGCGGCGCGCGCCGTGACGAGGAGAAATCTCGCGCCAAAGAGCGTATCTACTCCTTCCGCGACCGCTTCCACCGCTGGGACCCAAAAAACCAGCGCCCGGAGCTGTGGCACAACTATAACGGTCAGATCAACAAAGGCGAAAGTATTCGCGTCTTCCCGCTCTCCAACTGGACCGAGCTGGATATCTGGCAGTACATCTACCTGGAAAACATCGAAATCGTTCCGCTGTATCTGGCCGCTGAACGCCCGGTGCTGGAGCGCGACGGCATGCTGATGATGATCGACGACGATCGCATCGACCTGCAGCCGGGCGAGGTAATCAAACAACAGATGGTGCGTTTCCGTACCCTCGGCTGCTGGCCGCTGACCGGCGCGGTGGAATCCAGCGCGCAGACGCTGCCGGAGATCATCGAAGAGATGCTGGTGTCCACCACCAGCGAGCGACAGGGGCGCGTGATTGACCGCGACCAGGCAGGCTCCATGGAGCTGAAGAAACGTCAGGGTTATTTCTAAGGAGCCGCCATGAATACCACTATTGCTCAACAAATTGCCAACGAAGGCGGCGTGGAAGCGTATCTGCACGCGCAACAACACAAAAGCCTGCTGCGTTTTCTGACCTGCGGCAGCGTGGATGACGGGAAAAGTACCCTGATTGGCCGCCTGTTGCACGATACGCGCCAGATTTACGAAGATCAGCTCTCTTCCCTGCATAACGACAGTAAGCGTCACGGCACCCAGGGTGAAAAACTCGACCTGGCCCTGCTGGTGGACGGCCTGCAGGCGGAGCGCGAGCAGGGCATCACCATTGACGTGGCCTACCGCTACTTCTCCACCGAGAAGCGCAAATTTATTATTGCCGACACCCCGGGGCACGAGCAGTACACCCGTAACATGGCGACCGGCGCCTCCACCTGCGACCTGGCGATCCTGCTGATGGACGCGCGTAAAGGCGTGCTGGATCAGACCCGTCGTCACAGCTTTATCTCGACGCTGCTGGGGATCAAACACCTGGTGGTGGCGGTCAACAAGATGGATCTGGTGAACTTCAGCGAAGAGAAGTTCGAGGAGATCCGCCAGAGCTACCTGACCTTTGCCGAACAGCTGCCGGGCAACCTGGATATTCGCTTTGTACCGCTCTCGGCGCTGGAAGGGGATAACGTCGCCTCGCAGAGCGCGAACATGCCTTGGTACAGCGGCCCGACGCTGCTGGAAGTGCTGGAAACTGTTGAAATTCAGCGCGTGGTCGACACCCAGCCGATGCGCTTCCCGGTACAGTACGTGAACCGTCCTAACCTCGATTTCCGCGGCTTCTCCGGCACCCTCGCGTCAGGCTTCGTGAAGGTCGGCCAGCGCGTTAAGGTGCTGCCATCCGGCGTGGAATCCACCATCGCCCGCATCGTCACCTTCGACGGTGACCTGCAAGAAGCGGGCGCCGGTGAAGCGGTAACGCTGGTGCTGAAAGACGAAATTGATATCAGCCGGGGCGATCTGCTGGTGGATGCCCACGAAACGCTGGCGGCAGTGCAGGGCGCGTCCGTGGATGTGGTGTGGATGGCCGAACAGCCGCTGACCGCAGGCCAAAGCTATGACATTAAAATTGCCGGTAAGAAAACCCGCGCCCGCGTGGACGGCATTCAGTTTCAGGTGGATATCAACAACCTGACCCATCGTGACGTCACCGAGCTGCCGCTGAACGGCATTGGTCTGGTCGATCTGACCTTCGACGAACCGCTGGTGCTGGATCCGTATCAGCAGAATCCGGTTACGGGCGGGTTGATCTTTATCGACAGGCTGACCAACGTGACCGTCGGGGCCGGTATGGTGCGCGAGCCTAAAGAACAGGCTGCCGTGGCGTCTGAATTCAGCGCCTTCGAGCTGGAACTGAACGCGCTGGTGCGCAAGCACTTCCCGCACTGGGGCGCACGCGATCTGCTGGGAGGCAAGTAATGGCCGCCCATGATGAGAACGTCGTCTGGCATCCTCATCCGGTCACTGTCGCCCAGCGCGAACAGCTCCATGGCCACCGTGGCGTTGTACTGTGGTTTACCGGGCTGTCCGGCTCGGGTAAATCCACGGTGGCGGGCGCGCTGGAAGAGGCGTTGCATCAGCAGGGCGTAAGCACGTACCTGCTGGACGGCGACAACGTGCGCCACGGCCTGTGCAGCGATTTGGGGTTTAGCGACGATGACCGGAAAGAGAACATCCGCCGGGTGGGCGAAGTCGCCAGCCTGATGGCGGATGCCGGGCTGGTGGTGCTGACCGCATTTATCTCACCGCACCGCGCCGAGCGCCAGATGGTGCGCGAACGCGTGGGTCAGGATCGCTTTATCGAGGTGTTTGTCGATACGCCGCTGGAGATTTGCGAAGCGCGCGACCCGAAAGGGCTGTACAAAAAAGCCCGTGCCGGAGAACTGCGTAACTTCACCGGCATTGACGCAGTCTACGAAGCGCCTGAATCGCCAGAGATTCACCTGGAAGGTCAACAATTGGTAACAAATTTAGTAAGCCAATTATTAGACCTGCTCAGACGGGACGATATTATCAGATCCTGAGACGGTATCGTTCGGGAGCTGTCTTCCCGAACGATGAGTCATGGTCACAGGATCAGCTATGCGCAACAGTGAAAACTACATTATCACCACCGGGTCGGAGCCGTTAACGACCGACGACGAGACGACCTGGTCCTTCCCTGGGGCCATTGTCGGCTTTATCTCGTGGTTACTGGCGCTGGGCATCCCGTTTCTCATTTACGGCGGTAACACGCTGTTCTTCTTCCTCTATACCTGGCCTTTCTTCCTGGCGCTGATGCCTGTGGCGGTCGTGGTGGGTGTTGCGCTGCACTCCCTCTTCAATGGCCGACTCCTGTATAGTACGGTTATCACGATTGTGACCGTTGTGGTGATGTTTGGCCTGCTGTTTTTATGGCTGATGGGCTAACTTGCGACATAATTAAAACCCCGGAGTAGAGTCGAACGGAAAGTTATGGGATGATGATGCCGTTTTTTCAGGGGGCAGGATGGGTAAACTAACGCTGCTGTTGCTGGCTTTGCTGGTCTGGCTGCAATATTCGTTGTGGTTCGGTAAGAACGGACTGCACGACTATAGCCGGGTAAGCGATGACGTCGCGGCTCAGCAGGCAACAAACGCCAAACTCAAGGCGCGAAACGATCAACTCTTTGCTGAAATTGATGACCTCAATGGCGGGCAAGAGGCGATTGAGGAACGCGCACGCAATGAACTCAGTATGACTAAGCCGGGCGAAACTTTTTATCGTCTGGTTCCGGATGCGTCTAAACGCAATCAGGGCTCAGCACAAAACAATCGATAATCAGGCCCAGGATTACGACATGGCAGCAACTTTTTCGGACGTCTGTGCCGTGGTGCCGGCCGCAGGTTTTGGCCGGCGCATGCAGACAGAATGTCCCAAGCAGTACCTTTCAATTGGCGATAAAACGATCCTTGAGCACGCCGTGGCGGCGCTGCTGGCGCACCCGAAGGTGACGCACGTGGTCATCGCCATCAGCCCAGGCGATGCGCGCTTCGCGCAGCTCCCGCTGGCAAACCACCCACAGATTACCGTCGTTGACGGTGGCGCCGAGCGCGCCGATTCCGTGCTGGCGGGCATTCAGGCTGCCGGAAACGCCTCGTGGGTACTGGTACATGACGCGGCGCGTCCGTGTCTGCATCAGGACGATCTTGCGCGTCTGCTGGCCCTGAGCGAAACAAGCAAGGTCGGCGGGATTCTGGCTGCCCCCGTGCGTGACACCATGAAACGCGCCGAGCCGGGCAAACAGGCTATCGCCCATACAGTTGAGCGCGTTGATTTATGGCATGCGCTGACGCCACAATTTTTCCCCCGCGAACTGCTCCACGACTGCCTGACGCGTGCGCTTAAAGACGGTGCGACCATCACGGACGAAGCCTCAGCGCTGGAGTATTGCGGTTTTCACCCTGAGCTTGTTGAAGGGCGCGCTGATAATATAAAAGTGACGCGCCCGGAAGATTTGCAGCTCGCGGAATTTTATCTTACCCGTTCGACCCATCAGGAGAAGGCATAATGCGAATTGGACACGGTTTTGATGTACACGCCTTTGGCGGAGAAGGCCCAATTATCATTGGCGGCGTGCGTATTCCTTACGAAAAAGGACTGCTGGCGCATTCTGATGGCGACGTGGCGCTGCATGCGCTAACCGACGCGCTGCTGGGCGCTGCCGCGCTGGGGGATATCGGCAAGCTGTTCCCGGACACCGACCCGGCATTTAAAGGGGCAGACAGCCGCGAACTGCTGCGCGAAGCGTGGCGCCGCATTCAGGCGAAAGGCTACACCCTGGGTAACGTCGATGTGACCATCATCGCTCAGGCACCTAAAATGCTGCCGCACATTCCGCAGATGCGTGTGTTTATCGCGGAAGATCTGGGCTGCCATATGGACGACGTCAACGTCAAAGCGACCACCACCGAGAAGCTGGGCTTCACGGGCCGTGGCGAAGGCATTGCCTGTGAAGCCGTGGCGCTGCTGGTGAAGGCGAGCAAATGACAGACTTTGACAATCTGACATACCTGCACGGTAAACCGCAGGGGAACGGGGTGCTGAAAGCCAGCCCGGAAGATTTCCTCGTGGTGGAAGATTTGGGCTTTGAGCCGGATGGCGAAGGCGAGCACATTCTGGTGCGCATTCTGAAAAACGGCTGCAACACACGGTTTGTGGCCGACGCGCTGGCAAAATTCCTGAAAATTCATGCCCGCGAAGTGAGCTTTGCCGGACAGAAAGATAAACATGCGGTCACTGAACAGTGGATCTGCGCGCGCGTGCCGGGCAATACGATGCCGGATTTAAGCCAGTTTGAGCTTGAAGGCTGTAAGGTGCTGGAGTACGCCCGTCACAAGCGCAAACTGCGTTTGGGCGCGTTGAAGGGCAATGCCTTTACGCTGGTGCTGCGTGAAGTGACTGACCGCGAAGACGTTGAAAAACGCCTACAGGCGATAAACGAACGCGGCGTACCGAACTACTTTGGCGCACAGCGTTTTGGTATCGGTGGCAGCAACCTGCAGGGCGCACTGCGCTGGGCGCAAAGCAATGCACCGGTACGCGACAGGAATAAACGCAGTTTTTGGTTGTCTGCGGCCCGCAGTGCGTTGTTTAATCAGATTGTGAGCGAACGTCTGAAAAAATCGGACGCTAATCAAGTTGTTGTCGGCGATGCGCTACAATTAGCGGGACGCGGAAGCTGGTTTGTGGCAACGGCCGAGGAAATGGCCGATGTCCAGTCTCGTGTGGACGCCAAAGCGCTGATGATTACGGCCGCGATGCCCGGTACGGGCGACTGGGGCACGCAGGGCGACGCGCTCGCTGCCGAGCAGTCAGCCGTCGCGGACGCGCCAGAATTACAATCACTGCTGGTGCGGGAAAAAGTCGAAGCAGCACGCCGCGCGATGTTGCTCTACCCGCAGCAGTTAAGCTGGAACTGGTGGGATGACGTGACCGTTGAGTTACGCTTCTGGCTACCTGCAGGTAGCTTTGCCACCAGTGTTGTCAGGGAACTTATCAACACCTCGGGTGATTATGCGAATATTGCTGAGTAACGATGACGGGATCCACGCGCCAGGTATACAGACCCTGGCGAAACACCTTCGCGAATTTGCGGATGTGCAGGTTGTGGCTCCCGATCGTAACCGCAGTGGAGCGTCTAACTCACTGACGCTGGAGTCGTCGCTTCGCACCTTTACCTTTGAAAATGGCGATATCGCCGTACAGATGGGCACGCCGACCGACTGCGTGTTCCTCGGCGTGAATGCGCTGATGCGCCCGCGCCCGGACATTGTGGTGTCAGGTATCAATGCCGGACCCAATCTCGGCGATGACGTGATCTACTCCGGTACCGTGGCGGCAGCGATGGAAGGACGTCATCTGGGCTTCCCGGCGCTGGCGGTTTCGCTTAACGGCCATACGCATTACGACACGGCGGCGTCGGTCACCTGTTCGATTCTTCGCGCGCTGGGGCGTGAACCCCTGCGTACGGGCCGTATCCTGAATATCAACGTACCCGACCTCCCGCTCAATGAGATCAAGGGGATCCGCGTGACGCGCTGTGGCAGCCGTCATCCTGCTGACCAGGTTATTCCGCAGCAGGATCCGCGCGGCAATACCCTCTACTGGATTGGGCCTCCGGGCGAAAAATGCGATGCCGGTCCAGATACGGACTTCGCTGCTGTCGATGAAGGGTATGTTTCCGTTACGCCACTGCACGTAGATTTAACCGCGTATAGCGCGCATGATGTGGTGTCGGACTGGTTAGATCGGGTCGGGGTGAACGTGCAATGGTAAGCAAACGTGTACAAACTCTTCTGGAACAACTTCGCGCTCAGGGGATCACTAACGAGCATGTGCTGGATGCGCTTGCCCAGGTTCCGCGCGAGAAGTTTGTAGACGAGGCGTTTGAGCACAAAGCGTGGGAAAACGTGGCGCTGCCTATTGGGCAAGGCCAGACCATTTCTCAGCCCTACATGGTGGCGCGCATGACGGAACTGCTGGAGTTAACCCCGGAGTCCCGCGTGCTGGAGATTGGCACCGGGTCGGGGTATCAAACCGCGATCCTCGCGCATCTTGTTCGCCATGTTTGTTCCGTCGAACGCATCAAAGGTTTACAGTGGCAGGCGCGTCGTCGCCTGAAACAACTTGATTTACATAATGTTTCAACACGTCACGGTGATGGATGGCAGGGTTGGCAGGCTCGCGCCCCGTTTGATGCCATTATCGTCACGGCCGCACCGCTGGAGATCCCGGCAGCACTCTTGTCGCAGCTGGATGAAGGCGGCATTCTCGTCTTGCCCGTGGGCGATGAACACCAGCTTCTGAAGCGTGTTCGTCGGCGTGGCGGCGAGTTTATTATCGATACCGTAGAAGCCGTACGCTTTGTGCCTCTGGTTAAGGGAGAGCTGGCCTGAGACTCGGATTTATCCAGGGTTATTAAGGCAAATTCAGCGTATTGTGTGGCGCAAAAGGTTCGTGCCATCACGGTTATTTTTAAGTCACTGGTAGTTAACACATTCCTGGGGGATAAATGAGCGCGGGAAGCCCAAAATTCACCATCAGCCGTGTTGCGGCATTATCACTGGTTTCGCTCTGGCTGGCAGGCTGTACAAGTTCGAATAACGCACCTGCGCCTGTAAGCTCCGTCGGCGGGAACAGCGGCTCGGGTAACACGTCCAGCGGAATGTTGATCACTCCTCCGCCGAAAATGGGCACCTCTACGGCGCAGCAAACTCCGCAGATCCAGCCGGTTCAGCGTCCAACCACGCAGCCAACACAGATTCAGCCAGTTGAACAACCTGTTCAGACGGAAAATGGCCGCATAGTATACAACCGCAAGTATGGGAACATTCCGAAAGGGAGCTATACCGGTGGCAGCACCTACACCGTGAAGCGCGGCGACACGCTGTTCTATATTGCCTGGATCACCGGGAACGATTTCCGTGACCTGGCACAACGCAATAACGTGCAGGCCCCGTATGGACTGGAAGTCGGCCAAACGCTTCAGGTGGGCAACGCGACGGGTACGCCACTGACGCCGGGGAACACAGTTTCTGCGGCGGATGTGACCGCGCAAAATAACAGCGTTATGCCTGCACAAAAATCCACCACGGTGGTTGCTTCACAACCTGTAATTACGTATTCTGAGGATTCAGGTGATCAGAGTGCTAACAAAATGTTGCCGAATAATAAAGGGACTGCGACTGCTGTCACAGCACCGGTTACGGCACCTGTGGTTAGCTCTACTGAACCGACTGCCAGCAGTACCTCCACCAGTTCGCCTATCTCTGCATGGCGCTGGCCGACTGACGGCAAGGTTATCGAAAACTTCTCTTCCTCCGAGGGAGGAAATAAAGGGATCGATATCGCAGGGAGTAAGGGACAGGCTATCATCGCGACCTCAGACGGACGCGTTGTCTATGCCGGTAACGCTCTGCGCGGTTACGGTAATCTTATTATCATCAAACATAACGATGATTACCTGAGTGCCTACGCCCATAACGACACAATGCTGGTCCGGGAACAACAAGAAGTTAAGGCGGGGCAAAAAATCGCTACCATGGGTAGCACCGGAACCAGTTCTACACGCTTGCATTTTGAAATTCGTTACAAGGGGAAATCCGTAAACCCGCTGCAGTATCTGCCGCAGCGATAATTTGACGGGGCATGCCAGCCAGGGTGTCTCGTTCAGGGATCACGGGTAGGAGCCACCTTATGAGTCAGAATACGCTGAAAGTTCATGATTTAAATGAAGATGCGGAATTTGATGAGAACGGAGCAGAGGCTTTTGACGAAAAAGCCTTAGTAGAAGAGGAACCCAGTGATAACGATTTGGCTGAAGAAGAGCTGTTATCGCAGGGCGCCACACAGCGTGTACTGGACGCGACTCAGCTTTACCTTGGGGAGATTGGTTACTCCCCACTGTTAACGGCCGAAGAAGAAGTCTATTTCGCACGTCGTGCTTTGCGTGGTGATGTTGCCTCGCGCCGTCGCATGATTGAAAGTAACCTGCGACTGGTCGTGAAAATTGCTCGCCGTTACGGCAATCGTGGTCTGGCTCTGCTGGACCTGATTGAAGAGGGCAACTTAGGTCTCATCCGCGCAGTTGAGAAATTTGACCCGGAACGCGGGTTCCGCTTCTCAACCTACGCGACCTGGTGGATTCGTCAGACCATCGAACGGGCAATTATGAACCAAACCCGTACGATTAGACTGCCGATTCACATCGTCAAAGAGCTGAACGTCTATCTGCGTACCGCGCGTGAGTTGTCCCATAAACTGGACCACGAACCGAGCGCGGAAGAGATTGCCGAACAGCTTGATAAACCGGTTGATGACGTAAGCCGTATGCTGCGTCTCAACGAGCGCATTACCTCGGTTGACACCCCGCTGGGTGGCGACTCCGAAAAAGCGCTGCTGGACATCCTGGCCGACGAAAAAGACAACGGCCCGGAAGACACCACGCAGGACGATGACATGAAACAGAGCATCGTCAAATGGCTGTTCGAACTGAACGCTAAACAGCGTGAAGTGCTGGCACGTCGTTTCGGTTTACTGGGGTATGAAGCTGCGACACTGGAAGACGTCGGCCGTGAAATTGGCCTGACCCGCGAACGTGTTCGTCAGATTCAGGTTGAAGGTCTGCGCCGCCTGCGTGAAATCCTGCAGGGGCAAGGTCTGAATATCGAAGCGCTGTTCCGCGAATAAGCAACCTTTCGTCAAAAAAAGGCCCGTCGTGAGACGGGCCTTTTTCTTTTGTGCTACGGCTGCGCCGTTTCGTGCAGCAGGCGCCACGTAATTCTGTCGCCTTCCTGATTCAGCACCGCCGTCGACCAGCGCACGTTTAGCGGCATATCGGGGCGGGTTTGTGTCTCGCGATAGTGAAGTACTGCGCCGTTATCCCAGGCTTCTATCGTGGCGAGTTCATCAATGACGATTTTCAGGCCGGGTCGGCTTCCACGCTGGGTATCAAGGAAATGGGCAAGGGCGTGATAGTCAAGATGTGCGCCGCCCGGTGGTATCATCAGAAAATCCGGTCGAAAGCGGGTGAGCAAGGTTTCAGCCTCACCTTCACCTTTGCCTAACCAGTTTTCAAGCGCAATGTGGAGGTCGATAATGTCGTGTTCAAAAAGCGTCATGAATTCTCCTGTCGCAGCTGGCTGAGCACCTGCATCGTGTTAAGACGAGAAACGTACAATACAGGCACTAAAGTGATGCCTGCGGCAAAAATAAACATCCCGTGCCAGGCGACGAGCGGCGCAAGATAAACCTGCGCAATGCTCAGCGCCTGCGCCAGTAGCAGGGTTCCCGCAAAAAAGCTTAGCTGACGATTAAGATTCCACAGGGCGCTGGCGTCAGGCATATCGTCCTGGGCTGTCGTCAGAAACGCGCTGCTCTGCGCCGTGCTGCTGCAAAGACTGCCTCCGGCCCCCATCAACACAAAGGCCGCGACAGATAACAGCGCTGGCGATGCCGAACTGACGTTCAGTAAAAGCAGAATGCCCGTCGCCTGCAAAAGGCACCCGATAACCACCAGAGGCCGGGGGCCGACGCGGTTAAAATAGCG
This sequence comes from Enterobacter sp. RHBSTW-01064, assembly GCF_014103035.1. Lineage (NCBI taxonomy): Bacteria > Pseudomonadati > Pseudomonadota > Gammaproteobacteria > Enterobacterales > Enterobacteriaceae > Enterobacter > Enterobacter sp. RHBSTW-01064. The sequence continues at coordinate 93,895 of NZ_JABXOU010000002.1, read as the reverse complement.
TCCTGTTACCATAATGGCCATAAACGATGCCGCGGACCATGGCAGCATAAGCATGCCCGTTGCGGCGGGCGTCATGCTGGCTTCGCTCTGAAGATAATACATGCCCGTTACGTTTACCCCGATAAAGATGCCGGGCACGCACACGTAGACAAGCATGGAAAAACGCAAAAGTGGGTCGGTCAGCAAGGAGAGGTTTAACAGCCTGGCTGTTTTCTTCGGCGGCATTTCAGCGTTAAGCCATACGCAGGCTAAAACAAAGGTGACGATGGCGACGGGTAACGTAGCAAAAAAGATCCAGCGCCAGCTTAGCGTTTGTACCAGCAGTCCCCCGATAGCAGGGGAGCAGGCAGGGGCAAGCAACGCGACCAGCATCACCGCCGAGGAGAGCCTGGCGCGTTCGTGAGGCTTAAACTGTTGCCAGGTCAGCGCCTGTCCCACCGGGATCAGCAAGCCACCGCCAATCCCTTGCAGTGCACGCCAGGCAATCAGGCTTTCCAGCGAGGAAGACAGTCCCGCAGCAGCGGAGGCCGCGCTAAAGAGAGCCAGAGAGAGGAGGATGACGCGCTTCGGCCCGATGCGGCGCGTCAGCGCGCTGCCGAAAGGGATCGCCAGCGTCAGACCGGCAATGTATCCGTTACTGACCCAGGCAAGCGCTGAGGGTGTGGTGTTGAATGCGCGTGCCATGGCCGGAAAGGCGACGCTGGCAATAAACATATTTATCAAATCAAGGAAAAAGCCGAGCAGATAGACAACGGCGACTTTGCTGCGATACGTCATGGCGGATCCTCCGGTGAGGTGGCGTATCGTATCGGCCCGCAAGCTACGGATAAACGCGACAAACAGCGATATACTGTCAAAATATTTTTGACAGTGATGAAGGTTAACGATGTTTACTCTACAGCGTACGGCGATGTTTATCGCAGTCGCGGAGGCGGGCAGCTTCACCGCCGCGGCAGAGGCAATGGGGCTGACAAAAGCCGTGGTGAGTTTCAACATTCGCCAGCTTGAAGACGAGCTGGGCGTTACGCTGCTGCTGCGGTCAACCCGCCGTCTGACCTTAACCGAGGCGGGCGCGCTTTTTCATCAGCGAAGCGTCGCGCTTCTGAAGGAGGCAGAACAGCTGCAGGACGATGTCCGCGCGAATCATGCGGGACTCTCCGGAGAATTGCGGATAACCACCACGCCCGAGTACGGCTCGCAGGTTGTGGTGCCTTTGCTGGCGGAATTTAGTCAGCAGCACCCGGAACTTCGCGTGCGCCACGTTTCGTCCTCTTTGCATGCCGACCTTATCTCTGAGCGCTTTGACGTCGCCATCCGGCTGGGAACGCTCGCCGATTCACGCTACCACGCCGCGATGATTACCTCTTTCGCCATATTGCCGGTGGCAGCGCCGAACTGGCTGGCTAACCATCCGGTAGAGACCCTTGAACAGCTGGCGAAAGCCGACTGGATCATCCACGAGCGCTTGCCCTCTCCACTGCGCTGGCAGGTGAAAGCGAGCAGCGGAGAGCTTGTCTCGTTTGAAATCACGAAAGCCCCGCGTCTGTATGCTGACAGTGCTCAGGCGCTGATGGCTTTCGCACGTGCCGGAAGCGGCGTGGCGTTACTGCCTGAATGGCTGGTGCGAAATGCGCTGGATGCCGGGCAACTGGCGTCGGTATTACCCGGCTACACCTTTGCACAGCAGGGCATCTATGCGGTTTATCCCGATGCCCAACACGTGCCCGCGAAAGTCCGAAAGTTTATCGATTTTATGCGTGCGAGGGTGGATTAGTCGTGCATCATCTTTTTGATAAGCGCTGAAAATTGCTCGCGTTCAGCCTTGCTCAGGCGTCCTAAAAACGCCTCATCCACGTCATTGCCGACCGGTTTACAGTCTGCAAGCAGGGCTTCACCTTCTGGCGTCAGGAAGACAAACCGGCGGCGCTTATCTGCGGGATCGTGCTCGCGTTTTACCAGCCCACGCGCCTCCATGCGGCTGAGCATCTCTGCCAGCGTCGCTTTCGTGCTGACTGCCACTTCGGTCAATGCCACCTGTTCGATACCCGGATGTTCGGCAATTGAGCGCAGAACCGCATATTGCGGCTTGGTCAGCTCCGGCAAAGCATGCTGCCATTGCGCAGTATGTTGTTGAAAAAGCTGGCGCAACAGGTGGAACGCTTCTTGCCTTAGTTCCATGAACACTCCGACGAAAAAAAATCACTCTCTATGATAGCCGCTAACGCCCTGGATTATAACGCGGGAGTTTTTAGCATTTAGTGTGATCGTATGCGAACGATCTTGTCATGAACAGGTTCCAGGAGTAGGTTACTCAATATGTTCGTATACGAACAAAATGATTGAGGTACTGAATGAGATTGATAGTAGGAATGACGGGAGCAACGGGCGCGCCGCTGGGTGTGGCTTTACTGCAGGCACTGCGAGACATGCCGGAGGTGGAAACCCATCTGGTGATGTCGAAGTGGGCAAAAACCACCATTGAGCTGGAAACGCCTTACACCGCGCAGGACGTTGCCGCACTGGCTGACGTTGTTCACAGCCCGGCTGACCAGGCCGCCACCATCTCCTCCGGCTCGTTTCGCACCGACGGCATGATCGTCATTCCCTGCAGCATGAAAACGCTGGCGGGCATCCGCGCGGGCTACGCCGAGGGGCTGGTGGGGCGTGCGGCGGATGTGGTGCTGAAAGAGGGGCGCAAGCTGGTGCTGGTTCCCCGCGAAACACCGCTCAGCACCATTCATCTTGAGAATATGCTTGCCCTTTCCCGCATGGGCGTGGCGATGGTGCCGCCCATGCCTGCGTATTACAACCACCCGCAAACCGCTGATGACATCACCCAGCATATCGTGACCCGCGTGCTCGACCAGTTCGGTCTGGAGCATAAAAAGGCGCGCCGCTGGAACGGGTTGCGCGAGGCGAAACATTTTTCACAGGAGAATAAAGATGGCATTTGATGATTTGAGAAGCTTCCTGCAGGCGCTCGATGAGCAAGGGCAACTGCTGAAAATTGGGGAAGAGGTGAACGCCGAGCCGGATCTGGCGGCGGCCGCCAACGCGACCGGCCGCATTGGCGACGGCGCGCCCGCGCTGTGGTTCGACAATATTCGTGGCTTTACCGATGCCCGCGTGGTGATGAACACCATCGGCTCCTGGCAGAACCACGCCATTTCGATGGGGCTGCCTGCGAACACCCCGGTAAAAAAACAGATCGACGAGTTTATTCGCCGCTGGGATAAATTCCCCGTTACGCCAGAGCGCCGCGCTAACCCGGCCTGGGCGCAGAATACGGTGGACGGTGAAGACATTAACCTGTTCGATATCCTGCCGCTTTTTCGCCTGAACGACGGTGACGGCGGTTTTTATCTCGATAAAGCGTGCGTCGTCTCGCGCGATCCGCTCGACCCGGACCACTTCGGCAAGCAGAACGTCGGCATCTACCGCATGGAAGTGAAGGGCAAGCGCAAGCTCGGCCTGCAGCCGGTTCCGATGCACGATATCGCTCTGCATCTGCATAAAGCGGAAGAGCGCGGTGAAGATCTGCCGATTGCGATTACCCTCGGCAACGATCCGATCATCACGCTGATGGGCGCGACGCCGCTGAAATACGATCAGTCCGAGTATGAAATGGCGGGCGCACTGCGTGAAAGCCCGTACCCGATTGCCACTGCGCCGCTGACCGGCTTCGACGTGCCCTGGGGTTCTGAAGTGATCCTTGAAGGGGTCATCGAAGGCCGCAAGCGTGAAATCGAAGGGCCGTTTGGCGAGTTTACGGGGCACTATTCCGGCGGCCGTAACATGACGGTTGTACGTATCGACAAAGTCTCTTACCGCACCAAACCGATTTTTGAGTCGCTCTACCTCGGCATGCCGTGGACCGAGATTGATTATCTGATGGGCCCGGCAACCTGCGTGCCGCTCTATCAGCAGCTGAAAGCGGAATTCCCGGAAGTGCAGGCGGTGAACGCGATGTACACCCACGGCCTGCTGGCGATTATCTCCACCAAAAAACGTTACGGCGGTTTTGCCCGCGCGGTCGGTTTACGTGCCATGACCACGCCGCACGGTCTGGGCTACGTGAAGATGGTAATCATGGTGGATGAAGATGTCGATCCGTTCAACCTCCCGCAGGTGATGTGGGCGCTGTCGTCGAAAGTGAACCCGGCAGGGGATCTGGTACAACTGCCGAACATGTCGGTCCTTGAACTTGACCCTGGTTCCAGCCCGGCGGGCATTACCGACAAGCTGATTATTGATGCCACCACGCCAGTTGCACCGGACACCCGGGGCCACTACAGCCAGCCGGTACAGGATCTGCCTGAAACCAAAGCCTGGGCTGAAAAATTGACCGCGATGCTGGCAGCACGCCAATAAGGAGGAAAAGATGATTTGTCCACGTTGTGCCGATGAGCATATTGAAGTGATGGCGACGTCACCGGTGAAAGGGGTCTGGACCGTTTACCAGTGCCAGCATTGTTTGTATACCTGGCGCGATACCGAACCGCTGCGCCGTACCAGCCGCGAGCACTACCCTGAAGCGTTTCGCATGACGCAGAAGGATATTGATGAGGCACCGCAGGTGCCGACGATCCCACCGTTGCTGTAAAAAAAAGCCCGGTGGCGGCTTCGCCTTACCGGGCCTACGGGTTTTGTAGGTCGGGTAAGGCGAAGCCGCCACCCGACAAAACAGACCGCAGAGAACTAAACCAGACTCTTCAACCGGTAAATCCACTCCAGCGCCTGACGCGGCGTCAGTGAATCCGGGTCGAGGTTCTCCAGCGCTTCCACCGCTGGCGACGTCTCTTCCGCAGGCACCAGCAGCGACATCTGCGTACCATCAATCTGCGTCGCCGCCGCATTCGGCGAAAGGCTTTCCAGTTCACGCAGTTTCTGACGCGCGCGCTTGATCACCTCTTTCGGTACACCTGCCAGCGCCGCTACGGCCAGCCCATAGCTCTTGCTCGCCGCGCCATCCTGCACCGTGTGCATAAAGGCGATGGTGTCGCCGTGCTCCAGCGCATCAAGATGCACGTTCGCCACCCCTTCCATTTTCTCCGGCAGCTGCGTCAGTTCGAAGTAATGGGTCGCAAACAGCGTCATAGCCTTGATTTTATTCGCGAGGCTTTCCGCGCAGGCCCACGCCAGGGACAAACCATCATAGGTTGACGTTCCGCGCCCGACTTCGTCCATCAGCACCAGGCTGTGCTCGGTGGCGTTATGCAGAATGTTGGCCGTTTCGGTCATCTCGACCATGAAGGTTGAGCGACCGCTCGCCAGATCGTCCGCAGCCCCGACGCGGGTAAAGATGCGGTCGATTGGGCCAATCTCCACGTTTTGCGCCGGGACGTAGCTGCCGATATACGCGAGCAGCGCAATCAGCGCCGTCTGACGCATATAAGTACTCTTACCGCCCATGTTCGGTCCGGTAATGATCAGCATGCGTCTCTGCGGCGACAGGCTGAGCGGGTTAGCGATGAACGGTTCGTTCAGCACGCGCTCCACCACCGGATGACGCCCTTCGGTAATGCGAATGCCGGGCTTGTCGGTAAAGGTCGGGCAGGTATAGTTCAGCGTTTCAGCGCGTTCAGCCAGGTTGACCAGCACGTCCAGTTCGGCCAACGCGGCGGCGCTTAGCTGCAGATCGGCCAGGTGCGGCATCAGCATGTCGAACAGCTCGTCATACAGCTGCTTTTCCAGCGCCAGCGCTTTACCTTTCGAGGTGAGGACTTTGTCCTCGTACTCTTTCAGCTCGGGAATAATGTAGCGCTCAGCGTTTTTTAGCGTCTGGCGGCGCACGTAGTGAATCGGCGCCAGGTGACTCTGCCCGCGGCTGATCTGAATGTAGTAGCCGTGGACCGCGTTATAGCCCACTTTCAGGGTATCAAGACCCAGACGCTCGCGTTCACGGATCTCCAGCTTATCAAGGTAGTCCGTTGCACCGTCTGCCAGCGCGCGCCACTCGTCCAGTTCTTCGTTATATCCGGGGGCAATCACGCCGCCATCGCGCACCAGAACCGGAGGCGCATCGATGATGGCGCGCTCAAGCAGTTCGCGAAGCTCGGTGAATTCGCCCATTGTTTCGCGCAATTTTTGCACCGGTGCGCTGTCGACGTTGCCCAGCTGAGCGCGCAGTTCCGGCAGCTGCTGGAAGGCATGGCGCATACGTGCGAGGTCGCGCGGGCGTGCCGTACGAAGAGCCAGACGGGCGAGGATACGCTCCAGATCGCCTACCTGACGCAGTACCGGCTGTAATTCGGTGTAACTGTCCTGCAATGCGGCGATGGTTTGCTGGCGGCCGATAAGCGTATTGGTGTCGCGAATCGGCATATGCAGCCAGCGCTTAAGCATGCGGCTGCCCATCGGCGTAACGGTACTGTCGAGGACGGAAGCCAGGGTATTTTCAACGCCGCCCGCCAGATTTTGGGTTATCTCCAGGTTACGGCGCGTGGCGGCGTCCATGATGATGCTGTCCTGCTGACGCTCCATGGTGATAGAGCGGATATGCGGCAGGGCAGTACGCTGGGTATCTTTTACATATTGCAGCAGACAGCCTGCCGCACACAGTCCGCGCGGGGCGTTTTCCACGCCAAAGCCAATCAGGTCGCGCGTGCCAAACTGCAGGTTGAGCTGCTGGCGCGCAGTATCAATTTCGAATTCCCACAGCGGACGACGACGCAGACCACGACGACCTTCAATCAGCGCCATTTCAGCGAAATCTTCGGCGTAGAGCAGCTCTGCCGGGTTAGTACGCTGCAATTCGGCAGCCATCGTCTCACGGTCAGCCGGTTCACTCAGGCGAAAACGCCCGGAGCTGATATCCAGCGTCGCATAGCCAAATCCTTTACCATCCTGCCAGAGTGCGGCCAGCAGGTTATCCTGGCGTTCTTGCAGCAGCGCTTCGTCGCTGATGGTGCCGGGCGTGACGATGCGCACGACTTTGCGCTCAACCGGGCCTTTTGACGTGGCGGGATCGCCAATCTGCTCGCAAATGGCGACGGATTCCCCCTGATTCACCAGTTTCGCCAGATAGTTTTCCACCGCATGATGCGGGATACCGGCCATAGGGATGGGCTCACCTGCCGATGCGCCGCGTTTGGTCAGGGAGATGTCGAGCAACTGCGACGCACGTTTAGCATCGTCATAAAAGAGCTCGTAAAAGTCGCCCATACGGTAAAACAGCAGAATTTCCGGATGCTGTGCTTTCAGCTTCAGGTACTGCTGCATCATGGGGGTATGTGCGTCGAAATTCTCTAGTGTACTCATTAGCGTATCGTGTCCATTTTATTAACTTTCAATGAGTTGGCTTTTGTTTTTATTGTCAGGTGTCGTCCTGTCTCATTGGAACTCATGAAATCCTGAGCGTCTTATCATGCAATGTTTGGTGACCATGATAACGGAGTCTGTATGGCAGGAAAACAGAAGGAGAAGGCTCTTTCGACTAAAGTGCGTACCGGATTCCATCTATGCGAAAACGGGGCTTTTTGCACGTACCTTCCGCATATGAGCACTCGTTATATTATTCGTTCATTCAGGAACGCATTCTTTCGCTCACTTATGCCGTAACTTCTTGCTTTGACAAGAAATAGCCGCAGCGTATAATTATCATTCATATCAATAGTTTCCCGATTCTGTTTGCTGTCGAGCGAGTAGCGTATGTTTTGGATAATTAACGATAATATTAAATTTTGTCCTGACAAAAACGTCCTTGTCTCGTTGAATAAACCTGAATTAAGCGTAATTCTGACAACGCCTGCAAGTCGTTGTCTCGCGCTTTTACTGGAATCCTCGCCAGAGGTGGTGAACCAGAAAGAATTCTTCGATAAAGTGTGGGGCGAGGACGGGATGATCGTCCCGGCAAATACGCTTTATCAGAATATCTCTATTATCCGGCGCGGTTTGCGTTCGGCTGGAGAAACGAGCGACACGCTGGTTGCGACGGTGCCGAGAAAAGGTTTCCAGATTCATAAAAGCGTAAAGATCACCCGCGTTGAAACGGATAGGGCGGATACAGAAGAACCTGCAGAGGTTTCGTTGCCCGAAGCGCCTCTGACGGTGCCTGTCGAACAACCGGCGGTGAATACGTCTCAGGTGCCGGTCGAAAAAAAATCGCCGCGTAAATTACGTCGCCTGTTTTTTCCTGTGCTCTTAATGATTATCTCCTTTGCACTGGGCTATTTCATGCTGCATCACATATTCCGAGATAATCCGGATAAAGATTTTTTCCAGAATTACACCATTAACCGAACCGAAAACGGTTGCCACTATTTCTCGCAAAGTGATGATATTAAAAGTATTGGTAATTTCTCGCGCTTTATTAAAATTATCATGAAAACCGGTCTTGATTGTAAAAAGTATCCGTGGATTTATTTCTCTTCTTCCAGCAATGCGCCTGCCCTGTCCGTGCTCGCCTGCAGAAAGCCTTATGAAGCAAAACCCAATGCAGAATGCACGGCATTGTATTTCAGGGGGTATATGCAATGAAGAAAAGGACAATCGCTATACTGTGCCTGGTGTTTTTTGCCGCGGGCGCGCTGATTTCCTGGCTTTATCATTTGCGCCTGGAAAAAATGGAAAACACGGAAGCCTGTTCGGCCTCTATCGTCGTGTATCACGAGAATGCACGTGCCAACATAACGCTGGACTTCATGTATACGATGAAGACGCAAACCGGCATTGTTGCGGTAAGCGGCACGTATTATAAGAACGACAAAGTGGCAGGCGTTATCCGCAGGGATGTCTCCTATGTCTGGACGGAAAACAAGGACTCCTTCCACTTTACATCGCTCAATATTCATCATGTGAATGATGATGAATCACTGCCCAATGACGTTATCAGCGATGTTCTGCCCGACTTCTTTGTTTATCCGAATAAAAAAATGAATTATTCAATTACAAAACAAGGGCCTAAGGGGTTTATGTTCTCCGTGGGTAAGCGCCCAATATTCTTCTGCGCGCGCTGACTGGCCGGGAATAGGTGATGTCGCCGCCTGCACGGCGGCATGGTTATTTCCCGTCTTCTTCCACCAGCTCAATGATGATTTTCCCCTGTTCGACGCCCACTCTGACCCGTGAATGGGTCGTAAAACCCGCTTTTTCAAGCCAGTCGCCTTTGAGACTCAGGGCAGCGTGCATACTGTATCGGCGCGGGATCTTGGTTTTACGATCTTCATGGCGCTTTCTAAAATAGCCGACTTTTAAATGACGGTACGTTTTTGTAGCGGTAATCGCTTGCATAGGCACTCCACTTGGCTGGCTAACAGGGGAACGTATTGGCTGTATAAAATACCAGTAACCCTGGCATCGCGCTGGCTTAATAGCGGAAGGCGTCTTCAGAAAGCGGAATGCAACGACTGAAAATCACTGCGTAAAGGAGTATCATGAATGCAATTTATGAGAGGGTGATCTCCCATGTCCGGTAAACGCATCGCAAGAGAAAAAGTGACGATCGCCAAAATGATCGCCTTATATGAGAAAAAATGTCCTCAGGCTTCAACAGAGGAGGGGCATTATCAGGCGCTTAGGGCATATGCCGATAAGCGTCTCGATAAATGTGCGTTTGGGGAAGAAAAGCCGGCCTGTAAACAGTGTCCCATTCACTGCTACCAGCCCGCGAAGCGAGAAGAGATGAAGCAGGTGATGCGCTGGGCGGGGCCGAGAATGCTGTGGCGTCATCCGATTCTGACTCTCCGTCATCTGATTGACGATCGTCGTCCAGTACCGGCGTTGCCGCAAAAGTATCGTCCGAAAACGTAACGTATTTATTACCGAAGCGGTCGACAGATAATATTCAAGGCGACAGCGCTGCAGAGTGGGAAAATAGCCAGCAGCAGCCAGGGATAAACGGCCTCCAGCGAGGGCACCAGCGCGCGATCCAGCAGGCTGCCAAACAGCAGGTTTCCTGCCAGTACCGCAATGCCCCCGGCGGTTGAGAGTGCGCCATAGTGGGCCCCAAGCGTCGATTCCTCGGCGAAGCGGGGGATGAGATCTTTTGCAGACGGCACCAGCAGCATCTGCCCCAGCGTTAACAGCGTGACCATGCTCGCAGAGGGCAACAGCCGCAGCCAGCCTTCCGGCGGCTCCTTTGCGGCAAACAGCGCCACGCTGGCAAAGGCCGCGGAGAGCAGCAAAAAGCCCACGGGCAAAATTCTGACCGCGCCGATCCGCCTTGCAACACGCGCAAGGGGGAGTTGAAACGCGACGATCAGCACCGAGGCCAGCATAAACAGTGGGCCCAGATCTTTCTCGCTGCCTCCGGAGCGCTGGATCTCCACCGGTAGCGCCAGGTAGAGCTGGTTATAGCTCAACAGCCACGAGCTGTAGGCGATGATAAAGGCGACGAATCGCGCCTGGCGAAATGTTGTCCACCAGGGCTGAATAGCGAGCGGACGCTGGCTATGGCGGGCAGCCGGCAGGCAGAAGTAGAGCACCGCGAGCGCGACGACAAACACGCCGGCGCCTGCCAGCGCAACCTGACGAAAGCCAAGCCCCGTCAGCAGGGCACCCGCAATCGGGCCCAGCACCGCGCCCAGTTCCCCGCAAACGGCAAAGAGCGCAAACCACTCTGCGCGGCTCCGTTTACCTTTTGCCTCACTTTGCGTTCCCGCTTTCGCCAGCAGCGCTTCAATGGCGGGCGAGAAGAGCGCGCCGCCGATGCCGGTCAGACATGCCCCGAGAATAATAGGCCACAGCGATTGCCCGAAGGCCAGCAGCAGATAACCCGCTACGCGGATGACGCAGCCGCTCAGGATAACGATTTTCGCGCCGTAGCGGTCCGACAGCGCGCCGCCAACGATAAACATCCCCTGCTGCGAAAACGTGCGCAGACCAAGCACCAGCCCGATCAGCCCGCCGGAGAGCAGCAGGTCATCGCGCAGGAATATCGCCAGGAAGGGCACAACGGCATAGAAGCCAATGTTGAAAACAAATTGGCTGCCCAGCAGAACGGGCGGCCAGAGGGTGGCGGCAGGGCGCAATGGCATGCTGTTTACTCGGCTCTACACAATAAAGTGAATGTGCTTTTTACCATGGTACGGCGAGATCTCAATTTTGGTTTTCACTCTGAAAACGTCCCATAGCAGCTCCTCCGACAGGATCGCCTGCGGGGTGCCGGTTGCGACGATCTGCCCTTTTTGCATAACGATCAGCGAATCGCAGAACATCGATGCGTGGTTAAGATCGTGGATGGCGACGATGCTGGTCACCGGCAGCTCGCTGATGAGATGCATCAGCTGCATCTGATGGTGAATGTCCAGGTGGTTGGTGGGTTCATCCAGCAGGATTTCGGTTGGCGTTTGCGCCAGCGCGCGGGCGATATGCACCCGCTGCCGTTCCCCGCCGGACAGGCTCATCCAGCCCTGCTCGCTGCGGTCCAGCATATCGACACGCTGCAAGGCGGCAGTGACGGTTTCGTCATCCTGCGCGCTCCAGTTCGAAAAAGGGGAGTGGTGCGGAATACGCCCGAGCTTCACCACGTCGCGCACGCGCATGTTGGCATCGGTCATGCCGTGCTGCTCAACGAACGCCACGCGGCGCGCCAGCTGCTTTTTGGCGATGCGGGAGATGTCCTGACCGTCCAGGGTAACGCTGCCGCTGTCCGGGCGACGCAGGCCTGCCAGTATGCGCAAAAGCGACGATTTTCCGCAGCCGTTAGGGCCGAGCAGTCCTACCGTTTCGCCGCGTGAAACCTTCAGCGAGACGCCGTTGACGATGACCTTTTTGCCTACCTTCCAGGTAATATTTTCAGCGCAGATACTCATCACTTATTCCTTGAACGGTAGATAATTACGGCAAAGAACGGCACGCCCACCAGCGCGGTGACTACGCCGACGGGCAGGCTCTGTGGGGCAATCAGCATGCGCGAGGCGATATCGGCCAGCACCATCAGGATCGCGCCCGCCAGCGCGCTGGCAATCAGCAGCGTGCGGTGCAGCGGCCCGAACAGGAAGCGCATGACGTGCGGCACCACCAGACCCACAAAGCCGATTGAGCCCGCCATGCTGACGATGGTCGCGGTAATCAGTGCGGTGGTAGTGAACAAGGCAAGACGCACCCAGGGTACGGCAATGCCTAAAGAGGCGGCGGCATCGTCACCGAAGGTGAACGCATCCAGCGCCCGGGAATAGTAAAGACAGACGGCAAGGCCCGCCAGCACGACCACCAGCGCCAGCTGGAATTCCGGCCAGCGTACGCCGCTGAAGCTGCCCAGCAGCCAGAACATCACGTCGCGCGCCTGCTGCGCGCTGGCGGAGGTGCTGATGGTATAGGCGGTAATGGCGTTGAACAGCTGTGATGCGGCTACGCCCGCCAGAATGGTGCGTTCATTGCCGCCGCGCGCGCCGTTCGTCAGGAAGGCGACAAACGCAAAGGCGGCAAACGCCCCGGCAAACGCGCCCGCAGAGAGCGACACCGCGCCGGTGCCAATCCCTAATACGACGACCGACACCGCACCGGTTGACGCACCCGCCGACACGCCGAGCACGTAAGGTTCCGCCAGCGCGTTCTTCAGCAGGCTTTGCAGCACGGCGCCGCAGATGGCTAACCCCGCGCCGCAGCAGGCCGCCACCAGCGCGCGGCTCAGGCGAAAGTCCCAGATCACGCTCTCATAGATGCGGTTGAGCGGAACGTCGGTCAGCCCCAGCTTATTGCCAATAGCGTAAAAGACGTTGGACAGCGGAATCGACAGCTCGCCGACGCTGACGCCGAGAGCGATCACCAGCAACAGCAGGACGACGGCAAGCAGAGCAGAGGTGGTCAGGAACAGGCCCTGTCGGGCCTGAAGTACGGCTGCCGTCATCAGTTCAGCCCCAGCTTTCTGAGCTGCTCGCCCACCTGTTCAGCGCCGTAAATCGTGCGGATTGTCGGGTTCATGGCCTGACCGTCCATCACCACGATATGGCCTTTCTTCACCGCGTCCAGCTGGCTGACGGCGGGATCGCTTTTCAGGAATTTGATTTTCTCTTGCGCGTTATCCAGCGCCCAGCGGTTACGATCCAGGCTGGAGACAACAATCACGTCCGGGTTCGCGGCGATAATGCTTTCCCAGCCAACGGTTGGCCATTCGGTCTCTGCGGTAATGGCGTTATGGCCGCCCAGCACGTTAGCAATAAAACCGGAGGCGCTGTTTTTCCCGCCGACATAGGCATCCGCCGAAGGCGAGGCGCTTGAGAACCAGAAGACAAACGAAAGATCTTTTTTGTTTTTACCAAATTCCTGACGCAGATCGGCCTCGCGTTTTTTGAAATCGGCAATGACGGCCTGGCCGCGCGCTTCAACGTTGAAAATCTTCGCGAAATCTTCAATCTCTTTATAAAGGTACGTCATATCCCACAGCGTCTGGCGGCTGCCGTACATATCGCCTGCGGCCTTTTTGGTGGCGCACATGCCTGGTGATAAATAGCTGTTCACGCCGACGGTGGCCAGATCTTCACGTTTTGCGACCTTACTTTCCGGCCCGAGCAGCAGAGGAAGCTGAGCTGGAATAAAATCGGGATTTTGCGAAAGGATGGATTCCAGCGTAGGGATTTCGACCGTCAGGGTTTTGATTTTTGCATTCTGCTCAGCCAGCTGCGGCAGCACTTTTGTCGGCCAGAAGGCGCTGGCTTTAACCTTATCTTCCAGACCCAGCAGAAGCAGGATCTCAACGGTATTCTGACCCAGGGCCACGACGCGTTCCGGCGCTTTGGTGAACGTCTCTTTATACCCGCAGTTTTCAATCGTCAGAGGATATGTGGTTGCCAGAGCAGAACCGACCGACGCAATCGCCAGGCCTAACGCGCAGATGACCTTTTTCATTAAACGCTACCCTTCATTAAAATTATTATTGATGCAAATGAAACTCATTATTAAGGCGGAATTTTATACAGAGGAAACGATTTGGTGTCAATGAAGGACAATTGCGCAGGGTAATGAAAGGCGGTGTCAGAAAACACCGCCGGAATGTGGACTTAAACCAGGCTCTCTTTATCAATCCCAAGCCGCTTCATGCGCGACAGCAGGGTAGTGCGTTTTAACCCCAGGCGCTGGGCGGCACCTTTAGGCCCGGCCACCACGCCGTTGGTCTCTTTCAGCACGCGCATAATCAGCTGATACTCATTTTCGCCGTTCTGCGCCACTTCTGCCGCAACGAGGGTTTCGTCCGGCAGGGATATTTCAGGCAGGGAGAGCTGCAGAACGCTCCCGCGCGTCAGCAGCACCGCGCGCTCGATAACGTTTTCCAGTTCTCGCACGTTGCCCGGCCACTCCATTGACGAGAGGGTGCGTAACGTCTCGGCAGGAATACTGTCGATATTTCTCCCCATCCGCCGCGCAATCTTTGCGGTAAACGCTTTGACCAGCAGCGGGATATCTTCCGGGCGTTCGCGCAGCGGCGGCAGGCAGATCGGGAAGACGTTCAGGCGGTAATAGAGATCGCTGCGAAACTCGCGGTCGGCGACCATTTTTTTCAGGTCGCGGTTGGTGGCGGCAATCAGCCGCACGTCGGTCTGAATCAGCTTGTTGCTGCCAAGCCGCTCAAACTCTTGCTCCTGCAGGACGCGCAACAGCTTCGGCTGCAGCTCCAGCGGCATATCGCCCACTTCATCAAGGAACAGCGAGCTTTTGTCCGCCAGCTCAAAACGGCCCAGCCGCTGGCTGCTGGCCCCGGTAAAGGCCCCGCGTTCGTGGCCGAACAGATCGCTTTCCAGCAGTCCCGCAGGCATCGCGGCGCAGTTCATCTTCACCATCCGGCGGCTGTTGCGGTTGCTCAGGTTGTGAATGGCGCGGGCAATCAGCTCTTTACCCGTACCGGTTTCGCCGAGGATCAGCACCGTGCTGTCGCTCTGCGCCACCATCTCAACCTGCTTGAGCACGCTGTACATGGCGTCGCTGCGCCCGATGATTTCGCCAAACTCGCTGTCCACGTTGTTGAGCTGTTCGGTCAGGGCGAGGTTTTCGTCCACCAGCCGCTCTTTCAGGCGGTGGATCTCCTGGTAGGCGAGGGCGTTATCCAGCGCGATGGAGATACGCTCGGCAATCTGGCGCAGCAGCTTCAGGTTGGCGGTGGTGAATACGCCTTCCTCACACTGCGCCAGCTTCAGCACGCCCAGCATGGTGTTGCCGGACATCAGCGGCAGCAGGCACAGGGTCTGAATTTTGTTGCCCCAGGTGTTGAACAGCATTCGCTCGTAAGGGGCCACCGGATCCTGTTCGTTCAGGTTGAGCAGCAGGATCTCTTTGCTTTTAAACACCCGCTCGGAGAGCGTACCGGCCTCATCGACCTCGCTCTGCTCGTGTGCCGGATTGGCCTCATCAAGATAGTGGGTGGAGTAGATGTTCAGCTTACCCTTGCGATGGCCGCGAAGCGCAATGCTGATGGCATCGATTTTGAAATAGTGGTGGATCTCTTTCGAGACTTCGCTGACCAGCTCATCCATGTCGAGGCGCGACAGCACTGCGTTGGTGATGGCGACCAGAATGCGGAAGTTGTCGCGCTCGCGGCTCAGCAGGTCGTAATCTACGTTGTTGGTGACGCGGCTCTGGATCTGCTCAGCCACCACGGCCACTATCTGGGTAAAGGTGTGCAGGCGCTCGTACTCCGCCTCGCTCCAGGGCTGGTCGGTCGTGCGGATAAACTCGCAGCCGCCAAAAATCTGGCCCTCTGCCGCCAGCGGCAACATGCAGTAATGCCCGAAAGGCTGATAGAGATTGCTCTCCGCCAGCCTTGGCCACGCCATCCTGAACTCCGCAAAATTGCAGTGCAGCACTTCAGGCCGGGAGAGTATACGGCGCACCGGGCCATGCGCGAGGTACGTTTCGTCCTCATACTCAAACGCTTTGCCGTTATCACGCGTTGAGTAGTAGCTCGCGCGATGCGTTCCGCTATGCCACAGCACAATCGCGGCGCTGTCCGCCAGCGCAGATTGCCTGACCAGCCGGGTCAGGGCATCGCTCAGCGCGCCGAGATCGGGCTGCTGTAAAAGTGTGCGCGTGATGTCAAACAGGCCCTGCTGTCCAAGATCGCTCATCGGTGTATACGGCATATTGCTTTCCAATAGAAACTGGCAAAAAAAGAGATTCAGTGCTGACCGCTTATGGCGCGGTTCTAGCAAATTCGGGGTAAGGGTTCCGCGTGCGGCAGATCCAGCGTGCGTTTAACGCCATACAGCCCGGCCAGGCGCACCCCTTTGCGCTCAACCACTTCGCCAATGATAGCGGCGTTTTTTCCTGAGGGATGGGCGCGAAGCTGTTCCAGCACCGCTTCTGCAGCGGTACGTTCCACGCCGATCACCAGTTTACCTTCGTTAGCAAAGTTAAGCGGATCAAGTCCCAGCAGTTCGCACAGTCCGCGCACGGCAGGCTTGACGGGCAGATCGCGCTCGGTCAGCTCAATGCCGCATCCGCAGCTTGCCGCAAACTCGTGCACGACGGCATTCACGCCGCCTCGGGTGGCGTCCCGCAGGGCTTTTACGCCCGGAAGGGTACGCAGGGTTTGAATCAGCGGTGTGAGTACCGCGCAGTCGCTGCGCAGTTCGCCATCCAGACCTAAGCCTTCGCGCAGGTTAAGAATGGTTGCCCCGTGGCAGCCCAGCGTTCCGGTCACGATCAGCACGTCGCCTGCGCCAAGCTGCTGCGCGCCCCAGTGAATGTCGGCCGGTATTGCCCCCATTCCTGCAGTATTGATGAAAAGTTTATCCGCCGCGCCGCGCTGGACCACTTTGGTATCACCGGTGACGATAGCAATGCCCGCTTCGCGTGCGGTCTGCGCCATGCTGCTGACCACCGCGTTAAGCGTTGCCATCGGTAAACCCTCTTCGAGAATAAACCCGCAGGAGAGGTAGCGAGGAACCGCGCCGCTGACGGCGATATCATTGGCCGTACCGCAGACGGCGAGCTTGCCGATATCACCGCCGGGAAAGAACAGCGGGTCGATGACGTAGCTGTCGGTCGAAAACGCCAGTCTGTCACCGTGAGCGGTAAGCGTTGACAGGTCAATGCGCGCCTGGTCTTCCTGCTCGGCAAGCCAGGGGTTGTTGAATGCTTCCATAAACAGCTGATTAATGAGCTGCTGCATCGCCTGCCCACCGCTGCCGTGCGCCATTTCAACCGTGTTCATGCTTCACACTCCTGATTGCGGAACTGATACCACGCGGCGCAGGCTCCTTCGGAGGAGACCATCAGCGCGCCAAACGCGGTTTGCGGGTTACAGGTGTTGCCATATAACGGGCAATGATGAGGTTTGCATTTGCCGGTGAGTACCTCACCGCAGCGCGCGCGCGGATCGTCACACACCTGCTGCGGCTGCGGGCGAAAATGCGCCTCTGCGTCGAAGGATTGATACGCGGGCGTCAGACGCACGCCGGATTCGGCAATCACTCCCAGACCGCGCCATTCGCTGTCGCCCTCAACGCTAAACACGTCGGCTATCGCCTGCTGCGCTCGTTCATTACCCGCATCGGGTACCACGCGGCGATACTGATTTTCCACCGCGCTCAGGGCCGCTATTTTCTGCTCAACCAGCATGGTTACGCCTTGCAGTAGATCAAGCGGTTCGAAACCAGCCACCACTAACGGACGATTGTACTGTTCAGCGATAAAACCATAGGCGTCTGTGCCAATCACCATGCTGACGTGGCCCGGTGCCAGAAAGGCGTCAATGCCGTTTTCCGGCTCCTCCAGCAGGCTGCGCAGCGTGGGTATGAGCGTGATGTGCTGGCAGAAAAAGAAAAAGTTATCGACGCTGCGCGCTTTAGCCTGCTGCAGCGTGATGGCGGTGGCGGGCATGGTGGTTTCAAACCCCAGGCCAAAAAACACGATCTTGCGCGCGGGGTTATCCGCTGCCAGCGTCAGGGCATCCATCGGCGAATAGACGATCCGGATGTCGGCCCCGCGCGCTTTCGCCTGCAGCAGCGAGCCATTTTTCCCCGGCACGCGCATCGCGTCGCCAAAGGTGCAGAAAATGACGTTGGGCTGGCTGGCAATTTCGATGCAGCTGTCGATACGCCCCATCGGCAAAACGCAGACCGGGCAGCCGGGGCCGTGGATAAACTCGATGTTTTCCGGCAGCAGCTGGTCGAGGCCAAATTTGAAGATGGCGTGCGTGTGTCCGCCGCACACCTCCATGATCCGCAGCGGTCTTTCTTTGGTGTAGTCCAGCAGCGCTGCGCGCGTTTTCAGGTGCCCGATAAGCTGCATCACCTGTTCCGGCGCGCGGTATTCATCAACGTAACGCATGTGCTATCGCTCCTCGCCGTACAGGAGCGCGCCCACGTCAGGCTCCACGTCGAACATGTTTTGCAGGGCGTCGAGCGTGTCGCGGGCTTCCGCTTCGTTAATCACGCTCATGGCAAACCCTACGTGGACCAGCACCCACTGGCCGAGACGCGATGCGCCCGTTTCATCGCAGTTGCCCACCAGCGTGAGATCGACATCGCGCAGGATGCCGCAGACTTCAACTTTGGCCTGGTTACCGTCGATGGTGTGAATTTGTCCGGGGACGCCTATGCACATCGTTCGCTCTCCAGCCAGTTCAGCCATGCATCCATCCCGTCGCCGCGCGTGGCGGAGACCAGCAGGATCGTAATGTCCGGGTTCACTTCCCGGGCGCAGGACAGGCATTTATCCACGTCGAAATTCAGGTACGGCAGCAGATCAACTTTGTTCAGCAGCATGAGGGAGGCGGCGGCAAACATATGTGGGTACTTCAGCGGTTTGTCTTCCCCCTCGGTGACGGAGAGCACCGCGACTTTATGCCGTTCGCCAAGGTCAAAGCTCGCCGGACAGACCAGGTTGCCGACGTTTTCAATGAACAGGATGCCGTTATCCGCCAGCGGCAGACGCAGCGTGGCGTCGGCAATCATCTGCGCATCCAGATGGCAGCCTTTGCCGGTGTTGACCTGAATCGCCGGCGTGCCGGTTTCGCGAATGCGCGCCGCGTCGTTAACGGTTTGCTGGTCGCCTTCGATGACGGCGCAGGAAACGCGTTCGTTCAGGCGTTTGAGGGTTTCGGTCAGCAGCGTGGTTTTGCCGGAGCCGGGGCTGGAGACCAGGTTCAGCACCAGCTGTTGACGGGCGGCAAAGCGGGCGCGGTTGCGGGCGGCAATCTGGTTATTTTTGTCCAGCACGTTGATTTCCACCTCCAGCATCTGGCGCTGGCTGATGCCCGGCGCGTGGGTACCCGCTTCGCCGTGGCCGTAGTGCAGATCGCCCACAGAGGATTGCTGCGGCGCAAAGGTGATACCCGTCAGCGTCGCCGCAGGGCGCGGGGCCGGTGAAAAGGGCGCGGAGCGAAACGCGGAATGAGGACGATGTTCATCCCCTTCGATATACAGGTTGCCTTCGGCGCAACCGCAGGTGCTACACATACATTACTCCTTCTCAATTTCGAGGCGTTGGATCTGCATACCGTCATCCGCCACGATCCGCAGCCCGGTATTCTGGCACTGCGGGCAGCGCTGAACCTTTGATGACAGCAGGGTTACGTACTGCTGACACTGCTCGCACCAGCACTCCGCCTGCTGCTCTTCAATATGCAGTTCGCAGCCTTCCGCCAGCGTGCCGCGGCACACCAGCTCAAAACAGAAATGCAGGGCGCTGACCTCGACGCAGGAAAACGCCCCGATCTTCAGCCAGACGCCGGTGACGCGCTTCGCGTGGTTTTGCACTGCCTGCTGTTCGATAAGCTCCAGAGCCCGCTGGCAGAGGGTGATTTCGTGCATGACGCCTCCTCAATGAATTGCGCCATTGAATGCAATAACGGTGCCAGCTTGATTTTTGTTAGGGCGTGACGGTGTCAACACTGTCGAAATGACACGTCGACACCGCGCGGTTGACAGTGCGATAAGAGTTAAAATCTATATAAATCATAATCTTAAAAATTGGCATGGAATCTGCTTAACAGCCGCTATCTCCATTAACCGGATACCTTTTATGACTATTTGGGAAATCAGCGAAAAAGCGGATTACATCGCGCAGCGTCATCAGCAGCTCCAGGATCAGTGGCACCTCTACTGCAACTCTCTGGTTCAGGGGATCACCCTGTCAAAGGCCCGTCTGCATCATGCGATGAGCTGCGCGGCGCAGGGCGATATGCGCTTTGTCCTTTTTGGCCACTTCACGGTCTTTGTCACCCTGGCGGACAGCTTTAACAGCCACACCATTGAGTACTTTGTTGAGAACAAAGAGGGTGAAAAACACTGTATTGCGCAAGCGCAGTTGATGGCTGACGGCATGGTCGATGGCTACGTCAGCAACCGCGATCGCCAGCAGGTGCTCGAGCACTATCTGGAGAAAATCGCGCCGGTTTATAACGGGCTTTATACCGCGGTTGAGCATGACCTGCCGGTCGATCTGAAACAGCTGACGGCGGGAAATGCCTCCGCAAACGTTGCCTGATAACCAAGTGTCGAAAGTGTCGATAAGACAGTTTTTCTTCGTCAAAAATGACCATCACCTGAGGATTGCCCGGTGAACCGTTTTGTAATTGCTGACTCGACGGTCTGTATTGGCTGTCGAACCTGTGAGGCGGCGTGTTCGGAAACCCACCGCCTGCACGGGCTGCAGTCCATGCCGCGTCTGCGCGTCATGCGTAATGAAAAAGAGTCTGCTCCGCAGCTCTGCCACCACTGTGAAGATGCCCCCTGCGCGGGTGTCTGCCCTGTGAATGCCATCACCCGCGTTGATGGCGCTGTCCAGCTCAACGAAAGCCTGTGCGTCAGCTGCAAGCTGTGCGGCATTGCCTGCCCGTTCGGCGCGATTGAATTTTCCGGCAGCCGCCCGCTGCATATTCCGGCAAACGCAAATACCCCGAAAGCGCCGCCCGCACCACCCGCTCCGGCGAAGGTGAGCACGCTATTGGACTGGGTGCCCGGCATCCGCGCCGTCGCGGTGAAATGCGATCTGTGCAGCTTTGACGAACAGGGCCCGGCCTGCGTGCGCACCTGCCCAACCAGGGCGCTGATTCTGGTCAACATTCGCGACATCGCCCGCACCAGCAAGCGCAAGCGCGAGTTGACCATCAACAGCGATTTTGGCGATCTTTCGCTTTTGCAGGCGCTTAACGAGGGGGCGAAATGAACGCGATATTCATGATTAACAGCGCCGTGGCGTGCTTCACTGCCGCCGCCGTGCTGGCGCTGGTGTTCTCTTTCCATAAAACCCTGAGCGGCGGGATTGCCGGTATCGGCGGGGCGGTCGGTAGCGTGATGACGCTCGCTGCGGGCGGTGTCGTTCTGATCGGCGGGCAATCTGTTGAAACACTCATGCCGCTGATTCGTCATACCGTGGCTATTACTCCGCTGAATGCCATCTGGCTGGTGACCTTTGGCCTGTGCGGACTGTTTATCAGCCTGTTCAATATCGACTGGCACCGCCATGCGCACGCCAAAGCCAACGGCCTACTGGTTAACCTGCTGATGGCAACGGCGGTCTGTACCGTTATCGCCAGCAACCTCGGCGCGCTGGTGGTGATGGCGGAGATCATGGCGCTGTGCGGCGTGTTCCTGACGGGCTGCAGCGCCTCCGGCAAGCTGTGGTTTGCGCTGGGACGCCTCGGCACGCTGCTGCTGGCGCTGGCCTGCTGGCGGGTGTGGCAACGTTTCGGCACGCTGGACTTCGCTGCGCTCAACGGTCATCCGCTGGGGAATGACGTCTGGCTGCTGGGCGTGATCGGCTTTGGCCTGCTCGCCGGGATTATCCCGCTGCACGGCTGGGTGCCGCAGGCGCATGCGAATGCCTCCGCGCCCGCCGCCGCGCTGTTTTCCACCGTCGTCATGAAGGTAGGGCTGTTCGGTATTCTGAGCATCACGCTGGCCGGCGGACAGCCGCCGCTGTGGTGGGGCGTCGTGCTGCTGATTGCCGGTATGATCACCGCGTTCGTCGGCGGGCTGTACGCGCTGATGGAGCACAACATCCAGCGCCTGCTGGCGTACCACACGCTGGAAAACATCGGCATCATTCTGCTCGGAATGGGCGCGGGCGTGACCGGGCTTGCGCTCAATCATCCTGCGCTGATCGCGGCCGGGTTTATCGGCGGTCTTTATCACCTCGTCAACCACAGCCTGTTTAAAAGCACCCTTTTCCTCGGCGCGGGAAGCGTCTGGTTCCGCACCGGCCATCGGGATATCGAAAAGCTCGGTGGGATTGGCAAAATGATGCCGGTGATTTCACTGGCGATGCTGGTCGGGCTGATGGCAATGGCCGCGCTGCCGCCGCTGAACGGCTTTGCCGGGGAGTGGGTGATCTATCAGTCCTTCTTCGCGCTCGGGCAGAGCGATCTCTTTATCGCACGCCTGCTCGGCCCGCTGCTGGCAGTCGGGCTGGCGATTACCGGGGCGCTGGCGGTGATGTGTATGGCGAAAGTCTACGGCGTGACCTTCCTCGGCGCGCCGCGCACCTGCGAAGCGGAAAACGCCTGCTGCGCACCGGTACTGATGTGTGCCAGCGTGGTCGCGCTGGCGCTGTGCTGCATCGCGGGCGGGGTCGCCGCGCCGTGGCTGCTGCCGCTGTTGGGTAACGCTATTCCACTGCCGCTCGCGACGGCGCATACCGTCGTATCCCAGCCGATGATGGCGCTGTTGCTGATTGCCGCGCCGCTGCTGCCGTTCGTGCTGATGCTGTTCTTCAGGCGCGACCGCCTTGCCTCCCGCTCTCGCGGGGCGGCGTGGGCCTGCGGTTACGAACACGAACAGTCGATGGTCATCACCGCCCACGGTTTCGCCATGCCGGTGAAGGAGAACTTCGCCGTCGTGCTGAAGCTGCGCCACTGGCTGAACCCGGTGGGCTGGGTGCCGGGTTGGCAGAGTGCCGCCGCGCCCGCGCTGTTCCGTCGTCTGGCGCTGATCGAACTGGCGGTGCTGGTGATCATTGTGATTTCACGAGGAGCCTGACATGAGTTTGTTACTGGCCATTCTTCAGGCGCTGGTGCTGTTCGCTGCTGCGCCGCTGCTGTCGGGCATCACGCGCGTGGCACGCGCCCGAATGCATAACCGTCGCGGGCCCGGGGTGCTCCAGGAGTATCGCGATCTCTTCAAGCTGCTTTCTCGTCAGAGCGTGGCCCCGGATGCCTCAGGCTGGGTCTTCCGCCTGACGCCGTTCGTGATGGTGGGCGTGATGCTGACCATCGCCACCGCGCTGCCGGTGGTGACGGTGGGATCGCCGCTGCCGGCGCTCGGCGATCTGATTACGCTGATTTACCTCTTCGCCATCGCCCGCTTCTTCTTTGCGATTGCGGGCCTGGACACCGGGAGCCCATTTACCGGCATCGGTGCCAGCCGCGAGGCAATGCTAGGCGTGCTGGTTGAGCCGATCCTGCTACTCGGGCTGTGGGTCGCCGCGCAGGTCGCGGGTTCAACCCATATCAGTTTTATCACCGACACCGTTTATCACTGGCCTGTGGCGCGCTCGATCCCGCTGGTGCTGGCGCTCTGCGCCTGCGCGTTCGCCACCTTTATTGAGATGGGCAAACTGCCGTTCGATCTGGCAGAAGCGGAGCAGGAGCTGCAGGAAGGGCCGCTTACCGAGTACAGCGGCTACGGCTTCGCGGTGCTGAAGTGGGGCATCAGCCTCAAACAGCTGGTGGTGCTGCAGATGTTTGTCGGCGTCTTCTTCCCGTGGGGGCAGATGACGCACTTCTCCGCGGGCGGTCTGGTGCTGGCCGTCGTGATTGCCGCCCTCAAGCTGCTGGTCGGCGTGCTGGTGATTGCCCTGTTTGAAAACAGCATGGCGCGCCTGCGTTTTGTCGAAACGTCGCGCATCACCTGGGCCGGTTTTGGTTTTGCATTTTTAGCGTTCGTCTCCTTGCTGGTGGCGTGATTAAAGAGAATTTTTATGTCTGAAGAAAAGAAAGGTCAGCAGTATCTCGCCGCGTTGCATCAGGCCTTCCCCGGCGTGGTGCTGGAGGAGTCCTGGCAAACCAAAGACCAGATAACCGTCACCGTAAAGGTGAACTATCTGCCGGAAGTGGTGGAGTTTCTCTACTACCAGCAGGGCGGCTGGCTGTCGGTGCTGTTCGGTAACGACGAGCGCCAGCTGTGCGGCAATTACGCCGTGTACTACGTGATGTCGATGGAGCAGGGCGAAAAGTGCTGGCTCACTGTGCGCGTCGAAGTTGACCCAAATAAGCCGGAATATCCGTCCGTCACGCCGCGCGTGCCCGCCGCCGTCTGGGGCGAGCGCGAAGTGCGCGACATGTACGGCCTGGTGCCGGTCGGCCTGCCGGACGAGCGACGCCTGGTGCTGCCGGACGACTGGCCGGACGAACTCTATCCGCTGCGCAAAGACAGCATGGACTACCGCCAGCGCCCGGCGCCGACCACCGACAGCGAAACCTACGAGTTTATCAACGAGCTGGGCAGCAAGAAGAACAACGTGGTGCCGATCGGCCCGCTGCACGTCACCTCCGACGAACCGGGCCACTTCCGCCTGTTCGTCGATGGCGAAAACATTATCGACGCCGACTACCGCCTGTTCTACGTCCATCGCGGCATGGAAAAGCTGGCGGAAACCCGCATGGGCTACAACGAAGTGACGTTTCTTTCTGACCGCGTGTGCGGCATCTGCGGCTTCGCCCACAGCACCGCCTACACCACCTCGGTGGAGAACGGCATGGGGATCGTGGTGCCCGAACGCGCGCAGATGATCCGCGCCATTCTGCTGGAGGTGGAGCGCCTGCACTCGCACCTGCTCAACCTCGGCCTGGCCTGCCACTTCGTCGGTTTTGACTCCGGGTTTATGCAGTTCTTCCGCGTGCGCGAGGCGTCGATGAAGATGGCGGAGATCCTCACCGGGGCGCGTAAAACCTACGGTCTGAACCTGATTGGCGGGATCCGCCGCGACCTGCTGAAGGACGACATGATCCAGACCCGCCTGCTGGCGCAGCAGATGCGCCGCGACGTGCAGGAGCTGGTGGACATGCTGCTCAGCACGCCAAACATCGAGCAGCGCACCGTGGGCATCGGCCGTCTTGACCCGGAAATCGCCCGCGACTTCAGCAACGTCGGCCCGATGGTGCGCGCCAGCGGCCACGCCCGTGATACCCGCGCCGATCACCCGTTTGTCGGCTACGGCCTGTTGCCGATGACCGTGCACAGCGAGCAGGGCTGCGACGTTATTTCGCGCCTCAAGGTGCGTATCAACGAGGTATTCACCGCCCTGAATATGATCGACTTCGGCCTCGATAACCTGCCGGGCGGCCCGCTGATGGTGGAGGGCTTCACCTACATCCCGAACCGCTTTGCCCTCGGCTTTGCCGAAGCGCCGCGCGGGGACGACATTCACTGGAGCATGACCGGCGACAACCAGAAGCTTTACCGCTGGCGCTGCCGCGCGGCCACCTACGCCAACTGGCCAACCCTGCGCTACATGCTGCGCGGCAACACGGTTTCCGATGCGCCGCTGATCATCGGCAGCCTCGACCCGTGCTACTCCTGCACCGACCGCATGACCGTCGTGGACGTGCGCAAGAAGAAAAGCCAGGTGGTGCCATACAAAGAGCTTGAGCGCTACAGCATCGAGCGTAAGAACTCGCCGCTGAAATAAGGACTCGCCATGTTTACCTTTATCAAAAAAGTGATCAAAACGGGCACGCAGACCAGCAGCTATCCGCTGGAGCCGATGCCGGTGGATAAAAACTTTCGCGGCAAGCCGGAGCACAATCCGCAGCAGTGCATCGGCTGCGCGGCCTGCGTTAACGCCTGTCCGTCGAATGCCCTGACGGTGGAAACGGATCTCAAAACCGGCGAGCTGGCCTGGCAGTTTAACCTCGGACGCTGCATCTTCTGCGGCCGCTGCGATGAGGTCTGCCCGACGGTCGCCATTCGCCTGTCGCAGGAGTACGAGCTGGCGGTGTGGAAGAAAGAGGATTTTCTCCAGCAGTCGCGCTTTGATCTGTGCAACTGCCGCGTCTGTAGACGCCCGTTCGCCGTGCAGAAAGAGATCGACTACGCCATCGCGCTGCTGCAGCACAACGGCGACGCCCGCGCGGAGCATCATCGTGAAAGCTTTGAAACCTGCCCGGAGTGCAAGCGTCAGAAGTGCCTGCTGCCGTCCGACCGCATTGATATCACCCGCCATATGAGAGAGGCCAGCTGATGGACAATTTACTCGGCCCGCGCGACGCAAACGGCATTCCGGTGCCGATGACGGTGGACGAATCCATCGCCAGCATGAAGGCGTCGCTGCTGAAAAAAATCAAACGCTCGGCCTACGTCTACCGCGTGGACTGCGGCGGCTGCAACGGCTGCGAGATTGAGATCTTCGCCACCCTGTCACCGCTGTTTGACGCCGAGCGCTTCGGCATCAAGGTGGTGCCGTCCCCGCGTCATGCGGACATTCTGCTGTTCACCGGGGCCGTCACCCGCGCCATGCGCTCCCCCGCGCTGCGCGCCTGGCAGTCTGCGCCGGACCCGAAAATCTGCATCTCGTACGGGGCCTGCGGCAACAGCGGCGGCATCTTCCACGACCTTTACTGTGTCTGGGGGGGCACCGACAAAATCGTGCCGGTGGACGTCTACATTCCGGGCTGCCCGCCAACGCCCGCCGCGACGCTGTACGGCTTTGCGATGGCGCTCGGCCTGCTGGAGCAAAAAATCCACGCCCGCGAGCCGGGCGAGCTGGACAACAAACCTGCGGCCATCCTGCACCCGGACATGGTGCAGCCGCTGCGGGTGAAAGTGGACCGCACGGCGCGCAGGCAGGCTGGCTACCGTTACGGGCGTCAGATTGCCGACGATTATCTGCGCCTGCTGAGCCAGGGCGACCATCAGGTGGCGCGCTGGCTGGAGGCGGAAAACGATCCGCGTCTCAACGAGATTGTGGCGAACCTGAACAGCGTTGTGGATGAGGCGCGTATCCGATGAGTGAAACGGTGGTGTTCAGCCAGCTGAGCCGTAAGTTTATTGATGAGAACGATGCCACGCCGGATGCGGCGCAGCAGGTGGTCTATTACAGCCTGGCGATTGGGCACCACCTCGGGGTGATCGACTGCCTGGAGGCGGCGTTAAGCTGCCCGTGGCCCGAGTACCTGACGTGGATCGCCACGCTGGAGGAGGGCAGCACGGCGCGGCGCAAGATGGAGGGCGTGCCGAAGTACGGCGAAATCGTCATCGACGCCAACCACATTGCGATGCTCGCCAACGCCTTTGACGCGGCGCTCGGCAGGCAAACCCCCGAGCAGCAGGCGTGGAGCAAAACGCTGCTCAGCATGCTGCACGATATTCATCAGGAGAGCGCCATCTACCTGATGGTGAGGAGATTACGTGACTGACGTTTTACTGTGTGTCGGCAATAGCATGATGGGCGACGACGGCGCGGGCCCGCTGCTGGCAGAGATGTGCGCCGCGAATCCGCAGAGCAACTGGGTGGTTATCGACGGCGGCAGCGCGCCGGAAAACGACGTGGTAGCCATTCGCGAACTGCGCCCGGACAGGCTGTTAATCGTCGATGCCACCGATATGGGTCTTAACCCCGGTGAGATCCGCCTGATTGACCCGGACGACATCGCCGAGATGTTTATGATGACGACGCACAATATGCCGCTGAACTACCTGGTCGATCAGATTAAAGACGACGTGGGCGAGGTGCTGTTTTTGGGCATTCAGCCGGACATCGTTGGGTTTTATTACCCGATGACGCCGCCGGTGAAAGAGGCGGTGGACGTGGTCTATTCACGGCTTGCCGGATGGGTTGGGGACGGGGGATTTTCCCGGCTCTGAACAGCGCCCGGTGGCGCTACGCTTACCGGGCCTACGGTTTTGTAGGCCGGGTAAGGCGAAGCCGCCACCCGGCAAAACAGGCTACTCGAGATCCGCCCCGTTACTCGCAATCACCTTCTTGTACCACCCGAACGATTTCTTGCGCTTGCGGTCCAGCGTGCCGTTTCCGGCGTCATCGCGGTCAACGTACACAAAACCGTAGCGCTTGCTCATCTCGCCCGTTGAGGCGGCCACCAGGTCGATGCAGCCCCAGGTGGTGTAGCCCATCAGCGGCACGCCGTCCTCAATCGCGTCGCCCATCGCGCGGATGTGCTCGCGCAGGTAGCTGATGCGGTAGTCGTCGTTGATCTCGCCATTCGCATCGATCTCGTCCTTCGCCCCGAGGCCATTTTCCACCAGGAACAGCGGCTTCTGGTAGCGGTCGTACATCATGTTCATGGTGATGCGCAGGCCGAGCGGGTCAATGCCCCAGCCCCATTCGCTCACCTGAATATGCGGGTTACGGAGGGACTTCACGATGTTCGCCGCGCTGGTGTTGCCCGCGTTCATGTCCGCCGACGCGCAGCGCGAGGCGTAATAGCTGAACGAAACAAAGTCGACGGTGTTTTTCAGCAGGTCGTCGTCGCCCGGGTCTTTCACAATCACCACGCCTTTTTCGCGGAACACGCGGGCGGAGTAGGCCGGGTAGCTGCCGCGCGCCTGCACATCGATAAAGAACAGGTTCTCGCGGTCTTTCTCCAGCGCCATCCACACGTCTTCCGGCTTGCAGGAGTACGGGTAGAAATTGCCGCCCGCCAGCATGCAGCCGACCTGGTTTTCCGGGTTCACCTCGTGGGCGATTTTGGTCGCCAGCGCACTCGCCACCAGCTCGTGGTGCGCGGCCTGGTATTTCACCTGATCTTCGTTTTCACCCTCCTCAAACACCAGCCCCGCGCCGGAGAACGGGCTGTGCAGCATGATGTTGATTTCGTTGAAGGTCAGCCAGTATTTCACCAACCCGTTAAATTCTTCAAAGCAGGTGCGGGCGTAGCGGGCGAAGAAATCGACCATCTTGCGGTTGCGCCAGGAGCCGTACTCCGTTACCAGGTGCATCGGCACGTCGAAGTGGCACAGGGTCACCAGCGGCTCAATGTTGTACTTTTTGCACTCCTCGAACACCGCGCGGTAGAAGGCAATACCCTCTTTGTTCGGCAGCGGCTCGTCGCCGTTCGGGTAGAGGCGGCTCCAGGCAATTGAGGTGCGGAACACCGTAAAGCCCATCTCCGCCATCAGGGCGATGTCTTCTTTATAGCGATGGTAAAAATCAATCGCCTCGTGGCTCGGGTAGAACTCGTCGTCACGCAGCGAGAAACGCTTTTCCTTACCGACCTTCACCGCCAGGCGATTCGCGCCGTGCGGGATCATATCGACCGTGGTTAGCCCTTTGCCGCCTTCACGGTAAGCACCTTCACTCTGGTTGGCGGCAAGCGCGCCGCCCCATAAAAATCCTTGTGGAAAAACAGACATTCTTACCTCGCTTTCAATTTATGCTTCTGCTGCTTTGTTCTGAACCGGTGCGGTCTGCAGGGCGCGCGCTTTTTCAGCCTCGTCTTCGACCGGGATATCGTCAAAGCCGAGTATCAGGGTCAGAACAAACGACAGCACCACTGCCAGTCCCATCACGCCAAACACCCATACGATGGTCATCGGGTTGGCCGGGTCGAAGAACTGGACGCTGGTGAACAGCCCCGGTGCCGCCATCGAGTGGCTGGCAAGACCGGCCATGCCCGCCACCGCACCGCAGATAAAGCCGCTGATCAGGCTCGCAATCAGCGGACGCTTCAGGCGTACCGCCACGCCGTACAGCGCCGGTTCAGAGATCCCCGCCATGATGGCGGAGGCCGCCGCCGCTAGCGCCGTCTGGCGCAGTTCCGGGTTTTTGGTTTTCCACGCTACCGCCAGCGACGAGCCGCCGAGCGACAGGTTGGCGCCGATTTCCGACGGCATCACCATCCCTTCCTTGCCCGTCTCGGCAATGGTCTGAATGATGGTCGGCGTAAAGACGCGGTGCATCCCGGTCATCACCAGCAGCGGCCACAACGCGCCCATAATGGCGACGGAGAGCCAGCCCAGATAGCCGTGAATGGTGTAGACCAGCGCGGAGATGGCGCTACCGATCCAGATGCCCAGCGGGCCAATCAACACGATGGCGAGTGGGGCTGCAATCAGCACGATCAGCATCGGCTTGAGGAAGTTTTTCGTCACCGCCGGGGTAATGCGATCCACCCAGCGTTCGATGTACGACAGGCACCAGGTCATGACCAGCGCCGGGATGACGGTGTAGGTGTATTTCACCGCCGTCACCGGGATAAAGGCGAACTCAACGTGCTCGCCCTGCGCGGCTTTCGCCATCAGCTCGATAAAGCTCGGGTGCACCAGCACGCCCGCAATGGCGATAGCCAGCGACATGTTAGTTTTGAACTTCACCGCCGCCGAGGCCGCCACCATCAGCGGCAGGAAGAAGAACGCGCCGTCGCCAATGACCGTCAGGATGGTCAGCGTGGGATCGCCCTTGCCCAGCACGCCGGTCATCTCGAGGATCATTGCCAGCAGCTTGACCATCGAGCCGCCAATGATCGCCGGGATCAGCGGGGACATGGTACCGATCAGCGCGTCGAGGATCCCGGCGCCGATGCGGCGTAATGTCAGTTTCTGCGGGCCTTCCGGTACGGCAGGCTGCAGGCTGGTTGGCAGCAGGCTCACCACTTCGCGGTACGCCTGAGAAACGGTGTTGCCAATAATGACCTGACACTGGTTGTCATTGCGTACCACCCCGAGCACGCCGCTGATGCTTTTCAGGCGCGCGGCATCGGTAAGGCTTTCGTCTTTCAGGACGAAGCGCAGACGCGTCATGCAGTGAGTGACGGCGACAATGTTTTCTTTGCCGCCCAGCGCGCTGACAACGTCGTTCGCCAGCGCGGCGTAATTTTTGGCCATCGGATGTGATCCTGTTATCGTTGTGAGAAATGTAGGAAACCGGTTTCACATAATCATCATGAGTTTCTTTGAATGAAACAAGATCGCATTTTGTACATTTTTCACATTCGTGATGACGATCACCTATCGTCAGTCAAAGCGTGATTTCGCCGCTGCGACAATTTTTTTGCAGTGCAGTACACTGCGCTCATCAGTTTCAAACGGAATAACAACATGACCACGATGCTGGAAGTGGCGAAGCGGGCAGGCGTTTCGAAAGCGACGGTCTCCCGGGTGCTGTCGGGAAATGGCTACGTCAGCCAGGAGACCAAAGACCGGGTGTTTCAGGCCATTGAAGAGAGCGGCTATCGCCCGAATTTGCTGGCGCGCAACCTGGCGACCAGGCGTACCCAGACGCTGGGACTGGTGGTGACGAACACCCTTTACCACGGCGTCTACTTTAGCGAACTGCTGTTCCACGCCGCGCGCATGACGGAAGAAAAAGGGCGGCAGCTGATCCTCGCGGACGGCAAGCACAGCGCTGACGAGGAGCGTGAGGCCATTCAGTATCTGCTGGATATGCGCTGCGACGCGGTGATCATCTATCCGCGCTTTTTGAGCGTGGAGGAGATGGACGAGATCGTCGAAAAGTGCGAGCAGCCGATTATGGTGCTCAACCGACGGCTGCGGAAAAACAGCAGCCACAGCGTCTGGTCCGATCATAACGCTTCCTGCCAGGACGCGGTGTCGAAGCTGATTGCGAAAGGCCACCGAGATATTGCGTTTATCACCGGCTCACTCGATTCCCCGACCGGCGTTGAGCGTCTTTCCGGTTACCGGGCAGCACTGATGCAGCACGGCATTCCACTGCGCCAGGAGCTGATTGCGCAGGGGAAATGGAACCCGGCCAGCGGTGCGGCGGCAGTGGCGGAGCTGTTATCCCGGGGCGAACGCTTTACGGCGCTGGTGGCGAGTAATGACGATATGGCGATTGGTGCCATGAAGCAGCTGCACGACAGCGGTGTCGCCACGCCGGACGCGGTGTCGGTGATTGGTTTCGAC
Source organism: Enterobacter sp. RHBSTW-01064 (assembly GCF_014103035.1). Lineage (NCBI taxonomy): Bacteria > Pseudomonadati > Pseudomonadota > Gammaproteobacteria > Enterobacterales > Enterobacteriaceae > Enterobacter > Enterobacter sp. RHBSTW-01064. Next base: position 62,198 of record NZ_JABXOU010000002.1, on the reverse strand, counting down.
GATGTGGCCATCGCGCCGTACATGGTGCCGTCGCTCTCCAGCGTGCGCATTCCGGTGACGGAGATGATCAAGGAGACCATCAGCCGCCTGATCTTCATGCTTGACGGCGGTGAGTTCAAATACCAGCAAACCTTCTCCGGTGAGCTTATCCTGCGCGACTCCGTGATCGACGGTCCGCATCGGTGACGTCGACAGCTGTCATCGTCATAAGTGACGATGACAGCACCACGCTCATTTTTAAAATCATTAAAAATCATAGTGTTAATAATTGGCACGGTTTATGAATATCTCCGCGCATAACTGTAATGCTGGAGAAGCAGATGAACCGTTTTATTATGGCCGATGCCAGTAAGTGCATAGGTTGCCGTACCTGTGAAGTGGCGTGCGTGGTTTCCCATCAGGCGGAGCAGGACTGCGCGTCGCTGACGCCTGACACGTTCCTGCCGCGCATCCACGTCATTAAAGGCGTGAATATTTCTACCGCCGCCATCTGTCGCCAGTGCGAAGACGCGCCGTGCGCGAACGTCTGTCCGAACGGGGCGATTAAACGCGAGAAAGGCTTTGTGCACGTGATGCAGGAGCGCTGCATTGGCTGTAAAACCTGCGTGGTCGCCTGCCCGTACGGCGCGATGGAGGTGGTTGTCCGTCCGGTCGTGCGCAACAGCGGTTTGGGGCTGAGCGTGCGGGCGGAGAAAGCCGAAGCCAACAAATGCGATCTTTGCTACCACCGTGAGGCGGGCCCGGCCTGCATGGAAGCCTGCCCGACGCACGCGCTGGTCTGCGTGGATCGCGACAAGCTTGAGCAGATGAGCGCCGAAAAGCGCCGTCGTGCGGCGTTCGATACTTCAGCATCACTGCTGTTCTGATCTGCCATGAGCAGTAACGGCGTACAGCTGCGCGTGCGCGGCAAGGTGCAGGGCGTGGGGTTTCGGCCCTTCGTCTGGCAGCTTGCGCATCAGCTTCAGCTAACGGGCGATGTCTGCAACGACGGAGAGGGCGTGCTGGTGCGCCTCGCGGGTAATGGGGGGGCCTTTACCGCGAGGCTGCATCAGGACTGCCCACCGCTGGCACGCATTGACCACGTTGAAACGCAGCCGTTCACCTGGACGAACCTGCCGGACGCGTTTGTTATCCGCCACAGCGCGGGCGGCGCGATGGACACCCAGATTGTGCCGGATGCCGCCACCTGTCCGGCGTGTCTGGCTGAAATGCGCGACCCCGGCGAGCGCCGTTATCGCTACCCGTTTATCAACTGCACCCACTGCGGGCCGCGGTTTACCATTATTCGCGCCATGCCCTATGACCGTCCGGCCACGTCGATGGCCGCATTTCCCCTGTGCGCACCCTGTGAGACGGAGTACCGCAATCCTGCCGACCGACGTTTTCACGCCCAGCCGGTGGCGTGCCCGGACTGCGGGCCAGCGCTGGAATGGCGTGCCGGCGACGTTGTTGCCACCCGCGAAACGGCACTGCGTGCGGCGGTGACGATGCTCAAGGACGGCGGTATCGTCGCGGTTAAAGGGCTGGGCGGTTTTCACCTCGTCTGCGACGCGCTCAACCCGCAGGCGATACTGACATTGCGGTCACGCAAGCAGCGTCCATCGAAGCCGCTGGCGGTGATGATCCCAAATGCGGACGGCATGCCGGAGGCGATTCAGACGCTGCTCGGCTCACCCGCTGCACCCATCGTGCTCACGCCAAAAGCCTGGCTGCCGGTGTTCCCCGAGGCAATCGCGCCGGGTCTGGATAGCGTGGGCATCATGCTTCCCGCAAACCCGCTGCAACATTTGCTGATGATGGACTGCCAGCGCCCGCTGGTGATGACCTCCGGCAACCTCAGCGGCAGGCCGCCTGCCATCAGTAATCAACAGGCGATGGATGAACTGGGCAACATCGCGGACGGATTCCTGCTGCACAATCGCGATATTCTTCAGCGGATGGACGATTCGGTGATGGATCGGGACGGTGCGATGCTGCGCCGCGCGCGCGGTTTTGTGCCAGATGCCATCACGTTGCCTGCGGGTTTCGAGAATATCCCCGCCATGTTATGCACCGGTGCGGAGATGAAAAACACCTTCTGCCTGGTGCGTGGCAGCCAGGCGGTGCTGAGCCAGCATTTTGGCGATCTTGGCGACGAGGGTGTCGAAGCGCAGTGGTGTGGCGCGCTCTCGACGATGCAGGACATCTACGCCTTCCAGCCGGAGCGCGTGGTGTGCGACGCCCATCCGGGCTATCACACGCAACAATGGGCGCAAGCGCAGGCGCTGCCGGTCGAAACCGTACTGCACCATCACGCCCACGCGGCGGCGTGCCTGGCGGAAAACGGCTGGCCGCGTGAGGGCGGAGACGTTATCGCCCTCACGCTGGACGGGATCGGCATGGGCGAGAACGGCGCGCTGTGGGGCGGGGAGTGCCTGCGGGTGAACTATCTCGCGTGCGAGCATCTGGGCGGGCTGCCTGCCGTTGCGCTGCCGGGCGGCGATCTGGCGGCGCGGCAGCCGTGGCGCAATTTACTCGCCCACTGTCTGGCATTTGTCCCTGACTGGCAGCAGTATCCGGAAACGCGCGCGGTACAGCGCCAGAACTGGCCGCTGCTGGCAACGGCGATCGGGCGCGGCATCAACGCGCCGCAGGCCTCGTCATGTGGTCGCCTGTTTGATGCGGTCGCCTGCGCGCTCGGTATCGACGCGCAGTCCTGGGAGGGGGAAGCCGCCTGCAGGCTGGAAGCGCTGGCCTCGCAGTGCGCGGGCGTCGACCATCCGGTGATGCTGTCTGTCGACAACCTCGCGCTTTTCTGGCGGCAGTGGCTGGCCTGGCAGGCTGAGCCCTGCGAGCGCGCGTGGGCGTTTCACGACGCGTTGGCAAAAGGGCTGGCGGAACTCGCCGCGTTCCATGCCCGACGCTTATCGCTGTCGACAATCTGCCTCAGCGGCGGCGTGGTACACAACCGTCTGCTGCGCGCACGCCTGCGTCATTATCTTTCTGACTTTACGCTTCTTTTTCCTTCGCACCTGCCCGCAGGTGACGGAGCGATCTCCTTCGGGCAGGCGGTGGTCGCCGCCGCCCGGTCATGTTCACAAAGGACTTAAAATGTTACGACTCTTACGCAATGAACCTCGCGCCGCGCTTCTGCTGCTGGCTCTGGTAATGGCAAACCTGCTGGCCTGGGGATGGGCATGGCACGCCTTTAGCGGCAGCACGGCGCTGATGGCCGCCAGCCTGCTGGCGTGGTGCTACGGGCTGCGTCACGCGGTGGACGCCGACCACATCGCCGCGATTGATACCGTGACGCGTAAGATGATGCAGCAGGGCAAACGCCCGTCCGGCGTGGGGGCGTGGTTCTCGCTGGGGCACTCCACCATCGTGGTGCTGGCCTCGATTGCCATCGCCGCTACCGCGACGGCGTTTCAGAAAAACATGGAATGGTTCCACGAAACTGGCAGCCTGATTGGCACGGCCGTTTCCGCCACCTTCCTGCTGGCGATGGCGCTGGTGAACATGGTGATCCTGCGCGGCGTCTGGCGCAGTTTTCAGGCGCTGAAACACGGCAGGCCCGTGCAGGGCGACATTACGCTCCCTGCTCAGGGCGGCGTCATGAACTGGCTGTTCGGCAAAACCTTTCGCCTGGTGAATAAAAGCTGGCAGATGTACCTGGTTGGTTTCCTGTTTGGCCTCGGCTTTGACACGGCCACCGAGATTGGCGTGCTGGGGATCTCTGCTGCCAGCGCCTCCAGCGGGATGTCGGTGTGGTCAATCATGATCTTCCCGGCGCTCTTCGCCAGCGGCATGGCGCTGGTGGATACCCTCGACAACCTGCTGATGGTCGGTGCCTACGGCTGGGCGTTTAACAAGCCGCAGCGCAAGCTCTACTACAACATGACCATCACCGGCACCTCCGTGGTGGTGGCGCTGTTTATCGGCGGGCTGGAAGCGCTGGGCCTGCTGATGGACAAATTCGCCCTCAGCGGCGGCGTCTGGGATCTGATTGGTGCGTTAAACGATAATCTTGGCAACGCCGGGTTTGTGGTGGTCGGGCTGTTCATTGCCTGCTGGCTGATCTCCATGGTCAACTACCGCTGGCGCGGCTACGACGCGCTGGTGGTGCGTTCCTGAGCAGGCGCGGCTTTTCGCGCCTCCGGACTTAATTAAAGTCAGCGAAATAAAATGTGCTCAGCATACCGCCTCTTTGAAATAGCGAGAAAGATAATTGAGTTCTTTATGAAAAGTCGCCATGATTTGTCTCCGGCTGAACCGGATGCGAATAATAAAAAAGGAGATGCTTTTAAGCTATTTCGCAGTTAAGTATTAATGGAAATAATAAATAAGGGATTGATAGCGATGATATACCTGTTTTGTATTTATTTGATGAATAGGGTGCGTAAAAAAAGCCCCGGGACATCGGGGCGGTGGATAATTAAATCCAAAGGTTAAGTAAGCGTGGTCGTGCTGTAGGCCGGGTAAGCGAAGCGCCACCCGGCAATACGAGGGTTAAGCAGGTAGCGATTTCAGCAGGGCGAAAGCCTCCTTCATCCGGTCTTCACTGACGACAAAAGCGCGTAGTTGACCCTCATTATCGGCACCGCGCGCGACCATTCCCTGCGGTCCGAGGGTAATTTGCCAGTTCAGATCCTGACGCTGCGTTTCACCGGCAAGGTGCAGCGGTAATTCCGGCGTTTTTACTTTAATCAGCATGGCAGGTAATTTCAGCGGCGCGCTGCCGCCGAGCAGGTTTTTCGCCAGATACATCGCGCTTAATTGAATCGGCTGCAGGAAGGGCAGCACCAGACCGTTAATTTCAGCGCAGTCGCCCAGGGCGTAAATATCCGGCTGCGTAGTTTGCAGGTCGCTATTTACCTTCACACCACGGCCTGTTTCTGCCCCTGCGCGATGCGCCAGCGCGGTTTCCGGGCGCAGGCCCGTCGCCGCAATAACCACGTCCACCTCAACGCTGCGGCTGCGGTCGAGCGTGGCACGAATGCCGCCTTCGGTTTTGCTCAGGCTGTGCAGCTGCGATTTCAACAGCAGATGCACGCCCATGTCGGTCAGGCGATGCTGTAAGCGACTGCTTACTTCTGCGGGCATCAGCGCCGACAGAATGCTCGCCGCGTGGTCAACCAGGGTGACGGATTTGCCCGCCCGGCAGAAATCCATCGCCAGCTCGGTGCCGATCAGCCCGCCGCCGACAATCATTACCCGCTGAGCGTCGCGAAGCCCCGTTTCGCTGGCCCGGTACTCCTGCTGGCTGTTGAGGGTGATCATCAGCTCGCGGCCTTCAATCGGCGGCACAAACGCAGAGGCACCCGTGGCCAGCACAAGCTTGTCGTACTGCCAGGTTTTATCTTTCGCTTTCACTACGTGGGCATCGGCGTCGATATCGGTGACCCAGGTGTACGGGAACAGATGCAGGTTAAACTGCTCTGCGAACTCCCCCGCCGTCTGGCGGGTGAGGTCTTCGGCGCGCTGATTCTGGCTAATGACGTGGCTTAAATCAGGCTTGTTGTACTCGTCCATGCTGTCGGCGGCAATCACCGTCAGCGGCACGCTGGCATCCTGCTTGCGGATGTTTTTCACCAGCTGGCGGGCGGCAAAGCCCGAGCCGATGATGACGATACCGTTGCTCATTTTGCCTCCGTACCCAGTTCGTCAAAGACGTCCTTACCGAGTGAACATTCCGGGCAGAGGAAGTTGTCCGGCACGTCGCGCCACGGCGTGCCCGGGGCAACATCCTGCAGCGGTTCGCCCAGTTCAGGATCGTAAATCCACTGGCAGACGCTGCACTGCATGCGCGGGCCGAGATCGGCGGCCGCCGCGGCGGCACAGGCGCAGGCTTCCTGCTGTTCGGTGGGTTTTGCCGTCACTTCCGGCAGCGGAGCGAGCGCCCACTGACGGGCAATGTCGCGACCGTGCTGGCGGCAGATCTCAAGCGCGTCGATATCCGGACGCCATTTCGCCTTCAGGCTCAGGGACATTTCAAAACCGGCATCCTGTAAACGGGTGGAGAGACGGTCTACCGCGCCGCCGCTCCAGCCGTGGGAGCCAAAGGCGCTGGCGCGCTTGTTGCGAAAACGCAGGCCGGTCATCTCTTCCACCAGGCCGGCAATTTTCGGCATCATTACGTTATTCATGGTGGAAGTGCCCACCAGCACGCCCTTAGAGCGGAACACGTTGGTCAATACCTCGTTCTTATCGCTGCGCGCCACGTTGAAGATTTTCACCGCCACGTTCGGGTCCACTTCGTTGATGCCCTGGGCAATGGCGTCCGCCATCATGCGGGTGTTGTTGGACATGGTGTCGTAGAAGATCGTGATGCGGTCTTCCTGATAGTCCGCCGCCCACTTCAGGTACAGCTCGACGATCTGGGTCGGGTTCTCACGCCACACCACGCCGTGGGAGGTGGCAATCATGTCCACCGGCAGGTTAAAGCCGAGGATTTCGGTGATTTTTGGCGTGACCAGACGGCTGAACGGGGTCAGGATGTTGGCGTAGTAGCGTTGGCACTGCTCGAACAGCTCGGTCTGGTCCACTTCGTCGTTGAACAGGCGCTCGTCGCAGTAGTGCTGGCCGAAGGCATCGTTGCTGAACAGCACCGCGTCGCCGGTCATGTAGGTCATCATGCTGTCCGGCCAGTGCAGCATCGGGGTTTCCACGAAGATCAGCTGTTTGCCGTTGCCGATATCCAGCGCGTCGCCGGTTTTAACGGTGTGGAAGTTCCACTCCGGATGGTGGTGGTGGCCGTTGATCGAGTCGATGGCGTTGGTGGTGCAGTAGATCGGGGTGTCCGGAATGTAAGACATCAGCTCGGTCAGCGCACCGGCGTGATCTTCTTCCGCGTGGTTGATGATGATGTAGTCGATGGCGTCCAGGTCGATTTCGCTGCGCAGGTTCTGCACGAACTCGCGGCTGAACTTGTGATCGACGGTATCGATCAGCACGTTTTTTCCTTCGCGGATGAGATAGCTGTTGTAGCTGCTGCCGCGCAGCGTTTTGTATTCCGTCCCGTGGAAATCGCGTACTTCCCAGTCACGTTGACCCACCCAATGAATGTTATTTTTAACCAGAATAGACATAGCAACCTCTACGTAATACAGCATGTTTAAAAAAGATGGTTTGCCTATATCAAGTTGCGTGCCAACTTTTAATTTATTGATTTTGCTTGATTAATATTTTTATGATCCGTAGTGGGTAGTCATTTTGACTATCAAAAAAAGTGTCAATATGACAACATGCATTGTCAAAATGACAGCGAGGTCAATATGAGCTTTTCCGTAGACGTGCTGGCGAAGATCGCCATTGAGCTGCAGACCGGTATCGGCCATCAGGACCGCTTTCAGCGGCTGATCTCCACGCTGCGCCACGTGCTGGCGTGTGACGCCTCGGCGCTGCTGCGCTATGAAGGGCGGCAGTTTATTCCGCTGGCTATCGACGGGCTGGCGAAGGACGTGCTCGGGCGGCGTTTTACCCTTGAAGGCCATCCGCGTCTGGAAACTATCGCCCGCGCGGGTGACGTGGTGCGCTTCCCGGCGGACAGCGATTTGCCTGACCCGTACGACGGGCTTATTCCCGGACAGGAGAGCCTGAAGGTGCACGCCTGTATCGGCCTGCCGCTGTTTGCCGGACAAAACCTGATTGGTGCACTGACCCTCGACGGCCTGTCGCCGGACCAGTTCGACACCTTTAGCGATGAAGAGCTGCGCCTGATTGCCGCCCTGGCCGCCGGGGCGCTGAACAATGCCCTGCTGATTGAACAGCTGGAGAGCCAGAACATTCTTCCCGGCAGCCCGGCGGCGTTTGAGCAGGTAACGCACACGGAGATGATCGGCCTTTCTCCGGGCATGGCGCAGCTCAAAAAAGAGATTGAGATTGTTGCCGCCTCAGATTTAAACGTGCTGATCTTCGGGGAAACCGGCACCGGTAAGGAGCTGGTGGCGAAATCCATTCACGAAGCCTCGCCGCGCGCGGTGAACCCGCTGGTGTACCTCAACTGCGCCGCGCTGCCGGAGAGCGTGGCGGAAAGCGAGCTGTTTGGTCACGTTAAAGGGGCGTTTACCGGGGCCATCAGCAACCGCAGCGGCAAGTTTGAAATGGCGGATAACGGCACGCTGTTTCTGGATGAAATCGGCGAGCTTTCCCTGTCGCTGCAGGCCAAGCTGCTGCGCGTGTTGCAGTACGGCGACATCCAGCGCGTAGGGGATGACCGCAGCCACAGAGTGGACGTTCGCGTGCTGGCGGCCACCAACCGTGACCTGCGTGAAGCGGTGCTGGCAGGGCAGTTCCGCGCCGACCTGTTCCATCGCCTGAGCGTGTTCCCGCTTACCGTGCCGCCGCTGCGCGAGCGCGGGGACGACGTGGTGCTGCTGGCGGGCTTTTTCTGCGAGCAGTGCCGTCTCAGGATGGGGCTTTCCCGCGTGGTGCTGAGCCCGGGGGCGAGGTCGCATCTGCTGAGCTACGGCTGGCCAGGCAACGTACGCGAGCTGGAGCATGCGATCCACCGCGCGGTGGTGCTGGCGCGTGCGACGCGCTCGGGTGACGAGGTAGTGATCCACGCGCGGCATTTTGCGTTTCAGGATGAAACCGCACCGGCTGTCGCGCAGGCGGCACCAGAGATAGCGAATGAAAATCTGCGTGAAGCCACGGAGGCGTTTCAGCGTCAGATGATTACCCGCGCGCTGGACCAGAATAACCGCAGCTGGGCGGCGTGCGCCCGGGCGCTGGAGATGGACGTCGCCAACCTGCACAGGCTGGCGAAGCGTCTGGGACTGAAGGGCTAGATTATTCCGGCCTGATAAAAATCCTGCAGGTTGATAGCACCGCACAGCCTGCCGGCATCATCCACCACCGGAGCGGCGGTGATTTTGCGCTTCATCAGCACCTCTTTGGCTTCAATGGCGCGGCTCTCGGCGTTGAGCGTCAGCCCGCCTTTGGTCATGGCGTCCGACACGTTGGTTTCCAGCCTGCCGCCGCCCACCAGCCAGCGGCGCAGGTCGCCGTCGGTGAACACGCCTTTGACGCTCCCGTTGTCATCGCAGACCGCAACCAGCCCCAGACCGGTGCGGCTGAGCTCCAGCATCGCGTCCATGACGCTGGTATCGAGTTTGACCTGCGGAATGGCATCGTCGGTGCGCATCAGGTGGTGAACCTTATTGAGCAGGCGTGCGCCGAGCGCACCTGCCGGATGCGAACGGGCGAAATCTTCTTCGTTAAAGCCGCGCGCCTGCATCACCGCCATCGCCAGCGCGTCGCCCATCATCAGGGTGTTAACGGTGCTGGAGGTCGGGGCGAGGTGCATCGGACAGGCTTCACGCTCAACGGAAATATCCAGCGTCGCTTTGGCGGCCAGCGCCAGCGGCGAGCGGGATTTCCCGGTCATCGCCAGCAGGGCGACCGATTTTTCCTGCAGGCGTGGAATAATCAGGTCCAGCTCTTTGGCCGAACCGGAGTAGGAGATAAACAGCATCACGTCGCGGCTTTCAATCATCCCGAGATCGCCATGCAGCGCTTCTGCCGGATGCACAAAGAACGCCGGGGTGCCGGTGCTGGCGAGCGTCGCGGCAATCTTTTTGCCGATATGACCAGATTTACCGATGCCCGCCACGATCACTTTGCCTTCGCAGTGGATAATGGTGTTGGCCGCGCGGACAAAATCCTCGCCCAGACGTTCCGGCAGGCGGCTGGCTTCCTGCAGTTCCAGCATCAGCGTCTGGCGGCCCGTTTCTAACAGAAAATCACTCATCTCTTTCTCCGGTTACGATCACGTCGATTCCTTTCTCTTCCAGCGCTTTCTTGAACGCCGGGTCGATACCCGCGTCGGTAATCAGCTTATCAACGCTTTCAAGGCTACAGACAATGTTGGGACTCTTGCGGCCAAACTTCGACGAGTCTGCCATCAAAATCACTTCCCGCGCGGCGTTGCACATCGCTTTACTGACGCTGAACACCTCGTTGAACGTCGTCACGCCCGCGTTCAGGTCGATGCCGTCGGTGCCCATAAAGAGTTTATCAAAGCTGAAGTGGTCGAAGGCATTCTCCGCCAGCTGGCCGTGAAACGACGCCGATTTTTTGCGGAAGGTGCCGCCGGGCATCAGGATGGTCTGCTCGCTGTCGAACTCCGACAGGGCGTTGACGATGTGCAGGCTGTTGGTCATCACCGTGATGTTGTTAAAGCGGCTGAGCAGCGGGATCATCTGCAGGACGGTACTGCCTGCATCCAGAATGATGGAATCACCGTCCTGGATAAATTTTACGGCAGCTTCGGCAATGAGCGCTTTCTGGTGGGTATTGATCAGCGTTTTGTGATCGATAGGCGGGTCCGCTTCGTCTTTATTGAGCACCACGCCGCCGTAGGTTCGAATGACGGCGCCAGAGTTTTCGAGCAATACCAGGTCCTTGCGTATTGTCGTGCCGGTGGTGTCAAAGTAGTGGGCCAGATCCTCTACCGAACATTTTCCCTGCTTTTGCAGATGTTCGAGAATGGCCGCCTGCCGCTGACGAGGTTTCATAGGCGCTTCGTTCCTTAGGTTGCGAAATGATAATTTCGCAAGTCTATAGCTTTCACAACGAAATTATCCATGTTTCAGATTAAGCGCTAATGATAGTGCATTCTGACAGAGTGGATCATGGGGAAAGATCACATCAGGCCGTAATTCCTGCAGCGAAATGCCGTTGATTGCCTGGATTTTCACCGGACGGGCGAAGACGGTCATACCGCGCATGATGAGGGAATCGCAGACGTTATTGTTTTCATCCAGCGCAACGGCGACGACCACGCGCGGTTTGAAGCGTCCGCCGGAACGCCCGACCCCGACGCGACCTTTCTGGCACAGGGCATCAAACGCGCGGTTAAACTGGTGGATTTGCCAGCCGCCAAACGCCGTCTGGCACAGCCAGGCGAGGGCGGCGACGGTGATGAGTGCGGTTACCATATTTCACTCCTTCAATGCCGGGTGGCGGCTGCGCCTTACCCGGCCTACGGGTATTGTAGCCCCGGTAAGCGCAGCGCCACCGGGGAAGGGACTTAGAACATGACCTGCCCACCGGTGACGTTAATCGACTGCCCGGTGCAGTACGAGGCTTTCGGGCTGGCGTAAAACAGCAGCATGTTCAGCACGTCCTGATAATCGCACCCGCGCTTCAGCGGCACTTTATCGATGTAGTGCTGCTCCACTTCCTCAGCCTTGATGCCGAGCTTGGTGGCGTACTGCGGCAGCAGGGACTGGAACATCGGCGATTTCAACAGGTTGCCCAGCATCAGCGAGTGAACGGTAATGCCGTATTCGGCCAGATCCAGCGCCAGAGACTGCGTCAGCCCCACGCCGCCAAACTTCGCCGCGCTGTAGCCGGAGTTGTGCTTGCTGCCTACCTTCCCTGATTTTGAGTTGATCTGAATGATGCGCCCCTGAATGCCGTCGCGGATCATCAGGCGGGAAAACTCGCGGGCGCAGAGGAAATAGCCCACCAGGTTCACCTGCAGCGAACGGTCAAAGTCTCCCAGTTCGACATCGCTGATAAAGGCCGCTTTCGCAATCCCGGCGCTGTAGACCAGCAGATCGGTACGCCCAAAAATTTCGTCCACGCCGCGGGCCAGCGCCATCACGCTCTGCTCGCTGGTGGCGTCGGCACCAAACCCGTACGCCATCCCTTCGCCAAACTCGGTATTGATGGTGTCCGCCACGCGGGCGGCTTTTTCACTCTGAATGTCCACTACCGCCACGCGGTAACCCTCTGCGGCAAGCCCACGGCAGAGGAACTCGCCTAAGGTTTGTCCCCCACCAATGACAACGGCAACCTGACTCATGTGTTTCTCCTTAATTACGCAACAAATTTTAACGTGCAGCCTGGGGTGACAGCCTGCGGAACCGGGCCCGCTACGTGAACCGTGCCGGGATATTCGGCCTGCGACTGGCCGTCGAAACGCAGGGTGATGTGGCCCAGCTCGCGCAGGTTTTGCTCGGCCACGTCGCCAACGGCGGTGACGGCATAGCGCGCTTCGCCCAGCTCCAGCTGGCTTCCTGCCTTCAGCTCACCGTTCAGCTCGCCGTGGCAGTGGATAAAACAAAACTCTTCGATATCCGCAGGCGCCCCTTCGCGGAAGGTGATCAGCATCTGGTCGCTCAGCGCGTCGGCCGCGCTCTGGCCGATGCGGGTAATGGTGGTCTGGTAAATGACGGTCATCGCAGGAACCTCTTATTGATAAATAAAGCCGGAGACAAACCAGGCAATCAGCACCGTCGGCGCGCCCGTCAGGAAGCGGCTCACCAGCACGGACGGCACGCCTACGCGCACGGTGTCCTGGCGCGCCTCGGCCAGCGACAGCCCAACGGGGATAAAGTCGCACGCTGCCTGGGCGTTAATGGCAAACAGGGCGGGCAGGGCGAGGTGCGGAGGGATGTTCCCCAGACCAATCTGCACGCCAATCAGCACGCCGATGACCTGGGCAATCACCGCGCCAGGGCCGAGGAACGGCGACAGCAGCGGGAAGGAGCAGATCAGCGCCAGCGTGACCAGCCCGAGCGGGTGGCTGGCGAGCGGGGCGAGGCCGTGGGCAATCCAGTCGCCCAGGCCGGACGCCATGATGATGCCGATCAGCGCCGAGACGAACGCCATAAAGGGCAGGATGGTTTTCAGTACCGTGTCGATGGTGTCGCGCCCGGACTGGAACAGCACCGCCACGGCGGAACCCATGCCCATCCCGACCTTCGCCAGCAGGCCGTCGCTCTGCTCGGTGATTTTCTTGCTGGTGTCGTACTCGCGCGGGGCCGCTTTTTGCGGCGCGGCAGTGCCATTTACCAGCGTGATGTTGTCCTCTTTCACGCCTGAGACATAAATGTCCTCAAGGATGTACTGCGCCAGCGGGCCGGATTTTCCGGTGGAGTGAATATTCACCGTCGGAATTCGGCGCTTCGGATAGATACCGCAGCGCAGCGTGCCGCCGCAGTCGATCACCGCCACACCGATTTCCGCCTCCGGCGGTTCGCCTTCCTTAAAGCCGTCGACCGCTTCCCAGCCGGTCAGCTCACGCAGCCTGTCAACGATCGCCGGGCGCGTGCCCGCGGTGATGTAAACGATCTTTTTGCCTTCGGTGGCGTCGAACTCCAGCGGGCCGCCCCAGCCGCCCGTGCCTTTCTCAATGCGGATCCGGTTCATGCTGTGGCTCCTGAAAGATGGACTTTCTGTTCAAGCTGGATGCCCATTTTTTTCTCAAAAATGGCGGTGGTGAGGTCCGTCACCCAGCCGCGGAAGAAGTTGGTGACCAAGCCGACCAGCAGATAGCTCACCGCCAGCGGGCCGAGCGGCAGGCCAAGGGTGGTGAGACCGCTGGCGATCCCGAGATAGACAAACAGCTCTCCGGGGTTGATGTGCGGGAACAGGCCATTCATGGAGTGGCAGCTGTAGGAGGCGGCGGCGTAGTAGCTCGGCTTGTACTTTTCCGGCATGAAGCGGCCGAGGCTTAAGGTCATCGGGTTACAGAACACGAAGGTGCCGATGAACGGTAATACCAGATAGCGGGACAGCGGATTCCCGGCACAGCGCTGGGCGAAGCGTTCAATGTGCTGCTGGCCGATAAAGTTGATCAGCGCGTTCATGATCACCAGCAGGCTGATCAGCAGGGGCAGGATCCCGGTCACCATGCCGGTGAACACTTCTCCGCCTTTCTGAAACAGCCCGATGAACCACTCGGCGCCGTGGGTGATGGTTTCTATCATTCTTCTCTCCTGTGGGGGCTTTTTTGTTTTTGTCTGACAGGCTAATAATAATCACTTTGAAAGGTTTTAAAGTGTTAATTAGATCTCGCAATGAAAGACAAATAGATTATTTTGAAAGTTTATTGATGGGGGCAATGGTTATCGGTGGAAAAAAGCGCGGATTTGCGTTGGGGGAGTGCGTACCGCTTCCTTGAGGTGTTGCGGATGCTTTACCATACTGGGTTCTTATCGAACCCGTTAAATGGATGTCTCATGTTCAAGCGTCGTTATGCAGCGCTGTTGCCTGCGCTTATTCTGCTGTCTGCCTGTAGTAGCAAACCTAAGACCGAAGCCGTTCAGCAAACGGCGGGTGCGCCTTCCGGAGGATTCCTGCTGGAGCCGCAGCATAATATGATGCAGATGGGCGGCGACTTCGCCAATAACCCGGCGGCCGAACAGTTCATCGATAAAATGGTGAGCAAACACGGCTTTGACAGACAGCAGCTGCACGAAATTTTGTCTCAGGCCAAGCGTCTGGACTACGTGCTGCGCCTGATGGACCGCCAGGCACCGACGGCACAGGTGCCGACCGGGCCAAACGGCGCGTGGCTGCGCTATCGCAAACAGTTTATTACCCCGGACAACGTGCAAAACGGCGTGGTGTTCTGGAATCAGTATGAAGATGCGCTCAACCGCGCGTGGCAGGTGTACGGCGTACCGCCTGAAATCATCGTCGGGATCATCGGCGTGGAAACCCGCTGGGGCCGCGTGATGGGTAAAACCCGCATCCTCGACGCGCTGGCGACGCTCTCCTTTAACTACCCGCGCCGCGCGGAGTATTTCTCTTCCGAGCTGGAAACCTTCCTGCTGATGGCGCGCAGCGAACAGGACGATCCGCTGGATCTGAAAGGGTCGTTTGCCGGCGCGATGGGCTATGGCCAGTTTATGCCGTCCTCCTATAAGCAGTACGCGGTCGACTTTAACGGGGATGGTCATATTAACCTGTGGGATCCGGTGGATGCCATCGGCAGCGTGGCGAACTACTTTAAAGCGCACGGCTGGACGCCGGGTGGGCAAGTTGCGGTGCAGGCAAACGGCGAGGCGTTTGGTCTGGAAAACGGCTTCAAAACCAAATACAGCGTTGCACAGCTGACAGCGGCAGGCTTAACGCCAACGCAGCCGCTGGGCAATGTCGAGCAGGTGAGCCTGCTGCGTCTGGACGTGGGAACCGGGTATCAGTACTGGTACGGCATGCCGAACTTCTACACCATCACCCGCTATAACCACAGCACTCACTATGCGATGGCCGTATGGCAGCTGGGGCTGGCGGTATCGCAGGCTCGCGTGCCGGCAGCGTCGCCGTTTAGTCAGTAAGCCGCTCCGACGGGTAGGCCGGGTAAGGCAACGCCGCCACCCGGCATGGCTGCATGCACGGTGCGGTCTGATGCCCTCACCCTGACCCTCTCCCATGGGAGAGGGACGTTTTGCAGAAACATTTCGCCACACTCCCTTTTCAAACCCGCCATTTACATCTTAACCGTCTTTCATTATTGTTATGTTATAACATTAAATTCGGTATCAAAATGTCAACGTCCCTTTTTTCTCTGTCTGCTCTGGTTCGGCTGTTGCTGGCGCTGGTGCTGGTTGTCTTTATCGGGCTGGCCGTGCGCTGGGCGGTGGCATTGCCATGATCGTGATGAACGAACTGGTCGCGGGCTATGACCGCCAGCCCGTTACGCATCCTCTTTCGGGGGTGATCGAACGGGGGAGCATGACCGCCATTATCGGCGCTAACGGCTGCGGGAAATCGACGCTGCTGAAAACGCTGGCAGGGTTTATTCCTCCCGTCAGCGGCGGCTTCCGCTGGCAGGGTAAGCGCCCGGTAATCGGCTGGCTGGCACAGCGTCACGCGCTGGAGGCACAGTTTCCGCTGACCGTACAGGACGTAGTAAGCATGGGCTGCTGGCCGCGCATATCGCTTTTTTCCGGTTTTCGTCGCGAGACGCGGTTGCGGATTGCCAGCGCGCTTGAGCGCGTCGGGCTGGGATCCATGGCGTTATCCACCATCGATGAACTCTCCGGCGGACAGTTTCAGCGCATGCTGTTTGCACGCGTCCTGGTGCAGCAGGCGCCGCTGGTGATGCTGGATGAGCCCTTTACCGGGGTCGATGAAGCCACCTGCAACGTGCTGATGGACCTGATGCTGGAGATGTATATGCAGGGGCAAACGCTGCTCGCGGTTTTACACGACAGCGAGCGCGTGTCGCGCCACTTCCCGCAAACCTTACGGCTGGATGCTGACGTTCCCCAGTGGAAAACCGAACGGGTGAGGGTGGCATGATCTGGCATACATTTTTCCAGCCGTTTATCGAATACGGGTTTATGCGCCGCGCGCTGGTGGTTTGCCTGGCGCTCTCCGTCAGTACCACCGCGCTCGGCGTGTTTCTTCAGCTGCGTCGGATGAGCCTGATGGGGGATGCGCTTTCTCACGCCATTTTGCCGGGTGTCGCCGTGGGGTATTTGCTCAGCGGAATGTCGCTGCTGGCGATGAGTATTGGCGGTTTTATCGCGGGAATTACCGTGGCGCTGGTGGCCGGTCTGGTCAGCCGCCGCACGCCGCTCAAAGAAGATGCCAGCTTTGCCGGATTTTATCTTGGCTCGCTGGCGCTGGGCGTCACGCTGGTCTCGCTGCGCGGCTCGAATGTCGATCTACTGCATCTGCTGTTTGGCTCCATTCTTGCGGTAGACAACGACGCCGCGCTGTTCGTCACCGGCGTATGCATCGTCACGCTTATCACGCTGGCGATTTTCTATCGCGGGCTGGTGACAGAGGCCTTTGATACCGCCTGGCTGCAGGTGAATGCTCGCGGGTTACCTGGCTTATTGCATGGACTGTTTCTGGCGCTGCTGGTGCTTAACCTGGTGGCCGGGTTTCAGGTGCTTGGCACGCTGATGGCCGTCGGGCTGATGATGCTTCCCGCAGTGGCAGCACGCTGCTGGGTACGCACGTTACCTGGGTTGTTATTGATGGCGGGCATCAGCGGTATTTTCTGTGCGTGGCTCGGGCTCAGCCTTTCCTGGGCGGCGAGTTTGCCTGCGGGGCCATCCATCGTGCTCACCGCCAGCGCGCTGTTCTTTATCTCTGTTTTATTTGGTACGCGCAGCAGGCTGGCTGGCAGCCTGCGGGCGCTTTTTTAACGCAAGGGGAAATGATGAAACGTACAGGGTTAGCTGTGGCGCTCGCGCTGGGGATGATGTCGCACGGTGTGATGGCGAAAACGCTCAACGTGGTGACCAGTTTTTCAATATTGGGTGACTTGACTCAGGAAGTGGGAGGAGACCACGTGAAAGTGACGACGCTGGTAGGGCCGGACGGCGACCCGCATACCTTCGAACCGTCACCGAAAGACAGCGCGGCGCTGAATAAGGCCGATGTGGTGGTGGTCAACGGTCTGGGGCTGGAGGGCTGGCTCGACCGGCTGGTGAAGGCCTCAGGATTTAAAGGCCAACTGGTGGTGGCGTCGACCGGGGTGAAAACCCACACGCTTGAGGAAGAGGGAAAAACCGTGACCGATCCGCACGCGTGGAACAGCGCGGCGAACGGGGCGCTGTATGCACAAAATATTCTGGACGGGCTGGTGAAAGCTGACCCGGAAGATAAAGCTGCGCTGGAAGCTTCCGGAAAACCCTATATCGCACAGCTTAACCAGCTGGATAGCTGGGCCAAAACGCGTTTTAGCGCGATCCCGAAGGATAAGCGCAAGGTGCTGACCAGCCATGATGCGTTCGGCTATTTCAGTCGCGCCTACGGCGTGACGTTTATTGCCCCGCAGGGGCTGTCGTCAGAGAGCGAGGCCAGCGCGGCGCAGGTGGCTGAGATCATTAATCAGATAAAAGCCGACGGCGTAAAAACCTGGTTTATGGAAAACCAGCTTGACCCGCGACTGGTGAAACAGATTGCCAGCGCCACGGGTGCGCAGCCGGGCGGCGAACTCTACCCGGAAGCGCTGTCGTCAAAAGGCGGCGTAGCAGATACCTACGTTAAGGCGTTTCGTCACAATGTCGATACGATTGCGAACAGCATGAAATAACATGTCCAGAGCCGGTGCGCCTGCATCGGCTTTTTTCTGAAGCCCCCTCGTAAAACCGCAAGCTCATCCCCATATCTAACGAGAAAGTGCTATCTTGTGCAGCACGTTTTTCCGAAGCCTGGAGCGAGAATGACTGACCATGAATTGATGCAGCTTAGCGAAGTGGTAGGGTTGGCGCTGAAACAGCGTGGTGCGACCCTCACAACGGCAGAGTCCTGTACTGGCGGTTGGGTTGCCAAAGTGATTACCGACATTGCCGGGAGTTCCGCCTGGTTTGAACGCGGTTTTGTGACCTACAGTAACGAAGCTAAAGCACAGATGATTGGCGTGCGTGAATCGACACTCGAACAGCATGGCGCGGTGAGCGAACCGGTGGTGATTGAGATGGCCATTGGCGCGCTGAAAGAGGCGCGGGCAGATTACGCGATTTCCATTAGCGGCATTGCGGGCCCGGACGGCGGCAGCGACGTGAAGCCTGTCGGCACCGTCTGGTTTGGTTTTGCCACCGCCAAAGGCGAGGGGATCACCCGCCGGGAGTGCTTCAGCGGCGACCGCGAAAGCGTACGTCGCCAGGCAACGGAATACGCATTGAAAACGCTCTGGCAACAATTTCTACAAAATACTTGATACTGTATGACCATACAGTATAATTGCACCAACAGAACAGAAATCCACGGTGAAGCGCAGTCGCTTCTCCCGGCATGACAGGAGTAATAATGGCTATCGACGAGAACAAACAGAAAGCGTTGGCGGCAGCACTGGGCCAGATCGAAAAGCAATTCGGTAAAGGCTCCATCATGCGCCTGGGTGAAGACCGTTCCATGGACGTGGAAACTATCTCCACCGGTTCGCTTTCTCTGGATATCGCACTGGGCGCTGGCGGTTTGCCGATGGGCCGTATCGTAGAAATCTACGGACCGGAATCCTCGGGTAAAACCACCCTGACCCTGCAGGTTGTTGCAGCGGCGCAGCGCGAAGGTAAAACCTGTGCGTTTATCGATGCTGAGCACGCGCTGGACCCTGTCTATGCCCGTAAACTGGGTGTTGATATCGACAACCTGCTGTGTTCCCAGCCGGATACCGGCGAGCAGGCACTGGAAATTTGTGACGCGCTGGCGCGTTCTGGTGCGGTTGACGTGATCATCGTCGACTCCGTTGCGGCACTGACGCCAAAAGCGGAAATCGAAGGTGAAATCGGTGACTCTCACATGGGCCTCGCGGCACGTATGATGAGCCAGGCGATGCGTAAGCTGGCCGGTAACCTGAAGCAGTCCAACACGCTGCTGATCTTCATCAACCAGATCCGTATGAAAATTGGTGTGATGTTCGGTAACCCGGAAACCACTACCGGTGGTAACGCCCTGAAATTCTACGCTTCTGTCCGTCTGGATATCCGCCGTATCGGCGCGGTGAAAGAGGGCGAGAACGTGGTCGGTAGCGAAACCCGCGTGAAGGTTGTGAAGAACAAAATCGCCGCGCCGTTTAAACAGGCTGAGTTCCAGATCCTCTACGGCGAAGGCATCAACTTCCTCGGCGAGCTGGTTGATCTGGGTGTGAAAGAAAAGCTGATTGAAAAAGCGGGCGCATGGTACAGCTACAACGGTGACAAAATTGGTCAGGGTAAAGCTAATGCTATCTCCTGGCTGAAAGAGAACCCGGCTGCAGCGAAAGAGATTGAGAAAAAGGTGCGTGAGCTTCTGCTGAATAACCAGGACTCCAAACCTGATTTCGTGGTGGACGCCGCGGATGCTGAAGAAACCAACGAAGACTTTTAAGTCTCTCGTGTAAAGATGAAGGGCTGCTGATGCGGCCCTTTTTGCATTTCTGAATCTGCAGGTTTTTTATGAGTGAATCCACATCACGTCGACCCGCGTATGCACGCTTACTGGACCGTGCGGTGCGCATCCTTGCCGTGCGTGACCACAGCGAACAAGAGCTACGGCGAAAACTGTCTGCACCCGTGATGAGCAAAAACGGACCGGAAGACATTGATGCCACAGCAGAAGATTACGACCGCGTGATCGCCTGGTGCTATGAGCATCACTATCTTGACGACGAGCGCTTTGCTTCTCGCTTTCTCGCCAGCCGTGGCCGCAAAGGATACGGGCCCGCGCGCATTCGGCAGGAGCTGAACCAGAAAGGGGTTGCCCGTGAATCGATTGAAAAAGCGATGCGCGAATGCGATACCGACTGGTGCGAATTGGCAAAAGAACAGGCGATTCGGAAATACGGTGAACCGCTGCCGCGTGAATTTTCAGAAAAAGTCAAAATCCAACGCTTTTTGCTCTACCGCGGCTTTCTGATGGAAGATATTCAGGATATCTGGCGTAATTTTGCCGATTGAACGCATGCGGGATTTTACTTCCCACCCAAGAAAACTTATCTTATTCCCACTTTTTCCAGTAGCTGGTCTGTCCAACGGTTTACCGATACAGACCTGCTGCGACATTTCGTTAGCTTGATTTCAGGATAATTATGAGCAAGAGCACCGCTGAGATCCGTCAGGCGTTTCTCGACTTTTTCCATAGTAAGGGACACCAGGTTGTTGCCAGCAGCTCCCTGGTACCGAACAATGATCCGACTCTGCTGTTTACCAACGCCGGGATGAACCAGTTCAAGGATGTTTTCCTTGGTCTCGACAAGCGTAATTATTCCCGCGCCACAACCTCACAGCGTTGCGTGCGTGCGGGCGGTAAACACAACGACCTGGAAAACGTCGGTTACACCGCGCGTCACCATACTTTCTTCGAAATGCTGGGTAACTTCAGCTTCGGCGACTACTTCAAACACGATGCTATCCAGTACGCATGGGAACTGCTGACCGGTGAAAACTGGTTCAACCTGCCGAAAGAGCGTCTGTGGGTTACCGTTTACGAAACCGATGACGAAGCGTTCGAAATCTGGGAAAAAGAAGTCGGTATCCCACGCGAACGTATTATTCGTATCGGCGATAATAAAGGCGCACCTTATGCGTCTGACAACTTCTGGCAGATGGGGGATACCGGTCCTTGCGGTCCGTGCACCGAGATCTTCTACGATCACGGCGACCACATCTGGGGCGGCCCTCCGGGAAGCGCTGAAGAAGATGGCGACCGCTACATTGAGATCTGGAACATCGTCTTCATGCAGTTCAACCGTCAGGCTGACGGTACCATGGAGCCGCTGCCGAAGCCGTCCGTTGATACCGGTATGGGTCTGGAACGTATTGCCGCAGTGCTGCAGCACGTTAACTCCAACTATGACATTGACCTGTTCAGCACGCTGATCAAGTCCGTTGCAGAAGTGACCGGTGCGACCGACCTCAGCAACAAATCGCTGCGCGTTATCGCAGACCACATTCGTTCCTGCGCGTTCCTGATTGCCGATGGCGTTATCCCGTCGAATGAAAACCGTGGCTACGTGCTGCGTCGTATCATTCGTCGTGCCATCCGTCACGGCAACATACTGGGCGCGAAGGACACCTTCTTCTATAAACTCGTTGGGCCACTGATTGGCGTGATGGGTGCTGCCGGTGATGAGCTGAAACGCCAGCAGGCGCAGGTTGAACAGGTTCTGAAAACTGAAGAAGAACAGTTTGCTCGTACCCTGGAGCGCGGTCTGGCGCTGCTGGACGAAGAACTGGCGAAGCTTAAAGGCGACACGCTGGATGGCGAAACCGCTTTCCGCCTGTACGACACCTACGGATTCCCGGTTGACTTGACGGCAGACGTCTGCCGCGAGCGCAACATCAAAGTTGACGAAGCGGGCTTCGAAGCCGCGATGGAAGAACAGCGTCGTCGTGCGCGTGAATCCAGCGGTTTCGGCGCAGACTATAACGCGATGATCCGCGTTGATGGCGCATCAGAATTCAAAGGTTATGACGCGCTGGAACTGACCGGCAAAGTGACCGCCCTGTTTGTTGACGGTAAAGCCGTGGACAGCATCAGCGCGGGTCAGGATGCGGTTGTCATTCTGGACAAAACGCCGTTCTACGCGGAATCCGGCGGCCAGGTTGGCGATAAGGGCGAACTGAAAGGCAACGGCTTTAGCTTCAACGTTAGCGACACCCAGAAATACGGTCAGGCGATTGGTCATCAGGGCAAACTGGTTTCCGGTTCTCTGAAAGTGGGCGAGGGCGTACAGGCTAACGTTGATGAAGTACGCCGCGCGCGCATTCGTCTGAACCACTCTGCAACCCACCTGATGCACGCTGCCCTGCGCGACGTGCTGGGTACCCACGTTGCACAGAAAGGTTCTCTGGTTAACGACAAAGTGCTGCGTTTCGACTTCTCGCATTTTGAAGCGATGAAACCGTCTGAAATCCGCGCGGTGGAAGATCTGGTGAACGCGCAGATCCGTCGTAACCTGCCAATCGAGACCCACATCATGGAGCTCGAGGACGCGAAGAAAAAAGGTGCGATGGCGCTGTTTGGCGAGAAATATGACGACCGCGTTCGCGTGCTGAGCATGGGCGACTTCTCTACCGAGCTGTGTGGCGGTACGCACGCATCGCGCACCGGCGACATCGGCCTGTTCCGCATTGTTTCCGAATCAGGTACGGCGGCAGGTGTGCGTCGTATTGAAGCGGTGACCGGTGAAGGCGCAATCGCCAGCCTGCATGCGCAGAGCGATCAGCTGCACGACATCGCGCAACTGCTGAAAGGCGATAGCCAGAACTTGGGCGAGAAAGTGCGCGTTGCGCTGGAGCGTACGCGTCAGCTGGAAAAAGAGCTGCAGCAGCTGAAAGAGCAGGCTGCGGCGCAGGAGAGTGCAAACCTCTCCAGCAAGGCTGTAGACATTAAGGGCGTCAAACTGCTGGTCAGCGATCTGGCGGGCGTTGAGCCTAAGATGCTGCGCACTATGGTCGACGATCTCAAGAACCAGCTTGGTTCTACCGTTATCGTGCTGGCGACAGTGGCAGAAGGTAAGGTTTCTCTGATTGCGGGCGTGTCTAAGGATGTGACCGACCGCGTCAAAGCAGGGGAGCTGATTGGTATGGTCGCCCAGCAGGTGGGTGGCAAAGGTGGCGGTCGTCCGGACATGGCGCAAGCCGGTGGTACGGATGCGGCGGCACTTCCTGCGGCATTGGCCAGCGTTGAAAGCTGGGTAAGCGCGAAACTGTAATAACTACAAAGCACAAGCAGACGCCATAGCGGTAACGTTATGGCGTCTTGTTCACTGCGCTATCGATAACGATAAAGTCAGGTTGAGTTTGTGTATATCGGCTAAACTTACGTTTAACAGAATGTGATGCCGTGACTGCTTACACTTTACGTGTTTGTCATCGCTTACTTTTTGGCGTTATATGATGGATAATGCCGGGATACAAGAGACCCGACTCTTTTAATCTTTCAAGGAGCAAAGAATGCTGATTCTGACTCGTCGAGTTGGTGAGACCCTCATGATTGGGGATGAGGTCACCGTGACAGTTTTAGGGGTAAAGGGTAACCAGGTACGTATTGGTGTTAACGCTCCTAAAGAAGTATCTGTCCACCGTGAAGAGATCTACCAGCGTATCCAGGCTGAAAAATCCCAGCAGTCCAGTTACTGATATTGTCGCGTCTCGCTGTCGGGCGAGACGCAACCCTCCTGCCATTTTTCCTGCATAAAGTTACCGTTCTATTTCAATCGCTCTGTTTTTAACCACTCCCTCACTCTTATCTCGTCCTGACTGCGTGTTTCTTACAAGAGTTTTCTGTGAAGATGTCTGCAAAATCCGCTTATAAAACACCCTCTTTGCGGCTTTTACATGCGAATTGCGTGCGATTTGTGCAAACGATAAAAGGTTGTGGAAAATTGTTTGACTTATAAGTCCCAGAAAGTAATATATGCGCCACGCAGCGACGAGAAGCTCTTAACGAGTTACTCGAAGCACTCGAAAGAGGCGTTGTGTGGTGAGGTGGCCGAGAGGCTGAAGGCGCTCCCCTGCTAAGGGAGTATGCGGTCAAAAGCTGCATCCGGGGTTCGAATCCCCGCCTCACCGCCATTTTGCATCCGTAGCTCAGCTGGATAGAGTACTCGGCTACGAACCGAGCGGTCGGAGGTTCGAATCCTCCCGGATGCACCATCTATTACTTCATATTGCTTTAGAAGTGATATGAATATCGAGCAGTACAGTAGTAAATCCCGATGCATCCGTAGCTCAGCTGGATAGAGTACTCGGCTACGAACCGAGCGGTCGGAGGTTCGAATCCTCCCGGATGCACCATTTACTATTTCTGAAAGCAGTTCCCTGATGCATCCGTAGCTCAGCTGGATAGAGTACTCGGCTACGAACCGAGCGGTCGGAGGTTCGAATCCTCCCGGATGCACCATTTACTGTTTCTAAAGCATTTCCCTGATGCATCCGTAGCTCAGCTGGATAGAGTACTCGGCTACGAACCGAGCGGTCGGAGGTTCGAATCCTCCCGGATGCACCATATTCTCCGAGATAATAGCAACGCTGTTGTTTCAAGGTCTGCGAGTTAATCGCAAGCACCAGGGAGGATAACGTTGCTTCAGCAACGGCCCGCAGGGCGAGGCGTAAGCCGAGTAATCCTCCCGGATGCACCATCTCTTCTGTTATTCCCTTCGATGTTTAGTTCTTAATCACTCTCGTAGTTATCACTTCGCAATCAGCGACAAAAACCACCATTTACGATAAAGTAATGCTTTGTTAATCGGTTAGCGAGAGCACGATGTACGCACAGTATGACGGTTTGATCTTCGATATGGATGGCACTCTTCTGGATACCGAACCTACGCATCGTAAAGCCTGGACTGACGTTCTGGGCCGCTACGGTATGCGTTTCGACCTTCAGGCGATGATTGCCCTCAACGGATCCCCCACCTGGCGTATTGCGCAGGCCGTGATTGAACTGAATCAGGCCGATCTCGACCCGCACCTGCTCGCACGTGAAAAAACCGATGCGGTAAAAGCCATGCTTTTAGATACCGTACGCCCTCTGCCGCTGATTGACGTGGTAAAAGAGTGGCACGGGCGTCGTCCGATGTCGGTAGGAACGGGTAGCGAAAGTGCGATTGCTGAGGCATTACTCAACCATCTTGGCCTTCGCCACTATTTTTCTGCCGTGGTTGCCGCCGATCATGTTAAACATCACAAGCCCGCACC
The DNA here is from genome assembly GCF_014103035.1 of Enterobacter sp. RHBSTW-01064. Classification (NCBI taxonomy): domain Bacteria; kingdom Pseudomonadati; phylum Pseudomonadota; class Gammaproteobacteria; order Enterobacterales; family Enterobacteriaceae; genus Enterobacter; species Enterobacter sp. RHBSTW-01064. Next base: position 37,338 of record NZ_JABXOU010000002.1, on the reverse strand, counting down.
GGACACCTTCCTGCTCTGCGCAGAGTTAATGGGCGTCCCGGCGGCAAAATGCGTTGTGTTTGAAGATGCCGATTTCGGTATCCAGGCCGCGCGTGATGCCGGAATGGACGCGGTGGATGTGCGCTTACTGTGAGTGACGCGCTGTCACTCGCCTCATTATTTGCCAGCAGTTTTTTAAGCGCCACGCTGTTACCGGGAAATTCGGAAGTGGTACTGGTGGCGATGCTGTTGTCCGGCGTGAGTCAGCCCTGGCTGCTTGTATTAATAGCAACAATGGGTAATAGCCTTGGGGGGCTGACTAACGTTATTCTTGGGCGTTTCTTTCCGCTGCGCGAAAAGTCGCGCTGGCAGGAAAAGGCAGTCGGCTGGCTAAAACGCTATGGCGCTGCCACGCTGTTATTAAGCTGGATGCCTGTAATAGGCGATTTACTGTGTCTGCTGGCGGGATGGATGCGCATCTCCTGGGGACCGGTGCTCTTTTTTTTGTGCCTTGGCAAGGCGTTGCGCTATGTTCTCGTGGCGTGGGCAACACTACAGGGTATGACGTGGTGGCACTAATTGGTGGAATGAATACGCGACCTTCAATCGTCAACCATTACAATTATGCTGAGTAACATTACTTTGACAGGCGGGAGGTCAATTTGATCCCGGACGTATCTCAGGCGCTGGCCTGGCTGGAAAACCACCCTCAGGCTCTGAAGGGTATTCAGCGTGGTCTTGAGCGTGAAACGCTGCGCGTTAACGCGGACGGTAGCTTAGCGACGACGGGTCACCCGAAGGCGTTAGGCTCGGCGCTGACACATAAATGGATCACAACCGATTTTGCTGAGGCGCTGCTGGAATTCATCACGCCGGTGGAAGGTGATGTTGATCATATGCTTTCCATTTTGCGTGACATTCATCGCTTTACTGCCCGTAACATGGGCGATGAGCGCATGTGGCCGCTCAGCATGCCGTGCTATATCGAGCAGGGGCAGGAGATTGAGCTGGCACAATACGGCACGTCCAATATCGGTCAACTGAAGACGCTTTATCGCGAAGGGTTGAAAAACCGCTACGGCGCGTTGATGCAGACGATTTCAGGCGTGCATTACAACTTCTCACTGCCAATGGCGTTCTGGCAGGCAAAATGCGGCGAAACCGATAAAGACGCGATCTCAGCGGGCTACTTCCGCCTGATCCGCAACTATTATCGTTTTGGCTGGATCATTCCGTATCTGTTTGGTGCTTCTCCGGCGATCTGTTCTTCCTTCCTGCAGGGAAAACCGACCACGCTGCCGTTCGAGAAAACCGAGTGCGGGATGTATTACCTGCCCTACGCGACCTCTCTGCGCCTGAGCGACCTTGGCTATACCAATAAATCGCAAAGCAATCTCGGTATTACGTTTAACGATTTGCACGAGTATGTGGCAGGATTGAAGCGGGCGATCAAAACCCCGTCCGAAGAGTACGAGAAAATCGGCCTCGAAAAAGACGGCAAGCGCCTGCAAATCAACAGTAACGTGCTGCAGATTGAAAACGAGCTGTATGCGCCGATTCGTCCAAAACGCGTTACCCGCAGCGGTGAAACGCCGTCGGACGCGCTGCAGCGCGGCGGGATCGAATACATTGAAGTACGCTCGCTGGATATCAACCCGTTCTCGCCGATTGGCGTCGACGAGCAGCAGGTTCGCTTCCTCGATCTGTTTATGGTCTGGTGCGTGCTGGCGGATGCGCCGGAAATGAGTTCAGACGAACTGCTTTGTACCCGCACCAACTGGAATCGCGTGATTCTGGAAGGGCGCAAGCCTGGCCTGACGTTAGGCATCGGCTGTGAAACGGCACAGTTCCCGCTCGCTAAGGTGGGTAAAGATCTGTTCCACGACCTGAAGCGCGTGGCCCAGACGATGGACAGCGTATACGGTGGTGAAGCGTATCAGGCCGTTTGCGACCAGCTGGTTGAAAGCTTTGATAATCCTGAACTGACGTTCTCAGCACGCATTCTGCGTTCTATGATTGATCAGGGCATTGGCGGCACAGGGCGTTCACTCTCAGCGGAGTACCGTGAGATGCTGATGCAGGAGCCGTTAGAAGTGCTGAGCGAAGCGGATTTTGTGGCGGAACGCGATGCGTCCGTTGTGCGTCAGAAAGAGGTCGAGGCGGCGGATACCGAGTCGTTTGAGGCGTTTCTGGCGAAGCAGGCTTGAGCTGAAAAAGAAAAAGGCCACATCGCTGTGGCCAAAATATACATCTCTGAATTCAGGGATGATGATAACAAATGCGCGTCTTTCATATACTCAGACGCGCATTCTGTAGAAGAGTTCAGTTTATTTTAAAAAAAATCACTATCGGAGGTGACGTATGCCGTTATTAGATAGCTTTACTGTCGACCATACCCGTATGGAAGCACCTGCAGTCCGCGTGGCGAAGACCATGCACACCCCGCACGGCGACACGATCACCGTTTTCGATCTGCGTTTCTGCGTGCCAAATAAAGAAGTGATGCCAGAGAAAGGCATTCACACGCTGGAGCACCTGTTCGCCGGTTTCATGCGCGACCACCTGAACGGCAACGGCGTTGAGATCATCGATATCTCTCCGATGGGCTGCCGTACCGGTTTCTACATGAGCCTGATTGGTGTGCCTGACGAGACGCGCGTTGCAGATGCGTGGAAAGCGGCGATGGAAGACGTGCTGAAGGTGAAAGAGCAGAACCAGATCCCTGAGCTGAACGTTTACCAGTGCGGGACTTACCAGATGCACTCTCTGGAAGAAGCGCAGGAAATCGCGCGCCACATCATCGAACGCGACGTTCGCGTGAACAGCAACGACGAGCTGGCCCTGCCAAAAGAAAAACTGCAGGAACTGCACATCTAGTGCACCTTTTCCCTCTCCCTCAGGGAGAGGGTAGGGTGAGGGTGGTTTAACCTCATGACCACAACCGCAACCTTCTCCTTTACCCATCGCCCCCTCGTTCCGTTTGCCCATGATTACGTTCACGGCGACAGCGAGCCGTGGCACCAGCACGACTGCGCTCAGCTGTTGCACAGCCTGACTGGCGTGGTGCGGGTCGATACCGCATCCGGCTGCTGGGTAGTGCCGCCCGGTCGCGGCGTCTGGCTCCCTGCGGGGACACAGCACTCTCTTCGAATCACCGGCAATGTCGCAGCCCGCACGCTGTTTATTGATCCGTTGGCGCGCGCCGATCTCCCGGCCACCTGCCAGATCGTGCAGATCACCCCGCTGTTGCGCGAGCTGATCCTCGTCTCCCTTGCTTTACCTGAATCGTACTCACCCGGCAGCCGGGATGAACGTGTCTATGAGCTCATCCTCGATGAAATCCGCATGATGCCGGCATTGCCGTTTTATCTGCCGGAGCCAGAAAGTGAGGCATTACGCCATCTGTGTCTGCAAATCCGGCAAAACGCAGGGGAAAGCTGGAGCAGCGCGCAGGCCGCGAGCATGGTAGGGATGAGCGAGCGTACCCTGAACCGCCATTTTCAGCAGCAGACAGGATTAAGCTACGGTGAGTGGGTGAGAAGGGCACGCCTGCTGGAAGCCTTAGTGCGGCTGGCGCAGGGCCAGCCGGTGCTGCGTGTGGCGCTGGATCTGGGTTACGGCAGTCACAGCGCCTTTACGGCGATGTTCCGCCGGGTGATGGGAACTTCACCCAGCGATTACTTTAAGAACGACTGACGGCGTTGAACAGCGCCTGAAGCGACGCGCGCGCCACGTCGCTGTCAATGCCCACGCCCCAGCGGCTGCTGCCGTCCTGGAACAGACAGCGGATGTAGGCTACCGAGCGGCTGTCGCTGCGTTCGCCTAACGTATGCTCGTGGTAATCCTTAATCACGAACGGGGCGTTGACCCAGCGGCTTAAGCCCTGAGCGGCGGCAGAAAGCAGACCGTTACCCTGCCCCTCAAGCTGGCGCGTTCCTCCCTGCGTATAGATGCTTGCCGTTAAGTGCAGCTGGCCGTCCTGCTGGCTGTCGCTGCGGTAGGATTGCAGCGCATACTGCGGTGTCGCTATCAGGCCGTAGCGGGTGCGGAACAGCTGCCACAGCGCATTTTGCGTCATCTCTTTCCCGTGGCGATCGGTTTCCTGCTGCACGTGCTGGCTGAAATCCTGCTGCAGGGCGCGGGGTAATTTCAGGCCATGGTTCTGTTCGATGAGCCACGCGCTGCCGCTTTTGCCCGACTGGCTGTTCACGCGGATCACCGCTTCATAGGTACAGCCGATATCCTGCGGATCGACGGGCAGATAGGGCATCTCCCAGCGCTCGCCAGGCTGACGGGCATCAAAGCCTTTTTTGATAGCGTCCTGGTGCGAGCCGGAGAAGGCGGTATAGGCCAGCCGCCCCGCCCACGGATGGCGCGGATGCACAGGCAGCTGGTTACAGGCTTCCACCACTTCCACTACGCGGTTCATGTCGCTAAAGTCCAGATTCGGGCTAACGCCCTGGCTGTAAAGATTCATCGCCAGCGTCACCAGGCAGACGTTGCCCGTGCGCTCGCCGTTGCCAAACAGGCAGCCCTCCACGCGGTCTGCGCCTGCCATCACGGCCAGCTCCGCGCTGGCGACGCCTGTGCCGCGGTCGTTATGCGGATGCACGCTGATGCAGACATCGCGACGGCGGCTGAAGTGGCGGCAGAAATACTCGATCTGATCGGCGTAGACGTTCGGCGTGCTCACTTCGACGGTTGCGGGTAAATTAATCACCATTGGCCGCGCATCGCACGGCTGCCAGATCTCCGCCACCGCTTCACAAATCTCCAGCGCAAACGCCGGTTCGGTAAAGCAGAAGGTCTCTGGAGAGTACTCGTACTGCCAGCGGGTATCCGGGTTCTCTTCACACAGCTGACGAATAAGGCGCGTGGCGCGCGTTGCCAGCTCGACGACTTGCGCTTTCTCCATGCCGAACACCAGGCGGCGGAACAGCGGGGCGGTGGCGTTATACAGATGGATGGTGGCCTGTTTCGCACCGCGCAGGGATTCAAAAGTGCGACGGATGAGATCTTCCCGCGCCTGGGTTAACACCTGAATCGTGACGTCATCCGGAATGCGGTTTTCTTCAATCAGCTGACGCACAAAATTGAAGTCGGTCTGGGAGGCGGACGGGAAGGCCACCTCAATCTCTTTGAATCCGCAGCCCAGCAGCAGGTTCCAGAACTGCAGCTTGCGTGCGCTGTCCATCGGCTCGGCAAGCGCCTGGTTGCCGTCGCGTAAGTCGGTTGAGAGCCAGCGCGGCGCGCGGGTGATGCGTTGCTCCGGCCAGCGGCGGTCGGGCAGGGAAAGCGTGGGATAAGGTTGGTACTTGTCGGCGGGTGTGTTCAGCATGATGCGCTCCTGTTGTCTTTTCACTATCGTGAATCGATTTCAGGCGCGCTGCTTTATCGAAACTGACAATTGCTGTCGCGTTCTGGACAGCCGGGGCGGTTGCCCGGTGGCGCTACGCTTACCGGGCCTACGAATGATGGCCCGGTTATCGTAGGCCGGGTAAGCGTAGCGCCACCCGGCAACCTGCGCACAGGACTAGTGCGCACCGCCGCCGCCGCTACCGGCGCCAAACGGGGGTTTAGCAAACCACACCAGCCCCAGCAGGACGATAAAGATCCCCGCCGATATCCAGAAAATCTCGTTTGCGGAGATAATCAGCCCCTGGTTGGTGATCTGCTGAGCAATCCAGCCGGACGCCTGTTGCTCCGTCATCCCCATTCCCTCCAGCTGGCTATACATCTGCTGAGCATTCGGGTTGAACGGGTTCACTGCTTCGGTCAACTGCGCATGGTGCAATGATTCCCGGTTGGTCCACAGCGTCGTGGTGATCGACGTCCCGATGGAGCCCGCCAGCGTTCGGGTAAAGTTCGACAGGCTTGATGCCGCCGCCATGCGCTCAGGCGGTAAGCCGGAAAGCGTAATGGTGGTCAGTGGCATAAAGAAGCACGCCACGGCAAAGCCCTGAATAAACTGCGGCCACGCGGACGCGCCAAAGTCCATTCCCGGTTCGAACGTATACGCGCGCCAGTAGAAGCAGACGGCGTACATGATGAAGCTGAACGTGACCAGCCTGCGCATGTCGAGCTTATGGGCGAAACGACCAATAATCGGCGACAGCAGAACCGGTATTAACCCCACAGGCGCAGAGGCCAGCCCCGCCCAGGTCGCAGTATAGCCATATACCTCCTGCAATAGCTGCGGCAGCAGAACGATCGCGCCGAAGTAGAGCATATAGGCGAGGCTGATACACAGACAGCCGATGGTGAAGTTTCGCGACTTAAACAGCGACAGGTCGACTATCGGGTTGTCGTCCGTCAGCTCCCAGACAATCAGGAAGCTGATAGCGACCACGGCAACGACCGTGAGGACGATGATTTCCGACGAGGCAAACCAGTCCAGCTCTTTACCCCGGTCGAGCATGATCTGCAGGCTACCAATGCCGACGACCAGCAACGCCAGCCCCACGCCATCAATTCGCCGCTGCTCGGTACGCGTTTCGCGACCGCGCAGAGACTGCAGGGTCATCAACACGACCAGCGCACCAATCGGTACGTTGATAAAGAAGATCCAGCCCCAGTGGTAGTTATCGCTGATGTAGCCACCGAGAATCGGTCCGCAAATCGGCGCGACAATTACGGTCATTGACCACAGCGCCAGCGCAATGGAGCGTTTGGCGGGCGGGTAGTTGTTCAGCAGTAAACTCTGCGACAGCGGAATCAACGGCCCTGCCACAATCCCCTGAATGACGCGGAAGAAAATCAGCATCGTCAGGCTGTTGGACATGCCGCACGCCCAGGAGGCGAGAACGAACAATACCGTTGACCACAGGAACAGCTTCACTTCACCGACGCGCTTCGCCAGCCAGCCGGTGATGGGAATGGAGATGGCGTTTGCCACCCCGAACGAGGTAATGACCCAGGTTCCCTGGCTCAGCGATGAGCCAAGGTTCCCGGCGATAGTCGGGATCGCCACGTTTGCGATGGTGGAGTCCAGCACCTGCATGAATGTCGCCAGAGACAGCGCAATGGTCATAATGACCAGCTGCGCGCCTTCCAGCGGTTTTTGCGGCTTTTGCTGTTGCATAACGCTCACCTTCGGATTAACCGGCGTTTGCCTTCACGATGTCATCGATCAGCTTGTTGACCGGATCGAGGCTAATTTCACGGGCGTTACTTTCATAAGCCGGGCTGCTGCGCACCTGGCTTGCGAGGATCTGACCGTCGCGGTTGGCGGTGTCGACCGTCACCAGCGTGGAAAGACCGATACGCAGCGGGTGATCCGCCAGCTGTTTGGCATCCAGCTCGATACGCACCGGCAGACGCTGCACCACTTTGATCCAGTTACCGGTGGCGTTCTGCGCAGGCAGCAGGGAGAAGGCGCTGCCGGTCCCCATGTCCAGACCGACCACTTTACCGGTGTACTTCACGTCATCGCCGTAGATGTCGCTGATAACGGTCGCGGTCTGGCCGATACGCATATGCGCAAGCTGCGTCTCTTTGAAGTTCGCATCCACCCACAGATTGTTCGCGGGAACGACCGCCATCAGTGGCGTCGTGGTGCCAATCTGCGCGCCTGGCTGCACGGAACGACGGGAGACGTAGCCGGTCATCGGGCTGACGATTTTGGTACGCTGCAGGGCAAGCCATGCGTTACGCACTTCGGTCGCCGCCTGCTTAACGGCTGGCTGGTTTTCCAGACTGGTGCCCAGCACCATCGCCTGGTTGGCGTTGTACTGTTGGATCGCCACGTCCAGCTGAGCCTGCGCGCTGGCAACGGCGTCGCGGGCGTGCTGCAGCTCTTCACGGCCAATCAGGTTGGCGGTGCCGAGAGGAACACGACGATTGAGGTCGCTCTGCGCCTGCGCCAGTGCGGTTTTCTGCACGTCGATGCTGGCCTGAAGCTGTTTGCTGTTGATCATCAGCTGGCGAGTTTGACGGACGCTGGAGGCCAGCTCTGTCTGTGCTTTTTCGAATGCCTGTTGGGCGTCGGTCGGATCGAGCGTGACCAGCACATCCCCTTTTTGCACAAAGTCGGTATTGTCAGCCCAGACTTTCGTCACGCTGCCCGACACCTGCGCCATAATTTGAACCTGGTTCCCTGCCACGTATGCATCGTCAGTCTCTTCAGCATGACGCAATACTAAAAACCAATAGATCCCATATGCCACGGCAATAATAATAAAGAGCAAGGTCAACAGAAGAAGGGCGCTCTTACGTTTGCCTTTCTTGTTGGCCGGTTGCTGCGGGTTGGTATTCTCCGCATTTGCGCTCATTGTTGTTCTCCACGATCTTCTTATTTTCACATCGGCTGAGCCGACCTGTTGTCAGAAAGGCCAGCAGTTTGACGTGCTGGCCTGTCAGTTTTCTTTTTTAAATCAGGATATTCGAGCGTGTCGTCGCGTTAGCGCAGCGCCTCAAGGATGGCGCCGTCTTCATCCATCTGGTCCAGACGGGTGAGCAGCTTGCGAGTGATGTGCTCAAGCTGGTCGCGCTCGGCGGTGCTGAGGACAGACCAGAGTTTGTGCAGGCAATTGTGCTGAGGTGGCAGCACCTCACGCAGGAATTCGTGACCTTTATCGGTCAGTTGCAGATGCAGACAGCGGCGGTCGTTGTCGCTTTCACGGCGCTCAATCCAGCCGCGTTTTTCCAGCTCATCAGCGATACGGGTCGCATTGGTGCGGGATGAACCCAGCGCGCAGCTCAGCTCAGACGGCTGAATGCTGTGGTTTTCCTGAGACTGCAGCGTAATTAACGCCATAAACAACGTCTCGTTAATCCCTTGAGCTTTCAGCATTTTATTACGGTTTTCCAGCAACTTACCCTGCATGTGCATGCACAGGCGAGTCAGCAGGATTTCCTGATAAGGGAAGTCCTCATGACGACTGGCGCGGAATTTAAGCATTTGTTCAATGGGCGTAAACGAACTATCCATTTTGGGCATAACCTCATTAATTACAGCCGATATAGTAACGACAGTGACAAATAATGTAAATGAATTATTTGTGCGGTTATATCCGCCAAACGTATGTCACCATCAGAAAGCGCCGGGTAAGTCCGTGACCCGGTGAGCACAGAAAGCGTAGGGTATGAACCCGTTGAAGAGGGGATGTGAGGATGGGGGTCTGAGCTATTCATGCGTATACTAAATATGTCACCCACATTAAAATTTCTGGAATAAATAATTGCGTTAACATTAACAGATGCAGGCCCCCTTTACACCCCAGGAGGCCTAAAGCAGTGTAAATCTTAGTGAATTGCCTCCTGGCGGTGATAGCCACGCCACCAGACCAGCAGATTCAGCACCGCCATGATGGCGCCGATGGCGCACACGCCTGTCCAGCCCGCATGCTGCCATGCGGAAGCAGAAATCAACGAACCTGCAGCACCACCGATAAAGTAGCTGGTCATGTACCCGGCCGTGAGGCGGTTTCGCGCTTCTGGCTTCACGCGGTAAATGACGGTCTGGTTGGTGATATGCACGCCCTGAACGGTCAGGTCGAGCACCAGAATACCGACGATCAGCGCCAGCACGGAGACGTGCCCATACCAGATAGCCGCCCAGGAGAGCAGAAGTAAAACCAGCCCGGCAGTCGTGGTCATGTGCGACTTGCCTTTGTCAGCCAGCCCACCCGCCGGTCGTGCGCCCAGCGCGCCCGCCGCACCGGCCAGACCAAACAGACCAATCACCCCTTCGGAATAGTTAAATGGCGGTGCGGCCAACAGAAAGGCCATCGACGTCCAGAGAATGCTGAAGTTGGCGAAGGTGAAACACCCCAGCAGAGCGCGGGTGCGCAGCAGTTTATCCTGCGTGAACAGGCTGAACACGGAGGCCAGAAGCTGAGGGTAGTTAAGATGGTTCTCTTGCTTCACTTTCGGCAGCCCGCGCCACAGCGCCAGTGCCATCACTACCATCAGCACGCTCGCCACCCAGTAAACGGTGCGCCAGCCGCCGAGGCTAGCCAGCAGCCCAGCGACGGTTCGCGCCAGTAAAATCCCCAGCAGCAGGCCGCTCATGATGGTGCCGACCACTTTGCCGCGCTTTTCCGGTGAAGCGAGCGTTGCCGCCAGCGGCACCAGAATTTGCGCCACCACGGAAAACAGTCCCGTCAGGGCGGTACCGATAATCATCATCGTCAGCGACTGGCTGCTGGCGGTGATCAACATCCCACCGGCCGCCAGCAGGGTCATGGAGACGATCAGCATTCGGCGTTCAAACATATCGCCGAGCGGCACCAGGAACAGCAGCCCGGCGGCATAGCCAAGCTGGGCGGCGGTGACGATAAAGCCTGCGGAGCTGGCAGAGAGATTGAGCGCGCGGGCGATGGTGTCGAGAAGAGGTTGCGCGTAGTAGTTGCTGGCGACTGCCAGACCCGTTGCCACGGACATTAAAAGGATGAGTGCGGGGCTAAGCCCCTGAGTTGTTTTTGTCATTAGTTTCAGGAATCGTTAGTTGAGTGATTATATTTCCGGAAACCATAATAACCAATGATGGTGAATGTTGGGGGATTGTTATGTGTGTGTTTGTGCGGTTAATCCCCTCACCCCAGCCCTCTCCCCAAAGGGGAGAGGGTGTATAAAGTCCCCTCTCCCCTTTGGGGAGAGGGTTAGGGTGAGGGGTAAGGTTGTGTTGTATTTTTTACTTCTGCGCGTCAAGCGCCTCTTTCACCCAGCCGTCGAACTGCTGCTGGTGGGCTTTGATCCAACCGTCCACGTGGCCTTTCACATCCGCTTCTGACGATTTACCCGCATGCATCATCGCGTTCTGGGCATTGATGTCCGCCAGCGGCAGCTTCATCACCGAGAACAGCTTGGCCGCCGCCGGGTTTTTTTCTGCCCAGGCTTTGTTGGCGACGATATGCATGGTATTCACCGGGAAGCCGTAGTTCATGCCGTTCGGCAGTTTGGTGTCGATATCTTTCTGCTCGCCCGGCAGGGAGGAGAACGGCACCTGCAGCCACACCACGTCTTTACCCGGCTTCAGCACGTCGCTCACCCAGTACGGCGTCCAGGTGTAGTAGATCACCGGTTTACCCTCTTTGAAGCGGGCAATGGTGTCGGCCATCATCGCGGAGTAGTTGCCGTGGCTCACGTCGACGGTTTTCGCCAGATCGAAGGCTTTGTTCTGGTGGTTAATCACCGCTTCACAGCCCCAGCCCGGCGAGCAGCCCATCATGTCGGCTTTACCGTCACCGTTGGTGTCGAACAGTTTGGCGATCTTCGGATCTTTCAGCTGTTCAATATTGGTGATGTGGTACTGATCGGCGGTTTTCTTGTCGATCAGATACCCCTGCGCTGCGCCCGTCACGAAGGTACCCTCGCGATAGAATTTCTTGTCGCCACCGGCGGCGGCATACATGTCGTCGTGCAGCGGCTGCCAGTTAACCGCGGTAAAGGTGGCGTCACCGGAGGCAATCGAGGTGTAGCCCACGTTGTAATCCACTTCACTCGGCGTGTTGACCGTGTAGCCCAGCTTCTCCAGCGCGCGGCTGACGATCTGCGTCTGGAAGCTCTCTTCCGAAATGGTGCTCTGCACCGGCTGTACGGTAATGCCTTTACCAGGCAGCTCAGCCGCAAACGTGCTGGTGGAGACAAGAGTGGCAAACGCTGTGGCAAAAAGGACGTTATGTCGCATCGTTGTTCCTTATTTTGACTTCGTGAAAGGGCGGGTGAATAACCCGACGGGGCCGGTGGTGTACCAGCGACGGTTGCCGCGACTGCGTGAATCACGACCGACAGCCTGGGTCAGGCGGTCAAGAATGATGGCGAGGATCACAATCCCGACGCCGCCGACGGTCGCCAGCCCCATATCGAGACGGCCAATACCGCGCAGCACCATCTGGCCCAGTCCGCCAACGGCGATCATCGAGGCGATCACCACCATCGACAGGGCCAGCATCAGCGTCTGGTTAACGCCCGCCATGATGGTCGGCATCGCCAGCGGAAGCTGAACTTTGAACAGCATCTGACGCGGGCTGGCGCCGAACGAGCGCGATGCCTCTATCAGATCTGCAGGCACCTGGTTAATCCCCAGAATGGTCAGACGGATAATCGGCGGCAGGGCGAAGATAATGGTCACCACTACCCCCGGCACGTTGCCGATGCCGAACAGCATCACGATCGGCACCAGATAGACGAACGCCGGCGTGGTCTGCATCGCATCCAGCAGCGGACGAATAATCTTCGCAGCCCGCGGGCTGCGCGCCAGCCAGATCCCCATCGGTAAGCCGATGACAACGCAGAAGAGCAGGGCGGTCAGCACCAGTGCCAGGGTGATCATTGCCTGCGACCACGCGCCAATCGCGCCAATGGCAATCAGCGAGATCAGCGTGGCGACCCCCATGCCCGCGCTACCGAACTGCCAGGCGATCAGGGAGAACAGGATAATCGCCACCGGCGCTGGCATGCCCAGCATCAGCTGCTGGAAGCCGTTCAGGATATAATCCACCGGGACGCGGATCCCCTGGAAGACCGGACGGAAGTGGGTGACCACCCAGTCGATCCCCTCCGTAACCCAGCTGTCCAGCGGGATCAGCGTTTTGTGGAACGGATCCATAATATTGAAGTGTTCTGGCGCAGGCGCGGGTGCGCTGTTCAGCCAGTCTGCCGCACCGCCGCCATCGGTCGGGGCTGGCGTGGAACCCCACGCGTCGGCAGATTGCGCAGCGCTGTCCGCTGCTTCAGTGGTACCCCACGGGTTAGATTGATCAGCCATTGTTTGCCCCCTCGCGATCTAAAGCCTGCAGCAGCATCCGTTTTGAGATGATGCCGACGTACTGTTGTTCCTCACCAACGACCGGTACGGCGCATGGCGCCTGACCCACGTGAGAGAGCAACTCGCTGAGCGGCGTTTCTGCGTCCACGGCGAGCGGAGCGTCAATTAACGCCGCATCGATCCCCTGGTTCTCAGTGAGAGCCGTTTTCAGGGAGTCGATGGAGACAACGCCGACAAATTTATTGCCGCGTTCAACCAGATAACCGTATTCACGGTCTTCATCCTGCAGCAGCTTCAGCGCCGAGCGCGGGCCGAAGCCTGGCGTTTTACGGACAATGCCGTTCGGGGTTCGACGGGCAATATCTTTGGCGCTAAACACCTGGCTAATATCCACGCCGCGGAAGAAGGTGCGGACATAATCATTCGCCGGATTATTGAGAATTTCATCCGGGGTGCCGACCTGTACCACTTCACCGTTTTGCATAATGGCAATACGGTCGCCAATACGCATGGCTTCATCCAGATCGTGGGAAATAAAGACAATAGTTCGCTGATGTTTAGCCTGTAATTTTACCAGCTCATCCTGCATCTCGGTGCGAATTAACGGATCGAGCGCCGAGAAGGCTTCATCCATTAATAAGATGTCTGGATTAATGGCTAACGCGCGGGCTAATCCCACGCGCTGACGCATACCGCCGGAAAGTTCATCCGGATACGCGTGGGCATAATTTTCCAGCCCAACCTGACGCAGTGCATCAAGGGCTTTTTCCTGCCGTTCCTGAGCGGGCGTACCGGCTAATTCCATCCCGAAGGCGGCATTATCCAGCACCGTCAAATGCGGCATTAGCGCGAATGACTGAAACACCATCGCAATCTTCTTTCTGCGCACCTCGCGAAGCTCTGCGTCTGATATTCTGGCGATATCCACGCCGTCAATCAGCACCTGCCCGCGGGTGGGTTCAATCAGGCGATTGAGAAGGCGAACCATAGTGGATTTACCCGAACCGGATAACCCCATGATGACAAAAATCTCGCCTTCTTCAATGGCCAGACTGGCGTTTTTAACGCCAAGCGATAGCCCGGTTTTTTCCAGAATTTGCTCTTTCGAAAGGCCTTTCTCAATATATTTGAATGCGCGCTGCGGATGCTCGCCAAATACTTTATAAAGATTTTTCACTTCTAATTTAATTGCCATGCAATAGAGAGTGTCCTGTTATTAGTTTATGTCGATATGATTACCATGGTAAATTGTTAACGGGCATAACCCTAACATACTGAGAATCTGAGACAACCCTGAGGTGGCCTGAAGTCGGAATTTTGACGCAAGCGAAACGGCTGAATTTCCCATGAGTAAAGGGCTGAGGGCTTTTTGAATTTTTCTCAATTTTTTGCTGCTGCATCGGGAAATTTCGCCTGAATCGGTGTGGTTCAGGCGAATATGACGGGGAAATTACAGTGTAGTGCCTGGTGAAATATTGGTATGGAAATAATGAGATTTATATTTAATTAATGAACGTTAATTCATACATTAAAAATCCCAGTCCTCATCTTCCGTCTCCACCGCTTTGCCCATCACGTACGACGAGCCAGACCCGGAGAAGAAGTCGTGGTTTTCGTCGGCGTTAGGCGACAGCGCGGCCAGAATCGCCGGGTTCACCTCCGCCATTTCAGGCGGGAACAGCGCCTCGTAGCCCAGGTTCATCAGCGCTTTGTTGGCGTTGTAGCAGAGGAACGCCTTCACGTCGTCCTCCCAGCCCGTTCCGGCGTACAGCTCTTCGGTATAGCTCAACTCGTTGTCGTACAGATCCATCAGCAAATCGAGGGCAAAATCGTTGAGTTCCTCGCGTTTCTCCGGACTGACTTTCTCCAGCCCTTTCTGATACTTATAGCCGATGTAATACCCGTGCACCGCTTCATCACGAATGATGAGGCGGATCAGGTCGGCGGTGTTGGTGAGCTTGCCCCGGCTCGACCAGTACATCGGCAGCCAGAAGCCGGAATAGAAGAGGAAAGATTCCAGGAACACGCTGGCGATCTTCTTCTTCAGCGGCTCGTCGGCGCGGTAATACTCCAGCACCAGCTCCGCCTTGCGCTGCAATGACGCGCTCTCTTCGCTCCAGGTATAGGCCGCGTCCACGTCTTTGGTCTGGCACAGGGTGGAGAAAATCGAGCTGTAGGAGCGGGCATGTACCGCTTCCATAAAGCTGATGTTCGACATCACCGCCTCTTCGTGCGGCGTCAGCGCGTCGCTCATCAGCGCTGGCGCACCGACGGTATTCTGAATGGTGTCCAGCAGCGTCAGGCCGGTAAAGACGCGGATCGTCAGCTGCTGCTCGGCGTGGCTCAGCGTTTGCCAGGCCGGAATATCGTTCGAAAGCGGCACCTTTTCCGGCAGCCAGAAGTTGCTGGTCAGGCGGTTCCATACCTCCAGGTCTTTATCGTCCTGGATTTTGTTCCAGTTAACGGCACTCACGCGTGACAGTTTCATCCTTTCTCCTTACAGCGCGCAGGACACGCAGCCTTCGATTTCGGTGCCTTCCAGCGCAAGCTGGCGCAGGCGAATGTAGTAGAGCGTTTTGATGCCTTTCTTCCAGGCATAGATCTGCGCCCTGTTGATATCCCGCGTGGTGGCGGTATCCGGGAAGAAGAGCGTCAGCGACAGCCCCTGATCCACGTGCTTTGTCGCCTCGGCGTAGGTATCGATGATTTTTTCCGGGCCGATCTCATACGCGTCCTGATAGAGCGCCAGGTTCTCGTTGGTCATGAACGGGGCAGGGTAGTAAACGCGCCCGGTTTTGCCTTCTTTACGAATTTCAATTTTCGACACGATGGGGTGAATGCTCGACGTGGCGTGGTTGATGTAGGAAATCGATCCGGTCGGCGGCACCGCCTGCAGGTTCTGGTTATAAATGCCGTAGCGCATCACCTCGTCACGCAGCTGCTGCCACATCTCGCGCGTCGGCAGAACGATCCCCGCGCGGGCAAACAATTCGCGCACTTTTTCGGTTTTCGGCTGCCAGTCGCCTTCAAGGTATTGGCTGAAATACTCTCCGCTCGCGTAGCGCGACTGCTCAAAGCCCGCGAAGCGCTGGTCGCGCTCGCGCGCCAGCATCATCGAGGTGTGCAGCGCGTGCCAGGTGACGGTGTAGAAATAGAGGTTGGTGAAATCCAGCCCCTCCGGACTGCCGTAGGCGATGCCTTCCCGCGCCAGATACCCGTGCAGGTTCATCTGCCCCAGGCCGATGGCGTGGGACGCGGCGTTGCCCGCTTCAATAGACGGCACGCTGCGGATGTGGCTCATGTCGGACACCGCCGTCAGCCCGCGAATGGCGGTCTCCACCGTGCGGCCAAAGTCCGGGGAATCCATGGTGTGGGCAATATTCAGCGAGCCGAGGTTGCAGGAGATATCTTTCCCGATGTCCGCGTAGTCCAGGTTTTCGTCGTAGGTGGAGGCGCTGTTGACCTGCAAAATCTCCGAGCACAGGTTGCTCATGTTGATGCGCCCGGCAATCGGGTTCGCGCGGTTCACCGTGTCCTCGTACATGATGTAGGGATAGCCGGACTCAAACTGGATCTCCGCAAGCCGCTGGAAGAAATCGCGGGCGTTGATGTACTTTTTACGAATGCGATCGTTGGCCACCAGCTCGTCGTACAGGTCGTTTATCGCCACGTCGCCAAAGGCTTTGCCGTAAATACGCTCGATATCATACGGCGAGAAGAGCGCCATCTCGGCATTCTCTTTGGCGAGTCGGAAAGTGATATCCGGGATCGTGACGCCGAGCGACAGGGTTTTGATGCGGGTTTTTTCGTCGGCGTTTTCGCGCTTGGTATCCAGAAAGCGCAGAATATCAGGGTGGTGCGCATGCAGGTAAACCGCGCCCGCGCCCTGACGCGCGCCGAGCTGGTTGGCATAGGAGAAGGCATCTTCCAGCATCTTCATTACCGGGATAACCCCGGAGGACTGGTTTTCGATGCGCTTGATCGGCGCGCCCGCTTCGCGCAGGTTCGAGAGCAGAAACGCCACGCCGCCGCCGCGTTTAGAGAGCTGCAGCGCCGAGTTCACCGCTCGGCCAATCGACTCCATATTGTCTTCGATGCGCAGCAGGAAACAGGAGACCAGCTCGCCGCGCTGGGCCTTGCCGCAGTTGAGGAAGGTCGGCGTGGCGGGCTGGAAGCGGCCGGAGAGGATCTCCTCCATCAAGCGTTCAGCCTGCGCTTCATCCCCTTGCGCCAGGGTTAACGCCACCATCACGGTGCGATCTTCAAAGCTCTCTAGGTAGCGTTTGCCGTCAAAGGTCTTCAGGGTATAGCTGGTGTAGTACTTCCACGCGCCAAGAAACGTCTGGAAATGAAAACCGCTGGCATGCGCGCGTTCAAACAGCTTCACCACAAAGGTGCGGTCGTAGCGGGTCAGCACGCGTTCTTCGTAGTAGCCTTCTTTAACCAGATAGTCGAGACGCTCATGCTGGCTGCCAAACGTCACCGTGTTAGGCCGAACGTGGGCGGCAAAAAAGGCGTCCACCGCATCATGGTCTTTACCAAACTGGATGCGCCCCTCGCGGTCATAGAGGTTGAGCATCGCATTTAATGCGTGGTAATCAGGCGTTGCCTGCATTACGCGTTCTGCGGTTGTCGTTGCCAAAATTCGTTCACTCCTTTACGCACGTTTTCTACGTCCTGCTGTGTCCCCATCAGTTCGAAGCGATAGAGATACGGCACGCCGCATTTTTGAGAGATGACATCCCCGGCGCGGCCAAAGGCATCGCCGAAATTACGATTCCCCGCCGCGATCACGCCTCGGATTAGCCCGCGGTTATGGGGATCGTTGAGAAAGCGGATCACCTGACGGGGAACCGCCCCCGCCGTACCCCCGCCGCCATAGCTGGGCACCACCAGAATGTAAGGTTCGTCTACCTGAATTCGCTCCCGCTCGTTAAGCGGGATGCGGGTCGCAGGCAGCCCGAGGCGCTCGATAAAGCGGAGCGTGTTTTCCGAGCTGCTGGAGAAGAAAACCAGCCCACTCATGCACGGGCGGCCTGAGCGGCGAGGCGGTTGATCATGTCCGGGCGAAAGCCAGACCAGCTGGTCTCTCCGGCAACGACCACCGGAAGCTGCCGGAAACCTTGCGCGCGCAGGGTATCGGCGGCATCGGGCACCAGGTCGATATTCACCATCTCAAACGCGACGCCGCGGCTCTCCATTGCACGTTTAGTTGCGTGGCACTGAACACAATCGTTACGAGTGTAAATAATAATGCTCATGATTCGTATTTCCATTTAGAATTAGAAAACGGCGCGATTGAACGCGTCGGGTTGTGTCTCTGCTGCTAAAGGAATACTAGATGTAGTTATGATAATTATCAACCATACAAGATATGGGAATTTTAGATTGATAATGCCCGGGTGATGAGCACAACGGGGCAGGGCGTGCTGTACGGGTTTTACAGGCGTTCGGACAAAGAAAAGCCCCGGCGCCTGAGGCAACCGGGGCTGATAAGTCGTGTTTACTTACGCAGGCTGAGCAGGGCACCAACAAAAATACCGACGGCGGCAACCGTACCCAGTGCACAAAGCGGTTTTTCACGGACGAAGGTATTGGCACAGCTCACCGCGTCGCAGGCCGCCTGCGTAGCGCGAGAACGACCATGCATCCGGGCACGGGTTTCACGCAACAGAGACTGAGCCTTACGTTTTGCGGCATCTGCTTCATCCTTCGCGTCACTTCCCCAGGACTTCAGCACTTCCTCTAGCGTGTCCGCTAATTGGCTGACATCATTACGAATATCCTGCGCATCATCATTAATATCGTTTCGGTTCGGTCTGTTAAACATAGGATCCTCCATAATTTTGCGTTCCCGTTTAGTCTAGTTCAGAAATTTAATATCTGAAGCGAGTCACGGCTTATTGAACAGTTTATGGAATATTCTGAAAGCCCTGCTAATGCTGAATACTGTAAGGTTGCCGGGCAGGAAAAGATAACGAGGAAGAGATATGTATTTACGACCCGATGAGGTGGCGCGCGTTCTTGAAAAAGAGGGATTCACCATGGATGAGGTGACATCTAAAGCGTATGGATATCGCCGTGGCGAGAATTATGTTTACGTAAACCGTGAAGCGAGAATGGGGCGTACCGCTCTCATTATTCACCCGACCCTGAAAGACAGAAGTTTGTCCTTTGCTGAGCCTGCCTCGGATATTAAAACCTGCGATCATTATCAGCAATTTCCGCTCTATTTAGGCGGTGAGACGCATGAGCATTATGGTATTCCGCACGGTTTCAGTTCACGGATGGCGCTGGAGCGTTTTCTGAAGGGACTGTTTGGCGACATTCAGTAAGTCTGCGACTGGCATGAGCCAGTCGCACCACCTCATGCTTTTGCCTGGCTGTACTGGCTGACTTTAAACAGACGGCGGCAGTAGTCGAGAAAGTAGCCGTAGACCGCACCCATTAACATCGAAACCACGATATTTGAGCTGACCGCCGCCGCGATTTGATGCCAGTCTGCGCCCACGGTCAGCAGAATAGCCACATAAACCGGTGACTGGAATGTGACATACGCCAGCACATCGGCCAGATTTTTAATCCAACCTGCCGGACTCATGCGACGGGCAAAGCGCATAATCGCATCGCGATATAATCCGTAAGGCCAGGCAATAACGATGTTGACCGGGATGGCCACCAGACGAGATGAAAGTGACTGCTCAAAGGTCATTCCAGAGAGGAAAATTTCAATCAGCATGTTGACGACGGAACAGTAGACGACCATCGCGAAGGTATCCGCTACCGCATGGCGCAGGCGTGATTGCGGTGAGAACATGTCTGAACTCCTTGAGAAGCACAAAAGGTGATGTTTTAACGGTAAATCTTAGTGATTTAGATTGGTTTGTTTGACGTGTATAGCGTATATCTCTGGCTTTGAACTAACAACTAGTGATAAATTTTTATTTGCTGGCATTTTTTCCACAAAATGCTCTAAGTTTGTCTGTTTTTTGCTCGCTTCGTTATTTTCTCTCCTTAATGTATTTTTATATCTATAAATCAATTGGTTATGCAAAACCCTTTCAGAGGCCGTAACCGCGTCTCTGGGAACCGCGTGATACTCTACGATTTGGCTTAAAGGTAACCGTATATATTGATGCGGCAATTTATTCCCGAGACGCATGCGGTTCTCTCGGTAGATATATAAATTATTTATTTTAAAATATTTACAAAATTGTCCTGTCGCGCTGATGGGTAGATATTGCGTTTAAAATGAATTATTCTGTCGGCTGATTTCCGGTTTACTCCAAAGAAAAGGTTTTTAATTATTATGTCTTTGACGTTACAGAATCTTAATAATATCCGTACGCTGCGTGCAATGGCACGTGAATTATCCGTCGACATTCTGGAAGAAATGCTGGAGAAGGTCAGGATCGTTGTTGAAGAAAAACAACACGAGCAGTCGGAATTCGAGCAGCAACGTGCAGAGCAGCAGGATAAAATTAATGCGTTGCTGGAACGGATGAAAGCCGACGGTATTTCACCTTCCGATTTGCTCGGTACTGAACGCGTGCAGGCGGGCAAACCGGCGAAAAAACGCAAAGTGCGTGAAGCGAAATATCGCTTTATCGATGTGAATGGCGAAGAGAAAACGTGGACCGGCCAGGGCCGCACGCCAAAGGCGATCGCCAATGCGCTGGCAAACGGTAAAACACTGGATGATTTTCTGATTTAAGTCTTGAGCCGGGCGGACGTATCCGCCCGGTTTTACATTCAGCAGACGCCAAAATCACCGGCTTCGGTATATAACGTCACCTCTGCGGCTTTCAGGGTAAATGTCTCGCCCTGTTCATTGCTGGCCTGCACGACCACAATGCTGTCGTCCTTCACGTCGAGCACTTTCAGTTTTGGACCGCCCTGACGCGGTTGCACATAATCACCAACAGAAAACATAGTACCTCCTCTCATTTAGCGATCTTCACCTTAGCCCACGTCATGCAAAGGGTACAGCATTAAACGGTCTGGTACTGCTTACGAGGTACGATGGTTCCACGGCATGATCTTCAGCAGCCGCGCCATGCCGCAAAAACCGGTCAGACCGGCAAACAGCAGGCCCGCCCCCACAAAACCACTCAGCAGGAAAAAGCCGTCTGAGAGCGTGTAGCCCAGCACCACGCCGAGCAGGATCAGCAGCCCCGCTGCAATTTGTACCTGCCGCATCAGGGGCAGAGGCTGTGATTTATCTTCGACGGTCAGCAGCCCGGCCTTTTTCCAGCCCTGAATGCCACCTTCAATGACGTATGCCCGCGCGGGAGAGGCCGCCTGTACCAGACGCGCGGCGTTGTTCGACGTTCTCGCACCGGACTGACAGTGGAAAATCACCGTTTCCCCTGCCTGAGCCTGAAGTGCGCCGGGTAAGGAATCCAGCGGGACGGAGTGGGCGAGGGCAATATGCTCGCGGGCATATTCATCGGTATCGCGAATATCAATCAGTTTAGCGCCTTCAGCAATAAGCGCAGTTGCCTGCTGTGGCGTAATCAGAGGAAGAGGCATGGCGGCTCCTTACGGACAATAGAGGTGTTTGAGGGTGCTGATAATCTGATATACAGCGTCATTCTTAATGGCGTAGAGAATGCGTTGGGCATCCCGCGTACTGCCGATCAGGCCTTCCTCGCGCATGCGCGCAAGATGTTGGGACGTGGCGGACGCGCTCAGCCCCGTCGCGCGCGCCAGATCGCCCGCGCTGGTATTCGGTGAGCCGCAAAGTGTGCAGAGGATCAGTAGCCTGTGCGGGTTGCTCATCGCTTTCATCAATGCTGCGGCCTGCTCAGCGCTGGCCTGAAGCTGTTCAAGTTCAGTCATGGTATTTTAGTGTTTTCTTAATTAAGTAAATACTAAAGTAAAGGTGCGCGTTAAGCCAGTGTCAAAATCGTAAAAGAGGGTAAAAGAACGGCGGGGTAATGGCACAGCCGGGTAAACTGGCTACGCTTAGAGAGTGTTCTCTTTTTATTCAATTAGTTAGCTTGCACGGAGTCATTATGGGTTTTTGGCGCGTTGTTTTTACGATTATTCTCCCGCCGTTGGGGGTGCTGCTTGGTAAAGGATTTGGCTGGGCATTTATTCTGAATATCCTGCTGACCATTCTGGGCTACTTCCCCGGCCTTATCCACGCGTTCTGGGTGCAAACCAAAAGCTAAGCACGCCAGAGTAAATCGCTGTAGATCCCGGTCAGTACACCTTCTGGACCAAACTGCTGTTTGATCCAGCGCGTCACCTGACCGGTCGCGGCATGCTGCGTGGCGAGCAGCATGCGCGAATCCTGGCGCGGGTTGTTAATGCGTCGCGTCGCCAGGAGTCCATCCTCCACCGCCTCTCTCGCCATGTATTCCGGCAAAAAGCCAATCCCTTCCCCCAGGATCTGACACTGGCATTTGGTGTTGAAATCCGGCACCAGAATCGCCTCCTGACCGTGCAGCAGCCAGCCAACCTTTTTGTTAATGGTATGCGCGGTATCTTCCACCATGATGTTCGGATACAGGCGCAGCTGGCTCTCCGCTATCGGTTCGGGAACAAAGGCGAGCGGATGTTCCGGCGCGATGGCAAAGACCCAGCGAATAGCGCCAATTTCGGTGTAATCGATCCCGCCGCCGTCGAGCAGCGTGTCCGGTGCGCCAATCGCGATATTGGCCTGGTTGTTGATAATAGAATCCCAGACACCGTTGTAGACCTCGGTCGTGACGGTGATCTGACAGGTCGGAAACTGTTTTTTCAGCACCTGCAGCAGCCTGGCGGTGTGGCGCGGCGTGTATAAAAGCTGATTAATACAGATGCGCACCCGCGCCTCGATGCCCTGCGAAATGGTATCAATCCCGCGCTTGATGGCGTGGAAGTCGTTTAGCAGGTCGGTAGCCTTGCGGTAAAAGTAAAAGCCGGACTCGGTCAGCTCGATGCTGCGCGTGTTGCGCACAAACAGCACCACGTCCAGCCCGGTCTCCATGCGCTTAATGGTGTAACTGATGGCGGAGGTCGTCACGCCCAGTTCGGCGGCGGCTTTGCTGAAGCTGCCAAAGCGCGCCGCGGTGGTGAAGGCCAGCAGGTTCTCTTCGGTAAAGATGGAATTCATATCTCACTCCCGTCAGCCATCAGTTTTGAACATATTTTAACAACGGTGTTACAACGCATTTGAAGCCGGTCACAGTTCTGACTATTTGCCGCAGCCCGCACTCGGTAAGGCTTCGTCAGGCATAAGCATAATGCAGCTTCGCGCGCTAAAACGCGGTGTAACATAAGAAAAAGGTTGCACAGACGCACGTTTTAACCGGTTTATTGAATTTAACTCAACAATGAATTGACTGTCGATGAATCATTTTTAAGCGGATTCTTTTATGACCAGGCTGTTGCTATTCTCAGGTCAACAGAAATAAAAACATCGGGAGTCTGAATATGTCTGCGAACGAACTCGTTACTGAATTTCTGCTGGCGGCAGAAGAGGGCAACAGCGTTGCGCTAAAAGCCTGTCTGGAGAAAGGCGTGGATATTAACGCCACCAACCGCCAGAAAAGAACCGCGGTTATTATTGCCAGCCTGAAAAAGCATTATTCCTGCGTGGAGCTATTAATTGCCGCCGGTGCGGATATTGATAAACAGGACCAGACCTGCTTTAACCCCTTCCTGATTAGCTGCCTGACCAACGATATTACCCTGCTGCGCCTTGTGCTTCCGGCAAACCCGGATCTTGACCGCCTGACGCGCTTTGGCGGTGTGGGCATTACGCCAGCCAGTGAAAAAGGGCACGTTGAGATTGTGCGAGAGCTGCTGGAAAAAACGGATATCAACGTCAACCACACCAATTTTGTCGGCTGGACGCCGCTGCTGGAAGCGATCGTGCTTAACGACGGCGGCGCGAAGCAGCAGGCGATCGTCAAGCTGCTGCTGGATCACGGCGCGAACCCGCACATGACCGACAAATACGGCAAAACCCCGCTCGAGCTGGCGCGAGAAAAAGGCTTCGATGCGATAGCCGACCTGCTGCTGGCGGCAGGCGCATAACGCATTCGGCCAGCCATTTCCGGCTGGCCGTTAATTCAAAAAGTATTTTAACCGACGTGCATTTTGCACGACGGCGGCCCCCTTTTATCCGCATCCAGGAGAAAATAATGCCAACGAAAATCGTCATAAAAAAGAACACCTATTTCGACTCCGTATCATTAATGTCCGTTTCCACCAAAGCCAATAAATTACCGGGCGTCGAGCAGGCGTTTGTGGCCATGGCAACGGAAATGAACAAAGGAGTATTAAAAAACCTCGGGCTATTAACGCCGGAATTAGCGGAAGCCAAAAACGGCGACCTGATGATCGTGATTAAAGGCGACGCGGCGAATGATGAAACGCTGGCGGCTATCGAAGCGCTGTTCACGCGTAAAGAGAGCGCAGGATCCCATGAAGCGCGCTACGCGACGATTGCCAGCGCCAAAACCCATCGCCCGGACGCAAACCTTGCGGTGATTTCCGTCAACGGTACTTTCGCCGCCCGCGAAGCGCGCCAGGCGCTGGAAAACGATCTTAACGTAATGCTCTTTTCCGATAACGTGTCGCTCGACGACGAGCTGGCGCTGAAGCAGCTGGCGCACCAGAAAGGGCTGCTGATGATGGGGCCGGACTGCGGCACCGCCATCATCAACGGCGCGGGACTGTGCTTTGCTAACGCGGTGCGCCGCGGCTCGATTGGCATCGTCGGCGCTTCCGGCACCGGCAGCCAGGAGCTGAGCGTGCGCATTCACGAATTCGGCGGCGGCGTGTCGCAGCTGATTGGCACTGGCGGGCGCGATCTCAGCGAGAGAATTGGCGGCCTGATGATGCTCGACGCCATCGACATGCTGGAAGCCGACGAGGGCACCCAGGTGATTGCACTCATCTCCAAGCCACCGGCCCCTGCGGTGGCAGAAAAAGTGCTGGCCCGCGCCAGAGCCTGCCGCAAGCCGGTGGTCGTCTGCTTCCTCGGCCGCAGCGAACCGCCCGCCGATGAAGATGGCCTGCAGTTTGCGCGCGGCACCAAAGAGGCGGCGCTGAAGGCGGTCCTGCTTACCGGCATCAAAAAAGAGTCCCTGGACCTGCATCCGCTCAACTGGCCATTGATTGAAGAGGTGCGCGCCCGCCTGACCCCGCAGCAGAAGTACATTCGCGGCCTGTTCTGCGGCGGCACCCTGTGCGACGAGGCGATGTTTGCGGCGCTTGCGAAATTCGACGACGTCTACAGCAACATTCAGCCTGATCCGGCCAGGTGCCTGAGTGACATCAGCGTCAGTAAAGCCCACACCTTCCTCGACTTTGGCGACGACGACTTCACCAACGGCAAGCCGCACCCGATGATCGACCCGACCAACCGCATCAGCCGCCTGCTGCAGGAGGCTCGCGATCCTGAGGTGGGCGTCATCGTGATGGACTTCGTGCTGGGCTTCGGCGCGCATGAGGATCCGGTGGGGGTGATGCTTGATGCCATTAAGGAGGCGCAGGCCATCGCGAAGGCGGATAACCGTCCTCTGGACATTCTCGGCTACGTGCTCGGCACCGACCAGGATCCGCAGTCGCTGGCGCAGCAGTGCCAGCTGCTGACCGACGCAGGCGTCATCTGGGCCAGCAGCAGCACCAATACCGGATTACTGGCACGCGAATTTGTTTGCAAAGGGGAGAAAGCATAATGACCACCTTATTCAACCAGCCGCTGAACGTCATTAACGTCGGCATTGCGATGTTTAGCGATGACCTCAAAAAACAGCACGTTCCCGTCACCCAGCTCGACTGGACGCCGCCGGGGCAGGGCAATATGCAGGTCGTTGAGGCGCTCGACCAGCTGGCGGAAAAACCGCTGGCGAAGAAAATCGCCGCCGCTAACCACATCGCCCTTGAGCGCATTATTCAGTCCCATCCGGTGCTGGTGGGCTATGACCAGGCCATTAACGTTGTGCCGGGCATGACCCGCACCACCATTCTGCACGCCGGTCCGCCCGTCTCCTGGGAAAACATGTGCGGGGCAATGAAGGGGGCGGTCACCGGGGCGCTGGTGTTTGAAGGGCTGGCGAAAGATCTGGACGATGCGGCAAGGCTCGCCGCCTCCGGAGATATTACGTTCTCGCCGTGCCACGAGCATGACTGCGTGGGCTCGATGGCGGGCGTCACCTCCGCGTCGATGTTTATGCACATCGTTGAAAACAAAACCTACGGCAACCGCGCGTTCACCAACCTCAGCGAGCAGATGGCGAAGATCCTGCGCATGGGAGCCAACGACCAGAGCGTGATCGAGCGCCTGAACTGGATGCGCGACGTGCTCGGCCCGATGCTGCGAGACGCGATGAAGATTATTGGCGAAATCGACCTGCGCCTGATGCTGGCACAGGCGCTGCACATGGGCGACGAGTGCCACAACCGCAACAACGCGGGCACCACGCTGCTGATCCAGGCGCTGACGCCGGGGCTGATCCAGGCGGGCTATCCGGTGGAGCAGCAGCGCGAGGTATTCGAGTTTGTCGCCAGCAGCGACTACTTCTCCGGCCCGACGTGGATGGCGATGTGTAAGGCCGCGCTGGACGCCGCGCACGGCATTGAGTACAGCACCGTCGTCACCACCATGGCGCGCAACGGCTACGAGTTCGGCCTGCGCATTTCCGGCCTGCCGGGGCAGTGGTTCACCGGCCCGGCGCAGCAGGTGATCGGTCCGATGTTCGCGGGCTATAAGCCGGAAGACTCCGGGCTGGATATCGGCGATAGCGCCATCACCGAAACCTACGGCATTGGCGGCTTTGCGATGGCGACGGCCCCGGCGATTGTCGCGCTGGTGGGTGGGACGGTGGATGAAGCCATCGACTTCTCCCGTCAGATGCGCGAAATCACCCTCGGCGAAAACCCGAACGTCACCATTCCGCTGCTCTCGTTTATGGGCATCCCAACCGCCATCGACATCACTAAAGTCGCGGGCAGCGGCATTCTGCCGGTGATTAACACCGCCATTGCCCATAAAGACGCGGGCATCGGCATGATTGGGGCGGGCATCGTTCACCCGCCGTTTAGCTGTTTTGAAAAGGCGCTGTTGACCTTCCGCGATCGCTACTTTTTATAAGGCAAGCATCCATGAAAAACATGAAACTGGAGTGGAAAAGAGGTGACTGGGCGGCGTATTTCGGGTTGATGACCAACAACCTGACCAATTTGCTGACCATGATGGGGCTGCTCATTTTTGTCGTCGGCATCCCGAAGGAGATTGTTTATGGACGCATCGCGCCGGCCTTCGGGCTGGCGGTGCTGGTCGCAAGTATTTGCTACGCCTGGTTCGGCATGCAAATGGCGCGCGCCACCGGGCGAACGGACGTCACCGCGCTGCCGTCCGGCCCCAGCGCGCCGTCAATTTTTACCGTGACCTTCCTGGTGCTGATGCCGGTGTATCAGCAAACGGGCGATGCGGAGTTCGCCATTCAGATTGGCCTAGTGTGGTGTTTCGTAGAAGCGATGATCCTCGCGGGCGGTTCGTTTTTAGGGGAAACCATCCGCAAGATGATCCCGCGCACCGTGCTGCTGTCGTGCCTCTCCGGTTTGGGCCTGCTGCTGCTGGCGATGAACCCGATGCTGCAGGCGTTCGAAGCGCCGACTGTGTCGTTTATCGTGCTGCTGCTCATCTTTATTAACTGGTTCGGTAAAAAGCCCATTTTCGCCAAAATCCCGACCGGTCTGCTGTTGCTGGTTGCCGGAACGGCGCTAGCGTGGCTCTCGGGTCTGCAAAGCCCGGAAGCGATTAAAGCGTCCATGTCATCGTTCGGCTTTAACCCGCCGCAGGTGCACGTAGAAGGCTTCCTGCAGGGCCTGCCGCACGCGCTGCCGTATCTGGCATCGGCCGTTCCGCTGGGGCTGGCGAACTACATCTTTGACCTCGAGAACATCGAAAGCGCCCACGCGGCAGGGGATGAATACCCGACCCGCAAGGTGATGCTGGCGAACGGCCTGGCCTCCATGCTCGGATGCCTGATGGGGAACCCGTTCCCGGTCACGGTCTACGTCGGCCATCCCGGCTGGAAAGCGATGGGAGCCAGCATCGGCTACACGCTGGCCTCGGGCGTGACCATGTTCATCGTGCCGCTGTTCGGGCTAGGGGCGTTTATGCTCGCCATCATACCGATGACCGCCATCGTGCCGATTCTGGTGTTTATCGGCGTCGTGACGGCCAACCAGGTGGTGAGGGAAACGCCCAAAGTGGAGGTGCCCGTCATCTTCATCTGCCTGTTCCCGTGGATCGCCAACTGGGCGCTGACCATGATGAACAGCGTGATGAGCGCCGCAGGCACCAGCGCGGGGAAAATCGGCACCGACGTGCTGCACAGCAAAGGGATCTACTACGAAGGGCTGATGCATCTCGGTAACGGCGCACCGCTCGCCAGCATGCTGTGGGGCTGTATCGCCATCTTCGCCATCATCAACAAACCGCTGCGCGGGGCTGTCGCCGCTGCGGGCGGGGCGCTGCTGGCGCTGTTTGGGGTGATCCATGCCCCGGTGGTGGGATTTGCCGAAGGCAGTTCGCTGATGTTCGTCACGGCCTACCTGATGATGGGCGGCATGTTTGTGGTGAAGCATTTTCTCGATAGCCGGGAAGTTGCGAGCGCTGAATCTGGCACCGTTGCGAAGGAAAACGTATGAAAGAGCTTATGGTCGTCGCCATCGGCGGCAACAGCATTATCAAAGACAACGCCAGCCAGTCGGTTGAACATCAGGCGCAGGCGGTGAAAGCGGTGGCCGAGTCGGTGCTGGAAATGCTGGCCTCTGACTATGACATCGTGCTCACCCACGGCAACGGCCCCCAGGTGGGGCTGGATCTGCGCCGTGCCGAAATCGCCCACGAGCGGGAAGGGCTGCCGCTGACCCCGCTGGCAAACTGCGTGGCGGATACGCAGGGCGGCATCGGTTACCTGATCCAGCAGGCGCTAAACAACCGGCTTGCCGCGCGCGGCGAGCAAAAAGCGGTCACGGTCGTCACGCAGGTAGAGGTGGATAAAAACGATCCCGGCTTTACGCACCCGACGAAACCGATCGGTGCGTTTTTCAGCGAGACACAGCGCGACGAGCTGCAGAGCGCGCACCCGGACTGGCATTTTGTTGAGGATTCCGGTCGGGGCTACCGTCGCGTGGTGGCTTCACCCCAGCCGCTGCGCATCGTTGAGGCCGACGCCATCAAAACGCTGACGCAAAAAGGCTTTGTGGTGATCGGCGCGGGCGGCGGGGGGATCCCCGTTGTTCGCAGTGAGCAGGGGGAGTATCAGAGCGTCGACGCGGTGATTGATAAAGATCTATCCACCGCGCTGCTGGCGCGCGAGATCCGCGCCGACGTGCTGGTGATCACCACCGGGGTGGAAAAGGTGTGCGTCAACTTCGGCAAGCCAAACCAGCAGGCGCTGGACGCCGTAACCGTGGCGCAGATGGCGCGCTACATGGAAGAGGGTCACTTCCCGGCGGGCAGCATGCTGCCCAAAATCGTCGCCTCGCTGGAATTTTTACACCACGGCGGCAGGCGGGTGATCATCACCTCGCCGGACTGCCTGCCCGCGGCGCTGCGCGGGGAAACCGGTACCCATATTGTTAATGAAGGAAGATAAGATGAGTGAAAACAAAAGCCGCCGCGAGTTTATTAGCCAGAGCGGCAAAATGGTTACCGCCTGCGCGCTGTTTGGCGCTACCGGCTCCGTCGCGTATGCTGCGGATACCGCAAAGCCAACCTGCGAGACCGGCAAACCGATGAGCATCACCGCAAAGCATTACTACCTCGACAACGTGCTGCTGGAGGCGGGGTTCAACTTCGACGCTAGCGTGGCGACAAGCACCCGCACCGAGCTGAAAACGCTGGAGATTAACGACGGGAAGATCGTCGCCCTGCGCGACAATAAAATCCATGCCGACGCCACGCTGCCGCACTATGACGCGGGCGGCAAGCTGATGCTCCCGGCGATGCGCGACATGCACATCCACCTGGATAAAACCTTTTACGGCGGCCCGTGGCGCTCGCTGAACCGTCCGGCAGGTACCACGATTCAGGACATGATCCGCCTGGAACAAAAAATGCTGCCGGAGCTGCAGCCCTACACCCAGGAGCGCGCGGAAAAGCTGATCGACCTGATCCAGTCGAAAGGCTCTACCATTGCCCGCAGCCACTGCAATATTGAGCCGGTTTCCGGCCTGAAAAACCTGGAAAATCTGCAGGCAGTGCTGGCGCGCCGCAAAGCGGGTTTTGACTGCGAAATCGTCGCCTTCCCGCAGCATGGGCTGCTGCTGTCGAATTCTGAAAGGCTGATGCGCGAGGCGATGCAGGCCGGGGCGCACTACGTGGGCGGGCTGGACCCGACTAACGTTGACGGAGCGATGGAGAAATCTCTCGATCTGATGTTCCAGATCGCGCTGGACTACGACAAAGGGGTGGATATTCACCTGCACGAAACCAGCCCGGCGGGCGTGGCGGCGGTGAACTACATGGTCGAAACCGTGGAGAAAACGCCGGAGCTGAAGGGCAAACTGACCATCAGCCACGCCTTCGCGCTGGCGACGCTCAACGAGCAGCAGGTGGATGAGATCGCCACCCGCATGGCGGCGCAGCAGGTGACCATCGCCTCCACCGTGCCGATTGGCACCCTGCATATGCCGCTGAAGCAGCTGCGCGAGAAGGGCGTGTTTGTGATGACGGGGACCGACAGCGTGATCGACCACTGGTCGCCCTACGGTCTGGGGGACATGCTGGAAAAAGCGAATCTTTATGCGCAACTCTACATCCGCCCGAACGAGCAGACGCTCTCCCGCGCGCTCGGTATCGCCACCGGCGACGTGCTGCCGCTGAACGACAAAGGCGAGCGCGTGTGGCCGAAAGCGCAGGACGACGCCAGCTTTGTGCTGGTGGATGCCTCCTGTTCCGCCGAAGCGGTGGCGCGCATTTCACCGCGTACCGCGACGTTCCACAAGGGCAACCTCGTCTGGGGCTCGGTGGGCTAATGTGGTGCCGGGTGGCGCTGCGCTTACCCGGCCTTGTATTATCATCCCGTGCAGAAAGAACCGGCCAGTTCTTTCTGTCAGGCAGTCCACATGCCGTACCCGGCCTTAGGCCACGAGCCTGTATTGTAGATCTCTGCAGTGGACTGCCCCTTCTCCACAAGTGACAAACCGGACAGTATCATGGACCGGTTTTCCCGGTAATCCGCATTCACAAGGTTGGTTTCACTATGGAACAGGAACTTCACTTTATTGGTATCGATGTCTCCAAAGCTAAGCTGGATGTCGATGTGTTGCGACCTGATGGCCGTCACCGCAGCAAAAAGTTTACTAACACACCTAAAGGTCACGAGGAGCTGCTCAGCTGGCTCCGCAGCCATAATGTGGCTCCGGCACATGTCTGCATGGAAGCGACCAGCACCTATATGGAAGACGCCGCGGCGTCCCTCAGTGATGCCGGTTTCATCGTATCCATCATCAACCCTGCTCTGGGTAAAGCCTTTGCGCAGAGCGAAGGCCTGCGCAGTAAAACCGATGCTGTCGATGCCCGTATGCTGGCAGAGTTCTGCCGGCAGAAGCGTCCGGTTGCGTGGGAAGCGCCGCACCCGGTGGAGCGTGCGCTGCGGGCACTGGTGCTGCGGCATCAGTCCCTGACAGACATGCACACGCAGGAGCTGAACCGCCGTGAGACGGCGCGGGAGGTGCAGATGCCGAGCATCGATGCGCACCTTCTGTGGCTGGAAGCGGAGCTGAAGCGGCTGGAGAAATAGATAAAGGACCTGACGGATGACGACCCGGACCTGAAACACCGTCGAAAACTGCTGGACAGCATACCGGGTATCGGTGAAAAGACGTCCGCGGTGCTGCTGGCGTATGTGGGTCTGAAGGAGAGGTTCGGTCAGGCGCGGCAGTTCGCGGCGTTCGCAGGGCTGACGCCGCGGCAGCATGAGTCAGGAAGCAGCGTAAACAGGGCCAGCAGGATGAGCAAGGCGGGACATGTGTCGCTTCGCAGGGCGCTGTATATGCCTGCGATGGTGGCGCTGTACAAAACGGCGTGGGGAAAAGCGTTCAGGGCGCGTCTGGAAAAGAACGGCAAGGGTGCGAAGCTGATAATCGGAGCGATGATGCGTAATCTGGCGCAGGTGGCGTATGGCGTCCTGAAATCAGGACGCCCGTTCGATGCCACGTTGCATCAGGAAAATGCTTGCGTAGCATAACAGTATCTACGGTTCGGAGATTTTGTAGGTCGGGTAAGGCGAAGCCGCCACCCGACAATGCAGTATACTGCTATGCACATTCTTTAAGAGGGATCTGCCATGGCACAAAACATCTACGACAACCCGGCATTTTTCGAAGGCTACGCCCAGCTTCCGCGCTCGGTTCAGGGCCTCGACGGCGCGCCGGAGTGGCCCGCGCTTAAGGCCATGCTGCCTGATTTAACCGGCAAATCGGTTGTCGATCTCGGCTGCGGCTACGGCTGGTTTTGCCGCGCGGCGCGCGAGCTGGGCGCTGCTGACGTCACGGGCGTTGATATCTCCGAAAAGATGCTCGCCCGCGCTGGGGAGCTTACCGCTGACCCACAGATTCACTATCAGCGTAGCGATCTGGAATCACTCGAGCTCAACGAGAACAGCCTCGATCTGGTCTATAGCTCGCTGGCGCTGCACTACCTGCCGGCGCTGGATACCCTGTTTGCGAAGGTTCAGCGCGCGCTTAAGCCCGGCGGCAGCCTGGTCTTTTCCATGGAGCACCCCATTTACACCTGCGCTACCCGTCAAGGCTGGCTGACCGACGACAGTGGCGAGCGGTTCTGGAGCGTGAACCATTATCAGGAAGAAGGCAAACGCGTCAGCAACTGGCTGGCGGACGGCGTTATCAAGTATCACCGCACGCTGGGCACCACGCTTAACGCGCTGATCGGGGCCGGGTTAACGATAAGCGAGGTCAACGAGTGGGGGCCAACGCAGGCGCAGATTGACGCCTGGCCCGCGCTGGCCGAAGAGGCAGAGCGCCCGATGCTGGTGCTGATCGCCGCCCGTAAGGCTCAGTAACCCACCTTATACACGCGTCCGCTCTGCACGCCTTCCACGCTGCGGCGGTAGGCCTGCGCCACGGTCGCGGCGGGAACGCTCTCAAAGCCCGGGAAGAAGCCGTCGTACGCTTCGACGGATTCGGTGAGTACCGTCGGGCTAATCAGGTTGATGCGGATCCCGCGCGGCAGTTCGCAGGCTGCAGCGCGCACAAACCCTTCCAGCGCCGCATTGACCGTGGTGGCATTCACGCCCTGCGCAATCGGCTCGTGCGCCACAATGCCGCTTATCAGCGTAATCGAGCCGCCTTCGTTCAGGTAGTGCTGGCCGGTCAGCGCCAGGCGCACCTGCCCCAAAAGCTTATCCTGCAATCCCCGGTTGAAATCGCTGTCCTTCATGGTCGCGAGGGGGCCAAAGTGAAGGCTGCCGCTGGCGGAGACAATCGCGTCCACCGGACCGATTTTCTCAAACAGCGCCTGGACGCTCGCCTGCGAGGTGATATCCACCTGCTCGTCGCCCTGCGTGCGACCCACGCGGATGACTTCGTGACGACGACTCAGCGCTTCCGTTACTGCACGACCGACCGTACCGCTGGCACCAATAATGACGATTTTCATAGCAGACTCCTTATGTTGTGAGACTTCATTCTTTAATAAATAAAAAGTCAGATAAACTGGGCTAACGTTAGAAGATTGCTAACCAGAGGTTCGGAATATGGATAAGCTTCGCGGTATGGAGACGTTTATTGCGGTGGTGGAAAGCGGTAGCTTTACTGGTGCTGCATCACGTCTGGAGATGTCGGCGGTGATGGTGGGGAAGTATATTGCCCTGCTGGAAACCCAGCTCGGCACGCGACTGCTGGAGCGCAACACGCGCCGTCAAAGCCTGACCGACGCCGGGCGCGTCTATTTCGAGGAGGCGAAGCGGGTGCTGGAGCAGGTCTCCATTGCTGAAAATGCAGTCGAGCGGCTGCGTGCTGCGCCTGCCGGAACGTTGCGCGTCACGGCACCGACGTCGTTTGGTGGCTGCGTGATTGCACCGCTCACCGCCACCTATTTACAGCGGTATCCGGAGGTGCGTGTGGAGCTGGATCTCACCAACCGGATGGTCGATCTGGTGGATGAAGGGGTCGATCTGGCCATTCGCATTGGCGACATTCAAAACGACGATCTGGTAGCGAAGTACCTCTGCCCTTACCGGATGGTGATCTGCGCCGCGCCGGACTATTTAGCGCGCTACGGCACGCCACAGACGCCTGCCGATCTGGTGAATCATCTGTGTCTATCGCACACGGTGTGGACCGCCCGTAACGAGTGGCGGCTACCGGGCATGGAAGGAGAAGTGCGCTGGAAGCGCGATGCGATTTTAAGATGCAACGATGGCTATGGATTACGCATGGCGGCGCGGGCAGGTGCAGGATTACTGCTGCAACCGGAGGTGCTGGTGGCGGAAGAGCTGGCAAGCGGCAGGCTGTTGCGGGTGCTGGAGCAGTACACGCCCGCGCCGAGGCCGGTGCATTTATTGTGGCGTCAGGATTTACGTCAACTGCCTAAGCTTACGGAATTTATCGCCCATATTCTGCTAAGATTGGGCACAATATAAAAAAAGAAGGTAATCAAAGAATGTCTGCAAACAAACTCGCCAACAGCGCGCAGGGCCTGCAATCCTCTGCCATCCGTGAATTATTAAAACATAGCAAAATGGCAGGGGTGATTTCGCTGGGCGGTGGTATTCCTAATCCCGATCTGTTCGATCACGAAGGGCTTAAAATTGCTGCCGATTCCGTCTTATCACAGCATTTTGGCGAGGCGTTCCAGTACGGCCTGACGGAAGGCGTCCCGGGGCTGCGCGAGGAAATTAAACGCATCTGCGAGGGGCGTGGTATCGCCTGTAAGGCCGATGATGTCGTTATTACTTCCGGCTCGCAGCAATCACTTGACGTGCTGGCGCGTGCGTTAATCAACCCGGGTGACACCGTTGTCGTTGAGCGTCCAACCTATCTCGCCGCGCTGCAGGTCTTCGGCCTGGCGCAGGCCAACTTTGAATCCGTTGGCACTGACGGCGACGGTATGAAGGTGGATGAGCTTGAAGCGCTGGTGGCAAAGAAAGCCATCAAAGCGGTCTATATCGTTCCAACCTTTGGTAACCCCGGCGGCGTGACGCTTTCCGAAGCGCGCCGTAAACAGCTGGTGGAATTATCAAAACGTTATGATTTCGTGATTATCGAAGACGACCCGTACAGCGAAATTAATTACACCGACGAAGTGTTCCGCCCGTTGATAGCTCACGCCAAAGATATCGGCAATGAAGAGAACGTGGTGTACACCTCCACCTTCTCTAAAATCCTCGCACCGGGAACTCGCGTGGGCTGGGTGCTGGTCCCCGAGTGGCTGAAACGTGCGGTGGTTAATCTGAAGCAAACCACCGATCTGCACACCAGCACGCTGTCACAGCTGATGACCTATGAGTACCTGAAAACCGGTCGTCTGGCGGGGCAGATTAAGATGATCCGCGAAGCCTATCGCCAGAAATACCAGACGTTTGCCACTGAGCTGGAGGCCGAGCTGGGCGATGTGATGTCGTTCCACAAACCGAAGGGCGGCATGTTCCTGTGGGCGAAAATGAACAACGGCATGAACACCACGCGCTGGCTGGAGAAGACGTTAAGCAACGGCGTGGTGTTTGTACCGGGTGAGTTCTTCTACTGCAACGAACCTGACCAGACAACGCTGCGTATGTCGTTTGTGACGCCAACGGATGAACAGCTGATAGAAGCGGTTCGACGTTTGAAAATCTCGCTGTAAGAGGGGGCGCATAACGGCAAATGCTGTTATGCGCCGTTCGCGTTTAGGGTGAGCTTAATGCGTGGCGTGGGCGAGCGCGCGGTCTGATGCCTCTCCGCCAATCACCAGCGTGACCTCATGGATACGACAGATTTTTCCTTCTCGCAGTGCGGCAAACATATACACCTCAATCTCTGCCTGCCGACCATCCGGATATGTTACGGTAACCCAGTGCCGGTCTGCCAAAAGACCATCGTGACAGGTGAACTCCTCTACCCTGAATGCTATCTCGCGGATCTGCGATCGAACGTGGTTCAGGTGCTGCACAAAACCCTGATAATCAAGCGCGTGACCGTCCGTAAATTGCTGGTAATCGGGCGTAAAAAGCTCTGCCGGATCGACGTCGCCTTTGAATAAGTTGGTTAACAGGCTAGCCATTTCCTTGCGCTGCACGGTGTTGTCAGGGTGGGCTACCAGGGATGTGATAATGCTCATGCGGGCTCCTCAAATGGTTGAATCGTCATTATCCTTGACAGCCGAAGACGTAGTTCCTGTAATGCGTCGATGAATAACGATTTTCGGTCAAAATGATATGATCAGTGTTGAAACGCTCCTTCATCCCGGCGGGTATCGAACGCCCCGGCACAGTCATCGCACCGGCCAGCTGTGGCGCATTGCAACGGGGCTGCTTGTCATTGAGACGCAGCAGGCGCGCTCGGTCGTGCCGGCAAAACATATCGGCTGGATCCCGCCGGGCCAGCAGCACGCCGCCTTCTCTGAAAGCGCGATAGAAGGCTGCGCTATCTATCTGGACCCCGCCTGGTGTGGAATGCTTCCCGATTCGCCCGCGCTGTTCGAGCCCGACGCTCTCACCCATGCACTGTTTAGCCGTTTATGTGGTGCAGAGAGTGAGTACGATCCGCGAAAGCTGACTTTGCTGCTGGATGAGCTTGCCCTGACGCCCCAGGCTCACTTTTCTCTGCCCGTGCCGACGGATCCGCGTCTGAAGAACGTGGTCAGCCATTTGCTGCAGTTTGTCGATGATAATCAGACGGTCGAGAGTCATGCCAGCCATGTCGGGATGAGCGTGCGTACGTTTAACCGTCGGTTTAGTGCCCAGACCGGAATGAACTTCGTTAACTGGCGGCAGCTGGCACGCGTCATGCGGGCAATGGAGTGGCTGGCGGCGGGGAAGCCGGTAGGGTGGATTGCGCTGTCCAGCGGCTACAGCAGCGTCAGCGCATTTATTGAGGTTTTTAGAGCATGGACCGGTAAAACGCCGGGGCAGTGGGCAATTAAAGAAGGCCCTTTTGGGCGAAGGTAATGCGCGTGGCTTCGTTGAGATCCAGCTGTTTTAACGATTCCGGATTAACCCAGGCGATCTCCTGAAACTCTTCGTTGAAGGTCACCTCACGGTTGGCGCTGATGCAGTCGAAGATCAGGTAAATCATATAAATTTCTTCCGTGGTGCCGTCAGCGTAGGTTTTCACCCGAGTGTCATCGCGAAATGCCCACGGTTTTACCTCGGTAATCTCCAGCGCGTCGCCAAGCTCTTCGCGGATCTCACGGCGCAGCGCCTGTTCCATCGTTTCACCCGGCTCCATCCCTCCACCGGACAGCGCCCACTGGCCGGGAAATACGCCGCGATCGTCGGCCATTTTGCACAGCAGATAGGCCCCGTCGTTCTGAATGATGGGGCAGACAATGGTACGTTGGCGCATGGTTTCTTCCTGAAAAATGAGTTTGGGCTACTTTAGCAGATTGGGGGGGGAGGTTATGTTAGGGGTGTTCGATTCTCATTCCTTGGTTTTCTGCGTTTTATGATGCCCTCACCCCAGCCCTCTCCCAC
>NZ_JABXOU010000019.1:0-1643 GCF_014103035.1 Enterobacter sp. RHBSTW-01064 | reverse complement strand
TCCCGCCTACATGCTTAAACCGGGACAACCGTCGCCCGGCTAACATAGCCTTCTCCGTCCCCCCTTCGCAGTAACACCAAGTACAGGAATATTAACCTGTTTCCCATCGACTACGCCTTTCGGCCTCGCCTTAGGGGTCGACTCACCCTGCCCCGATTAACGTTGGACAGGAACCCTTGGTCTTCCGGCGTGCGGGCTTTTCACCCGCATTATCGTTACTTATGTCAGCATTCGCACTTCTGATACCTCCAGCAACCCTCACAGGCCACCTTCAACGGCTTACAGAACGCTCCCCTACCCAACAACGCATAAGCGTCGCTGCCGCAGCTTCGGTGCATGGTTTAGCCCCGTTACATCTTCCGCGCAGGCCGACTCGACCAGTGAGCTATTACGCTTTCTTTAAATGATGGCTGCTTCTAAGCCAACATCCTGGCTGTCTGTGCCTTCCCACATCGTTTCCCACTTAACCATGACTTTGGGACCTTAGCTGGCGGTCTGGGTTGTTTCCCTCTTCACGACGGACGTTAGCACCCGCCGTGTGTCTCCCGTGATAACATTCTTCGGTATTCGTAGTTTGCATCGGGTTGGTAAGCCGGGATGGCCCCCTAGCCGAAACAGTGCTCTACCCCCGAAGATGAGTTCACGAGGCGCTACCTAAATAGCTTTCGGGGAGAACCAGCTATCTCCCGGTTTGATTGGCCTTTCACCCCCAGCCACAAGTCATCCGCTAATTTTTCAACATTAGTCGGTTCGGTCCTCCAGTTAGTGTTACCCAACCTTCAACCTGCCCATGGCTAGATCACCGGGTTTCGGGTCTATACCCTGCAACTTAACGCCCAGTTAAGACTCGGTTTCCCTTCGGCTCCCCTATACGGTTAACCTTGCTACAGAATATAAGTCGCTGACCCATTATACAAAAGGTACGCAGTCACCTAACAAGTAGGCTCCCACTGCTTGTACGTACACGGTTTCAGGTTCTTTTTCACTCCCCTCGCCGGGGTTCTTTTCGCCTTTCCCTCACGGTACTGGTTCACTATCGGTCAGTCAGGAGTATTTAGCCTTGGAGGATGGTCCCCCCATATTCAGACAGGATACCACGTGTCCCGCCCTACTCTTCGAGTTCACAGCAAGTGTGCTTTCGTGTACGGGACTATCACCCTGTACCGTGCGACTTTCCAGACGCTTCCACTAACACACAAGCTGATTCAGACTCTGGGCTGCTCCCCGTTCGCTCGCCGCTACTGGGGGAATCTCGGTTGATTTCTTTTCCTCGGGGTACTTAGATGTTTCAGTTCCCCCGGTTCGCCTCGTTAACCTATGTATTCAGTTAACGATAGTGTGTCGGAACACACTGGGTTTCCCCATTCGGACATCGCCGGGTCAAAGGTTCATATCACCTCGCCGGCGCTTTTCGCAGATTAGCACGTCCTTCATCGCCTCTGACTGCCAGGGCATCCACCGTGTACGCTTAGTCGCTTAACCTCACAACCCGAAGATGTTTCTTTCGATTCATCATCAAATTGCGAAAATTTGAGAGACTCGAACACACATAACATGTGTGTCGTTTCAATTTTCAGCTTGATCCAGATTTTTAAAGAGCAAAACTTCTTAATGCACTCAAAAGTACATTCAGAAGTTCTTCA
>NZ_JABXOU010000018.1:0-2296 GCF_014103035.1 Enterobacter sp. RHBSTW-01064 | reverse complement strand
TTGGTTTAGGAGAGGCGGCAAAACGCTCAATTGGTTCTGCTGCTAACCAGATACCGGATATGTCATTTTTCTCAAGCAACATGAGCACTAACGGCTATTCAAAATTGCCTGGTGGTTTGATCATTCAATGGGGATGGTTTGCTGTAGACACAACGAATGGTGTGGTTTCAAATAAATATGTAAACCTACCAATCGCAATGCCTACAGCATTACTTTCTGTTATCGCAATGTTTAGTACACAAGATCCGTCTGTTCGTACCGTTGGATTTAATACGGCACTTACTTCCCGTTCTCAAGTTAACTTTACCTACGTAACACCGACTACAAATTCCATATTCTTCATTGTGATGGGATGCTGAACGCGTAGTATCAAATATATACTCTAAAAACGTTGGTTTAGGAGAGGCAGCGAAAATGGAGGCTGTCACTGCCCAATTAGCGGTTAATGGATGGCTTAAAATTCCTTTTCCAGGAGATCAAAATATTTATCTTCAGTGGACTGTTCTTACTTCGTCAAAAATCGATATAAGCGGTGGAGAGATAGATGTCATGTCTTTCACGTGGCCTATAGCTTTCCCACATGGCGTACTGGCAATAAGTAATTCAGCAAACACCTATGTTCAAGCAGTTAGAAGCATCGAAGGTGCTAACCGATTGGGAGGGAAGCTGTTAGTAATGGCTCATAGCGGCAATATCGCACACACACCTGTGACAAGTATCATGGCGATCGGGTATTAAAGGTTGTTTTTTCACACTAACAGAAATACCCGAAGACAAGATGCTCGCCAAAAATGAAACCGGCGAGCCAATTTTGATTGGAATTAGTTCTGTTCAGGAGGAATTTGCAGGTTGATATTAGATACTATGCAAATTTCTTCTGTGAAAGTTATTTACCTATGGCAATAATCATGGTCCCGTACTTTCCTGCCTTTGATGTTTTGATTTTCGCGAGCGTTCGATCACCTCCTATGATTTTGTACGTAGGCGCTTCTGTCTGTGTTGGATCTACCCACATAGCGGATATCGCTAACAACGAATAGGGAAACGCTACCGGGTAAACTGCTGGTGTTCCCTCTAAATCTGAGCTGTAAACATCAACTGAAAAGACCTGTACAATATGGCCGCTAGGTAATTTGAACCATCTCAGATCAGAAGTGAATGAACTCATATCGGGGAGCTGATTTGCGCCGGTGCCTACTGTTCTTTTCGCGGCCTCTCCTAAACCAACGTATGCAGTGCTTAAAAAATACACGCGCTTAACGTTGGTTTAAGAGAAGCAAGGTTTGTAACAAGCAGAGGTCGCAATGCGAATGGTCAATGGATTATTTGGTCTGATGGCGCTATCGAGGTTATGGGTTATGGCGTAACCATTGAAAATGGATTGGCCACAGTAACGTATCCCATCGAGTTACCTGATGTGAGCCGTTATATCAGTATT
Organism: Enterobacter sp. RHBSTW-01064; assembly: GCF_014103035.1. Classification (NCBI taxonomy): domain Bacteria; kingdom Pseudomonadati; phylum Pseudomonadota; class Gammaproteobacteria; order Enterobacterales; family Enterobacteriaceae; genus Enterobacter; species Enterobacter sp. RHBSTW-01064. The sequence goes on along the minus strand of NZ_JABXOU010000018.1, from coordinate 858 downwards.
GCTGAACGGCTTGCTGGGGACACTGGTACTGCGTTCAATTCTACTCATACATCTATGGTCATCGACTCATTAACAACAAAAGCGGGTTTTAAAGCTCGTTGCACTATGGCAGCAACGGGTGCTCCATCAAGCAATGGATTTTCATGGAGAGTGTACTATGCGCCTATTTAATCCCAAAACAATGACAGAAGTAATACCAGGCTTTCATGATATCGCTGGTGCTATTGAACTACCCGAGGATAATTGGTTTTTTAGAGAAAATGTAATTCCAGAAGGAAAAATGCTCGCCGTTACTCAATCAGGCGAGCCAATTTTGGTCGATGTAAAATCTGCGCGGGAGGAGTCGGATAGGTGATGTTGGGTGCTGAGGTGATATCTACCTCTTTGAGCGCCTTAATATAGAGAATGAAAAGCATACACACTTAACGTTGGTTTAGAAGAAGTCATCAAACTAAAACCTGCAGAAGGCGTACAAGATGTGGATGGATGGTTGGCAGTTCCAACCAAAGATGGAAAAAAGTTGATAGTTCAATGGGGGAGAATAAGGGTTGATTACTCGGGAGAACATAGTGCCTATGCTGTACTCGGAGGCAGTGTAAGTAAGTATATTGGAGAAAAAAATTTTCCTATCACTTTCCCAAATTCGGTGATAAATATCATTACCTCGTCAAACGATGTTATTAATACTTATATAGCAAGTGCCTATCCATATTCGGCCGGTAAATTTACATGGTCACTCCACTCGACTACTGCCTACGTCTCAAGTAGCGGGGGAGGAAACAGCTTCTGCTGGTTTGCAATCGGGTATTGATACTTCACAGTATATCTTTTGAGCGCTTAATACGTTGGTTTAGGAGA
>NZ_JABXOU010000017.1:0-5409 GCF_014103035.1 Enterobacter sp. RHBSTW-01064 | reverse complement strand
TTTTTTCATGAATCTTCCTCACTTAATCGTTGTCATCAATACCGTGTCATATGAAACAGTCTGTTTATCTGCCAGATGTACTGCCCTGAATTCATCGCTGTTATTGATTAATACCGGCGTGTCCAGCAGACATCCTGCGCTTTGAATAAAATCGAGATCAAATTCAATCAACAGATCACCGGCTTTTACCGAATCACCCGTTTTTACATGTGCCGTAAAACCTTCACCTTTCAGATTTACGGTATTGATCCCGACGTGGATCAGCAGTTCCACACCATCATTACTGACCAGGTTGATAGCATGTCGGGAATTAAATATTGACGACACAACTCCGTCAAAGGGCGCAATAACTTTACCGGAGGTTGGAATAATCCCCACTCCGTTACCCAGCAGGCCACTGGCAAAGGTCGGATCGCGGATTTCGGCAATATCAATAACCTTCCCCTGTAGCGGAGAGAGAATAACGATCTCTGCTGTTTCTGGTGCGATACCTGGGTTAGCACTTGGCGATTCTTTTGATGCCGGCAAACCGAAGAAATAGGTCAGTAAGGTAGAAAGCACGAGCGATAAGGCCGTGCCGATTATGGCCCCCCACACTGTCATATCCATACCGGTAGGTGGGATCATCTGAGCGAGAGTGAAGAAGCTGGTCAGACCGAAAGAATAGATACTACCGTGGAATGCTCCGACTATTGTCCCGCCTATGGCTCCGGCCGTGCAGCCGAAGATGAATGGCCGTCGGTTTGGGAGGTTAACACCATATACTGCAGGTTCCGTAATACCAAAAATGGCCGCGCTGACTGCCGAACCTGAAAGAGTTTTCAATTTTGGATCCTGGGTTCTCAGGAACACACCCAGCGCTGCGCCCAACTGGCCTACCACGGCCGGTACCAGTAATGGCTGCATAATATCATGGCCTAACACGCTGATGTTGTTGATCATGATGGGGACAAGACCCCAGTGCAGACCAAACATGACGCAGACCTGCCACAGTCCCCCCATGATCGTACCCGCTAAAGCAGGCGCAAACTCATAAGCGGCCAGAAACGCATTTGCCATAAGGTGGCTGAGGCCGGTAGCGAGCGGTCCAATAAGCAGGAACGCAGCAGGAACGACGATGAGAAGCGCTATCAGAGGGGTGAAGAGGTTTTTGACCGCTGAAGGGAGAATTTTATTACAGAATTTCTCCACCACACTGCTGAGCCAGGCAGCAAATATGACAGGAATAACCGAGCCGGCATAATTAATATAAGTGACGGGAATTCCGAGGAAGGCATCAACTGACGCGCCGTGCTGTAACTGAGCGTCGAACGCCGCTATCATTGCCGGATGCATCAGTGCGCCGCCAATCGCCATCGACAGGAATGGCGACCCGCCAAAACGCTTGCCTGCAGTGTAACCCAGTACGAGAGGGAAGAAATAAAACAGGGCATCACCAGCTGCCGCCAGTATTTTGTAGGTTCCGCTCGACTCAGTCGTAATTCCGCAAACGATAGCAAGGGCTAGCAGCCCCTTCATAATCCCGGAAGCGGCCAGGATCCCCAGAAAAGGGGTAAAAATCCCCGAAACCACATTAATCAGCCTGTTAAAGATATTTTCTTTTATGACTGCCTCGTCGCTGCTCCCTGCAGCTAGATCAGTCTCATCCGTAATGCCTGTAGCTTCGATAGCCTTATAAACTTCAGAAACATTATTACCCACAACCACCTGGAGTTGGCCCCCGCTTTCTACCACCATAATAATCTCTGGATGGTTGCTCAAATCATCCTTCAGAACAACATCATATTTTCTTAACTGAAAGCGAAGCCTTGTTGCGCAATGGGTCAAACTTTTAATATTTTCCGGGCCGCCGACCCGGTTAATTATAAATTCAGCAAGTGACTGATATTTCATAGGGACATTTACCTTTCAAAAAGCAAAAAAAAACCCACTCCGCCCAGATAATACTGGTCTGAAGTAGGTTTTGCCTGCAAACGCAGTAACAATCTAGTTTCTAAAAATTCGTCTGAGAAATGTATAAATAACTGGGGTTTCCAGATATCTAATTGTATCCTCAAAAATGTTATACACCGTGCCTGAGTTCATATGAATAGCAGAAATGCAGTATGGCGGATTACCGATATCAATCGTCGTAAAATATACAGATAGCAAAAAATAAAGCCTCATATGATATGAGGCTTTATTTATACAGATCTATTAGCATGCAGGGTAAAAGTGAGGTGGCGGGACCACATGATATGTTTTTACCGGTATGCCCTGCATTCACTCTGAAATCCGGTTCTCTATTTTCCGCTACGGAAATCAGGAACATTTCCTGAAACGAGGGCGAAATCAGAGAATTCTACTTCGCATCCGGAGGCGTTAGGCGCTTGTGCCTCGAACCCTATGTGTAAAATCTGTTCCGCGTCGTTCAGCACATCAAGGGGAAAAGCGCGCACAAATATCCATTTTTGACCATCCAGCGAAGCATGGAAGGCAAATACATTATCTTTGCGGGAGATCCGTAAATGCACTTCCTGTCCACTGACGGTAAAAGCATTGGCATCATCAGAGGTATATCCGTTGTTCACCACAGAGACAACCATGGGTTCACGTTCGGGTGAATATTCAAAGCACAACTTCGCCCATGATCGTTCGTTAACGTAAAGAAGCAACACGCCGGCATCGAAGGTGTTACCGAATTCGACTTTTACCGTTGAACGAAATTGAAAGTCTCCGCCAGGAGCCGGACGTAAAAGTGTTGCTGCATTACACCGGCTTGCAGACGTTACCTGGCTTGTGCCCCTTCCCGGATCGATGAAAATATCACTGTACGGCAATGCCCTAACGGCTATCTTCCGGGATAGCGTATCAATGTTCCAAACGGAGCCTTCTGACGGCTGTAAGAGGCTAATGTTGTCATGTGAAAGATGGTTCATAGCTATTCCTTTCATATATTCTATTAATTTTTAATGATCTACATTTTTTTTTCAGAGAAAATAGGGATGATGGTCAGGGAAAAGAGCATGACCAGGGCGGACAGGAAACAAAACGCATTGGCCAGTCCTGTATAATGTGCAATAAATCCGACCGCTGCGGGCCCCATAAGCACCCCCAGATATCCCAGCATGCTTGCAGCGGAGATAGCCAAAGAAGGGGCCATTGAATCCTGTTTGCCTGCACGCGTGAACAAAATAGGCACCACGTTACCGGCAGCAAAGCCCGCTATCGCAATCGCACTAAAGACAATGGCAACGGATGAGGACAGTGAAATAACCAAAAGTCCAATTGCCGTAAATATTACACCAAGAGTCAGTATCCAGCGCTCTCCTGCAAGTGAGACGAGCCTGTCACCGACGAAGCGGCTTAATGTCATCGCCACCGCAAAGACAACATACCCCGATCCTGCTATGTTTGCCGGTAAACTTTTTTCCTGAATCAGGAGCAATGCACCCCAGTCAAGCATCGCACCTTCTGCCAGGAACATCACCATTGCCAGAAGGCCTACCACAATCACTTTACCTTTAGGAAGTACAAATAATGGCGCGTCGTTAACCGTTACTGTTCTGAGGAACTTGTTTCTGATAACTGAGAGGCATATCAGTATCGTAAATATTGCGATCATCGATGCCACAAAAACGTGTAATCCCGTGGCAATCAGCAAAGTCATAACCACAGCGCCGGCAAGCCCTCCAACGCTGTAAAAACCATGAAATCCTGACATTAAAGGCATACCCGCCCGATCCTGAACTTCAGAACCGTGAATGTTGGCTGCTACATCAGTCGCACCAATCGAAAGGCCAAATAAGAAAAGTGCAGCACCAATTCCCAGGGGGGTGGAAAGCAGGGCAAGAAGGGGTAAAGCAACCACAATACCCACAGCACCCATGATGATGACCATCCGGCTGCCGGCTTTAGCAGAAATGCCACCGGCAGCAGGCATCCCTATTAATGCCCCCAGACCCAGACATAACAATACGGCACCCAAAAGAGCGGGCTCCGCCTGCATACGGCTTTGGGCGAAGGGTACCAGGGGAGCCCAACAGGCGAGCCCAAAACCAGCGATAAAGAATGCCAGTCTGGTGGCAAGCTTTGCGTCCGTGAGTTCTGCGAACTTAATATTGTCTGCTGAATAAGCCAGCTCATTTCCTTTCCCTGATATCATTTCTTCACTACTTTTCATCTGATACGCCCTGTGCGACGGTGTAAAAACAACCTAAAAAATACCAGTAGCATGCGTGTCATGATTCCGATAGGATGACAAATTATGTCTAATATACGCCAAAACACTATGAATCCGGATTTCGCTATCTCGCCTCTGGTAGGTCAGCCAGAACAATGGGGGGCTGATGTTCTTGAAAAGCATACTCATGCGCGCCACCAGTTAATTTTTTCCTCCCGGGGCGTCATTCACATCAAAACACATGTCGGCGAGTGGGTTCTTCCACCCAGCAGGGCACTCTGGATTGATGCCGGTACTGAACATTATGTTGAAACCAAGAAGCCAGCCTCGCTCTTTGTTCTGTATATTTCTCCCGCTTTTTTTTCCATGGATAAGCCTGAACACTGCTGCGTGGTTGAAGTGAGCAACCTGGTCAGGGAGCTCATCATGGCGTGTGCAAAAATGGGGTGGACCTATGATGAAAATAGTCACAGTCACCGACTGGCAGAGGTGTTGGTAGGCAGTCTTTCAGGTTTACAGCTCGCATCACTGGAACTGATCAAGCCGAAAGATCCCAGAGCCATCCACTTAATAAAATTACTGGAGCACGACCCGGGATCACGACGGTCGCTGCACGACCTGGCCAGAGAAGCAGGAGCTAGCGGAAGAACGATAGAACGACTTTTTGCTCAGGAGACAAATCTTCCCTTCGGAGCCTGGAGACAGAGACATCGAATGCTGTTTGCGCTGGAACGTCTGGCTTATGGCCAGAGTGTCATGAATGTCGCGCTGGAATCAGGCTATGAGTCTGCTTCAAGCTTTATTGCTGCTTTCAAGGCAATGTTTGGTACCACGCCATCTAAATATTTCTCATAACCAGATTCATATGAACAGAACGGTCTGGCTCCATTTCAGCTCCGTCAGGGCGGGACCATAGATACTCTTTTATTCGCTATTTCCCTTTCATGCAGATACATCGAATAAACGACAAATTATAATCAGGATCTGACAGAACTGGAAAAAATGACTCTGCGTTCAGGCATTTTAAATTAAATACGATTAACCTTTTATCATGGCAGGGTTTACCGGAAGGTGCAGGATATTAAGTTGTTATATGAATCCATTCAGACAAAATGAAGCCTTCTCATAATACATAACGATTTTCTCTCTATTGGACCGTCCTTAAGCATTATATGTTTATTCCAGCCCTAGTATACAGGTTAGCTAAAATGTCAGATACAGCGAATAAACACTTCACAATAACAGTG
>NZ_JABXOU010000016.1:0-8656 GCF_014103035.1 Enterobacter sp. RHBSTW-01064 | reverse complement strand
CAGTTTCACTGTGCATGTGTGCAGCTGTCTTAGCGCTCAAGTGCATCTGGTTACAGTTCGCTCGTCAGTGAGTGGTTTTCTGAAGCGTTATTGTTAGCCATTAATGCATCTTTGTCATGAGTCTGTTGCCCTGCTCTCCGCAGAGCCGAAAACCCTGAAAGTAGGATCTTAATAAAAAAAATATGTAACTAGAGGAACAGATACTGTCCGTTTAATGAAAGAGTTGATTGGGCTAAACCTAATGGCGGCACAGCAATCGATAACTCCCGCTTATGCCAAAGCAGTATTGATGCACGATCTTTTCTCTTTGTCTTCAAAAAGTTCTCATAGAAAGGAATATCCGTCTCCACCAGATGATCGTAGCGGGGATGCCTTGCTGTTATATGCCTGAAAATATTGTCACACAAACGTGATGTTTGAGCTGCAAAATATAACATATAAGCACATTGATTTATTTTCTTATAATTGCCTTAACATTAAGCATTAGATATTGCAATGTTTATGAAGAAGATTTTTGCATCTTATTTAGCTCAAAAGACTCAATTGACTTCTCTAATATGATTCTCAAAAACATGGAAATGAGGTATTGTCTCAATTGCGAGAAACAATAACCTGACGGAGGATATATGGCTGATAAAAAAGTATTGTTTATAGCGTTCGCTATTGAAGATGAACGGCAGAGAGATTTTCTTAAAGGGCAGTCACTTCACCCTAGAAAGCCATTTGAATTCATAGACATGTCTGTCAAAGAACCTTATGATTCTGAGTGGAAGAAGCATGTACGGACACGTATTAAACGTTCTGATGGTGTTATCGTGCTGGTCAGCAAGAACTCCTTAACTTCCTCCGGCCAAAAATGGGAAATTCAGTGTGCCCGAGAAGAAGGGAAACCTGTTCGTGGGATCCGGGCATATAGCAACGACACTACCGAGATTGGTGGCGTTGCTACTTACGCCTGGTCAGATGCGAATATTACCAGCTTCATTGATTCTCTGTAGGCAAGAAAACAATGAGGAAAGCCCTGGTTATAGGTATAGATTTTTATTCACAGATCGGCTGCCTGAGTGGGTGTGTCAAGGATGCATATTTAGTAAAGTCAATGCTGGAGAGGCATGAGGATGGTTCAAAAAACTTCGGCGTGAGACTTATGACGTCTGAAAGCGATACCTGTCCCGTTACCCGAAATGGTGTACGGGATGCGGTTCGTGACCTCTTCACTGATTCACCAGATATTGCCTTACTTTACTTCGCCGGCCACGGCTTTATTGACGAAGCGGGCGGATATCTTTGTGCAAGCGATTGTACAACTGGCCATGACGGACTTGCGCTTGGTGAAATAATGAGCCTGGCTAACCAATCTAAGGCAAGAAACAAGATTATCATCCTCGACAGCTGTCATAGCGGAATAGTTGCCAGCCATCATTCCAGTCCGGGGCTTTCTGAAATTCAGGAGGGGGTGACTATTTTAACTGCATCCACAGACAAACAATATGCTCTAGGCGGCGAGGCAGGCGGTGTTTTCACAAATTTGTTTGTCGATGCTCTTAATGGAGCAGCTGCTAATCTTCTGGGAGACATTACTCCAGGCAGTGTTTATGCGCACATAGATCAATCGTTATGGGAATGGGGACAGCGTCCGGTTTTCAAAACAAACGTTAAGTCATTTATATCATTAAGGAAAACTTCAGCCCCTGTTCCGTTGCCGGAATTGCGCAAACTGACTGAAATATTTCCTTCACCCTCTACCAGACTTTCACTTGATCCTTCTTTTGAACCTGAACGTAACGCTGAACAAAGAAACGACCCTGCTTTTCCTGAACCTGATGACAAGAACACGGCAATGTTCGCACTTCTTCAGAAATATGCGAAGATAAACCTCGTCCGGCCTGTGGGAGAGGAGCATATGTGGCATGCTGCGATTAACTCTAAATCCTGTGAACTTACCGTATTGGGGATCCATTACTGGAACCTGGTGAACAACGATTTGATTTAAACCGGAGAATGCAATGACTGATAGTCATAAGAAACGCAGAGCTCTTGAGGCTCTTGCTGCGCTTGAGCATGAAAGGTGGTCTCACTGGCAAAGATATCTCCACGAGCAATGCGAATCTAACAGCGATGGCTCATTGACCATTCCGGCTGAACTCGTAAACCGGTGGACAAGACAGATGACCACACCTTACCAGATGCTCACGGAGAAGGAAAAGAGCAGCGATAGGGAGGTAGTAAACAGGGATCTTGAATATCTTATTGCGATTGTTATGGAGTGCAGGAATTAATGGATGCACTGACACTGTCTCTGATAACCCTGATGATACCTGGCGTAATCATCGCTATAATTTATGACACTTACACACAACATAAGCCCTGGGATACCTTCCGCTATATACTGCTTTCGGTTGTTTTTGGTGTTATCGCTTACGTTGTAATCCAGTGCGCCATTTTTTTATTTCAGCTCATCAGCGGGATTGCAGATACGCGAAGTATTAACTGGTATTTATTATCTGTCTGGAATATTGCCAGTAAAGGGACCATAGAAGTCCGGCCTGTTGAAGTCCTTGCCGGTGGAGTTCTTGCCGTTCCTTTCGGACTGCTTTCGGTGTGGCTAAATAAAAGACGCTTTTTCCATGAAATATTGCTCAAAAAAGGTATATCCAGTAAATATGGTGATGATAACGTCTTCACCCGCTCGGTGGAAAAGATGCACGAGCGTTCCGGACGTTGTTATGTGCTTATTCAGGAGGATAATATATCCGTTGCAGGAAATATTTATCTCTATAACGAAAATGAGAAAACTCAGGAAATAGGTTTGCTTAATGCCACTGTTACCAACACTCTTACCGGAGAGGTGCTTTTTTTAACAGATTTTATATATCTTTCAAAAGAGTACGGTAAAATGATGTTAATTGAAAATTATATAGAGGCCCAAAATGAGTGACTCCAGGAAATTTGTAACTAATGGCCAGCAACTTAAATCGACGGCCATGGATGGAAAACAGATATCAGTTGAAAAATTTGGCACAGAGAGCATTGAAACCAGGGGATTGCAGAGTGCTCCTCGTACGGGAAATGAGGTCCCTCCAGTGCACACTGCTCCACGTACTATCACTCCGATGCGCGGGCCAAAATTACCGCCCGTAAAACGTTAAAAAAAGTTAACCCCACAACTATCACAACGGAGGATTGCGGGGTTACTTCTCAAAGAAACTAGTTGACCCAGTCTTCCAGCACCAGGCCCGGCACCCGCGCAAACTCCCCCCCCATTATTTGTCACCAGAACCGCGCCGGCGGCAATGGTGTGCCCGGCAATCGCCGTGTCGATCGGGCCGATCGGCGTCCCGGCGAGACGCAGCGCCACCTTAATATCGGTGGTCGCATCCACCGCAGCGCGGTCCCAGGGCAGGATGGCATTGAGGCGGGCCGCGAAGGCGTCAGCCAGATGCTGCGTGGCGGGACCGGACTCCTTTGCGGCCTGTGACAGTTCGGCTCAGGTGATGGCCGAAACCACCACACGATCGCTGGCCAGCACCGCCTGCCTCAGGCGCATCAGGACGGCTTCCGGCTGCTCGCGCAGAATGAACGAGCACATGTTAGTGTCGGGCATCCAGGTCTTGTTCACAGATTACATCGTCCTTCTCCGGTGACAACGTCCCCGCGCTCCGCCATCAGATCCGGGTCTGCCTTGCCGGGCTTCGCGAATGAGCCCAGGCCGGCCGGACGGGATGCAGGATGATGCTGTCCGCTGCCCGGGCGATCTCCGGCTCGCCCCCCCTCACAACCCGGATCGCTGTAAAGAGGCCTGGCCTGATTGTTGTCGTTGTGAAAATGGAGACGGTTTTTATGATTTTCAGGCGCGGACAGAAGGATACAGAGGGCAGCTCCATAATGATCTTAAAGGCAACAGCTATTTCGCATCCTGAAGCAACAGAGTTGGGTTATTTCAATCCCATACGCAATAATGCACGTTAGTTAATAATATGGCTGGTTTAGTGCTTTTACGGCATCAATCTGGTTCTTCTTCTCTGAAGATCCGAAAAAAGGTAAAGTCGGAACCTGCGCTAATCCTTGCTGGCTTATGTCAGAACAGCGAATGGAAGAAGGTCGAATCCCACCTACAGACGTTGCATGATCTGTTGACTAAGTGGATCAGAACTGGCGATGAGAATCCTCCTTCTGAATATCAAAGCCAGGATTACAAATGAATAAGTTTGAGCTGATGCAAAAGCAGGAGAAAATTGAGAGGGAATCTGGAACTATAGCTATATGCCATTTGATGTTGTATAGGCCGGTCAGTTTTTCTGACTGATCGCAAATGTTAAACACAATTCGTGTCCCCGGAAATAGTCGTCATTTCCAGTATTTTGGTCAACCATACTCGGAGCGGATTATCATTACTTTTCCGATGCCAGGCGACGGTCACATCAAACGGGATCATTTTTTCTGCCGTCTCCAGTTTACAGAAGTTTCCCTGTGCTCCTATAGCTGAAGGAATGAATGCAATAGCGTCATTCGCAGTGAAAAAAGCGCTGAGCGTCGTATAACACGGTAACGTAGCAATGACGTTATTTTTCATTCCGGCTTTTTCAAAAAAATCATCAACCAGATTTTCAATGTTACCGGCACTCGGAGCAAACTTAACGGCGGGAATATCCGAGAATGACATGTTCATTTCAAGTTTTCCCGGAATAGCTGAACCGTGTCTGACCACACAGCAGTACTCTTCTCGCCGGATGTTTTTGCGTATCAGTCCGACATCAATATGATTCGAAAAACCCAGCACTAAATCGACATCACCGGAATTAAGACATTCAACATGTTGACTGGCATTGAAGTCTTTGATTTCAACGCTGGCACGCGGTGCCAGCGCATGTAGTGTCTTCAGTAAGGATGGGATAATAGTAAGCTGAGCATATTCGTTTGCCATTATGCAGATGCTGAAATCCTGAATGTTCGGATCAAATACCTGGGGTGAACGAAGCTGGCTAACCTCATCCAGAATTTTCTCTACTTTAGGCACAAGAGAAAGGGCATAGTCGGTCGCCTCGAGTCCTGCATTCCTGCGTACAAACAGCTCGGTGCCGAAATAGGTTCTGAGTCTTTTAAGATATGCACTGACCGCCTGCTGAGAGATATCCAGCTTTGAAGCTACCCTTGAGACATTAAGTTCTTTAACCAGCAGTAACAATACACGCATGTGTTTGATATCAATGAAATCCACGTTTAGTTGTACCTCATACAATGTTTGCTTTATTTAAATTGTATCATAACCCATATATGATTTCTCCTGTCTTTCATAAACATATCCGAGGTAAATAATGAAAACTGTAATTCTGATTGGTGCTCAGGGGAAAATGGGCAAAGCGGCGCTAACCGGTTTGGGGGATCACAAAGTTATTACCGCCAGTCGCTCAGGAAAAGGTACGGACTATCAGGTAGATATTACCAGCCATGAATCTCTGAGAGCTCTTTTCAAAAGCGTCGGCGCATTTGATGCTGTTGTTAACGCAGTTGGTCACTGCGAGTATGCCAGTTTTGTCGATATGACGGCTGAGCAGTGGGAGCTTACTGTCCAGAGCAAAATGCTGGGTCAGATCAATGTTGTTAAAATAGGCCTTGAGTACATCAACGACCGCGGCTCATTCACTTTAATTTCCGGCATTCATAATGTGAAACCTATCCCCGGCTCTATTGCAGACGCGACAACCAGCGGTGCTATCGACACATTTGTACAGTGTGTGGCTAACGAACTACCCCGCGGCATCCGTATCAATGTAGTGAACCCAACTGTACTGGAAGAAGCCTGGGATGTTTACGGCCCTATGCTGCCAGGGTTCCAGCCAGTTCCGGGCAAACTGGTCGGAAAAGCGTTCCAGCGTTCTGTTGACGGATTTATCAACGGTAAAGTTCTCTTTGTCGATGCCTAACTGCCAGTCGATCTGTTATTCAGCGTAACTGCTATAGCCTGAGGAGGAGCATACCTCCGGACTCAGGCTTTATGCATTGGGAACTAAATGAATTTCTGGGTGATGCTCACGACGGTTTTCAGTACGCAGCTTCAGTGCTTATTTCCCTTTTTTCTAGTGCTCCCGCGAAAATACTGAGCAGGAAAGCGAAGAAAACGACCACACCGGCAAGCCATGTGGTATGCAGGAGACCGAAATGGATTACGACCAGGCCACCTATCCAGGTTCCGCCAGCGATACCGATATTGAAGGCCGATATATTCAGCCCTGATGCCACATCCACAGCTTCAGGAACGAATTTTTCAGCCTGCCTGACAGCCAGATATTGCAGTACAGGGACGTTTGCAAATGCGGCAGCACCCCAGACAAATGTAGTGACCAGCATCAGCCATGAATTAGATGCTGTCAGATATAAAGCGAACAACACCAGGGACAGTAATAAAAATATAATTTTAAGAGCATTAATAGGGCCATGTTTGTCAGAGATCCGTCCGCCATACAGATTGCCCAGTGCAGCTGCAAAACCGTATACCAGCATGACACCGCTTACCGCAGCGGGTGAAAATCCGGATATTTCCTCAAGAGTAGAGGCAAGGTAGGTAAACGTTATAAACGATCCCCCGTACCCTATCGCGGTCAGGGAATATGCCAGTATCAGCTGAGGGGTTGTCAGGACCTTAATCAGAAATCTCACGGGCGCGGGTTCAGATTTTTTTATGCCGCGGGGTATCAGTAAAAAGCTGCCTGCAAAGGCGATCATTCCGAGGACAGACACTGAAAAAAATGTGGCTCTCCAGCCAAGGTGCTGAGCGATGAAAGTCCCCAGGGGAACACCGGTGACCAGAGCGACGGTCAGCCCGGTGAACATGATAGCTATTGCACTCGTGGCTTTCTCTCTTGGAACAAGGCTGGCAGCGATTGTTGAACCAATGGAATAGAACACGCCGTGTGCCATGCCGGTAATGATCCTCGCCACAATCAACGAGACGAACCCGGGTGCCTGCCAGGCATACAGATTGCTTAGAGTAAAAACGGCCATCAGGCACAGAAGAAGCGTTTTGCGGGGCATCTTTCCTGTTGCTGCTGTTAAAAGAGGTGCCCCCACTGCCACGCCCAGCGCATAGAGACTGACAAGCAGACCCGCTGACGGTACTGAAACTGATAAATCAGCTGAAATGATGGGAATGATTCCAACAAGGACAAATTCAGCTGTCCCGATAGCATAAGCGCTGATTGTCAAAGCGAAGAGTGCTATTGGCATAAAAATCCTTAATCGATAAATGTAAGGATTAATACTGAAATATCTCTGTGAATAAGAACAGATTTATGCCGTTAAAACACTTTTGACTTCAAGGCAAAGATGAAAACAACTTTAGCAGAAATGCAGATATTTATTGCTGTTATAGAAACAGGGACATTATCACGAGCTGCGTATGAGCTGGATCTTACCGTATCAGCTGTTAGCAGAGCGCTTCGACGACTGGAGGAGAAATTAGATACCGTACTGGTCAGACGCTCAACGCGGAGACTGGAATCCACTGAAGAAGGAAGGACATTCCTGGAATATGCCAAACAAATCATTGCTTCAGTAGAGGATGCAGAAGAACATGTCACCATGAAACGTCGTCATCCATCCGGGAAGATTCGGATCATTGCGTCCACGTCTCTTGTACTGCACGTCATTACACCGGTTCTGCATCGATATCAGAAATGCTATCCTGAGATAGAAATTGAAATAATTTCAAATGACAATGTTTATGATTTGCTTGAACACAGAAGTGATGTTGCTGTTTGCATCGGAAAACTCAAAGATTCCAGCTTACATGCGAAGATACTTGGGCTGTGCCAGATGATGTTTGTTGCCTCTCCGCGATACATTGCAGAGCATGGTATGCCTCATCGAGTTGATGCATTAAAAAGCCACAGGCTGATAGGTTACAAACAAAACTCCTTAATGAATGACTGGCCTCTGGATACGGGCGAAGAACACTATTATAAAATTCAGCCATCCATTGTCGCTTCAAACAGTGAGATTATAAGACAGCTGGCCATTCACTCGTCGGGTATTGCTTGCCTGCCAGAACCGTATGTAAAAAATGATATTACAAAGGGTGATCTTGTCAATCTTGATATAAAAGAGAAACTGCGTGTCCGCGAACCACTCAATGCGGTTTATTATAAAAACATTGTTCTTCCATCAAGAACCTCATCATTTGTAGAGTTCCTCGCGGAAAGTTTAGTGTTGCCCTCGGAATAAAAAATTATCCCATATCATTATAAATAAAAGAAAGTGTTACCGGTAAATGTTGGACTGTAATCAACGACACCGGAAAGGGATCAGGGTTTCCCCGTTCGTAGTAATGACATCCCGAAACCAGTAAAAACTATCCTTTGGATATCTTGCATAATCGCCATCACCGCTGTCATCATGGTCAACGTAGATAAAGCCGTAACGCTTATCTAACTCTGCGGTGGCGTTACTGACCAGATCGATGGGGGCCCATGCTGTATAGCCCATAACTTCGACGCCATCCTCGATTGCTTCATAAACCTGATACAGGTGATTATTGATGTAATTAATACGGTAATCATCATTGACGGTCATATCCTCGTTAAGCTTGTCTCTGGCACCCAGTCCGTTTCCGGCAATGAACAGCGGCTTCTGATAACGATCCCACAGCATGTTTAACAGG
>NZ_JABXOU010000015.1:0-10802 GCF_014103035.1 Enterobacter sp. RHBSTW-01064 | reverse complement strand
TCCGGCGTTTTTTACGGCGCCGTTGCCCGCACCAGCCCCGGTGCCTGCCACATCGACGTCGTCAGCCCGCTGTCCACCAGCCCCAGCTGGTCGGCGTACACCGCCTGCCACTTCTGCATCATGCCGTCGTACAGCTCGCGGTGCTGCGGGTTCGGCGTGAACTCGCGGCTCCACTTCACCAGCCGCTCGCCCGTCGAGGCCATATCCGCAAACAGCCCCGCGCCCGCACCTGCCGCAATTGCGCAGCCGAGCGCGGTCGCCTCTTTCACCTCCGGCACGCGCACCGGCAGCCCGGTGACGTCGCTTAATATCTGGCTCCAGAGTGCGCCCTTAGCCCCGCCGCCTGCAAACACCAGGCTCTCAAACGTCACGCCGGAGAAGCGCGAGATCTGCGCCAGGTTGCAGGCCGAGACAATCGCCGCGTTCTCTTCCAGGGCGCGGAACAGCGTCGCTTTGTTGCACTTTTCCGGGTCGATGGAGAGATTAATAAACGACGGTGCGGCGTGGTACCACTGCTTAAAATGCATCGCGTCGGAGAAGATCGGCATCACCCCGTGTGAACCCGCCGGTACGCGGCTCGCCATCTCTTCCAGCAGGGAATAGGTGTCCATCCCCATCCGTTCGGCAATCAGCTTTTCCTCGGCGCAGAAGGCGTCGCGGAACCAGCGCATGGTCAGCCCGGTAAAGAAGCTGATCGACTCCGCCTGCGCCATGCCGGGGATAACGTGCGGGTTCACGCGGATGTTCATGTCGGGGTCGGTACGCACCTGCGGCAGGTTCACCACCTGCTGCCAGAAGGTACCGCCCAGCACCGCCGTTTGCCCGGCGCGAACCACGCCCAGCCCCAGGCAGCCCAGCTGCACGTCGCCGCCGCCCATCACCACCGGCGTGCCTTCGCGCAGGCCGCTCTGCTGCGCGGCCTCTTTGGTGATAGCGCCCAGCACGGTGCCGGTCTCTTTCACCGGGGAGAGGATATCGGCGCGCAGGCCGGCCATGTCGAGCAGCGCCGGCCGCCAGTCGCGGGAGAAGAGATCCAGCATGCCGGTGGTGCCCGCATTGGACGGATCGACCGCCAGCTCGCCGGAGAGCTTCGCCGCCAGCCAGTCGCTGATCATGGTGATGGTGGCGGCCTTGCGGTAAATATCCGGGCGATGGTGTGCCAGCCACAGCAGGCGCGGCATCGCGCTGAGGGCAAGCGTCTGGCCGGAAACGTCATACACCTCGGATTCAAAACGGTCGTCGTGGATCTCTTTGAGTTCGGCCACCTCGCGGCTGGCGCGGGCGTCGACATTGGCGCAGGCCCAGATGGCCTCGCCGTTGCGGTCGTACAGCACGATCCCTTCGCGCATGGAGCAGCAGGCGACGGACTGAATATCCGCCGCGCTCAGGCCCGCACGTTCCAGCGCCTGATAAATACACTGGCAGGCCAGCCGCCAGTTGGTCTCAAGGTCGAATTCCATCGACCCCGGCACGTTCTCCACGCTCAGGTGCTTCCACTCGGCCTGGCCGACGGCAATCTGGTTGCCCTGTAAATCGAAAATAACGGCGCGAACGCTGCCTGTCCCTGCATCTAACGCTAAAAGGTAACTCATGAGCTTGCCTCGTTGTTAGCGCAGGGCAGACTCTTATCCGGCCAGAGCCAGCACCGCGCGGGCTGTCGTCTCCTCCGTCACCAGGCCATTGATACGGCGGCCCTTCAGTGCGGCATAAATCGCATCGGCTTTCTCTTCCCCTCCGGCCACGCCAACGATGGTGGGCAGCTGCGCCAGTTCATCGAGCGTGACGCCCAGCAGTTCTTTGTGGATCTCCAGTTCTTCAACGCATTCGCCCTCGGCATTAAGGAAATAGCCGAGAATATCGCCGACCGCGCCTTTGCGGGCGTACATCAGCTGCTCGCCTTCGCTGATATAGCCGGAGCGCAGTATCGTGGCGTCACGGCGCTGGTTCACCGAACCAATGCCGACTACCGCCACGTCGGCGGCGGTGGCGGCGAGGATCACGTCCCGCACGCTGGTCTCGCGTTTTAAGATCCCGGCAACTTCTGCGGATGACACGCGAAGCGGGGCGGGGATCATGCTGACGCTGCAGGCCGCGTCCAGCTGGCCGATACCGGTCATATACGGCCCGACGCCGCCGGAGAGCGTCACCAGGCGGATCTGCTGCGAGCTGATAAAGCCGCTCAGGTGCTGGAGGCTGCTCATGGTGGTTTCACCAAACCCCACCGCCAGCAGCTGGCCGGGCTCCAGCACGCCCATCAGCGACTGCGCCGCGCCAATACCCAGCCGCACGTTCATCGGCGGCGTATTTAACGCGGGCATCACGCGCACCATCTTCAGGCCAAAGCGCTGCTGGAGCTCGGTTTCCAGCGCCAGGCAGCCCTCGTAACGGGAGTTGATCTGCACGCGGATCACCCCGGACTGACGGCCCTTCTCCAGCAGGCGGGAGATCTTCAGGCGCGGCAGCCCGAGCCGCTCGCCGATGTCGTTCTGGGTCAGCCCGTCGTGGTAATAGCACCAGGCCACGCGCGCCACGAGTTCCTCTTCCGCCAGTGCCAGCCCGGCAAACCGTCCTTCTTCCGCAGTGCGTTTATCGCTCATAATTGAACTCTTATAAAAATTTAGATCATATGTTCGTGATGGCGCGAAGGGAAAATGTGAGCCACGCGACAAAACGGATCTTTTAGATCGTTTCTGGTTTATCTGTATCTCAATCGATAAAACTGTGATCCCTGCACGGTTGTAAATATAGTTCACCGTCTACGCTTTTGAACATTATTAAAAGTAAAAATCATTTGTTCAATAGCGGAGCGATGATGACACCACTTCTCGACGCGCGAAATATCAGCAAGCAGTTCTCAGGGGTGCCGGTTCTGAAAGGCATTGATTTCACGCTGCTTGCGGGCCAGGTGCACGCCCTGATGGGCGGGAACGGCGCGGGAAAATCGACGCTGATGAAGATCATCGCCGGGGTGGAAACGCCGGACAGCGGTGAACTTTCTGTCGAGGGGCAGTCATATGCGCGGCTCACGCCCGTGCAGGCGCACAGGTTAGGCATTTACCTGGTGCCGCAGGAGCCGCTGCTGTTCCCCAACCTGACGGTGCGGGAAAACATCCTGTTCCGCCTGCCGCGCGAACGCGATCGGGAAAAGCGGCTGGCGGAGAAGCTCCAGCAGCTGCAGTGCCCGCTTAACCTCGACGCCACCGCCAGCACCCTGGAAGTGGCGGATCAGCAGATGGTGGAGATCCTGCGCGGCCTGATGCGCAACGCCAGGATCCTGATCCTCGACGAACCCACGGCCTCCCTCACGCCCGGCGAAACCGAGCGGCTATTTCGCCAGATCCGCGCCCTGCAGGCACTCGGCGTCGGGATTGTTTTTATCTCGCACAAGCTGCCGGAAATTCGCCAGTTGGCGAGCCACGTCTCGGTGATGCGCGACGGCGCGGTGGTGCTGAGCGGCGAAACCGCGCAGTTTGACGACAGCGCCCTGATCGCCGCCATGACGCCGGTAAGCCGCGATAAATCTCTCAGCGATACGCAGAAGCTGTGGCTGGCGCTGCCGGGCAACCGCCGCACCCAGCCGCAGGATTTCCCGGTGCTGCGGGTGGACGATCTCACCGGGGAGGGGTTTATCGATCTCAGCCTTGAGATCTACGCCGGGGAGATCGTCGGCCTGGCCGGGCTGGTGGGATCCGGGCGCACCGAGTTTGCGGAAACGCTCTACGGTCTGCGGCCCGTGCGCGGCGGTCGCGTCTGGCTGGAGAACCAGGAGATCACCGGCGATCCGGTCAGTTCACGCCTGGAGAAAGGGCTAGTCTACCTGCCGGAAGACAGGCAGGTGTCCGGCCTGTTCCTCGACGCGCCGATCCGCTGGAACACCGTGGCGCTGAACGAACCGTCTCTCTGGCAGCAGCGCAAGCGGGAGTCTGCGGTGGTGGAGCGTTACCACCGGGCGCTGGGGATCAAGCTTAACCATGCGGATCAAACCGTACGCACGCTCTCCGGCGGCAACCAGCAGAAGGTGCTGCTGGCGCGCTGTCTCGAGGCTAATCCTTTACTGCTGATAGTCGATGAACCGACGCGCGGGGTGGACGTCTCGGCGCGCGCCGACATCTATCAGCTGATAAAAAGCGTGGCGGCGCAGAACGTGGCGGTGCTGATGATCTCAAGCGATCTCGACGAGTTCCCGGGCCTTGCGGACCGGGTGCTGGTGATGCATCAGGGCGTGCTCAACGGAGAGCTGCCGCGTCACGCCGTCAGCCTCGACAAGATGATGGCGCTGGCGTTCGGAGGGCAATCATGAAGACCTTACTCAAAAACCGCGAGCTGAGCGCGTTTCTCGCCATTCTGGCGCTGTTCGCCGTGCTGGTGGCGCTGAACCCGTCTTACTTCAGCCTGCAGACGCTGGGGATGATCTTCGCCAGCGCGCAGATCCTGATCCTGCTGGCCATCGGTGCCGCGCTTGTGATGCTGACCCGCAATATCGACGTGTCCGTTGGCTCCACCGTGGGGCTGTCCGCCATCGCCGTGGGTGTAGCGCTGAACAGCGGCTACAGCCTGCCCGTTTCCATTCTCTTCGCGCTGTCGACTGGCGCGCTGGCCGGGGCGTTCAACGGGTTTCTGGTGGTGGGGCTGCGCATTCCGGCGATTGTCGCCACCCTCGGCACGCTGGGGTTGTACCGCGGGGCGATGCTGCTCTGGACGGGCGGGAAGTGGATTGAAGGACTGCCGCAAGCGCTAAAATCCCTCTCTGAGCCTGCCGCCATCGGCATTTCACCGCTCGGAATAGTCGTGTTGATTATCGCGGCCACAGGCGCGTGGACGCTGTCGCGCACCGCGTTCGGTCGTGATTTCTACGCGGTGGGGGATAACCTCGCCGCCGCGCGCCAGCTGGGCGTGGCGGTGAACCGCACCCGCATGCTCGCCTTTACCCTCAACGGCATGCTGGCGGCCTGCGCCGGAATTGTCTTTGCCGCGCAGATTGGCTTTGTGCCGAACCAGACCGGCAGCGGGCTGGAGATGAAGGCCATCGCCGCCTGCGTGCTCGGCGGCATTTCGCTGCTGGGCGGCACGGGCACGCTGATTGGCGCGCTGCTCGGGGCCTTTTTCCTGACGCAAATCGATACCGTGCTGGTGCTGTTCAGGCTCCCGGCGTGGTGGAACGACTTTATCGCCGGGCTGGTGCTGCTGGGCGTGCTGGTGCTCGACGGACGTCTGCGCCAGGCGCTGGCGCGCCACCAGCGGGCGCTGAAGTATGGCCGCTTCCAGCCGGGCAATAGAGGGGGAAAGCACGTCACCCCTTTTCCAAAACGCAAAAAAGAGGTGGCGTAAATGAGGCTTAACTGGGAAAGCGCGCTGCTCATTTTACTGGTGCTGGAGATCCTGCTCTTTGGCGCCATCAACCCGCGCATGCTTGATATCAACATGCTGTTGTTCAGCACCAGCGACTTCATTTGTATTGGCATTGTGGCGCTACCGCTCACGCTGGTGATTATCAGCGGCGGGATCGACATCTCCCTCGGCTCGACCATCGGCCTGTGTGCCATTGCGCTGGGCGTCATGATGCAGGCGGGGTGGCCGATGGCGTTCGCCGTTCCATTGACGCTGCTGCTCGGCCTGCTGTGCGGATTATTTAATGCCGCGCTTATTCACTATACAGGCATCAGCCCGTTGGTTATTACTCTCGGCACCCTCTACCTCTACGGCGGCGGCGCGCTGCTGCTCTCCGGCATGGCGGGGGCGACGGGCTACGAGGGCATCGGCGGCTTCCCGGACAGCTTCACGGCGTTCGCTAACCTCACGGTGTTGGGCTTGCCGATCCCGCTGGTGCTGTTCGCGGTGATTACGTTTTTCTTCTGGCTGATTACCCATCGCGGGCGCTTTGGTCGTCACCTGTTTTTAATCGGCCAGAATCCTCGCGCGGCGCGCTATGCGGCGCTGTCGGTGAACGGCATGCCCTATGCGCTGTACGGCCTGGTGGGCGTGGCCTCGGCGGTTGCCGCGCTGGTGATGGTCTCCTATTTCGGCTCCGCGCGTTCGGATTTGGGGCGCGATTTACTGATGCCTGCGCTTACCGCCGCGGTGCTCGGCGGGGCGAATATCTACGGCGGGTCAGGTTCGGTTGTGGGTACGGCGCTGGCGGCGCTGCTGGTGGGCTACCTGCAGCAGGGTTTACAGATGGTCGGCATCCCTAACCAGGTGTCGAGCGCGCTGTCAGGGGCGCTGCTGGTTGTAGTGGTGATGGGACGTTCGCTGAGTCTGCACCGCGAGTGGGTGCGTTCTCTCTTTAGAAAACTATCCGGAGCGTAAGATGAAAACAAAACTGTTCGTCCTGGCAATGGCCCTCAGCTTCGCTTCGGCGCAGGCGGCGGACCGCATTGCCTTTATCCCGAAACTGGTAGGCGTGGGCTTCTTCACCAGCGGCGGCAACGGCGCGAAAGAGGCGGGGAAAGACCTCGGCGTGGACGTCACCTACGACGGCCCAACCGAGCCGAGCGTCTCCGGCCAGGTGCAGCTCATCAATAACTTCGTCAACCAGGGCTATAACGCCATTATCGTCTCCGCCGTGTCGCCGGACGGACTCTGTCCGGCGCTGAAGCGCGCGATGCAGCGCGGCGTCAAGGTCCTGACCTGGGATTCCGACACTAAGCCGGAGTGCCGCAGCATCTACATCAACCAGGGGACGCCGGAGCAGCTTGGCGGCCTGCTGGTGGAGATGGCGGGTAAGCAGGTCACCAAACCGAACGCTAAAGTGGCGTTCTTCTACTCCAGCCCGACCGTTACTGACCAGAACCAGTGGGTGAAAGAGGCGAAGGCCAAAATCGAGAAAGATCATCCGCAGTGGCAGGTCGTGACGACCCAATTTGGCTATAACGACGCCACCAAATCTCTGCAAACCGCCGAAGGGATCTTAAAAGCGTATCCGGATCTGGATGCGATCATCGCCCCGGACGCCAACGCGCTGCCAGCAGCGGCGCAGGCGGCGGAAAACCTGAAGCGCGAAGGGGTGGCGATTGTCGGCTTCAGCACGCCGAACGTGATGCGTCCGTACGTTGAGCGAGGCACGGTAAAAGCCTTCGGCCTGTGGGATGTCGTACAACAGGGAAAAATTGCGGTCAATGTCGCCGATCGCCTGCTGAAAAAAGGCGATCTTAACGTCGGCGACAGCGTGGACGTAAAAGACATCGGCGCGCTGAAGGTCGAGCCGAACAGCGTGCAGGGCTACCAGTATGAGGCGAAGGGCAACGGCATCGTGCTGCTGCCGGAGCGCGTGGTGTTCACCAAAGAGAACATCAGCAAATACGATTTCTGACGGGGGAGCAAATGGCTGATTTAGACGACATCAAAGACGGCAAGGATTTTGGCATCGGCACGCCGCAGCAGAACGTGCCTTACACCCTGAAGGGCTGCGGCTCGCTGGACTGGGGCATGCAGTCCCGGCTTGCGCGCATCTTCAACCCACAGAGCAACCGCACGGTGATGCTGGCCTTTGACCACGGCTACTTTCAGGGGCCGACCACCGGCCTTGAGCGTATCGATCTCTCTATCGCGCCGCTGTTTGGTGAAACCGACGTGCTGATGTGCACCCGCGGCATCCTCAGGAGCCAGGTGCCAGCCGCGACGAACAAACCGGTGGTGCTGCGCGCCTCCGGCGGTAATTCGATTCTGGGCGAGCTGTCGAACGAGTGCGTGGCGGTGGCGATGGAGGACGCGCTGCGCCTGAACGCCTGCGCGGTGGCGGCGCAGGTGTACATCGGCAGCGAGTTCGAGCACCAGTCGATCAACAACATCATCAATCTGGTGGACGCGGGCGCGCGCTACGGCATGCCGACGCTGGCGGTGACGGGCGTCGGCAAGGAGATGGCGCGTGACGCGCGCTATTTCTCGCTGGCCAGCCGCATCGCCGCCGAAATGGGGGCGCAGTTCGTCAAAACCTACTACGTGGACGAGGGTTTTGAAAAAGTGACCGCCAGCTGCCCGGTGCCGATTGTGATCGCCGGGGGCAAAAAGCTGCCGGAGCACGAAGCGCTGGAGATGTGCTGGCGCGCGATTGACCAGGGCGCGTCCGGCGTGGACATGGGGCGCAACATCTTCCAGTCCAGCGCGCCGCTCGCCATGCTGAAGGCGGTGAAAAAAGTGGTTCACGAGAACTGGAATGCCCACGATGCGTTCCAGTTCTGGCAGGAAGAAAAACAGGGAGAAGGAAAATGAACGTGACGCTGGTTGAAATCAACATTAAGCCCGAGAGGGTGGACGAGTTTCTGGAGGTGTTTCGCGCCAACCACGAGGGGGCAATCAAGGAGCCGGGAAACCTGCGCTTTGACGTATTGCAGGACCCGCGCGTGAAAACCCGGTTCTTTATCTACGAGGCCTATAAAGACGAGGAGGCGGTGCTGGCGCATAAGCAAACGCCGCACTATCTGGCGTGCGTGGATAAGCTTGAAGAGCTGATGTCAGAGCCGCGCAAGAAACGCAGTTTTGTGGGATTGTTGCCGGAATAGCGGATTTGCCCGGTGGCGCTGCGCTTACCGGGCCTACGGGTGGCGGGACGGTGCGGTAGGCCGGGTAAGCGTTAGCGCCACCCGGCGTTTTTCAGGCCAGCTCAAGAGCCGCAAGTATCCCGGCGAGCGCTTCACGCGGCTCACCCTGAACCGCCTGTAACGGGAACGGCAATGCAGGTGCAGCTACTTTCCCCATCATCTCTGCTGCCGCCGCGATAACCCGTAAGCTGCCGTATCGACGGAACAATTCCCACAGCGGCTCCAGCCGCTCGGATAGTGCCGCCTCTTTCGAACGGGCAATCGCCAGCGCTGTTTGCGGAAACAACCCGCCGACCACCGAGTACCAGACGTCAAACCCGGCATGCAGGGCGGAGGCCGCTCGCCAGTCACCGGCGATGCCCAGCGTGACGGTATCAGGAAGACGAGCGCGTACCTGCGACAGGTCTTCCGGCACGCGGCCAAGCTTTATGGATCCAATATTCGGCAGGGCCGCGACGGCAAATAACAGTTCATCGCTAAATGAAAAACCGGTCGTAGCAGGATTATCGTAAATGCACAGCGGTACGGAGATCTGGCGGGTCACCGTTTCATAGAGATTAAACACTTCGTCTTCCGTTAATCGCTGGTACGACACGGGTGCCAGCAGCACGCCGGAGACGCCTGCCACCTGCGCGTCGTCAGCCAAACGCAGAATATCGTCCAGCCGTAATGCCCCGATGCTGACGATGACCGGAATGTCATCAGCATGCGCCACCGCGCAGCGTGCGATCCGACCGCGCTCTTCTACGGTCAGATAGGCATAACTTCCCGTTGAGCCCAAAATGCCCAGTGAATCCACGCCAGCGTCGACCACGGGGCGCAGAAGATTGATGAAGGACTGCTCGTCAAACGTCCCCTCTTTCAGGGGCGTTAACGGAAACGCGCTTAACCCGTGAAACATCGTGTTGTCCTCTTACAGCGTCAGCAGCTGAACCTGAACCGTGGCTCCCGGCATCAGCCGCTGCAGGTTGTTGACCAGCTCTTCTCCCGCCTCTTCCAATGCCTCAAGCGGCATTGACGGCAGGCTTTCAAGAATAAACCACATAGATTGCGCCTGGCTGTCCAGACGGGTACGCACTCCCTGTCGCCAGTTCCAGCGGCGGCAGGTGACGCCGAGGTCGTCGCGCCAGATAACCTCGCCCGCATCCGGGTATTCCACCACCGGCTGGCCCTCTTTAAAGGTATCAAACGGCTCGCTGCCGTCGGCCAGCGTCAGGCGTGGTGCACCGGAATAGGCCGCGAGATTTTCCCCACCCACCGGAATGGCATAGCGAATGCTCACCGCGTTATAGATATCCACCACCGGATCCAGCGACGGCAGCGAACCGTCTTTCAGCACTCGCTTGCGCAGGGCCGCGGCGGAACAGGGCGTGCGTTTCGGTTTCGCGCCGAACGCTTTAAACACCTCATCCCAGTCTGAAAGGTGCGCATCAGCCCACGGCACATCATCATTCAACATCTGCTGGCAGGCCTGCGCCAGCGCGGCGGGCGCAACCTCCGGTTGGGTAATCGGCGCGGCTTCAACCAGAATGCTCAGCGCCCGAAAGCCGGGCGCAATGTCGGCAAGTCGCGAATCTATTGACGGCGTAACGAGAGACATAAATAATCCTGTATTGACTGTTTTATACTATGGTAGTGACCAATGACTGATAAAGTCAATATAATGACTGATTCGGGTGCCGATGTTGCCCAGGTAAGCCTGGCCGTGGCGAACCGCATCCGCAACTGGCGTAAAGAGAAAAAGCTGTCGCTGGACGAGCTGTCCCGTCGCGCCAGCGTCAGCAAAGGCATGTTGGTGGAGATCGAAAAGGGCGCAGCCAACCCCAGCATCGCCATTTTGTGCAAGCTGGCCGCCGCGCTCGGCATCTCGGTGGCGGATATCGTCAACGTCTCCAGCGAGCCGCTGGTGCACATTATTGAAGAAGCGGCGATCCCGGTTCTGTGGCAGGGCGCACAGGGCGGTTACGCCAGGCTGCTGGCAGGCACCGCGGGCCCGGACATGATTGAATTATGGCAGTGGGAGATGCAGCCGGGGGAGCGCTTTACCTCTTCGGGGCATCCGGCGGGAACCTTTGAGTTGCTGCACGTGAACGAAGGCGTGTTGACGCTGACGGTGGACGAGACGGTTACGCAGGTGAATGCTGGCGCGTCGGCGGTGGCGAAAACCGAAGCGGCGCACGGCTATGCGAACGAAGGGGAGAGCGTACTGCGCTTCACTATGACGGTGGCGGAGTTTCACCGTTAAAAAGCAGCCCGGTGGCGCTT
>NZ_JABXOU010000014.1:0-15683 GCF_014103035.1 Enterobacter sp. RHBSTW-01064 | reverse complement strand
CCCTCAAGGGAGAGGGGGTTGAAGAGACTTCACATACCCCACCAGCTGATCCAGCACAATCCCCCACCCTTCGTGGAAGCCCATCTGCTCATGCTGCTCACGGATGTCCTTCGTCGGATGACGCGCTATCGCCGTATAGCGGGTTTTGCCCTCGCCGACGTCTTCCAGCAGCAGGATCGCCGTCATAAACGGCTTCTCGGCCGGTTTCCAGCCTTCGGTATAACCGTCGGTAAAGACCAGCTTTTTACCGGGATCGATTTCAAGAAATACGCCCCGATTATCCATCCGCTGCCCATCCACCTCAAACACGGTGTTGAACCGCCCGCCCACGCGCAGGTCGAGGTCGCATTCGGTCACCTTATGGGGAGCAGGAATGAAGAAGTTTTTGATGTGCTCCGGCGTGGTCCAGCACAGCCACAGCAGGTCGCGCGGGGCATCCACCACGCGCTCCAGTTTTAAGTCAGTTTCAGGATCGAGCGTCACGATATTGTCCTCTTAAGGGAACCCCTTAAAGGATAGCCGGACTCAGGCGAATTTCCCTTCCGCCACCTCTTCCGGCGTGAC
Organism: Enterobacter sp. RHBSTW-01064; assembly: GCF_014103035.1. Lineage (NCBI taxonomy): Bacteria > Pseudomonadati > Pseudomonadota > Gammaproteobacteria > Enterobacterales > Enterobacteriaceae > Enterobacter > Enterobacter sp. RHBSTW-01064. Next base: position 15,119 of record NZ_JABXOU010000014.1, on the reverse strand, counting down.
CACACCCGTATCCAGTACCCAGCCGCTAATCAGCGAGGCAGGCGTAACGTCAAAGGCCGGGTTATAGACCCGTGCATTTTCCGGTGCCCACTGTACCGCGCCAAAGCTTCCTGCCACGCCCGTGACTTCGCTGGCGGCACGCTGCTCGATGGGGATCGCGTCCCCGTTCGGGCAGGCCGGGTCGAGCGTGGTCTGCGGCGCGGCAACGTAGAACGGAATGCCGTGGAACTTCGCCAGCACCGCCAGGGAATAGGTGCCAATCTTGTTCGCCACGTCGCCGTTGGCGGCAATACGGTCTGCGCCCACCCATACGGCGTCGACCTGCCCTTTCGCCATCAGGCTGGCGGCCATGGAATCGGTGATGAGCTGATACGGCACGCCCAGCTCGCCAAGCTCCCACGCGGTCAGTCTGCCGCCCTGCAGCAGCGGACGGGTTTCATCGACCCAGACGCTGCTGACGTTGCCCTCCTGATGCGCGCGGGCAATCACGCCCAATGCGGTGCCGACGCCCGCCGTTGCCAGCCCGCCGGTGTTGCAGTGGGTCAGCAGGCGGCTACCGGGTTTTACCAGCGCGCTGCCGGCTTTCGCAATCGCGTCGCAAAGCCGTTTGTCTTCGTCAATCAGCCGCAGCGCTTCGGCCACCAGCGCCGGAACATAATCTTCCTGCCACAGCGCAATCTTCATGCGGTCGAGATTGTTCATCAGGTTCACCGCCGTCGGGCGGGAGGCGCGCAGGGTTTCCAGCGCCGCCGCCAGCTCGTCGCGGCTTTTGCCGTTTTCCGCCAGCAGCGCCAGCAGCAGGCTTGCAGAGAGACCAATCAGCGGCGCGCCGCGCACCCGCAGGGCATGAATGTGCCCAACCAGCGCCTCTACGGTCGAGGCGTCCAGCCAGCGTTTCTCCTGCGGAAGCGCCTGCTGGTCGAGAATAAAGAGCTGATTATCCGCCACCCGCAGGCTGGTCGTCTGTAATGTCTGCATGTCGTTAATTCCCTGTTGCGTTGTTGTAGCACATTGTGTCAGGATGAAATCCAGATGTATAGACGTCCATATGTCTTTATTAGCAAACCCGTGAGGAACAGGCCATGTCGCAATACCGTACCTTTACCGCTCAGGACGCCGTGGAATATGCCAGGCAGTTTGGCGGCCTTGATGACCCATCATCGCTGGTGGAGGCGCAGGAGATAGGCGACGGCAACCTCAATCTGGTCTTTAAAATTTTCGACAGCGCGGGCGCGAGCCGCATCATCGTCAAGCAGGCGCTGCCCTACGTGCGCTGCGTCGGGGAGTCCTGGCCGCTGACGCTGGACCGCGCCCGTCTTGAAGCGCAAACGCTGGTCGAGCACTACCAGCACAGCCCGCAGCACACCGTGAAAATCCACCACTTCGACCCGGAGCTGGCGGTAATGGTGATGGAAGATCTCTCCAGCCATCGCATCTGGCGCGGCGAGCTGATCAACAACATTTACTACCCGCAGGCGGCGCAGCAGCTGGGAGAATACCTCGCGCACGCGCTGTTCCACACCAGCGATTTCTACCTGCACCCGCACGCGAAAAAAGCGCAGGTGGCGAAATTCATCAACCCGGAGATGTGCGAGATCACCGAAGATCTGTTCTTTAGCGATCCGTACCAGATCCACGAACGCAACAGCTACCCGGCCGAGCTGGAAAATGACGTTGCGGCCCTGCGCGACGACGCCCAGCTTAAAGTTGCCGTGGCTTCCCTGAAGCACCGTTTCTTTTCTCAGGCTGAAGCCCTGCTGCACGGCGATATCCACAGCGGGTCGATTTTTGTGGCCGACGGCAGCCTGAAGGCCATCGACGCAGAGTTCGGCTATTTCGGGCCGATTGGCTTTGATATCGGCACCGCCATCGGTAACCTGCTGCTGAACTTCTGCGGCCTGCCTGGGCACCTGGGCATTCGCGATGCCGCCGCCGCGCGCGAGCAGCGCCTGACCGATATTCAGGAGCTGTGGAATACCTTCGCGGAACGCTTCCAGGCGCTGGCAAACGAGAAAGCCCGCGACGCCGCGCTCGGCGCACCGGGCTATGCCTCCGCGTTTCTGAAAAAGGTCTGGCATGACGCCATCGGGTTCTGCGGCACCGAGCTGATTCGCCGCAGCGTCGGGCTTTCCCACGTGGCGGATATCGACACCATCCAGGACGAGGCCATGCGCCACGAATGCCTGCGCCACGCGATAACGCTCGGCAAGGCGCTAATCGTCATTGCCGACCGCATCGACAGCGCGGAAGAGCTGGTGGCACGGGTGCGGCAGTACAGCTGAGTGCCAGCTTTGTGCCCGGTGGCGCTGCGCTTACCGGGCCTACGATTCGAATGTAGGCCGGGTAAGGCGAAGCCGCCACCCGGCAAAAACTCACCCCAAATACTCAATCACCGATAACCCGCCGTTATAATCTGTGCTGTAAATAATTCCCTGCGCATCAACAAACACGTCGCACGACTGGATCACCTGCGGGCGATTGGGCCGCGTGTCCATCATCTTCTCCGGCGCGGCCGGCACCAGCGCCCCCGTTTCCACCGGTCGATACGGGTTCGAAATGTCATACGCACGCACGCCCGCGTTCTGATACGTCGCAAAAATCAGCGTTGAGCTGACAAAGCTCCCCGGCCGGTTCTCGTGCAGGTTGTGCGGGCCGAAATGCGCCCCTTTCGCCACGTAGTCGGTTTCATCCGGCTGCGGGAAGGTCGAGATGCTGACCGGGTTCGACGGCTCGCGGATATCAAACAGCCAGATCAGCTTTTCGCCGTCCTCCTGGTTATCCAGCACCGCTTCGTCAAGCACCACCAGCAAATCGCGATCCGGCAGCGGCAGCGCGGTGTGCGTCCCGCCGCCAAACGGCGGGCTCCAGTTGCGGTGGCTAATGAGCTTCGGCTGGATGCGGTCCTTCACGTCCAGCAGCGTCAGGCCGCCGTCGCGCCAGCTTCCGTAGGCGGTATCCCCGGCGATAATCGCGTGATGCAGCGCGTAGCGTTTTCCTTCCGGCCAGTTCGGCTTTTCCCCTTCTGCCTGGTTCATCCCCGGCAGCCACCAGCGCCCCGCCACTTCAGGTTTACGCGGGTCTGCCAGATCGATGGTCAGGAAGATATAGTCGGTAAAGCCGTCGATCAGCGCCGAGACGTACGCCCAGCGCCCGCCGACGTACCAGATGCGGTGAATGCCAATGCCGCTCAGCGACAGAAAGCCGATTTCACGCGGCCTGTCCGGCGTGGAGATATCAAAGACGCGCAGCCCGGCGCTCCAGCCTTTGTCCTGCACGTCGCTGACGGTCTCCCCCACCTGACGGGTGTAGTAGACCTTTTCGTCGGCAAAGCGGGCATCGGCAAACAGATCCCGGGCGTTGATCACCAGCAGCAGGTCGTCATGCGCCTGCAGGTGCACGTTCCAGGTGCCGGGCGGCGCGGGCACGTAGCCTGTCGTTTTCGGGTTCTTCGGGTCGCGCACGTCGACAATGGAAAAACCCTGCGACACCATATGGCCGATATAGGCGAAACCGCGGTGCACCATCAGCTGCACGCCGTCCGGGCGACCGCCCTGGTCGCTATGGCCAATCAGCCGCATATTGCGGCTGTATTCGGGTTGAGGTAATGCAGACATATTGGAGTCCTTTCGCCGGATGGCGGCTGCGCCTTATCCGGCCTACAACACCGTAGGCCCGGTAAGCGCAGCGCCACCGGGCATTATTTTGACCTGGCTTCCAGCGTCGCAAACCACGGCGCGATAAAATCTTCCGTCTGACCCCAGCCCGGAATGATTTTTCCCAGAGACGCCACGTTCACCGGGCCCGGCTGGGCGATCAGCAGCGCCTGCGGAATGGCGGCCGCTTTGAAATCGTAGGTTGCAGGCGTCGCTTCCCCGGCAATCTTGTTCGCCACCAGACGCACGTTCGTCGCGCCAATCAGCTTCGGATCCACCGCCACGCTCACCTTCCACGCGCTGCCCGGTTCGCGCATCAGCTGCAGATCCTGGTTGGAGATGTCGATGCTGTAGAGCTTGATCTCGGTGCGGCCGTTCTCTTTCAGCGCCTTATAAGCGCCCTGGCTGAAGGCGTCCCAGGTGCCCCAGATGGCGTCGATTTTGCCTTTCGGGTATTTCGCGAGGATCGCGCCCACCTTGTTGGCGGTATCACCCTGCACGTCAGACGAGACCGCACCAATAGACTCCAGCTCTTTGATGTCCGGATACTGCTTTTGCAGCGCTTTATACGCCGCCTGACGACGCTCCATCGGCGGGAAGCCCGCCACCCACAGCTTGACGATATTGGCCTTGCCGTTGAAATCTTTCGCCAGCTGGCCGAAGGAGAGGTTGGTCAGGGAGGCATCGTCCTGCTGGGTGACGGTCACGCCCGGGATCTCACCGTTAACGGCGGTATCAAATACCGAGACTTTGATCCCGGCATCCACCGCTTTCTTCACCAGCGCGGTGGAGTACGGATCGCGCCCCTGAGACAGGATAATCCCGTCATATTTCTGGCTGATCGCCTGGTTCACGAAGTCCTGGAATTTGGCATCGTCCCCGTTGCTTAAAAAGGTGCTGACCTTAAAGCCGAGCTTCTTCCCTTCCTGAATTGCCCCGGCAATAAACTGCGTGGTGTTGTCGTCTGAGCCAAGGTTACGGATCACCGCGATGCGGATCGGGCCGTCATGGTTCGCAATGGCAGCCGGAAGCGGCGCGGGCGTAGCCGCGAAGCCTGGCAGAGCCGTGAGCAACCCAAGTGCCACCAAAGAGAGTGCAATCTTTTTCATTTTTTATCCCGTTGTGTTGTCAGCGTTTTTGTATGTAGGTAATCGCCAGCGCTACCGCAAGCACCAGCCCTTTTATAATGTCCATGGCGTAATACGGCACCGAGAGCATCACCAGCCCGTTCGACAGCACGCCGAGAATGACCGCCCCGACCAGGGTTCCCAGCGCATTCGGCTTGCCTGAGCCTGCCAGCGAGAAGCCAATCCACGCCGCCGCCACCGCGTCCATCAGGTATCCGCCGCCCGCATTCACCTGCGACGAACCGATACGCGAAGCCAGCAAAATTCCGCCCAGTCCCGCCAGCAGCGAGGCGATCACGTAGGCCGCCACCTTGTAGCGCGTGGTGCGAATGCCGGAGAGACGCGCCGCTTCCGGGTTGCCGCCGATGGCGTACATCCGGCGTCCGTGAGTGGTCAAAGACAACCCCAGCTGCGCAAGGACAGTCACCGCCAGCATGACGATCACAATGGTCGGCACCTGCCCCAGCAGGCTGAACGCCGCCGGAATGGTCCCTTCCGCCATGTCGCCGCTCGGCAGCACCATGTTCTCGGTAATCGACCCGCCGTAGCTGTAGGTCATTGCCACGCCCTGGATCACAAACAGGCTGGCAAGCGTCGCGAGCATGTCCGGAATACGCAGGATGACGATCAGAAAAGCGTTAAACAGCCCCACCAGCGTGCAGAGCGCGAGGGTGATCAGAATCGACTCGGTGGTGCCGAATCCGTGCCAGACGAAAAGCGAAATCACCAGCGCGTTCGCCAGCGAGGCGGTGGATCCAACGGAGAGATCGAACCCGCCGATGGTCAATGAAATCGACACGCCAATGGCAATCACCGTCACGATGGCAATCGAGCGCAGAATATTGATGATGTTGTTCGGATCGAGGAAGCTGTCCGACGCCAGGCCAAAGACGGCCACCAGCGCGACGACGGTCAACAGCATGCCCCACCTGTAGAGAAAATCGAAAATCTGCTGGCGGCCAGACGCCGCCGCGTTCACTGAAAGGGCCTTGCTCACGACGCCGTTCCTCCGGTTGAATAATAAAGTAGTGTCTCTTCGCGGGCCTCGGCCCCGGCGATTTCCGCCACGATGCGCCCGTCCCACAGCACGCATATGCGGTCGCACAGCCCGACCAGCTCGGCAAATTCGCCCGAGGCGTAAATCACCCCTTTGCCCTCGCGCGCCAGGCCGTCAATCAGCTGGAACAGGTCGGTTTTGGCCTTCACGTCCACGCCTTTGGTCGGCTCGTCGAATATCAGCACGCTGGCGTCATTGCGCAGCCATTTGCCGATGGCGACCTTCTGCTGGTTGCCGCCGGACAGACGGCGCAGGATCTGCCCCGGCCCGCGCGCCCGAACGCCGACGCGGGCAATCACCTCTTCCGCCCAGCGCCACGCCTGACGATGGCCAAACAGGCTCCAGCGCGAAAAGCTGTTATCGGCACACACGGCAAGGTTCATACTCACCGGCTCGTCGATAAAAATGCCCTCTTTGCGGCGCTCCTCCGGCACCAGCGCCAGCCCGCGCAGCACGGAGTCGGCCGGGTCGCGCGGCTGCCAGGATTGATGATTCAACTCTCCGTTTGCCACGCGGCTTTTGCTGGCACCAAACAGCGCCTTGCAGAGTTCGGTTTTCCCTGCGCCCGCCAGCCCGGCGATGCCGAGGATTTCGCCTTTGCGCAGGTGCAGGGAGATATCTTTCAGCAGCGCGTCATCGTGAAGCCCCTCAACGCGCAGCAGCGTTTCGTCGCCGTGCGGTGGCCGCGCGGGCGGGTAGATATCGCTTAGCACGTGTCCGAGCATCTTCTCGACGATCGCTTCGCCGCTCAGATCGGCCATCGGGCCGGACTCGATCAGCTTGCCGTCGCGGAGCACCGTTAAGGTGTCGCAGATGGCCTTCAGCTCGTGAATGCGGTGGGAGATAAACACCACGCCGATGCCCTGCTGCTTTAAACGTCTCACCACCGCAAACAGGCGCTCGCTCTCGTGCGCGTCCAGCGGCGCGGTGGGTTCATCAAGAATCAAAAAACGGCAGTGGTGGGACAGCGCCCGCGCCAGCAAAATCTGCTGCTTTTCGGCCAGCGAACAGCCGTCGATGGAACGGCGAACGTCCAGCGTCACGTCGAGCTGCGCCAGCGCCTGTCTCGCCTGCTGGCGGGTCGCGCGCCAGTTGAAGCGATGCCCCGGCAGCGCCAGCTGGTCGAGCATGATGTTTTCGGCGATGCTCAACCCCGGGATCAGCGCTACGTCCACCTCCTGCTGCACGAGGTGGATCCCCAGCCGTTTGGCATCAAGCGGTTCGCGGATCGTCACCGGCTGGTTGTTAATGCTGATCTCACCCTCATAGTGGTTGTGCGTGCCGCACAGCACCGCCATCAGGGTCGATTTCCCCGCACCGTTGGCACCAGTTAGCGCATGTACGGATCCGCCGGTTAAGGTGAAATTCACGCGCGACAGCGCCTGAAAGCCGGAAAAGGCCAGGCTGATACCGCGCATCTCAAGGCGACTGGAAACCATCCGCGTAAATCCTTCATTACTCTTCTGATTTATCGAATTTTTCACAGCTCCGGTTGACTGACAACGACGGAAAAGGCATAAGATAAAGCGAAATATTATTAGCCATCCGGATGTCCAGACATAACATCGGGTTAGCGCTTGCTAAAAAAGGACAACACCATGAGCAACACTGATATCCACGTCGTGCCTGGCCCGGCGAACTACTTCTCTCACCCCGGAAGCCTTGCGCAGCTGGAAAATTTCTTTACCCCGGAACAGCTTTCCCGCGCGGTGTGGATCTACGGCGAGCGCGCTATCGAAGGCGCGCGTCCTTTCCTGCCGGAGAGCTTTAACGCGCCGGGCGCGAAGCACCTGCTGTTTAAGGGCCACTGCAGCGAGCGCGACGTCAGCCATCTGGTGAATGAATCCGGCAGCGATGCCAGCGTGGTGATTGGCGTCGGCGGCGGCGCGGTGATAGATACCGTGAAGGCCGTGGCGCGCCGCTTAGGGGTGCCGTTCGTGGGCATCCCCACCATTGCCGCCACCTGCGCGGCGTGGACTCCGCTCTCCGTCTGGTACAACGATGCCGGTCAGGCGCTGCATTTTGAGATCTTCGACGACGCCAACTTCCTGGTGCTGGTGGAGCCGCAGATCGTCCTTAACGCCCCAGCGGAATATCTGCTGGCAGGCATCGGCGATACGCTGGCGAAGTGGTACGAAGCGGTGGTGCTGGCGCCTGAGCCGGAGAACCTGCCGCTGACCGTGCGGCTCGGCATCAACAGCGCGCTGGCGATCCGCGACGTGCTGCTGACGCGCAGCGAAGAGGCGCTAGCCGACCAGCAGCGCGGTGATCAGACTCAGGCGTTCCGGGACGTGGTGGATGCGATTATTGCCGGTGGCGGGATGGTCGGCGGTCTGGGCGAACGCTATACGCGCGTGGCGGCAGCGCATGCGGTTCACAACGGCTTAACCGTGCTGCCGCAGACGGAAAAATACCTGCACGGCACCAAGGTAGCCTACGGGATTCTGGTGCAGAGCGCCCTGCTCGGTCAGGACGATGTGCTGGCGCAGCTGGTGACGGCGTACCGGCGTTTTAACCTGCCGACCACGCTTCGCGCTCTGGACGTCGACATTAATAACCGGGAAGCGCTGGATAAGGTCATTGCCCACACCCTGCGCCCGGTGGAGTCAATTCACTATCTGCCGGTTGCGCTAACGCCTGACGTTCTGCGCGCCGCGTTTGAGAAAGTAGAATCCTTCAGCCGTTAATCGCGCCGACAGGCTATACCTAATGATGATTCTTTCTACTCTTGCAACGAGGTCATCATGCAGATCGATTTAACAGGTAAAAAGGCGCTGGTTACCGGCGCCAGCCGCGGGTTGGGTCGGGCAATTGCACTCTCGCTGGCGCGCGCCGGTGCGGATGTGATTATTACGTATGAAAAATCGGCCGATAAAGCCCAGGCGGTCGCAGATGAGATTAAGGCGCTGGGACGACACAGCGAAGCCGTGCAGGCGGACAGCGCTAGCGCGCAGGCGATTCAGGATGCCGTCACCCATGCGGCGCGTTCCCTCGGCGGGCTGGACATTCTGGTTAACAACGCGGGTATCGCGCGCGGCGGCCCGCTGGAGTCCATGACGCTGGCGGACATCGACGCCCTTATCAACGTCAACATCCGCGGCGTGGTGATCGCCATTCAGGAGGCGCTGGTGCACATGTCCGACGACGGGCGCATCATCAACATCGGCAGCTGTCTGGCAAACCGCGTGGCGCAGCCGGGTATCGCCGTCTACTCGATGACCAAATCGGCCCTCAACTCCCTCACCCGCGGGCTGGCCCGTGATTTAGGGCCGCGCGGCATTACCGTTAATCTGGTCCACCCCGGCCCCACCAACAGCGATATGAACCCGGAGGACGGGGACCAGGCTGACTCTCAGCGTCAGCTTATTGCATTGGGCCACTACGGTCAGCCGGAAGACGTCGCAGCGGCGGTCACGTTTCTTGCCAGCCCGGCTGCCGGGCAGATCTCCGGTACCGGCCTGGACGTGGACGGTGGTTTGAACGCCTGATCGCATTTTTCCTGCAAGCCTCTGTCGCCCGACAGAGGCCTTCTCGAGCGCTCTCGACGATTCGCATTTTGCCGCTTTCTCCCGTTTTTTCGCCGCTCTACAGTACCCCATTAGAAATTCGGAATTTATCTAATAGCCTTATTATTTCCTTATATTTTGTGTGGGCGTACAGTGGAGGTACGGATGAAGATTGTCTGGTCCAATGGTGCAAAGAAGGCGTTTTCAAAGATTGACGAGCGGTATCAGCGTCGCATTGAGGTAAAGCTCTCCGAGCTGGATGACCGCGCGGCTCCCCGGCCCGATATCAAAAAAATATCGACGACAGAAAATCATTTCCGGCTTCGCGTAGGCGATTACCGCATCGTCTATACGCTTCGGGACGTTCCCGATGACCATTGTTATGTTTTGGCCGTCAAGCGCAGAACTTCAACGACTTACCTGCATGAGGAGAGTGCCAACTATGGCTGTACAGCTAATCAAGGACGATAACGGGAAAACGCAGTACGTCGTTATTCCCTATCACGAATATTTTCGTATGCTCTTACAGATGGCAGAAATTGACGACGAAACCGACGACGATCTGGAGGATATTGAGGTCGAACACGATAGTCTGGATGACGTGGAGTTGCCTGGAGAAGTGTGCAGCATCATGACCTGGCAGAACGTCAGCCTGCAGGCCGCGTGGCGCATCCTGCGCGGCATGTCCCAGCAGGAGGTGGCGGAGAAACTCGGCATCAGCCAGTCCGCCGTGTCACAACTGGAAGCCCTGGACTCTCGCCCACAAAAGCGCACCCGTGAAAAACTGGCAGCCATTTACGGCTGCAAGCAGGAGCAAATCAGCCTCTACTTACCGAAAGAGGGTTAACAGCACTTCGCCCCGCCCTTGCCGCCGTAGCGGGCGTCCTGGCGGTCGCGGAAAAATTCTTCATAGGTCATGGGCGTCTGGTCCGGATGGTTGACGCGCATATGCTCGACGTAGTTGTCGTAGTCCGGCACGCCAATCATCATTTTGGCGGCCTGGCCCAGGTATTTACCTGCTTTGGAGAGGGTGTCGAACATAATTCTGGTCTCACAGGAAATGTAGGCCGGGTAAGCGCTAGCGCCACCCGGCACACAGGTTAATGCGCCCCTTTGGCCTGGGTGACAATCTCTTCCAGGTTTTCAGGCATTGGCTCGTAAGGTGTCTCTTTCGCCGTTGGCTTGTCGACTTTCAACGCCGCCAGCGCGGTTTTCAGAGAATACAACGCCAGCACCACGACCACCACCATAAAGAAGATAGTCAGCCCGGCGTCCAGACGGTTGTTAAACACCAGTTGCGACAGCTGCGACTCGGTGTACTGCGCCGGGATCTTACCGCTGTCGATCATCGCCTGGAACTTGTTGGCGATTGCCAGGAAGCCCACCTTGTTGTCCGGGCTGAAGGCTTTCTGCCAGCCTGCCGTCAGGGTACAAATCAGCAGCCATGCGGTTGGCACTAATGCCACCCAGGCGTAACGCTGGCGCTTCATCTTGAACAGCACCACCGCGCAGAGCATCAGCGCCATGCCTGCCAGCATCTGGTTGGCGATACCAAACAGCGGCCACAGGGTGTTAATCCCACCCAGCGGGTCGACCACGCCCTGGTGCAGGAAGTAGCCCCACGCCAGCACGCACAGCGCCGTCGCCAGCAGGTTAGCCGGGAGCGAATCGGTACGCTTCAGGTTCGGGGAGATTACCCCCAGCAGGTCCTGCAGCATAAAGCGCGCCGCACGGGTTCCCGCATCCACCGCCGTCAGGATAAACAGCGCCTCGAACAGGATGGCGAAGTGATACCAGAACGACACGTCCATCAGCCCGCCCAGCGCGCCGTGAAGAATATACGCCATGCCGACCGCGAGCGTCGGCGCTCCGCCCGCACGGGAGATAATCGACTGCTCGCCCACTTCACTGGCGATGCTCGTCAACGTATCAGGGGTAATCGCAAAGCCCCAGCCGCTCACCACCTGTGCGGCGGACGCCACCACGTCAACGGTGCCGGCCGGTGCCAGCACCGCCATCGGGCTGTTCATCGCGAAGTACACGCCCGGATCGATAATGCAGGCCGAGACCAGCGCCATGATGGCGACAAAGGATTCCATCAGCATGCCGCCGTAGCCAATCAGGCAGGCCTGATTTTCATTCGCCAGCATCTTCGGCGTGGTGCCGGAGGCAATCAGCGCGTGGAAGCCAGACACCGCACCGCAGGCGATGGTGATAAACAGGAACGGGAACAGGTTACCGGTCCAGACCGGGCCGGTGCCGTCAATAAATTTGGTCAGCGCAGGCATGGTCAGGGTCGGGCGCATAATCAGAATGCCGATGGCCAGCCCGACGATGGTACCGATTTTCAGGAAGGTGGAGAGGTAGTCACGCGGAGCGAGCAGCAGCCACACCGGCAGCACCGCCGCCACAAAGCCGTAGCCCACCAGCATCCAGGTCAGCTGCACGCCGGTAAAGTCGAAGAACGGTGCCCAGGTTGGGCTTTCCGCCACCCAGCCGCCGGAGATAATGGCGAACACCAGGAACACCAGACCAATCACCGACACTTCACCAATGCGCCCCGGGCGCAGATAGCGAATGTAGATCCCCATAAACAGCGCCAGCGGAATGGTGAAGGCAACGGTGTACGTCCCCCACGGGCTGTGGGTCAGCGCTTTCACCACGATCATCGCCAGCACCGCGAGGATGATCACCATGATCATAAAGGTCGCCACCAGCGCAATCACCCCGGCGGTTGCCCCCATCTCCTCTTTCACCAGCTCGCCCAGCGAACGACCGTCGCGGCGGGTGGAGACGAACAGCACCATAAAGTCCTGCACCGCCCCCGCCAGCACCACGCCCGCGAGGATCCAGATCATCCCCGGCAGGTAGCCCATCTGCGCCGCCAGCACCGGCCCCACCAGCGGGCCCGCGCCGGCAATCGCCGCGAAGTGGTGGCCAAACAGCACCTTTTTGTCGGTCGGCACGTAGTCCAGCCCGTCGTTATGGCGGACGGCAGGCGTCATGCGCGTCGCATCAACCCCTAATACGTTCTTCGCGATATAGCGGCCATAAAAACGGTACGCGATCAGATAAATGCAGACGGAGGCGACGACGATCCAGAGCGCATTGATCTGTTCCCCCCGGTTGAGGGCGATATAGCCCAGGGCAAAGGCTCCCACAACGGAGAGCCCTGCCCATGTAAGGTATTTCCCTGAGTTGTTCATAGTGGTTATCCGTTGTTGTGAAACAGTGAGATGTTACATTTTGTTTCTAGAACAACCGGAAAAATTTAACAACTTTGAAACGCAATAATGCGTGGTCAAACCAGACATTTACACCACATTGTTAAGCCGATCACTTTCGTGACGTCCTCGGTCACACTTTTGCCTTTTTCATCCCTGCGCCGCCTTACGGAATGATTTGTATCATTTTTTTTGCTCATAACCTCGCCAGAATGATCCTGCGCAATCGCGTACATACAAGGAAAAGGATATGAACAGTTCTGTACCTCAGGATCATAAGGTCGGGCCGGGCGCGTACTTCGCCCTGGCGTTTGCAGCCGTTTTCTTCTCCGGCCTGTTAGGCGGAAAAGAGTGGTACGGCGTCTTTGATTTCACCACCCTCAACGGCGCGTTTGGCAAAGTGGTCAGTAAAGCCAGTCTGGATGACGGTACGTTAACCACAGCCAGCAGCGCCTTTCGCGGCACCGGCGGCAGCGGCGCGATGGACGGGTTTCTCTTCGCGCTCGGTTTAATTCCCGCGGTGATGTTCGCGCTGGGGATGATCAACGTGCTGGAACACTATGGCGCGCTGCGTGCCGCCCGCAAACTCTTAACCCCTCTGCTGCGCCCGCTACTGGGCATTCCCGGCACCACCGGGCTGGCGCTGATTGGCAGCCTGCAAAGCACCGACGTGGGCGCGTCGCTGACCCGTAATCTGTCAGACGAAGGGCAAATCAGCGAAAAAGAGAAAGACGTTTTCGCCATGTTCCAGTTCTCCGCCGGGGCGATGATCACCAACTTTTTCTCTTCCGGGGCGATCCTCTTCACGCTGGTCGCCGTTGACGGCACGGCGGCGGTTCCCACGTCCATCGGAGCCTGTATCGCCGTCATGTTCATCATGAAAATCGTGGGCGCAAATCTGCTGCGATTAATCCTGTCCTTCACCCATAAAGGAGACGCCGCATGAGTGCCCCACAGTCTAACCCCGTGATTACCGATGTCTTCGTCGAAGGCGCGCGCAAAGGCTGGAGCATTGCCACCAGCAGCACCCTGCCCAACGTGGTGATGGCGTTTATCATCATCAAAGCGCTGGAAATTACCGGTGCCCTGAAAGGGCTGGGCATGATCTTCTCACCGCTGATGGGCCTGTTCGGCCTGCCGGGTGAGGCCGCCGCCGTGCTGATTGGCGGCTGGATGTCGATGGGCGGCGGGATAGGCGTCGCCATCGGCCTGTTTGATAAAGGCATTATCACTGGCGAGCATCTGGCGATCCTGGCACCCGCCATCTACCTGATGGGCTCGCAGGTGCAGTATCTGGGCCGCATTCTGGGCGTGATCGGCACCCGCGCCAAACGTATCCCGCTGATGATCGCCATCTCGGTAGTCAACGCGTTTTTAGCCATGCTGCTGATGCGCATTATTCTCTGAACAGGACGTGAACATGAATCTTGACCACTATATTGAAGAGCTGAAATCCCTGGTGAACGTAGACTGCGGCACCCAGACTATTGCGGGCGTTGCCGCCGTGGCAGGCATCATACAGCAGCTCTGGCAGCGCGAAGGCTGGCACACCGAGCAGGTTAATCTGGGCGATAAGGTGGGCCCCGGCGTATTCGTCAGCAACAAACCGCAGGCCGAACGCTTTGACGTGCTGCTGGTCGGGCACCTGGATACCGTATTTGCCCCCGGCACCGTCGCCGAGCGCCCGATGAGCGAGGACGATACCCGCCTGTACGGCCCCGGCGTCTCGGATATGAAGAGCGGACTTCTGAATATTTTGTGGGCGATGCGCGGGCTCGACGCCGCAGACAACGATCGTCTCGCGATTGCCGTCGCGATGAACCCGGACGAAGAGACCGGCTCGGTGCATTCCCACGAGTGGATTGGTGAGCTGGCTAAGCGTTCCCGCTGCGTGCTGGTCTGCGAAGCCGCCCGCGCCGACGGCTCGCTGGTAAAAGCGCGTAAAGGCATGGCGGGCTATCACCTCACCTTCAGCGGCGTGGCGGCACACGCGGGCAACGACCCGGAGAAAGGTCGTTCGGCAATTACTGCCCTCGCCAACAGCATCATCGCGATTAATGCGCTAACCGACTGGGATCGCGGCACCACGCTCAACGTCGGGGTGATTCACGGCGGCAGCGCGGCCAACGTGGTCGCGGACAGCGCCGTGGCAGAACTGGACGTTCGCTTCTGGGAAAACGACGAGTACGACCGGGTGAATCAGGCGCTGGAGGCGTTATGTGAAAAAGGCTTTTTAGACGGCGTGACCACTACGCTTGCGCGGGTGAATCACAAACCGGCGATGGCAACCAGTAAAGCGACTCAGGCCCTGATGCAGCAGGTTGAAGCGGCAGGAAAAGCGGAGGGTATCGACATTACCTGGCAGGCGGTCGGCGGCGGCAGCGACGCCAACCACACCGCCGCGCTGGGCATCCCGACGCTCGACGGCCTGGGGCCGATTGGCGCCGGGTTCCACAGCCCTGCGGAATGGCTGGATAAAGCGTCGATTGTCCCGCGAATTCGTCTGTTAAAGCGGGTGGTATCGATGCTGTAAACATTGCCCGGTGGCGCTT
>NZ_JABXOU010000013.1:0-31646 GCF_014103035.1 Enterobacter sp. RHBSTW-01064 | reverse complement strand
AATTTAACTTATGTTGATCACAAATGTTGTTCATAGAGAGCATATTTTATAATGCATTGTTTTTGTATGATATTTATCAGCCTTGTCCATTTTGCCAAAAAATTTACTTCATGAACCAATCCCGAATAGCAGCATTGCGACTGTTTTGATGAATTTCGATTCACCGTACTTCGTCTCGGACCAAGCGAACTTTCTCTACGTCCACTTAGTGCCAATGGCATACGTTGTTAAGCTCATGCAGTATGGATTCACGAAGAACATACGTTATTTTTTGTCCTGATTGACTCGGAATGAAAGCTCCTGATGGCTCTCTTTTCACTCGCTGTAGCGATCTGCAAGATAACCGGTTTGTCCCTTAAGCAGCACTGTGATTTTAAACAGCGCCTCGGCTACATCGACGGAACTAAATGTTTCTCGACTATTCTCTAAGGCAACTTGCGGCATTTACAAAAAAGAGCCGGGTTTTACCCGGCTCTTTTTAGCTGATTTCAAAATCTTTTAATTCCCCACCTTCAGCAATCAGATTTGAGATCCGCTTCGGCATTCGCCCCTGACCTGACCATGTTTTTGACTCTCCAGTTTCGTTAGTATATCGATACTTCGCGGGGCGGGGGAGCGCGTCCTTTTAGCCTTACCCGGAGAGCCAATAGCAGCTAAAAGTTCGGAGGGGTCGATACCCTCATCAAGCATCATCTGACGAAGTGTTTCCAGTTTATCGCGGCGCTGACTTTCATTTGCAAGACGTAATGTCTCTTCTTCTCGTCGTTCTATAAGAATAATTTTAAACTTTTCCAGAACATCTTCCAGTACATCTAATGACATTTCACGAGTCTGAGAACGTAAGGTACGGATATTGTTTAACTGTGTTAGAGCATCTGACATAAAGAGACCTTTTAAAGTTTTTTTGTTGTTCAGCAAATACCAATGTCGACGGTTGCTCATCGACCCGATTTTTCTTACTGAGCATTTTAATGCGATTGGGACATATTGTTATTAACGAGGTTTAGACTACTTATATAAATCTCTTGTCGCAAGAGAAAATTAAGAAGAATGTGCAAGAACTAAATTACAACTCCTACGAAATGTCCATGCATTTTTGAAGGTACTTAAAACTATGATGCCAGGAGTCATCCGGAGAGCCTTTTTATATCCTCATAACTTATTGCTTCAGTCACACCTGATGAGATTTAAAATGAGGAGAGACAGCGCCGCCACTTAACAAGGTTTTTCACAAATGGCAAGATGGCACGCAGGGGAGAGACACCTGCATTTTGTCAGAAGGTAGCGAATTACTCTCTCTTTATAGAGGTGTTTCTAAAAAAGTGTAATGTAAAAAAAAGCCTGCTGTTAGCAGGCCATAAATGTTTTCAACTCATTTTTTGTTCGATTCTGATAAATAGGGTAAGCATGCAATTAAACGTGGAGCAGAGAGCATGACAAAAATGCTATAAATATTTCCTGGCCGCATCAAGTATCTCCTGTGAGGTTAACTCCCTGTCAGTAGCCACGTAAACAATACCATGATCGCCAGTTAAGGAAGGAAAACCTGCAGACATAATCCGAAGATGTGTTTCTTCACCGTTTGGATATTCCTGCCTGATAGAGGATATACCTTCCAGAACGGTCATGACTTTACAGGATTCAGCATTAAAGAAAACAAGGACTTTAGTCATATTCTATTACCCTGTTCTCTCGTGGATATTAACTGGCAGATGCCATTAAGGTCAAAGCCATTACGCACTTCTTATTTAACATGTGGTTAGTTTGTGCTTTGAGACTTTTTATGCAGTAGTACTGCACTTCATCACATCGGTTGGCATACTCATAATTTTGAAAAATATGCTGATCAGATATTATGAATAAACGACTTTCATCTGATTTAAGTTATGGATCTGTCTACTCAGGAATAATCCTTCATCGTTATCGCAGACCCACAATGATTTATTTATCGCAAAGTGTTACGTTTGCAGCAGCAGGACCCTTGTCTCCGCGGTGAATGGCGAATTCAACTTTCTGACCTTCAAATAAAGTTTTAAAGTTGTCGCCATCAAGTGCAGATAAATGGACAAAGATATCTTTGCTGCCATCAAGAGGAGAGATGAAGCCAAAACCTTTGTCTTCGTTAAACCATTTAACCAGGCCCATAATTCTAGAGGTCATACTGACTCCGTTATACATGATTGTATTGATAGTAAACGTATAGGATTAAACATATGGACTCAAAAGAGGGGATATCAACGATAGCGCCTGGTAATGAGAACTGCCCGGAAAATTTCTAACTTTCATTAGTACATCGAACTGATGGGATTCATTAAGGCACAGTGAATCGATATAAGCAAATTATCTTTTAGCCGTCCAGAGGTCCTGTAGGGAAAATAAAAGTGGCTGAATGCCATTTTCAATGTATAGTCTTTACGTGTTTTCAATAAGGAATTGACTTGTCCCATAAAATGACAGGAATTGTCAAAAGCTTTGATATTCTTAGTGGTAAAGGCCTCATCATCCCATCTGATGGACGAAAAGACGTTCTGCTTCACATTTCAGCCGTTAACTCTCGCGAATCAGAATTACTCATCCCTGGAAGCCGCATAGAGTTTTGCCGGATAAACGGTCTCAGGGGGCCTGTGGCTGCGAACATTTATCTTTCCTGATTTTCAGTGTGTCAAAATAGATAGATTAAAACTTAACCACATGTGGTACGGTGAAGCTCATTCATTGAAAGGTTAATGGTTATGTCTGTTATCAATTACGCAATGAAATTCTTCAGCAGTGCGTCTACTGCCACTGCTGCCTGTCCTGTTTGTGGCTTAAAATCAGTACAACCGTTGTCAAAAATCCGGCTCAACCAGACCATGCTTTGCCCCGGATGTAAGGCTCTGTTTATCTCCCGACGCTAGCTCGACCAAAACCGCAGAACAGAGCTCATGTCCTATACTTATGTTAGATTCCGGCAGCTGTTAAATCCCTGATGCCTGACGCCCATCCTGAGAGAACGTTTCTGAACTGATTTCGCAACTGCTCCTGCGCGCTAACGTCGCATCAGAGCAATGCTATGAAAATGATCCCCAGAGCGTGGTTTAACCGCTCCCGTATTCTGATGAATGCTGCCGAAAACATAACGTTTTCGGCGAACGATCCTGCCGGTGAAAGCTCGCCGCGGTCGGAACTCTTTTCGACCGTCCAGATGGAACGCTACGGCCAGAAGCTGGCGCGGACTCATAAAGTATCACCGGATAGGCATCCTTATTATCTTCTGAAACGGCTTGGCGACAATGAGGCCGTCATTACCCAAAACTGCTATGAGCTTAACGCGGGTAAAAAGACCAGTATCATGCCCGCCGGTGAATGGCTGCTGGACAATTATTATCTGATTGAGGAACAAATCCGCACTGTCCGCCAGCATCTGCCGAAAAGCTTTGGCAAAGGTCTTCCGTCGCTTGTATCGCCGTTGAATTGCCCACGAATTTATCATATTGCATCAGAGGCCATTGCTCACGGCGATGGCCGCTGGGATGCCGCCAGCCTGACCAGCTATCTCACTGCCTATCAACAGGTGACGCCGCTGACGCTGGGTGAAGTCTGGGCGTTACCGGGAATGCTGCGCCTTGCGCTGATTGAAAATCTTCGTCGTATCAGTATGGAAGTGATAAAAGCGCAGCAGGACAGAAACCTTGCTGATACGTGGATAACAAGGATTGTCGAATGCGCAGAGAGTGCGCCTGGTGATTTAATCATGGTGGTTGCCGATATGGCGCGCTCCCGACCTCCGTTAACCAGTGCGTTTGTCGCAGAGCTGGTGCGGCGCCTGCAGGGGCATGGCAACGCGCTGTCGTTACCTCTGACCTGGGTTGATCAGTGCCTTCGGGAACAGGGGATCACCACTGACGTTCTCATACATAGTTTCAATCAGCAGCTTGCCGCCAGCCAGCTGTCCGTCAGTAACAGCATCGCGGGCCTGCGTTTATTGAGTGAAACGGACTGGGCTGATTTCGCCGAAACGATAAGCGTTGTCGAACAGGCATTACGCAATGATCCTGCCGGCATCTATCCCCGGATGCACTTCAATACCCGGGATCATTACCGGCACGTAGTTGAGGTTCTGGCCAGGGACAGCGGTCTCAGCGAGCCTGAGGTTGCTGAGAAGGTGCTGGCGCTTTCAGAGGAAAAAGCGCCCGATACACCGGAACATCATGTTGGTTATTATCTTGCGGGCGAAGGTCGACAGGCGCTGGATATTCATCTCCTGGCAGACGCCTCAAGGCTCATACGCTTGCGGCACAGTTTCAACAGAATAACCCTGCTGTCATGGCTTGGAAGCCTGGCGTTGCTGACAACCGCAGCGACCGCAGCAATATTGCACGAAACCGCCATGCAGGGCGCAGACTGGCTATTGATCGCGGTGATATTACCTCTGATTATCGCATTAACTCAGTTAATGAGCGATTTGCTCAGTGATGCAACCACCCGTTTTCGCGTTCCTCGACCCTTGCCGGGGATGGATTTTTCAGCCGGTATTCCCGCTGACAGTGCCACCATGTTAGTCATTCCCTGCATGTTGACCAGCCACGAAAGTTTCAGCCAGCTCCTCACCAGTCTTGAAGTCTGCTGGTTGGGGAATGAAAACGAAAATCTCAGGTTCGCGCTGCTCACTGATTTTGCTGATTCTGAAAATGAACCCTCGCCGGAAAGTCACGCGCTGCTCAGACAGGCTATCGCCGATACGCAGGCGCTTAATCGCCGCTACCCCTCCGGCCGACCACGTTTTTATCTGTTACATCGCCAGCCTGAATGGAACCCCTCGGAAGGAGCGTGGATGGGCTATGAACGCAAGCGGGGAAAACTGGCGTTACTGAACAGCTGGTTGCGCCATCCCGGAACGCAATTCGTCAGCGTTGCAGAGATGCCTGCCCACCTTTTACCGGGTCACATAAAATACGTCATTACCCTGGACAGCGATACGGTGCTCCCGCGCGATACGGCACACAAACTCATCGCGACGATGGCGCATCCGCTGAATACGCCTGAGTATGATCCGGTACGCCAGAGGGTTGTCAAAGGATTCGGTATTTTACAGCCCGGTCTTGCGGAGGAGATACCACGCAACGGTCAGGGGCGTTACGCAGCCCTGCGCAGCAGCGTACCGGGCAATAACCCTTATTCGATGATGTCTTCGGATATTTATCAGGATCTCTTTGGAGAAGGCTCGTTTGTGGGCAAAGGGATTTACGATGTTGATATTTTTATGCAGGCCACTACCAACATCTGCCCGGAAAATCTGGTACTCAGCCACGATCTGCTTGAAGGATGCTATGCACGTTCGGGTCTGCTGAGCGAGGTGTTACTGTACGAACAGTACCCTAATAATTATCTGTCGGATGTTGCACGACGTTCACGCTGGATCCGGGGTGACTGGCAACTGCTTAACTGGCTAAAACCACGCGTCAGAAAAGCCGATGGAACCCGGGTCAGGAATCCGCTGACCGCGCTTTCTTACTGGAAATTACTCGATAATCTACGTCGCAGTCTGGTCGCCCCCTCCTTACTGATATTGCTGTTCTTCGCTCTGCTTTGGGTACCCAACCCGGTTTACTGGCTGGGCATACTGTTGCTGATATGGCTGTTGCCAGCCATCCTCTGCATCAGCCACGACCTTCTGCATAAACCTCTGCGTCGCCGCGTGAAGCCGCATCTGTTAATGGTGGGGGCGGGCGCGCTAAAGCGTCTGTCAGGTATCAGCCTTAATTTTGCGATACTGCCGCACGAAGCCGGATATTCGCTGAAAGCGATCGCCGTGACGCTATGGCGACTGGGGATAAGCAGGCGTCACCTCAGCCAGTGGGTCAGCCACAGCCAGGACAGCAGTCAGGCCAGACCCACTGTTGCACGTTTTTATCAGGCGATGTGGCTGAACGTTGCCGGTGGCGTGGCGCTGACAATACTGACCGGACAATTTGCCCCGCAGCTGCTGGGGATTGCGTTACCGATCGGTTTGGTATGGTGTGTGGCACCGCTGCTGATGAGCTGGCTGAGTCGCCAGCCCGTGCGTAAGGTTTTTTCGCCTAATCAGGAACAAAAACAGCTGTTACGCCAGACAAGCCGTGAAATCTGGGCTTTTTTTGAAACATTTGCCACAGCAAAAGAGAACTGGCTTCCGCCTGATAATTATCAGGAAATACCACAACCGACGGTGGCACACCGAACTTCTCCTACCAATATTGGTCTTTCACTTATGGCTAACCTGACGGCATGGGACTTTGGCTACCTGCCTGGCGGAGAGGTGCTCCGGCGCGTGTCGCTCACGCTCGACACGATGGATAAAATGGAGCACTACCGGGGCCATCTCTACAACTGGTATGACACCCGTACGCTGGCCCCCCTAAGTCCACGCTATATCTCCAGCGTCGACAGCGGCAATATGGCCGGGCATTTATTGACCCTTCGTGCAGGCCTGTCCGCCATGCGTCATCAGCCTGTTTTAAGCAACCAACAGATACTGGCAGGACTGAACGATACGCTGGATATTCTGGAAAAACAGTGGGGTAAGAACCCACCTGACAGCCTGAGACTGCTGCGCAAGCATTGCCTGAACGCGGTGTCGCTCTCTCCGCAGGCGCTTTTCAGCGAACTGAAAAGCATGCGCACCCAGTGCAACCATCTGACCAGCGCATGTCATCAGGGATCTCCTCTTCAGATGCGCTGGGCTGGACATCTGGAGCATCAACTGGTTCAGCTTTGCCATGAGTGGTCTCTGTTGCTTGGCTGGTTGCCTGCATCCTGGAATGAACAGACGCTGCCGACGCTGAGCGAGCTTGCCCGTCCGACATTAACCGGTACAGGAACGCCTCCGGCGTCAGTGGCGGAGCAGGCCCGAATGCGACTCAATATTATCACCGAGCTGGAACAGCGGCTGGATGAGCATGCCCGGATGGATTTCGCCTTTCTGTACAGTGAAGCAACCAGTCTGCTCAGCGTCGGTTATAACTGTGACACCAATATGCCTGACAAAAGCCACTACGATCTCCTGCCATCTGAAATCCGCCTGACCAGTTTTCTTGCCATTGCGACTAATCAGCTGCCTCTTAAAAGCTGGTACGCGCTGGGTCGATTGTTTACCACGATTGATAATGAAACTGCCCTGATGTCATGGAGCGGATCCATGTTTGAATATCTGATGCCGAATCTGGTGATGCCCACCTGGCCCGGCAGCCTGCTCGATGAAATGAGTCAGTCGGCGGTTATGCGCCAGATTAACTGGGGGAAAGAACGCGGGGTACCATGGGGTGTTTCAGAGTCTGGCTATCATGCTTTTGATGTTCAGCATAATTATCAGTATCAGGCATTTGGCGTACCGGGTCTCGGTCTGCGCAGGGGGCTTGCCGATGACATGGTTGTTGCTCCTTACGCCACGCTGCTGGCGCTGATGGTTTCCCCACAGAGAGCCTGTGAGAACCTGTTCAGGCTGCAAAAAAATGGTGCACGCGGAGAATACGGTTTTTATGAAGCGCTGGACTATACCCCCTCACGTCTTGCAACCGGTCAGCTCTATGCGGTGGTACAGTCCTGGATGGCGCATCACCAGGGTATGGCATTTCAGGCGCTGGCTCATGTGCTGCTTGACGCCCCCATGACTGAACGCTTTATGTCCAGCACGGTATTCCGGTCAGCGAGTCTGCTGTTACAGGAGCGCGTGCCGGATGCGGTCGATCTGTACAGTCCGCGCCGTCATTTTGAATCTCATGAGGGCAGGGTCAAACCCGTCCGCTATGAACCCCGTATTTTCTATAGCGTGGATACCCCCACCCCGGATATTCAACTGCTGTCCAACGGCCATTATCATCTGATGTTGACCGCGGGGGGCGGTGGTTACAGTCGCTGGAATGATATTGCACTAACCCGCTGGCGCAGTGATACCACCCGTGATAACTGGGGAGCATTTTGCTACTTCCGCGATACCCAGACGGGAGATGTGTGGAGCAATACCTGGCAACCGACAGGCTACACCAGCGGACAAGACGAGGAAGTGTTATTCACCGATGCGGGGGCAGAATTCAGACGCAGCTTCGGGGGACTCAGCGTCAAAACTCAGGTGGTGATCTCTCCGGAGGATGATGTTGAATTGCGACGGCTCACACTGATTCATCGTGGTCGCAAACCTCGCTCTCTGGAGCTGACAACCTATGCTGAAGTGGTACTGGCACCTGATTTCAGCGATCTGGCACACCCGGCATTCAGCAATTTGTTTATTCAGACTGAGCTGGCTCCTGAGCGTGACGCTATTCTTTGCCACCGGCGCCCGCGCTCACCGGATGAACCGGGCCCTTGCCTGTTTCACATGATGGTGGTGCACGGCGATAACCGACATAACGTGTCGTTTGAAACGGACAGGGCAAGCTTTATTGGACGTGGCAGAAACCCTGCGAATGCCCTGGCAATAGAGGCGGGAGGGACGCTAAGCAACACGTCGGGCTCGGTGCTGGATCCGATACTGGCAATTCGCCACGCCATCATTCTGCAGCCGGGGCAGCCGGTTACGATTGATATCATTTATGGCATCAGCGAGACCCGTCAGCAGAGCCTGGCGTTGCTGGAGAAATATCGCGATTACCCTATCGCCGATCGCGTCTTTGAACTGGCCTGGTCTCACAGTCTGGTGGTATTGCGCCAGATGAACGCCAGTGAAGATGATGCCACGTTGTTCAATAGTCTCGCCAGCGCTGTGCTTTATCCTGTCCAGGAGCTGCGAGCCGAAGGCCAGGCGATCGGCCGCAACCGGCGTGGCCAGTCCGGACTGTGGGGCTGGGCAATTTCAGGGGATCTGCCGATAGTGCTGCTGAGTATAACCAGCGAGGAAAGTATCACCTCAGTGACCACACTGATTCAGGCACACCGTTACTGGAGACAGAAAGGGCTGGATGTTGATTTGGTTATCCTGAATAACAGCCCCGGCGGCTACCAGCAGGGATTACAAAATCAGATTATGGAGTTAATTTATGCCGGGTCTGAAGCCAGTCTGCTGGATAAAAAGGGCGGGCTTTTTGTCCGGAACGGTGAGCATCTCTCCGCTGAGGATAAGTTGCTCTTGATGAGCGTGGCCTGTCTTTATCTTGATGACCGCGCAGGGGGTATTAATGAGCAGCTTAACCAGCGTATTCATACCCTGAAATCGCCGGCAAGGGCATTCATTCCGCGTGCTGTGCGCGACCGTAATCAACATACGGACTGGAGCCCTGATACCAGTCAGTTATGCCATTTCAATGGGTACGGTGGATTTTCTCAGGATGGGCGGGAGTATCAGATCGTCCTTCGGGAAAATGCGCTTACACCGGCTCCCTGGTCGAACATACTGGCAAATTCTCGTTTTGGCTGTGTGATCTCAGAGGCAGGGCAGGCCTATACCTGGTATGAGAATGCCCATGAATACCGGTTGACGCCGTGGGAGAACGATCCGGTGAGCGATCGCAGCGGCGAGGCATTTTACCTGCGCGATGAAGAGAGCGGGGAGTGCTGGTCGCCGACAGCTTTACCTGTTCGCGGACACGGTGATTACCTGACCCGCCATGGTTTTGGCTACAGCGTTTTTGCCCATCGTGAGAGTGGTATAGACAGCGAGTTGACGGTCCTGGTTGCTGAAGAAGATCCGGTTAAACTGGTGCTCCTGACGCTCAGCAACTCTTCGGGACGGACACGTCAACTTTCCGTCACAGGCTATGTAGAGTGGACGCTCGGAGAAACACGAACGCGCTCAGCCCCTCACATTGTGACACATGTGGCCAGAACGCCCGGCGGCTGCGGGGTGCTTGCGAATAACTTTTATGGTGATAATGGTGGCGGCCGAACTGCATTTTTTGCCGTCAGCGGTAATGACTGTTCTCTGACAGGGGATCGCCGGGAGTTTATTGGCCGTAATGGTTCCCTTCACGCCCCTTCGGCCATGAAACTGCAAAAGCTTTCTGGTAAGACGGGGGCCGGTCTGGATCCCTGCGGAGCGGTGCAATCGGCGGTTACATTAATTGACGGGGACCAGAGGACGTTTATTTTTATCCTCGGCGCAGAGGAGAATGATGTCTGTGCTCAGGAGACGCTGGCCCGCTACATGAACGAGGATACGGTCCGCCAGGAGCTGAACCGGATTCATAATCACTGGCACAATGTTCTCGATAAAATCGTAGTTAACACCCCCGACACGTCCGTAAATTTACTGGTTAATGGCTGGCTGTTGTATCAGACGGTCGCCTGCCGTCTTATGGCCCGGAGTGGCTACTATCAGTCTGGCGGTGCATTTGGTTTTCGCGATCAGCTGCAGGATACGCTGGCTCTGAGCCACGCTGCTCCGGACCGGATGCGTGAACAGATAATACTCTGTGCATCACGGCAGTTTATCGAAGGGGATGTGCAGCACTGGTGGCACCCGCCACACGGCAACGGTGTGCGTACCCGCTGTTCCGATGACTATCTTTGGCTGCCGCTTGCTGCTTGCCACTATGTTGAAACGACGGGGGATATGGATGCACTGGAAATACGCATTCCTTATCTGGAGGGACGCTCGCTTCAGCCTGGTGAAGAGTCTGTCTATGACACGCCGGTCATCAGCGGCACCGAAGAGACACTCTGGTTACACTGCGTCAAAGCTATTCACTATGGACTTCGCTTCGGGGAGCATGGCCTGCCGCTGATGGGGGCTGGTGACTGGAATGACGGGATGAACCGGGTGGGTATCGAAGGCAAAGGTGAAAGCGTCTGGCTGGGCTTCTTCCTGTACGACATTTTGCAGCGGTTTGCAGCGCTGGCGGAGCGCAGGCTGGATGAAAGCGTCGCCGCGATGTGCCGTTCACAGGCTCTGCGCCTGCAAAGTAATCTCGAAGCCCACGCCTGGGATGGGGAATGGTACCGGCGCGGGTATTTTGACGATGGTACTCCCCTGGGATCGAAAACCTCACAGGACTGCCGGATTGATGCGATTGCGCAGAGCTGGTCTGTATTGTCCGGCGCCGCGAGCCCGGGACGGTGCGCAAAGGCCATGCAGGCGCTGGATAAGCACCTTGTGGATAACGAAGGAGGGCTGATCAAACTGTTAACGCCTCCTTTCGACGGACACGGTCCAAATCCGGGCTACATACAGGGGTACCTGCCCGGCGTGCGGGAAAACGGAGGGCAGTATACGCATGGCGCCATCTGGGCAGTGATGGCCTTTGCCCGAATGGGGAATGCCGAACGAGCCTGGCAACTCTGGTCAATGCTCAGCCCTGTAAATCATACCCTGAATGCGGACTCTGTCGGGATTTATAAAGCTGAGCCTTATGTCATGAGTGCTGATGTCTACAGCGTCGCTCCCCATACCGGACGTGCAGGGTGGAGCTGGTATACCGGTTCCGCAGGCTGGGCCTGGCGTTTACTTACCGAGGAATTACTGGGGATAAAACGTTCCGGCACTGACTTTAGTGTTCATGCCAGGTTACCGGATGAGTGGTCGTCTTTTTCTATGGCATATCAATATGGTGAAAGCCATTATCAGATTAGTGTTTCACGCGGCGATGCAGAATATTGCGTGACGCTGGATGGTGTTCTCCTCCCTGATGACAGAATACCGCTGAAGGATGATGGACAAAACCATACGGTTGAGATCATTCAGAACTGACACTGATCCCGGAGGTGCATTAACGTCTGCCGTTAATGCGCTGATTATCCCTGAGAACATCAATCGCAGTCTGCATGGCGATTTTGTCATCCCGCCTTTTTTGTTTGTCCTGCATGACCTGAAGGTATTCCAGCAAGGTGCGGGTATTAATCGGTCGGCCCTGTTTACCCACAGCCAGCACGGCTTCGCCAAGAATAATTTTCACAGGCGGTAGTTGTGCCGGATACCAGTCAAGGGTGTCTTCTGATTTCATCTTAAATTTCTCACGGAAGGGTAGTGTACCATAAATCAGACGTTCAATTTTCAATATCTGATAACCTCATTCAGACACAACTTAACATAACTTATGCCAGTTATTTTTATATTAAAGCGTATAATAATTACTATATTTCTCAGAGAATTATTTATGTCTTATACAAATGGGCTCAGGTATTTTAAAGAAAGACCGGTTCATGTTGCCTGCCCGGTATGCGCATACAGAGCCGATCAGAAAGCAGGTAAACTAAGAAAAGATGCGGTTCTTGAGTGCCCTGCCTGCGGACTGTTGTTCAGACCTTCAGAATGCTGGTGTATCGGCGGCTGAACGGCTTCTGCCACGTAACGTCAGTGATGTCGGAAAATGACAACGTTCCTCCTGTACTGCAGTTGTCGAGGGTATGATAATGAAATCTAAAAAATCTGTTTTTATTGAAGGACATATCCTGTCGAACAGCTGTCACGGGCAGGCTGGCCAACCTTTCTGTATTCACCGGGTCAGGTTTAGTAATGGTAAATATGCGATTATTCGGGTGGCATCCGGGATATGTTTCAAACCAGGCGAAATTATTCAACGAAACGATTGTGAGTGGTTTTATAAACTTACCAAAATTCGGCTTCTTTCTTTTGAGTACCTTGATGATGATGAATCAAGAAGACAATTTCTTGAGTATCAATGATAAAACATGGATTTATAACAAAATAACTTTGCTGGCTTATAATTCATTACTGACTCTTTAAATTCTTTACCAGTCATTGCAAAGTTATTTTTTTCTGAATTTAGATGACTTTAAATTGTCTAAAACAAAATGTACCGCTAAAGACAAATTGCTTCATTGTTTTCCTTTTGCGTTATAACCTTCATTAGCATTAAGGAAATTTATGGCACAGACTTTTACTCATAATTTACTTCATCCTCGCCACTGGCTTACCTGGTCTGGTTTGGGTCTGCTGTGGCTTCTCGTTCAACTTCCTTACCCAGTTTTACATACTCTGGGCTCTGGCCTTGGAAAAATATCCAGACCCTTTCTGAAACGCCGGGAAGGAATTGCGATTAGAAATATCGAACTGTGCTTTCCCGAGATGACACCGTTTGCCCGGAGCCAGATGGTCAATAAAAACTTTGTTTCTCTCGGGCTGGGACTGATGGAAACAGGAATGGCCTGGTTCTGGAGCGATGCGAGAGTCAAAAAATGGTTTGATGTCGAAGGGCTTGAAAACCTGACCGGCGCGACAAAAGGAGTAATGGTTGTCGGGATTCATTTTATGTCGCTTGAGTTGTGTGGAAGAGTAATGGGGTTATGCCATCCTATGATGGCAACGTATCGCCCACACAATGATCCATTAATGGAATGGGTACAGACAAAAGGGCGTATGCGTTCAAATAAGGCTATGATTAATCGACGTAATTTATCAGGTTTTGTTCATGCGCTAAAAGCAGGTGAAGCCGTTTGGTTTGCACCAGACCAGGATTATGGGTCTAAGGGAAGCGTTTTTGCACCTTTTTTCTCGGTAAAAAAAGCAGCCACGACGAACGGAACGTATGCTCTGTCAAAACTCGCTGGTGCACACTTGATCACACTTAGCATGGTTCGACGTAGCGATAAAAAAGGTTATCACATGTATATCAGCAATCCGTTGGCAGGTTATCCAGGGGAAGATAAGGTCGCCGCAGCGGCTTATATGAACAAGATCATCGAGCGTGAAATTCTCCGTGCTCCTGAGCAATACCTGTGGATGCATCGCAGGTTCAAAACGCGTCCTGAAGGCGAAGTTTCTTTATACAAATGAACAACTCAACTTGTCATGAGCCAGAATCTATCTTTCTTGCCACTGCGTATTTGTAAAAATGCGATAAGGAATTTTCGATCGGATTCATGTTAACGATGGCTTGACTGACAGCCAAGGTTAATCAATTGAACCGGTTCGGATTTGAAGGTCCGTTTTTCGCTCATAGTGGACAGTTTAATCCCTATGAGCTCCCATCACTCTTCATTGGCTCATATGTGGCTTTCGAGAGCTCCGCTGCTGTCGGCCTGTCAGCGATACCTGCGCAGCAAACACGCCGCGCATATACGGTTTGGGCTTAACTTTTATCAAACGCTTAGACTACTTTTCACCTGCCGAATTTTTTGGATAAAAGCCATCATTGCCAAAGCAACATCGAAAAACGCTTAATTAAAAGTGCTCACGCCTGCATCCCCTTACCCCGTGCCAGGTTAATCCTGTCAACGCATTCCCTAAACGCTTTGACTTGCTCTGGAGAGAGCTCAGATTCATCAATGTTGGCCAGAAGAGCATTGAGGGAGCGCTCAATATCATTTTTTGCTAATCGTAAACAGATAACCTTAACCCAACGTGGCGAGAACTTGCTGAGGCCGATTGCTCTTGTGATTCGTAATTTCATGCCATGCCTCTCAACCACCAGTGTGGAGGTTTTCATACTCGCTTATAACACGCATTGGATAGGCCTTCTGTTATTATTTCACCTGCAAGCTGACAATAGGCATTGCGCCTGGGACCAACCAGCTTTCAGCGAACATCAAATTTGGTTGTCCAGCCTGATGCGCAAGCGCTACGTCATACCAGAGAGTTACTAGCTTAACTTATGGCAATTTTAATGATCTGATACAGGTTGGGATGTCAGCTTTGTGCCTGAAGCGGACCTGTTTGAATAGCCTGGAACGATAGTACCCGTCAGTCTGGAGACTTCTCAGCCTGCTTTGTTGTCATTGTCATACCGCACGAATTACTCATTCATCACTCTTTAACTGATTAAAAGTTTGTTATATGGTTTTATCTAGTGCACTATATAATCATCTACAAGATAACGGATTGGCATATGAGCATGCAGTCACGACAGGAAATAGGGACACAACTTTCGTTTGCCCTCTATGGTGCGGCGAGCCGCATGAACCGGTTACATAAGCCGTTGCTGGACCCGCTGGGGCTAACCTTTCCCCAGTATCTGGTCATGCTGGAGTTGTTTAACGGAACCCCACGCACCGTGGGTGATATCGGGAATAAGCTCGGCATGGATACCGGCACCATTACCCCCCTTCTCAAACGGCTTGAGGCTGCCGGACGCATAGTTCGCATGCGGGATCGCGCTGACGAAAGGCGAGTCCTCATTACTCTTACGGATGACGGGCTCGCTTTGCAAAGCGAGCTGTGGCACGTAACCGAAAAAATCAAATCAGCCTGTCAGTTATCGGATGCGAAGCTCGAGGAGTTACGAGATACCCTCAATAACTTTGCCCATCCCGCTGATAACTGATCATCCTCCACTCAGACAAAAGGTACTGGTATGAAAATAGGCATTATTGGCGCTGGAAACATTGGTGCGACTCTGGCACATAAGCTCTCTGTGCAGGGCCATGAGGTCAAACTGGCTAACTCAAGGGGACCGGAAACAATTGCAGAGATTGCGCGAAGAGCTGGGGCGCTGGCGGTTGAGCGTCAGGAAGCCGTACGAGATGTGGATGTCATCATCCTCTCTACGCCCTTTGATAAGCATGCTGAACTGGCTGAACTCTTGCGTGATGTTCCGGAGAGCGTGATCGTCATTGATACGTCTAACTACTATCCCTTCCGCGACGGGGACATTGAAGAGATCCGTGAAGGCAAACCTGAAAGCGTGTATGCCAGTGAAATAGTCAAACGCCCTCTTGTCAAAGCCTGGAACGCTGTTCTGGCCGAGACGCTTAAAGATAAAGGGCTGGTTGCCGGTTCACCCTCACGTATCGCTATTCCGGTTGCCGGCGACAGTACGGTAGCAAAATCTGTTGCACTAGAACTGGTCAGTCAGACCGGTTTCGATGCAGTTGATGCCGGTACGCTTAGCGAATCATGGCGGCAACAGCCCGGCACGCCAGCCTACTGTACTGAGCTAAAAACCGGAGAGCTTGAAGCAGCCCTTAAGGCAGCGGATAAAACTCGCGCTCCACTAAACAGAGATGCGTTGATCAAGGAGTTTATGTCTGCAGGCGAACAACTCACTCATGATGCCATCGTTAAACGTAACCGTGCAGTAACGGCCTGAGCCAAAAAGGGGATGTTATGATTAATTATGAAAAGTACCGGATTGCTGTTCTGGGAACCGGCCATATCGGTAAAACGCTTGCTCGCAGTCTCGCCTCTGCCGGTCACTCCGTTAAGGTTGCAAATTCACGTGGGCCTGAAACGATAGCCCCCGACGTGCTTGAAACGGGCGCTGAAGCAGCCGATGCAGCCAGTGCAGTACAGGATGCACAGGTTGTCATCCTGTCCATACCTATGGCAAAGGTTGCGGATATCGCGCCTCTGATCCGGACATTACCCAGTCATGTTATCGTTGCTGACACGTCGAACTATTACCCACATCGCGACGGAATCATCGATGGGTTCTCAGATGGTCAGGTCGAAAGCGCGTGGGTAGCGCATCTCCTGAACCGTCCACTGGTGAAGGCCTGGAATGCAATAGGTTCAGATTCTCTCGCTACAAAAGGTAAAGCAGAGGGTACAGCAGGACGTATTTCAATTCCGGTGGCAGGGAATATCGTAGAGCACAAAAAATTGATTATGCGTCTTGTCAGTGATACGGGGTTTGACGCCTTCGATGCAGGTACAGTTGAGGAGTCATGGCGTCAACAACCGGGTGCACCTTGCTACTGTACTGACCTCACATTTGATGAAATGAAGTCAGCGATCGCCGCAACGGAAAAAACACGGCTGCCTGCGCGTCGGGATATTGCTGTTCAGGCAATTCAGGAGCGAATGGGCGATAAGCAATCCAATCCGACTGCAGATTATATTGTTCGATTACACCGGGCTCTTTTTATGTAATCCGTAAGCCATATTTCATTTATCGATGTATGAGCGAAAATGCAAACATCTGCTCTTCGCTCATAAGAGACAACCATACTCAAATCTCCCACATTGCAGGAGATTTGAGTATGAACACGTCACCGTGGAATAAAGACCGTATCATAGGCCAAAAAAGACCACTTCAGATATCTCATATCTGGGGGATCCGAATCCGGCTTGAACTGGAAGGTAAAACGCGTGATTTAGCTCTGTTCAATATGGCCTTAGACAGTAAGCTACGAGGCTGCGATCTGGTGAACCTCAAAGTATCTGATGTTGCATATGGTAGCTCGGTTTCAAGCAGAGCAACGGTGCTGCAACAGAAAACCGGTAGCCCTGTGCAATTTGAGATAACCAAAGGGACAAGAGAAGCTGTTGCTGCATTGATAAAGTGCGGGGAGAAGCAGTGGGGTTGAGTGGTATATTGTTGAGCATGACGCGCCAAAAGATCCCTAGACTATCATAACGACCTCACGTCATAACCTTAAGGAAATGCTTCAAAAACATCCGTAACAGGTTATGAAATTCAGGCTCAGGTGATTTGCGAATCCCTGAGCCTGATTCAGGCTGAAACTGCATGTGTTAGTTCTATTTCTTCTCTCAGAGTTTCGATAAGTTCCTTTAATCCCTGGGGAACTTGTCTGTGACCTGGATAGTACAGATACATCGGCTCTTCCAGAGGAGCCCATTCAGGAAGGACAATCCTGAGCCTGCCGTCACGAATATAATCACTCACCCGGTCTTCGAGGCAGTAAGCAATACCGACGCCGGACAGCGCCAGCTCAATTGCCAGCGCCGTTTCGCTCACACAGAGCTGCCCCCTGACGTCAACTACGCGATAGTCTTCTCCTTTACGGAATTCCCATTTGTAGATGACGCCTTGCCCGGTGCGCAGTTGAATGCAGTTATGCAGGCGCAGATCCTCAGGCACGGCAGGGGGAGTATGTTGATAAAGATAGCGTGGCGATGCCACCGCTACCCATCTGAGTTCTCCCCCCAGGCGGACTGCAACGAGATCTTCAGGAACGGTTCCGCCAAAGCGGATCCCGGCATCAAATCCTTCCTGGACGATATCGACCATTCTGTCATCAACGCTGATTTCGAGTTCCACTTCAGGATATTTGCTGATAAAGCGTGGAAGATGTCGCGCCATGATGAGGCGTGCTCCGTCACTCAGCACATTAAGCCTGAGCTTTCCAACGGGCCGATCGCGCATGCGGTTAATTTCCTCAAGCGCGTCGCCTATTTCTTTAAAGCCTGTTTCAAGACGCAGAGCAAGGCTTGCGCCCGCTTCGGTCGGAGAGACCGTACGGCTTGTTCTGTTCAACAACCTGACACCCAGGCGCGTCTCGAGATTGCGTATGGTATGGCTCAGCGCAGAGGTGGTGATCCCCAGTTCTATGGCGGCCTTAGTAAAACTGCGCCTTTTCTCAGTGATAAGAAATGCGTTGAGCTCAGCAAGATCGCTTCGGGTGAGCGTGGTAGACAGTCTGGAGGACATGGCGTTAAACCGTTGATTAAAATTCAATGCAATGTCAAATGACATTGCATTAAATCGTTCCTGAAGGATGGTAAGTTTAGATTCATTCAACAAAACGTTGCAACCCGCTGCCACGGCAAACTAACAGTTTTTAATTCCCGGGAGATTTCCGCGTGTTTCATATCTGGACCCTCATTCCAGCGCTTTACGTGCTGTTTCGTTTTATCAGGCCGCTTCCCGCCCCGGTTTCGGTAAAAATAGCCGTCGCAGGCGCAATGATTGTGGCCTGCGAGTTTCATCTGATCACGAAATTATTTACGGGGAATATGTTTTCTCCTGAGATACCAAAACCGTTGCTGCTGCTTACTACCGGGTTTTTCGGTATGACCGTCTTTATGGCAGTCCTGTTAGTACTGCGTGACCTGTTCTGGATATTGCACCGACTGTTATCAGGACGCCGGATGAAATGGCATACAGCTTTCTGGTTTATCCTGCCTGTTCTGGCGGCCATGCTCACAGCGCTGGCCCTGAAAAATGGTACAGCGGTTCCTGAAGTGAAAAAGATAGACGTCACGCTCAGGAGCCTGTCCCCCCGTTTTGATGGTTACCGGATAGTTCAACTGACGGATTTGCACGCCAGCAGACTGCTGCCGCGAAGCTGGATACAGGATGTTGTTACCCGCACCCGTGAGCTCGATGCGAATATGATTGTGGTTACCGGGGATATGATTGATGGCTGGCCAGAAGCGCGTTTCTCCGACATTGAGCCGCTTGGACAGCTGCGGGCTGAGGACGGCGTTTTTGCCGTAACGGGCAATCATGAATATTACTTCGGCGCTGAAAACTGGATCCAGACCTTTGAAAAACTGGGCATGCATTTTCTTAATAATGCCGGTTACCGTATAAGCCGTGGCAGCGACTCGCTGTATCTGTCGGGCGTGACGGATGTCGTTGCGCCATCATACGGCCTGCCGGGTCCTGATCTGTCCCTGGCCCTGAAGTTTTCCCGCCCGGGTGAAACCGTCATCCTTCTTGACCACAGGCCTGAAAATGCTGACGAGGCCGCAGAAAGCGGAGTTAGCCTTCAGCTTTCCGGACATACTCACGGCGGTATGATTGCCGGTCTCGACAGGCTGGTCGCATCGGCTAATAACGGTTTTGTGTCCGGGCTGTATGAAGCAGGGCCCCTGAAGCTTTACGTCAGCAACGGTTCCGGCATCTGGAACGGTTTTCCCTTCCGGCTTGGAAAACCTGCCGAAATAACGCTTATCACCCTGCATGGCGAAACCAGCAACAGAATTGTTGAATAATACTCATCGTTACTGACTATCTGATTCATCAATAACCGAAAGGAGACGTTTATAGTTTATTTCAGTTCAATATACCACTGCCTGTTGCCGTTCTTTCCTGAACGTTGTGACTCATAAGTTGCACATAGCTGAGAGCCCTTACCCGACTGGTAGCGGTTCTTCTTTTTTGCACCCGGCAGTGAACGGGATCAGGAGTCATAGTCAATGTCTGAACAAACGCTTTCACGGCAGGATGAACGTATTCATCCACCTGTGGGTCTTTTTCCGGCCATGCTTGCGCTGGGCGCGGGCGGATTATGCATCGGAACGGGCGAGTTTGCGCCCATGAGCCTCCTGCCGGATCTTGCGCGGGGAACCGGCGTTTCAATCCCTGCCGCGGGAGGCTATATCAGCGCCTATGCTGCAGGCGTGGTGGTCGGTGCCCCTGCGATCGCGGTGCTTGGCGCGCGCCGGGCCCGTAAAAACCTTCTGCTGATATTGTTAATTATTACACTTGCAGGCTATGCCCTGAGCGCTCTGGCCATGGGCTATAATTCCATGTTCGCAGCACGCTTTATTGCTGGTATGCCTCATGGCGCCTGGTACGGCGTTTCCGCGCTCGTGGCGGCTTCAATGGTCTCGCCACAGCACAAAGCCCGGTATATCGGTTACGTTATGCTGGGACTGGCCGTAGCGAACGTTGCCGGCGTTCCGCTTGTCACATGGGCGGGCCAGACGCTGGGCTGGAGAATCTCTTTCTGGATGGTGGCAGCGGGCCTGGTGCTGACGTCCATAATGGTTATGCTTTTTGTCCCATCCGTGGCGGCCGACAGGTCCGCTTCACCGCTCAAGGAACTTGGCGCGCTGAAGAGCCCACAGATCCTAATGACGTTTGCCGTCGCTTCAGTCAGCTTTGCGGGCATGTTTGCCGTATACAGCTTTATCACCCCGGCGCTGACGAAAGCTGCCGGGTTTTCAACCTCAGCCGTGCCATGGATCCTGGTTCTCTGGGGGGCGGGCATGGTTGCTGGCAACATTATCGGTGGCAGGCTGGCGGACATTGCGCTGATCCCATCCATATTTGGCATCATCGCCTGGAACATCGTCTTTCTGGGCCTGTTTTCCCTTACGGGCACACTGCAGACCCCGGTTCTCATCGTGCTGTTTATGCTCGGGTGCGGATTTTCGCTCGTGCCAGCGCTTCAGGCCCATATGATGAACATTGCCGGTGAGGCACAGACTCTGGCGTCATCCCTGACACACAGCGCGTTTAATATTTCCAATGCGCTTGGCGCAGCTGCAGGCGGTTTCGTTATCGCTTCGAGAGGAAGCTGGCTCTCTACGGGGTGGGTTGGGGCTGCTTTTTCCCTGTTAGCACTTCTTCTTATGTTCTTATCGGTACGCATTACTGACGGGAGAAATCATGAACGATAAAGTCATCAGTACAGGTAACGTTGCCGTAATAACCGGCGCGGCGAGAGGTATTGGCGCTGCGGCGGCAAGGGAGCTGGCACGAAAGGGCATGAAGCTTTGTCTTTTTGACCGGAACAGACAGGCGCTCGAGCAGCTGGCCGGCGAACTGGAGGTTGAAACGCTGCTGGTCACTGGCGACATTACCCGTGATGAAGATCTCCAACAGCTCAAGGACACCGTTTACAGCGCCTGGGGGAAAGTAAATCTGCTGTTTAACAATGCCGGCGTGAAAATAGCTGCCGGAGCCTGTGATTCCCCAACTCTCTGGCGACAGCAGATGGAGGTAAACCTGCTGTCCATGGTTGCCACACAGCATATTTTTCTGCCGGAAATGTTAAAAATGGATGAGAACGGTGCGATCGTTAACCTGGGCTCGAAGGAGGGTATTACGACCCCACCAGGGTTCGCAGCCTATAACGCCTCAAAGGCAGCCGTAAAGGTGCTGACGGAGCAGCTGTCTCATCAGCTTGTGAAGGAAACCGGCATCAGGCTCACCGCTCATCTTCTGGTGCCAGGCTATACCTGGACCGATATGAACGATCCTGGCATGAACGAGCGCAGCGGTAACAAGCCAGATGAAGCGTGGATGGCTGCGCAGGTTATTGACTATTTCCTCCCGCGCTTTGAGCGGGGTGACTTCTATATCATCTGCCCTGATAACGCTGTGACCAGCGAGATGGATGCTAAGCGTATCCTCTGGGCCGCCCAGGATATGCTGGACAACCGC
This sequence comes from Enterobacter sp. RHBSTW-01064, assembly GCF_014103035.1. Lineage (NCBI taxonomy): Bacteria > Pseudomonadati > Pseudomonadota > Gammaproteobacteria > Enterobacterales > Enterobacteriaceae > Enterobacter > Enterobacter sp. RHBSTW-01064. Next base: position 9,942 of record NZ_JABXOU010000013.1, on the reverse strand, counting down.
CCGGCCCTGTCGCGCTGGCATCCTGACTGGAAGACGGCTTTTGAACGCTGGATGAAAAACTGATGTGTCATCGGTAGCCCGCTCCGGGGCTGGTTGCCTAAAAGATGAAATGAGGTCGTCAGCAACCATGCTTTTGGCATTGTATTTATGCTGATGAAAGAGGCGCCGGGCTGATGCCCGGCGCCGTGCGGATTTACTTTTTTGTGGCAGAGTCGGGTTCAGAAATGATTCGGTGACGCTGAGCCTTATGTGACTCACTCATCATTCTGTTCATCACCTCGCCCTCATATTCGGCATATTCACTGCCATAGACAAATTCATGTCCTGTCATCAGGGCATACCAGGCACGTTTTGCCACTTCTTTCGGATCGTCCTTTTTCATCGAACCTACGGTCGTGCTGGCCTGTCCTGCATTTTTGAAGAAATTGGTCTCCGTTGCCCCAGGCATCAGAAGCGTCATTGATAAACCGCTCCCCATCAGCTCGTTACGTATGGCGTAAAAAAAGGAGTTTACGAAAGCCTTTGACGCCCCGTAAACCGCTTCGAAAGGTATTGGCGCCGAGCCGGAAAGCGACGATGTGATAAGAACGTGCCCGTTATCCTGCTCAACGAGCCGCGGGATAAATATTTTAGAAAGATGTACCACAGCATCAACGTTGAGCCGGATTAATCTAAGCTCTTTTTCAAGATCGGTACCGTCGATAAACGCGCCGCCGAGTCCCTGGCCGGCGTTGATGATCAGTGCATTAGGGGCTAAACCGGCATCATCCATTCTGGCCTGCAGGTCTGTTATCTGGTCATACTCACTCAGGTCAGCACTGAACGCGTGTACGTTAACTGAAAAACGTTTTTGCAGGTTTTCACCCGTGGCTGAAAGTTTTTTTTCATCCCTGGCGACGATGACAAGATCGTATCCGTTAGCTGCAAATTCTTCAGCAAGTGCAAGGCCGATACCGTTGCTCGAGCCAGTAATAAGAGCCAGTTTTTTCTCACTCATATGATTCTCCGGTTAAAGGGGTTAACCGGCCATGTGCAGGCCGGTAGCAAAGGAGGGCGCGTGAGCTTCACACGCTATCGGTCCAGCGGTGCGCTGGGCGATATCCCAGGACGCGCATTGCCTTTTCGCTGCTGAGTGCTGACTCATTACCTACAAAATTTTTACGCTGTTCAACGCCTGGATAGTAGCGGTCCAGAAGTTCCTGTGTGGGGGTTCGCATGCAGGTCACATCGCTGGTAATAAAGAACTCATCTTTACCCCTGACATCATATTCGACAGCTTTCTCAATCGCCTGGGCTACATCCCGGACGTCAACATAAGTCCACATATTCCATTGCCTTACGGCAGGATCGTTCTGCCAGCTTTCAAACTGCGCGTACTCTTCCGGCGCCATAACATTAGAAAGCCGCAGACAGGTAATGCGCATGTCAGCGTTATTAAGGCAGAACTGACGGGCCATCTCTTCACCCAGCACTTTAGTCAGCGCATAAATGCTGATCCCCCGGGCCGGGTAGTGCTCATCCACCGGAACATAGGGGGCATCCCACTGGTCGTAAGGCACGCCGGTAGGGACTTCGCTCGATGACCAGATGATATTTTTTATTCCCAGCCGCCTGGATGCCTCAAATACGTTGAAGGTAACCAGCATATTATTTCTGAACTCGTCAGAATCAGGGATCATTCGGGGGTGAGGAATACTGGCAAGGTGAACCACGGCATCAAAGGCTGCAGGTTCAGGTCGTGAATAAACGTCTTCCCCGACGGAGGAAAGTGCGTCGAGCGTTGCACCAAAATCCTCTAAATCCGCGATCATCGCTGGATGGGCATCGGTTACGGGCTCTTTTTTATCGATGAGAAACAGGTCATAACCGGCTTTCTCAAGCCATTCTACTGTCACCCTGCCAATTTTCCCTGAAGCACCGGTAATGGCTATACGTTTTTTATCTGACATACTTCGTCCTTATGGTTGAGGTGCAAATCAACCCTAAGTTTTGTCGACAAAAAACAATATGTGATGAGACAGACTAAAAGCTTCTATTAATTCAATTCATCAATCGAAGTTTGTTTGTAGAACAGGCAGAATCCGTGAACTGATAAGAGGGCTTACACTGAAGCTCCAAAAATGAATGTCCGCTTATCGCTCACAGCGGACATTTAAACTGGTCAATTTATCCGCACCGAGCCAGAATCGGGCGTGGCTAAACAGTCTGAGTTGATCAATGGGGAAACAGATCAAATGCTTAGAGGCGGTGCCTGATGTCCAGACCTATCAAATAGGCTTGCTCCTATCACCATTCCTCACGCCTTGCCGGTGAATCAAACTCCTTTTCTACAAAATTCGTAGGCTTTGTATAAGTTGAAAGAGGTGCAGAACTGAGCGAAATCTCCACCCCTAAAATATTTAACACTTTGTATAGACGCTCAAAACTTGCTTTTGAAGGATTTGCTTCAAGGCGAGCATAAGTCTGCTGAGTTACACCCAACATGGCAGATAATTCTCTTTGAGTTAATCCTTTTGATTTACGAAAACCAATTAAAAGTGGACGTAACTGGCTTAGAAGTCTAACGGGAAAAATAGTATCCATAAGTACGTGGCCATATCGATTTCTTCATAATAAATTCAATCCTCGTAAAAAACAGCCTGTAAGGTGTTTTATTACTTTACAGTTTAAAAGGTGTAAGGATGAACTCGTTGTTTAACTAGTACTGCTTGAATTTTAAAGGTTGCATTTCGCTCTGGCTGGGATTATATTTATTAAGGACTAGCATATAGTGGTGTACGCTGTTAACCTCATTGTAATGAGGCTGATCAGGGTATGAAGGGAGAGGGCGGACTCTGCTTCGCCCTCTCTCTTTCATGAACTTATTTAACTTTAAATATTTTTTAAAAGTCATTGCTTTATTGCAATGGTTTTATTAAAAATCCCAATCAATGTGTTTATTTTTTCATTTATCTTAATTTGCTTTTTCTCTTGTTCGAGAGAAAGTTTCCTGAATTCATTTTCCCTGCTCGGCACGGCAATTATCAATTCTTCATAAATCTCCTTTGCTCCTGATACTTTTTCCAACTCGCTGCTGTATTTTTCAATAAGAGTTCTTATTTGAATGTTTACATTGCTATGTTCATGACTGGTAGCACTTGAAATAAATTGACAGGGGCTTTTTTTGGGTGCCTCAATTAACTCTACATTTTCCTTTACGACATTGAATTCAGATGTAGCTGAGTATAAATATTGATACGCACCTAGTTTTCTTACTTTATTTAACAATCCCTTTCTAACCAGACCTTGAATTTGGTTATAAGCAAAAGCTTTTGCTTTTAAATAATTTTTCGGAAGTGAAAATCGCTCGATAAGAATTTTCGCTACTTCGTTACTGGTGAAGTTATCTTTGCCAATATAGATGATTGCAGAAAATATGTACGACTCAGGGTTGGTTACTCTACTATTCATATCACTAAAAAAAGGCTGTTAACTTAGGATTGCTAAGTATACAACAATGACAGATACTTAGACAATCTAAGCATCCGAGGCCGATGAAGATGATTCAGTGTCAGAAAAAAACCCGATACCAGAACGACTTAAAGAAGCGAGATGCAGGGCGGGACTATCACAGCGCTCTCTGGGGCTACTTATTGGCTTTGATCCCGCATCGGCTAGTAGTCGTATGAATCACTATGAGAAAGGGCGCCATGTCCCCGACATTGATACGCTTCGACGGATGGCGGCAGAGTTAAACGTGCCGTTGAACTACTTTTTTTGTGATGATCAGACGACAGCAGAACTTGCATTACTCATATCCCGAATGACAGAGGAAGAGCGAAGTAAACTTATCGAAGCACTCAAAACGTCTTCAGGTGACAACACTGCTGACAAAAAATGATGTTGTACAAACGCCTGCTAAACTTTGAAGGTAACAAAAGTGCAGTGCAATAAACCAAGCAGGGCATTACAGTAGTAGACGCCCTCTGAGAAAATGGGCTCTAATGAGTGGGCGTTGAAAGTTGCAATGCTCATCTTTCGAATAGAGCAAGGTGTTTATTCATGAGTTCGTAGTGCGAATATACCGCTATATCTATCATTGATCTTTTTTCCTTTTGTGTAATTCCATGATCAAATGCGGAGCAAGAAGGCTTTCTACCGGTATAACCGTATTGACTTTTACCGCTTTGACAATTTCAATCAATGACAAGGTATTCTGAGCTAGTTGTTCGCGAAGCTCTTTATTCTCTTCCTGTAACTGCTGATTACGACCAAGCAAGGCCTGCCGAGTCTTACGGTTCACATACTGCTGTTTTTCTTTGGGACGAAGATTCAGAGGCGATAGTTGTTGATCGACATAGGCTGCAATAAGACGCCTTCGTTCAATGTTACTTAATGTACTTAAGCCACCATTAATGATTCCTTTTGATTTAAGTCTGGCATGTAAGTTTTTAGCTGAAATAGGCGATTTATCAAACCCTTCAATCAACATCAACTGGAGTTCATGCTCTATCTGAGTATCCAATTCTTTACCACGCATTAGTTTTCTTCCTCTTTGTTTTTATGGTGCTCGAGGGCAAATAATTGAGCTAAAGTACGAATTTCACCTTCCACTTTTATCTCTCCAGACAGAATCTCTTGAGCAGAGAGAACTTGTAACAAGTTTGAGCGCCTGCGTAATTGCTCGCTTAAGGCATCCAGGTGAGTTAGATTTTCTTCGATATTGCCTTGTATTAACTGGTTGTCTGGAAGGGCCGCGATATACTGTTCAAAAGCGAGCGAAGCCTCGTTTAATGCCCGACCTTTTACTGCAATAGTTGAGTATTCATCAATACGACCTGTCAACGTGAAATGCTCACAGGGTTTCAATGCTTGGCACTTCATTCGATAAGGGCATCCCCACAAGTTAACGTCTCTCATGCAGGAGCCCAGTTTTAATGGATGCAATACCGCATGCCTTTGTACCATCTCAGACGCTTGTAATGGCCCTTCATTTTTACTGATTTCCTCGAAAGCAGCGGCTATGTCTTCGAATAATCCATCCCCTGACGACGCTTCAATGAAACCAGCAACATCGTTACGATCATCAAAGGTATGCAGGTTTGCCTTTATGTTGGTTTCCAGAGTTTGGGTACTATTAAACGTCATTAAACCGCTTTGCTTTACCATATCGAGAGGTGAATCAACGTCAACAGCAGTAAATGCTGACTGCTCCGGTACGGTTGGAACTAAAGGGGTTAGAGAAGCTGCTTTTCGCCGTTCCTTGAGAGCCAGGTGCTGATAATGCTGATTTTGAGTAATATCAACACGCCCCATCAACATCGCTTGTAAGTGGTCTGAGATCTCTGCAATTGCGAGAAAAGTATTAATGTTGTGTCGAGGGATATGCGTTCGGAGCTGAGTAGGGCGGCCGTCATCTTCAAGCAACCTGTATTTGCTGAAAACAGATACATAGCCAGCAACGTTACCTAGAAATTTGTTTAGGCCGTTATTATTTAGTGGTAGTGGCGTGGCTTTTAGTTGCAACACTCTCTTGAGAGTCAGTGATCCTTTGGGGAAAAGGAACAATAGCTCTTCATATTTAATCTCATATCTTTTGCCATTTTCTGCCCATGCATGAGTACAGGGAGTATTTGCACTGCTATCACCGAATTCACTTTTAAGAAAATGACTAAGATCAGACTTTGTAAAATATTTTTCTTTTTCATTACCTGATTTAAGGATGACTTTTGCCGGTATAAAGCCACGTTTCTCTAATGCTTTCGAAGCTTTATCACGTAAGCCTGCACGCCCCCGAAGCTCTGATGAGGACTGGACCATGTGTTTTACAATATCATCAAGCTCAACGAGTTCACTGGTAATATCACTGATTGGCTTTGGTAAATAATCAGAAAATTTTTTTGATCGTAAATATTCGATATGTTTGCGAAACTCAGTTGTTAGTAACTTCACCGACTTAAATATATTTTCGACCAGAGGTACAGCTAAAGGCTCGACCCAATGCGTTCGTTCGCCAGCCCCCTTAACACCAACATAGCGTATGCCAAGAAAATAATCTGGCAATCCTTTATTCCGCAGACGTTTGCTGAGATCAGAGTTATCTATATGTCGTTTGACCAAGGCATCCTGTCTGAGATTGAATGCCTCAACAGAACGGAATCCAGTGACGATCAGTAACAGAAGACAATTGAGGGCTATCTTTTCAGTACTGCTTTCAATTCGCTGGATTAACGACACGATATTGAGGAAACCTTTAATGGTAATCAGTGTATCTTCACCATCAGTGGAAGTATCATCCAGCTTGTCTTTTTCTTTTAGTGAGATTGTTTCCCGGGCTTTCCGGGTCAAATTAGTCTGATTGGTATAACAATCATCGGAAACATATTGCAATGTTACTAATGTGAAGGCGTGATGGTTTACTAATTTCTGAATCTTAACACAACGCCCCTTGTAGTTGGCTAGGTTGGTATCACCTGGCCGGGAAGCTGCACTCAGAGTATCCATTGCGCTACGTACGACATCTGTAGTCAGATAGATGGGATGTGTTTGCCCAGTTAACTTAATGAGAGCGCAGTACCATCGTTTCAAAATAATCAGCGTTGCGACAGCAACCGCAGAGGAAATACTGCGATTTCTCCCTCGATAGACGAGTACGAGCATCGCTTTCATGAACAACTGATAAGGCTCGGATACTGTATGGCGATCATCGATCCCTTTGAGCCGGTTAACCTCATCAAAACGTAATAAATTAGCCCCATTGCCACGTAACCAGCCGGAGCCTTTGATCCCACATATCCAGACAAAGCTATCCCATGATTCTGCAAAATCTGCTGCCAGATTCTCTTCGAACCAAGCTTTCTGTTCTATGATAAAAGTCTCAAAGTTCGCTATATTTTTTTTCATTTCCCACAACCTCTGACGTTATGCAAATGACAACGGGCAATCACTGACTTGATTTCTATTTGCGTCGTCTCGTGGATAGAAATTAGTGGATTGAGAGCATTACCAACACTATCTGATACTGCTATCAGCTCATCGACTTCTTTAGAGACGCTATTCAATACGCCCTGGTGATGGCCATCAAGGAAAGGGCGGTAATATAAGCAACCATAGCAGCAACGAACTTCACAGAAGGGGCATTCATCATCGGTTCTCGCACAGCCACCGATCTCATAGTGTAATCGATCACCAACCATACCAACCACTCGTCGACCTTCCCATTCTTTTGAAGGAACTAGTTTCCCAGTAAGCATCATAGCCACCATGTTTTGCCACACAGGGTTAGAACCGAGTGCTTTAGCGCGGATCAATGCCAAGGCTGGGGTCGCACGGATGTAGTGCTTTGCTACAACCAGAGATGAATGGCCGAGAATGTGAGCAATTTCCTCTGCACTAGCGCCCTGCATTGCAAGTGAGTGACCAACGTTGTGGCGCAAATCAGTTGATGTTATTGAAGGTAGGGCGGCTTCACCGCACGATACGGCAAACTGGTAATCTTGTGGGCTAAAGGATAGAATCGTTTGGCTAATCGACTGAGAAACAAATTTAGGTGCTGATCCCCCCATATTAAACATTTTATCGGTAGGTAATAATCTGGCTTCATCTATATAATGCTTAACCAGTGCACCGATTTCTGGCGGGAGCGCCAGAATCAACCGATCAGTAGTGACGTGTCTTTGTTTAGCATAAGGTAAAAGAACGCTATAACGAACCAACCCTGTTGTCGTATTGCAAGTATCGATTCGAAAGTCACCAGCAGCCAATTTAGCTAACTGAACCGGACGACTACCTGTGACATAACTTAGCCCCAGAACAGTGGCATTGCGAAGGTCCACCAGATTGTATTTTCTGCCTCGTGAGATAGCGGCAGCCATTTCAAAAAGACCTTTGCTGATCATGTTCTTTTCAAATGGGTCAAGAATATTATCTATGTTTTGATATACATTCCAATCATTTGAATTAGGGCGAGGGATCAATTCAAGGTCTTCGTAGTCATCTAAAGTAAAACCCGGAAATTCATCTACACAAAGAATTTTCAGACCAAAAACAATACAAAAAAAATAAGTCGGCAATAAGTTTTCCTTTTCAAGGAAAGAACTTAACAATTTAAAGTTAAACACTCCTTGCTTCGAAGCATATTCAATTGCGTCTAGCCATGCGCGATGCACACGATAAATAGTCCCAGGAGATTTTGATGATGCATAACGGTATAATATATACTTAATTAGTTTAGTCGTGTAATCATCCGTTTTGAAATTAATGTGTGACTGGCTACCTGAGTAATGGAACACCCAATCATTAGTCTCTGCAAATATATTCTTGTCATCAAAAACATCAGCTGACCTTAAGTGGATTTTTGAAGGGATGTAGAGACTTTTTATTTGTATCACTTGTTCACGTGAAAAAAAGACATGCTTATCTTCGCTTTCTATTGCTGGGATTTTATTCATTTGATAACCTCCCTAAACGCTTGATGTATCAATGAAAAAAATTCATCCTCTGAGGAGTCAACGGCAATACGTCTGACATTGGAAAAATTAGCTCGCTCAGAAAGAAAACGCCGGGCATAGAATTCTGGCATGCGGCTATTATGACTCCATCCACCTAAAAGACGAAGCTCATCTTTAGCTTCACTCATCAGACCTGCAATAGCGAAATCAACTCCGGCAAGCTTGCAATTTCTCATAACAGACTGATATTTAGCAGCATAAATTCTCTTTAAGATCAAATAAGCCCATGTATGGCGAGTTACGTGTGGGGTTATGCTAACTACAGAATCAATACTTTTTTCATCACTAAATTGCGGGTACTCTTTTTTAAATACACAATCAATTTTTGAGAAAATATCATATATAGAGTGATATGATAGAGGAGGCAAGTTACTTTTTGTTGATGTGAATATGAAGTTATGAGAGGTATTTTTACTTATTTTATCAATGTATATTTTCAAGTGGTTGTAATCATTTATGTCTAACGCTAAAACTCGATGCGCCCATGAGTTTTTTAATGACGGCAATCGTTTTCTTGGATCTCTGACATCATCATCTACAGAGGTCACTATGATACTGAATTGTCCGCCTTGGATGTTAGGTTTAATTGAGTGTTTTTCTAACAGGAGCAATTCACTTACTCGCAAACCATAATTCAAAAGAAGACGACAGATTAAATAATTTCTGAATTGAACTTCTCCAGCAGGGAAGGGATTAAGAGGATTTGGCTTGAAAGACGATTCTGGTCTAATAATCTCATAAAATCTCCTGACCATGTCTGCTGTAAGGCTATTAAAATGTTTGTGTGAATGCTTTTGCTTGCTGGGTCGAAAATCAGAACGATAGGTCGACAAACGCTTGGATAATTGTAAAGCATAACGAGAAAGCTCTTTTGGGGTGCCATCCATATAACGAGGAGAAACGTAAGTATTGATCAGATAGTTTATAAAACGGCAGACTGCATGTACATGATTTATATTAGTATTGTGCTTGCTAATTACTGCATATCCGAGTGTAGGCAACATAAGCTTTCCTGATTCAAGATAATGAAGAAATGCTTCAAGCTCACTAACCGCAATCGAAGGATTGTATCCAGACAATTGGAAGCTCAAGCAGAAAGTGACATCATGTTTTTGATACCAGTACTCATAAAAAAACTTTAGAGCTTGTAGCGTAGATGACTGCGTGGATTCGGAACGTGAAGCTAAGCGATCAATGAGAAAGAGAAGTGGAAACAGAAGCGGTAAGTTAGTAGTGGTGTCAACCAATGTCCAAAGTCGCCGGTTAGGAGCAACGCTCAACTGGTCAAGTACATACATCTGAGACATCCTCAGAGAGGTTCGTGGATATGAAGAAAATAGCTCTTAAACATAACGCCAGCAAACTAAAGATTAAGAGGGGGCTTAACCCTATGATTTTATGCGAGCCATCTAAGTTCATGAAGTAAGTTAACAATCAACATGATTTAACATAA
>NZ_JABXOU010000012.1:0-85059 GCF_014103035.1 Enterobacter sp. RHBSTW-01064 | reverse complement strand
CACCAGAGCGCACGATCTCTCCGCCTTCGCGCCCGGTGGCGGCTTTTAAAACTCAGTATCAAATCTGAAACGCTATCCGTTTCCCATTCGGTAACGTCACATCAATGCTCATTTCACCGCCGAGCGCACTAACGTAGCGTTTGAGCGTTGAAAGCCGGGGATCGTTACCCGGCTGTTCGATTTTGGCCACAGTGGGTTGTTTTACCCCCATTGCAGCCGCCAGTTCTGTCTGTGACATATTGAGCTCTTCTCGCAGCTGGTTTAGCGCAACAATTCTGCGCATCACGTCAACTTTAGCCGCAATACGCTCCTGACTTTCCGCGCTCTGTTGCGCCATGAGTTCTTTTAGCGTTGCCATATGGCCTCCTTATCCGCCAGATGTCTGCTGTACTCAACGTCAGCCAGCGTAATCATTTCTTTATAAAACCGTTTTTGATTGCAACCGGTTTTGTCTCCAGCACAGAGCACAATTGCTTTACGGTCAGGATCAAAAGCAAAAAAGGCTCTGATGGGATTTCCCGCATGCTGAATACGTAACTCTTTCATGTTCGCATAGGCTGAAGCCTTCACGGTGTCTACGAATGGCCGCCCAAGCGTTGGGCCAAACTCGGCAAGGATATGCATGGCCGCCAGCACATCTTCTTTCAATGCCGTTGTTTGTTCAAAGAACCATTTGTCAAATTTGTCCGTTGTCTCGATGTTCCACATCGTTTCTCCTGTCACTTCCTCGCTGTTTTAATTTATAGCTTATTGGCTATAATGACAATCAGAACATCTCGTTTTGTCATCCAGCGATCTTTATCGTGACCCCCCTCCCAATTCCGTTTCGATCCACAGGATCTTTATTTTGTAATCGATTACTTTTTATTTGAACTTTTTTGTAATCGATTACTTTTTCTGGGTGAGGCTCATCATGGTGTCAACAACTGAAAGTAGTGGAAAGGCGATAGCGCAGCACCGGCTGCTGGTGCCGCGACTGTCGCTGATGATGTTTCTGCAGTTTTTTATCTGGGGTAGCTGGTCGGTCACGCTCGGCCTGGTGATGACCCAGCACAACATGTCGCTGCTGATTGGCGATGCCTTCTCCGCCGGGCCAATTGCGTCTATTCTCTCGCCGTTCGTGCTCGGGATGCTGGTGGACCGCTTCTTCGCCTCGCAGAAGGTGATGGCGGTGATGCATCTGGCGGGCGCAGCGATCCTCTGGTTCGTGCCGGGGGCGCTGATTGCCGAGAACGGCGCACTGCTGATCGGCCTGCTGTTTGGCTACACGCTCTGTTACATGCCGACGCTGGCGTTGACCAACAACATCGCGTTTCACAGCCTGGCGAACGTGGATAAAACCTTCCCGGTGGTGCGCGTGTTCGGCACCATCGGCTGGATCGTCGCGGGCATTTTCATCGGCGTGACCGGCGTGGCGTCCAGCGTGACCATCTTCCAGGTGGCGGCGGCCAGTTCCGTGCTGCTGGCGCTTTACAGCCTGACGCTGCCGCACACGCCAGCCCCGGCGAAAGGCCTGCCGGTTAAGGTGCGCGATCTCTTCTGTGCGGATGCCTTTGCGCTGCTCAAAACCCGCCACTTCTTCGTCTTCTCCGTCTGCGCGATGCTGATCTCCGTCCCGTTGGGCACCTACTACGCCTATACCGCCTCATACCTGGCGGATGCCGGGATTGCCGACGTCAGCACCGCCATGTCCTTCGGGCAGATGTCGGAAATCTTCTTCATGCTGGTGATCCCGCTGCTGTTCCGCCGCCTGGGCGTGAAAGTCATGCTGCTGATCGGCATGCTGGCGTGGTTCGTGCGTTACGCCATGTTCGCGCTGGGGGTGAGCGAGGAGGGGCGCTTCCTGCTCTATATCGGCATCCTGCTGCACGGCGTGTGCTATGACTTCTTCTTTGTGGTGGGCTTTATCTATACCGACCGCGTGGCTGGCGAGAAGGTGAAAGGCCAGGCGCAGAGCATGATCGTGATGTTCACCTACGGCATCGGCATGCTGCTCGGCTCGCAGATTTCCGGCGCGCTCTATAACCGTCTGGTGGCGGGGCAAACCGTGCCGCAGGCGTGGGTCACATTCTGGTGGATCCCGGCGGTGGCAGCCGCGGCGATCGCGCTGATTTTCCTTCTCACGTTCAAATATGACGATGACAAGGCGTAACGTTCAGGAGGTGGTATGAGGACGATGAAAGGACCCGGCATTTTTCTGTCGCAGTTTATTGGCGGGGAAGCGCCGTTCAACTCGCTCGACGGGCTGGCCGGGTGGGCAGCCGGGAAGGGTTATAAAGCGGTGCAGATCCCCTGCAATCATCCGCACATTTTTGATGTCGAAAAAGCGGCCGAAAGCCAGATCTACTGCGATGACATTACCGGCAAGCTGGCAGCGCACGGGCTGGTCATCAGCGAGCTGTCGACCCATCTGGAGGGGCAGCTTGTGGCGGTAAACCCGGTCTACAGCGACGCGTTTGACCACTTCGCGCCCGCCGCCGTGCGCGGCAACGATGCGGCGCGACGGGTGTGGGCGACGGAGAAGCTGAAGCAGGCGGCGGTTGCCTCGGCCAGGTTAGGCCTGAAAGCGCACGCGACCTTCTCAGGCTCGCTGGCATGGCCGTTTTTCTACCCGTGGCCGCCGCATAACGAGCAACGTTTTCAGGATGCATTCGGGGAGTTGGCAGCCCGCTGGCGGCCGATTCTGGATGCGTTCGACGAGCAGGGCGTGGATGTTTGCTTTGAGCTGCATCCGGGGGAAGATCTGCACGACGGCGTGACCTTCGAGCGTTTTCTGGCGCGGGTAGATAACCATCCTCGCTGTAACATCCTTTTTGACCCAAGCCACATGCTGCTGCAGCAGATGGACTACCTGACCTTTATCGACATCTACCACGCGCGCATCAAGGCGTTTCACGTGAAGGATGCCGAGTTTCGCCCCAGCGGGCGCAGCGGCGTCTACGGCGGCTACCAGCCGTGGATCAACCGCGCCGGACGCTTCCGCTCGCTCGGTGACGGGCAGATCGACTTTAAGGGCATTTTCAGCAAGCTGACCCAGTACGACTATGACGGCTGGGCGGTGCTGGAGTGGGAGTGCTGCCTGAAGGACGGCGAAACCGGCGCGAGGGAAGGCAGCGAGTTTATCCGCCGCCATATCATCCCGGTCTCCGGGCGCGCGTTTGACGACTTCGCGGCAGGAGGCAAGCATGATTAACGTCGGGATTATCGGCAGCGGGTTTATCGGCCCGGCGCATATCGAGGCGCTCAGGCGCCTCGGGTTTGTGCAGGTGGTTGCCCTGTGCGACGGCACGCCTGCGCAGGCGCAGGAAAAGGCGCGAGCCATGAATGTGCCGCATGTCTACGGCAGCGTCGAGGAACTGCTCGCGCACCCCGATCTGCACGTGGTGCACAACTGCACGCCGAACCACCTGCACGCGGAGATTAACCGCAAGATCCTGCGGGCAGGCAAGCACGTGTTTTCCGAAAAGCCGCTGTGCATGACCCCGGACGAGGCGCGCGAGCTGGTGGCGCTGGCGGAGCAGGCGGGCGTGGTGCACGGCGTGAGCTTTGTCTATCGCCAGTTTGCGATGGTGCGCCAGGCGGCGAGCATGATGCGCGCGGGCGATATCGGACGGCTGTTCGCCTCGCACGGCAGCTATCTGCAGGACTGGATGCTGCTGGAAACCGACTACAACTGGCGGGTGGATGCCGCGCTCGGCGGCGCATCGCGCGCGGTGGCGGACATCGGCTCCCACTGGTGCGACACGGTGCAGTTTGTCACCGGGCGACGCATCACCGAGGTGATGGCCGATCTCGCCATCGTCTGGCCGACGCGCAAAGCCAGCGTGTCGGGCAATCAGACCTTTACCCACGATGTGCACGCGCAGTATGAAGACAAGCCGGTCACCACCGAAGACTTCGGCTCGGTGCTGTTCCGCTTCGACGACGGCAGCAAGGGCAGCTTTAGCGTCTCGCAGGTGAGCGCGGGGCGCAAAAATCGCCTGACGTTTGAGATCAACGGCAGCGAGCGATCGGTGGCGTGGGATCAGGAGATCCCGCAGCGGCTGTGGGTCGGCCATCGCGCGCAGGCCAACCAGACGCTCACCGACGATCCGGGCCTGATGAACCCTGACGTGGCCGACAGCGCCCACTTCCCCGGCGGGCATATCGAAGGCTGGCCGGACGCCTTCAAAAATATGATGGCGCAGTTCTACCGCGCCGTGCAGGCGGGCGCGATGCCGGAAAACCCGCCGTTTGCAACCTTCTACGACGGCGCAAACGTGATGTATATCATTGATGCGATAGTGAAAAGCCATCAGCAGCAGCGCTGGGTGCGCGTGGCGTATTGACGCGTTGCCCGGTTCGCCGGGCAACCGTTTTATGGTAGCCTGCACAAAACGCTAACCGCAGGATGTGTCGTCGCTATGTCAATTCAGAAAATCGCTCAGCTCGCCGGGGTCTCCGTGGCGACGGTCTCCCGCGTGCTCAACAACAGCGACACCGTGAAGGCGAAAAACCGCGAGCGCGTTCTGCAGGCGATCCAGGAGAGCAACTACCAGCCGAATCTGCTGGCGCGCCAGCTGCGCACCGCCCGCAGCTATATGATCCTGGTGATGGTCTCCAACATCGCCAACCCGTTCTGCGCCGAGGTGGTGAAGGGCATTGAAGAAGAGGCGGAGAAAAACGGCTACCGCATTCTGCTGTGCAACTCCGGTTCGGATATCGAACGTTCCCGCTCGGGCTTAAGCCTGCTCTCCGGCAAAATTGTTGACGGCATTATCACCATGGACGCCTTCTCGAAGCTGCCGGAACTGGCCGCGCTGATTGGTGCCGCGCCGTGGGTGCAGTGCGCCGAATACGCCGATGCGGGTGCGGTCTCCTGCGTGGGGATTAACGACGTCGATGCCTCCCAGCATGCCGTCAGCCAGCTGGCCGAGAGCGGCCGTACGCGTATCGCGATGATCAATCACGACCTCAGCTATAAATATGCCCGCCTGCGCGAGCGCGGCTACAAGAGCGTGATCCACCTGAAGGATCTGGACTATCAGGCGGTGGAATACGCCAGCGATCTCAGCTCGCGCGCCGGGATGGCGGCGATGGAAAATCTGCTGAAAGAGAACCCGCCGGACGCGGTGTTTACGGTATCGGACACCCTGGCCGCAGGCGCGCTGCGCGCGATTCAGCAGGCGGGGCTGCGGGTACCGGAGGATATCGCGATCGTGGGGTTTGACGGCACCGAGCTGGCGGACATGATTTCGCTCACCACCATCGAGCAGCCGTCGCGGGATATCGGGCGCAAGGCGGTCGATCTGTTACTGAACAAAATCGACAACCCGGATGCGCCCACGGAAAGGGTGATGATGGACTGGCGCTTTATTTCCCGCGCCAGTACCTGATTATTTTGCGATAACGCCCGCCAGGGAGCGAATATCGTTCCCGGTTGGCGACTGGTGAATACGCAGACCGAATTCATCCACCACCGCAAAAATATGGTCGAAGATGTCGGCCTGAATTTCCTCATATTCTGCCCAGATCACCGTGTTGGTGAAGGCGTATATTTCAATCGGCAGGCCGTTGGCATCCGGCGCGAGCTGGCGCACCATTAGCGTCATATCTTTGCGAATGCGCGGGTGGTTGCGCAGATATTCATTCAGGTAGGCGCGGAAGGTGCCGATATTGGTCATCTTGCGCAGGTTTAATATCGATTCCCCTTCACCGTTCTGCTGATTCCACAGGTTAATCTCCTCATGACGCGCGGCCAGATAAGGCTTCAGCAGCTTCGCCTGAATCAGCTTCTGCTGCTCCTGCTCGTCGAGAAAATGAATGCTGGTGGTATCGATATTCAGGCTGCGCTTAATGCGTCGACCGCCGGACGCCGACATACCGCTCCAGTTGATAAAGGCGTCGGAGACCAGCGCCCACGTCGGAATGGTGGTGATGGTGTTATCAAAATTGCGCACTTTTACGGTGGTAAGGCCGATGTCCGTCACCGTGCCGTTGGCACCGTATTTCGGCATTTCCAGCCAGTCGCCGAGCTTCAGCATGTCGTTGGCGGAGAGCTGAATGCCCGCCACCAGTCCGAGTATCGGGTCTTTAAACACCAGCATCAGAACGGCGGCCATGGCACCCAGACCGCTGATCAGAATCGCCGGGGACTGGCCGATCAGCAGGGAGATAATCAAAATCCCCACCAGGATGGCGCTCACCAGCTTGATGCCCTGGAAAATCCCTTTCAGCGGCAGCTGCGACGCGGTGGCCATTTTCTGGGACAGATTGAAAATCACGTCCAGCAGCGAGAAGAAAGAGAGCAGGGCATACACCATCACCCACAGCTTCGCGCAGGTGGTGAGCATTTCCGCCGCTTCGCTGCCTTTTTGCAGCCACAGTACCGCCTGAACGTTGACGATTATCCCCTGTAGGGTAAAGGCCAGACGGTGAAATAACTTATTCTGGGTAATGATCTGCAGCCACAAATGGCTGCTGGCCTGCGCGCGTTTTTCGAAAGCGCGAAGCACCACTTTGTGCAGAATAAAATGAACCACGATGGCGGTAAGAAAAATAATACCAAAGATAATCACTAACGAGGTGGTGTGATTAATTTCAATCCCTAACTCTTCAACCTGAGCAATTAATTCCTGCATAACGTCTCCTGTATTGATGCAGCCCCATAATGGCGGCTGCGGATCTATTATGCAAATTCACAGGCTTATTTGGCGGCCTGACAGACCTTCACCGCGGGTAAACAGAGGCGATGACGCATGCGCAGAGTCGCCAGCGCCAGCACCACCATCATCACCGTTTCCACCGTCAGGAAGACGTTAACCGCCTGAGTGTAATCCCCGTGATGGTTTTGCAGCGCGTGTAGCAAAATCGCCCCGAAAATGGCCGGACCCAGCCCCAGCGCGGCCTGCTGTAGCGTGCTGAGAATGGCGCTCGCGGCCCCTGCGTCGTCGGGCTGAATATCGCGCATCCCGATGCGATAGAAGCTATTCACGATCAGTGCCTGCCCGTAGCCGACCAGCCCGGTCGCAGGTGCCAGCGTCAGGGCGGTGTTATCCATTCCCCACACCCGGAACGTAACAATCAGCGCCAGCAGACCGGTAATCTGGATCGCCAGACCTGTCAGCAGAATGGTGCTGGTGCTGTAGCGGGCGATCAGCCGAGGGGCAAACCACGCGGAGATAAAGTAGGTCACGCCCAGCGCGATAAAACTGTTCCCGGACTGCCACGGCGCCATGCCAAGGCCGGTCTGCATGGTCAGTGCCATGCAAAACATAAACCCGGACCAGACGCTGAAAAAGAGCATCGCGATCAGCACGCCAAAACGGATGCTGCTGAGCTGCATCAGACGCGGCGGGATCAGCGGGTGCGCATCCTCACGCTCTTTTTTACGCGCGTTCAGCACCATTAAATATGCCAGTGGAATAATGGCCAGCAGCGCAGCCTTCAGCGGCCACGACCAGTGCCACTGCGGGCCGAGCGCCATCGGGAACAGGAGGCAGCAGAGGATCATCGCCAGCAGCACGGTGCCGGTCCAGTCAATGCGTGACGGGGTATCGCGACGGGTTTCCGGCACGTAGCGGCGGCTCAGTGCCAGCACCACCAGACAAATCGGCACGTTGATGAAGAAAGCATTCCGCCAGCCCAGCCCGGCGATATCCGCCGACACCAGCCAGCCGCCGCCCATCTGGCCGACGATAAACGCAATTCCGCCGATGCCGCCGAACAGGCTAATTGCTTTCGCGTGGGCGGTGCCTTTTAGCGTGACGTGCAGCGTCGCAAGAATTTGCGGCATGATCAGCGCCGCGCCTGCGCCCTGAACGATGCGCGCGGCCAGCAGCTGTTCGATGTTTCCCGCCATGCCGCACAGCAGCGAGGCCAGGCCAAAGCTCGCCACGCCCCACATAAACAGGCGACGGCGGCCAACGTTATCCCCCAGCTTGCTGCCGAGTGCCAGGCAGACGGCGAAGGCCACGCCGTAGAGCGCGACGATCAGCTCCAGTTCTGTAGCGGTGGCGTGCAGTGAGTGGGTGATGGAGTCCAGCGCGACGTTGGTGATTGAGGTATCAATCAGCGGCAGCATCTGGCCGGTTAACAGCAATATCAGGCCTGCTCGGCCCGGTGAAACAACTGACGTATTCATGGGATCTCCATTGCGTCATTCATCAGATGGTCGTAGCATCAACCATCTGATAAACGGGTACCAGTTCTTGCTTATACTGGTACTGGTACTACCATGCAGGGGGATTTATGGCCTTGATGTCTGAACCCGTCGTCTCACTTCAGGATGACACCCGAAAACAGCTGGGTGCTTTTTTACGCGCACGACGCGAAAGCCTCGATCCGCAGCGTCTCGGCCTGCCGCGCAGCGGTCGTCGCCGCACGCCGGGTCTGCGCCGTGAAGAGGTGGCGATGCTGGCAGACGTGGGCGTGACCTGGTACACCTGGCTTGAGCAGGGCAGGGACGTCAACCCGTCGAGCGCGGTGATGGCGGCCGTGGCGAAAGCCTTGCAATGCACCCCAACCGAGGCCCGACACCTGTTTGTTTTAGCCGGTTTGCCGCCGGGTGAAGCCCCGCAGGCGGTCTGCTGCGAGGGCATCAGCGAAGGCACGCGCCGCCTGCTTGATACCCTGCTGCCAAAACCTGCCAGCATCCAGAAGCCCAACTTCGACATCGTGGCGTGGAACGACAGCTTTGGTCATCTGATGGGTGTCGATTTTAATGAAATCCCGCCGGAAGACCGCAACTGTATTTACCTGTTCCTCACCCACCCGGCGTGGCGCGCGCGGCTCGGCAGACGCGACGACGTGCTGCCGATATTTGTCTCCTATTTCCGCGCGGCGATGGCCGAGCACCGGGGCGACCCGCTGTGGGAAGCGAAGCTGGCGCGCTTCTTTGCGGTGTCCGAAGAGTTTAAAGCCCTGTGGCACCAGCGCAACGACGTGCGCGGCGTGGAGAACCAGCTCAAGCTGTTTACCCATCCCGAGCTGGGGGATTTTACGCTGCAGCAGATGTACTGGTACTCCGCGCCGCGAAACGGCTCGCGGCTGCTGGTCTATTTACCGGTGGATGAGGCGGGGGAAAGGGCGATGGCGTGGCTGGCGGAGCAGGGGAAATAAGATTTTTGCGTGGTGCTTTCAGGGAGTTAATGCTGATCCGGTGATGTTTGCTAAAAGCAGGTAAGGTAAACATGAAAGGCAAAATTAGCCTTTAATGCAAATTGCCTTATATGCTAATATCATCAGGGATGAATAACCGTGTTCAGACTCATCGTTCATAAGGCAGTCAGAGAAGAGATCCTCTTACTGCCCGCTGGGGTAAAGGCGAAGCTGATTCGCCAGCTTGATAAATTACGCGCTAACCCGACAGCACTGCGGGAACCTGACAGCAAACCCTTACCGCATGGTTTGTTCGAAATCAGAACCGTCGGGCTGATCCATACTCGGGGGATTTACGTTTATCAGCGGGACAAGACAATTTTTCTGCTGCGAGTGTTTATCAAGAAAACGCAAAAAACGCCCTCCGCTGAACTTCGTCTGGCACTGAAGCGACAACAGGAGATGTTGGATGAGCAAGAAGATTATTGACTGGGATGAACTCCGATCTGAGCTGTTAAGCGATTCAGAGGTACAGGCCTCTTTTGATGCTGAAGAACGAAAAGAGCGCTTGCGCGAAATGTTGGCGCAATGGCGAAACCAGGCCGGTCTGACGCGCGCGCAGGTGGCGGAGCGAATGGGCGTCAGCGCACCCACCGTATCAAGAATGGAAGCGAATATAACCCGGGCGAGTCTTGATACCTTAACGCGTTATGCACTGGTGTGTGGGGTTGAACACCCGCAGATAACGCTCTATTGAAAACAGGCACGCCGGTAACGGGCGCGCCTGTAGAGATTAGCACTCAGTCACAATCGTGCTCAGCGGCAGGCGGGACTTCGGCAGCGTGGCGTTGAAATCTTCCACGCTGTGGTGCCCAACCGGTACCACCACCAGGCTGGTGAAGCCTTTCTCTTTCAGGCCAAACTCCTCGTCGAGGATCGCCGCGTCAAAGCCTTCAATCGGCACCGCGTCCAGACCCAACGCGCCCACGCCCAGCAGGAAGTTACCGACGTTCAGGTAAACCTGTTTTGCCATCCACTGGTCGTCATCTTTCAGATCCACGCGGTGCATGTCGGCGAAGTAGTGGCGGCCTTTATTGTTGGCGGCTTTGGCTTCCGGCGTGTTGAAACGGCCATCGGCCTCTTCCTGATTGACAACGAGCTCAAGCCAGGCATCGTCCATCGCGGTTTTCGCGCAGAACACCACTACGTGAGAAGCATCCAGCATTTTGCGTTCGTTGAACACATAGGTGCCCGCAGCGGATTTCGCCACGCGCGCTTTACCTTCCTCGGTGCTGGCAACAATAAAATGCCAGGGCTGGGAGTTGGTGCTGGACGGGCTGTACTGCAGCAGGGTTTTGATTTTTTCCGCTTCTTCAGCGGTCAGTTTTTTGGCTGGGTCGAACGCCTTGGTAGAGTGGCGTTTCAGGGCGACAGAAATGATATCCATAACAACTCCTGGTGATGAAATTCGCCCGCTCGCGGGCGCGAAAGGAAAGCAGAGTAACGCGCGAAGCGGGAAAAGATAAGGGCGATTCGAGCGCTTAATCTGTTCGGCTTAGCCGAACAATCAGGCCGGGCGTATCCGTTTCTGATCTTTTTTCGGCAGCTTATCGACCACCAGATTCCACGAGTCGTTGATGAAATCAGCGACCACCTCAGGCGTGATGTCATCGGTGCCGTAGAGTGAGATCCAGTGCTTTTTATTCAGGTGATAGCCAGGTTCAACGCCGCGATAAATCTGCTGATTCAACAGCGATTTTTCCGGATCGGATTTCAGGCTGACGTGAGGGCGTCCGCGTACAACCGCCATCAGCATAAAAATCTTTCCACCTACTTTAAACACGTCGTACTCGGGGCCGAACGGCCAGCAGTGTTCGGTGAAAGGCATCTCCAGCGCCACGCGTTTCGCGTGCTCCTGCAAGGACTTACCGTCCATCGCTATCCTCCTGAGCCAGCCCGCGCCACATGGCCTCAAAACCGAGCGCTTTAAAATCGACGGCGCGGGACGGATCGCGGGTAGCAAATTCCATTGTGGTTTCGGCCAGCGATAAGAAAATCGCATCGCCAAAGGTTTTAAATTCGTCGGACATAAACACCTGGCGCACCGAACGGCGGCACAGCTCGTGCAGCTCCGGGAACATATCTTTCACGGCCTGCTCCGTCTCGGCGTTGATCTTCTCACTGACGCCCAGCTGGCGAATGGCGGCGTGTGCGAGAGGGTTTTTGATCCCCCAGTCGACATAGCTGTTCCAGATGTTACGCGTATGCTCTTTTGGGCTGGTGAGTGAGCGATCCAGATTAGACAGCATCGCCTGGCAGAGATCCTGCTTCAGGTGGAGGTAAAGGGCATTCAGCAGATCGTCTTTGGTCGCAAAGTAGCGAAACAGGGTGCCTTCGGCGACGCCCGCATTACGGGCAATGAGCGCCGTTGAGGCGGCAATTCCCGACTGCGCAAACGCAGCGGTTGCTGCTTCCAGTAAGGCCTGTTTTTTATCTTCACTCTTCGGACGTGCCACTCAATTCTCCCCTTTGTCAAATGTAAAAAAACGTATTGAAGCATGCGGTTCATACCGCTGCAACGCGGAATGTCAAAGATCGAAAACGTCTTGACGATATATTCATCATATCTAATAATGAGTGCTTACTCACTCATAATCAAGCTTAACCCGCGTAAACCATCGGATGGGGCGCGTATTCGGGTCAGGAAATGAAAAAGCCTCTATTCATCTGCGTGGTGTTTGTCATGATTGTTGCTTCAGCTGCGAGTTTACCTTTTGTTCTGAACGCCGGATTCGGCCAGCCACCGCAGGGTGAGCAGCTCTCCGAAGTGGAAGCCTCCCCGCAGTATCGCGAGGGGAAATTCCACAATACGCTGCCGACGCCGGGTTATAACGGCGACAAAAACATGCTGGTCGCGACGTGGGAATTTCTGACCAAAAAAACCGAAAACGCACGACCGGCGCAGCCGCTGCCGCTGGTAAAAACCGATCTTGCGAGCCTGCCGCTGGAGCAGGACACCCTGGTGTGGCTCGGTCACTCCTCGTGGTACCTGCAGCTCGCGGGTAAACGCATTCTGATTGACCCGGTGCTCAGCAACTACGCCGCGCCATTCTCGTTCCTCAATAAGGCCTTTGCCGGTGAGTATCCGTGGCGCGCTGAAAGCATGCCGGAGATCGACCTGCTGATTATCTCGCACGATCACTACGATCATCTGGACTACGCCACCATCAGGGCGCTACTGCCAAAGGTGAAGCGCGTGGTGACGCCGCTGGGCGTGGGATCCCACCTGCGCTACTGGGGAATGAAGCCTGAGATTATTGACGAGCGCGACTGGAACCAGTCGGTGCGCATCAGCGATGAATTGACGGTGCATGTTCTTCCAGCGCGTCACTTCTCCGGGCGCGGCATCAAGCGCGACCAGACCTTGTGGGGCAGCTTTATGTTCGTCACGCCAGAACAGAAGGTTTATTACAGCGGGGATTCCGGCTACGGCCCGCACTTTAAGGCCATCGGCGAACAGTTTGGCGAGGTGGATTTAGCCATTATGGAAAATGGCCAGTACGACCAGGACTGGAAGTACATCCACATGCTGCCGGATGAAACGGCGCAGGCCTCGGCGGATCTCAACGCCAAAGCGGTGGTGCCGGGGCACAACGGTCGCTTCGTGCTGGCGAAACACACGTGGAACGATCCGCTGATCCAGCTGGCGCGCGCCAGCAAGGACAAAAATTATCGGCTGCTGACGCCGGAACTGGGTGAGCCCGTGCGGGTGAGTGATACCACTCAGGCATTTCGCGAGTGGTGGGAATAATGTTTAAGCGAGAAGCAGAGGGGGACAGCGGTATGACCATTTCCGCTCAAGTCATCGACACTATCGTCGAATGGATCGACGACAATCTGCACCAGCCGTTACGTATCGAAGAGATCGCCCGCCACGCGGGATATTCGAAGTGGCACCTGCAGCGGCTGTTTATGCAGTACAAAGGGGAGAGCCTCGGGCGCTATATTCGCGAGCGCAAGCTGCTGCTGGCGGCGCGCGACCTGCGTGAATCCGACGCTCGCGTGTACGATATCTGCCTGCGCTACGGGTTTGACTCGCAGCAGACGTTTACCCGCATCTTCACCCGCACCTTCAACCAGCCGCCGGGTGCGTACCGTAAAGAGAACCATAGCCAGACACATTAACATGTCGCGTTTAGGCCGGGTAAGGCATAGCCGCCACCCGGCTTTTTTGTGGGCACGGTGCCCGTAATTGCCCGGTGGCACTGCGCTTACCGGGCCTACAGATAACTACCAGCGATAATTCACCGTTGCCGTCACCGTACGACCAATCCCGTAGAAGCACGCCGTATCGCTTGCGCACGACGCCACATATTTCGTGTCCGCCACATTATTGACGTTGAATTGCACGCTCGCCCCTTTCAGGCTGTGGTTCAACTCGCCCAGATCGTAGCTCAGCATCGCGTCATACAGATCCACCGACGGCACCTTGAAGGTATTCTTCGCATCGCCGTAGCTGGTACCGATGTAGCGCATCCCCACGCCAGCGGTCAGGCTCTTCAGCGCGCCGCCCGGAACGGTATAGCTGGCAAACGCCGATGCCATATGCGCCGGAATACGCGCAGGCGTTTTGCCTTCTGTTCCCGCCACCGTCGTGCTTTTGGTTTTCGCATCGGTGTAGGTGTATGAGCCAATCAGGTTGATGTTGTCCATCAGCGTGGAGTGGATTTCCGCCTCAACACCTTTCGAACGCACTTTACCCGCGTTCTCGAACCAGCCTTCGGCGCTGTTGTAGGTCGCCACGTTGTCCTGGGTTAAATCGTACAGCGCGAGGGTCATCAGCGTACTGTCGACCGGCTGATACTTCAGGCCAATCTCGGTCTGCTCCCCGGTGGTTGGCTTGAAGGGGGCAACGCCCGGCGCGCGGTTGGTTTGCAGGTTCGGTTCAAACGAGGTGCTGTAGCTGACGTACGGCGACAGGCCAGAATCGAACGCGTACAGCAGGCCGGTTCGCCAGGTGAATTTGCTGTCGTTCTGCTGGGTTAAGCTGCCGTCGGTGAAGTCGTGAGTTCGCACTTCGCTCCAGTCGTAGCGCCCGGAGACCAGCCATTCCCAGCTGTTCCAGCTCATTTGATCCTGCAAATACAGCCCCATCTGGTCGAGATTTTGCTGCTCGTCGCTGGCTGTTTTGAAGGTGCTTTCATCCACGTTTACGCCGTACACCGGGCTCGTCCAGTCGAGGTCATATTGTGAACCGCTCCCGCGTTCCAGTAGCTGTTTATCTTTGCTGGTCTTGTAGTCGAACCCGCCGAGCAGGGTGTGGCTGACGCTGCCGGTCTCCATCAGATACTCAAGCTGGTTATCCAGGCCAAATTCGTTGGTGGTGCGCTCTTCATGCTGCGCGCGTCGCGTCAATACCGTGCTGTTGGCCGCGCTGCTGGCGTAAACGAGGTAACGGTATTTTTGTTTGATGCTGGCGTAACGCGCGTTCTGGCGGAAGGTGAGGTCGTCGGCGAACTGATGTTCCAGCTCGTAGCCGAGCGTCGTCTGCTCGCGCCAGGACTGGTTGTAAGTCGGATCGCTGACGTTAAAGTCGCGCGGGATGTATTTCCCGTCGACGCTTTTGACCGTGCCGTAGGCGGGCAGGAAGTTGCGGTAGCCCGCATCCGGATCCTTCTGGTAGCTGGTCAGCAGCGTAAAGCGGGTCTGATCGTTCGGGTACCAGGTGATGGCAGGCGCGATCGCCATCCGCGTCTCTTTATAATCATCCACCTGATTATGCTGGGTACGGGCGATACCGTTGACGCGATACAGCACGCGGCCGTCGTCGCTCAGCTTGCCGCCGAAATCAAACGCGCCTTCTGCCAGATCGTTATTGCCGGTGCGGAACTGCACGTTATGGATGGATTCCGCGGTTGGGCGTTTGCTGGTCATGCTGATTAACCCGCCAGGGTTGACCTGACCAAACAGAACCGACGCCGGGCCACGCACCAGCTCCACGCGCTCCAGTAACCACGGGTCAATCGTACCCGTCTGGGACGAGGCCGTCGCGCCGAAGCTCAGGCCGTCGAGGAATTTCGGCACATAGCTAAAGCCGCGCACGAACACCTCGTCGTTACGGTTCGACGAGCCGCGGTACTCGGTAAATACGCCCGCCGAGTAGCGCAGCGCCTGCGAGACGGACGTCACGTCCTGCATGTTCATCTGATCGCGGGTGATCACCGATACCGACTGCGGCGTTTTCACGATCTCCGCGCGGGTCTTGGTCGCAGAGAGCGTCTGGGTTGCCACAATCCCTTTTACCGGAGCGGTGGGATCTTCACTCACGCCCTGCGTCACCGTTATGGTTTCTTCTCTATTATCAGCCTGCGCCGCCACGCTGGTCGTCACCAGGCTCAGCAGCCATAGTTGCATTATCTTATTATTCTTAAACATTTTTTCTACTCATCCTTGGTTGATATCGCCATAAAAACACCGTTAAAACGCGCTAGATGATATTGCAAATTATTACCATTTGCATTAGCGTTGATAACAAATTTCGTCAGGGAACAAGCGGTAATGAAGAGGGTATGGAGCGGATTATTACTCGGGATAGGCGTGCTGCCTGCGGTGGCGGCAACCTGCGAACACTCTTCCCGGCAGGGAGACGTCCAGGGGAAGTTTGATGCCAGCGGTGAAGTCTGTTTTATGCTGCCAGAGCTTGCTGAAAATTATGTCTCCGCCACGCTGCATGGCGTAACGGATGCCCGCCTGCTGGACGGGCAAAACCGCCGCATTCGTACGCTGGTTGAAAATGGGCCCGCCGATGGCGAACACACGCTGCTTTTTGCCCTGCCGGAAAAGCAGAGCACCTCGCTGGTCCTGCACGGCGAAGCGGGTAAACCCTGGCGTTTTCAGTGGCGGATGAAAGAGACATCTGCGCTACCGCGCGTACAGATGCTGGCACCTGAAAGCCCGACGCTTCAGGCGCTGGCAAAAGAGATTGCTGCCGGAGGGAGTACTGACGCGTTCTGGCAGACGCAGATTCGGCAGGGAACGCCGATGGTGGAGCCGGTAG
Organism: Enterobacter sp. RHBSTW-01064; assembly: GCF_014103035.1. Classification (NCBI taxonomy): domain Bacteria; kingdom Pseudomonadati; phylum Pseudomonadota; class Gammaproteobacteria; order Enterobacterales; family Enterobacteriaceae; genus Enterobacter; species Enterobacter sp. RHBSTW-01064. The sequence continues at coordinate 68,924 of NZ_JABXOU010000012.1, read as the reverse complement.
ACGCAGAACATAAGCGCGTCACCTTCCTGTGGCGCGGGGCGCGGGATAACGTCTTTATTCTCGGCTCACCGGCGGGGGATCACGACCCGCTGTTCCGCCTGGGCAACAGCGACGTCTGGTTCCGCAGCTATGTGGTGCCCGCCGACACGGTGATGCAGTACAAGCTCGCGCCCGATGTGCCGATCGTCGAGGGTTCCTCACGCGATCAACGTCGCGCGATCCTGGTGAGCGCCCAGGCCGATCCGCTCAACCCGAATACCTTTGGTGAACAAAAGACGGATCGCTGGAACCGCTATTCGCTGCTCGATCTCAGCCCGGCACGCTATTGCTCCGTGCAGGCCACGGCCCAGCCGCTGGTCCACGGATCGTTAAGTCGCCAGAGCATCACCAGCAAAATCCTCGGTAATTCCCGCGAGGTGATGATCTATAAACCGCGCGGCGCACAGCCTGCACGCTGGACGCTCATCCTCTTCGACGGGCAGATTTATCAGGACGAGTACCATTTGGCTAACGTGCTGGATGGTCTGATCGCCCGCCATCATCTTCCGCCGATTAACGTGGTGTTTATCGACAGCCTCGATCACGCCCGACGCGGCAACGAACTGCCGCCGAACCCGGATTTCGCCGACTTTATGGCGCATGAACTGCTGCCGTGGCTGCGCGGGCAGGGTATCGCGATGCAGCGGCAGAAAACGGTGCTGGCGGGGTCGAGCTACGGGGGAATCGCGTCGTCATGGGTAGCGCTGCGCTATCCGCGCCTGTTTGGTAACGTGCTGAGTCTTTCAGGCTCATACTGGTGGGCACCGAAAGGGGAGGCTCCCGGCTGGCTGACGCGGCAATATCAGCAGTCGCCGCCGTATCCGGTGCGCTTCTGGCTGCAGGCCGGAAAGTTTGAAACCACCGGGCCGGGCGGGGGCATTTATCGCACCACGCAGGATTTCGAACAGGCGTTGAGGGAGAAAGGGTATCGCGTCAGCTTCCATCCCTCATCCAGCGGTCACGACTACGCGGCCTGGTGTGAAGCGCTGATCCACGGCATGCGTGACTTCACCGGCTTACGACGCCAGTGAAAACCAGCGGCGCCAGACGAAACGCAGGAGAAAGAATTCGATGGCGCCGAGGGCTAAAAACCACAGGCAGAACAGAATGGTGTAGAGCTGGTTAAGATCGACCATATGGAAGGTCGTCATCAGCTTCTGCGCCAGCACCAGACCCAGTGACGGCGCGGGTAACAGCAGGCAAGAGATCAGGGCCAGCAATAAAATGCCCCCCGCCGTAAGCAGCGATTCTAACGGGTGTTTCATTGTAATGTTAATCGTCAGTTAAAAATGTCATTGTCCGGCATTCTGTAACGTAAAGCAATATCAGCCCCGCTGGCCTTTTTGAATAAAACAAAGACATTATTACTGCGAATAAATAACACTATACGACCCGGCGTTTATATTAATATCGCGTTGTGTAAATAAATGTCCGTATCAGGAAAATAATTTTACAAATGTATAGGTGCTATAACCAATTAACGTGGCAATAACAATGGCTGCGACAATGTATAACGCCAGGCGTCGTCCGCGATAAATACCAAACATGGTTCCCCCTCGTTTAGCGTTGGTTTAGAAATATTTTGTAAAAATCAGGTCATCGAAATAGTTTTTATCAGTTTTGAATAACCGAGAAGTCATTATATTGCGGTAGATCAATTTTACCCGCAAGACTTAAAAATGAATTTATTTAGCCAGAAAGGAATTCAGGCTTCTGTTCACCGGATATTGAAGGAAAAATACGATGACCGAAAAAAAATTGTCCCCAAACATGCCGCCTTCCGGCGGGCTGGCATACCAGCAGACCGTCGAGCAGGTGCTCACTCACACGCAGAGCCAGGCCAGCGGTCTGGATCGTGCAGAGGCGCAGGCGCGTCTGCAAAAATCAGGTCCTAACGCGCTGCCGGAGAAAAAAGGTAAACCCGCCTGGCTGCGTTTTTTGGCCCATTTTAATGATGTGCTGATTTATGTCCTGCTGGCCGCCGCCGTATTAACGGCAGTAATGGGCCACTGGGTTGATACGCTGGTTATTCTGGGCGTCGCGGTAATCAATGCTTTAATTGGCCATATTCAGGAAAGCAACGCGGAAAAATCCCTGAAGAGTATTCGCAATATGCTCTCCAGCGAGGCACGCGTTATTCGTAACGGCAGCCACGAAACCATACCTACAACGGAAATAGTCCCGGGCGATATTATTGTATTACGCGCGGGGGATCGTATTCCGGCGGATATGCGTTTAATCGAAGCGCATAATTTACGCGTGGAAGAGGCGATTCTGACCGGTGAATCCACCGTGGTGGATAAGCACACGAATCCGCTGAGCGGCGAACTGCCGCTGGGCGACCGCACCAATATGGTCTTCTCCGGGACGACCGTAAGCGCGGGCGGCGGCGTCGGCCTGGTCACCGCGACCGGTAAGGATACCGAACTCGGCCACATCAACCAGATGATGGCGGGCATTGAAAAGCACCGCACGCCGCTGCTGGTGCAGATGGACAAGCTGGGTAAAGCGATCTTCGCCATTATCCTGGCGATGATGGCCGCGCTGTTTATCTTCAGCCTGGTGTTCCGCGAGATCCCGATGGGCGAGCTGCTGCTCTCCCTGATTAGCCTGGCGGTGGCCTCCGTGCCGGAAGGTCTGCCAGCGATTATCTCCATCATCCTCTCGCTGGGCGTGCAGGCGATGGCGCGCAAGCGGGCGATTATCCGCAAGCTGCCAACAGTTGAAACGCTCGGCGCGATGACCGTGGTTTGCTCGGATAAAACCGGCACCCTGACCATGAACGAGATGACGGTCAAAGCCATCATCACCGCCGACGCCTGCTATCGCGTGGACGGCAACAGCTACGAGCCGGTGGGCAACATCTACCTGGAAGGCAGCGACGAGCCGGTCCACATCCAGCCGGGCACCGTGCTGGAGCAGTACCTGCGCACCATCGACCTGTGTAACGACAGCCAGATGATTCAGGACGAGCGCGGCCTGTGGGGCATTACCGGTGGGCCGACCGAGGGCGCGCTGAAGGTGCTGGCGGCGAAGGCCAGCCTTGAGCCGGTGATGACCACGCTGGTTAACAAGATCCCGTTCGACTCGCAGTACAAGTACATGAGCACCCACTACCAGATTGGCGGTGAGGAGCAGATCCTGATCACCGGTGCGCCGGACGTGATTTTCGCCCTGTGCGCCGAGCAGCAGACCCGTAACGGTGCGGAAGCCTTCAACCGCGCGTACTGGGAAACCGAAATGGAGCGCTATGCGCGTCAGGGGCTGCGCATGGTTGCCGCGGCGTTTAAACCGGCGAACGGCGAGCAGGAATTGACGCACGACGACCTGAGCCACGGCCTGATCTTCCTCGGCATCGCCGGGATGATGGATCCGCCTCGTCCGGAAGCGATTGATGCGATTAACGCCTGCCAGCAGGCGGGGATCCGCGTGAAGATGATCACCGGGGATCACCCGCAGACGGCGATGAGCATCGGCCAGATGCTGGGGATCACCAACAGCGAGCAGGCGGTGACCGGCTACGAGCTGGAGAAAATGGACGACGCCGAGCTGGCGGACGCGGCGGTGAAGTATGACATCTTCGCCCGTACCAGCCCGGAGCATAAGCTGCGCCTGGTGAAAGCGCTGCAGGATAAAGGTGAAATCGTCGGCATGACCGGTGACGGCGTGAACGACGCCCCGGCGCTGCGTCAGGCTGATGTGGGCATCGCGATGGGCATCAAGGGCACGGAAGTGACCAAAGAGGCGGCGGACATGGTCCTGACGGACGATAACTTCGCCACCATCGCCAGCGCGGTGAAAGAGGGGCGTCGCGTTTACGACAACCTGAAGAAGACCATCCTCTTCATCATGCCGACCAACCTCGCGCAGGGGCTGCTGATTGTGATTGCGCTGCTGGCGGGGAACATCATTCCGTTGACGCCGGTACTGATTTTGTGGATGAACATGGCGACATCCGCCACGCTCTCCTTCGGCCTGGCCTTTGAAGCCGCCGAGCGCAACATCATGCGCCGTCCGCCGCGCCAGACCGGACAGCACGTAATGGACGCCTACGCCGTCTGGCGCGTGGCCTTCGTCGGCACCATGATTGCCATCGCCGCCTTTGCGCTGGAAGCCTGGCTGGCCCCGCGCGGCCACAGCGCGGAGTTCATCCGCACCGTGCTGCTGCAGATGCTGGTCTGCGCCCAGTGGGTGTACATGATTAACTGCCGCAACACCGAAGGGTTCTCCCTGAACCGCGGCCTGCTGGCAAACAAAGGTATCTGGCTGGTGACGGGCGTGCTGTTCCTGCTGCAGGCGGCGATTATCTACCTGCCGTTTATGCAGATGCTGTTCGGCACTGAAGCGCTGCCGCTGCGCTACTGGTTCGTGACGCTGGCGGTGGCGGGCGTGATGTTCTTCGTCGTCGAAATCGAGAAGCGACTGACCCGCAGGTTCCGTAAGGCTGCATAACGAAAACCTTACCCCTCACCCTGCCCTCTCCCCAAAGGGGAGAGGGTGTTCAAGTTCCCTCTCCCCTCTGGGGAGAGGGTTAGGGTGAGGGGAAAATACTGAGGTACTCCCATGAAACTCCCACTCCTGTTCGCGCTCCTCGCCTGCACCCTGCAACCCGCATTCGCTGCCGCCATTCCCGTTCGCGTCGCCGCCGTGGAGCAGACCGCCCACGCCGCCGAGCGTCAGATCCCAGGCCGTATCGAAGCTATCCACACCGTTGAGCTGCGCGCCCGCACGGAAGGCGTGATTACCAAAATCCACTTCCGCGACGGGCAGTACGTGAAAAAAGGTGACGTGCTGTTTGAGCTCGACGACGCCGAGCCGCGCGCCGCCCTGCGTCTTGCGCAGGCCGAAGTCAGAAGCGCCGAAGCCACGCTGCGTCAGGCGCAGCAGCAGCTTTCCCGCTTTGAAAGCCTGGGCAGCAGCAACGCCATCAGCCGTCACGACGTGGATAACGCCCGCATGCAGCGGGACGTGGCCAGCGCCGCGCTGGAGCAGGCGAAAGCCCGTCTCGACACCCGCAGCGTCACCCTGAACTACACCCGCATCGCCTCACCGATTGACGGACGCGTGGGGCACAGCAGCTTCCACGTCGGTAGTCTGGTCAATCCGGCGAGCGGCGTTTTGGTGGAGGTGGTCCAGCTCGATCCGATCCGCATCGCCTTTGCGCTGGAAGAGGGCGCGTTTGCGACCAAAGCCGGACAGCATGCGGATATCAGCGCCATGAAACAGGCCTGGCAGGCGTTAATTGACAGCAACGGCCAGCGCGTCAGCGGTGAACTGACGTCGGTGGATAACCGCATCGACCCGCGCACCGCCAGCGTCATGTTACGCGCCGAGTTTGCCAACCCGCGCCATCAGCTCCTGCCCGGCGGCAACGTGAACGTGACCCTGCGCCCGGCAAGCGAGCAGCCGGTTCTGACCCTGCCCGCCGCCGCGGTACAGCAGAACGGCGACGGGTTCTTTGCCTGGGTGGTTAACGCCGACGGCAAGGCCGAAATGCGCCCGCTGAAGGTCGCCGGACAGATCGGCCAGCAGTTCCAGATTACCTCCGGCGTGAAGCCCGGTGAGCGAGCAATCACTGATGGCGCGCAGCGCGTGCAGCCCGGCGCTGCCGTCCAGATACTGAATTAAGGAGCCATCATGCTGACGTTTTTCATCAAACGCCCGCGCTTTGCGATGGTGATTGCGCTGGTCATCACCCTGCTGGGGGCCATCGCGCTGAGGATTATTCCGGTAGAGCAGTACCCGCAGATCACGCCGCCGGTGGTGAATGTGTCTGCCAGCTGGCCCGGCGCCAGCTCGGCTGACATGGCGGAGGCCATCGCCACGCCGCTGGAGACCCAGTTGAACGGCGTGGATCACATGCTTTACATGGAGTCCACCAGTTCGGACGAAGGCACCTACAGCCTGAACATCACCTTTGCGGCGGGTACCGATCCGGATCTTGCCGCCATCGACGTGCAGAACCGCGTGGCGCAGGCCGTGGCGCAGCTTCCCGCCGAGGCGCAGCAAAACGGCGTGCAGGTGCGCAAGCGGGCCACCAACCTGATGATGGGGGTAAGTCTTTACTCACCAAATAACACCCACACGCCGCTGTTCGTCAGCAACTACGCCAGCACCCAGGTGCGCGAGGCGCTGTCGCGTCTGCCGGGCGTCGGGCAGGTGCAGATGTTCGGCGCGCGCGACTACAGCATGCGCATCTGGCTGCGTCCGGACCGCATGAACGCCCTGAACGTCACCACCGACGACGTGGCGCAGGCGCTGCGCGAGCAGAACGTGCAGGGCGCGGCAGGCCAGATCGGCACGCCGCCGGTGTTTAACGGCCAGCAGCAGACCCTGACCATCAACGGGCTGGGACGTTTAAACCAGGCCGAAGACTTTGCCGACATCATTATCCGCACGGGCGAGATGGGCCAGCTGGTGCGCCTGAAGGACGTCGCCACCATTGAACTCGGCTCGCGCAGCTACAGCTCCGGCGCACAGCTCAACGGGCACGACTCCGCCTACCTCGGCATCTATCCGACCCCATCCGCCAACGCCCTGCGCGTGGCCGACGCGGTGCGCGCGGAGCTGGAACGCCTCTCGACGCGCTTCCCGGACGACCTGGTCTATGAGGTGAAATTCGACACCACCTCCTTTGTTGCCGCCACCATTAAAGAGATCGGCGTCTCGCTGGCGCTCACCATGCTGGCGGTTGTGGTGGTCGTTTCCCTGTTCCTGCAAAGCTGGCGCGCAACGCTGATTGTCGCGCTCGCCATTCCGGTGTCGCTGGTGGGCACCTTTGCGGTGCTCTATACGCTCGGCTACTCCGCCAACACGCTCAGCCTGTTCGCCATTATTCTGGCGCTGACCATGGTGGTGGATGACGCCATCGTGGTGGTGGAGAGCGTCGAAACGCTGATGGCGGAAGGGCAGAGCCGCACGGCGGCGACCGCGCTGGCGCTGCGCCAGATTGCCGGGCCGGTCATCGCAACGACGCTGGTGCTGCTGGCGGTGTTTGTGCCGGTGGCGCTCCTGCCGGGGATTGTCGGCGAGCTGTACCGCCAGTTCGCGGTGACGCTCTCCACTGCCGTGACGCTTTCAAGCCTCGTGGCGCTGACTCTGACGCCCGCCCTGTGCTCGCTGCTGCTGCGCCCGCGACCGGAGAAACCTGCGGCACTCTATCGCGCCTTTAACCGCGGGCTGGACGCCACGCGCGGTTTCTACACCCGCATCGTGAACGTATTAAACCTGCGCCCGTGGCTGGCGCTGCTGGCCACCGCGGGCGCGGCGGCGGTAGTGGCGTTCAGCTTTATGTCGATGCCAAAGGGCTTCCTGCCGCAGGAAGATCAGGGCTACTTCTTCGCCAGCGTCCAGCTGCCGGAAGCGGCCTCGCTGGAGCGCACTGAGGCGGTGATGACCACGGCGCGCGAATTAATCGCCAAAAATCCGGCGGTGGAGGACGTGATTCAGGTCTCCGGATTTAACATCCTCAACGGCACTAGCGCCTCCAACGGCGGGTTTATCTCCATCATGCTCAAAGACTGGAGCGAGCGTCCGTCGCTGGACGAGGTGATGGGCACCCTGCAGCGCCAGCTGCTGGCCCTGCCGGAAGCGACCATCATGACCTTCGCGCCGCCAACGCTGCCGGGGCTGGGCAACGCCTCCGGCTTTGACCTGCGCATTCAGGCGCAGGCGGGGCAGAGCCCGGCGGAGCTGGAGCGCGTGACGCGTGAGGTGCTTGCGAAAGCCAACCAGCACCCGCAGCTGAACCGCGTGTTCACCACCTGGAGCAGCAACGTGCCGCAGCTGACGCTGACCGTTGACCGCGAGCGCGCCGCCCGTCTCGACGTGCCGGTGTCGCGCATCTTCAGCAGCCTGCAAACGGCCTTTGGCGGCACGCGCGCCGGGGATTTCAGCGTGAATAACCGCGTTTACCACGTCGTCATGCAGAACGAGATGCAGTGGCGCGAGCGCGCGGAGCAAATCAGCGAGCTGTTCGTGCGCAGCAACAGCGGCGAGCGGGTGCGCCTCAGCAACCTCGTTACCATTACGCCGAGCGTCGGCGCGCCGTTCCTGCAGCAGTACAACCAGTTTCCGTCGGTGTCGGTGAGTGGCTCGGCGGCGGAGGGGGTGAGCAGCAGCACCGCGATGGCGGCAATGGGCGGGATTCTGGCGGAAAACCTGCCAGTCGGGTACGACTATGCCTGGAGCGGCATGTCGTATCAGGAGCAGCAGACCGGCAACCAGGCGATGTGGATCGTGCTGGCGGCGGTGGTCATGGCGTGGCTATTCCTCGTCGCCCAGTACGAGAGCTGGACGCTCCCGGCGAGCGTGATGCTCTCGGTGCTGTTCGCCATCGGCGGGGCGCTGGTCTGGCTGTGGCTGGCGGGCTATGCCAACGACGTGTACGTGCAGATCGGTCTGGTGCTATTGATAGCCCTCGCTGCCAAGAACGCGATCCTGATCGTGGAGTTTGCCCGCGCGCGGCGCATGGACGGGATGGCGATTGTCGATGCCGCGCGGGAAGGGGCCTCGCGCCGCTTCCGCGCGGTGATGATGACCGCCGTGTCGTTCATTATCGGCGTATTGCCCATGATGCTGGCGACCGGGGCGGGTGCCCAGAGCCGCCGCATCATCGGCACCACGGTGTTCAGCGGCATGCTGGTGGCGACCGTGGTAGGGATCCTGTTTATCCCGGCGCTGTTCGTGCTGTTCCAGCGCCTGCGCGAGTGGGGCCACGGCCTTACGGACTCGTCGCCCACAGCTCGCAGTGTTTCTGAACCAGAGAAATAAGCGAGCCGCCGTCGGCGATAAACTCCCGCATGCGCTGCGCCTCGCTCTTGCCCTGCTTTAACAGCAGGGCAATTTCATTGATTGCGCTCGTCGCGCCGAGCTTCTCGGCCGACGGCGCAACCTGCTCCAGCAGCCAGGCAATGTCTTCCGCCACGGTTTTGTGCTCTCCGGTGTGCACGTCCGTCAGAATGCCCTCTAATCCATAACGACACGCCTGAAAACGGTTAAAGCGATACAGCAGGAAATCCTTCTCCTGATGCTTATAGGGCCGCGCGGTCAGCAGCCAGTGCGACGTCGCCTGAATCAGTCCGGCGATGTTAATCGCGTGGCCGAGCGTCAGCGGCGTATCCATCACCCGCACCTCCACGGTACCGAAGTGCGGGCTGGGGCGGATGTCCCAGTGCAGATCTTTAATGCTGTCGATCATGCTGGTGGAACTCAGGCGGCGGAACAGCCCCTCGAACTCCTGCCAGCTGTTGACCCACGGCATCTGGCCGTTATCCGGGAATCCTGAAAAAATGTTAAGCCGCGACGAGGAGAACTTCGTGTCCGTGCCTTGCATGTACGGCGAGGCCGCCGCCAGGGCGATAAAGTGCGGGACAAAGCGCGACAGGCCGTGCAGCAGGTAGATGGCGTCATCCCCGGTCCGACAGCCGACGTGCACGTGCTGGCCGAACACCGTTGCCTGCAAAATCAGGTAGCCGAAGCGCTCAAGCGTGACGTTATAGCGCTCGTCGTCGCACACCTCCTGCCGCTGCCACTTCTGGAACGGGTGCGTCCCGCCGCCGCAGATCTGGATATGCTGCTCCGCCGCCGCGCGCAGGATGCTCTGCTGCATCACCGAGAACTGCGCGGCCGCCTGGTCGATGTTCTGGCACACGCCGGTGGCGATTTCGAGCATGCTTTCGGTGATGTCGTGTTTGACCTCGCCGCCTTTGATGTCGTCTTTGACGGCGGCGATAAGCGCGGAGGAGTCCTGGCTGAGATCGTACCCCGGCGGGTTAACCACCTGCAGTTCGAGTTCGATGCCGAGGGTAAAAGGTTCAGAGGATTTGAAATCAGGTAAAGGCATGGCGCACTCCGTTGTCTGTTGTGTGTTGAGTATAGACAACGACGTGGCGCTCACTTTACAGGGTGGTATAACTATTAGCAGGCTTAGCGAAAAGGGGAGTTAACCATGTCTGACAATCCTGTGATTGCGCTGATAGGGCCTGGCGCAATTGGTACTACCATTGCCGCAGTGCTGCACGACGCGGGCCGCACGCCGCTGCTGTGCGGACGCACCGCGCATCCTGAACTGCGTTTACGCTACGACGAGGGGGAAACGGTCGTGCCGGGTCCGGTATTGACCGATCCGGCCGTCATCACGCGCCCTGTCGATCTGGTATTTGTGGCGGTAAAAACGACGCAAAATGCCGACAGCGCCGGGTGGCTGCGGGCTCTGTGCGATGAAAACACCGTGGTCTGCGCGCTGCAAAACGGCGTGGAGCAGAAAGCCCAGCTGGAGCCGTGGGTCAACGGCGCGACGGTGCTGCCGTCGGTGGTCTGGTTCCCGGCGCAGCGCGAGCCGGATGCCTCCGTGTGGCTGCGCGCCAAACCGCGCCTGACGCTGCCGGACGTGCCGCAGGCGCAGCGGGTAGTGGAGGCGCTTCGCGATACGCGCTGCGCGGTTGAGCTCTCGGAAGATTTCGCGAGCGTCGCCTGGCGCAAGCTGCTGCAAAACGCGGTTGCCGGGCTGATGGTGCTGGCTAACCGCCGCGCCGGGATGTTCAGACGTGAGGATGTCAGCGAACTTTCGCTGGCCTATCTGCGCGAGGGGCTGGCCGTTGCCCGCGCCGAGGGGGCGAAGCTGGACGATGCGGTGGCGCAGGAGATCCTGGCGAACTTCCAGCGTGCGCCCGAGGACCTGGGCACGTCGATCCTTGCCGACCGTCAGGCCGATCGCCCGATGGAGTGGGATATCCGCAACGGTGTGATCCAGCGCTACGGCCGCAAACACGGTATTGCGGTGCCCATCAGCGACGTGGTGGTGCCGCTGCTGGCGGCGGGGAGCGAGGGGCCGGGGTGAGATATGGTAAAGACCCGGCCATTGTGCGCCGGGTGACTCTTACTTAGCCTGACGGGCTTTCTCTGCTTTCAACTCTTCCATGGTGGCCTCCAGAATCCAGAGGCATTGAGCACCGTCTACGGTTTCCAGCAGCGCCCGGCGGGTACGCTGATAAAACGCGTCGATTTCGGCGGGTGATTTCTCTAAAGGCGGGGTACAGACGATATCGCTGCCTACCATGTGCGGCCATTTTCCAGCGTCAATGGTGCGGAGCGTTTTTAGCGTGGCGTCCGTGTTTGTTGTGAGCGCAGCGGCCAGGGCATCCTCTAGCCGCTGCGCCTGATTCCCATCAGCCACGGCAGCCAGCGCTGGGGCTTGCTCAATCCAGTGTGCATCACCTGAGGCGATTCCCTTAAGTGCAGAAGACCAGTCAGTTACGCCAGCGAATGCCGGGGCTATAAAAGCAGATAGCAGCAGTACGATCGGGTATTTCATCGTACAACCTCAAGCTCGCCGCCGTCGCGGAGGATCTTACGCCTCGTTGACGGTGAGAGAATGATGCATCCCTCAGATGCAAAACCGGCGGGACCATACTTGTGGTCACCATGAATGCGAAATTCTGAGCGACCAAAACTTTCTCCCGAGGTTTGCTCAAGAATGATGGTTATCGGTCCTTTAGAATTCGAATGACCCGCGATTTTATACGTCCCGCGAGGCAGTGGCCCCAGTCCTTTCACATGCTGACGGTCCGGGTTGTTTTTATTTGTCAGAGCACCGGAATACCCGGTCTCAATTAATTTACCGTCTTTATACATCTTGCCGGTCGACTGCTCATACTTCCATCCCATAACGTTCTCCTTATGCCGTCTTGCGGTCGTTCCAGCTATCTGAATGTATGATGTTACCGTCGACATAGCGCCAGGTAATTTTTTCATAGAGCAGCTCTACCAGCTCAAGATGGTTATGTTTCTCATAGTCAGGATCTTTGACGTCAAGCATCATTGGACAGACGCTGACGATCGTCACGCCGTCCATAAGGGTGGAAAAATACTCAACTTCCTGACCGGCATCGTTGATACGGTAAAACTTTACCTCTGCGGATTTTAGCTTCTGACCTGTGCTGACAGCCTTGTACAAATAGGGGCTGGAGGCGTCTATCTCTTTATCGAAAGAATAGGGAGAATGGACGCGTAGACTGGTTGCCTTGCCGTTATGCTTGTCGGTTGGTTGCGCCACGCCGTGATTCAGTCCGATTATCTCGATACTTCCTTCACGACCATATATATCGACAGAGCCTTTTATATCGGCACCGCCATCATCTTTAAGCCATAAATAAGCGGGAAGAGCCATTTGTATAAACTCCATTTAAGGAAATCCTGAAAAATCCTTTTGGTTTAGTGGGTTATGTAACTATTGCAACGCTAGCGTTTTCAAAGTGTCCCGTCAATTTTTGTACGGCATGGATATAAAACGATCTGCGGTTTCGTTGATGAAAATTAAGAAATGATGGGATCTTACAGTTTGGATCTGGATAAAGGGTTAATGATTAATATCGTGGTTTAACTTAAAATTTGATTAAGTGAATAAATGATTGCAAGTGTAATAAATAGTGGATCTGTTATTAGGGCTACATGAATTTGACGATTTATGAGTTAATTAATAGCTCCTGATAGCTCGTCAGAATACCCTCCAGCAAGTAGCGACAGGTTTGAAAAGGGTTAAAGCGGGAGAGCAGAAATCCTTTTCCTGCGTTTAAATGCCGCAATATGCGCGAAGGAATCCTGGCTCAGAGCGTACCCCGCCGGGCTAACGGCCGCTGTTTTTCCGTTCGGCAAAGTAATGCGCGGGCGTGCTGCCCATCGCTTTTCTGAACATGGTGATAAACGCATTCACCGATTCGTACCCGAGCGTTGTCGCCACGTTCTGGACGGGCACGCCGCTTGCCAGCTCCCGCAGGGCAATAATCAAATGCAGCTGCTGGCGCCACCGCCCGAAGCTCAGGCCGGTCTCGCGCTGCATCAGGCGGGCAAACGATCGCTCGCTAAGGGCCAGCCGCTTCGCCCACGCCTTCAGGGTGCTTCTGTCCTCAGGATGGCTGACCAGCGCGTCGGCCATGGCGCGAATTTTCGGGTCAGCTGAGACCGGCAGGCTCAGCTTCTGCTGGGGCATGCTGGCGAGCTCGTCCAGCGTCACCCGGGTCAGCCTGGCGACGTGGCCGTCGGGGGGATAATCAACACCTTCATGCGTAAGACGATCCACTAATTCCTTAATCAACGGCGAGATCTCCAGCGTGCAACATTTCTCCGGCAGCGCCGCCGCGCCGGGCTCAATAAACAGATAGTTGAGATGCGCGTTCCAGGTCGCTTTCGCGCTGTGCGGGATCCCGCCCGGGATCCAGACGGCGCAGTCCGGCGGCACGATCCAGATATCGTTTTCCGCATAACAGCTGACCGCGCCGTAGCGGGCAATAATCAGCTGCCCCTTGCGGTGGGTGTGTACCGGCACTTCCGCGGCGTAATCCACGAAGTCCAGATGACGCGCCACGGCAGGAGAGGCGCTAGAGTCAGGGTCATACAGCGTATGAGCATGTTGAGGCTTCACGATTCTGGCAACTTTTAGGTATTTTTTGACAGAATAGAGTATTTAAGCGGGTCTGCAAGCCGGTAATAATCCCGGCATGAAAAACATTTTCTCTCATCCCGCGCTGCGAAACGACGCGGGGGCGCTGATCTACGCCGCGAAGAGTTTTGCCGCGGCGATGCTGGCTTATTATCTCGCGCTGTCGATCGGCCTTGAACGTCCTTCGTGGGCCATTATTACGGTTTACATCGTGTCGCAGACGTCGGTCGGGGCATCGCTGAGCAGAAGCCTCTACCGGCTGGCCGGTACGGTTGTCGGGGCCTGCGCGACCGTTCTGATTATCCCCACCTTCGCGAATACGCCGATCCTGTGCAGCGTGGTGCTGACGGGCTGGATCGCGTTCTGCCTGTGGCTCTCTCTGCTGGAGCGCACGCCGCGGGCGTACGCTTTTGTGCTGGCGGGCTATACCGCGAGCCTGATTGGCTTTCCGGCGGTGTCCGATCCCGGCGGCATCTTCAACGTCGCCATTGTTCGCGTGCAGGAGATCGCGATTGGGATTTTCTGCGCGGCGCTGATTCACCGCTACGTGCTGCCCGCGCGGGTATCAGGTCAGTTCAACGCTAAGCTATCCCAGACGTTACAGGCCGCGCGCGGGCGGGTGGCGGATACCTTAGCGGGCAAACCCGACGCGGCTTCCGGCCCCCTGCATCTGGCCCTGGCGCTGCAGTTCCTGCAGGGCATCAGCCACCATATTCCGTACGATTTTGCCCTCTCAGCCCCGGTGCGGCAGGCCAGAAAAGCGATTCACGATCGGCTGGCGCGGCTGGTTATTGTCAACTGTGAGTTACACGACCGCCTGCTGGCGATCGGAACCCTGCCCGCCGACGTGCAAACGCTGCTGGGCGACGTTCAAGCCTGGCTGGCCGCTGAAGACGCGGGTGCCTGCAGCACGGCAGAGTCGCTGCGGCTCCGCTGTACGCTTCTCATCGATCGGTATGCCGCGCAGGCGCAGACGTTTGACGACGCGCTGCAGGTCAGTTTTATCCGCTACCTCTCCGAGGCCATCACCCTTCTGCAACAGTGCGAGCGCCTTTCCGGAGCCATTCGCCACGCGAAGCCGGTCTTCGGGGAGGTACAAACCCGCGCGGCAAAAGGCTACGTTTTCCACCGCGATCCTCTTACCGCGGCCCGCACGGCGCTGGGGGCTTTCGCCATTATCCTGAGCGGCTGCCTGGTCTGGATCTTCTCAGCGTGGCCGGACGGCGGAACGGCGGTGTCGATACTCGGCGTCTGCTGCACGCTGTTTGGCAGCTTCGACACCCCGGCGCCGCACATCGTGAAGTACATCGTTGGCTCGTTCTGGGGAGTTGTGATTAGCCTGTTCTACAGCTTTGCGCTGCTGCCGCAGGTGAGCGATTTCCCGGTGCTGGTGGCGGTGCTTGCCCCGGCGTATCTGCTGGCCGGGTCGCTTCAGGCGCGTCCGCCCACCACGTTTATGGCGATGGGCATCACCCTGACGCTGCCCATTCTGTGCGAGCTGGGGGCGCACTACAGCGGAGACTTCGCCGTTGCGGCCAACACCGCCATTGCGCTCTTTGCCGCGACCGGCTTTGCCGTCATCAGCATGATCCTGTTGCAAACCGTGCAGGCGGACGCCGCCATTGCGCGTCTGCTGAGCATCTGCCAGCGCGACATTCGCCGCAGTGTGAAGGGCACGCTGCGGGTGGATGAAACGCACTGGATCAACCTGATGATGGACCGCACCGCTCTGCTGCTGCCGCGCCTGCAGCGCAGCAAATATGCGCCAGAGCAGGCGCTTGACCGGCTGCTGCACGCGCTGCGTCTGGGGCTTTCGGTCATGCATTTACGCCGCAGCGACACACCGCCCGGCAGGGAGGTTGACGCGCTTTTTCATCAGATAAACGCCGCAGACCGCCACGCCTTACGCGAACGCATCGCAACACTTATCGCGCGCCATCTGCCTGCGGCAGATGAGCATACGCGCCAGTTTGTCTTCAGGCTGGTGGATCTGCACTGTGCATTACGGGGGCCAGACCATGGTTAACGATCTCAATATCGGCGGTGTTTTTATCCCCGGGCTGCTGACGGTCGCCCTTGCGGCGCTGGTCTGCACGCTGAGCCTCGTGGCGCTTTTCTCTCTCAGCAGGCTCTACCGGCACCTGCCGTGTCGCCCGCTGCTGGACGTTTCCACCTGGATTGTCACCTTTTTCCTGCTGATGCAGGGCCTGACCGCGTTGGGGTTATTGTCATGAAATCACTGCTCTCTTTACTGGCTCGCTATGCGCTGACGTTAAGCGCGGCCGCAGCTGCCACGCTTCTGGCGTTTATGATGTGGAAACACTATGCGCAAACGCCGTGGACCCGTGACGGCCGCGTGCGGGCGGACGTGGTGCAGATTGCGCCGGACGTCTCCGGGCCGGTCATCAGCGTGGCCGTGCGGGATAATCAGTGGGTGAACCGGGGCGATGTGCTCTACACCATCGATCCGCGCTGGCTTAAGCTGGCGGTGGTGAGCGCGCAGGCGGATGTCGAGTCGAAACGCCATGAGATGCTGATGCGCCAGGATGCGGCCCATCGCCGCACGCTGATTAAAAACGCGATCTCGAGCGAAGATTTGCAGCAAACCGGCAGCGCGGCGAACGTCGCGGCGGCCAACTATCACGGTGCGCTGGCCGCGCTGGATCTGGCAGAGCTTAATCTGGCGCACGCCACCGTTCGCTCGCCGGTTTCGGGGTACGTCACACACCTGCGGCTTCGCCCCGGAGACTACGCGACGGCGGGGGAGACAAAGGTTGCCATCGTCGATGCCCACAGCTTCTGGGTGGTGGGGTACTTTGAGGAGACCAGGCTGCGCCATATTCACGTCGGGGATGCCGCGCAGGTTGTACTGATGGGGTATGAGCCTGTCATCACGGGTCATGTGGAGAGCATCGGGCATGGGATTGGGGACAGCAATGATGAGACGGGCGGGCTGGGTCTGCCCGACGTCGAGCCTACCTTCAGCTGGGTGCGGCTGGCGCAGCGCGTGCCGGTGCGCATTCATATCGACACGCTGCCGCAGGGGATTGAGCTGGTGGCGGGCCTGTCGGCGAGCGTATCGGTGGGGCAATAATCTGGGGATAGTCAGCCTTAAACACATATGCGAAACTTACCGCTTCTGAAAATATGTGGTGGGACCCGCTCAATGTCAGAACAACATTCGCAGTGCCTGTTCAGTGAAGGACTGATCAACGTTCCTGAGGGTTATCAGGATCGTACCGTCAACGTATTCGCGCCGCCCGCTGCGGATGCGCCGGCGTTCAACATTTCCCGCGATGCCCTCAACCCCGGCGAAGCGCTTGCCGTGTATATCGATCGCCAGCTCGTCCTGATGGCAAAACACATCAAGGGCTGGAAGCAGGGTGAGCGCAGCGCCGCGACGCTGGGCGACGGCCTTTCACAGGGTGAAACCGTCCATGCCAGCTACCTGCGCGACGGGAAACGCATCTGGCAGCATCAGGCCGTGTTTAACGTCGACGGCGATAACATTCTGGTGTTCACCATGACCTGCACCCGCGCGCTGGGCGATGCCGACGGCGCGCTGTTTGGCGATCTTCTCAGGAGCTTCCGCTTCCACCATTAACTTCAGGGACCGTTGTTATGTTTGAAGCAGCACGCGTTGGTGATGATATCGGCCACTCCGGTGCGCTGGCCGGGATGATTGCCGGAACGATTGTCGGTGGCCTGATTGCCGCCGCCGGGGGCATTCTGGCGGGGGCCATGTTTATAGCCGGTCTCGGCGCATCCTGCCTTGGCGTGGGCGTCCTGCTCGTCGGCGCCAGCCTCGCCGTGGGGTATTACACCGGGGAGCTGGCAACCGCCGCCCGGGACAGCATCGCGGACGCCGGGGCATCCAGCATGACGAAGAAAGGCGTCATCACCTCCGGCTCGCCCAACGTGTTTATCAACGGTAAACCCGCCGCGCTTGCCACCGATAGCACCGTCGACTGTTCTGACGACGGCTCGCAGCAGATGGCCGAAGGCTCTAAGCGCGTCTCCATTAACAGCCAGCCTGCCTCCCGCATCGGGGATCGCACCACCTGCGACGCGAAGGTGATGACCGGTTCGGACAACGTCATTATCGGCGGCGACCCGCAGCAAACCCTGCCCATTCAGTCTGAAGTGCCCGAGTGGCTCTACAAGGTCTCCGATCTTACCCTGCTGTTTGCCGGCCTGCTCGGCGGATGGGGCGGTGCCGCTGGTAAAGTCGGGGCGCTCTCTAAGCTTCTGGGCAAAATCCCCGGTATCAACAAGCTGGCCCGTATCGCCTGCCGCGCCGGCACGCTGATGACCGGCGTGGCGGCCGCGGGGATCATCGCCCGCCCGGTGGATATCGTCAGCGGACAGAAGTTTCTCAGCGGGGATGATGAGCTGGACTTCGTCCTGCCTTCCCGTCTTCCGGTGCGCTGGCAGCGCTACTGGCGCAGCGGCAACCCCGGCGACAGCATGCTGGGCCGCGGCTGGAGCCTGTTCTGGGAAAGCCGCCTGGAACCGTATCAGGACGGCCTGGTGTGGCGCGCGCCGTCTGGCGATTACGTCGCCTTCCCGAAGGTCCCGAAAGGGCTGCGCACCTATTGCGAAAGTGAAAAAAACTGGCTTGAACATCACCAGGACGACAGCTGGTCGGTGTATGACGTCAGCGGCGAGCGCTGGCACTATGCGCCGCTGCGGGATGATGCCCCGTCGCTGCTCCAGCGCATCTCTGAACCCTGCGGCAACGATATCCTCTTCGAGTGGAATGCGGATAATACCCTGCATGCCCTGACCGACAGCGCGGGCCAGCGCGTGGTCTGCCGCTACGACCGCGACAGGCTCCTCGGCGCCTGGCTGGATGACGAGATCTGCCTGGTCAGTTACGCTTATGATGAACAGCGCCAGCTGGTCTCCGTGACCGGCCGGGGCGGTAGCGTGCGCCGACGCTTCCGCTGGCAGGACGGGCTGATGAGCGCCCACGAGGACGCCAACGGCCTGCTGAGCGAATATCGCTGGCGGGAGATTGACGGCCTGCCGCGCGTGGTCGGCTTCCGCCACAGCGGCGGCGAACAGCTGACGTTCGAATACGATTTTGATAACGGTACCCGCCGTGCGACCCGCGAAGACGGCGCGCAGGCGCACTGGCTGGTGGATGACGACGACAACGTCGCGCGCTTCACGGATTACGACGGCCGCCAGACGACGTTTGTCTACCGCGACGGCGAGCTCTGCGACGTCATTCTGCCGGGCGGCGCAATGCGCCGCAGCACGTGGGACAAATACGGCCGCATGACCAGCGAGACGGACCCGGCTGGCCGTCGCACGGAGTATCACTGGCATCGCCTGACCGACCGCATCACCCGCACGGTTTACCCGGATGGCACCTCATCGCAGGCCATGTACGACCTTCGCGGTCGCCTGCTGTCGGAAACGGATCCGGCCGGTAGCACCACCGCGTATCGCTATCCCGATGATGAAGAAAACCTGCCGGAGAGCATCACCGACGCCATCGGCGGCGTGGTGCGCCTGGTCTGGAACCACCAGGGGCTGCTGACGCAGCGTACCGACTGCTCCGGCAGCGTCACCCGCTTCACCTACGACCGATTCGGGCAGTTGATTGCCAGCGAGGATGCGGAAGGGAATATCACGCGGCGGGAGTGGAGCCGTGTCGGGCTGCTGAGCGCCGTGATCCATCCGGACGGCAGCCGCGAGTCTCTGGTGTGGAACGAACGCGGCCAGCTCACGGGCTGGCGCGACCCGCTGGAAAGCGAGGTGAGCTGGGCCTATAACGCGCTCGGCCTCCCTGTCAGCCTCACCGACCGTATTGGCCGCGTGCGCCAGTGGCGCTACGACCCGCGCGGTAACCTGCTGCGACTCGATAACGGCAACGGGGCGGAATACCGCTTCACCTACGACGCCGTGGGGCGCCCGCTCAGCGAAACGCGCCCGGACGAGACCGTGCGCCATATGGAATGGGACGCGCGAGGGTTCCTCTGCGCGCTCGAAGAAAACGGCCGGCCTGCCGCCGACGGCGGTATCGCCCGTCGCGTTCAGCAGTTCAGCTATGACGACAGCGGGCTGCTGATCGGGCGCACTCAGCGCCACGCGGAGTACCGCTACTTCCGCGACCTGAGCGGCCAGATTACCCGCATCCGCCGCACGCCGACGGCCGAAGGCGTTGCCCTGGGTATCGAAAGCGATGAGATCGCTTACCGCCACGATGCCGCCGGACGCGTACTGAGCGAGTCCGGCATTAACGGCGAGGTGGGCTACGAATGGGATGCCCTGAGCAACCTGACCGGCCTGACGCTGCCCGGCGAGCAAAAGCTGGCCTGGCTGCACTACGGCTCCGGCCACGTCAGCGCCATCCGCTTCGGGCAGCAGCTGGTGACCGAATTCACCCGCGACCGCCTGCACCGCGAGGTGTGCCGCACTCAGGGCGCGCGCGAGCAGCTCCGTCAGTATGACAGTCTCGGCAGACGCACCCTGCAGCGCAGCGAATTGAGCACGGACGTGACCCTGCCGGAGCAGGCGCTACTGGAACGCTTGTATCGCTACACCGCGCGCGGTGAGCTTTCCGGCGTCAGCGACAGCCTGCGCGGTGAGGTGGACTACGGTTACGACGCCGAAGGGCGTCTGCTGAAGCACTACGAGGCCCGCCAGGGGCACAGCCGCGCGCAGTTCAGCTACGACGCCGCGGACAACCTCGCCGCCAATGACGATCCGGCACCGGTCACGGATAACCGCCTGCAGCACTGGCAGGCGCTGTTCATGAAATACGACCACTGGGGCAACCTGGTCAGCCGCCGCAACGGGCTGTATGAACAGCATTATGCGTATGACGCCGAGAACCGTCTGGTGTCCGCCCGGGGAACCGGGCCGCAAGGACGCTTTGAGGCGCGCTATCACTACGACGCGCTGGGCCGCCGCACGCGTAAAATCGTCACCACGACGCACGGCACCACCGACACCCGTTTCCTGTGGCAGGGCTACCGCCTGCTGCAGGAGCAGCAGGAGAGCGGGCTGTGCAGCACATATATTTACGACCCGAATGAAGCCTGGAGCCCGCTGGCGCGGGTGGATCACCTTCGTGACCAGAGCAGCGGTGAGATTTACTGGTTCAACACCGATCTAAACGGCGCGCCGCTGGAAGTGACCGACGAGCGCGGCGCGGTGTGCTGGAGCGGCCAGTACGGCAGCTTTGGCGAGGTGCGCCATCAGAGCGAAGGGTTCTCACGGCTTGTGAATCGCACGGCAATGGCTCACCAGCCGCTTCGCTATGCTGGGCAGTACGCTGACGGTGAAACCGGGCTGCACTATAACCTATTCCGCTACTACGACCCGCAGGTCGGGCGGTTTATTGTGCAGGATCCGATTGGGTTGAATGGTGGGTGGAATCTTTATCAGTATGCGCCGAACCCGTTGGGGTGGATTGATCCGTGGGGGTTAGCAGGTGTCAGGCTCCCAAGAAATAATGGCCATTGGGACGGTATACCAGGAGAAAGTAACTGGTATTCATATAATGACAAAGTTAATGCAGTTACATCGAACCAGCCTATACCTTTCAGTGAAGGAAGGCCTGATTTTTCTGCGTGGTCAAAAGGTACACTTACTTTCGAAGATGGTGTGCTGAATGGGACGGATAAAGATTTTTCAAAAGTATATAGTGCCATTGCAGAGAAAAAAGGCATTACACAGAAAGCTGCTCAGAATTTGTTAAGGGAAAAAATGCTTACTCCACATCATCTGAGTGCGAATACTATAATTCTTGTGCCAAGAGATCTTCATGGCAATGTGCCACATATTGGCTCCGCATCAGATATGAGGAGGAAAGGAAAATGTTGAAAAAATTAGAGCGCTTTGGAGCGAAACCGACATCATTACCATTAGATGAACTGAAAAAGAGTTTAAATACATTAGAAACATCAATAGGGCCAATTCCTGAAAGTTATCGTGCCTATTTACTTCATTTTGGCGTTTCTGTTCTTTTTGATGTAAATATAGTTTTCAAGGCGTTACAACCATCTCCGTGGTCTGATGAGCAAGGAAACGATACGCTTGAGTCTTTGTATGGCCTTGCAGAATCGGGTAAAGAATATACTGTCTTTGAAATGGCTGATACATACCGGAATGATTTTCGCGATCAATGGTTACCGATAGGAGCCTCGTCTGGTGATAATCAAATCTGTCTTTGCCTCAAAGGAGGTATGTCGGGAGAGATTTGGTTTTGGGATCACGAGTCTGATCCAATATTCAATGATTCAGTAGTGACCTCCGGGCTGACTAAAATAGCAAACTCCTTCAATGAGTTTGTTGATATGCTTACTGTTCAGGATGATAAAATAGATGCATCAGGGGTAGTTAAAGTCGACCTTGATTTTTAATAAAAGGGTACATGCGCTGAACCTGGCGAAGCCCATCTTTTGCTGTAAGGTGGGTGTTGCTGGTGCAGCATATCACAGCAGCAACAGCCGCTTCGCTATGCTGGAAATATATAATTTGCCTTTTAAAAATAGCAATCTATAAAAGATTGGTGCGGGTACTATCTTCGGTTACTCTAAGGATACTAGCCATCTTGATGGACGCCAGAATTCCGATAAAATCTGTCAGGAGCAAAACGGTGCAAGATAAGGAGAGCTGATGAGTAATGTTAAAAATCTTATTTCAGTGTGTATTAACTGCTATGGAGAAAATGATGTCTTCACCATCGGAATAGGGTTGGCAATCATGATAAAAAAATTTTATCATTATCGGACGATTCGAAGAAGATGAATTATCCGCAGAGCAACTTACCAACGTTTTTCGCCACACATTCGCTAGCCACTTTATAATGAATGGAGGTAATATTCTTATCTTGCAGAGACTTCTCGGCCATACCGATATCAAAATGACGATGCGATATGCTCACTTCGCACCAGATCATTTAGAAGAGGCTGTAAAGTTCAATCCGTTGGATTGTATCAACCCAACCTTAAAAAAAACTTAAACTTTATAAATACTCGGGGCTTAAAATGATAATCGGACTTTTTTTGAGATATTTCAAGACGTATGGTGGCAATAACTACATACCTTTATCAAGCGGAAGTAATTTTTGTGGATTAATTGGAAATAATGGAATTGGGAAAAGCTCTGTTCTGGAATCTCTTGATTCTTTCTTTAACGGAAAAAGCTGGAATTTAAACACTGGTTTCAAAAAAGCATCCACAGGAACAATTTCTCCAAATATTGTTCCTGTATTTATGATTAAAAAAGAAGATATTCCAGAACGTCACCATGAGGCCGCGCATTGGCTAACTCAACTGTCACTCAACTTTGATGAGCGTAGTAGCGGAGTTCCGATGACACCAACTACAAGGCCACCAATTGTATCGTTTATGGATCACATTAAAAAAATCAGAAGAAACAATGAAATTGACAATTATTTTCTACTTCCTATAGGCTGTGACAATTCTGGCATAGTCAATCTGTCAATACTTAATTGTAAGCTTCTTACCGAAATCATTAACCCTCCGGCAGAGGAAATTGAAAATAACAGATTATCCACATCTTCATTAATTAATCGTTTTCAGGGCTTTCTTGCTTACTTAAGGGATAAGTATGAGTACATTTACATACCAAAAGATATTGACCCTGAAACTTTCACTAAGCTTGAAACAAACGAAATACAAAAATTAATGGGGGAAAGTTTAGAAGAAATTATCAGAGAAAAAATCCCTAATGAAACCATAACAAAAATAAATGGCGAGTTGAATGCTTTCATCACTCAAATTGAGAATGAACTTGAGGTGTATAGCTATAGAACTTCAGGAGATCGTCAGCAAAACCTGAAGAGAAGAGATATTTACAAGCTTATTATTGACGCTTACTTCAGAATTAGGAAGCTGAATAAAAGAGATTCTAGCACCTGGATTGAAATTAGTTCATTAAGTTCAGGTGAAAAACAAAAAGCAATCATTGATATTGCCCATGGCTTTCTTACAAATCATCGTGAAAACGGAGATCATTTATTAATTGCGATTGACGAACCCGAATGTTCACTTCATATGTCAGCATGTTTCGAACAATTTGAAAATTTATATAATATTAGTAGGAACTGCTGTCAGTTGATATTTACCACACATTGGTATGGATATCTTCCAACTGTTGAGAATGGATGTTCAACTTCAATCATAAAGGAAAATCAAACACATCACTTTACTTTATATGATTTAGCTGGATATCGCGAAGAAATAAAGAAAAAAAACAAGGAGTCTGGTAATAAAATACCCTATGATATTAGGTTGAAAAGCACAAATGATCTTATTCAATCTATAATATCTAGCACCTTAGCAGAAGAACCATATAATTGGTTGATTTGTGAGGGCTCAACCGAAAAGCTTTATCTTGGATATTATTTGCGTGAATTGGTTGAGAAAAAGAAATTGAGAATTGTCCCTGTCGGCGGAGCTAAAGAAGTAAAAAAAATATTCCAACTTTTAGAGGCCAGCCATGATGATCTTCGCAAAGATATAAATGGAAAAGTATTTTTATTATCAGATACTGACCGTGAATTGGTTAATTATCAAGTTAATAATATTGAAAAAATTAAATGTAAACGTATCATTAACGATCCGGTTACCAGCGCTACAATTCTCGTTGATATAAATTCCAACAAAGTATCACCCCCAACGGAAATTGAAAACTGCTTGAATGGCTTCATTTTTTCACGCACATTAACTGTTTTTATGCACAAATATCCAGAATTTGAATATCTTGATGATATTGTAGCTGGAAAAACAACAGATGATATGAATTTAAATTCTTTTTACACTATGGATTTACGCCCTCGTGAAGAAGCAATTTTAGACAAATTTTTTAATACAGAAGGTATTAAATACGAATTTGCCAAGAGATATATTCGCCTTGTTAATTATTTTGTTGAGAAAAAAGGAAAAGTCACGCCTACTCCATCTTGGATTGAAGAGATAAAGCACTTCTTTGAATAAATAACTTCCCCCATATGATATCGTAAAAGGGGAAGTACACTCTTCATTAATTTTTTGCAGTAGAACCTGGCAGTACATTTTAGGGTTATGGCGATAGAAGTGGTGAATGATGGGTAATTATTGGCATGCAATATTATTCTATAACAATGCGTAAATAACGCAAACTATTGATTTTTGGTTATTTATGAAGAAACACTAAATCGCTTGAAAAGTGTTTGAGGGAAGTGTTTGAAGGCAGTGACGTGCCTCTATAATTACCATAGAAGTTTTAGCCGCGACATGGTCAGCTTGGCTACGTCACTCTTTGCTTAATATAAAAAATCATCCTCATCAATTCCCCACAAATCCACTTACCGGCACGCCAAAACGCTTCGCCAGCGCGCGCATATGATCCAGCGTTAACGTGCGCTGTCCGTTGAGGATTCGACTCACCAAAGATTTCTTGCCTATCTCATTCTCAAAATCGCTCTGTATGAGTTGGTACTGATCCATCAGCGTTCGCAATAACGCAACGCCTGACTGAATGCTGTCTACACGCGCGTTAAGTTCTGCAAACTCCGGAGACTCGTTTTCGTATTTATCGATCTTCGTAGTGAGCATCTCTACCAGCGGGCTATCGGGATCATGCTCAATCAGATATACCACCAATCCCAGAGCATCCTCGTAATCTTGACGCGACGGTCTTGAACCCAGGAAAGGAAGCTCGCTTGTCAGATCGTTTGCCGCTTTGATGGCTGCCGCATAGTTCATTCTTTCGTTCTCCGGTAGAGGCCCGTGAGCTTGTCATACTCTGCGTGAGTGCGGAGACCTTTCTTCGCTCAAAATTAGCAAATACATCACTCTTAAATGCCCGCCACCTACATCAATGATCCACCATTTTCCCGGTATTTCATCCGATCCAGGCTGGGAAAGCGCGTTCGCATGTCGTCTGGTGATGGGGAGTGCTCATTTTTTTTATACCCGTTAAAGCTCGTCTAGGGCAAGTGCTTGATTTGGAAATTGACTGGTGCCCGCGTCGAAAGGCGCTCTTGAACTACGTGTATCCTTGCCCCTTGTTTCCAGACTGGATACATTTTAGGTGATGGTTGGTGGGTTGAAAATGTGGAAACATTGATGGAGTGCAGTTTTCATATGCTCGTGATGACGGCGCTCATTTAATGAGTGCGTACACTGTATGAGGTGACAATGAAAGAAATGTCCGCTTTGTGCCAAAAGCGGACGTTTCAAATCTTTTCCCTTAAGTTAAGGCTGGCTATCCAAGGAGCTTATTAAATGCACTACAAACTCGGCTGCATTATTCGCAGCTAATTTTTGTTGTGTTTTTTTATTAATACTTTTATTCCCATCTGCCCAATCGCAGATAGCTTTGATTAATATCCAGTCTTTCTTTTCATTTAAACATACTGAATATAGTCCATCCCCCTCCATTTCACCGCCTAAGGCAGTTGGGACAGAGCGCTTCAACTCATCACGATAGTTGAAATTATCGATTAACTTTTCCCCACTCAAAATTAAACCAATGGAAACTTTTGCATTGCAATCCGGCCAGCTAAGCATAGAATTACGAACCCAACCCAAGAGTTTAGAAGATGCATGTGGTCTATCTCCCCTGAGCACTTTCGAATTGTCTTTGCTAATTCTTTGCAGATTGTACAATTGAAGCTGATTTGAAACCAGAATATCTCCGATAGACTGTGATTTTTTATCAACTCCAAAAGCAATGCCTACCATGATTACTGCATCAGGATTAAGATTCTGAATTGCTCTATTAACGGATGAATGAGAGCCTCCAACACCACCACTTCCCATTTCTGATATGCACATAACGCATTGAGATTGGCCAATTATTCCTAGATCCTGATAGGACGTATCATCGATCGTAAAAGACTTATGTTGTTTCTGGGTGATTTGGAACGCACTTCCTATAACAGCCTTGCTCTCTATCTCAGTTACAGTAACTAAAAGTATCTTACGTTTCACAGAAGAGTTATTCATTTTTTTATTACTTCTTTGTAAAAGATTTGGAAGTTTCAATTCTTTATTAATTAGAGTCCAGATGTTTTGCGATGAAATACTATCTGGGATAGCTTCGTGTGGGTTATTAATTAGCTGTTCTTCACTTTCACCCAATGGGTGAGATGATTCAATTTGAACTTTTAATATAGCCGCAAGCTCTAATATTGATACCGAATTTTTATACCTCTGAAGATTCCCTGAGGCTGTTTCTGGCGAAGAATAAGGAACATATGAAACAATCCCTTGCTTATCTAATAGTATAAGTGACTGATCAACTTGATGTGTTATGTTTTTTTTAAGAACTGAATGCACGACGGGTTCAAATAACTTTTCATGCCGTGTAACTAACTCCACCATTTCTAATTGCCAATCATGGCGATCTTTTTCTAACGGCATAATCCTAATTGCAGGATATATTTTAGGCATTGAACCGATAGGTGCTGCGTTGCGATTTCCATCAATAATCATTGCAATTATTTTTTTAACTAATGATGCAATATTTTTATTTTTGCCAAGGTCTTGAATATCCCTAAATGAGATATCATCGTCCCATTCTACTTCAATGTCATCGATAGAAACCTTAACGCACAAGACGCTATCAAAAAGATGAAGATTTATATTTACTCGAGCTGAAATTCCGGGAAGAAATGAATCGAATTCATATGGAAATCTTTTCCCTTTGAAACCATGTTTCTCGCGGAATGCTAAAAGAGTTGAATGAAAAAGTGCTGTTGGTTCCAATACTACAGGAGAATAGTGCGAGCAAATATTTCCACCTATCCCTCTGAGGAAACCCTTCCCACTTTTAGGGTTGAATAATATCTTATTATCGCCAGAGTTGTAAATGTTTGAGTATGGCAGTTTTGTAATAACTAACCATTCAAGTCTGACGCAATACTTCATCACTACTCCAGAAAAATGGGTGAACAGGATGGGAATTAAACCCACACTCTAAGAATTGCTTCCAAGACTTTTCAGTAAGCCTGTTCATAAAAGTATAAAGGTAGTTATACAACCTTTTTTACGTAATTAACAAGTGGTTAAGTGAGATTTTTGTGATCTCACGTGGCAATAACGAGCATTTTATATACAATTTATTGGTAGGCACACTATGAACGTCAGCTTTTGTTAGTTGCAATCTATCAACCTTGAAGCTGTCCATACCTTAGGAGCCTTGTAGGCTCTTCAACTCGCTGTTGTTTTAGTAGCTGAAACGATAAGTGTAATAGCAACTACTAATCAATTGCTTAAGAATCATTTGATGCGCTATGAAAACAGTAATTATAATTGAGAAGGTATTTAGGAGAGGAAATGGTGCTGATCATGATGGATTTGTATCCTAAGTTCTGAAAGTTTTCACTGTGCAGCACTTGGCATTCAGAATGGATTGAAATATTCGGTGAAGGATCGCCAGAAATCGAAATGTTACGCAGTGGCTCAGGAGCAAAGTATGCAATTAAAGTGGAAAAGTAAAATTGAGGATTAGTCGATAGTTCACCTACTCCCCGTAGAGCCCCATATAACATTATTAGTATTACAACTATAGGCGAACTTCCGCTTCTCGCTCTTAACGGACATTCAACAGACAGCATTGTACTTTGCGTAAGGCCGAAATCCTGCTTCTACCCAGCAGAACCCCGGCCTCCCATCACCCGCCTCAATGCGCCGAAATATACGGCTCCTTCACAAACTCAGCCAGCAGCCAGACCATATCATGCAGTAGCCCAGTGAGTTCTTTCGCCACGTTCGCAGGCATTGTCCCGCCCATCACCGCCAGCGTTAACGCCGCAGCATAATCCACCTGCAACGCCGTCTCCTGCCAGCAGTCCGGCACGCAGGGAACGATCTTCTCCCCCGCGATGAGCCGTTCAACCAGATGCGGGGGAAGTTCCGTATCGCAGCGTTCACGCAGGCGTTTAAGCAGTTCCAGCAAGCGCTCGCAAAGTATGGAAAACGTCACGGGATCGTCAGTTTCCACCAATACGCTCACACAGGCGGCGCAGGTGTCAGCCAGTTCGAAGAGATCTGCGGAATCGCAAAGCTGAAAATTGATGAGGTGATGAACAGCGCTTTCTTCAGAGAGCGCATAAGAAAATTTAGGGGTAGTAGCCATTTAGCATCCTCGTTGTGCAAAAAAATGTCATGTTATGCTAACGGGTTCCTACGCCCGGTTACGGATGTGCCGCAACGCAGGCACTTTACGACCGTGAAGAAGGGATGAAAAGGGATGCCCATGAATTACATAAGGTTGCTTGCAGGTTTGCGAGGCGGCTTCCAGAAGGGCATTGCCGGGTGGCGGCTACGCCTTACCCGGCCTACAACAACTACCAACCAAACCGACCGCTACCCCTCGCTCATCATCGCCAGAAACCGCTTCACCGTCCGCGAGCGTTCAAAGCGCCGCCAGCAGAGCGCGATATCGGTATAAAGCTCCGGTGAGCTCAGCGCGTGGTAGGTGACATTCGGCGGAGAAATGGCCGCCATCGACTTCGGCACCAGCGCGAAGCCGCCACCCGCGGAAACCATGCTCAGGGACGATGAAAGCTGTGATGACTGCAGCGCGTGCTGCACGTCGATCCCGGCCCGTTCGCAGCAGCCGTAAACCCGGTCGTACAGGCCGGGCGCGACCTCCTGCGGGAAGAGCACCACCGGCGTATCACGCAGCTGGTCCAGCGCCAGATCGCCGCTTCCAGCCAGCGGATGGCCGCGATGCAGCGCCACCACCATCGGCTCCCGGTCGAGGATTGTTAACTCGAACGCCTTGCTGCTCTCGCACGGCAGGCGAACAAAGGCGATATCCAGCTCACCCTCCGCCAGCATCGTCGTCAGCGACGACATATTGGCTTCCACCTGGTGAACCTGCACCGCCATGTTCTGCACCTGGTACTGACGGATCAGCGCGAAAATTTTGGGATGAAAAGCGTCGGAGCTGGTGATGCCAATCGACAGGCTGCCGTTCAGCCCGCGCGCGATGCCGCGGGCTTTCTCCAGCGCGGCGTCGCTCAGCGCCAGGATCTTGCAGGCGTCCTCGTAGAAGGCTTCCCCCGCTTCGGTCAGCTCCACGCCCCGCGTCAGGCGCCTGAACAGCGGCGTGCCCACTTCCTCTTCGAGCCGTTTGATCTGCTGACTCAGAGGAGGCTGTGAAATACCCAGCGCTTCGGCCGCCCTGGTGAAGTGTCGCTCGCGTGCAACCGCGACAAAATACCGCAGATAACGAAGTTCCATATCAAAAACGTCTCAAACCACCATGGTTTCTATATTGGAACTCTCTGCTGAATCGGGTCAACATTTATTTAACCTTTCTAAATAAAGTTGAAGAGGACGAGCACGATGATGCATTCATCTGCCTGCGACTGTGAGGCCAGCTTGTGCGAGACCCTGCGCGGGTTCTCCGCCCAGCATCCTGACAGCGTGATCTATCAGACATCGCTAATGAGCGCCCTGCTAAGCGGCGTGTACGAGGGGGAAACCACCATCGCCGATCTGCTGGCACACGGTGATTTTGGTCTGGGCACCTTCAACGAGCTGGACGGCGAAATGATTGCCTTCAGCAGCAAAGTGTACCAGCTGCGCGCCGACGGCAGCGCCCAGGCCGCGAAGCCAGAGCAGAAAACGCCGTTCGCGGTGATGACCTGGTTCCAGCCGCAGTACCGGATAACCTTCAATGGCCCGGTCAGCCGTCAGCAGATCCACGACGCGATCGACCAGCAAATTCCCTCCGATAACCTGTTCTGCGCGCTGCGCATCGACGGCAACTTCCGCCATGCCCACACCCGCACCGTACCGCGCCAGACGCCGCCGTACCGCGCGATGACCGACGTGCTGGACGACCAGCCGGTGTTCCGCTTTAACCAGCGCGAAGGGGTGCTGGTCGGGTTCCGCACGCCGCAGCATATGCAGGGCATTAACGTGGCGGGCTATCACGAACACTTTATCACCGACGACCGTCAGGGCGGGGGACATCTGCTCGACTACCAGCTGGAGAGCGGCGTGCTCACCTTCGGTGAAATTCACAAGCTCATGATTGATCTGCCCGCCGACAGCGCGTTTTTACAGGCCAACCTTCACCCCAGCAATCTTGATGCAGCGATCCGTTCCGTCGAAAACTAACAGGAGAACTACCGTGAACAGTGAGAAACAGTCACGTCAGTGGGCGCACGGCGCCGATATGGTTGTCGGCCAGCTGGAAGCGCAGGGCGTGAAGCAGGTGTTTGGCATTCCGGGCGCGAAAATCGACAAGGTCTTTGACTCCCTGCTGGACTCCTCCATTGAGATCATTCCGGTACGCCATGAGGCCAACGCGGCGTTTATGGCGGCGGCGGTAGGGCGGCTGACCGGCAAGGCCGGGGTCGCGCTGGTCACCTCCGGGCCGGGCTGTTCCAACCTGATCACCGGCATCGCCACCGCCAACAGCGAAGGCGACCCGGTGGTGGCGCTGGGCGGGGCGGTGAAGCGGGCAGATAAAGCCAAGCTGGTGCACCAGAGCATGGACACCGTCGCCATGTTCAGCCCGGTCACCAAATACGCTGTAGAAGTTAGTTCACCGGACGCGATTGCCGAAGTGGTATCGAACGCGTTTCGCGCCGCCGAGCACGGCAGGCCTGGGGGCGCGTTCGTCAGCCTGCCGCAGGATATTGTCGACCAGCCCGCGACGGGCGCGATTTTACCCGCCAGCGGCCCGGCGCTGATGGGCCCGGCACCGGAGTCAGCGATTAACGACGTGGCGAAGCTTATCGAAAACGCCAAAAATCCAGTCATTTTGCTCGGCCTGATGGCCAGCCAGCCCGCGAACAGCGCCGCGCTGCGCACGCTGCTGGAGAAAAGCCGCATTCCGGTGACCAGCACCTATCAGGCCGCCGGGGCGGTGAATCAGGAGCACTTCACCCGCTTCGCCGGACGCGTCGGCCTCTTTAACAACCAGGCGGGCGACCGGCTGCTGCATCTGGCGGACCTGATTATCTGCATCGGCTACAGCCCGGTGGAGTACGAGCCGTCCATGTGGAACAGCGGCGACGCCACGCTGGTGCACATTGACGTGTTGCCCGCCTATGAAGAACGTAACTACGTGCCGGATCTGGAGCTGGTGGGGGACATCGCCGAAACCCTGAACCTGCTTGCTAACCGCATCGAGCGTAAGCTGGAGCTGAGCCAGCGGGCATCAGAGATTCTGGTCGACCGTCAGCATCAGCGCGATCTGCTCGACCGCCGCGGCGCCTCGCTCAACCAGTTTGCCCTGCATCCGCTGCGCATCGTGCGGGCCATGCAGGACATTGTGAATAACGACGTGACGCTCACCGTGGACATGGGCAGCTTCCACATCTGGATCGCCCGCTACCTCTACAGCTTCCGGGCGCGTCAGGTGATGATCTCCAACGGTCAGCAGACCATGGGCGTTGCCCTGCCGTGGGCGATCGGCGCGTGGCTGGTGAATCCGGGGCGCAAGGTGGTGTCGGTCTCCGGCGACGGCGGCTTCCTGCAGTCGAGCATGGAGCTGGAAACCGCGGTGCGCCTCAACGCCAACGTGCTGCACATCATCTGGGTGGATAACGGCTACAACATGGTGGCCATCCAGGAAGAGAAAAAATACCAGCGTCTTTCCGGCGTCGAATTCGGGCCGGTCGATTTCAAAGCCTATGCTGACGCCTTCGGCGCGAAGGGCTTTGCCGTGGAGAGCGCGGACGCGCTTGAGCCGACGCTGCGCGCGGCAATGGATGTCGACGGCCCCGCCGTGGTAGCCATTCCCGTCGACTACAGCGATAACCCGCTGCTGATGGGCCAGCTCCATCTCAGCCAGATTTTGTGAATCAATATAAGGACAGAGAAATGCAAAAAGTTGCTCTCGTAACAGGCTCAGGCCAGGGGATTGGTAAAGCGATCGCGCTTCGTCTGGTGAAGGATGGTTTTGCCGTCGCCATCGCGGATTACAACGAGGAGACGGCGAAAGCGGTCGCCGATGAAATCACCCGCAACGGCGGTAAAGCCGTCGCCGTGAAGGTCGATGTTTCTGACCGCGAGCAGGTGTTTGCCGCAGTCGAGAAGGCCCGCACCGCGCTGGGCGGATTCAACGTCATCGTTAACAACGCCGGGGTTGCGCCGTCCACGCCAATCGAATCCATCACCCCGGATATTGTCGACAAGGTTTACAACATCAACGTGAAAGGGGTGATCTGGGGCATTCAGGCCGCAATTGACGCGTTCCGCAAAGAGGGGCACGGCGGCAAGATCATCAACGCCTGTTCCCAGGCGGGCCACACCGGTAACCCGGAGCTGGCGGTCTACAGTTCCAGCAAGTTCGCAGTGCGCGGCTTAACCCAGACCGCCGCGCGGGATCTCGCGCCGCTGGGGATCACCGTTAACGCCTACTGCCCGGGCATCGTCAAAACGCCGATGTGGGCGGAGATCGACCGTCAGGTCTCCGAGGCGGCGGGTAAACCGCTCGGCTACGGGACCGAAACCTTTGCCAAACGCATTACGCTTGGCCGCCTGTCCGAACCGGAAGATGTCGCCGCCTGCGTTTCATACCTCGCTGGGCCAGACTCTGACTATATGACTGGCCAGTCCTTATTGATCGACGGTGGAATGGTGTTCAACTAATAACGTAATACTAATAAGCTCTGACATGAGTTTTCCCCTGCCCCCGTGCAGGGGCTTTTTTTTGTCTCCTCCGCCATTGTGCATTACACTGCGCGCTGCAAAACTTTAGTCATTACGATCTGACAGGCGGTAACAGCGATGAACGGTACAATCACAACGTGGTTTAAAGATAAAGGCTTTGGATTTATCAAAGATGAAAACGGCGACAACCGCTATTTTCATGTGATTAAGGTCGCGAACCCCGATCTGATTAAGAAAGATGCCGCGGTGACCTTTGAGCCAACCACCAATAACAAAGGCCTCTCCGCCTACGCGGTGAAGGTGATCCCCGAAAGCAAGCACCTCTATATTGCGGGCGAGCGCGTTAAGCTCACCTCGATAAAATCCTTCGTGGTGTTCAGCGAAGAAGAGCCGGTTGATGCCAAAATCGACAAAGAGAACGCGGTGCTGTCGGTAGGGCTGCTGATGAACAGCATCAAGCCGAAGTCCGATAAAAAGCCGGGCGAAACGCGTTCGGTGAAGAAGCTGGCGATCACCACCTTCCAGAATACGACGATGATCTTCACCGAAGATGAAATCGACATTGATGCCACGGTGAAGCTGCTGAAGTGATTTTTTGCCGGGTGGCGGCTGCGCCTTACCCGGCCTACCAAACCCGTGCGGCGCTCCCCTCCGGGCACATACGAAACATATCAACGCGGCACGAAACGTAGGCCCGGTAAGCGCAGCGACACCGGGCACAGCCGCACGTGCTCAGCCCATCCTGTGCTCACCCCTTAACATCGCCTCCCGGTCAAACACCTTCTGGATCTCTCCGTGCGCCATAAACGCTGCCCGGTCGGACATATGCGCAACCACGTCCGCGTCGTGGCTCACCAGCAGATAGGTCATGCCGTGCTCGGCTTTCAGGCGGTTGAGCAGGTTCAGGATCTCCGCCTGCACCGACATATCCAGGGCCGAAGTGGGCTCGTCCAGCAGGAGTAGCTGCGGGCGCAGCAGCAGCGCGCGGGCAATGGCAACGCGCTGGCGCTGGCCGCCGGAAAGCTGATGCGGATAACGTTTACCCGCGTCGGCGGAAAGCCCCACCTGCCGCAGCGCATCTGCGACTTTCTCTGCGACCTGCGCCTCGCCGCGAATATTCAACGGCTCCGACAGCGTGCGAGAAATCGTGTGGTTCGGGTGCAAAGAAGCCCACGGATCCTGAAACACCATCTGCACGTTGCGGCGAAGCTCGCCTTCAAAACGTCGTCCTGGCCGTAACGCTTCTCCCAGGATCGAAATGCGGCCGTTCCACTCGCGCTGCAGCCCCGCCAGCACGCGCAGAAGAGTCGATTTCCCGCAGCCGGATTCACCGATCAGGCTGAAGGTCTCGCCTTTCTCAATAGCAAAGCTGGCGGTGGACACTGCCGTTTTCTCCCCGAAGCTGACCTGGAGCTGGTTTACGTCAACGAGAGCCATTGTTCATCTCCTTCCACGGCTGCGAGCGGTCCAGCGTCGGCAGCATCTCTCCATAGGTACCGGCGTTTGGACGGCAGGTCCACAGGGTGCGCGTGTACGGATGCGTCGCCTGCGGGAGCCGGCTTGCCGCCATCTCATCGACTTTTTCGCCCTGATACATCACCAGCACGCGGTCGCAGTGCTCCGCCACCAGCGGCAGATCGTGGCTGATGAGCAGCATCGCCATCTGGCGTTCTTCGCACTGCTGCACCAGCAGTTCGAGGATCTGGTTGCGCAGGCGGGCGTCCAGTGCGGAAGTGGGTTCGTCGGCAATCAGCACCTGCGGGTTATTGATCAGCGCCATCGCAATCATCACCCGCTGGCCCATGCCGCCCGAGAGTTCGCCGGGGTAGCGCTGGAGGACATGTTCGTTAAGTCCGACGGCGCGGATGATGTCGTGAATGCGCGACAGGCGTTCAGCGTGGGGCAGGCGCTGATGCAGGGTCAGCGCCTCATCAAGCTGGGCGGCGACGTTTTTCGCCGGATTCAGCGCATAGCGCGGATCCTGCAGGACCATCGCAATCCCGTTGCCGCGCAGCGCCTGCCAGCGGCGTGTGCTCAGGGTCAGCAGGTCGTTGCCGAGCACGTTAAGCCGGTTCGCGCTCACGATGCCGGGCTTACGCACCAGCCCCATCAGGGCGCGGGCGGACATCGACTTGCCCGAGCCGGATTCGCCCACCAGCGCCAGCCGCTCGTTGCCAAGCGTGAAGCTCAGGTTGTTGACCACGCGCGCGGCGGGGTAGTCGATATTCAGCGCATCGACGATAACGCGGTGTTCAGTCATGCTGTGGCTCCAGTACGTCGCGCAGGCCATCGCCCAGCAGGTTAAAGGCCAGGCTGGCGAACAGAATGGCCCCGCCCGGAATGGCGGCAATCCACCACTGGTCGAAAATCACCTGCATGCCGTCGGCAATCATCGCCCCCCATTCGGCCATCGGCGGACGTGCGCCAAGGCCGAGGAAGCCCAGCCCGGCGGCGGCCAGAATAATGCCTGCCAGATCCAGCGCCAGCCGCACAATCGCGGACGGCAGACACAGGGGCAGAATATGCCCGACCAGCAGACGCAGGCCGCGAATGCCCATCATCTCGGCGGCGGCGAGGTAGTCGCTGTGGCGCAGGCGCTGAATTTCACTCCGCGCCTGACGCGCGTAGGTCGGCCAGGTGGTTAAGGCCAGCGCCAGCGCGCCGTTGACCAGCCCCGGGCCAAGCATCGCCACAAACGCGAAGGCGAGGATCAGGCGCGGCATCGACATCACCACGTCGGTAAAGCGCATCAGGATGCGCTCCATCCAGCCGCCGTAGTAGCCGGACAAAATCCCCACCAGCAGTCCGGCGGGCAGGGTGATAACGGTGACTAATGCCACCAGCCCGAGCGCCGGGCGGGTGCCGTAAATCAGGCGCGAGAGCAGGTCGCGCCCGTAGCTGTCGGTGCCCAGCCAGTGCTGGCCGTTCGGTGCCTGCAGGCGCGCGGCCGCGTCCTGCCAGTTCGGGTCAAGCGGCGCGAGCCACGGCGCGAACAGGGCGATCAGCACCAGCAGCGCGATGGCAATCAGTCCGCAAAAGGCGGCGGGTGAGCGGCGCAGGCGGCGTAAGAAAAGATAAAACGGCATCAGCGCACCCTGGGATCGGTTGCCCGCACGAGCAGGTCGGTAAGGTTATTGATCAGCACAAAGCAGACGCCAATCAGCAGCGTGCCACCCATCACCGCGGTGGTATCGCCGGCGAACAGGGCGGTGGTGAGGTAGCGCCCGATGCCCGGCCACGAGAAGACGGTTTCGGTTAATACCGCGCCCTCCAGCATGCTAGTGTAGGCCAGCGCAATCACCGTCAGCAGAGTGCTGCGAATGTTCGGCAACACGTGGCGCAGCAGGATGGTCATCTCCCCGGCACCCTTGGCGCGGGCGAGCAGAATGTACTCTTTGTTCATCTCGCTCAGGCAGGCGGAGCGCGTCAGGCGGGTAATGCTTGCCAGCGAGTAGTACGCCAGCAGCAGCACCGGCAGCACCAGATGGCTGATGGCGTTGCGGAACGCCTCGCGGTCGTCGGAAAGCCAGGTATCTATGAGCGCAAAGCCGGTGCGCGGCTCCACGGTGAACTGCCAGATATCGTCCAGCCTGCCGGGACCTGCGCTCCACTGCAGCTTCGCGTAGAACAGGGCCAGCATCAGCAGGCCGAGCCAGAAGATCGGCACCGAGTTGCCGAGCAGGGTGAGGGTTCTGAGCGCTAAATCGAGCGGTGAACCGGCGTAGCGGGCGCACAGCACCCCGGCAATCACGCCGAGTACGGCACCGATGATCAAGGCAAGGGTCGCCAGCTCCAGCGTGGCGGGGAAGGCGTGCAGCAGATCCTGCAGCACAGGCTGTCCGGTGGCGCTGGCGGTGCCTAAATCACCGTGGGCGAGGTTTTGCAGATAGTGCCAGAACTGCACGGGCAGGGGCCGATCCAGCCCGAGCTGGTGGCGAACCTGATCGTAGGTTGACTGGCTGGCGTGATCGCCGACGATCTGCAGCACGCGATCGACCGGGGAAAACGCCGAAAGCGCAAACGTGACGAGCAGCAGCCCGAAAAGCGTGAGCAGCAGGGTCAGCAGACTCTGCAGCACGCGGGTGGAAAGATGTGGCATGGGAAATCTCTTCATGCCGGGTGGCGGCTTCGCCTTACCCGGCCTACAAAAACCGAGAACGTAGGCCGGGTAAGCGCAGCGCCACCCGGCAACAAGGGCTACTTCGTAACGCGATCGTACCAGACCATATCCGCGTTCAGCCCCTGCTGATACCCCTTCACGCTATCGCGCACCACGATCTGGGTTTTACCCTGATCGACGAACACGTACGGCGAATTCTGCTGCAGCTGTTCCTGCATCTTCTTGTACAGATCCAGACGCTTCGCCGGATCCGGCTCGGCTACCGCTGCCAGCGTGGCTTTGTTCAGCTCAGGAATTTTCCAGCCGTTCAGGCCGGCGACGGTGCTGGATTTACCGTCGTTCCACGCGAAGGCGCTGGCGTTGGAGTGCGCGTCGAAGTAGTCCGGGATCCACAGACGGATCGCCGCCTGATGCTGCTTCGCGCGCACGCGGGCGTACACCTGGCTACCCGCCGCGGGCAGCAGATCCACCTTCACTCCACCCTGCGCAAAGCTCGCCTGCATCGACTGGGCGATGGTGATAAACGGCGGCTTGTTCTCCACGTCCAGCGTGAAGTGGGCGTCTTTAATGCCCGCTTTGGCGAGGATTGCTTTCGCCTTCGCCGGGTCAAATTTAAACGGATTGTCTTCCAGCGCGCCCGGCAGGCCGACCGGCAGGAAGCTCTGATGCACAAAATACTGGCCTTTCAGCAGGTTTTTGGTGATGCCTTCATAGTCGACCAGCCAGCGCGAGGCCTCCCAGAAGGCTGGGTTGTTCAGCAGCGGGTTGGCGCTGTTGCCGGTGTTAAACACCAGGTAATTTTGCTCGGCGGACGGGATGCTCAGCACCTTCACGCCGGGCTTGCCGTCCAGGGCGCTAATCTGATCTGCACCCAGATCGCGCGCCACGTCGGCGTCACCCTGCTGGATCAGCAGGCGGCGTGAAGCCGGGTCGGGGACGTTTTTAATGATGATGCTTTTCAGCTTTGGTGCACCGCCGGGGGCGGAGTCGTTGGCTTCCAGCACGATGGCCTGATGCGGCTGATAGACGCGCATTTTGAACGCGCCGCTGCCTGCCGAGTGCATTTTCAGCCACGCGTTACCGAAGTCGTTATCCTTCACGTTCGCCGCGACCTGCTTTTCATCCACGATGGAGGCAATCGGCGTGGAGAGAATATTCAGCGCCACCGACGGGCTCACGTCCGCCGTCCAGTGAAGCTGGAGGGTGTGGTCATCCACCTTTTTCAGCAGGCTGGCGATGTTGCTGGCGTCCCAGCCCAGCACGTTCAGGATAAAGGCCGGGGATTTGTTCAGCGTCACGGCGCGGGTGTATGAAAAGATCACGTCTTCCGGGCGCAGCGGGTTGCCGGAGGCGAATTTTGCATCGGGCTTGAGCTTGATGGTCAGGGTTTTTGCTGCCGCGTCGGCGTCCCAGCTTTCCGCCAGAATCGGGGTGATTTTTTCCGGGTTATCGCGGTCTGGCTGCACCAGGCGCTGATACAGGCTCGGCACGGTCTGGATGCTGGAAAGCTCGTTGGCTTCGGCCGGGTCGAGGCTTACGATGTCATCAAGCCCCTGTGCGACAACCAGCGTGTTGGGCGGAGTAGCGGCGTGGGCAACGCTTGAGAGCGCAGCCAGCACCAGTAACGGCAGCAATTTTTTAGTCATAGCGATCCCTGAAGAAAATATATTGTGATTGTTTTATGCTCCGCTACGTTATGTGGTCTCTGAAATAACGCAAAGTCGAAATTCAGCTTTCCTTATGCCTTCCGGGAATAATGCATGCGCTCGGGCTATTAAAATACGCTGCTTCTCGTCCGCTTTTTAACCTGCTATAACAAATCCCTTACCTTTCAGGGAGTCAACGCCGTGCCCGAAATCAATCAACATGGTCAAACCGTTAACGATATCGTCCCGGACTGGAAATGCGCCCGCGTGTTAACCCGCACGCCGCTTACCGGCCAGTACTGCCGTCTTGAGACGCTGGATGCGGAGCATCACTCTTCAGATTTGTTCGAAGCCTATGCTCTGGGCGACGACAGCGACTGGACATGGCTTGCCAGCACGCAGCCGGAAAGCGTGGAAGCGACCGCGCATTGGGTGCAGGGAAAGGTGCTGGACGATGACCTGGTGCCCTTTGCGGTGATCGATTTACGCACCGAAAAAGCGGTAGGGCTGGTGAGCTATATGGCGATCGAGCGGTTTCTCGGCTCGGTAGAAATCGGCCACGTCACCTGGTCGCGCAAGATGAAAGGCACCCGCATCGGCACCGAAGCGGTGTGGCTGCTGCTGAAAAACGCCTTCGAGCATAAGTACCGTCGGCTGGAGTGGAAGTGTGATTCGATGAATATCGCCTCACGTAGCGCGGCTGAGAGGCTGGGGTTTGTCTGGGAGGGACGGCTGCGCCAGAAGCTGGTGCGCAAAGGCCGCAACCGCGACAGCGATATGCTCTCTATTATTGACAGCGAGTGGCCGGAAAGGGACGCGGAGCTGCGCGCCTGGCTGGAGGCGGAGAATTTTGACGGGGAAGGGCGGCAGATTAAGCGGTTAGAGGAATTTCGGCAGTAATTTTCCCTCACCCTAACCCTCTCCCACGGGGAGAGGGAATAGGTTGTCACCCTCTCCCTGTGGGAGAGGGCCGGGGTGAGGGCATCAGGCAACTCAACGGCGAACCGGCGCCCCGTTTGCCACATAATACGCCGCCGTGCTCTTCGCCAGCGGCTCGCGACCGCGAATGGCATCGGCAACTTTCTCGCCAATCATAATGGTGGTGGCGTTCAGGTTGCCGGTGATGATTTGCGGCATGATCGACGCATCCACCACGCGCAGCCCTTCCAGCCCGTGAACGCGGCCTTCGCCGTCGACCACCGCCATCTCGTCGTAACCCATTTTGCAGGTGCCACACGGGTGGAAGGCGGTTTCGGCGTGGTTGCGCACGAATTCGTCCAGCTGCTCGTCGGTCTGGCACTCGACGCCCGGGCTGATTTCGCGACCGCGGTACTTGTCCAGCGCGGGCTGGTGCATGATCTCGCGGGTGATGCGGATCGCGTCGCGGAACTCCTGCCAGTCCTGCTCGTTGGACATATAGTTGAACAGGATCGCCGGATGCTGGTGCGGATCGCGCGACTTGATGCGCACGTGGCCGCGGCTCGGGGAGCGCATGGAGCCGACGTGGCACTGGAAGCCGTGCTCTTTTACCGCGTTCGAGCCGTTGTAGTTAATCGCCACCGGCAGGAAGTGGTACTGAATGTTCGGCCACTCGAACACCTCGCGGCTGCGGATAAACCCGCCCGCTTCGAAGTGGTTGCTCGCGCCCACGCCGGTGCCGCCAAACAGCCACTCTGCGCCAATCTTCGGCTGGTTCCACCACTGCAGGGCAGGGTAGAGGGAGACCGGCTCTTTGCATTCGTACTGGAGGTACATCTCCAGATGATCCTGCAGGTTTTCGCCCACGCCGGGCAGGTCGTGCACTAGCGGAATATCGAACTGCTTCAGCAGTTCAGCGTTGCCCACGCCGGAGCGCTGGAGGATCTGCGGAGACGCGATGGCGCCCGCGCACAGCAGTACCTCTTTCTTCGCTGTCGCTTTTGACGGAATGGTGCTTTCGCCTTCCAGCCACTCGACGCCCACCGCGCGCTTGCCGTCAAAGATAATGTGATCGGTCATGGCGTGGGTGCGGATGGTCAGATTCGGGCGCGGTTTTGCCTGGTCCAGATAGCCGCGTGCGGTGCTGGCGCGTCGGCCCTGCGGCGTGACCGTGCGGTCCATCGGGCCGAAGCCTTCCTGTTGGTAGCCGTTGAGATCCTCAGTGCGCGGATAGCCCGCCTGCACGCCAGCTTCCACCATCGCCTCGAACAACGGGTTCACGCCCGGCTTAGAGGTGGTGACGCTCACCGGACCGTCGCCGCCGTGGTAGTCGTTCGGCCCCACGTCGCGGGTCTCTGCCTTGCGGTAATAGGGCAGGCAGTTGAGGTAGCTCCAGTGCTCCAGACCCGATTGTTTCGCCCAGTTGTCCAGATCCATCGCGTTACCGCGCACGTAGCACATGCCGTTGATCAGCGACGAGCCGCCCAGCCCTTTACCCCGTCCGCATTCCATGCGGCGGTTGTTCATGAAAGGTTCTGGCTCGGTTTCATACGCCCAGTTGTAGCGCTTGCCCTGCAGCGGGAACGCCAGCGCGGCGGGCATCTGGGTGCGGAAGTCAAAGCGGTAATCCGGCCCGCCCGCCTCAAGCAGCAGGACGGTGGTATTCGGATCTTCAGTCAGTCGCGTTGCCAGTACGTTGCCGGCAGAGCCAGCCCCGATAATGATGTAGTCAAATTGCAAATAAACCTCCCGGTTAAAATATGGACTGGAATTTACCCATCTCAACCTGGATGGACTTCACCTGGGTGTAGCTCTGCAGCGTCATCACCCCGTTCTCGCGGCCAATGCCGGAGTGCTTGTAGCCGCCGACCGGCATCTCTGCGGCGGATTCACCCCAGGTGTTGATCCAGCAGATGCCCGCTTCGAGCTGATGAATGGCGCCGTGCGCGCGGTTCAGGTCGGCCGTGACGATGCCCGCCGCCAGGCCATAGTCGGTGTCGTTGGCGCGACGAATGGCTTCTTCATCGCTTTCGTAGGTGAGAATGGACATCACCGGGCCGAAGATCTCTTCGCGCACGATGGTCATCTCGTCGGTGCAGTCGGTGAACACGGTCGGGGCGACCCACGCGCCGTTATCGAAGCCTTCGCCCTTCAGCGCCTCGCCACCGCACAGCACGCGCGCGCCTTCCTCTTTGCCTTTGGCGATGTAGCGCAGCACGCTGTCGCGGTGCGGGAAGCTGACCATTGGGCCAAAGTTGGTGTTTTCATCGAACAGATCGCCCGCGTGGATGCGGCCCACGCGCTCAACGATTTTCTGCTCAAACGCGGCTTTACATTTCGCGGGCACGAACACGCGGGTGCCGTTGGTGCACACCTGGCCGGAGCTGAAGAAGTTCGCCATCATGGCGATGTCTGCCGCGAGACCCAGATCCGCATCGTCAAAAATAATCAGCGGGGATTTGCCGCCCAGCTCCATCGTCACCTCTTTCAGGGACGAGGCCGCCGAGTTGGCCATCACCTTCTTGCCGCTGGCGACGCCGCCGGTGAAGGAGACTTTGGCAATGCCCGGATGCTCGGTCAGGTACTGGCCGGTCTCCGCGCCCACGCCCGGCAGGACGTTAAACACGCCGTCCGGTACGCCCGCTTCGGTGTAGATCTCCGCCAGTTTCAGGGCGGTGAGCGGGGTGACCTCGCTCGGCTTGAAGATCATCGCGTTGCCCGCCGCCAGCGCCGGGGCCGATTTCCACAGGGCGATCTGGATCGGGTAGTTCCACGCGCCGATGCCCGCCACCACGCCCAGCGGTTCGCGGCGGGTGTAAACGAATGAGGTATCGCGCAGCGGGATCTGGCTGCCTTCCAGCGCCGGGATCAGCCCCGCGTAGTATTCCAGCACGTCCGCGCCGGTGACGATGTCGACGGTTGAGGTTTCGGAATACGCTTTACCGGTGTCGAGGGTTTCCAGCTTCGCCAGTTCGTCGTTGCGCTCGCGCAGGATATCGACGGCGCGACGCAGAATGCGCGAGCGCTCCATGGCGGTCATCGCCGCCCAGATTTTTTGCCCGCGCTGTGCGCTTTCCACGGCGCGATTGACGTCTTCTCTTCCGGCGGCCTGTACGGTCGCCAGAACTTCACCGTTGGCCGGGTTGATGGTCTCGAAGGTGCGACCGCTGGTGGCGGATGTATAACCACCATTGATATAAAGCTGCTGTTCTGCCATTCGGGACATAAATCCTCCTCGGTTATTCGGTCGGTAAATGCTGGCTGATAAAGTGGCTGGTAAGCGACTGGGCCAGCGTCTTATCCAGCGGTTTGCCGCTCAGCGCGGCGCGCAGCCATAGGCCGTCAATCAGCGCCGCCAGCCCATAGCCCGCCTCTTCGGCCTGTTCGCGGGGCAGCTCGCGGCGGAACTCGTACACCAGGTTCGACAGAAGACGGCGGCTGCTCACCTGCTGCAGGCGGTAGAGCATCGGCTGGTGCATGCTGCTCGCCCAGAAGGCCAGCCAGGCCTTCATCGCCGCGCCGCTGGTCTGGGTTTCATCAAAGTTGCCGCCGACAATGGCCTGCAATCGCTGCTCCGCGCTGGCGTCCGGCAGGGCGTGCAGACGACTCAATACCGCGTCGCGAAGCTGGCCGGTGATGTCGCGCATGGTCGCTTCCAGCAGACCGTTTTTGTCTTTGAAGTAATGGCTGATGATCCCCGTGGAAACGCCCGCCCGACGGGCGATCTGCGCGATGGTCGCGTCATGCATTCCCACTTCATTAATTGCTTCCAGCGTGGCGTCGATAAGCTGCCTGCGCCGGATTGGCTGCATCCCCACTTTGGGCATTTTTGCCACTCCATTCATCAGCGTTGGTAATACATTAAAGCGGTTTTTGATTGGACGTTCAATATAAAATGTGTCTTAATTGTTGCGGATTTGGATTTCAATAGTTACAAAAACAGTGGGGATACTGGATGACAGACCTTTCACAGGACAGAGAAAAAGACAAAATCAACCCGGTCGTTTTTTATACTTCCGCCGGGCTGATTTTGTTGTTTTCCCTGACGACGATCTTCTTTCGTGATTTTTCTGCCGAGTGGATTGGGCGCACCCTGAACTGGGTGTCGAAGACCTTCGGCTGGTACTATCTGCTGGCGGCGACGCTGTATATTGTCTTCGTGGTCTGCATTGCCTGCTCGCGCTTCGGTTCGGTGA
Source organism: Enterobacter sp. RHBSTW-01064 (assembly GCF_014103035.1). Classification (NCBI taxonomy): domain Bacteria; kingdom Pseudomonadati; phylum Pseudomonadota; class Gammaproteobacteria; order Enterobacterales; family Enterobacteriaceae; genus Enterobacter; species Enterobacter sp. RHBSTW-01064. The sequence goes on along the minus strand of NZ_JABXOU010000012.1, from coordinate 24,957 downwards.
AGCTCGGGCCGGAGCAGTCCAAGCCCGAGTTCAGCCTGCTGAGCTGGGCCGCGATGCTGTTTGCCGCGGGCATCGGCATCGACCTGATGTTCTTCTCCGTGGCGGAACCGGTCACGCAGTATATGCAGCCGCCGGAAGGGGCAGGGCAGACGATGGAGGCCGCGCGCCAGGCGATGGTCTGGACGCTGTTCCACTACGGTCTGACCGGCTGGTCGATGTACGCCCTGATGGGCATGGCGCTCGGATACTTTAGCTATCGTTATAATTTACCGCTCACCATTCGCTCCGCGCTGTATCCGATTTTCGGGAAAAAAATTAACGGCCCGATTGGCCACAGCGTCGACATTGCGGCGGTGATCGGCACCATCTTCGGTATCGCGACGACGCTCGGGATTGGTGTGGTGCAGCTCAACTACGGGCTGAGCGTGCTGTTTGATATCCCGGATTCGATGGCCGCCAAAGCGGCGCTGATTGCGCTTTCCGTCATTATCGCCACCATTTCGGTGACGTCTGGCGTTGATAAGGGCATCCGCGTGCTGTCCGAGCTGAACGTGGCGCTGGCGCTGGGACTGATCCTGTTCGTGCTGTTTATGGGCGACACTTCGTTCCTGCTCAATGCCTTAGTGCTCAACGTGGGCGACTACGTGAACCGCTTTATGGGCATGACGCTGAACAGCTTCGCCTTCGACCGCCCGGTAGAGTGGATGAACAACTGGACGCTGTTCTTCTGGGCGTGGTGGGTCGCGTGGTCGCCGTTTGTCGGCCTGTTCCTCGCGCGCATTTCGCGTGGCCGCACCATTCGTCAGTTCGTAATGGGGACGCTGATTATCCCGTTCACCTTTACCCTGCTGTGGCTGTCGATTTTCGGCAACAGCGCGCTGCACGAAATTATCCACGGCAATGCGACCTTCGCGCAGGAAGCGATGGCGCACCCAGAGCGCGGCTTCTATAGCCTGCTGGCGCAGTATCCGGCGTTTACCTTTAGCGCCTCCGTAGCGACCATCACCGGCCTGCTGTTTTACGTCACCTCGGCGGATTCCGGCGCGCTGGTGCTGGGCAACTTCACCTCGAAGCTGAAGGACATCAACAGCGACGCGCCGAACTGGCTGCGCATCTTTTGGTCCGTCGCCATCGGCCTGCTGACGCTCGGCATGCTGATGACCAACGGTATCTCTGCGCTGCAGAACACCACGGTGATCATGGGTCTGCCGTTCAGCTTCGTGATCTTCTTCGTGATGGCCGGGCTGTATAAATCGCTCAAGGTGGAAGATTACCGCCGCGAAAGCGCCAACCGCGACACCGCGCCGCGACCGCTGGGCGCGCAGGACAGGCTGAGCTGGAAGAAACGCCTCTCACGCCTGATGAACTACCCCGGCACGCGCTATACCCGACAGATGATGGAGACGGTGTGTTACCCGGCCATGCAAGAGGTGGCGCAGGAGCTGAAGCTGCGCGGTGCCTACGTGGAGCTGAAAAACCTGCCGCCGGACGAGGGCGAGAACCTGGGGCACCTGGATCTGCTGGTGCACATGGGCGACGAGCAGAACTTTGTCTATCAGATCTGGCCTCAGCAGTATTCGGTTCCCGGCTTTACCTACCGGGCGCGCAGCGGGAAGTCGACCTACTACCGGCTGGAGACCTTCCTGCTGGAAGGGAGCCAGGGGAATGATTTGATGGATTACAGCAAGGAGCAGGTGATTACGGACATTCTGGATCAGTATGAACGGCACCTGAACTTTATCCATCTGCACAGGGAAGCGCCGGGGAATAGCGTGATGTTCCCGGATGTCTAAATGGATTCTTAAAATACCGTTAATCTGTATATAAATACAGTTGTATGGCGCAATATTACTCAAGGAAGAGTAACAATGCAGCAAGAGCCTGACCCTGATGTCTTCAGGTTTTTGCTGCGATTAGGGAAGGAACTATGGATGAGTCATGCGATAGAGTTTATCGAAACATCACTCTTTACCCGACAGATTAAAAGCATTGCTACAGATGATGAATTAAAGGATCTGCAAAAGGAACTCATTGCCTGGCCTGATAAAGGTGACCTGATCCAACAGACGGGTGGGTTACGTAAAATAAGGATGGCGGCAGGTTCAAAGGGAAAGAGAGGCGGTGCCAGAGTGATTTACTTTTTGGCCACGGAGGAGGTGATCTATTTCATCATGGCCTATCTAAAAAGCACCAGGGACAGCCTGACTGAGACAGAGAAAGCTGAACTTAAAAAACTAACTTCTGTTCTGAAAAATAGTGCTTCCTGTGCCGTAAACGGTAGGTGTACTATGTACCCCATTCAGGCAGGAGGAGGCAGACAATGAGTATATTCGATGAATTAAAATCTTCGCTTGAAGAAGCCGTTGAGATCCACAGCGGAAAGAAAACAGCTTCCAGAGTAACCCGCTATGAAGTTGCAGATGTTCGCGCAATCAGAGAACAGCTCAATATTACCCAATGCGAAATGGCGAAGGCGCTTGGCACGAGCGTTGACACGATAAAAAGCTGGGAGTCCAAACGTCGCAACCCAACCGGGCTGGCGGCGAAGGTACTTAACGTGATTCGGGAGAATCCTGCATTTTATAAGGCCCTTGCCGGGCAGTAGGCAGCCCTCTTGCCGGGTGGCGCTGCGCTTACCCGGCCTATAAAACTGCTTTACCGTAGGCCTGATAAGCGAAGCGCCATCAGGCACGCCCTTCATTGACACAACTTTAATGATAACTATTTTCATTTAAATATAGCCTGTGCTATACCTTATAGCACAGGCTAATTTTGCTTTGAATTTAATCACCTCAGGAGACTTCTGCGATGCACCCACGGCAAGGATTGAAGCGTCTGTTGCTCGGCGCGCTGCTCATGACTGCGACCACGACCGGCGCGCTGGCGGCTGAAAAGTTTCAGGTTATCACCACCTTTACCGTTATCGCTGATATGGCGAAAAACGTGGCGGGTGACGCCGCAGAGGTGACGTCCATCACTAAGCCGGGCGCTGAAATTCACGAGTATCAGCCCACTCCGGGCGATATAAAACGCGCACAGAAGGCGCAGCTGATTCTGGCGAACGGCATGAATCTGGAACTCTGGTTCCAGCGCTTTTATCAGCACCTGAACGGCGTGCCGGAAGTGATTGTCACTAACGGCATTACGCCGATGGGGATCGGCGAGGGGCCGTATAACGGCAAGCCCAACCCGCACGCGTGGATGTCGCCGGACAACGCCCTGATTTACGTCGATAACATCCGCGACGCGCTGGTGAAGTACGATCCGCCCAACGCACAGACCTATCAGCGCAACGCTGAAGCCTACAAGCAGAAGATCACCGCCACTCTCGAACCGCTGCGTAAGCAGGTGGCGGAGATCCCGGAAGACAAACGCTGGATGGTAACCAGCGAAGGTGCCTTCTCCTATCTGGCGCGGGATTTGGGGATGAAAGAGCTTTACCTGTGGCCGATCAACGCCGATCAGCAGGGCACGCCCCAGCAGGTGCGCAAGGTGATCGACCAGGTGAAAAAACATCATATCCCGGCGGTGTTCAGCGAAAGCACGGTCTCCGATAAGCCCGCGCGTCAGGTGGCGCGGGAAACCGACACCCACTACGGCGGCGTGCTGTACGTCGACTCCCTGAGCGCGGAAAACGGCCCGGTGCCGACCTATATCGATCTGCTGAACGTCACCACCCGCACGCTGGTGCAGGGCATCCGTGACGGCATGAAGGAGTAACCATGCACGAGGGGATTGTTGTCTCAGACGTCACCGTGACCTACCGCAACGGCCACACGGCGCTGCGCGACGCGTCGTTCAGCGTGCCGGGCGGATCGATTGCCGCCCTCGTAGGCGTGAACGGTTCCGGCAAGTCCACGCTGTTCAAAGCGGTGATGGGCTTTGTGCGGGCGGCGAGCGGCACTATCACCATTCTGGGGCTACCGCCTCACCGGGCGCTGCGCCAGAACCTGGTCGCCTACGTGCCGCAGTCGGAAGAGGTTGACTGGTCGTTTCCGGTGCTGGTCGAAGATGTAGTGATGATGGGCCGCTACGGGCACATGGGGTTTCTGCGTCGGCCCAAAGATCGCGACAGACAAATCGTGACCGACGCCCTGAAGCGCGTGGATATGCTCGAGCTGCGCCATCGGCAGATTGGCGAGCTGTCCGGCGGGCAGAAGAAGCGCGTGTTTCTGGCCCGGGCGATTGCCCAGCAGGGCGAGGTGATCCTGCTCGACGAGCCGTTTACCGGCGTGGACGTCAAAACCGAAGCCAGGATCATCAGCCTGCTGCGCGAGCTTCGCGACGAGGGCAAAACGATGCTGGTCTCGACCCATAACCTGGGCTCGGTCTCGGAGTTTTGTGATTACACGGTGATGGTCAAGGGCACCGTTCTGGCGAGCGGCCCGACGGAAACCACCTTTACCGCCGAAAATCTTGAGCGCGCCTTTAGCGGCGTGCTGCGCCATGTGGTGCTCAGCGGTTCGGAAGATCGCATTATTACCGACGACGAACGCCCCTTCGTGACGCACCGACAGGAGGCCAAATGAACGCGCTTCTCGAACCCTTCGGCTACGAGTACATGCTCAACGCGATGTGGGTCTCGGCGATGGTGGGCGGGCTGTGCGCGTTTCTCTCCTGCTACCTGATGCTTAAAGGCTGGTCGCTGATCGGCGATGCACTGTCGCACTCCATCGTGCCCGGCGTGGCGGGAGCCTACATGCTCGGGCTGCCGTTCTCGCTGGGGGCGTTCCTGTCAGGCGGACTGGCGGCGGGCAGCATGCTGTTTCTCAACCAGCGCAGCCGTCTGAAGGAGGATGCCATCATCGGGCTGATCTTCTCCTCCTTTTTCGGGCTGGGGCTGTTTATGGTCTCGCTCAACCCGACCTCGGTGAACATTCAGACCATCGTGCTCGGCAATATTCTGGCTATCGCCCCGGAGGATATCGTCCAGCTGGCGATTATCGGCGTGGTGTCGATGGTTATCCTGCTGTTCAAATGGAAAGATCTGATGGTAACCTTCTTTGATGAGAACCACGCCCGCGCCATCGGCCTGCGTCCTGAACGCCTGAAAATTCTCTTCTTTACCCTGCTGGCGGTCTCTACCGTGGCGGCGCTGCAAACCGTCGGCGCGTTTCTGGTGATCTGTCTGGTGGTCACCCCCGGCGCGACCGCGTGGCTGCTGACCGACCGCTTTCCGCGCCTGCTGATGATTGCGGTCGCCATTGGCAGCATCACCAGCTTCCTCGGCGCGTGGGCCAGCTACTATCTGGACGGCGCGACCGGCGGCATTATCGTGGTCGCCCAGACGCTGCTGTTCCTGCTGGCATTCGTCTTTGCGCCGAAGCATGGGCTGCTCGCCAGCCGCCGTCGCGCACGTCTCGCACAGGAGGCACACCCATGATGGCGCTGCTCCTTGACCCCTTCCAGTTTGCGTTTATGAACAACGCGCTGCTGATTTCACTCCTGGTGGCCGTGCCCTGCGCGCTGCTGTCGGTTTTTCTGGTGCTGAAAGGCTGGGCGCTGATGGGCGACGCCATGAGCCACGCGGTGTTTCCCGGCGTGGTGCTGGCGTGGATGATGGGCCTGCCGCTGGCGCTGGGGGCATTTGTGGCCGGGTTGTTCTGCGCGGTCGCCACCGGATACCTGAAGGATAACAGCCGAATCAAGCAGGATACGGTCATGGGGATCGTGTTTTCCGGCATGTTCGGCGCGGGCCTGATCCTCTATATCGCCGTCAAACCCGAGGTGCATCTCGACCACATTCTGTTCGGCGATATGCTGGGCATTAACGGGATGGACATTCTGCAAAGCGGGATCGTGGCGGGGCTGATCGCGCTGGTGATTGGCCTGAAGTGGCGCGACTTTCTGCTGTTCTGCTTTGATTACCAGCAGGCGCAGGCGAGCGGGCTGCGCACCCGCTGGCTGCACTACGGCTTGCTGTGCATGGTCTCGCTAACCATCGTGGCGACGCTGAAGGCGGTGGGGATTATTCTGTCAATTTCGCTGCTGATTGCCCCCGGTGCGGTGGCGGTGCTGATCACCCGACGCTTCCACATGGCGCTGCTGGTCGCGGTCGCCGTTTCAGCCCTCGTGTCGGTAAGCGGTGTGTATGCGTCGTTTTATCTCGACAGCGCGCCTGCGCCGACCATCGTAGTGCTGTTCGCACTGGTGTTTATCGTGACGTTCGGGGTCACCAGCGTGAAGGCCCGTCGGCAGGAGAGCGTGACAGCAGGGTGATCGCCTGTTCACCCTGCTGTTGCCAGTGAAGGGTGAAGGCTGCGCCTTCGTTAAAGCCTGCCAGTTGACGAGTCAACGCCAGCGTAAGCGTCTTATCGTCAAGCTTTGTCACCCGGGCGCTGTCAAACCCCATATAAGCCTGCACCCGTGGAAAGAGGGCTTTAAACAGGCTCTCTTTGGCGCTAAACACCAGCGTCAGTGCAAGAGCGAACGGGTATCCCGAGCGGGAAAGCACAGGCTCTTCCTGCACATCGATGATCCCATCCTTTATTTCTCTGGCTTCGTTTTCGGGAAGTATCGCTTCGCAATCGATGCCGATAAGCGCCTGTCGCTCGCGGACCACAACCGCCATGGCCTGCGTGCCGCTGTGGGTGATGCTGCCGGAAATACCGTCCGGCCAGAGCGGTTCGCCGCTGGGGCCAATGCCGGGAATGGAGTGATCCGGTAAGGCGTGCGCGGCGGCGATGCGTCCGGCAAGATGGTCGGCTTTGCGTTTGCGTCCGGCGTGTGAAAGCTCAGCGTGGTGCGGAAGCCAGAGGAGATCGGTGTCGGTGAAGGTGGTGGGGTCGAAGGTGACGTGGTGGACGGTGAGGTTAGCGAGAATGAACGTGCTGTGGGTGGTGTGCATGTTTTTCCTCTATCACTAAATAGTGCGGCCTGATGCCCTCACCCCAACCCTCTCCCACAGGGAGAGGGGGACGTCACTGCCTGTATCAGAATCTTGTGTTTACGCTCATATACCAGGTGCGGCCCGGCTCATTATACGTATACGCACCCGCACCGTACATATACGCACCGGTAGTGGTGTTCCCGGTGGTCTGGGCATTACCCGCGCGCCACTGGCGCTTGTCGAAGACGTTATCCACGCCGCCGGTCAGGCTGACGTTTTTGGTCATGTCCCAGGTCGCGCTCAGGCCCACGATGCTGTACGGGCTGACTTCGTCTTTCTCAGACCCGGTCACCGGCTGACCTTTGTAGTTGTACTTCTTCGGCTGCTGCTTGCCGTACCAGGTAAAGGTCGACTGGAGCGACACGTCCTGATGCACCTGCCAGCTCAGGGTGGAGTTCAGCGTGTACTCAGGAATGATCGACAGACGGTCGCCGGTCTCCTTGTTCTTGCTCTGCAGCATGTAGGTGATGTTGTTGGTCCAGTTGATGGTGTCGCTGACCGGCACGTTCAGGGAGCCTTCCAGACCTTCCACCACCGCCTTCGGCACGTTTTCCCACTGGTAAATATCGGTGGTGACTTTGCTGGTGGACGTCTGGCCAATCGGCGCGTAGCCCGCTTCAATCTTGTTGCGGTAGTCGTTGCGGAACCAGGTCACGCCCGCCAGCCAGCCGTCGCGTTTCCACTCCAGGCCGATCTCTTTGTTGATGCTGGTTTCGGCTTTCAGGTCGTCGTTGCCCATCATGTAGCAGCCCACGCCGTCGGAGCTTGAGTAGCAGCCCTGGCCTTTGCTGTAGAGCAGGTAGTTCGGGTTGGTCTGGTACAGGCTCGGCGCTTTGTAGGCGCGCGCGATCCCCATCTTCAGCGTGAAGTCATCACCCAGACCTTGCGACAGGTTGAGCGACGGGCTCCAGTTATTGCCGACGATGGTGTGGTGGTCGAAGCGCAGCGCCGGGGTCAGCATGGTGCTGTCGGTCAGCTCCATGTTGTTTTCGGCGAACAGGGAGAAGATCTCCGCCGAGGTGTACGGGCTGCGGTCGTCGCTCATGCCCGGAACGGTGCCGCCCTGCAGGGTTTGCGAGAAGGAGGTGGAGTCCTTCATGCGCTGCTGGTTCCACTCGGTGCCCAGGGTCAGGTTCTGGTTGACGATGAAATCAATCGGCAGGTTAATTTCGCTGTGCAGCATCACGTCGGCCAGGTCGGTGTCGGTGAATTTATTGCTGTTGAACAAGCCTTCCGTCCCGCCCGCCAGCCCTTCGCCCAGACGCGAGTTGCGGGTGTGTTCGTACTGCGCCCAGTTGCTGGTGGTGATGCCGTTATCCCAGCCGCCGTTCCAGGTCACTGCAAAGTTCTGGCGGTAGATACGGTTAGTCTCTTTGCCGTAGTTCTTCTTCACCAGCGCGTTATCGTTATTGGTGTTCTGCGTGTCGCCCGCGTAGAGGTTGTTCTGGCGGCTGTAGCCCGCCTCAAACTCAAGGGACTGCATAGGCGCGAAGTCCCAGCGCACCACGCCGTTGATGTCCTTGTTTTCCACGCCCTCACGGCCAGCCGGCAGGGTGTTGGCGTAGGCACCGGTACGATCGGACTGGTGGCCCTGGTTGATGTCCCATGCGTCGGCCTGGGTTTTGTCCAGGTTGCCGAACATGCGGAAGCTGAAGTCGCCGCCCAGCGGACCGCTGAGGCTGAAGTTGGTGCGCTTGGTGGAACCTTCGTCCTTGTGTTCTGGCGCATTCAGGTAGGTGTTCCAGGAGCCGTGCCACTGGTTGTCGAATTTTTTGGTGATGATGTTCACCACGCCGCCAGCCGCGCCGTTACCGTAGCGCGCGGCGGCCGGACCGCGGATCACTTCGATGCGTTCGATCATCTCTGGCGGCACCCAGCCGGTATCGCCGCGGGTGTCACGCTCGCCGCGCCAGCCCAGACGGATGGAGTTACGGCTGGTGACCGGCTTGCCGTCGATCAGGATCAGGGTGTTTTCCGGACCCATGCCGCGAATATCGATCTGGCGGTTGTTTCCGCGCTGGCCGCTGGTGGAGTTCCCGGTCAGGTTGACGCCCGGCATGGTGCGGATGATTTCAGCCACGTCCCGCGCGGGCGGGTTTTTACGGATTTCATCGGCGGTGATGGTCGACACGCCTGGCGCCTGCAGGTTCTGCTCGGCGGCGGTGATCACCATCGTGTCTTCGTGCTGCGCGGTAGCGGTGTTGTCGTCTGCCATGGCAGGCAGCGCGACACCATAAATCCCTAAATTGACCAGCAAGGCCAGAGAGTGAATCTTCTTATTCATTGTACGTCCCGCTTTTATGGTTATTTAATGAGCGCGCTTCCCACAGCGCGGGCATTACGCTATTGCAAATGCAAATAGTTATCAATAATATTATCAATAAAATTTGTCCTGAAACAAAAAAGACTGTTAAACATGAGGTTATAAGGGTGACGGCGTTAACAACGGGAAGTGAAGCCTGGTGGCAGTCCAAAAACGGGCCAGAATGGGAACGTCTGAAGGCGAATTATCGCGTCACCTTCTGGTGGCGTGACCCGGCAGGAACGCAGAAAACGTCAACGGTTAAACGCGTCTGGCTCTACGTCACCGGTGTGACCGATCACCATCAAAATGCCCGTCCGCAGTCCCTTGAACGTATCCCGGATACCGACGTCTGGCAGTGGCAGGGCGAGTTCAGCCCGGAATGGCGCGGCAGCTACTGTTTTATCCCCTCCGACAATGAAAACGATTTTGCCAGCGCAGTGTTTGAAGGCGATCAGCCGGACCGCATGGCGCTGCGCGAAGGCTGGCGCAAACTATTGCCGCACGCGGTGTCCGACCCGCTGAATGCCCAGAGCTGGCGCGGCGGGCGCGGGCACGCCGTCTCGGCGCTGGAGATGCCGGAGGCGCCCGTACAGCCCGGCTGGAACCATCCCGATACCCCTTACAAAAAGCCTGTCTGCATTGAGTGGCACAGCGCGCGTCTGAAGAACCGTCGCCGCGTGTGGATTTTTACCACCGGGGATGAAAGCCCCGAGCGCCCGCTGGCGGTGCTGCTCGACGGGCAGTTCTGGGCCGAAAGCATGCCCGTCTGGCCTGCGCTGGCGTCGCTCACCCATGAAGGCAAACTGCCGCCTGCGGTCTATGTCTTAATCGACGTGATTGACACCGCACACCGCAGCCGCGAGCTGCCGTGTAACCCTGATTTCTGGCTGGCGGTGCAGGACGAACTTCTCCCGCAGGTGAAAAGCATGGCCCCGTTCAGCGACCGCGCCGACCATACCGTGGTGGCGGGTCAGAGCTTCGGCGGGCTCTCTTCCCTCTATGCGGGCCTCAACTGGCCGCAGCGTTTTGGCTGCATCCTCAGCCAGTCCGGCTCCTACTGGTGGCCGCACCGCGGCGCGCAGCAGGACGGGCTGCTCATCGAACAACTTAAAGCGGGTGAAAAAACCGCACGCGGGCTGCGCATTGTCCTCGAGGCCGGGCGCAACGAGCCGCTTATCTTCCGCGCGAATCAGGCGATTTTCGCCGAACTACACACGCAGCAGCCGATTTTCTGGCGTCAGGTTGACGGCGGGCACGATGCGCTTTGCTGGCGCGGTGGGCTGACGCAGGGGCTGATGACCCTCTGGCAGCCGCTTATTCACTAACGGAGTCTGTATGGAATTCAGCAATCCTTTCGATAATCCGCAGGGACAGTTCGCCATTCTGCAAAACGTCCAGGGGCAGTACAGCCTGTGGCCGCAGCAGTGCGAATTGCCCGCAGGCTGGCGCGTTGTCTGCGAGCCGCAGTCCCAGGAGGCGTGCCAGCAGTGGCTTGCCGGGCATTGGCAAACGCTTATCCCGTCCCATTTTGCGGAGGGGAGCGCATGAACCGTCTTCCTCTCGTTGCCGCCCAGCCGGGTATCTGGATGGCGGAGCAGCTTTCCTCCCTGCCAAACGCCTGGAGCGTGGCGCACTACACCGAACTGAAAGGCGACATCGATGCGCCGCTGCTGGCAAAGGCGATTGCCGCTGGCATGATGCAGGCCGATACCCTGCGCACGCGTTTTGCCGAGGATAACGGCGAGGTGTGGCAGTGGGTGGATGACACCTTCATTCTGCCGGAGCCGTCCATCGTTCGCGCTACCTCTCACGACGCCGCCGTGGCGCTGATGGAGGCCGATCTCAACCAGAACCTGCGCGTCGACAGCGGGCAGCCGCTGGCGTTTCACCAGCTGATTCAGGTGGGGGAAAGCCACTGGTACTGGTATCAGCGCTATCACCATCTGGTGGTGGATGGCTTCAGCTTCCCGGCCATTACCCGCCAGATCGCCGCGATTTATACCGCCTGGAAAAAGGGTGAGCCGACGCCTGCATCCCCGTTTACACCGTTTGCCGAGGTGGTGGACGAGTATCAGCGCTATCGCGACAGCGAGGCATACGCGCGCGACGGTGCCTTCTGGGCAGAGCAGCGCAAGCAGCTTCCTTCTCCGGTCTCGCTCTCTTCCGCGCCGCTGCCGGGACGCGCCGCCACTACCGACATTCTGCGCCTGAAAATTGCAATGGACGGCCGCGCCTTTAGCCAGCTTGCACAGGCGGCAGGGCAGGCGCAGCGCACCGATCTGGCGCTTGCGCTGGTGGCGCTGTGGCTGGGCCGCCTCACCGGACGGCTGGACTACGCCGCCGGGTTTATCTTTATGCGCCGCATGGGCTCCGCGGCGCTCACCGCGACCGGGCCGGTGCTGAACGTGCTGCCGCTGGCGGTCAATATCGACGCGCAGGAGAGCCTGCCCGCGCTGGCGCTGCGCCTGGCGAACCAGCTGAAAAAAATGCGCCGCCATCAGCGCTACGACGCCGAGCAGATCGTGCGCGATAGCGGGCGTGCCGCAGGCGACGAAGCGCTGTTTGGCCCGGTGCTGAACGTTAAGGTTTTCGATTATCAGCTGGATATCGACGGCGTGGAGGCCATCACCCACACGCTGGCAACCGGCCCGGTGAACGATCTGGAGTTGGCGCTGTTCCCGGACGAACAGGGTGGCTTGAGCATTGAGATCCTCGCCAATAAACAGCGTTACGATGAGGCGACGCTTACTCGTCACGTGGCGCGCCTGAACGCGATGCTGCTGCAGTTTTCGGCTAATCCGGACCTGCGCTGCGGCGAAGTGGAAACCGTTTCAGAGCAGGAATACGCGAAGCTCGCCCGCATCAACGATACCGGGCTGGCGCTGCCGTCTACCACGCTGGCGGATCTGGTGGCGGAGCAGGCGAGCAAAACGCCGGACGCCCCCGCGCTGGTGGATGCGCACATCGAACTGAACTATCGTCAGATGCGCGAGCAGGTGGTCGCGCTGGCAAACCTGCTGCGCGCACGCGGCGTGAAGCCGGGCGACAGCGTGGCGGTGGCACTTCCGCGCTCTGTGTTCCTGACGCTGGCGCTGCACGGCATCGTCGAGGCCGGTGCCGCGTGGCTGCCGCTGGATACCGGCTACCCGGACGACCGCCTGCGGATGATGCTGGAGGACGCGAAGCCGTCCCTGCTCATTACCACCGACGAGCAGCTCCCGCGCTTTAGCGATCTGCCGATTACGACGTTTAGTTACAACACACTGTTACCGGCTGAGAATGCGGAACCGCTGCGCCTGGCGACGCCGGAGCAGACGGCGTACATCATCTTTACCTCCGGTTCGACGGGACGCCCGAAAGGGGTCATGGTCGGCCATACTGCTATCGTTAACCGCCTGAAGTGGATGCAGGACCATTACCCTCTGACGGCGTTTGACGTGGTGGCACAGAAAACGCCGTGCAGCTTTGACGTGTCGGTGTGGGAGTTCTGGTGGCCGTTTATCGCCGGGGCGAAGCTGGTGATGGCCGAGCCGGACGCGCACCGCGATCCGCAGGCAATGCAGAGTTTCTTCGCGCAGTACGGCGTGACCACCACCCACTTCGTGCCGTCGATGCTGGCGGCCTTTGTCGCCTCGCTGACCCCGGAAAACGCGGCGTGCTGCAAAACCCTTAAGCAGGTGTTCTGTAGCGGCGAAGCGCTGCCGACCGGGCTGTGCCGGGAGTGGGAACAGCTCACCCGTGCGCCGCTGCACAACCTCTATGGTCCAACGGAAGCGGCGGTGGATGTGAGCTGGTATCCGGCGTTTGGCCCCGAGCTGGCGGCGGTGGAGGGCAACAGCGTGCCAATTGGCTTCCCGGTGTGGAACACGGGGCTACGCATCCTTGACGCGATGATGCGCCCGGTGCCGTTCGGTGTGGCGGGCGACCTTTACCTCACCGGCATTCAGCTGGCGCAGGGGTATCTGGGCCGTCCGGACCTCACCGCCAGCCGCTTTATTGCCGATCCGTTTGCCCCCGGCGAGCGGATGTACCGCACCGGCGACGTTGCCCGCTGGCTGGACAACGGCGCGGTGGAATATCTCGGCCGCAGTGACGATCAGCTGAAAATTCGCGGCCAGCGCATCGAGCTGGGCGAAATCGACCGGGCGATGCTCGCGCTGCCGGATGTGGCCCAGGCGGTGGCGCACGCCTGCGTGTTCAACCAGGCGGCTGCCACGGGCGGCGATGCCCGCCAGCTGGTGGGATACGTTGTCTCCGAATCCGGCTTACCGCTGGATCGCGACGCGCTGCTGGCGTCGCTCAAAGCCCAGCTGCCGCCGCACATGGTGCCGGTGGTGCTGCTGCAAATCAGCGCGCTGCCGCTCAGCGCGAACGGCAAGCTTGATCGCAAAGCGCTGCCGCTGCCGGAGCTGACGAGTAAATCCTCCGGCCGTGCGCCGGAGACGGAAACCGAAGTCGCCGTCGCGCAGGCGTTTTCCGCGCTGCTGGGCTGCGAGGTGAACGACATTGAAGCCGACTTCTTTGCTCTCGGCGGCCACTCGCTGCTGGCGATGCGCCTGGCGGCACAGCTTAGCCGCGCGTTCGACCGCAAGGTTACGCCGGGGCAGATTATGGTCGCCTCCACGGTGAGCAAGCTCGGCGCGCTGCTGGACTCGCAGATGAGCGACGAGCAGGCGCAGCGCCTGGGGTATGAAACCCTGCTGCCGCTGCGCGAGAGCGACGGCCCAACGCTGTTCTGCTTCCATCCGGCGTCCGGCTTTGCCTGGCAGTTTAGCGTGCTGGCGCGCTACCTCAGCCCGCGCTGGTCTATCGTCGGCATTCAGTCGCCGCGCCCGGACGGGCCGATGCAGCAGCGTGCGGATCTGGATGGAGTAATCGAACATCACCTGAATACGTTGCGCAAGCAGCAGCCGCAGGGGCCGTATTACCTGTTCGGCTATTCCCTCGGCGGCACGCTGGCGCAGGGCATTGCGGCGCGTCTTCGCGAGTTGGGTGAAGAGGTGGCCTTCCTCGGCCTGCTGGATACCTGGCCACCGGAAACCCAGAACTGGGCTGAGAAAGAGGCCAACGGCCTCGACCCGGAGGTGCTGGCGGAAATCGAGCGCGAGCGCCAGGCGTTTATCGCCGCCCAGCAGGGGCAAGGCTCCAGCGAGCTGTTTAGCGCCATTGAGGGCAACTACGCCGACGCGGTGCGGCTACTGACCACGGCGCACAGCGCGCGGTTTGAGGGTAAAGCGACGCTGTTTGTCGCCGAGCGCACGCGAACGATGGATCCGCAAGTTGCGTGGGCGCCGTGGGTAGCGGAGCTTGATGTGTACAGCCAGGACTGCGCCCACGTGGATATCATTTCACCGCAGGCGTTTGAGAAGATTGGGCCGGTACTGAAGGAAATTTTAGTATAGTGCAAATGCCCGGTGGCGCTGCGCTTACCGGGCCTACGGGAGCCGAGTGTAGGCCGGGTAAGGCGCAGCCGCCACCCGGCAATTACCGCCGACCTAACGGCACCACCAGCGGCGTGCCCGCCACCGGATCGTCAATAATCATGCAGCGCATGCCGTAGATCCGCTCGATCAGCTCCGGCGTCACAATCTCTTTCGGCGCGCCTTGCGCCACAATCTCACCGTCTCGCAAGGCAATCAGATGCGTGGCGTAGCGGCACGCCTGGTTTAAATCGTGCAGCACCGCTGCCAGGGTGTAGCCCTGCGTGCGGTTCAGCTCGCTCAGCAGCTCCAGCAGGTCAATCTGATGGCTGATGTCGAGCCAGGTCGTCGGCTCGTCCAGCAGCATGATGGAGGTCTCCTGCGCCAGCACCATCGCGATCCACGCCCGCTGACGCTGCCCGCCGGAGAGGGTGTCCACGCTTTGCAGGGCGAGATCGGTAATCCCCGTCGCCCGCATCGCTCGGCTGACCGCCTCGTCATCCTCTTTACGCCAGCGGGTAAACAGCGGCTGGTGCGGGTAGCGCCCGCGCGAGACCAGCTCCTGTACCGTGATGTCTCCCGGTGTGGTGGCGTTTTGCGCCAGCAGCCCGATGCGCCGCGCTACCTCTTTGCTGGCGAAGCGCTGGATCTGCTCCCCGTCGAGGAACACGCTGCCTTCAGCCGGTGTCATCAGGCGGCTCAGCGTGCGCAGCAGGGTCGATTTGCCGCAGCCGTTCGGCCCGATGATTGCCGTAAAATGGCCGTCCGGAATGGCGACGGATAAGTCACGGGCAATGATTTTTTTGCCGTAGCCGAGGGTAAGATTTTCGCCGCGCAAGCGGGTGGTTGTGTCTGTCATTTCTTGCGTGACTCCTGAACGAGCAAGACGATGAGGTAAATCCCGCCGAGGCTGACGGTCACCACGCCCACCGGCAGTTGATAAGGCATAAACAGCCGCTGGGCGCAGAGATCGGCGGCGAGCAGCAACAATGCGCCGCACAGCGCCGCCTGGGTTAATCCCCAGCGCGCCGTGCCGCTAAGACGGCGGGCGATGTGCGGTGCCACGAGGGCGATAAACGAGATCGGCCCGGCGATAGCGGTAGAGGCGGCGGTCAGCAGTACGGCAACCAGCATCAGCATCAGGCGCGAGCGCTCGACGCCCACCCCCAGCGCGCAGGCGCTGTCGTCGCCCATCTCCAGCAGGCGCATGCGCCGCACCAGCAGCAGCGCGCCGATAAACATCAGCAAAATCAGCGGCGCGGCGGGCCAGGTTTTGCCCCACGTCAGGCCGTTGAGCGAACCGGCGTACCACAGCCCGGCGGAGAGCGCGGTTTCCAGCGAGGCCTGCAGTAAAAGCCAGGTGTTAAACGCCATCAGCATGGCGCGGATGCCGATCCCGATGATGATCAGGCGGAAGGTGTCGATGCCGTTGCGCCAGGCCAGCGCCCAGATCAGTAATGACGTCAGAATGCCGCCTGCCATCGCCGTAAAGGTAATCGCCGTCAGGTGCTGACCAAACAGCACCATCGCCACCAGCACGCCGCTCCAGGCCCCGGTGTTGAGGCCCATCACGTCCGGGCTGCCGAGCGGGTTGCGCATCAGCGACTGGAATATCGCACCGCTCACCCCGAGCGCCGCGCCCACCAGAATCGCCATCGCCACGCGCGGCAGTCGCCACTCCGTCACCACCATGTTGATGTTGCGCGGCGCACTGCCGAGCAGGGCGTTGAAGACCTGAGTGAAGTCGAGCGTCACCGCGCCGCTGCGCAGGCTCCAGACCGCCAGTAGCAGAATGGCGATAAGCAGCAGCGAGACGCTGGTGAGTAAACGACGGGACGGGGCCATCATGCGCCACCTCCGCGTTTACGGCGTACCAGGAAGATCAGCACCGGCGCGCCGATAAAGGCGCTGACCACCGAGACGCGCAGCTCGCCGGGCACCAGCAGGCGGCCCAGCACGTCGGCAAACAGCAGCAGGGCAGGGGTCGCCAGCAGCGTGACCGGCAGCGACCAGCGGTGATCCGCCCCCACCAGCCAGCGCGCCATGTGCGGCATCATCAGGCCAATAAAGGCGATAGGGCCGACCACGGCGGTCGCGCTGCCGCACAGCACGGTGATGGCAAGCAGACCAATCAGCTGCGTGCGCGCCACGCGGTTGCCGAGGGCGGTCGCGGTGTCGCTGCCGAGACTCAGGCTGTTGAGCGCGCGGCTTAAAAACAGCGCCACGGCGGCAGCGATAATGACCGGGATCGCCACCACTTTTAACGTTTCAAGGGTGCGAATATCCAGCGAACCGGCCTGCCAGAAGCGCAGCTGGTCGTAGACGTCCGGGTTGAGCAGGGCGATGCCGTTGGATAAGCCTTCCAGCACCGCCGCGAGCGCCACGCCCGCAAGCGTTAAACGTACCGGACTCAGCTGGCCGCCGCCCTGGCTGCCGGTAAAGGCGACGACCAGCGAGGCGGCCAGCGCGCCGCAGAAGGCCATCGCCAGCTGTTCGGAAGGTGAGGTCAACCCGAACAGCGCCGCGCCGAGCACGATGGCAAAGCTGGCGCCGGAGTTAACGCCGAGAATGCCGGGGTCCGCCAGCGGGTTACGGGTAAGGGTTTGCATCAGGGCACCGGCAAGGCCGAGCGCGCCACCCGCCAGCAGTCCGGCAAGCGTGCGGGGGAGTCGGGCGTCGAGCACGATAATGCAGTCAGCGCTCTGGCAGGTGCCGGAAAGCGCATCAACGATAACGGACGCGGGCAGCGGCTTCGCGCCCACCAGCAGGCTGAGTGCAACCGCAAGGCTCAGGAGCAGCAGTAAAACGGGCACGGCAACGGCGCGCACCGCAGAAGAGGAAAACGACATAGCAACATCCATGATTTGATAATGATAGTGATTATCGTTATCTATCTTATTTGGCTATGTTAGCATGTGCGCCCATGGAAAGGGTAGAAATAGACTCAAGGCTTTGTCATGAATCAAAAATCCTGGCTGCTCAACCTCAGCCTGCTGAAAACGCACCCGGCGTATCGCGCCGTATTTATCGCTCGCTTTATCTCCATTTTGTCCCTCGGGCTGCTCGGCGTGGCCGTGCCGGTACAGATCCAGACCCTGACGCACTCCAGCTGGCTGGTGGGGTTATCCGTCACCTTAACCGGCGGGGCGATGTTCATCGGCCTGATGGTCGGCGGTGTGCTGGCGGACCGCTACGAGCGTAAAAAGCTGATCCTGCTGGCGCGCGGCACCTGCGGCGTGGGCTTTATCGGGCTGTGTCTGAACGCCATGCTGCCGGAGCCGTCGCTGATCGCCATTTACGCGCTGGGGCTGTGGGACGGTTTCTTCGCCTCGCTGGGCGTGACGGCGCTGCTGGCGGCAACGCCCGCGCTGGTCGGGCGCGAGAATCTGATGCAGGCGGGGGCGATCACCATGCTCACCGTGCGCCTCGGCTCGGTGATTTCGCCGATGATGGGCGGCCTGCTGCTGGCGACCGGCAACGTGGCGTGGAACTACGGGCTGGCGGCGGCGGGGACCTTTATCACCACCCTGACCCTGCTGCGCCTGCCGCTGCTGCCGCCTCCGCCGCAGCCGCGCGAGCATCCGCTGAAATCGCTGATGGCCGCTATTCGTTTCCTGTTCAGCAACCCGCTGATTGGCGGGATTGCGCTGCTCGGCGGCCTGCTGACGATGGCGAGCGCCGTGCGCGTGCTCTACCCGGCGCTGGCGGGAGAGTGGCAGATGAGCGCCTCGGAGATTGGCGTGCTGTACGCCGCCATTCCGCTCGGCGCGGCCTGCGGGGCACTGACCAGCGGCAACCTGGCGCAAAGCGCGCGTCCGGGGTTGATTATGCTGTTTGCCACGCTGGCGTCGTTTATCGCGATTGGCTTCTTCAGCCTGATGCCGGTGTGGGCGCTGGGGGTGATGTGTCTGGTGATCTTCGGCTGGCTGAGCGCGGTCAGCTCTCTTTTGCAGTACACGCTGATCCAGACCCAGACGCCGGAAGGGATGCTAGGGCGCATTAACGGCCTGTGGACGGCGCAGAACGTGACGGGGGATGCGATTGGCGCGGCGATCCTCGGCGGGCTGGGGGCGATAATGACCCCGGTGGCCTCGGCGAGCTGCGGCGGGTTTGCGTTAGCGATGGTTGGCGTAATTTTATTGGCGGTTTTGGTGGAGTTGCGTCGGTTCAGGCAGAACCTGTAGGTCGGGTAAGGCGTAGCCGCCACCCGACAAAATGCCCGGTGGCGCTGCGCTTACCGGGCCTACGGGAAACGTGCCTCTTATTTAAAAATTGAATTCAAACGCTGCAACACCAACATCGCGCTGTAATAATCCAGGCGGAACGTCTCGGTTCCCAATGCCCAAACCCGTTTGTTTTTCACCGACGGCAGATGCGCCAGCAGCGGATTGGCGTAAATCGCGTCGACGTCTTTCTTATCGCCGGCAAACACAAACAGCCCTTCACCGTTCAGCCCCGTCGCCAGGTTTTCTCCACCCAACTGAATAATGTCGTGGCGTTTGCCCTGGCTTTTGGAGGTCTGCAGCCCGGCGGGCAGCTCCGCCAGCGTAAAGCCCAACTCGTGCAGCAGCTTGCCCTGCGCGGATTCCGCGGTCCACAGGTTGGCGCTGTGCGCGGCGGCGGTGTAGACGATGGCGTTCACCGGCTGCGGCGGCAGCTTCATCTGCTCTTTTACCTGCGCGAGCTGTTTATCAAAGGCGGCAATGCGCCCGGCGGCCTGTTTTTCCTGCCCGGTGAAGGTGCCCAACTGGGTCAGCAGTTCCTGCCAGCTCTTGTCGTCGTAGTTGATGATAAGCGTCGGGGCGATGGCGGAGAGCTGATCGCACAGCGCCAGCGCGGAATCCCCGCCGGTGGCGCTGATCAAAATCAGATCCGGCATCTGGGCGGCAACCGCTTCGGCGCTCGGCTCGCCAATGTACAGCCGCGCAACCTTGCGCTGTTTCGCAATATCCCCCCACTGGCGCAGGAAACCCTGCCCATCCGCCACGCGGTTGTTCGGCGTGGTGGCGCCGCTGGCGACGACCGGGGCGTCAATCGCCAGCAGGGAGCCGGTTAAGGTCACGCTGGTGGAGACAATGCGCGTCGGCTTGCTCTCAAGGGTATGCACGCCGCGGCTGTCGGTCACCTGGCGCGGCCAGTCGGCGGCGGTCGCTGAGGTTAGTCCTAAAACAAAAAGACCTGTCAGAAGAAAGGCATTACGGCAAAGGGCAGGGAATTTCACTGAGCGGCATCCTGTTATCGTTGAAGTTAATGCTTCTCATTTTCATGATTGCCGGGAAGGGATGCAAGCGTTTGTCGCACAAGTTGTTTGACCGACGGTTGACAGCGGGGCGCTGTGGGATTAGGTTAGCCGACGAAAATATAAATGATAATCATTATTGCTTCTTTTATCATTTTGAGGAGGATGATATGGATACGTCCCTGGCTGAGGAAGTTCAGCACACCGCAACCACGCTGCAATCAGACAGCTTTTTCTTTATGTCGCCTTACCGCAGTTTTACGACGTCCGGCTGCGTTGCCCGCTTTTCTGAGTCCGCCGTTGGCGGCGACGATCCGGCAGGCCGCTTCCAGCAGAAATTAGCTCAGGCTTTTCAGAACGCGAAGGCCAGCGGCATCGCCCATCCGGTCATGGTAGGGGCAATCCCATTCGATACCCGCAAGCCGTCGTCGCTGTTTATTCCCGAACGCTGGCAGACGTTTTCTCGCCCGGCGCGTCAGCAGTCTTCACGCTATTTCTCCGGTGCGCAGTCACTGAATATTGAAAAACGTACCGAGATCCCCCCGCAGCCTGTGTTTGAAGAGATGGTCGCCCGCGCCGCGGCGCTGACCGCCACGCCGCAGGTGAACAAGGTCGTGCTGTCGCGCCTGATTGATATTGCGACAGATAACAACATTGATAGCGGTGCGTTGATGGAGCGTCTTATCGCTCAGAACCCGGCGAGCTTTAATTTCCACGTGCCGCTGGAAGACGGCGGCGTGCTGCTGGGGGCAAGCCCCGAACTGCTGCTGCGCAAAGAGGGCGCGCACTTTAGCTCGCTGCCGCTGGCAGGCTCGGCGCGTCGTCAGCCGGACGACGTATTAGATCGCGAAGCGGGCAATAAGCTGCTGGCCTCCGAAAAAGACCGTCACGAGCACGACCTGGTGACCCAGGCGATGAAGGCCATTCTGGCACCGCGCAGCCACCATCTCAGCATGCCGGATTCTCCTCAGTTGATTACCACGCCGACGCTGTGGCATCTGGCAACGCCGGTAGAGGGCGAGGCGCGTGAAAATGAAAACGCCCTGACGCTGGCCTGCCTGCTGCACCCGACGCCGGCACTGAGCGGTTTCCCGCATCAGGCGGCAAAACAGCTGATTGCCGAGCTGGAGCCGTTCGACCGCGAGCTGTTCGGCGGCATCGTCGGCTGGTGCGACAGCGAAGGCAACGGCGAGTGGGTGGTGACCATCCGCTGCGCGCGTCTGCATAAAAACACCGTTCGCCTGTTTGCCGGTGCGGGCATTGTTCCCGCTTCCTCGCCGGTGAGCGAGTGGCGCGAAACCGGTGTGAAGCTCTCCACCATGCTCAACGTATTTGGTTTGCACTAAGGAAGACTCATGACCATCCCTTTTACCCGCTGGCCTGAGGAATTTGCCCGCCGCTACCGCGAAAAAGGCTACTGGCAGGATCTGCCGTTGACCCACATCCTGACGGACCATGCGGACAGCGATGCCGTGGCGATAATCGACGGCGAGCGGCACATTACCTACCGCGCGTTTAATCAGGCGGTGAACAACCTGGCGTCCGCCCTTGAGGCGCAGGGGCTGCACCGCGGCGAGACCGCGCTGGTGCAGCTCGGCAACGTGGCCGAGTTCTACATCACCTTCTTCGCGCTGCTGCAAATCGGCGTCGCGCCGGTGAACGCGCTCTTTAGCCATCAGCGCAGCGAGCTGAACGCCTACGCGGAGCAGATCAAACCCGCCGTGCTGATTGCCGATCGCGACCACGCCCTGTTCGCTGGCGATGACTTCCTCAATGCATTTGTGGATGAACACCGTTCCGTGCGCGTCGTGGTGCTGCGCAGCGATAAGGGCGAACATGCGCTGGAAGCGGCGATTGCGCGTCCGGCGGATAACTTCATCCCGAATCCGACGCCCGCCGACGAAGTGGCTTTTTTCCAGCTTTCCGGCGGCAGCACCGGCACGCCGAAGCTGATCCCGCGCACGCATAACGATTACGACTACAGCATCCGCCGCAGCAACGAGATTTGCGGCATTACTGCCGAGACCCGTTATCTGAACGCGCTGCCCGCGGCGCATAACTACGCCATGAGCTCGCCGGGATCGTTAGGCGTCTTCACCGCGGGCGGCTGCGTGGTGCTGGCGAACGATCCGAGCGCGACGTTCTGCTTCCCGCTGATTGAACGGCATCAGATCAACGTCACCTCGCTGGTGCCCCCGGCGGTGAGCCTGTGGCTGCAGGCGATTGCCGACGGCGCGGGGAACGCGCAGCTGAGATCTCTGAAGCTGCTTCAGGTGGGCGGCGCGCGCCTCTCCGCCACGCTCGCGGCGCGCATTCCGGCGGAAATCGGCTGCCAGCTTCAGCAGGTGTTCGGCATGGCGGAAGGGCTGGTGAACTACACCGCGCTCGACGACGCGCCGGAACGCATCATCAACACCCAGGGCCGTCCGATGTGCCCGGACGACGAAGTGTGGGTGGCGGACGAGCACGGCAACCCGCTGCCGCGCGGTGAGGTCGGGCGTCTGATGACGCGCGGGCCGTATACCTTCCGCGGCTATTTCAACAGCCCGGAACACAACGCCAGCGCCTTCGATGCGAACGGTTTCTACTGCTCAGGGGATCTGATCGCCATTGACGAGCAGGGCTACATCA
Organism: Enterobacter sp. RHBSTW-01064; assembly: GCF_014103035.1. NCBI lineage: Bacteria > Pseudomonadati > Pseudomonadota > Gammaproteobacteria > Enterobacterales > Enterobacteriaceae > Enterobacter > Enterobacter sp. RHBSTW-01064. Next base: position 2,473 of record NZ_JABXOU010000012.1, on the reverse strand, counting down.
CCGTGCAGGGGCGCGAGAAAGATCAGATCAACCGCGGCGGGGAGAAGATCGCCGCCGAAGAGATTGAAAACCTGCTGCTGCGCCACGAGGCGGTGATCCACGCCGCGCTGGTGAGCATGGAGGACAGCCTGCTGGGCGAAAAAAGCTGCGCGTACCTGGTGGTGAAACAGCCCCTGCGCGCGGTGGAGGTGCGCCGCTTCCTGCGCGAGCAGGGCGTTGCCGAATTTAAGCTGCCGGACCGCGTGGAGAGCGTGGATGCGCTCCCGCTAACGCCGGTCGGCAAAGTCGATAAGAAACAGTTGCGCCTGTGGCTTGCTGAACGCGCCCGGGGCTGAGGAACAGAGTATGGCTATCCCAAAATTAACCGCTTACGCGCTGCCGACCGCCGCAGAGCTGCCGACTAACAAGGTGAACTGGAGCTTTGAGCCGGAACGCGCCGCGCTGTTGATCCACGATATGCAGGAGTATTTCCTGAACTTCTGGGGCGAAAACAGCGCGATGATGCAGCAGGTGGTGGCGAATATCGCCAGACTGCGCGCTTACTGCAAAGCGCACAATATTCCGGTGTACTACACCGCCCAGCCGAAAGAGCAGAGCGATGAAGACCGCGCCCTGCTGAACGACATGTGGGGGCCGGGCCTGACCCGCTCGCCGGAGCAGCAGCGCATCGTCTCTGAACTCACGCCGGACGAAGCCGACACGGTGCTGGTCAAGTGGCGCTACAGCGCGTTTCACCGCTCGCCGCTGGAGCAGATGTTGAAAGAGACGGGCCGCAACCAGCTGCTGATTACCGGCGTGTACGCCCATATCGGCTGTATGACCACCGCCACTGATGCCTTTATGCGCGACATCAAGCCGTTCTTTATTGCCGACGCGCTGGCGGATTTCACCCGCGACGAGCACCTGATGTCGCTGAATTACGTAGCAGGGCGCTCGGGACGCGTGGTGATGACCGACGAGCTGCTGCCGTCCGTTCCGGCCTCGAAGGCCGCGCTGCGCGAGCTGATCCTGCCGCTGCTGGACGAATCCGACGAGCCGATGGATGACGAAAACCTGATCGACTACGGTCTGGATTCGGTGCGCATGATGGCGCTGGCCGCCCGCTGGCGCAAAGTGCACGGCGACATTGATTTCGTGATGCTGGCAAAAAATCCCACAATCGACGCCTGGTGGGCGCTGCTGTCCCGCGAGGTGAAGTAATGGCGGGTTTCGATTTTACCGGTAAAACGATCTGGGTGACGGGCGCGGGCAAAGGGATTGGCTACGCGACGGCGCTGGCGTTTGTGGATGCTGGCGCGCAGGTGACCGGGTTCGACCTGGCGTTTCCGCTGGGTGATTATCCGTTCGCCATCGAAACGCTGGACGTGGCGGATTTTGCTCAGGTCAGCGATGCGTGTGGCCGTTTGCTTAGTACCCTTGAGCGTCTGGACGTGCTGGTCAACGCGGCGGGTATTCTGCGCATGGGGGCGACGGACCAGCTCTCTCTGGAGGACTGGCAGCAGACCTTCGCGGTCAACGTCGGCGGCGCGTTCAACCTGTTCCAGCAGACGATGGGCCAGTTTCGCCGTCAGCAGGGCGGGGCGATAGTCACCGTGGCGTCCGACGCGGCGCACATGCCGCGCATCGGCATGAGCGCCTACGGTGCGTCGAAAGCGGCGCTGAAAAGCCTGGCCCTGACCGTCGGGCTGGAGCTGGCGGGCAGCGGCGTGCGCTGCAACCTGGTGTCGCCGGGCTCAACGGACACCGATATGCAGCGCACCCTGTGGAAAAGCGACGATGCGGAGCAGCAGCGCATTCGCGGCTTTGGCGAGCAGTTTAAGCTCGGCATTCCGCTGGGCAAAATCGCCCGTCCGCAGGAGATTGCCAGCACGGTGCTGTTCCTGGCATCCGATGCCGCCAGCCATATCACCCTGCAGGATATCGTGGTGGACGGCGGCTCCACGCTGGGGGCGTGATGATCTGGAAACGTCATTTATCGCTTGAGGAGCTGAATTCCACCAGCATGAACACCCTCGTGGCGCATCTCGGTATCGTCTATACCCGTATCGGTGACGACACGCTGGAAGCGGAGATGCCGGTGGATGCGCGCACCCATCAACCGTTTGGCCTGCTGCACGGCGGCGCGTCGGCGGCGCTGGCGGAAACGCTGGGATCGATGGCCGGTTTTCTGATGACCCGCGACGGACAGAACGTGGTGGGCACGGAGCTGAACGCCACGCACCATCGCGCGGTGTCGCACGGCAGGGTGCGCGGGGTGTGCCAGCCGCTGCATCTGGGGCGCTCCAGCCAGAGCTGGGAAATTGTGGTGTTCGACGAGCAGGGGCGGCGGTGCTGTACCTGCCGGTTGAGTACGATGGTGTTGGGTTGAACGGTGCAGAATTGCCGGGTGGCGGCTTCGCCTTACCCGGCCTACACCTCACACGTAGGCCCGGTAAGCGAAGGGTATGAACCGGAAACATGGGTAACACTTTAG
>NZ_JABXOU010000011.1:0-86164 GCF_014103035.1 Enterobacter sp. RHBSTW-01064 | reverse complement strand
GGTATTCGAGAATACCGGCAACCGTTTTACCAGAAAGATCTGTGAGGGTTTGGTTAAGCGGCTGCTTGCCTTCGAGGGCCTTTTTCATAGTAGTTGCAAACTGGGGATCATTATTCAGCGCAGCAGCAAGCTCACTTAGAGTATCGAGGCCCTCGGGAGTTGAACCACCTACCAGAGCAGAAATCGCCGCCTTAACGAAAGCGGTGGTGGCTATCTGTGTGTTATTTACCGTTTGGGCAGCTGTAGGAGCCTTAGGTGTCCCGGTTAACGTCGGGCTCGTCAATGGGGCCTTAAGGTCTAGTGCCTTATCAATTGTCTGCGCGAAATTACCATCGTTGTTTATCGCTGCGGCTAGCTGGGCCAGTGTCGAGAGGGCTTCCGGCACTCCCTCCCCAGACAGGAAGGAAATCGCTTTTTTAATAGCGAGGGAGTTCGCAGCGACCCCTTCTTCTTCGCTATCAAGTTCTGCGCTTAACTGAAGCCCCAAGCTGCGAAATACACGGAAAGACGTGTCTATCATTTCCGATGTAATCTGCGTTGCCCCCTCCGGTACCGCAACCCGGCACAACTCTATTTGGCCGTCTCTTAGTTGCTGAGCCGTAATAGTAACAATCTCAGCTGCATTAACAGTCGATTCGTCCGTTACTTGGCTCGTTTTCACACCAAACTTATAAAATGCCTGCAACGCGATAATCGTTGTCTGGCCAGCAGGGATGTCAACGTCAATATCTAAAATTTGCTGCACTGACAACTGGACGTTATCAATATCAACAGACGCAGCACCACCTTCATTGCCCGAGGTCACGGTAACCTTCAGACCGGTGCCAGGCACGACATTAAAACCTGAATAGATTCCAGGCTTAATAATATTTTTAAATTTCCGGTTTAATGCTGTTGAGGTGTAGGCCTCGTAAAACTGTACGTCTGTGATCAGGCTCTTACGAGAATCTGCGGCCAGAAGGCTCACACCACTAATAGATCCACTCATACTCAGCTCCCTGCCTGCTCAATCATCATGATGATTGAGTAATTCTTTCCCAGGTATACAGTATCTTGCTGAGTAGCAAGCACGGCGATGGCTTTGTCTTCTGCGTCCAATAGCACGAGTGTATTGAAGTCGTAAACAGTGTCTTCCTCAAGGCTGTCTTGAGGCAACACGGCATTAAGCGTGATGATGTTCCCCTGAACTGACCGCACAAGTTCAGATTTCGCGAAGTTGGTAGTCATGTCTTCCAGCACGAAGTCAGTTGGGATATCTGAGATATTCCAACCACCAGCCTCATTCACCGAAACCAGCGTCGATTTGCCCCAGCATGCCGTTTTGATTTCAAAGCGTTGGCCGTTGCCGATCGCAGACTCCGCGCGGCGTGAGTAGTAGTAATCGAGTAATTGCGCTTTATAAAGCGTACCGCTAGTACGAGCGGCGAGAACATCAGCCATTTAATTCCCCTCAAAATGCACTGAGAGGAGTTCGAGCCCTTGAATGGAATCAAACTCCGCAAGTGGTAGTCTGCGGAGTTTGTTGAGTTTGTGAAATTGAGCGTTAGGCGCTAGAACCCATGAGGTAATTTATTTTCCTGATAGTCTTTCTCCAGCTGCCTGCAGGCTCCTGTATGAGCACATGTTCGCTATCAACTGGGAATAGGATCGTCGCTAGGTCACCATTTGCGTATTCGATAATACAACCATGTAATCCAAGCGTTGACACGTATAACCCCACAACACCGGCAAACTCTCCGGTATCAGAAATCACCTGCTCAAAAATACGCGGATCAGGATTTTTTTCACTCGGGATGATGGCTGGAACGATGTGGGTGTGGCCTATTGGCCACGCATCAAGCGGTAAGGTATCGAGTGTCAACGAAACTGCATCCAGCTCCCGTGGAACGCCATTAAATTGTTGTTCACTCACCTCAGTAAAGCTCCTGCCCTGCACCAGATGGGAATTATGATCATCCAACCTATAATGAACCTGCGAACTGACGTCTGCGTTTATAATCCCCTCATCCACGGCGGCAAAAATAGGCTCAATGCTGGCTGACACATCACTTTGAAGAAACTCGTCAGCGGCTTCGCTAACAATAAACACATCTGAACTTTCACCGCCCATCATCGATATGGCTATAGGAGCATCATTAAAATCGGCGTGATCATGCTCTGACCTGATTTGACCTAGCGTTATCTCGTTAAGCCTTTCGTATACCGATGCACTCTGACGTATCTCATCAGCACACTGCAAATAGTTAATTTGACGAATCTCATCCCTCCAGTTACCGGCCAGAGGTTGCAAGATCACCTCATCAACGAAGCCGGGAAATCCGTACCGGACGACTCGACTATCTGCATACTCGACAATACAGCCGTACTGGCCAAGAGTTTTGAGCATCAAGCGAGACTCTCCTTGGCTATATGTGAATAAAACAGTGGAATCAACGGTGAAATCGCGCCCGGACATATCCTGGGTATACAATCGCCCATCGCCCTCTTCTCTTTCAGGGATTATTGGTGGAATAATTGCTGTCATACCTAAGGGCCAGGCATCAAGCGGCATGCCATCAAAGCAAATAGGTATCATGTCCAGAGAGCGCTTAAGGCTTTTTATTACGCGATTTTCATTGAATGAAATGTTAGTTTTTACACCAACATCGTCGGTCTTATCGCCGAAATCAAAGCTATGATTGAAACTCATTTGAGTGTCAAAAAATACAAGTTTTTCCTTTTTCTCTATCGCTTTAAATACTAGCTGCAACGTTAAGCCGTCATAAACAATATGCAGTGGAATAAGAGGAACTATGATTTTGGTAAAGTCAGACTGAAAACGCCTTATGCTCGCATTAATATCGTCAGCACCGTAAAGCTCATATAATTTGTTGAGATTAAGTACAACTCGACCACGGGAAGTAAGGAAAAAATCCCCATAACTAGCGGTGGCTGACTCAACTTCTTGTGCCGTCGCCAAATACGATCCGTAAGGGGTTTTAACGATGTCAGTGGGCGCGTACAACGGCTCCCAAGATACAGGCATCTCTCCGAACTCACGCCAAAGGGTCTGCTCGATTGGCCGAGTAGTGCCTTTGAAATGCACCTCATCGAGACGCTGGGTAAGAAGCATGGGCCGCCGGGCTCTGTCTTCCTCTGCGATTATGAAGAAACGACCATATTCCGAAATCCGTATATCCATATCTTCACTATCCATGGTGAAAAAGGATTTGCGATTACTGATTCGCGTCAGGACCGGTTCGACAGTTTCATTCCACATGTCCTGCATCTTTTCAGTAAACGCAGCCCATAATTTTGAGCTGCGCTTAGCTGGTGTTAACTGCTCTTTCAGCCAATTTTCTTTCACAGTTTTACCCTACGGATAGCTGATTGATTCGAAGTCAGACGACTCAACATTGAGATAAACAAAGTCATTCATCAATACGGCGTCACTCATATCAATCGCCTCAACATCATAGGAAATAAATAACCCTGTATCCTCGATAACACGCCAAATATCTTTAACCTTTACCTGAGCGTAATATTGTTGCTGTGAATCATCCTCACTTTGAAGTAATTTGCTGAATGATGGCGAATCTTTCCCGAAGTTATTCTCTAATGCCTCCTTCAGATCCTTGCGGGCGTCATCAATAAGAACGCTTTTTTTGGCTGTTCCGCTGAACTTGATAGTGAATGGTTTTTCGTTTGTCGGCACATATTCGAAGTGCTTGTTTAGCTCGTTAGGAATGGGAGCCAGTGCTTCAAGAATCTCTGAAGCTAGCTTTTCCTGCGATACACCCGGTTTATGCCCACAGAAGAAGATACGGTTAATATTACGTACATCAAAACCGGTTATGCTCTCTTGAACAGCTTCTCCCCAGACGTTCAGCCAAGAGGTGCCACTAACTGCACCTTGCACAAAATGACGATAGTCGCCACCCCATACAACCTGCTCATCAAAGGGAACGTAGTATTGCGCACGATTTCTCGTTTCTTCGGTTGATTCCATACCGCCGCCGCCGGAGATAACAGAATCAGTTACGATTTCGAGGACGTCCGCATATTTAGCAATATTACCGGCTGCTTCAAGCTTCTGTCCCTGAGCAAGGGTGTAATCCCCCAGGCTTGCCAGAATATCGAGCCGAACCTGGCTACCAGCTGGTGGCATCATTCCCATGGAGCCATCACCGAACCGTACCCCTAGCTGCTCTGTAGGTTTATATACCAGCGCATAGTGTTTACTATCACTGCGTGACATACGGAATAGTGGGTTACGAGTCCATACCTGCTCCTCGTCTCCATTCACAATGACAACTGACAACTCTGAAACTTCAGCCGTAATATCCCGAGTAAGCAGTAAAGTTAGGAATGGTTTTTCTTCTGCAATATCGAAGATAACACTGATCGCTTCTTGCTGCTTGACTGGCACACCATAGACAGTTTCGCCGGGACCAATTGTCACGGTGTTATCACATGATAATGGGGTTTGATCCGATGTGAGAATTTCCCCGCCAGAGGGCAGAATTATGCTTTCAGAAGATTTATTTTTGATTGATACCGTGCCATGAGATGCCTCAACAAAACGCCCTACATATCCACGATCTTCCGCTGCGGCTAGGATACTAGATCGACGTGTTGCAGTCGTGATAAACCCCTCAACCAGTGCCCTGCTTGCGTAGGTCTGAGCAATATATATAACCTGCGCGCCTAGGACGGCCATCATCTGCGCAAACTGACTGTTAACGAACCTCGACCACCAGCTGTTTTCGCTCAGTTTGGCGTTAAATTTCTCTAAAACCTCGGAGATACTCACGATTCCTCCTGCTTTTTCTTCATGATCACACTCGTTCCACCACCATGGGCAAAAAAGCTGATTTGTAATTCGTCCATGCTCAGAGCCTCACAACGAATTGACTCGATGTTTAAGCCCGGCAAATCCTCTGCCAACTTCGTTACCAACCTGCCTTCGATGGCCACTTCTACTAAGTGACTTGTTTCCGAGCCAATAGGCTCGTGTTTGAACTCCTCCATAGGATTTCCCCAATGCGGCAGCCCGTAAACGCTCCCGGAAGGAGTGCGTAACCATTCGTGTAGCCGGGCCATCCATACATCTTTTTGTCCCTTTGCAATGACAATTCCGTTCTCGTCCACGCTTAAAAGGGCGTCCACCTCATAAAACATGCTCAATCCTCCAACAGAACATCCAGTGATGGGTCACTAATTGTGGTGCTGGCACGTTCTCTCGGCTGCGGCTGGGCCGTTTTAACCACTTTGTCAGGGTCTCCTTTGCTTCCGCTCTTGGTGGCTCCCAGGATGTCCTTAAGAACGCTGTACACACCGTCCAGCGTTTTCAACATAGCCGGATCGTTATTTATGTTGTCAGTGGTTAAAGTTTGTCGAACGCCGCTTCGAGCTAGGTCAGTTACCGTTGGCAGTTGCTGGGGCATACTTAGGAAGGGCTCTTGCCTCTTCGGTTTCTCACCAAATAGAGTATTGTTTAGGCCACTTGTTGTGGAACTGACAGTGGATGCAGCTGACTGAAGCCCGCCGTCGAGTAATTCCCCAGCTTTTTGGGTTAAAGGACTCACAGCACGCGCTATGTCGGTATTTCCCCCTGTAACTTGTGTCATCAGGTCGTCAATTACCCCACCGCCGCTAACCCCGCCAATCACTCTTGAGATATGCTCACCTGCAGTCGGCAAAATGGAAGAACCGATATTCTTTAAGCCCTCTACAGAGGATGAGAGGAATGATGTATCTCCCCCCTCACCTTTCTCTATGACCTTGTAACCATTGTTGTAGACGGGGATTCCGCGTTCATTTAGCGGCGGGTTTAAATCATCTTGACTGGCGGTACCTAACAGGTCGATATCCGCTCTTTTATCTGAGTCCTGGCGGGCACTAGATCGTTTCACTTGCTGGAGAGCCGCCAGAGGTGCCGCCGGAGTGAAGCCAACCTTTTTTCCTGTCCAGCCCTGAACTTTGGCGCTGATCTGTTTATCCAGCTCACGGGATTTCGCTATTGCAGCCTGGATAGCTTCAGGTGTATTGGCCGACATCAGCCCAGTCATAGCAGATGTGGAAGAAGCGCCTAAATCCCCGATGGTTGACATTAAGCCACCTTGCGGTACTTGAGAGGCGGCCGTCTCTTCATTGAGAAGTTCTGCGGGTGCAGCTGTCAGTGCCTTAGCTGAATGCTGATGTGCCATTTTAAATGCCGTTTCGCTCGACACATTTGGCTTTGGGGATAATACGTGCGTTGGTACTGGCTTCTTCACTGATTGCGCGCGTTGCACCACTTCTGAGTCGGTAATTGGCGTTTTAAAAGACACAGCATTTTTTTGTGGTGCCAGTGCTGTACCTGTGGAGTTAGCCAATTTCACCTTACTACCGAAGCTGTATTGGGAATCTGCCGCAATAGCCTGCTCGCCGTTAGCAGTCCGCGCGGCATTTATCTTCGTTAGCGATTCGTCAGAGAACTTGCCTTCCCACTTACCAGTATCCCTGTTGAATGTTCCCAGAGCATCTTTAATGTACCCATCGTTGACTGCCGGATTTCCGCCCTCTTTCGTCGCAATGGCGCGAACGAGGCGGGTCATCACTTCAGGGTCGGAAGCGTCGATCTTTTCGTTAGGGGATACGCCCAGATAATCACAGACGTTTTTGATGTACTGATTCGTGTTATTTTCGTTCGGCGGAGCCCATTTAGAAATAATGCTCGATACTGTCTGAAGTTTCTCGTAGCCAGCAGCCTTGCTGGTACCCTCGTAGTAACTGGATACCTGATTTGCTAATCCACGAATGCCCTCTTCAGGCGTGTTGAATTTGGCGAAACGCCGTTCACCATTGGAGTTAGCAGCTTCTAGGCTTGCGCCTTCTTGGTTTGCATATACCAGGTTGCCCGGGTTGTTGTTGCGAAAATTACGGTTCTTAGCGTTGCTTCCACCAATATTTAGATCGGCTGCGATGTTATTGGCCGCTGGTGCCGTGAATTCAGCTTTTGATGTGTAACCATGCTCGCCGACACCATCCTCGCCAAACTGCCCCCCTTGTAACTGCCCTTTTAACCCTTCGATCGCAGAAACAGTTTTTCGAGTGCCATCTTCGATGGAGGTCTTGAGTTGTTTGGTACTGTCCTCATCTGACTTAAAGCCTGATTTAACCTTATCGACAACGTTGGCCGCTGCCCCAAACGCTAAGTTTTTAGCCCCCGAAAATATCGATTGGGCGAAGTCCATTCCGCCCTCTAACCCACGTGCGATAGAGTCAGTTCCGACTGACTGAAGTTTATCCCCTGTTCCACTTAGACCAACTGCTGAAAGTCCTTGGCCAACAAGATTGGTGGCTCCAGTTAACAGCCCGCCCATATCCAACACGTTTGCACCGGCATAAGCGGTTTTCTGTTTAGTCGATACCTCTTTGCCTTCGGCTACCCCGAAAGCCTCCCGTTGGGCATCCTCATCGTTAAAGCCCTCTACCGCGTCATAACCAGCAAGAAGCGCAGTGCCGACACCAGGAATAAAGCGCAAAGCACCCTTGGCTGCAGCCTTTGCTCCCATTTTGGCTGCAGCATGTTCGGTTTCTCTTAACGCCACTGAGCCGGTCACTTTCCCGGCCTGCTTAGTTGCTGCTGTTTCTACACTTTTTTCGGCTGCGATTCCGGTGGCGCTGCCTGCTTGCTTGGCTACAGCGGCTTCGGTCCCTTTGGCTGTGACTTGAGCAGCTGCCTTACTCTCTTTCAGTATTGGTTTGGCGGTGTTGGCTGCTGTGTTTGCTCCCTTGGAGCTTAGCGCGCCCGCCCCTGTCACTGCACCGATTGTTGCCGCTGTACCGGCTGCAACCTTTGCACCGACACTGCTGAAAATTTTACCAATACGTCCGAACCGACCTTTAGGTTTAGTGCCACGCGTTTTTCTGGTGGACTTCTCAATAGGATCAGGGCGTTCACCTCGATTATGCCCACGGCCAGTTGATCCTCCACCAGCGCGGCGTTTTGTACCCCTTCGACCGCCAGGCCAACGATTCCTGAAGAAGTCAGACATACTGAAACTGTCACCGGAAGACATAGACTTTCTGAGCTTAATTATCTCGTCTTCCACGTCCTCAAGCGTTCCGATAATACGATCGTCATTACTTGATAGGGCCTTGGTCTGCTCTTGGATCACTTTGACCGATTGGGAAGCTTGGTTTTCTGCAAAAATTTTAGATGAGTTAACTTTACCCAGTTCTGGAGCAGAAATTGGCTTTGCCTGAGCTGGTGGATAACTCAGAGCTTCCGACTGAGTGATCGTTGTAACTTGTGAGGATTTTTTACCGACGTCTTTTTTGTCACCACTTAGCTCATCAACCCACTTTTTGAGCGAGATAGCTTTCCCACCAGTCTCTTTAGCTAACTCCATTACACCGCTGGCTGCCATCCATAAAGGACCACCGACTCCCACTCCGGCCGCGTCTGTAACATCATTGGCTTCTGCTTTATCATGCTTATCATCGAGGCCAATTATTGAACCGAGCTTTCTCAAAAAACCTTCTTGAAGCTTGGCGGTAGCGCTGTTTTGCTTCTTACGATTGTTGTTCTCAGCTATCTCGGATTGCTTATTTTCCGAGATAAATCGACCTTTCCCGTCACGTTGCGTTACTTTTGGGGATGATTTGGCTATGGGGTCATTATGTATTTTCTTACTATTCTGCCGGTACGATCTTTTTAGAGGCACAGAGTGCTGCAGATTTTTTTCCGCTGGCTCTGAAGTCTGATTGTTATGCAAAACGTTACCGAGATCAGACACCAGTTTAGGCTTACGTCGCACTTTTTTGGGCATTCGGGAAACATAGACATTCTCATGCTGCAGCGCTATTCCAGAGACATCATTTGTGACTACCGGTGCCTGTTTATTTATATGTGAAAGCCTACGTGTAACGCGCCCCTGATTTTCGCCAGCGCCCGCTACTAAGGTGCCTTTAGCGGTTATGGCGTTTTTAATATCGGCCAGTGCTTTGAGCTCGTTAGCGCTGGCATCCTCGATTGCGCTAATGATAGCGATCCGATCTTGCTGTTTATCCAAAACATCCTCCCCTGCGCAGCTGCCTGAGCTATCTATTTTTCCCGGCCTGAGCCTTATATTTCTGTTCCAGCGCTTTGCTCATATGGATGGCTCGCCACTGAGAAAGGCGCTCTACGTCTCCCACCGGCTGATATCCATAAAGAGCAAGGTTGTTAATGATGGTTAGCCATCCATTCAGGTCTAATTGATGGGATAAACTCTCGATTGAGAAATGGGACGTACAGCGTCGTGGTAACGTCTGCACCCTCCTTTGCGTTTTTGCATTTTTGCGGAGGTAGGATTAGACGGCTTGTACCATGTTCTATCGACATGAGTAGCCCATGGCGCAGGTCGCGCTGCATGAGCTGAATACGCGCTACGAGGGGCGTAAATTCGGTTTCTAAAGCCATAGCTTCGATCATTTCGAATCGTCTATTTGCTGCTTCGGTAAAGTCTTCTGGGTCATCGTCGAGAGCTGTGCATAAAGCAAGTTCAGCTATGCGAAACCGGGACATTCCGGCACTGTATTCTGGGTCTTTCATATCAGGTAGAGAGGCGCGCATACGTTCGAGCATATGAGCACCACGACCGGTGAGAGGTTTTAAAGTCCACTGCGTTGGCTTCCCATTCACCGGAACCTGTGTTTTTACGTAAGGCTCTACGGTTAGCAGTTCAACTGTTTCGGCCAACTGGTTTAGGTCAATATCTGCATTATGAGAGCTGTTGCAATGGCGGCATTCATAGGAATATGTCATTACTGGATCTGGGCGCGAGTTAACAAAGATCCACCATAGTGCGGTTCGACGGTCTTGAACGGTCCATTCAGCACTGTCGCTGAACGGAGGCTCCTGCATGGAGTTAAGGTATTCTGTTGTTGTAACCTCATCTTCACTTGGATTGAAATCGCTGTATTTGATTGCGTCTTTCACCGTTGGAGCATGAAATTTAACTTCAATTTGAGGTTTGGATGGTAATGGGAAGCTTGGGATATTCAATGTACTCTCCGGTCGGGTTTCTTATGACCAGGCGAGCATATTCAGTGTGTGATTTTTAACGATAATGCTCTCAAATAGACAACCTTTAAAGTTATCCACTGGATAGATCCAATAATAAGATCCTAAATAGATCCTAATATTACCAAACAGATCCCGGCAGGCTTCAGGCCGCGTCAGCTCTGGCTTGAAAGGCTATCAGGATGTGTGCTGGCGGGAGTTTCATGTGTGCTGTTGGGATAATAATGTGCGCTGGAGGGTTGTAAATGTGTGCTAGCGGGATATAGGATGTGTGCTGACGGGAACCGGCGGTAAGTTGTCCAATGCCGATAAACTTATCCACATAACTATGGTAAGCCATTGATGAATCAACCATTTATCTCTGATGTTCTGTACGCAGACATTGAAAGCAAAGCCAAAGAGTTAACAGTTAATTCAAACAACACAGTACAGCCGGTAGCGTTGATGCGCTTAGGGGTATTTGTGCCAAAGCCAACCAAAAACCAAGTTGAAAACAAAGAGATAGATGCGTCCAAGGTATTCTCTCAATTGGAGATTGCACAGGCCGAAGGTTATGACAATATCAAAATTACCGGCCCGCGACTCGATATGGATACTGATTTTAAGGTATGGATTGGCGTAATCTACTCTTTCAGTAAGTACGGCCTTTCCTCCAACACGATACAACTTTCTTTTCAGGAGTTCGCCAAGGCGTGCGGTTTCCCTTCAAAGCGTCTGGACGGAAAGCTTCGCAACACCATACACGAATCACTCGGACGTTTGCGTAACAAAGGTATCTCCTTTAAACGTGGCAAAAGTGCGCGAGGCAGTTACAACACGGGCCTTCTCAAGACCGGGTATTTCGATGCTGAGCGTGACATTGTTGAGCTGGAAGCTGATTCAAAGCTGTGGGAAATTTTTCAGCTTGATTACCGTGTGCTGTTGCAACAACACGCGCTGCGAGCTCTGCCTAAAAAAGAAGCCGCCCAGGCAATTTACACCTTCATTGAGAGCCTCCCGGCCCGCCCTATCCCTATCTCGTTCGAACGAATTCGCGAGCGCTTGGCTTTGATGTCAACTGTTAGTGAGCAGAATAGAACCATTAAGAAAGCGATCGAGCAGCTGAAGACGATCGGCTACCTTGACTGTTCAATCGAGAAAAAAGGGCGTGAAAACTACATCATCGTGCATTCTCGCAATCCCAAACTCAAGCCTACTGAATAGTGTGTGCTGGAGGGCATTGGCCTCCATGGTGCGTTTGAAAATGTGCGCTGATGGGACTGCGCGCACTGAGTCAACGTGATTTACCCTACAGCACACATTATTTCCCCTTCAGCACACATGTTACATTTCATTTTCCCTGCAACACACATGCAATTTTGCCTTTATCCCTTCAGGGCACACGCATAGCCAAGCCTCCCCCTCCAGCACACATGTTCCACCGGCTATTACGCCTAACTTTTCCCCTCCAGCACACACTTTTTGAATCCACAACCCTCCAGCGCACATCCAATTATCGTAAAGTGTGTGCTGAAGGGAGGATTGTAGTCCAAACGTTCTACGCCATACGGCGGTTATCAAAAAATCCCTCCAGCACACATGTTACGTGCAATAAAATCACGCTTAGCGTTAATTTGTTGCACGTGGTCTTAATTGTTGTACACTCCAAACTTGCAAAAGCAATGTCCCCAACATTGAAAACTTCATGGAGATCAGAATGAAACGAGATTACGGTGGTGTAGGCTCCATAGCGCGCAGGGCTAGCCATTTGCTTGAGTCAATGAGCAGGGACATTGAAGAACAGCGCAAAGAGTTTAATTTAACTGAATATTTCCAGACATTTACCCGGAATGCTGTCGCTAAATTACCTAAACTCAGCCGCAGGATTGTCGAACAGGCCATTAAAGAAATGGAAGATGCTGGCTACGAGTTCAACAAAAAACAGGTTGGGAATGTCGAGCAGTACGCACTGACTATCCAGAACGTCATTGATATCTATGCTCACCGCAAGATTCCAAAGTATCGGGATACCCATACATCGCCTTACGTTATCTTTGTAGTGAACCTGAAAGGCGGGGTTTCGAAGACTGTCAGCACCGTCACTCTCGCTCATGCGCTTCGAGTTCACCAGGATCTTCTTCGCCACGATTTGCGCGTTCTTGTTATCGACCTCGACCCTCAGGCATCGAGCACTATGTTCTTGGATCACACACATAGTATCGGTTCTATATTAGAGACGGCTGCTCAGGCGATGCTAAACGACGTTGATACTGAAACGTTGCGTAAGGACGTGATTCGCCCAACTATCATCCCTGGCGTTGATGTCATTCCTGCTTCTATCGATGATGGATTTGTTGCTAGTGCATGGAAGGAGCTGGTTGACGAGAACCTTCCAGGTGTTAACCAATATGAAGTGCTTCGCAAGGTTATTATTGATCGCGTTGCTGATGATTATGATTTCATCCTGATTGATACTGGGCCACACCTCGACCCATTCTTGCTAAACGGCCTGGCTGCGAGTGACCTGATTCTCACCCCTACTCCACCAGCGCAAGTCGATTTCCATTCGACGTTAAAATACCTTACCCGCTTGCCTGAAATGCTGGAAACATTGGAACAAGAAGGTATTGAGCCGCGATTGTCTGCCAGTATTGGCTTTATGTCGAAGATGACCGGAAAGCCAGATCACCAAGTTTCACACAGCCTTGCTCGTGAGGTATACACCAGCAATATTCTCGACTCGGCTCTGCCGCGACTGGATGGTTTTGAACGATGTGGTGAGACGTTTGACACTATTATTAGTGCGAACCCTGCATCCTACCCGGGTAGTAACGACGCTCTGAAAAAGGCCCGAACAGAAGCGGAGCATTTCACTAAGGCTGTGTTTGATCGCATCGAGTTCTTGAGGAGCAAAGCGGCATGAAGAAGAAAATAGTAGCCCGCGGGCGAAGCATTTTAGGCAGTGATAGCTCCGATTTTATCCGTAGCCTTGACAACCAAGGTGGTGAGAAGGTTTTCACTCTTAAGTCTGGAAAGCAGGCTAAATTCACTCTAAAGACCATTGTGAGTGATGAAATAGAGCAGAAAACTTTTGTTGATCCTGCTGTTAATGGTCGTGATCAGAGAAATGTAACTCCCGAGTCAGTGAGCGATATAACGCGAACGATCACTCTTCAGCAATTTTTCCCGGCAATTGGTAGGGCTGTAGGTGAGCGCATTGAGGTATTGGATGGTTCCCGCCGCCGAGCAGCCTGTATTTTTAGCGGCTCGAATTTTGAAATCTTGGTTACAGAAGATGAAATAAGTCTTGAAGATGCCCGCCAATTGGCAAAAGACATCCAGACCGCCCGCGAACATACACTTCGTGAGATTGGGCAGAGATACCAACTCATGCACGAGAACGGCATGACAAAGGATGAGATCGCGCGCACTGAGGGTGTATCTCCTGCAAGTGTTACCCGTGCATTCCAAGCCGCTTCGGTTCCAGCTGAAATGGTCGCGCTATTCCCGGTCATCAACGAACTTTCGCTTGCTGATTACCAACTGCTGCTTAAGCTTTCAGAAGAGCTAAACAACAAAGGTGTTCCCCTGCCAGAGTTGATAGCAAAAGTGCAAGAAGACATCACTGCAGCGGAAGTGGAGAGCATAACTAAATCGTTAATCTTGGACTCGTTCAAACGTCACACAAAACAGTTGAATCCGCGACCAGTGAAAACAGTCCAAACTGAAAAACTGCGTGAGTTCGAAGATAAAAAACAGTTTGCACGTAAGAAAACTGATACGTCTAAACGCTTAGTGACTTATGAATTTGCTCGCCTTCCAGCGTCAGTTCAAGCTGAGCTGGATAAAGCCATTAAGCAGGTAATGGATAGGATGCAGGTACCAGAGAAGTAAAAAAAGTGGGAACTTCAGGCTGTTTTCTACCAAAAAGTTCCCACTTAATTTTCAATGCTAACTAGCTAAAAAATATGGATTTTATTAGGTTCTTTCAATCTGAAATTCCCAAGGCCCACGCCCCTGAAACCTCAGAATTCGATAACACTTCCTGCCGCAGACTTAGCAACTGAGCCCACTGCACCGGCCGCACCAGATAAGATCCCCTCCACACCAGAACCAGCAGACGTGTATTTCTGAAAGGTGATCGGATAACTTAAAAACTCTGTTACCTGGTCACGTGAGCGGGTGATTTCTCCAAGCTGAGTCGGAAATACGCGCATCTCTTCTTCCAAGGTTTTTCCGCCTTCTTGGGACACGCGATACAAACGGATATTCATCAGGTATGAAGGCGGCAAGTTGATAGTGCCATCCCGGTTTGTCACCTTCCCTTTTCGCTCTTTAAACCAGTCCATTATTTTGCCGTCCTCTGTATCACGAACGGTCATCGTGACGAGCCCAGCTGTAACATGGGTAGGTTTATTGAACTCCACACTACCTATCACCTTACTTTCTGTTTCAATAGTCCCATGCCCATAAGTTATGTCTTTAACAAACATGTCAAAGCCATTTAGCCCATCTACATCGACTGTCCACTGCCATCCTTGTGCGTAGCGTATACGCATAGCGGCCGCGACGATATTTTTCCCATAGGCAACATCGTCGGCATAATTCCCACGCACACCTGAACCGGAAAGAGCTTTATCAAGGATGTCGCTAATAAGGTTGCTGGTGAAAGATTTAGTATTAAAGGAAAGAGAACTTGAAAGAGTGCTCTCAAGGCCGCTAAATATCCCCACTGTTCTGCCCTCTTTATGATGCCGTGGTTGCGCCTGGAATGATGGCTCTGTTCGATGCCATTTTTTCTTCCATGTCTAAAACTCGCTGGTGGAGCGTTACTTCGTCTGGAAGGTCAGAATAATCGAACTTCCCATCTATAGAAGCGCGTCTTAAACGTGCAACATTAAGGACTTTTATTAGGGCTTCCAGGTAGTCTTCAATCATACCGATAATAGCTGGGGGCAAATGCCATCCTTCAAAACCACGATCTCGCAGATTCATAAGGTACTGCATTTTGAATGGCCACCGTTCTGAACCTGTAAGATCCAGTTCGATGGTATCCCCTACCTCATCAGAGTAAACAAGTAAGCCGTATGCGTCGGTAACATGGATAAGTGCTAAATAGTCATCAGGGCGGGATATAACCGTCCCTCCAGCCTTTTCCAGCTTAACAGTGGCAATGACCCCTGCCCTATCCTGATATGCTCCCAGCGCCTTTCTGAGAAGGGAATCAAGCGTTTCCTGTTCTCGAACCAGTAAAGGGTTAAAACGGAGCTTTACGTTTTCAAGGAGCTCGGCGGGCGTTGTCATGTTATTCCCTGCAAAAGAAGATTAAATGCCTAATAGGCGCTGCGATTAAGCCAGCGCCGATTCTGTTACTCAACCCAGTTGTATACGACGCGCAATGTCGGACGGACTACGGTCGTGACGTCTTCAGATGAGAAGTCCACTGCATCAGAATAGATTTTGCAGTGGGAGAAGGTACGGATTAGGCCTTTGTGATCGCCGCTGTTTGACTCGGCGGCTGCCTGAACCGTGACTTCGATATACTTCTTACCGTAAACAAGCTCTTTGACGGCTGCTAATACAGTTCCATCGATGGTTTCTGCACAAGTAACCTGATATTCCCCTGAGTTGCGCAGCGTACCGTGCTGGTTGAATTTCATGCCACCCGGACCAAAATCTTCTACGTCTTCACGTGTCATTTCCGGAATCTG
This sequence comes from Enterobacter sp. RHBSTW-01064, assembly GCF_014103035.1. NCBI lineage: Bacteria > Pseudomonadati > Pseudomonadota > Gammaproteobacteria > Enterobacterales > Enterobacteriaceae > Enterobacter > Enterobacter sp. RHBSTW-01064. The sequence goes on along the minus strand of NZ_JABXOU010000011.1, from coordinate 70,441 downwards.
AGTAGAGCGCACAAGGATGCTCAGATTGTCGTACCCTTTAAATGTCATCCAAAATTCTGAGCCGATCAGCTTCTCGCCAGCTGCAATATTTTTGTTGAAGCGAGATTTGAGAAAAGCGGTATCTGCTTTGGTATTCGCAAAACCAGACATAGAAACTCCTTAAATGATAAACACAGTGGAAATATTGCTGCGATTGAGTGATGTAATACCGCTGCATTGGAGAGTGACAGTGTTGTGGGAAAAATAGCCCTCTGAGGTTCGTGGAGCATCCAACTGATAAGCCACATCTTTAATAACCACTCCTGAGAGAGCTATTGTGCGACCTATATTTAATGTTACTTGCTCTGGACGGCGCCCGAGAGCTGTGTACTCATTGAGCTCTGGAGAGCACATTTTTAGTAGTGTTGTGATAGCAGCATTAACTTCTATTTGCGCGTTTTGGGTAGCCATGAGATCAACCGTTAAACTAAACTCCGGCGGCTGCTGACCTTCCCAGACGAGCATAGAGTTAAAGATCGTCTTTGCTGTAACGCCCGAAGCGGATTGAATAACATTGGCTGTTGCGTCCAGTTTCTGACTTACAGCCCCCATAATTCCGCTCAATGACTGATTCTCGAACGGTGATTGCCACATAGCTGAAAGTGTGGCTGAGGAGCCATCACCTATATAACCTACAACCATATCCTCATCAGTACGGATGTAGATTTTCATTAGAGGGCTAATGCCATCCGGCATGATCGCGCCACATATCATCTCCAGACCTCCGAATCAGGCCATCAGTAATGATGGCCTGATATAGTTACATGCCGCGTTTCTTGCGCAGCTTCATGGATTTCTTGCGGTGCAAATTCGCAACAGATGTATGAGCCTTACGGCGAGCCTTCTTCAGAGCCTGTTTCTGCAAAGAGTTAAGGCGACGAGGACGAGGGCGCTTACGAATAATTTTCACCTTGCCGTCACGAACAACCTTTTTACGAACGGCTTCGAGCATAGCTGTATCGCCACCGGCAACTGTATACATTGCAATAGCCTCCTCCAGCATGTCTGAATCGTTGCCTGACAGAGCGTCGAAAACTCGCTCCGCTGCTGAATCATCCATATCGTCGATCATGTCGGTGACATCATCCTGGTCCGCGCCCATGGACACTGCTGCATCTGCCAGCGAGGCTAATGCAGCGTTATAGGCATCAACTTGTTCATCGGTGAAATCAGCGTCTTCATCTACACCATCAAGCCCCGCCATAATAATGGCCAAAGCATCAAAGGCGTCGGCTTCGGGATCATCGTCCTCCAACCATTGCGCGATCATCGACGCTGCGAGGCCACGCTCATCGCCTTTGGCGCGCGCGCTAACAGCTTCCAGCATTAAGGCTTCACCATCTATAGGCTGCTCCGGCTCTCCCGGTTTACGCTCTCCTGCGCTTTCAAGCATTGCCTTATCGTCAGAACCCGGCACGGTGGCACCAAAAAGAACACGAGCCAGGGGATTAGCGATTGTGAAATTTTTCATGTTTTATCTCTTAACGGCCGCCCGGAAGGCGGCTCATGGTTTATCGCATAAGGATTGGTTTACCGATGATGCGGCGCGCTGAACCGGTAGGGCACACTGCCCATTCGACTTGCCAGTAATCGCTCTCCAGTTGAGCCACAGTGATTACAAATGGCTCTTCGCCCTGAGACTTATCTCGGGGCTTTACCAGTGCACCTGCTGAATAGAAGCGCTCCAGTAATTCGGTCATGCCTTTCGTGAGTGACTCTTGGGTAACACCGTCCGGCTCGTGCTTGATAGCTTCAGCGAGCTCATAGAAGTTACGGGCGATGGCATTCATCAAGGAGGAGACGTGTTGGAAGCGAAGGTAGTTCTTTTTGGTAAACGTGGTCAGCGCGTCATCAATATAAACATCACCGCTGGCCGACACTTTTACAGGATTGATTCGTGCCGTAACGAACGCTTCCAGGTCGATAGCATCGAGGTTTGGAATCTTGGTGATGTTTTGACGATCGATAATGCCTCGCGAGGTCCCTGCAGGGGAGTAATGCCAGCCACCGACATCTGGTACCATCGCAACGCCTTTCGCTTTAGCTACAAAAGCGTCACAGCTAATACCGAAGACAACCTGCATGCCAGTTGCACTGTCTTTACAGGAATAAGGGAAGTAGTAGCGTGCGGGCTGGTGTGAACCACCAAAGCCATGACCTTTGGCTTCAGTGATCGCAGCTGCAGCTGTCTGATTGCCTGAAAGATCATAGAAGAAGTCGACGCGAACTGCTTCTGCCAGGTCCTTCAGTGCAGCCAGTACAGTTGAGTCGTAACAACCCAGCGAGAGAATGGCAGTTACATTGATCGGTGCTTGTTCCAGAATAGCCAGTGCTTTCAGGTATTCTTCAGCAGTAACTTTCGAGAACGTGCCATCAGAACCACCAACGAACGCCACATCTGTGAACGTAATACCTGAGAACAAATCATCTTTATCATCACTGGTGATCACGCAACCTAGGCGGGTAGACATGCTTTCCAACATGGTTTGCAACCATGCTGGTTGGCCCATATCGTTGACGGCCTCTGGGTTGAAAGAAACCTGATGAGTTTCGAGTTGTTCCACAGAACCATCCGATTGGGTTTCTTTTAGCGTCAGGTTGAGAAGGTCGCTATCCTCATCACTATCAAGCGAAATTGTACGATTGGCTGAAGCTTCGCCGTCTTTGATGTAAATGATGGCCAGTTCGCCATCCTTAAGAGCTGGTGTTTCGTGAGGACCAAACTGAGCCCCTTTTAACACGTACTCACCCAAAACGGTGAAGGATTCGCCTTCTTCAACTTGGTTCTCTTCCCCAGAAGCCTTAGAAATGATGATGCCCGGGACCTTCATATCTGAAGGGCAAACGCGCACTACATAACCATCGCCACCTTTAACCGCCTGCTGGACGTGACGGAATGGCTCGAATGCCGAACCCAGTCGAGGATGGATTGGGGTCCCAAGCACATCCTTATAGTTCGATGCTGTGACCTGTAACACCTTACCCGGCGCGCCACGGCGAGAAATCACTAGACCAGCGAAAACGGAGCTACCGCCGCTGCCGGTGGATAGGGTGGCATCAGCGTTAACAGGCATAATGCCGACGCCAGCTGCTTGCCCTACTGAATATCCGATCTTATTCATTGCACTTACCCCTTCGGCGTGCGATTTGAACTAAAACATTTCCCCCTCATACGAGGGAGGAAAATTATTCGCCTACAGTGAAAGTGTCACCCACGGTAGCGTCTTGTTTTTCGCTATCCACGCTGACGCCCTCTACGGTAACTACTGCCGCTTTAACCACAACCTTATGAGTAACGGTGTGGCCACCATCAGCAGTTGTAATAGTCAGTTCGGCTTCGCCAGGACCTTCTGCTTTACATTTATTGTTTTTACCCACAGATACGACCGCAGGGTTACTTGATACGACAGTAATGGCCTTGTTGGTGGCGTTTTCAGGGAAAACGGAAACTTTGATATCTGGCATTTTGTTCTCCTAACGCCCCATAAGGGGGCGTTGAAAATAGACGTTTTATGGCTTATTCAATTGCGAACGAGTCACCCTCGGATAACTCCTGGCCGTCAGATGAAACTGAAACGCCAGTTACTCCGACTTTTTTTCTTCTTCATCCGTGGTTTCCCCTGGATTTGATGCTGAGGAGTTAATCTGGCCTGTCAGCATGTTGATCGCGCCCTCTTTGGAATGCGTCAGACGTAAACGTGCGAAATAGTTTTCACCGTTACGAGGGTGAACATCATTGATCGCTGAACCCCACAGTGTTGTACGGTTAACCAGGCTCGGGTTGGTTTCGTGGACGTAAGGAATAGCTGCTACTGCATCACCGGCGATCAGACCTGCTTTGCCGATATCGTTGCCGCGACCATAGAAATAGATGTCATCCAGGCCAAGGTCATAACCCTGTTTTTGGAACTGCTCGCAAACTGGAGTAGGGACTTCGTAAATGCGGATAGATCCAAAAAGGGTACCGATGTACTGAATGTACGGAGACTGGACATAACCCGGAGCCAGCTGGAAATGCTGAGGTGGTAGTGAGCGCAGGAAGTTAGCTGCATCGCCACCAGCGAAGCCACCGCGAATACCTGACGCCAGGGTGCGGTTTGCCATATCCTGGGACAAAGCATTCACAACATGGCGCATCAGACTTACCCATGATTCATAGCTTTGTGCTTCTGGAAGAGCAGCATCGAATTCACGGCCATACACGGTATGGAAAACCAGCGTGCGAAGGCGCATTACATCTTGTTCATGGCTGAGCCACTGGCGCATTGCTGAGAACTGAGTCGCAGCCATGTTAATACCAAATTCACGGCTGGCATCAGACGCGGACATGATGGTGTGTTCAGATGCAACAACATACTGAGACGGCTTAACTTTGTAGTTACGCATCGCCTGGTTGATGACGGGGATCAGGTTAGGAGCACGCTCGATGTTGATCTCAACCTGTACTGCAAGCTCGGTACCTTCCGCTGGTGCATCGGTAAAGGTGATATCAATTACACCGGTGTCGTATGCCACCTTCGCAGTAGCAGCAAACAGATTGCCTTTGCTATCAGAACCGTTGAAATAAAGATTGCCGTCACCATCGTCAACTTTCGATGGTTTACGATTGATTAACAGCTTGTTATAGCCTGCACGGATAGGGCAGTTTTGTCCTTCAAAGTCCTTAATATCGAACTTGAAAACTTTGGTTACACCATCGCCTTTTGCTGCCAGCTGGTACAGTCGTTTCATCTGACTGTAGACGCCAGCGCTTTGCATATTCAATTCATCGCCTGGCTTGAAAGTGCCAAAATTGGTGCCAGCGATGTTGATGAGTTCGTAGATGTCTGATTCATCACGTTCGCATGGGATGAAAGTACAGGCATCGCTTGTTGCTGCGCCCAGGGCAGCTGGCAGAATCAGCGCTGCAAATTGAGCGATGCGCATAACACCATCAGAACTGCGCATGGATTCAGCAGCGGACTCGAACATCGCCTTACCGGTGCCACTATGCTTATCTTTAGCGCATTCTGTCATAAGGTTTTCGAGCGCGACGTGACAATTTGCCAGCACGTCTACAGCCGGGTAACGGCCGTGCTCTTGTTTATACTGGTGCATAGCCATAGCCCAGCCACCTGCAATTTGCAGGGCTGCATCAGGATCGACACCTTCGAACATTGGCACCTTTTGCACTGCTGAGGTAAGGCTCGCCGTCATGGCGGCTTCATCGGCAATCAAATTGCCTGCGCCGTCGGTGATTGGTTCGATAGTCATCGCCATGACGGAAGCCGCCCGACTCATCATTTCTTTCTCGCGTTTGCGAGCTGGCTGAATATCTTTATTCACTGTTTAGCCCTAAATTCGGGCGCGGCGTGAAAGTTCTTTTGACAGGCTTAATCTAATAACCTTGTTATATAGTCAAGACTGTCAAAAAGTTTAAATTGCTTGAAAAATCTCTCGTTTTAGATCTAAGATTGAAAATCAGTTAGTAATTTTCTAACATAAAAAGTGAGAGCAATTGATGGGATACAATATTTTTCTAACTTATCCTGGAGGGTCGCAGAGTCACAAAATGAAGACTCTGTGCCGTACCAGAGCGCAAGCTCACCTGCAAAAAATCCTTGATGATGCCGAGCTCCTGGCTATGGCGGAAAAGCTCACTATTCGCCATTCTGGCCGCAAGATTTTGGATATAGCGACAAGTAAGCCTGTTGATGAAATCCAAAATGCGATCGAGTGGCCAGCTGTTGGTGCGCAACGGAAAGTTAAACAGCCTGTAGCAGCCACTCTATATATGCCTGAGGCAGTCCGAGACTGGCTAAAGGGGGAGGGTAATGGGAATGTTAGCGCGGGATTTCGTAAAGTGATGCAGAAGCAAAACCCGGCATTAAGTGACGAATGGGTTAAATCTAAGTGAGTCACGTCAATCCATCCCGAACACAATACCGCCTTATGCTGGCAATAGCCTCCGCTATACCCACCAGCCTGAATCCTCCTCTGGGCTGGCCTGCTGTAGTGGATGACTGTGGCCAGTATTACGGTTCCGATATTTTTGGGGAAACGAAGGCTCTCGCGCAGCTCTGCAAGGCTGGGGTATTGCATTGCATCGGTGAGCCGGATGATTTCGTAGTTCAACTGGCAGATCGGGATTCCTTCTTATTGTCGTGGAAGTCCGGTGCACGTGAGGCAGGTTTAGGTAATGGCATAGGGTACATTGATTATAGTGATTGTCCTTTGGCCTTTGCTGCTGGTTACATGCACTGGCATATCCGGTGTAAGGGAAGGGTGCGTGAATATAGGATCAGCGAATTCCATGTTTGCCACGGCTTCGAAGAGGCTGACAACCAAGACATATGGCTACAAGAGCCATAGTTGAAGCTACATAAAAGGCCGCATAGCGGCCTTTTTGTTATTGGATAGCTTCTTTGTTGCGTTTGTTTATCAGAAAATTGCGTTCGTTACACTCCTCAACTTTGGTGAAGATTGTTTCCGTGTACGCCGGATACTGGTTAAACAAGATGGGAGAGTTTTCAGGAACTATGCACGGTTGGTAATCCATCACCGTTGCCATGGGCTTGCTGTTCGTTGTTATCGTAACCTTCACGGGCTCTACGGTTGACTTCTTTTGCCCGGTCCCGCTGCATCCGGATAACGTCATCAGGAACAGGCTCATCACTAACACCGGCATTGAGAAGTGCGTTTTCCAGGCGGTTGATTTCATCCCGGCTTTTCTCCTGTTGTTTGGAAAGTTTGATTTCTAAATCTGCAACTTTTTGTTGGTAGTTTTGCTCAACACCATTCAGCCGCTTTCGCTCTTCGAGCTCTGCTTTCCTTTGAGCCTCGCTGAGGTTCAAAGCGCCTTCCAGAGTGCTTACATTTGTATTTAAGGTCGAATTTGCGGCCTCAAGTCTCTTTATGTAGTCAAAGTGGGCGGATACTGCATTCACGGTCTTATAGCCTGCAAATAAGAGAAGAATGGCCACAACTGCGATGATGGTGTTTTTCAAGTTATTCCTCCTTCAGAGATTCGATTACACCAGCGGGCATCAGCAGGCTTAATGCAGGTAAGATGGCCTGATTAGTCATCATTGAGCCTGTTAGGGTTATAGCTACTGCGTTCTGCAGACTGGCAGCCGCGAGCATCGTCGATTCACTGATTTTTGATGCCGCTATTTGTGTCGCAGCGGTCGCTGTTAAGATCTCGTCGGTTACGGCCGCAGCGGTTTCTACGGCGGTTTTCAGCGCCAATATCTCTTCGTCGGTTAAAGAAGGCGGCACCGGCGCGCCACCAGCTCCAGCACCTCCCTCTGTGCCGGTAGTCGTACCGTTTGAAAGCTTGTTGTTTACGGCTGTCATGGACGCCTGCAACTCGTCGATGTTGAATTCATTCACGCTCATTTTAAGCGCCCGGGGTATGCCTTCGTCTCCCATACCGACAACGAGAGGGAATGGTTCACTCACAGGTAACGAAGCCGCTTTAACATGGCATTCCCAACCCAGCTTCATCTGTAAGAGGTCAGACGGCGTGCAATATGGAGATATGGCTCCTGCAAGTGCGCTTGCAGCATTAGCGGCTTGGGTAATGATCTCTGTGAACGCTGGAAGTTGAGACGTATACACACTGACCGAAGATGGGTAAGAAATTCCAGGCTGAATAAGCGATCCGATAGTTGTCGCCAGGTTAGTAGCGGCATCTTCAGCTTCTCTGCTTAATATGACTGCTGCAGGCTTATTAAGGCCTGCCTGATTTAGGATATTGAAGGCATTAATCTGGCCTTGGGTATCGAGCATTATTCAACCTCAAATGAGCCATCACCGGTCGCAACTACCGATCCGCACGAAACTGGGTCGCCAACACAAACTCCCGCTTTACCTCCAATGACAAACCATGGGCGAGTAGAAACAGCCGCGCCCGGGTGTGAGCTATTCCCGTCGCTATGTTCAGGAAACGCATTCCCATCCACTACTACCGGTTTCCCATTAACTGTGAACCAGGGCACTGTCTCTGCTACCTGGCGGGATGGAAACCCGCCATGCCCGGAGCAAACAGTATCGCTGATTGCTATAGCACTCATAACGCCTCCTTTGATCTAGTGGAATTCTGGTCGGTTTGTGATTTGACGTGATAGCCCACCGGAGGTCTTGCGATCTTGAGCAAAGGTAAATTCTCTTTTCGTTCTCAAATTAATCTCTATTCAGTCTCTTGTTAAGCGCCGTTCCACTTGTTATTCTCTCTTCGTTCTCAATTAGGTATCTTTATAAACTCTTATGTGTCTCAGAAGTGGAGCAATATGATGCGCATTTTTATCGACGATGGTTCAACTAATATCAAAATGTTGTGGGAAGAGGCTGGTAAGACCCTTACTCACATCAGCCCTAACAGCTTCAAGCGAGGGTGGTCGGCAACGTTCGGTTCAGGAAAACCGTTCAACTATTTAGTTGATGGGGAGAAGTATTCCTTTGATCTGATTACGCCGGACGTTCTGCCTACAAACAATGTTGAATGGCAGTACAGCCCGTTGAATGCCCTGGCCATACACCACGCGCTACAGACAAGCGGCATAGAGCCACAAGATGTAGAGGTTATTGTTACCTTGCCACTGGCTGAGTATTACGACGAGGATGCTCAGTACCGCCTGGATAACATTGAGCGCAAAAAGAAGAGTGTCATGCGCTCTGTGGAACTGAATAAGGGAAGCGGCTTCAACATCACCAAAGTTAAGGTACTCCCGGAGTCTATTCCTGCTGGCGTTAGCCTCTGCGCGGATCTCAAACCGTCTCATTCAGCTTTAATCGTAGATTTGGGAGGGACTACGCTCGATGTCTCGATGGTGGCTGGTCAAATGACTTCAGTATCCCGCGTCTATGGCGACTCACGGCTAGGAGTATCATTAGTAACTGATGCCGTTAAACTAGCCCTGGCTAAGGCGGAAACAGCAACGTCCAGCTACAACGTAGACCAGATCATCATTAACCGTAATGACGCGGAATTTTTGGCCGAAAACATTAACGACCCTGCAGCCATTGATTTTGTCAAAAAAGAGATCATGTCCAGCATCGAGCGTCTTTGCAAACGCGTGAATGAAGTTATTAGCAGTTTCAAAGGGTATTCTCATGTTATTGTAATTGGTGGTGGCGCGCCGCTAGTGGCTGACTCTATCCGTGATCATGTTGCTATCCGTGATGATCGCTTTTTTGTGGCCGACGAACCGCAATTTGCTCTCGTTCGTGGCCTTAAACTACTCGGTTAACAGGAGTATGTATGTCCCAGGACCGCAGAAAGGTACTTCTATATCTTCGCCGGACTAAAATCGCCAACGAGCGTTTTGTTGATGAACGATTAGAATCATATCCTAATCGTGTTCGCGGCGATGTTGCTCGGACTGCGTTGCTGGCCGGTTTTGCATTAGCTGAAATCGATAGCCGGTTGCCTGGCATTCTCGCCGCCACACTCGGCGACGAGACAAAGGGTGAAACCATACGCGCTATATTGGCGTCATTCTTAGAACTTCAGTCACCATCAGCTGAGCCAGCCGTAAAGCCAACCGAAGAAACGCGGTTGCCCGGGGAAACAAGCAAGGGAAATCCTGACGAGACTGATAATTCAGCGATCAAGCGGTTTTCCAGCCAATTCCCTGAATAAAAAAAGCCCCTTAATAGGGGCTTTTTTTAGCATCCAAGTTTAGCCAGGATATCACTGGCCATCTCCCGGCTACCGGATTTACACGACACCGAACGCCGGGCCTGCAGCTGGTGGAGGTCAAAACCGTTATTACGGTACAACTCCCGTATCTTAGGCGCGCCGCTGTTCGTGATAAGCACCTTTGCTCCTCGCTTACGAGCGGCCACCAGCAGTGAAACCAATCTTTCCTGTTCGTCAAAACCGAAGCTGTGGCCAGAATAGCTCGTGAAACCATTCTTGCCCGGCAGGGGCTCGTATGGAGGGTCACAAAAAATAACATCGCCTTCACCGGCCTGCATGATCACGCCAGCGAAGTCGCCAGTGACAAACTCGCTTATGTTTGCCGCCCCAAGGAACTGCTCCATCTCTTCAAGTGGGAAGCGAGGCGCTTTATATTTGCCGTAACCAACATTGAATTCTCCGGACAGGTTATAACGCACAAGGCCGTTGAAGGCGTGGCGGTTAAGGTACAAGAACGCAGCGGCTAAATGACACTCGTCTAAAGCTTTCTCATTGAACAACCTACGTATTCGAAGAAATGAATCGGCGGTATTGTAGTTCTCGAAGTAATGATGGGCGAGGGTTATAAGAGCATGCCCCTCACGCTGTAATACCTTATAGAAATTGATCAGGTGGCCGTTAACATCATTCAGGAGATTCTGTTTATAGCCCGCATTGGTAAAGACCGAGCCGCCGCCGACAAACGGCTCGATCAAACGTTTCCCGTGCGGTAAGTGCTCATTCAACACTTCCATTACGGAAAACTTGCCACCAGCCCATTTGAAGATCGGGCGCTCAAACTCTTCCGGCGCGCGAATGACGCGAAGGTGTGTAACGGTGCTCTTGAGGTAGCTAGCCTTGCAAATAGCATCGTCTATACGCTTGCCAATCCAGCTCATTACCGGCACCGCCATAGAGTTTCCCAGTGCTTTGTAACGCGGCCCATCAGCTGCAAGTTTTTTTGCTTCTTCGTCTGTAATATCAGGGAAGTAATGATGCAGGTAGGTAATATCACCCTTTAGGATTTGCTTACACTTTGCTGTAGGAATCAGGGTGTACTGGTCAGGGAAGCCCTGAAGTCTTTCACATTCAACTGGAGTCAAGCGCCGGACAGTAATCGGGTCCACTGTAACAACAATTGGAGCCTCATGATTACAGGTAAGCGTTGGCGTTGCGCCATCAGTTTTGATCTCTGCTCCGCCTTGGCCATGTGCCATAACTATCAGATGGTTTTTTTCGACTTCGTAACTGAGTCCAGTGCCATGCGTAGCATTGTCGGAAGAGTTCTGCCGCGCGCTTCGGTGCGGCGGAGTATCCCTGCGCTCGCCTTCGCGCTCAAATAGTATTTCGGATGGATCGATGTCTGTTCGAGCACTTGAGACAACGAAGACACGATTGCGTTGTTGGGCCACGCCGAAGTATTGGGCATCGAGAGTTCGCCAGGCCACTTGGCGCTTTCGTCCAATAACACAACCAGACTTTGGCCACTTTGGAAAATGTTGACCGGCTTTTTTGCTCCATGTCCAGAAAGCACTGGATTTTCCGTCTGCAGGTCGTTGACCTGGTTCAAATGGATCATCTTCACCAGCCAATCCGGCAATGAAACAGCCGAATGCGTTATCTGTGGAGCTGAGGACTCCGCTAACATTTTCCCACACCGAGATTGCTGGCTGGTGGCCAGATTTAGTACGTGTCTCATCGATAACATCCAGTAACTCAACATATTTTAGAGTCAGCCGCCCACGCTCGTCTTCAAGACCACCTCGTAACCCGGCAATTGAAAATGCCTGGCAAGGCGTGCCACCCACTAACAAATCAGGGGCATTAATCTCACCCGAAGCAATGCGACTGGCTATTTGCGTCATATCCCCTAAGTTCACAGTGTCGGGATAACGATAAGCAAGTACAGCGGAAGGGAAGGGGGCTATCTCACTCAGCCAGTCGGCGCTCCACCCAAGCTGCCCCCAGGCGCAGCTGGCCGCCTCAATACCAGAGCAAACTGAGCCGAAGCTTACTTTAGCGTTGTGCTTCGCCACCAACGACCTCCACTAGTGCGGTAAACAGCGCAGATAACTCGGCAGTAAAAAGAATGAAGTCAGCGTCAAATCTTTGAAGCACATCTTCACGGTCGATGTCGTCGTTCTGATCGTACAGTTCGTCGGTGAAGCTAAGTCCTTTGATTGTCATGTCATCGCACAGGCGGAATGAGGCACGATCGGACCAGTTTAGACCGACGGCAGTAGCTAACTTTCCTGCGTCGATATGGGTCAGGACTTCCTCAGAATGCAGATCCTGTTTCTTACAGCGCACAGCGCCGCCATCTTCCAAAATGGCTTTAAGCATTACGTCTGTACCGGCAGTAAAACCGCGCGGGAAACCGCTTCGAATCCATTCGGTGATGGTCAACTCTACTGGTTCAGCGGGGGTGAATGGAACGACCGGCAGACTTCCTAGGGACTTACGCAGCAACGCCAGCATATCTTCAGCCTTACGAGCGCTATTGCCTTCAACAAAGACGAGTCCTTCTTTACGATCCACTATCAGGCGATTGCGCGATTTTCGGGTGAAGGCTCGGGGGAGAAGTGAGTGTAATACCTCATCCTTCAATGAGTCCTTCTCAGTCTTCTTAAGCTTGCGTCCCTGCTCGGTTTCAAGCTTCGAAATTTTTTTATTCAATTCGTCCTTAATGACATGCGTAGGAATGATTTTTTCCTCCCGTTGCATCGTCAGAAGAAGATATTGCCCGCTTTCATACGTTAGATTATCCCCGATTGTTTCTATCCACCCAGCAGTGGCCATATCCTGTGAGCCACAAGGTTTAAAAAGGAAGCTTTTCAGCGATTCGTTAACGGCTGCCGTCTGTAGCTCAACGTCACGCGAGAGGCGGTAAATCAGAATGCCTTTGAATGCTATAGATTTCATTTATCAACCTTAACTGTTAGAAAATTACTCTTTATTATCGTCCACAACATCGGCATTTGCTACGCCTTCTTGAAGCTAAAGCTTTTGGCCAAGGCTGAAAAAGCACCCTTAACCTTGATATTCAGGTCTCCACCAGCTTCGATGTCTACATTCCCTCCAGCAACTACTTTCGCGTCGCCGCCCACGTGAATAAATAATCCAGCGGGGCCGATGATGTATGGCACACCGTCTTCACTCATGCCGATACGGCTACCAGCTGCAGTGTTAGCGATCTCGTAACCTCCACCAGCTGATCGCAGTTCCAGAATGTTGTTGCGGTGGATAACAAAATCCTCAGTGGAAGAGAGGGCAGGGCGGCTGGGGGAGCCTTCGATCTCTTCAGGCGTCCAGGGAGTCCCCTGGCCTGAAGCTTCTGCAGCCACATTAGGGACGCCGCCCGGGGCATCCTGCGCAGCGCCTACAATGAGCGGGCGACGAGTGTCCATCTGGCCATTCGCATCGGTGTATGGAAACTCAACCCACACAGCATCGCCCGCCAGGGTAGGAACAAAGGCATTTCCGATTGGCAACTGGTATTCGGCCCAGGGGAGATCACTTTCGTCCACCCCGTTCCAGTCAGGCAACACGCGAACTTGCGCGCGCATCAGACCGCCAGGGTGCTTCGTGCCAACGATAACGGCGCGGCGTTTCATTGATTTGGAACTCCTAAAATCATGCGCGTGGTGTACCCCACGCGGTCCTCAAAGTGCGCTACGTTTTTGACGATCATTTTCTGGGGTAGTGATTCATTCAGCTGGTTTTCTTCGTCATAGCGATGAATAAGGATTTCAATGAGCATGCCAGGCCGAACAGCAGGATTCCCCTGTACCTCTATATCCAATTTTGGTACGAGCGTGAGCTGCATGTTTCTTAGCGTTTCCATATCAGCGTCAGAGATGTAGCGTACCGGCAGCGACGGATCTCCCGACTCGATATACCCATCTGTCATTGAATACCCGACGAACCGGTATTCCTTGTTGGCGGTTGCTGCATGATCCTGGTTGATAAAGCTTATCTTCGATATCGTACGTTCTGCTTTTGGGTTATTAGCCTCATAAGTGAACGCTGGTTTCTGCTTCATCAGGTCCGCGAGGGATGAGAAGAAGAATTCCCCCCGGCACGTCCAACATAATGAACCTTTATCACGGGCCATCTCTGCCAGCATCTTAGATGGCTTTTGACCGGCATTAAGATGGTACGTAACAGAGCGCTTTTGCGTGCCGGTCGCCAGTTTCAACGCACCTATGTAGCTTTTGAAGATTTCGTTCGGTGTTTTGTTCGTATGCAGATTAGTGCGAGGGGAAGGAATCTTAAATCGCCGGACGTCTTCGCTCACCGCTATTATCGTCACAATGTCCGATGATTGGGTCGCAGAAGTAATGAAAAAAGCGGTCTTAAAAGCTGTTTCCTCACCCTGCGGATCACCCATTTCAGCGATTAATGCTGCTCCGTATTTCGCTTTCCAGTCATCAACAACGGTACCAGTAGCATCACGCACTTCGATTTTCAGAAGAGGGGCTTTGAGGCTTGCTTTCTCGACATATACGGTTGCAACAATCCACTCTCGCGGTACTTTGTTGTCGTTGATCATGACGGATTGCAGAAACAGCTGGTGGAGTTCTTGCGCCATGATTTACCCCACTGCCAGCGTCGTTTCTGTCACTACGCGGGTGGCATCTAATTCAAAGGCGGTAATGACATCAGCCAGCACTGAGATTGGTGCTTGAGCGGCGTAAATACGCTCTTCGGCCAGCGGAGCAGAGACATCAGAGAATCCTATTTCTTTTGCGTCTTGCAAAGAACAGATCAGCGGTACTGGCACGCGGACAAGCTTTGTATTGGCTTCGAACTGAGTAGACATTAATAGTCGAATGCTTGCGCCCAGGGAGTTGCACATCAGCCCTAGAGTGTCTTTATCGGTGGCCATGATAGTGACGTCATAGGTGATGATCGCCTGCATGAATTCCAGGCTGGCCAGTGGCCTGCCATCATCGGGATCGCTAAATGATGAACCGATACGGCGATCTACCTGCTGATCGGTGTTGTCATAGTTGATATCCATCGAGCGAGAGATATTGATGAGCGGTAACGCGTCCCGGTTTAACTGCAGATCATCAGGCTTTCTCCCTTGCCCTGCATTAGCCCGGCGGATAGCTTTAAGGCATTCTATTACGCTATCGAAGCGGCCCACGTAAATCCGTTCCGCAGCTGGACGTGATAGGAATGACTGAAAACGTTTTTCAACCGGGCGTGGTTCCACCAGCAGCACATTATCGAATGCTTTGCTGATCAGAGTGGCCAGGGCATCGTCTACCGCGTCAAATCCCGTGGTCTGCTGCTTACCTGTTTTGCTGACCTTCCACTCACCGGTTCTGGATAGGAGCTTGCTTTTATCACTCATTGGACGTGACCCCCATTTGTGCTGTCGAAATTGCGGGCCGGGATACAGTAATACAGCGATCCTACGTGCTGAGTGCCATAGCTGAAGATACGATGCACATACCACCAGCGCCGGGCGGTACCGTTGGCCATTTCCTCATTCCATTCCAGAATGGAGCCTACGGGCACGTTATTGGCTGCTATACGCAATACCAGAACGTCATCCGTTAATCCGTCCTGTTCACCATCACCATCAACTGCGCGGAAAGACTCGCGTCCATCCGGGTTATCCAGCACGTACACGATGTCAGGTTCTTGGTATGTCAGCGGCCGTTGGTTATTGTCGATTTCGGTGAAGGACTCAGTGCCGCTTTCGTCGTCTATGACGCCATACGTCCCAACATCAGGGCGATAAATAAGTGCCTGGAATGAGTCCGGACTGCTTTCAATAACCAGCATCCAGTCTGCACGGATCTGATCATTAAACTGCTTGTGACCATTGAATCGGGTCTTGAGTTTGGTATTTTGCTCACGAGCTGCCAGAGAAGCGGGAAGAGATGCTACATCAGGCTCATTGTCATCTGTTTCGCCATAACCACCAGCGAGATCACCATTATCATCAGGAGCAACACCCAAGGAGGAGGTGGACGCTTCCAGGTTGCTGAACGAGATGGAGTGCTCAGGATTTTCTTCTGAGACACTTCCCGTATTTTCTTCTGTCGGCGTTGTCGTTTCTGCCTGGGTGCTGTCATTTGCTGGTTCCTCCTGCTTCTGGCTTAACTCGTCGGTTAGCCACGCATCAAAACGGCCCATATGCCCTCAAGGTCCACTCTATTCAGGTTGAGTAGGGATTTTGGCGAGGTTGTGAAATGCAAAGGTAGCGTTCACATATTGTAAACGGTAAAGGTCGATGCTATGATGTTCACATAATGTAAACGGATGGAACGACCGCAAGATGCACGTAATTTCAAAAGAGCCTTTTGAGGAAGCGGCAAAGCGATATCCCAACGATTCGTTAGCCATTCGGGCGCTGTACCGCTTAGTGCGCGAGACGGACTTCTCTTCTCCAGCTGAGATGCGAACTCTGATACCGAGCCTGGATAATTTTAAGTACAGGAATAAGTGGTGGGTTTTGGATGTAGGGGGCAACAACTTGAGGGTTATCGCCTATATCAATTTCGTGAATAAGCGCTTCTACGTGAAGCACATCGCAACCCACGCTGATTACGACAAGTTGACCCGCTATTACAGGGAGAACAAAGAATGATTACCGACACTGCAAAAGCCATTGAAGCAACCAAACAACTCGTAGCGGCTGTCCCCTTCCTGGGGGGCAGTTCTTCCGAGAGCGATTACCGCGAAGCGATGGAGCTGGTGGATTATCTGATCGAGAACGACGACGAGAACCCACTTATTGACTTCCTGGCGAGTAAGATTGCCGATTATGAAGATAACAGCCCTCGTTTCGCTGAGTTCAACAAAGCTATCGCTGAAATGCCAGTCGGCGTTGCACTTCTGCGTACCCTGATTGACCAGCACAAGCTGTCTTATTCAGACCTTAAGGATGAGATCGGATCTAAATCATTGGTCAGCCAAATCCTGTCAGGGCAGCGCTCTTTGACCATCACTCACATAAAAGCGCTTTCCGCGCGCTTCGGTGTAAAACCTGAGTGGTTCCTATAACCGAAAGATATAACTAAATCACCATCTGGTGATTTAGTTATTGCTAGATTTCATTTGTAAGGAAGCTTCCATGTCAGACGAAGTAGCAAAGCCAGGGAATGAAGAGGCTCTTAGTCCAAACCAGTCTCTGTCAGAGGCAATAAAAGATAAAATTTTCAATAAAATATATTTTTATATTTTAATTTCTTTCCTGTTAGTAAATTGGCAGGAGATATTAATTCTATTCAAATCAAGTGAAGATATTTTTTATACATTGTCTATTATCTTCACAAGCCAAATGTGGTTCGGTTACATGCTTCCGCCTTGGTTTGCACATTTCGGCTTGCCAATCCTATTTGGCACCCTTGCTTCAGCTTTAACTCCTTTTGTAACATATTGGATTTCAAGGGTTACGGCTAAAAGGTTTGCTAAAATTAGGCGTGCAGATAGAAAAGCTGATCTTGAGGTTGAAGATGAATTTCAAGACTTGCGAATCAGGCTTGTTACAAAAACAAATAAGGCGGATAGTCTTTTAAATAGAATCAAGCTTTTAGAAATGCAAAACGCTACCTTATCGGAGAAAAACACTCAACTTCAGGAACATAGAAAGCAGTTGTTTTTTGGCATTAAAGCATTTGTTGATTATTATGAAACAAAGGGGGCGTTGAAAACGCCAGAAGATTTTGCGGAATTTTTTATGTTGGTTGAAAAAACTGATTTTTACAAAGATGTAACAATAGTAGGTAAGGTAAATAAACTTCTCGAAAACATTAAGGATATTTACTTTGAAGAGCCAGAAGGTGAAATAACTACGACTGCAAATGAATAAGAATATGTGGCGTATCATGCGCCACCTTTTTTAATATATTCCATAAACATCTTTTCCGCTTGCGCCGGTGCTGTTCCAGCCATTACCAGAGCGTCAATAAACGACTGTTTCTTTAACGCGAACTGATCTGCTAATTGCTGCTTGAGCATCTTGTTCTTTTCTTTCTCTTTCTGCAATGCTGCCTCCTTCTCGGCGGCACGCTTTTTCTGAGTATCAGAGAGTTTTCTGGCTTTGGTGAGCTGCGTCCGGAGCTTTTCTATCTTCCCAGAGCCCTTAGCAAGCTTCGAGCTCAGCGCGGCCTGGCGCTTTTGGTAGATATCCCATTCGCGCTTAGCCGCGGCAACGTTCGTTTTGGCGTTACGGTTACGGCTAAATTCTTTCTCATCTGTTTTGCTGAAGTGCTGTGTGGTGCGGCGCTTATCATCGCCAAAGGCAATCTGTGTCGCCGCTTTCTGCATGGCACGGGCAATACTCAGTTGCCAGCTGGACGACTGCAACCGCGTGAGTGAGTGGATAACATGCTTACACGCTACACCCTGTAACTTGGGGTTTTTAATTTTGGGGTAGGCGTACTCTTTCGGCGGTGCCAGCGCGAAATTACCCGCCGTAGCAATATAGCGATACCAATATTGGTGGCGGCCGCAATCGCAGTCGAACGACACTCGACCAGCGCAAAGAGCCTTCGTAACCTTGATCCCGGCCTTCTCGTCTTCTGCGATGTCCTCCACCAGCTGATCCCATTCCTCAAAACGGAACTTGACCAAGTGGTGCTGGTGGGCCGATTTATCAGAAGCCTCAACGCGGATATTGATCACGTTGTGCTTGAGAGACAGCGGAACCGCACGCTTAATGCCTGATCCGTCGTCTACAGCGTTATTGGCACGCTTAATATCTATGGCCTGGCTGGAAGCCACCAGCTGCGCATAAGTGATACCAGCGGTTTTATTATCGAACTTCTCCCGAGTCTTGCCACGCTGCTTTTCAAATCCCTTCAGGTCATCGAGTGTGAAAAACGTGCCTTCTTTCTTTTTCCCCAGCTTCAGGATGTCGTCAATAGACCGGTTCTTGAGCCTGCCAGGGGTTAATGTCCGATGGGCAGAGCGACGCTTGCGCGTCTGCTCCTTGCGTATCAGGTCGAATACCTTATTGAATGCCTTTGGTGATAGCCCATCAGTGATATAGCGGCCATTGTCATTTTTGAGGAATTCAGCCATTGCTCAACTCCGGCGCGTTGCCTGCGAAGTCACGGATGCGGTTACGTATCCATGCCTGATCGGGAAGAATGAGCGTTTTACCCGCAGGCATTTCTTCCATTTCAGATTCATGACCCACTAGCACGCGGAATACCCAGCGTAGGTCTGCATTTCCATAGGCACGGTAGGCTGCCAAATCAGATCGGTAGATTTCATCAATCTTTATCGTGTACTCAAAATTGTCAGATCGACGTTGGCTGACGCGGGCAATCAGCTCCTGGTGGAGTAGGGCGCGGAGAACGTCATCTTCAACATATCGGTCATCGAGTCGGCTATAGCTCACTTATCCCCCTGAATGCAAAAAGACCGCAGAATGCGGCCTAATTGTCAGTGGTCTGTGATTTATAGGATGTACGTATCGTCATCTATGCGTCGGCCGGCAAGTGATTTTGGCTGCGATGTGGCGGCCTTTTTCTGTTCATGGCCAATGAGGGATAAGAAGGAAGCGACCAGCCCAGGCTCTTCTTGTTCAATGGTTACACCTGTCATCTGACTTACGTAATCCGCGCTGGCCACGTTGTGATACACGGTCGCGAAGCAACAAAGGATCATCAGGATGTGTTCTGGACGGATATCTTGCCAGTTGACGCGATAGACCTCTTCCCCATTGCCATTAAATTCGATATCGACGATGGAATCAGGTATTTCAAATGAGCCTTTGAGTCCTTTTGGTAGCGAGAGCATGCGCTGAAGCTTCAACTCCCTGTAACGCTCCATGCCAACGATGATTGCCGCTCTTCCGTCTAAATGCCGTGTTTTAAGCGTTACCTGGCTGGCACCGGTGCCCGCAGAAACTGTGGGAGTGATTTCATCCACCAGCACCTTGAATCTTTTTTCTCTTAACTTACGTATCGCCGCAGGAATTTTTTCTTTCTGCTCGCGCGCTGAGATAGCCAACGGCTTTACTTCGTTAATCAGCAGCGCACCTTCTTTAAATACTGCCGTCATCAGCTGTGGTTTGCTGGTGGTAAGGCTGAATATCGCGATCTGTTCCATAAACCCCCCGGTATCAGACACAAAAAAAGCCGCTCTAAGGCGGCTTGTTTCGGCGCTAGGGCTCCCAACCGCGCTTCGGCAGAAAGTTAGTCGTCAAAAGAACCCTCAACGGGAACCTTAGCGCGGGTGAAGTATTGTTAGTTTGTGAAATAGATATCAAATACTTTCGTTAGAAAAATTGTTTTATGTGCTTTTCCTGTTTCAGTTACATATGCGCCAAGGTACTGATATAACAAGAAATATTAGGGTGGGTTTATCTCTTTTTCTGCAATTGAATTGATACTATGCAGCCTTACATACAACGATAAGGCTCTAATAATGAGAATAAAACTTCTTGTTGCGCTTTCTGCATCGGTGCTTTTTGGTGCATTTTCAGCTACCTCTTTTGCTCAAGCGTTACCGGCAAACCCGCACGCCGGGAGGCTGGTTCTCAACAAAATCCCCGGCGACTATACACAGCCCCAGATTCTGGAATTCTGTTCATCAAATAACGTTCCATTAAAGCCGGTAGGGCCGCTGCAGGGCGCTAAGGAATTCTGCGTGATGGCGTTCTCCGCTCACTTAACGGATCAGGCGATCACAGCGATCGGCTATTCCACTCAGGACACCATTTCAAAGATTGCTAAGGACTACGGTATCGCATACCAGCGCGCTGGCCTGGGTGATGTTCTTCTGCCATTCAGTGGACTGGCGTCGTTCCCGGAGGGGCAGGATTTTCTTGTTAGCCAGAGCATGATGCGTACTGGCGACAGGTCATTATTTAATAAAGCGGCAGTTAAGGAGGATCACGCCGCCGTTGGGAGGAGTGTTCAGACAGCTGCAAACTTGGCCGTTGAATGCGGTAAATTCAACATCAAAATATACCCTGGCGCCATCTTCCTAAACGGCAACAAAATGGACTATCCCAAGAAGCAAACTGAATCCGATGTAAGTAATTACTTCTTCCAAGAGTTCGCTGAAATGGGGGGAACCTATACGCTTTATTCCCTCGATATTCCTGCTCAGGGTGGAATGACACTATCTCACCAATGGCAAGATGCTGACGGCAACGCGTTGCGAGATGTTAAAACAGAGAAGTGCGGCACCTTTAAATCATTCTCCGGGCAGCAACCCAACAAGCAATCTTCCCTAGAGCGTCAACAAGCCGAGTAAATGGATGTAAAAAAGCCGCCAGAGATGGCGGCTTATTTCGATAGTAGGGCCAGCGTCAGGCGGTCTTTCTCTCCCGGGTAGGGCGCTGCGCTAATTTGCAGGCATAGGCCATAACTTTCTGCTTCACTTCATTCAGTGCGCCGGACACATGATCTTTGCCCAACGTAGCCGTCCAGTCGTAGCAGCCACCAGTGCTGTTCTTAATGTCGAACGTGAGATATCTAACAACCATCAGCTTAACTCCATATGAGCTGGTGGAGCGCCACCAGCAACAAAATCAGTGACGAATACAGCCAGCGAAAAAACAGATGTGAGTAGGGGCCAGCAAGCGGCGCGCTTCACGCTCAGTTTCAGCTTCGATATGAAAGGTCTGGGGCTTGATCTCTTTCTGCATGCGCGGCTGCGCGGCGAAGATCCATGTCGGTGGACGCTTGTCCGATTGGGTATTTGCGAAGATATTCATTGTGGCTCCTGTTGTTCCAGAAGTCACACCTAACGTTCCAGGGCTAAGTGTGACATGCTTAAGGCTGGAACACCGGGAAGCCTACAACCGGGGGCTTTCGCCTCCTTAACCACGTCACGGCGCACATGATACGCAAGTGAATGGTTATTGTCTTCCCGATGTTCCTAATTTATTGGCAAAAACTTTATTGCATCGCCAATGTGCACAATGTACACACATAAAATATACAGGTCAATATTTTATGTTAGAAAATTGCATTGTTTATAAACAATAGCCAGCAATGCAGCTTCAGAAGCATTAAGGCGGGTAAACTCACTCTTGCCGCCGGTAATCCCATCTGCATGAACCGGGACAAGCCAAGGGTGTTTGTGCCTCATCTCTATTGGCGCGGCGTACTGGTGATGCCAATTACATAGAGGGAGCACCTTCTTATGTGCGTCTGGCGCGGTACGACCATCAATATGGTGTAGGACAATAACTGGGCTATATACTCCGTGCAGCGCACATGCAGCACATGGAAGCTTTGCGATCGCTTCCTGGTAGCGCTTCTCCTCTGCTGTGGGCGATCGACCTTTCAGACCTCGCGAAGAAGAGCGACGCGGGGGCGATATAGCTTGCGTCTGAATGGACGCCTTTTCCCTAGCTTTCTCGCGTGCCTTGTCTTGCTGTAGCTGCAACTTCTCCCGACACTTATCCCTGTATTCCGGGCTGGCAATTTTCTCCCTGTGTCTCTTCAAAGCTCTATCTGCAGCGGCTCGCTTTTTTTCTTGTTGCTGTGCCTGCCAGGCAGGATCTGAAAGCTTGAGTTTCATTTTCGCGCGCTGCTTTTCTCTCTGTTTTCCCCACTGCGTTTGCTCTGCCATTCCTTATCCCGGTTATCAATATTCAGACCGATATGATGGATCAGAATCCAAATATTAAAAATAGATTTTCTAACATAAAAGATAATTTGATATGATTTAGATCCGATTCGAACAGAGGGTTAGCCATGCTCATAGCAATCCATGCCTTTCTAAACAGTCTCGCAGGAGCCTCGCTGTATCAGCTGGAGTTGATCTATAGCCTGTCTGCGGTAGAGGCGTGTTTTGAGCTGTATGTATTGGTTATGGCCGCTCTCGCAATTAAAGGAAAACTACGATGAACACCCAGCAAACAGTTTTAACCACGAACTTAGTTAGTCGCGTTGAAGGTGAGGTGGCTTGTATCTGCCCTCATTGCAAGCGACCGGCCTTCTTATCTGCCTCCCGACTCAATGATGTTCGCGGCGAGCAGTTCAAACATAAAGATGTGGTTAATCTCAGGACACGGGCACGTTGCAATGGGGTGTTTGAGGTTAGTAGCACGGCAAAATACGACGGTTCTCTCTTCAACGTTGCTTAATAGGAGACTCATATATGGCAGATTTCGCGTCGACTAAATACACAGCCACCTTTGATGAATGGCACGAACAACTGATGAATTACGCTGATTTACGTGGTGGAAGCGCGGCTGATGCAGATGCCTGGCGAGAAGACTATGAGGCAGGAAAAACACCGGTAGTGGCTTACTGTGATGAGTGGGGTGAAGATTAATGTCCGACCTCCAGTTAGCCGTTAAGGGGGTTTATTTTGACGCAATGCAAACTGGGGAGAAGGTGGAAGAATACCGCCTTGTTAGTCCTTACTGGATTAATCGGTTGATGTCGGGATTTAAACAACGCAACTATGACCGCCTGATCATTACCCGGGGCTACCCAAAGCGTGATGACCTCAGCAAGCGGATTGTTGTTCCGTATAACGGTTATGAAATTAAGTTCATCACACATGAGCATTTCGGCCCCGACCCGGTGAAAGTTTTTGCGATTAAGATAAACCTACAACCTTAACTATCCGCCTAACAACCATCCGGGAGCTCCGGATGGCTCCTCCTGCGCACGTCGTGCATATTTATTTTACCCCAACTATTGAAAGTGATTTTCTAACACATTATATTTTTAACCGGAACAAATTGAAGCCGAGTTAAATATGAGTGCAATCATCACCCCCTTCGTACAAAAAGAAACCGGCGTTGCTGTGTTCTCGGTGGACTCAGCCACCAGCAACATGATCAAGAGCGCTGAAAGGTTTCTGTTAACCCCATTGCCAAAAGAGCAGGTAAAAGACACTCCTGACGGGTTTGTCGATCTGAACTACTCGCTGGTGGCCAATGAAACGCTAAAGCCATTTTTTGAAAGTGAACGCGTATTCGACTCCCTTGGCGGTCAACCCTCTGTTATGGACTGGGTGCAACGCAGTGTGCATACCTGCCAGGCAGAAAGCCCGGAGGATTGTGATAACAAACTAACTACGCATTTTCACAACGGCTCTGCTGTGCGTTTGTGCTGGTATCACGACAATGAATATTTGATGCGGGGTTATAACCGCCTCAATGAAGTTTTGCAGCGAAATAGAGCCAACTGGATCATGTCATGGGCGAACAGCGAAATGAGGCTGGAGCCCGGCCGTGACATTAGTCTTATCGAACTAACGTTTTGGGCACTGCGTCGCGGATTCAAAGACCAGCTACCCCAAGAAGCTGGACGCATCGCCCTATGCAAGCCAGTAGAAGAGTTCCCGACAGGCACCATGCGTGAATCCGATATCGTTTGGACCTATGGAGTCAATGAGCTGGTGGAACAGCTGGCGGACAAGATTACAGAAATCGAAGTTGATGAAGATTCCGGCTTGCTCTACATGGCCAGACCAAAAATCCAGTTGGGAAAAAGCGCAGCCTATCGCCGGTTTATCGTCTCTCGCCCCTGTGTAGGTTGCTCTGGTGAGGTTAATCGCCCCTTCATGTACCGCGCACGCGGTTTAAACGAACACGATCGTTGGTGTGTGCCCCTTTGCGATAAATGCGCCCACGACGCCGCTAAGGACGTCAGGGGATGGGAAGCCGCACACGGCAAGCGTCTGTATGTTCTCGCTAACCAGATATTCGACTTTGCCATCGAGCATGGCGTGATCAACTTCAATAACTGAGGGATCAGTATGCAGCAGCGTTTTTACATGATGTGCTTGCGTGAAACTGTGGGCACGAATGCTTCATTCCATCGCAAAGATGGCCATGGCTACAGTAGCGATATCGATGCCGCCCATGTCTACACACTGAGCGAAGCGCAAAACAACTGGGAGAAAGGAAGGAGTATCGATCAGCCTATCTCAGCTGAGTGCGTAGATGCTCTGGCCGTTTGGCACGTAGACCACCAGCTAATTCCGCATGAGACGGTGGAAGAAGAAGGCTGTAGTCAATACGTGGCCTTCCTGAAAGGGGAATGGGACGGAAATGATGTGTATTGGCTCGCCGGTACCGAGCGCCCTACTACCGACTTCAGTAAAGCCTACATTCATCCGTTCCCGGTGAAGTCTAGCGAGGGCGTTGTATGGCTCCCATATCACCTCGTAGCTGCAGTCAAACGCCGTACCTTCAACATCCACCTCCTCGACCGTCGGAAGATGATCCAAGCGCCTGGGCTTCGTATGCCTAAGTGGCTGAAGCTTCAAAACCGCCGCCGTAGCGCTTCAGGTAAGGTTCGTTGGAATTGCCCCAGCTGCGGCCGTATCTCATGGCAACTAAATCCCTATGACTTTGACGGTTGCTCAAACCTCAGCTGCAGGGGGACGTGATGGCCAGCGCCAATCTTTGGGCGATCGTCCGGGCTATTCAACGCGACGGGGAGATCACCCCACGTAAGGTGTGCCGTTTGCTGGGTTGCTCAAGCAAAAAGGCAAGCCGCATGCTTGAGCACTTGGAGTCAGCTGGTGCTGTTAAGAACGTTGGCCAACGCGGTCACCCAGTATTCAGGATGCGGCCAGGCGGGGAAACAAGAATTAAGCCAATGCTGGTGGCGCGCGAGCTACCCAGCATCACCGAGATTTGCCGCAAGAACTGGCGCGGCTACCAAATTCACAAAATCATCGGGAGTACGAGAACATGACACCCAATATACAGGCGTACCGCGCTGACGGTGGCGATATTGGCACTGACCGCATTAAAGAAATAGCCAATAACCCATACGGTGACGAAGAGAAATGCTGGCTAGCTAAACGCGTGCTGGCACTGCTGGATGAACTGGAAGCCAAAGACAAAGCATGGTCAGCACAGGACAACCACATCAACCAGCAGGCTGATCGAATTGAATCGCTGGAGAAGAAGAATGGTGAGCTGGGCAGGGCGCTTGGAGCAGCAGAGAAGCTGATTGCTGAGCTGCAGGCGCGGGATATCACCATCAAACAGCATGCACAGGCTTTATTTGAGGCAATAGCAAACCCGTCTGACCATTACGTACCTGCATACGCTCGGTGTTTAAGAGAAGCGTTGAATGGCACTAGCACCGGTAAAGGAGAGTGAGCATGGTTAAGTTGACCAAAAAAGAACAGGCGTGGGTCGATGAATTGCAAGAGGTCCTCGACCGTTGCCCATCACCGAAAAAAATCGGTTTTTACACCATCGGCGATCCGAATATTCACCTTTATGACCTGCGCAAATACAAAGAAGTTGAAGAGGCGCTGGACACGGGAAAAGCGTCTGACTGGTCTCCGGCTTGCCGTGTGGCAGGGGCGCATATTGAAGGGACGATCGATTTCCCATCGCCAGTTGAAAGCACAGCAGGATGAGGGCTAACCCATGAGCACTATTACCAGCGAATTCACCACAGAGCAGATAAAGGAGCTAATTTCAGAGGCTGAAGAATGGGCTGAAATTTATGAACATCCGATTCACGATAAGCCTCAAAGGGATTTCTTCGAAGGCATGGCGCGAGCAATGACTGCTTATCTTGCGGTATTAACCACCGAGCCTGCGAAATGTGGGCATATCGATCTTGATTGCGATGACGGCAAGGCTGTTTGTCTGCATTGCGGCAAAACTTGGGAGGTCTAAATGGAATTCACCAAAGAGCAGTTACAGCAAATCGAAGCCGCAGCGAAAGAAGTCTTGTGGCCTGTCGTGTGGTCGGAAAAGAAAGCGCGTGAGCACTTCAACGGAAAGATAACTCCTGAGGTGGTTCTGGGGCTGGCGCGTATTGCAATGGCAGCAACAGTTGAGCCCCTGTATCAATACCGAATTCGAAATGGCTACAACGGACAGGTAACAGAGTGGCAAACCATTAGACGTGACCAGGTTGATTTTGTTTTGAAAGCTCAGCCGCATAATATTGAGTTTCAAATTATCGCCCCGCCAGCTCCGATTCCTGATGTTTCCGCCGTCGCCCGCGCGGCGTTGGATTACATCGATGCACTTCCGGACGAAGTGGTAGCCAAGCTTCCTGCAATGCCTGGTTTCGATCGAGATTGGGCTGAAGAGATTCTGTCCACGGTCGCCGCACCGGCGCAGAGAACGCTAGCCCTTGCGAACGAGACGATCGACTTTGAACGCCTGTGTGAAATCGCAGAAGAGGACAAAGGAAGCGACGTGGCGTTTGAATCTTCAATAATGGCGCGCATGCTAATTGGCGTGGCCATGAACAGCGAGCCGGTGGCGTATACTGATGCAGAGGAATTGCGTTTCCCGCATGCCACCAGCGACATGTGGCCCGCACCTCTTGGGCACGGTAGGGATGTTCCTCTATACACTGTACAGCAGCTTAACGATAGGGATAGGGCTGAACTCACGTCATATCGTTGGCTGGTGGAGCGCCTTGAGGCAGCGCTCCGGCCTGATTGTCCCGCTTTTGATGCTGCATGCCGCGCATTATGGGAACGTGAACCACACAGGATTTTGGAAAAGGCCGGTTATCCGATTGATTACGACTCTCAGCCACCAGCGATTAAAGCTGGCTTAAAGCGGCAGGTGTTAACGGTTTTAAGGACCGTGGAAAAGGAGGTGAGGGGTGAAGGCTGAAATATCCATCGTTCGTCCGGGCGCATGCGATGACCATGAGATCAGGTTGATTATCCGGCTGGCACGCGGGAAAACGATCACTGCCATCATGACGCCGGAAAACCTGGCATTAGCGCTGACAGGGAAATCAGATCTACCGGCAGAAATTTCCCTACGTAATGTGGATATAGTGGTGAAGTGACCCATGTGACACGAGGAAAGGCCCAATATCTGGGCCTTTTTTTATTTGACGTAATCACCGCTTGTTAATGTAGTCGATGATCGTCGTGATGATGGCCACCAGCGGTGGCAGTATCTTCAGCAACAAACTAACCATTTTCAGCCTCCTTGGGCTTCGGGGTTATCGGTCTTTCCAGTAACCCAGCAGCGTCATAATGATGACCGCTACCGGATGCGCGAGTTTTAAAAACAACAGCAGCATTTGCATGTTGAATCCTTACTTGATTTTCTCGCGCCTGGCTGCAAACACCCTTGGGCTTGCCTTTGCAGTTGCTGTATCGATAGTCGCCAGATACATTCAGCACGATTTCATGTTTGGGTGAGGCCTTCGAATCACCAAAAAACCTGCGCAGAAATTTCGCTTTTAAATCATGTCCTAAACCCTTCTTAACCGTTAGGGAACCTTCAGAACGGTTCCAGCTGGCTTGAAGAATGCAGATCATTTGTTTAAGCTAACTTCAGTCGCCAGATACATTTGGCACGGTAAGCGGAGTTCGCACCTCCAGTTACCGATTGGAAGACCCGGTCTAATCAGCCGGGTTTTTTCATTTCCGGCAGACATAAAAAATAAATGGAATAAATACTACATATAGGGATTTCAAAAATTATTTCCGCTATATGGTGAGTATTCTAGTATCGAATCTTTTCAGCACAAGGGTTGATTTTGACGTTAAATTGAGGTTGTGAAAGGGTAAAAAAGGCTAAGTCCTCGTACCGTAAGGCCTGGAAGACATGTCAATAATTAAGAAAAAAAATTCAAAATTTGATCGAGTGTTGATTTATCTTTTGGTAGGTCATAATTGCGCAACATGACGTCGCGCAATCCCCTCAGTTTCATACCGAATTTTCGCTTTTTTACCTTGTTGTTTGTTCCATACATTTCCGCCAGGCACTCCCCTCAACACCATTATCCACATACGTTGATATTGCATACGGAATACTCCTTATTTCGGTTGAAACGACTGCTCCATCACGAGCTGAGGTCGCGCGAGGTACTGAGGTCAACTTGTATTGACCGCTGATTCCTTTCGCTGCTTGAGCCTTCGATTCCGCCAGGATGGTCTTTGCGCATTGCTCCGCTGCTGCGAACTGCGGATCTTTCTCCGATTTATCCCCGCTGCAGGCTGAGAGGGTGATAACCAAAGCAGAGATGAATAATTTTCTATTTATCATTTTTTCGACCTAACGCTAATAAAAACAATAGACTACATCAAAATGCAGTGACGTAGAAGCGACCGCTGCGCTTTGTCGTTTGCTTACATCGCTCACTACACGATTTGGCTCAGTGCCTAGTATTGAATATACTGTACATATATACAGTTAATTAGCGTGAGGCCGTTATGGGTAAGGATCTGAAATATGAAGTTATTCCGCGAGGGACTCATATCCCTTACATCACACCGGGCAAATGGACCTTCATACAACGTAAGCGTGAATATGGGGGAGGCTGGTGGTTCGGGAGGGCTTATGACGATCACTTTCTGCTTGAGTTTGAGCGCCCAGCATCGCTGAGCGAAGGAATCGACTACATCAATGCTTACGAAAAGGTCAGCAAGTTGCCTGACTGGGACGATGATTTTAATTTGGAGGGGTAGATGGGGTTTCCTTCACCAGCGACTGACTATATAGAGTCCAGGTTAACCATAGACAGGATCTGTCAGATAGACGGTAATTGCGTTGTCATTGAGACTACGACCGGTTACGCAGTTGTTAACCGGTCAATGAAAGCAAAGCAGGGTGATATGGTACTGATCTCGATGTTCGGGCGAAACCTATTTGCCAGGGTCCATGGAGCGACCTTGCGAGAAAAGGACGGGAAAATAATCGCGGGCGAGGAACTCAATGAAGTGCATGTTGAGGGCGTAGTAACCTTCACAATTCACAGAACTCCAGGTACCCGCACTTAGTCCTTTTTGTGGGCGTAGCGTTGTTCTTGAAGGTTTTCAAACGATTCGGTTATTGACCAAGGGACCGATTTAAACCGCTCGATCGCCTTCAACACCTCTACAGCGGTCGCCGTTGGCTCGATGGCCCCCTGAAGCCACGGGAGAAGGGCATCAATAATGCGATCTTTCATGTTCTCACCGTCCGCAAGCAGCTGGGCTTGGTACGCTTGAATGTCGGCCACCAGCGCCGACTCAGCCAGGCGTTGAAAAGGTTCTCCCTCTCCCGGTTCGTCAAGCAATTCCAGACGCTCTTTAATGCGTTGCGTATCCCGTGTTATAGCGTCGGAGGGAGTTGTGGCCAACCAGAGCTGGCAAAGATGATCGGGAATAACGATCGTCGTTCGCGTACCGGTGCTCTTCCTCACATAGTTCACTTTCATGGATTGAACCTCTTTTTTCAGAAAGCAACATAATACCGATCATCCGTTTTTGAGTAAATATTTACTCAATCCCATTGACCTAACTCCATAAATGAGTAAATATTTACTCGTCAGATGAGTTAGATAAAAATAAGGATGAACGCGATGAAACCGATACTCAACAAAGAGATCACCACACTTGCCGAGCTGGTGGCCGCAACTGAAAATCTTGAGCCAACAGACCCGAAATTACTCGCGGCGATTAACGAAGTGCCTGCTGCGGCAAACACTGACATAACCTCTCCACTGCGGATTATTTCCGATTACATGCTGCGCTTCCTCAGCAACAACAAGGATGCAAAATTGTATGAGGCAAAAGATCGGCTCGAACACAAGATCATCCAGTTTACCTTTGATGGATACGATGAGCAGTGCTTACGACAAGCACTCTCCACCGCCACCAGCTGCCACACACGGGAAGCGTTCGCCAGCGCCCTCGAATTGGAGGTAATCCAATGACCGTATATCGCAACTATGCCACCCGCACGCAAGCCGTTACTGCGTTGAATAAGCTGCCGCTGGGAGAGTCCATTCTGTTAGTGCCGTACAACCCTGGCGCGTATCAGCAGGAGTCTGGAAGTCTTAAAGCTGTAGCTTGTAAGCAGCGTATTAAAATTGAGCTGAAAAAGGTGCTGCTGGTGGTTGAGGACGAAATGCCGCAGTCCTTCTTGCGTGTGAGGAAGGTCGCCGGGGAGCCAGTTCCGCTGACCGAAAAAGAGCAGCGCACCGCCCTGCGTGATGAAGCTGCCGCGCTGCTGGAGCAGGCTGAAGCGCTGTTAACTGAGCTAACCGACGGATACACCGAAGAGAAGGACGGCACATTCAGCGCCTGCCACCCGCATAATGGCTTTGCTAGCGTGATTCGTCAGATCTCCAGCCTGCGTAAACCACTGGCGAGGGCGAAGGTATGACACTTCTTAAGCCGATCACGCACGCACAGATCATGACGCTGCGCCGCCTGGGCTCTGGAGTGCGTTTCTCGCTCCGTGGTGATGGCAAGAAGGTGATAGAACGCCGGGGGCAAGCCTTGGCTCACCATGACCATATTAACGTCTCCAGCCTCATAATAATGGCTTGCTCGGCGACAAAGGGCAGGGAGGCGGCCCCGGCTATGGACCTCTATAAAGGAGTTATGTATTCAACATTCCGCGCGAACGTACCCGCAACACATCCTGCAATTGTCATCTTGTCGGCAAAGCACGGCTTCATTGAAGCTGACCGTGTTATCGAACCTTATGAACAGTGCATGACAGAAGCGCGTGCAGATGAAATGATTGCGAAGTTGCCTGATCTTGACTCAATAAGATGGCCAACTGGCGTTCACTCAATACTGCTGGCTGGTGGTAAAACCTATCAGCGAGTCATGCGAGCAGCGATTAAACGCCGTATTGAACTTGGCTTGCTGGATAACGGCATCATTATCGAACAAACGAGTGGTGGCATTGGCTATCAACGGGCGCAGCTAGGCGCTTATCTGCGTAGCCTGCCTAACTCCAACGTGAACCATGATAAAGTAACCGCGGACACTACAATACACATAAAGGGGAGGGCCATGAGTAACCAACTCGACGCTCCGGCAGAGCAGGACATAGCAGCTGAAGGCTGCAATCCCAAAGAGGGATTGATCATCAACGGCTTGGGCCAGAAACCTGGTAATGGTAAATCAGTACCGTTTCAGATGCAGGAAATGAGCGACCGGGCGACGGCTGAAGGACAGGAGTAATGTTAGATCTACGAAGTTACGAAAGCCAGCTAGATGATCCAGCCTGGCGCAAACTTCACATATCCGGGCCGGTCGATGAATTGAAAGCTGTGGCCAATGTTGCCCGATTAATTTTTATCGCCATACTGGAAGACTGCCAACCTGGGGTTAGCACTGAGGGGACTTGTGCTTACTCAACTGTCCTCGTGAAGATGATGCTGGAAAGCCGCACAGGATACAAAGTCACCCAGAAAGGCGGCGATGGGCAAGGCGACGGCGGTTATTTCGATGCTGCTGGTGGTCACGGCCATTACTGGCTTGAGGTTGATACGGCTGCAGGCGCATATGTTGTGGACATTACTGCAGATCAGTTTGGTGCCGATCCCGTGGTGGTAGTGCCCGCCAGCAACCCTCAATACGTACCAGGTGATCAGCAGCTGGTGGACGAGCAATTTATTGGATTCATCCAGGGCATTGTCAGTTGAACGGGCGGGCGAAATGCCCACCGCTCTTATCACTCAGTGTGAGCGATCGCCGCGAGACACTGTAAACGCGCTTTTTCAACGGCGGCCGCCTTAACATCCGGGGGGATTTTTTCCGCCGTGCCCAATGTGGCGTACATATCGAGCGAAGGGGCATGGAACAGGCTATGGCCAATGTATTCGGCAATCTCCCCCACCAGCTCAAAGTCACACGCCAGCAACTCTGCTTCTCCATCTGGGCCATTCGGGAACTGGATAAAAATCTGCTTACCTAACCCCATTACCCGGCAAGCTGTTGCATACACCGCATGCAGGAGGTTTGGCGATTCCGTGGCCACCGGCTGACTCACGCCGCTGAGTATGCCGTTACGCTCTTTATTAAGTGGGTCATAGGAAGATAAACGTTCTACACGCCAGCACCCAGCCAGTGAGCCCTTTTGGAAAATTATGGGGCTAATGTGAAGGTTCAGGGCATTGATAAGATCCTGAGCGATGCCATAGTCGGTCATTATACTCAACGATCTGCAGCCGAAAGATTGCGCGTGCTCGATCAGCTCTGCGTTCGTCATATCGTCTCTGCGAGCAGTAATGTAATTGCGCCCGCCGCCGCCCACTTCTGACCAGACGGCGACGCCATTCTCTTGATCTTCCTCTTCCCTGTAACCGAAATAGCTCATTACGGCGCGCTCAATAGTGATGAAAGGGAAGGACTTGTCTGCGCCTATTTCAACCAGTAACCCGTTGCGCAAAAGATAATGATTGGAGGTGTTTTCTTTCATGATTATCTCTCTTAAAAACCCAGCATGTTGGCTGGCCGTGTTTCAGGCATATCTATACCGGCGGCCTCCAGTTTCCGACGTAATCGGTAAATTGTGTGGGAATCCTCGCGGCGCAGCTTTTCCAGCTCGTTGATTTTGGTGGCCTGCTGGTGGTTCTCACGGAGATATGAGCGTTGCTCTTGCAAAAGAGCGTCCGGATCACCTACCCGATGAAGTAAATAAGACAGCAGCCCGCGCTCGGCATCCTTATCGGAATCATGCGCCCAGAAGCATGCCAGATCACGATTACCGCCCCAGCTATTACCAACCAGACAACAGATATGTCCTGCCATTAGTTTTACGTGCCCGCGCTTATTCACCCACAACAGCCCCCAGCGGTCAGGAAGGTCTGCGATGTTTATGATCCCCTCCGGGCACATGTAGTAGCGGTAATCACCCAGCCCGCCCGCTTGCCGATGGGGTTTGTGTTTGTCCCTGAGGAAATCAGAACGTGACACCTTCACTTCCACCAGCACGCTACCGCCATGGTATCCCCAGTGATAGCCCCATGCGTCAGCTCGCTCTGAATTACCGACGGCCCCCACCTCATTGAGAGCGATCTTACAGCCCGGGCCACGCCCTGATTCGGCTCGAAGAAGCCAGCGGCGCGCTATATCATTAAGCTCGTTATGTGTCATGCAACAACCACCCAATCGCAAGCCAATACATCCCCTACGGATGGTTGCCAGGGGACGACCATGTTTTGGGCGTTCAAAAGGGCAAAATGATCTTCATATGGAGAATCATCAGCTGCATGCACCATCCAGCAGTGTTGGCCACCAGCATTCCAGCCCTTACGAGAGACTTTTTTCCCTTCTTTAAGCCACATAAGGGCGTCTGAGAAATCGGCCGCTTCGAGATCAATTTCAGCAGCTACAGTTTCACCTACGCTGGGACCACTAAATATTGAGTTGCATATCGAGTCCATCTTTTCAGCACTGGTTAAAGTGTGGTTGATAGCGTATTGCGCCAGTTCACCCCAGCAGGGCTCCTGTTTAACCAGTGAATGACCGTCATGGAATCGTTTCGAGGGGCAATATGAAAGCGAGCCAGCCCGATCGGAAATAAGCCATCCTCCAGATTTTACGGATAGTAGCTCTATGAACTCTTTTTCTACGTCAACATACATCCCGGCAGGCTCAAGGAGCATGATTCGTGCAAGATCCGAGCTGGGACACGACAGAACGTCAATGATTTGCGAAGCGTGAACCACCTTAAGGCCAAGGAATTTGGGCATCTGAAAGAGCTTTTTCTTGCTTACAGTGACATTAACCATTCCGCTTCGCCTTCTCAGTGAAGGTGTATATCCGGCGCTTAATGTGCCCCACACGCGGAGCTGGCACCAAATCACTCTGTATGACTCCCTGAGCCACCAGCGCGCGTGCGGCGCGTAGAAACTGGGTAGCATCGGCCTTGCCTGCCAGTTGGAACTGACGAGCGTAAACAAATCCTTTATGGAGTATTTCGGCCATCATCAACCGCTGAGTAGCCGTTTCTTTGTAAGCAAAAATCGCCCGGGCTTCTTCAACGGGCATGGCCAGCTGATAGCCGCGCGCGTCCTTGCGCAAGATTCCTTGCTGGCAGAGGTTGCGTAACTCATTGCGGGCGCGAAACTCACCATCAGCCAAAAAGAAAGGGTAGATATTGCACGGAGGCACCCATTCACCAGAGGCATCAATGAAGAACGCCACCAACTGCTTAGATAGCTCTGGGTAAGAGGATGGGTAACAGTTGAGTGTTGGATAAATCACTTACACCCCCGGGAAGGGAATCGTCCCTTGTTGGTGTCCGGGGCAATAAAGCCGGTATGCTCGCGCGCAAAAACGCGGTTAACCTGTTCAGTCATAGCCTGGTAATGTTCCTGATAGTGGGCCAGGAATTTTTCGGCAGCTACGACAGACACATGCTGGACGTAATGGATCGCGCCTTCAATGGTCTGCCATTCTTTATCGAGAGAAAATACAGGGACCGCTTCAAGACCGGTATAAATGCCGAAAACGACTACGGGCTTTTGGCGTTTAATTCCGGCGGCGAATGTTACAACAACGCCGTCAACTTCGAAGCGGCTGGTGCTCTGAATTGAGTCCTGCAATTCACCCTCCTGTGGTTCGAGGGTAATTTACAGGAAAATACACTGCTTACAAGTTATTATTAGAAAATGCCACTTAGGAATCCATTAACTTGCTGTTTGCACTAACAGTCTTTGAAGATTTTCTTAAATAACGCATTAGAGTTTCCGGTTTACTCCAGGTGCCTTCGCGCATTATTTCGACGATAGAAACTTGTTTATCTGCCATATCCATTGCAGCACCGACACGTGCACTATGTCCGGTCCAGGTCCTATAACGACCTTTATTTGCCGCTACGTCACGCTTGCCCGCAAGTTGCCATGCGTCACTAAATATTTTTTCAAGCGCCGGTGCCGTCAAAGGCTTATCTGTTACTTTTGCCTTATTAGAGCGATGCACCGGCGGAAAGAGAACGGCATTGGGATGTTCGGTCAACCCAGAGGCTTTGAGCCAGTCTTCAAGAACGGACGTGGTACAGCGGGCCAAGCGCTTCTCTATGCCTGCAGCCGTAACACTCGTTTTGGTGTGGCCCACATGAACCGTTACAGTGTCACCTATCATTTCTAAATCACGCACCCGAATACGGGCCATTTCACTCATTCGCAGCAGTGAGTTATATGCTACGTAAAGAAAAGCTCGGTTGCGGAGGTCCACCAGCCGACCGGAACGGGAAAGTAAAACATCAAGCAGCCTGAGGTCATCCCAATGCAACGGTACCGCCTGGCCGGTTTGCTCATTGTTTTCCGTTACTGCTTCACGCCTGATCCTCCTCATCAGAAGTGATACGCTTTTGCTGGTGGCCAGAGACGGCTGGCCACACTGTGCAAGAAACATGTTGAGCATGGCGTAATGTTTGTCCGTTGTGGTCGAGGCGCGGCCGGAATTATAGAGCTGCAGTAGATATTCCCTCACAGCTTCTGGATCTATCGGGTACCAAGTCAACCCGCGCGCAGAGCACCAGCGCACCCATGCTTCAAAGACCAGGCGCAGATCGCGAAGCGTGTTCTTTGAGTAAGCTCCTTGGTCGCGCAGAAAATGAAGGAGATTTTGCGCTGCCTCTTTGTGCTGACTACCGACATTTCGGAGGAAGCCAGCGTTATCACTTTTTAGGATTAGATCACCCATGAAACTATTACCTTTCTATATACTGGTGACGCTACGTGAAAAATAGAAAAATGACAGGGTAGTTATAAGTAATTATAAAAATTGTAACGCCTCGTCTTTGAAGCGATTTCTGTCACGCGCATCAGGTTTGCTCATTTCCTCTACATTATAACCTAACTTTAAATAATGCTAATTATTTAAAGTTAGGAATTCCTCTAAGCGCCGGATATTTATACGGGTTTCAAAACACCCCGCATTTATTGGCTGATAGGCCATAACGATCAATAGCAATGTGATTGATCAGTGAGGGCGGTTGATATTTTCTAACGAATATACAGCTACATCCTATTTACGAATCTGAGCGAAGCGGATACATTTGCCGTTAATGATTTATATTAGAAAACCCCTACAACATTTTGAGGGCTTATGAAGAAAACTGCACTTGAAAAGGAATACCGAAATTTCATCGCCGTTGCTGAGCGCTGGCGGGCTATTTTGGCGGAGCATGAAGTGTTCCATGACACCAATGGTAATGGTGATGCCTTCCGTTTCATTGCTGTGACCTCAGACGGTGCGGTTCTGGACGAAGCGAAAGAGTGTTTACGGAAATGGCAGGAGTTTGCTGACTTATGCCAGGCAGAAGAGGGCGCAGCAACGCTCGCCATCCCTGAACCAACTTTCCTACCAGTACCATTTATTGTCGAGGATACAGCACAGGCCACCCAGATTTATCATCGCCGTGCGACGCCTTCTACTACACTTACGCGCGAGCAGATCCTGAAAAAGTACGATTCCATTATCAAAAAAGGACGTGCTTCTCCGGTGCTGGCACCAGTGATTCGCCCTATGCTTGCCGAGAGAAAAATCTTTGAAAATGAACCTGCTGGTTCAAAGTTTCGCGTTAGAAAAACTTCCTTTACCGAGGCGGTAATCGGCACTGCGAAATCTAAAGGTGGGGCTCTTACTCGTTACCGTGTCGGCTCCCACGGGGCGCTGATTTTTGCACAAATACCGGGCTTACACGTACCAGTAGTTGATCAATCGGAACGCCGTAGCGCAACAATGTACGATGACGTGTTGCCTGTACCATGCGCCCCACTTGGTGAATACAAGCTATACCGAGTCAGTGATCTCGATATGGCACAACGCACCAGCATGACCAGATCGTACATTCAGAAGTGCATCGAGGCCCGCACAGCTAAATTTTCTAAGCTGGAAGCCGAGCGTCTGCGCGATGCACCACCAGCGCTTAGACCTGTCATGGTGGCAAAGTTCAAGAATGCCCGCGTGATGCTTGAAAAGGTGAACACTATGGACGCTGAATTGATTGATGCCATTGCGGCCGCCGGTGATGATATTGGAAAAATCAAACTTCGCAGCGCCCGTGCCCTGTATGGAAAAGAGATAGAGGCGCGTCATGGCATCTCTTTCGAGAAGGCACAAGGCGAAGCGAAGGTTTACACCCCTCGCGCGGCCAAACTTAAAAAATAAACACTTATAAATTCCTGCGCTTGCAGGTAGAGATTTCTAAGCCATAACTATTCACAGCAAAAGGAATAAAAATGACGATTCAGCGTCGTGAAGTCTATCTGCTTGTAAAAGAAACGTACTCTGGCAAGGTCACATACGTTGAAGGATTGCAGAGTGTCAGCAATTACTTTTTCGATGGGCATGCACGAGTAAATGACGATCCTAATGGTAAAGCAACGCATGAAGAGTTCATGGACGGCATGCGGCCAGCTCAGGTTTTTTACGTGCCTAGCAATACCTCTGGAAAATGGCAGGCTGCTTTCCATAGTTTTGGCTGCTACCCGGAAATGGGCGCGCCTCAATTGGAATTCATCATTTTTGTAGGTGCATATTCTAACGACCACGATCGAACGTTGGAGCTTATGCGTGAAGGGATGGACCGTGCCTATGAAGTGATTGAAGGCACTCGCCAATTACGTGATGGTGAATTCACAGACTAATGCTAAGGCCCCAAGGAAGGGGCTTACAAATCCAGGTCTACCACATCCATACTGGATAGCGCTTCCTCCCTGAATGCTTCCATCTCTCCCCCAACATCTTCATCTGCAGGCACGTAATCCACGATAAAGGTGAAGCAGTAAGTGTCCCAGCGATCGGGGGATTTGATATTTAGCTTTTGGCGCATGTGCTCCTTACGCATCATCACAAGACGCCCTTCCTCGTTCATCATGTATGGGATTTTAGAGGCTTGCTCAGCTGTTTTCGGACTCGCGTCAATGCGCATTCTGCCTGACTTAATAGCGTCACGGGCCATAATATTCGCGTAGGCACGCTGGTTTACGAAGCGATCCTTATCTTTCTGCGCAAACATAGGCTTACCCCAGCGTATGCGCACAGGATTAGCGCCGCGGCGAACCAACTGAGCACACGTATCCGAACCGAAGCCGTCAGCATCTACGGCAATAGTTATGTTCGGGTATTTATCCGGTGTGCACTCATTGAAAATGAAGTCCCCAAATGCAAGCGGGTCCATAGTACCTGGCATCTCCAGTATCTTGAAGCTAACGACACGTCGTTTCTCCCGATGCCCGGATACCTTCTGTATGTTGAGGACAGATTTATCGCGTCCATTGCCGACGTCGGCGGTCGCCACCCATCCCCAACCTTTTTCCAGCAGAACGCGTCGGCGAGCAGCTCGATCGCACTCATCACGTCCCAGCAGATAACCAGCAATCTCGCGCGGGAACTGACCCAATACCTTAACCATGTATTCGAGAGAGTCACGCCCGCCGTACTCCAACAGCTTTTGCTTGATGAACTGTGTGGTAACGAAGGGAGATTCTTCGGAATTGAGGACAATGGATGTCCATATACCGTTTGGGTTATCCGGGTTTTTTGCGAGGGTATGGTGTGAATCGTAAAAATATCCGCTTGGACGTGTCGGCTGGGACAGCATCAGCATGCGGTTATCGAGCTCTGTCAGTGCACCGGTCATTACCCCGATCGCTTTGTCGGAGATACCAGAGGCTTCATCGAGAATTAGTAACAAGTGCGCTGCGTGCTCACCTGCCAGCGCTTCTTCGTTACCGAGGCGGTAGCCCTTGCAGAGGACTTCCCAGATACCTTTGCGCGAGCGTTCATAGAACATGGTATCCGACAAAACAAAGTAGTTTTGTAGCCATCCGTGACGTTTAATGGCATTGGCCCAATACGTTTTCACGTACTTGAATACGCCAGTTTTAACCTGTGCGATTTTGTTGGCCACGATAACCACACGGGCATCGGGGTACAGAATCATATAGATCAGTAGTAGCATAGCCGTAAGCGACGACTTACCCGTACCATGCCCGGATGTTACCGTTGTGCGGCTGCCGACGCCCTGAACGGATTCAATGATTTCCTGCTGCTGGGGTGATGGCATCATCCCGAAGAGCTCTACAACGGCGCGGGCATAGTCATAGCGGTACTTAACCGCCATATCGCGCCAGCGAGGGTCGGTAGTGACACACTTAAGCTTCCTTGCGCCGGACATTAAACCTCCTCCGGCGGGTCAATCGCTATCTCTTCATCATCGTCATACGCATCATTTGGAACATCATAAATGTCGCTGGTGGCCGACGGGTCCAGATCCAAATCTTCATCACCAGCGTCAAACTCACCGGCCTTGCGGTCGCCGGTGGCATCGATATCACCACAACCTAACTCTTCAACCACTTTCGCCACTTCAGCACGGCGGTTGGCTAGCCATTCTGGGTGCTCTCTCTGCTGCTGATGATATGCCTGTGCGTCTTTTTCAAGCTGCTCTTCATCTACAGTGTTATCGGCAACTGGTGGTTCAATAGCGGCAATAGCTCGTAAAGCCTGGGCGGCCAACATTGCCGGAACGGATACGCCTTGACGCTCAATATATTCAGCGACACCAATATCATCCAGTTCCTCGCGCTCACGCATACGTAGAGCTGTGGCGATGACCCGAGCCGCGCGTGCGTCTGCCCCTATGCGGTGCTCTAATTCCCTGCGCTTCATCTCCATCTGCTCACGAGCTAGCCCCAGCTTCTCTTGAGCTTCTGCCTCTTTGAATTGCTGTTGCCGCGCAGCCTGCCTGAGCTTCTCTGCACCCTGCTGTAGCTTACTTTCGCCCTGATAGATGGCGGCCAGGCGACTGGTGAAGTCATTCATGAAGTAAGCGGAATCTTCTAACAACCCACGCAACTTAATTGAGGGATGCACGCCCTCTATCTCATCACCAGGTTGAATATCATCTATTTCCTCCTGAAGCCTCGCTGCCTCCTGATCAACCGCTGCCCGGTATCGAAGCGCTGACTCGTTAGCCATCTCAATGACAAGGCGCAGATGGTGCTCTGGCCCCTGTTCGAGCATCTTTTTGGTAGCTTCGCTAGAAGGTAATGCAACGACGTTAGAACCAAGCAAGGGGATCATTTTCCCCTTTGTTGCTTTCGCCGTTTTCTTGATCCCTTTTTTAGCTGCCTTTTCGGGGATCATTTGCGGATCATTGGCATCGAGTGATCCGGCCCTTCTATCTCCTATCCTATTGTTTTTATTTGATTGTAACTTGGAATCAGATGTGCGCTTTTTTGGGGGTGCACGGAATGATTTATCACCCACCAATTTGTCAGCTTTTGTAAGTTTTGAGTTATTATTAGTCGTATTTTGTTTGTTATTTGCTCTTGTGTGGCGTGTTTTTTTTACCGCTTTCCCGGAATGATCCCCTAAATGATCTCCTGCCTGATCAGCATTCATTGCCGAGTTCTTTTTCAGGTTCAGGTGTTTTCTGGCCGTGTTGAAACTCAGGCCGTTTTGCTCGCTGTACTCTTTGATAGTAATGCCGGTGTCCGCACGTTGCGCCGCGAACCTTTCACGGTGCTCATCCCAGCTAATGCCGCTCATGCAGTGGCCTTACGTGAGCGAACGGCGCTGTTCCAGATACGGTTAGCCATATTGACCACTTCCCGGCGATTTCGCTCCGAGCTCTCCACCAGCGCTTTTGACGTGTTTTCCACCATTAGGCTGCCGTAATCAGGAATCCGGCCACGGACCTTGAACTGATAGCCATAAAGGCCGTGCAAACGGTAGCGATGCGGGTAGACCCCCTCCTCTCGCTCACATTGAGCGCGTTTGGAGCGAGCGAAGTGACGAATGATGTTAGTAACGCGATCGCGAGTGACTAATAGTGTGGGGTATTCAGATGCGGCAAGACGTGTAACTTCCGTCACCGTGAGAAAATCACCATGCCTTAACATGATGTCTGCTATTTCAGCGCTACTAATCTGGCCCATTCATCCCTCCGGGGAAAACTTCACGGGAGGGATGTTACGGGGTTAATGAATCGCAGGTAGACTAGCTAAATGTTGAAATTCGTTAGAAAATTAATGCGCGGATAATCACATTCGTGCATATCAGAAATTAGTTTTCGTTTTGTTTTTTGTAAACCGGTCATCAGAATGCCTCCCAATCAGTAGCCATGATGTCAACACCAATCGCGCACCAATCATATCGCGCCTGCTGTTCGCCATCAGTCATCACCAGTCGTGGCATCATTGGTAAGGACGTACCTGATACCACTTGGAATAATTCGTCCGGCATAAAGCTCGCTACGCTGCTTTGATCCCCCACCAGCCCCATGATCAGCGAGACATATTTCCCTTTCGGCCAGTTGGCCCGTCTTATATCCAATCCCCGGAGAAGCCAATGGTAAGCTGTGGCAAACGTAACGCTCTCTTTGGCCAGCTGAATATCCCCATTCGTGGTGGCTTCATGGAATCGTATCGTTCTCACTGCAGCTTCTGCCAATGCCTTAAATGGCTCTTCGTCTACAGCGGATAGAGTGAACCCAAATGCCGTAACTGACACCCTTGTGCGCGCTCCCTCAAACTGAGTGTCTACGCTGAACTTTTTACGCACCAGGGCTGTGTAAAAATCATGTTTTTGATTGCTCCAGTCCCAACGGCGACCAAGGAAATCACTGAGCACCTGATCCTGTTCCGATAGCACCATTTCTACAGCTTTTGCCACGTCATTCCCCTTACTGCAGATATGCCGAAAGCCGGTCATACCGGCTCGGCTTCATCACGTCTTACTTGAGTGGCCTATTGGCCGTGAAAGTCTTCGAATGGTTCAAAATGGGGAGGATGTTATTTGCTCGTCCAGGCAATGTTTCACCAACGCTATTCCGAGAGCAAGGACGCTGAATGAATAACACCCTCTCGATTTTGCGCCAGTCTCTACCTGGCCGTCACACCGAACCGTCGCGATGGTGAATCGCCGCACCCAGGACAGTGGGAGACATTGCACATTCCAGCTACCCGAAAAGCAGTAAGACAGCGGTTAAAGGTCCCGCTACTGATCCGGACTGCTTAATGGGTGCATGTGCCATACACCCAGCCTGCATCGTTACAACCAAAGTGGTGGCCCCTGCCGGGTTTGAACCGGCGACCTATCGGTTATGAGCCGACAGCTCTAACCGCTGAGCTAAAGGGCCTTTTTCAATTGCGTTTGGGTTTAGTCTTAGGTTTGCGCAGCGCCTTAGCTGTTTGCTCAACGCAATATGCACCCACCAGTAGCGCCAGAATCGTCCAACCTGGATTCTTATCGAAGAACTCCCAGAAATTCATCTAAACACCCAATGCGTTAAAATTTTTCCGTGACAAGGCTGCTATGACAAACCAGATCGCAGTATTGAGCAGGTTGTAGTAGAGCAATGTCTTACCTGTGGCCATGTCAGGCTCGGCGAACAGAGCGACCATCAGGGTAATACCTATGAGAGTTATCGAACCTAGCCCGAACACCCTCAAAATAGCTCTTTGCATAACCGTTCCTACATGTTTGATAGCGCTGTGGCGCTGGGACTCGAACCCAGATAACGTCCGGCCGGACCGCATGAGATACCCTGGGTTATGATCCTTAGGTAGCGCTCAACTCCCCCTTCAGGAGGCGCTCTGTTCCAATTGAGCTACATCCACAACAGGGTGAACCATCCCCCCGGGGCTTCACTCCCCCGATAAGGTTCTCCTCGCTTAACTCCACTCGGGCCGTAGCGCGATACGGCTTGCGTGGCTACCCGCCCCCACCAGTCGCGATGCCGGACCAGAGGCAAGAATGATTCACTCTGTTGTGTGCTGTGGCGCCAGGCGCTTATCTTCTGGTTGCTTCATAGAGCTGCAATTCACCACAACGGAAAGGACACTTACTGCGAGGCAATGCACTCCTTCAAATTGAATGCAAAGTAGACAACCCATAGCACTAAATGACCTTACCTGTTGTGTTCTAAAAAAATGCCCACCGTGGGAGATGGGCAAAGACTACACACAGCAATAATTTGTTGCGGCGGGGGTGCCTCCCCCTGCTGGTTCGGTCAGTGAACAACCACCAGCGGCCTCATAAGGAAATGGTGATATCTAATGGCAAAATGACTTCACTAATTACCGCGTGCGCTGAGCCGCATTACCGCAACATGAAAACACACTGCCCTGCAAAAACCCTGTCCCCACAGAGGTAGAAAGCAGTGCGCTTTCATGTTGAGAATGTTTACCGGCGCTTATCCCGGCACGGCCACTCAGGCGTCTGGTCAACCTGGCCGCTGGCGTCTTTTCGAGGCTAAAGATAAAAAACCTCGCCAGTCTTGCGTCACGTTTGCACCGTGTTTTAGCCCCTTACGAGGGCCAGGCGGACGGGGTTTGAGCCTCACGGGGCATTCTATGCGCGGGATTACGTCGTCAACCGCGTTCACTGCCGTGACAGGGAGGGCTACATGCCGTTCACCTTCTCCAATTCACTCCACCAGCGTAAAGGTAATAAAACGCATCAGGAGCGGCCCGAATCGAACTGTTTGTGGAGCTTTGCAGTTCACACAAAGAGGATGACCCGTAACAGCCCGAACCTGGCCCACAGATTTATGACTACTGCCAGACCATCCTCTTTGCGTGCTGCGGCGCTTATGGAACGGCGCATCAGTACAATTTTCTAACACTTTAATTTGTCGGTGCTGTTTGTTAGCGAAAGTAGCAAGCAAATAAGTTTAACCACCAGCACCGACAACAGAATGGATTGTATGTAAGCTAAGCTACCTAATCAACCCTTGTGCGCAAATAAATTATCATTTTCTAACAGTGTTGAACTTGGGAGCCTTCTTCGTTTTGGCTTCAACGTATAATTGCTCCACCCCACCGTTAGCGCTATCCCACTGATCCGCCCAAACGCGGCAAGCATTAATAACTTCGTTACGCTGCTCCCCCTGCATAAACGGGATGTGTTCGTGGAAAGCAGACGGGATACAAGCGACGCTATGTACTGTGTCAAATTTTGAATTTCTGATAGCAGCCAAAGTCTCAGGACGCATCTTAAGCTCGTCCACTGAAGCTGATTTAGAGGCAACGATACGTGAATGCAGCTTTGGAAACGCATCTTTGAGATAGGTCATTATCTTATCGGCCAAGCATTCGTCTATCTCGTTGTTCCACTCTTCAGCAAAACCATCCATTCGAACATAAATCGGCACTCCCCAGATGGAAGGCAGGACATCCATTGAAAGAAGA
The DNA here is from genome assembly GCF_014103035.1 of Enterobacter sp. RHBSTW-01064. NCBI lineage: Bacteria > Pseudomonadati > Pseudomonadota > Gammaproteobacteria > Enterobacterales > Enterobacteriaceae > Enterobacter > Enterobacter sp. RHBSTW-01064. The sequence goes on along the minus strand of NZ_JABXOU010000011.1, from coordinate 25,906 downwards.
ACGGTAGTGCGAATCTGATAATGGATATTGGCCATTGTCAGGATTTCGGTTTTAAGTGCGCTGGTGGCCGTCAATCCGTATGGATGGGTATGAATATAACCAACTGCATCATGGCCATTAAAAATCATTGAGAACGATTCAGGAGTCGTACCAAATCCAGCGGCCACATTTAACTCTTCCCCGATCTGATGGCATTGTGCGCGCAGCTCTTCGACTTTGGTTTCGGCTAGGGTTAACCGCTTATTCGCCTGTGTTAAGTTCGCTGTTTGTTTTATGAATTTCTGGTTTAGCTGAGTATTCGCTTCTCTTAGCTCGCGGCGCTCTCTTTTGAGGCTCCGATTGTCCTTTTCGAGAGAATCGATCCGCTCAGTGAGAGTTGTCGGATAAGCTTTCTTGTACTGCTTAAGCTCTGTTTCAGTTGCTACGGATCGAGCCTTCAGCTGGTCGAGCTTAAGTGCTACCTGCTCAAGGGTGTCAGTATTTATCTTGCGGAGGTCAAGAATAGATTGTTCGAGAGTGTCGATGTCTACCGGCGCGTTAAGGACCAAGGAAAGCGTATTCATCGCCTGGCGGGTTTTTTCGTGGAAAGCTTCAAAACGATCCGCAAGGGCGTTGTAATCCTCAGCCTCTGCGTTCAGCCTTTCATCGAAACGCTCTAACAGGCTATCAATGGTCATTAAAGCTGTATCAAACAGTCGGGAAGTCAGATCATCACCAGTAGTCCTTTTCTGGATAAGGACGATCTGGCTACGCATTGATTCAATTTCAGCAATGAGTAAGTCTTCTTTAGTGGTTTGCGCTGCAGTTGGTTGTAACATTTCGCCGTTCCCAAGTTTTATTTTCTAACGAATTATATTAGAAATTAACTATTAGTAAATAGCGAATTTTAACCAAAAAGAAACCGCCATTTGGCGGTTATGTTCAGAAGAAGCGCGCTAGGACAGCGGCGAGTGCCACTATCAGAAATGGCGTGAGCGCATACGTCGCGTATTTTGCAATCCGAACCTTCGAAATGGGCTTAACCCCTTCGGCATACTCTTTATCAGTCATCTTGCCCAGCCAACAGGCCGCAAGTAGCGCTGCGTTCTCACTCATACCGAGTGCCATTTGTCCTTCTCGCAGCATTTTGTCCGTAATAACCTTAGTTGGCGTTTTCATTGTAGTGCTTTGCACACGGCCGCCGTCATCAGCGAACGACAATGAGCAATAATATAATCGCGTCATGATATAGCCTCCCAATCCCCAGCGGCGTATTCAGCTGGATGGATAAACTCATGCTCACCGGTGATCGGGCATCGAACATCCGGCGTGCCATTTTTCAACTTAAAGATCTCAATAAAACGAGCACCTACCCAATTCTCACGACGAGCGAGAATGACAGCACCAACAGGTAAAACATCCATGATATTCATCAAATACAAAGCCCTAACCCCACTCATCAAGACTGACATATTCTTTAATCGCCTCTATAGCCTCTTCAGGACTACGGGCTTCAAAACAGTAATATCCGGCATCAGAAAGACGCGACATCCAATCAATCTGCTCTGTCGTCAACCGATTAAAACCATGTTTCATTTCAATTCGCATACCGTGATAGCCCCCGCGAGCAAGATCTATGCTAAGGTCCGGATAGCCCTTCTTCTGGCCTTCGGCAACCATCTTAATCGCGGTAATTTTGCTTCTTAACCCACCATTGGGGGTTGCATGGGTATAGCGGTAAACATCTTTCATGTTGCGTTCCAGCCAATCCAAAACGCGTACTTGATCGTAATGTTCACCGTTGCCCTTAATCAGGTCTGGATTCTTTTCCAGTAAACGCAGAGCGATGGCATGAGGGGAAAGAAATTCACGCTCTTCCAGGCGCTTTAGTGCTTTGGACCTCGCTGGTCGCCGCTTCCCTACCATCGCTCACCTGAAGCCTTTGAAAATTTCATTTAAGATGCTACTTCACATTAAACGTATTATCTTTGCGCTGTGACAATTGGCGATATTTAGAACTATTCTCGGCAATAAATTCAATATATTAGACCACTAAACTTCCGTAATAGTCTTTTCAATACGTTCGATGGTTAAATCAACAGCCACTCGCCAGCCAGCCTGATCTAGGTCATTAACCTTTGCGACCAACTTCTCCTCAGTGTGAGGAAAGAAGACCCATCCCCATTTTTTTGGCTGCATTTTATTAGTAAGGGTGAATACCTTGTGATAGCGCTTAAATTCCAGGTTGTAGCCCTTGCTCTCAGCGTAAGCTTTTACATCTTCAATCGTAAATGCACGATTTTTATACATCACGCCCCCATTAACTTGAACTTTTCTAATGACTCATCGTATGAAGTGTAAATATATGGCTCAGTGTCGTTAGCATAACTGGCAGTTTCTAACATGTGAACTGGATTGTTCACCGAGTTAGATGCAAAACGTTCATCTGCATAGAGTTGTGCCGCCAAAATGGTTAGCGCCGGTCGGCTCATTTGGTAAATCTGAGCTACATCACTATCAACGATTTGCCCTAAATCAGTGAGCCCGCGAGTTAATAGCATTGTTTTGAGAGCTGGCCACCACGGGCCATATAGGTGGTAAAGCCCCGCATTGGTAGATATACGCTTAAACATGTTTTCTAAGTACAGCGTAACGAATTCCTCTTCTTTACGATCCACCAGCGCCTGCGGCAGGATTTCTTCAAGGTAGGCTTCAGTTGGTTTAACAGTGTCAATCAGTGTGGTCATTCTTTTATCGGCCCCTCGCGGGGCCGCTCCATAATTAAGCTGCTTCAGCTATGATTTTGCGCACTTCGTCAATTGAATAGCGAGTCGAAACCATCCATGCCGGACGATCTAAATCGATGTCAGCTACTGGGTTAACCTCAAAGTTCCAAAACTTCCCACCAATTCCTTTGATGGCATCCTTCGCTTTGCGGATTGTTGAGGAACCAGGAACGTCAGCAATAAGGTAAACCGCTCCAGCGTCCTCGCTTACACTCCACCAGCGGCCACGAACTCGGGCCCGCCCACGGATAGGGTTTTCATTTACGGTGATTGTAAAGTCCGCTTCTGCAGCTGCATCAGCTGTGTCTGACGCATCGATAGCTTGCTGTTCGCGAGCCGATTCCTGAGCCTCTAAAACTGCCCTTATCTCGCCCTCGTTGGCACCGCCATTTTTTAGGGATACGTAATCCTCCCAACTGGCCCCCTGCAGTGTTGCAGGAAGATCATTTACGTACTCACCAGCTTTAAGGCGTTTGGCGTGACCTATCGCCATGCCAACAAGTCGGTTGACAGCAACTGAATCAGCAAAATCATCAGCAGTTATGTATTTCTCCTCAAACGCATGGACCAGCGCGCCGATCTTAATCCATACGGTAGCCGGTGATTCCAGTGGGTTATCAGCATTGGTGACAGTGCTTTGGGCACCATGAACCTCTTGCTTAGCCGCACTATCGAGTTGAGCCCAGGCCTCCGAATCACTAAGGGCTAGGTATTGCTGATATAGTGCGTTTCGCCACTCCACCAGCCCTAATTTCGTTTGCTGAATTTTGCGGGTTATGCGGGAATCCCTTACCTGCTCAAACATCCGATCAATGTCGAACGAGTTACTGAAGTCCTTCATTTGTGCGCGGAACTGCCGATTTGTGATAATCCCTTTCCAGAATGCTTCCAGGCCTTCTCCGGAAGGTTTGCGGAACAGGCTGCGCAGGTCTTCAATTGTGACACTGTTCAGGCTTCGGCCATCGAGCTCGCGCGAAGCCATCCAAGAATCAAAGATCGACGTAACATCATCCATGCTGGCCTGATTGCCATAAGGCTCCATCGCGCGGTCGTATTGCATGCCGAACAATGCTCGAAGGAAACCTTCAATTTCATTTGCCTGAAACGCGTCATCTCCACTCTGGTGCTGAGTAATTTCACGTTTGAGAGCTTCGTCATTGACGTTAGGGTAGATCCACTGTTCGGCCTCAATAGCATCCTCATCCTTGCGACGGCGGCCAGAGTTGCTGAATTTACCATCAGGGATATACGCGATTGCTAACGCCCCGCTCTTCTCCCGGAATGGCCAGTAGTGAATTTTCTCTGGACCACTCCAGCCCCCTCGGCTCGGCCCTGTTACCGTCATGACATCGTTGCGGATCGCATCATAGAACTGGTCGACATTGAGAGTGGCAGATAGGTGCTGGCTCTCTACACCGCTTGCAGCTCTTTCGCGTGATTCTGCTACTCCTTCTTCGAAGGTCACTGGCTCTAGAACTGAGCTAAACAGCAGTTTCACAGTAGAGCCCGGGGAGCGCGACGAGTAGGTGTCCTTATCCAACCACGCAATACGGCACTGGTACTCTTCTGACTCAGCCTCTATAGCAGTGATACGCACAATAGCCGTCAGGTCGCGGGATTCATCAATAACTGCGCGGTAATAACTACCCTTATGCAAAAGCACGTTTTTAGCCGTTCGTACATAATCATGCGGGTTTTGAACCACATCGATATCGATATCCAACACACCGAATTTTATCGCTCGCTCAATATCACCACGGGACCGCTTCATCGTGGTATCCGCATCTTTTGCCCGAGATATAGCAAAACGCAACTCACGAACCCTTTTTTTCTGGTCGCGGAGAACATCGACAGTAGACTTTTGCCCGTTGCGATTAGTCCCAGAAGCAATCAAACGATCAAGTGATAGCTGAGTCTTTTCTACCCTTTCTTGTAGACTGACCAGCTCCGCTTCCATCTGTGAGACATCTTTACCGGCGGCGTTGGCCGCTTTTAGATAGGAGTCGAGCGCGTTATTAGCCTCTCGGACGGCTTTAGCTTTAATGCGGTCATCGCGCTCGCGGGCCTGGCGCTCCATAATGGCTCGGCGCTCATCCGGGTTTGCGGCCAGCATTACCGCTCGCTCATCGGCATCATCTGCATCTCCGTTCGTCACTTCGGACAGATCAGACGTCATTACCATCTTGATCCAGTCTTTCTTGCGCTTGAGCGTATCAAGGCGGAAATCATCGAAGGTACCTTTCCCGCAATAGTAGTGGACGTTAACCTTCTCCTGAGGCGAACCAACACGAGCACCTCGACCATTACGCTGATCAATACTGGCTGGCGTCCATGGAAGCGTCAGATGATGAATGTCCGTTGTGCCTATATGCAGATTTATTCCGACTTCAGCCTTTTTATTGCAGATAATGATCCGGGTGCGTCCCTCGTTATAATCCGCAGCTATCCCTTCCATCCCTTCAAGGCCAGCATCATTTTTTGCGGATACGTAATCTTCGTACAGTGCTAATTTGCTGTAATACGACTCCCAGGCTCCGTCTTTATATTCACCGTCTTTGTTGGCCGTCGGTTCGCTCGGGCGCTTTACCTTTTTCAGCTTCACTCCACCGGCTTGGCTAACGGTCGTCGCGTTGATAATGCCAATTTCAGCTTCCGGCAGCTGCAGCGCGCCAGCAATGATTCTGCGTAGCTTCTGGTGCTGGGCTTTTTCATCGATAAACACGATCTGTTTACCACGCGTTAGCCCCTCCCGGAGGTTCTCAATCAGAGCGGCATATTTTGGCGGAACCGGGTGGGATACCAGCTGCATAGAGATGCCCGCAGCGGCGATAGCCTTCAGAATATCCGACTCAAGTGAGATGCTGGCACGCAGTTCAACGTGATTAGGGTAAGTAGTTACAGCGGTTTTAACCACCTTGCTGGTGCGGGTGCTGACCAGGCCACCAACCTCATCTTCTTCAGCCTCTTCAGCGTCATCAGCCTCTTTGCCACCAGCTACAGCAGGGAGTGAAGCTGCAATTGAATTAACAGCCCCCTCATTATCCAGCGGAAACTGGAACGTAATGGCACCGGCGTATAGGTCCGGATCAATGGCGACCTTATCCATATCCCTTATGATCGAGAATATAAAATCGTCCGGCTTCTCATTCGGCCCCTTGATGCGCATCATTTGGGTTGTCGTGCCGTCCGCAGCTGTGACATCTATCGTTTCTGTTTGGCTACTGAGTTCCTGAGCACGCTTACGCAGTTCCTCATAAGCTTCCTGCTGAGCCTGCGTCATAGGGATCTGAATCGTGCGCTCTTCTATATCCGGTATTTTTACCGTAGCACCAACATCTGCAGCTGTTTTAAGCGTGGTCCATCTGTGGAAAATACCGCGCAAGCCATCAAGGTTCTGGAAACCTACCAGCCCCTGCTTCTCTTCAACTTCACCAGAGATTTTTTGTACCTGAACCGTCTCAGTCTTACCGAACACACGTACAAAGTCATCCGGGGTAATGATCCCCATTTTCAGCCAATCGGCCTGTGGAATGACGGTCGACAACATGTTGAAAGCATCGATAGGGCTATTAACCAGGGGAGTGGCGGTAAGCATCACAACACCACGCCCGTTGTTTCGATCCATCATGTACGCAGCTTTAACGGCCATATCGCGGGCCATTTTGGAAACAGCTGGACTTGGTAAGTATGCAAGCTGGCCTGCTTCGCGCCCGGCACCAAAGGAATTGCGGTAATTGTGGCCCTCATCAGCGATTACGCTGTCGAAGTTCATATCTTCAAAATATGGAACGTTTTGCTTTTTGGTCGTGCCGGTATCAGCTGCACGGTCCTTGATTTTATTCTTCTTTTGCGCGTCACGGTGCTTGCCAGAAGCAAGATCTAAACGCCCCATCTCAGCGGCATTAAAAACGGCCTGCTGCGAGTTTTTTTCTATGGTGTCATCACGTAACGGAATTGAGGCAAATTGCTCTTTAGTCATCACAACCATTCGCAAGTTTGAGGACGGGATGATGTTGAGTCGCTGTGCGATAGTGGTGCTGCTTGACTCTTTGACGACGTTGCGGAACAGCTGCTGGCCTTTGCTATTTACTTTAGGCTGACCATCTTCATCGAGCACCGGCGCAGTAAGTGCTTTACCATCACCATCCAACACCTCATCCAAACCGACGAACATCATGCCGTTAAAGGCTTCAGCACTGTAGAAGCTGCGCGCTTCGTGGTACCAGTTTTGATAAACAGCCTTAGGTACTACAATGCAGGTTCGTTTGGTGCGGCCCGTTTCGAAGTTATATGCTTCCAACGCTAGCGCTGTCGTTGTTTTACCCAGCCCGGTACCGAACCCCATGATCCCACGCCCATCTTCAGAAAGGCGGCGTACCTCCTCGTTCTGATACGTCAGTGGCAGCCTTTCACCGCTAATGCCTTCCAGACCCAAAGGCGCGCTGGAATGCGCAAACGGAATATAACCATTGAAGGCATTGTTATAATCGCGAGCTATCTCATCAGCTTGCGGGTGGGTGCGTAACCAGTCATTAAAAGAGGTTTCCAGTTGGCCGATTTTATCGAGGTATTCATTGGCGTTCTGGCCACGTGGTTTGACGCCGTTCAGATAGTTTTCGAGTTGGTTCAGGAATCCGTCTTTATTGTTAGCCTTTTTGAACTCGTTACCTGACCGGCCTGTAACGGTACGCATCTGATAGCCGGTAAATACTCCGTCTTTTCCTTCGTAGTCATCCGGCGATATCAGAATTCCGTCTTCAACTTCGAGATCTGAGGATGTGTATTTAAACTCGTCGTAACCCTGTGTCGCGAGGAATTCTTTAATCAGACGGCGATCCAGCCAGCGCGCGTTAAGATTTACAGTCACCTTATTTAACGGTGTAAATTCACGCTTTTCTTCGATCAAAGCTAATTGACGTTCGAAGTTGGCTTTTTGCTCGCCAGTGGCACTGTCACGCCAAGCAATAAGCGCGGCGACCTTGGTAGTGATATCGCCGCTGGTGGCGCGCCCGATAGGAAGTAAGCAACCATACCCATCGAGAGCAATATCGGGGAATCTCGCCAAATACTCCAGCGCGTCCTCGTCTGAAGCAGGTAATACACCGGCGAAGACTTCGCGGAAGTGCTCAAGGGTGATCGGCATGAGTGCCACATCACTGAATAAATGCGCTACGACCTGTTCTGGCTTGGTGAAATCGATACCCGCAGCGCCTTCGGTAACATCAAGGCGGCCTGCCAGGAGATCAGAGTTCGTACCGTCTTTCTTGACGTTCCCCGCGAAGGTCATCCAGTTTTTTGCTCCGGCATCGGTAATGTCATCTAATTTCACCGCATGTGGAGGGCCATACTTCGCAACTTCATCGGCAGTCAGCCGGGCCGCATCGGCTAATTCCTCATCACTGCTCACGCCCAAATTGCGCAGATCAAGCGCCCGGTTTATTAACTGGCCAATCAGAGCGCCTCGCATAATTCGCTCACGATCACCTTCTCGTTGCTTCTTGGCAAAGCGAATCATCGCGCTAACGTCATCATCAATAGCACGCGGATAATCTGCTGCGACGGCAGAGATTTGCGCCCAAGACAGCGACAAGATACCCTTCGCTGATTTGAAGGCGGTCTGCAGATCACCAAAACTGCCAGCACCGTACATTTGTGCGTCCAGGCGGGAATTGCTAGTGGTGGAATCTTTATGCCAGTGGATACCGTCAAACTCATGCCAGACGTCTCCGACTAGGCGCTTATCACCGGGCTTTGCTCCTTGCCAAGCAAGAGTTACTACCCCCAGTGAATCCCAGTCGATACGGCTATCAAAACGGCGGGACAACGCAGTTTTCATCGACTCGTTTGATACCCTGCCGTCCTTCTTGACCACCAGCGTATTACGGAAGCTGGCGCGATCCATATCGCCATAAACAAATCGGCTACCTTCCGGCGAAATAAACCACTTCCCTTTTACGAAAGTGTCCCAAAGCACGTTAGCGGATTGCAACTGCGCATCGCTGCTGTCAATTATGAGCTCGGCAAATTCCTCCGGATGTTTTCGTAAGACCCAGACGTCAACAACCGTGTCGGTACCGGATTCGGAGAACGTGCCAGATGGCATTCGGTGGGCACCCAAGAATTCCGCTTTTCGACTGACTTTTTCGCGTAGCTTTTTGTATTTATTCCCATCTGTCATGCCGTTGGGCACCACCAGCACCACGAGCCCGCCTGGCTTCACCTTATCGATGGTGCGCAGTACGAAATAGTTCCCCACGTTCTTTTCATTTGCATAAGCCGGATCAAGACCAGCCACCCCAGAGCGACCATCACCGAAAGGTACGTTACCGACAGCATGATCGTACATAGCGTCTTTTGCCGCTAACGCTTCGAATGGACCGATATTCACCGCATCTTCCGGGTGCAGCAACTGATTGATTCGGCCAGATATAGGAGAGAGTTCGGCACTGGTCATTACCATGCCTTGCTTTTTTGTTTCCTGGAAAATTCCGGTACCAGCAGACGATTCCAGCACATGCCCGCCACCAATCCCATAATCAGAGAACAAGTCCCAGATGCCCTCAGCCATAAACTGAGGTGTGTAATATTCGTATTGGCTGCCTTCGCCATCGTTAAGGCCACCTTCCCCGGTATAGCCTGCAAGTATCTGCCTTTGCTCATCAGTCAATTGACTGCCGTCAAAACCGGGAGGAAGCGAATGAAGAAGAGCTACGGCTGCGCTGTTCGCGGCGCGGCGGGTTGTTTGAATACTAACGCCATCAACCTTAGTGACGCCGAAGCTGGCTTTTAAGCGCGGTTTATGTAATCGACTGACGATCTCGATAAGCCGGTCAACGCTTTTGGCATCGTTAATCGTTTCGAGTAAATGATCCAAAGGTAATATCCCTCACATCCAGATATGCCGCGTGGTGCGGCGTGAATGTGAAGGGTATTGAGTGTGTTATTTCGGTAGGGTGGGAACCACACTTTTACGGCGAAATCACAACCTCGGCAACATGACAGCTCCATTTAATAGATTGGAGTTTTTTCATGTCAAACATCGAACCTCGTTGGCTGATTGAAGGTCGCAAGCACATTGGCCTTGCCGAAATCCACGGGCCGAAACATAACCCTGAAATTTTGCAATTCTGGCGCGACATTAAGCGCGGCGGGATTAAGGATGACGAAACGCCATGGTGTGCCGCTTTCACCGGTGCAATGTTGGAGCGAGTTGGTATTACCTCAACTCGTTTTGAGTCTGCAAAGTCTTACCTCGACTGGGGCGAAAAGCTTGACGCGCCTATCTATGGGTGTGTTGTTGTGTTCACCCGCAGCGGCGGCGGTCATGTCGGCTTTGTAGTAGGCAAACGTCCGAATGGAGATCTCCTGGTTCTCGGTGGAAATCAGTCAGATGCAGTCAACATCCGTGCATTTTCGACTGAACGCGTTACCGGTTATCGCTGGCCAACTGGCGAACCACGCACCACTCAAGCGCTACCAACAGGTGATGCAGCATTATCCATTAACGAAGCCTAGCCCTTATTCCCCCTGAACCCAGGGGGAATACTCCAGTTTCTTTCTTCAAACTCCGACCGCATACCACGCTTCTTGGCGTATTCCATAGCCTCATGGATAGTGCACGACGAAGGCATGCCGTCAAATTCACCTATCGACATTGGATCGTGTGACATCCGCGACCTGCGAGCAGGAGCACCCTTTAGCCAGGCGAATTTCTTTGCCAACTTCTCAGCTTGCGTATGTATTAGTTTCTGCGCAGCATGGCGTTTATCAAGACGGTGTTTGTCAGATCGGGCTTTTGCTGCAGCCATCTCGGCGAACACCTCGTCTTCCGGAACAGCGGAATTCCCTTCTGGTAGAACCTTATTAATTTTATCCACAGCTGGAGAGGCCGAAGGCTTCTCCAAGCATGGTCTTTTTATTCTTTTATCAGATGGTTTAGTCTTCTTTTCTTTTGTCCGATCAGCATGATCAGACCGTGACTGATCATGCTGATCGGACCGGAAATCCTTACAAGGAAGCCCGGAAAAGACCATTTTAGCAATCGTCCTTAACCGTGGTGACTCGTTAAAAATGGAGACAGATTTCTCTTTGCATGCAATAGCGATTTGCTTCGCCATTTCAAGGAATGAATTCGAGAACTGGTATCGATTGCTGCCGTTCATGCGCGCTGAATCATACGTGCGCGTCTTTACCAAAATTCCGCACTTAACAGCAGCAGAAATCGCCCTCCTCACCGTGCCTTCGCTGGTATTTGTCATTCGAGCGATGTAAGGGTAGGAATTTTTGAACATATAGAGATCAGTTGACGCGGCAAGATTGCCCATCGCACTGATGATGTTGCAATGAGTCTGACTTAAAAGTGGGCAGCAGCGAATGATTTTTTCAAAACCAAAACCTGAGAAAAAATCTGAATAATTATTCTTAACCATTGTTTTTCCCCACAATCAGCACGTAACTGGTGAAGAAAAACGCAGAATTTGATGAGCGGATATTGCGCGATGATCGGGGGATGGTATAATTGCACATGTTTTATTTTGATACTTCCGTGGTGGTTTGTTCGAAATGAAACAGTTCAGTTCCTTCTTACCTTTCGCCGGGTATGGAACTGTTCAGTATTATGTTGTTTGACATTAGTTGAATGACTCCCGGTTTAGGCTGCAACCCTTATCCGGTACCGAAAAGTCGCCCTGCAAGGCGACTTTTTTGTTTTTGTCCACCGCTAATGCCTCACCTGATCCAGGTGATCAACGTGGCCGATCCTACCCTATTTCTTTTCGATTAATCAACAGTGCATCTTTATACAGTACATTAGAAAATGACCATTTGATTACTTACTAATGAACATAAGCGGTGTGCCTTTAGGTTTTTCTGCAGTTACCAGCTTATCCCTTTGGGCAGAAGGTATAGGAAGGCCATAGGTTGCGCTTGCACCCAGCGATTCCAGCATTGCTGCTACGATCGTTGCATCCTCTTCAGTTTCCATCCGACAAAGAGCCTGGCGCTGTTCAGCACTAATAAACAACGGCATGGATTGTATGGCGTCTCGTAAAATACGACGGCATTTGCGTGCGTTCTCACCCTGGCTTTCTAACATTAAGTTGTTGTCGGCCAGCTGGTTCTTCAGGCGCTCAACCTCCATATCGCGCAACATCAAGGATGTCTCAAGGGCAGAGTTATATTCAACCGCTTCAAACATGGCCTGATTCGAACGCATTGAATCGAAATGATGGATCAAGTCTGTTGCGGCGTTTTCACTAAAGCCCTGCTCCACCAGCTCAGCGTGCATAAGCAACCGGCTCTCTTCCGATGATTCAAGCATCAGAGATTTTTTATCCAAGCTGATGTAGTTCGGAACTGTTACATAATCGAATCCATGGAAAGAATTAACGAGAGAAACCGCACCATCCGGTCCGTGCGTTGCCCACGACCAACCACCGGCATTGGAGTTGATCATCCCCTGCACAATTCGTCCAGGGTCTGTGTCTAAAATCTCCTGGGTGTGAGTAATGATGCCGTTATCATCAATGCTCACCTCTACTGTTCGGTTGGAAGGAACGTTATCTAGCACCACGGGCTTTCCGTCCACCATCACTACTGTAACCTCCGGTAAATTGAGGCTTTTCGACTTTTTGTAGTGCATCGCGCGGCGACCATGCCCGTAATACCCAAACATTTCCCCAAGCGCCATACGTTCCTGAGTTTCCGCCGCATTGAATGTCTTTCTGACAGATTCAATGACGTAATTGCGCTCATTTTGTGGGGTGTGTTTACGGATTTTCTCAACGAGGGAGAATCGATCCGTAACCGTTTTAAGTGACTGCATGTTTCCCTCCGGTTAGTTGCTGCTCATCACAAATTTTGCAAAATTAATTAACTGCTCTGTCGTCCATTTTGTTGGATCATCCCCAACTGCCTCAGGGGCGGATTCATACATCCCGTGCTCATCTTCTGCTGGTTCGTTCGAGGCGAACTCTTTGATCATGATATTAAGCCTGTCAGCATCAATACGAAGCTGATCAGTGAACAGGTACCGCATGAACTCTTCGCTGCCAGCCAGTTTGGGATTGTTTTGAACCTGATCCATGATCTGTGCGATTATCGAAACGAAGTTAGCGCGGGCATCAAGCTCACGATTTTCTTCTTCTTGGATCGCGGTATTCATTGAGTTGAATTGTATTTCGAAAGGACGGTCTGCAGGCGTGTAGGTTTTGCCGTACTTGTAAGCTAGATGTATATCAATGAGACGGTATATTGCTCGCGCTGAACCTTGTCGAATCCAGTTCGCACGCAGTGCTGCCTGAATAGCTGTTTGCTGCCAACCTCCCTCTCCAAGCCCGCCACTCATCATGTCAGCCCATCCCAGCATTGTCGCGTCAATCCCCAAACTGGCTGCCAATTGGCGCAGGTGAAACATGACGTCCTCAATGCCGGTGATATCTGCAGGGATTGACTGCGTGTCGACCACCATGCCGTTTTTACCATCTGCCATTAATGGGACAATGTGGTTTAAAACTGTTGGCATAGCATTGGCATTGATTGAACGACTCGCGACCATTTCGGCATTTCGTTTAAGCGACTGGGTTACATTTCGTGTGTAGTTAGCAGCGTTAACTGGGTCGAGAGTGTTCGTGGTAAGACCAATCAGACGATCAATTTTAGCTGCGTTATTACGAGTCGCCTTTAGCGCGGTCAAAGCAGCGCAGAGATTCAGGAAAGGCTCGTAGCTATATTCAAGAAACGACGTCCCATAATTCTGCGTTTCTGTTAAAGGGGCATTTTTTTCAGCATCCAGCAGCGAGTATCCCTTTGTGCCGTAAGCAACCGGCATAAGCTTATGCTGGGGCATCCAATAGGGGTTTTTGATTGAAACTAGGCTCCATGGCTCAGCGACAACACGGCTCATCTTCTCAGTATCGAGTAGATAGTCACCGCCGTAGCCCACCAGCTGGCTACCACGGGTAAACTCCTGCACAAAATGAGGCAAGGTGTAATAACTGGAATCAATACCTGTAATACCAAGGCCCGGCTCACCGTATGGCCGAACATAAGAAACGCCAAAGATGGCCATAATCATTGCCCATGACGGCAAGCCATCGTTAATCATCGTCCCAAGGTCTGCCGTGAGCTCCTCGCAACGCTTAACTGCTTCTGGGTCGCCACCGTTTTTGGGGGCAATCTGAAATGACATACCTGTTTTCTTTGACGGTGCGAGGGCCTGCGCGATGTGAATATTAAGCGCGGTTGAAACGGTAGGACTCTTCGCCATTTCTTCAAGAACGTTGTAGCGCTGTAGCCGCTCTGCAGGCAGTTCAGCAGTGAGTTTTACCGAATCGGATGCGCTTACCATTCCGTCTGCATTTTGCTTAACACCAGGCCGCAATGAAGCCAAGCCAGACCGTGCTACTACGCTATGGCCACTCATGAATACAACTGGGTCAGCAGCGGTCACATCACCGCCGGTGAAAACTTTTCTCAGTGCACTACGAAAGCCCTGTTTTTTTTCTTTCTCTGCCATGTTTCGCCGCTAGGTGCTGGTTTTTCGGTATCACGGCATCGTAGTTAGTCTGTGATTTATACAGGTGCAGAAAGTCATTGCTAATTACGCACAACGTGCATATAGTAAATGTATATTTGAACAATATGTAATTTAGAAATGAACGAAATTATAAAAACTCTTCAGAGCTCTCTTCCCAAAGGGAGCATTACCCGTGAGCAAGCGCGCCAGGCGATGGACGCACATCCGAACCTGAAAATGGAACGCGAGAGCGCTTCATTCTTCGCCCTCGTACTGAGAGACAAGACAGGGTTCCCTGTCTGGCAGTGCTTGAATTACCTGCCCACCAGCAATGGGTAAAGAACTAAAGTCATAGTGTTATAATGGGCCCTAACTGGCCTGTTTTAGAATTGAGGAAGAAATTGAGCGATTTACCTCCAAACACACCTGAGACAATACGTGCTATCCGAAGCCGTATGAATCTTACCCAAACAGAATTGGCCGACATTATGGGTTACAAGCTTCGCGCTTGGCAGCTGAAAGAGAACACTGACCCTGAACGAACCAGGTTCCTTGTGGCCGGAGAGTTCCAGTACCTCCTGCTGCTGGCAGGCGAACACCCAGATTACGAACTTATACCTCGAAACAAAAAGCCCGCATAAAGCGGGCTTTTGCTCAATTCACGTTAAAGTCACCAGGTTCGTCTTCCTCGCTCTGATCGCCAACTTCAGCACCCGCTACCTCTGGCCACTCAACCAACCAACCGACATACTCCAGGCTCCGAAGAACAAACTCAGGCCTTGAGTTGACAGTATTAACGAGGCCAGTCGCAGAGTTCGGACGAACAATGCGAAGCTCTTCTGCCATCTGCTCTATAGTAATTTGACCTTCGGCAATGATGAATGAACCATCTTCATGGCACTCAATCACGCCGTCCTGTTTCTCCGGCGATGCGATCTTAATCCGCATGATGTATCTCCTTCATGCATCCCAGGAAGAACTCTACCAAACCATCACCGTTCAAAACTGATTTTGCGGCTGCTTCCGGGTCGGCATACAGTTGCATGCCCATAGAAAAAATCTCTGTGCTGCGGCAATTGTTTAAAGCCGGTGGTTTAGATAGCGGCTTACCGCTCTTAGCACTGAAGTTTAGTTCCATATAAATTTTAGACATGTACCGGTCACTTAAGGCAGACCTTACCATATATTCAGCATCTCCCCTGGTGCCGGTGTTGTAATATGTCAGTCGATCACCGGCTTTGGATTTGAGGAAGGCCTTCGCACGTTCAAGCAGGTGTGGATTAGAATATTCAATGTGATGCCCTATCTCATGCCAAAGCACATGCTCACCGTCAGTATTGCCCTCTATAGCGATTACCCCATTACGGTTAGCGTACGCCCTAACGCCATCGCTATGATAAATGTGGTCTAACGAAGCAAGATTGCCACCCACCAGCTCGTAGGCTTTTGCGGCTACCCCTTTTATACTAAAACCCTTGCGGCCGTAGTCAGGCTGGTCTTGTGCGGTCAGCTTGTCTACTTGATCAGACAGCCTAATGCCTTCACTCCACTCACTCGCCTGTTCTGCAGTGACGCCACCGGTTTCAAGAAGAGTATCGAAGGCAGCTTTTACCTTCTTGTGAATCATGGTCGTTATAGCCGGAGGATACGCAGCGCGATCACTAAATAACCTCGACAGGTCATCCATTTCAAGCTCTAAACGGTCTCGCTCAGGATGAGCCCGCAGAATCATTTTTAAATGACGCACATCAAGCGCTAACCCGGAATTTTTGTCAAAAACAGCTTTCAAATACGGCTTCAGCTTTTCCGGGTTATCCTGCACTTTATTTATTTGTTCAATATAAAAATCTACCGTGCTCTGGAATCCAATATTTCCAGGGTCCACATCAGTGCCAATCTGCTTTAGACTGTTCAGGGCGGATATATAGCCGTCTGCGATAACATTGATATCGATATCTCTACTCAGCCCCACTCTTTCCAGTACAGCCTTACCGGATTCCATTACTCCGCTAATGTCAGAAAGCATTTTCTTGGCTAACTTCTCTGCATTTTGGATCGCTGCTACCAGTTGTTGCACTGTTTTGGCACTACTCATTTTTTTCGTGAAGCTGGCCAACAATGATTTTTTAAGGTTTGGGGGTAATTTTTGGTTCGTCGCGAACCATTTAATGCAAGCTTCTTGTACTTCTGGCCAGCTAATTTCACTAGGGACAAGGTTCTCAAGTTGATGCAAATTCCTTATTACCCTTTCAGTATTGCCTCCATTTTGTGCTGCATCATTAAGATGCTCTATCGCGTAGTGGATGTTTCGCGGGTCAACCAAAGAAGGGGCCGCATGACCATCTTCGATCGCTGTTTTCAGCGCGCTGCTGTAAAACATGCTGTTATCAACTGAATTGATCATTGCCCGCACTACACCATCGCTATAGCCGTTGTTACTTATCCATTCTCGGACGGTGTTGTAATTGAAGAAACGAAGCTTGAAACCAAGGTCTTTGACGTTTTGCTCGCCACTGTGCACATTACTTTTAATCTGCTCGCTGAGCCGCACAATCCTGACCAGCTCACTAACATCGGAAGCACGGGAAATAAGATCCGAAATATAAGGGTCCACTTCCCCGGGGGCGCTTTCAAACATAGCGAAGTTCAGTCCCTTTCCCTCCCCGAACTCTGACTCAATTTCCTCGGAAACCGCCGCCAGCACGCTTCGCAGATCAACCTCACCGCCGCCAAACATATCACCCAAAGCCTGCAGCTGGTGCGTCAACTCGTCATTAATTTTCTGCGCGAGTGTTTTGAACGCAGCTCCCATGCGTTTTGCACTTCGGTTATTGGTGACAATGAAAAGCGCCAGCGCCTCAGCTTCGAGAGTGCTTTCACCAAACAATCCTCGCTGGGCAATAACCTCTTCGAGCGCTTGGCCATTATCCTTGGCCTCTCTGACCAGATTTATTGCTTCCTGTAGCGCGGCGATAGCTTGCTTGTCCAGGCCATCAATGGTTTCGATGCCGTCCACCAGCCCGGTCACAGCGCCATGGTGGATGTCACCAGATAATGACTGCATTTGTGCAAAATCGCTGGCCGCCGTGTTTAGCGCGGTCAGAATATTACGCATCTCCGGATCGGGTTCTTCAGCAATAAGTCGAACAAGGCGCTCATCTTTGTAGGCTTTGGCAAAAATCGCGTTTTGCACACGGTCAATAAGTTGCTTCGTCGGGCGCCCATCGGTAGTTAGAAGGCCTGCCGTCGCCGTGTCACCTATTTCACGTAAAAATGCCCGGATAAAACCATCATTTGAGCGCGCCAGAAGGTTTCCATCTTCTGAAGGATTAAACAGCGCCATCACGCTTTCTGAAAGGAATTGAGCATCTGCATAAGCTTTCTCGCTTGCGGCCATTTCCTGGAGATCTGAGATATTGGAGTCCCGCGCGAACTGGGCGCGGTCAACTTCGGTCACACGCTCACGCACCAGTACCGGCATTTTCATTGCAGATATGTCGGACGCTTTTAAGCCAAATTCCGCGGCGTGATCGATCAGGTACTGGCGATAGTCATTTGCCTGGTCTTGCTGATATGCACGCCAAATCCCCATAGACCGGCCATTACCCGATTCAACCACGTTATCAGGACCGACAATAGGCGCGCCATGGCTACTCATCCCGGAGTCGGTAAGTTGCGCAGGACGCAAGCTGGAGGCGATCTTGCTCACTTGGAGCTTGCTTGATAGGCGGGTTCGGTCCCGTGGCTGAAGATCTGCAGGAAAATAAGGGTTAATAGTGCCATCTAGATTGTTCGAGATGGTCAATGCTGTCGCCTCAACGACTTTGAAAGCGGTCTTAACCTCAGCCCCTTTGCTCGTTACGACGTAACTAGCCCGGCCGGTGCGGGTTTCTTGGATGGATAAAGACGCCAACACAGCAATAACGTCTTCGATGTCTGTCGCCGCTGACAACGCGGTTTGTACGGAAATGGTCATAAAATCCCCCTTGTCAGAGGGATTGTGGGGAGTTTGGTATTTCTGCGTGACGATGCATTTTGACTGTGAGAAAATTACGTGCATCATAAATTTTATGTTGATTAACATCTGTATAATGTGTCAAGAGGCTAAAGAGATATGAAGGTTGTTTTTTTAAGGCGTGCAATGCTCGCCATTAATTCCCTAAAAAATGAAGATAAAAAAATGGTCACAAAATTAGTTAATGATATGTCAACTGATTTTGAAAGTATCAAACCAAATCAAATAAAGAAAATAGAAAGAAACCCTCGCGTAAGAATCATAAGCGAAGGCCATACCAATAAAATTTATGCGTACCAAGGAGATTATCCAATAAGGGCACTTTTCTCTATAACAAAAGGTGTTGCAGAAAATATTTTGATAGTTGATATCGCTTTACCCGATCAATTGGTGGCTGAATGAAAAACTTACAAAAGCACACATATTCAAAATCTGCCGCTATTTCTCAACTCGCTGATTATTCGAATTTACTAGCTCAAAAGCCCACTCTATCAGAGAGAAGGGATATACTGCCATTTTTCAAAAGAAGCCCTGACCTTAATCTTCTGATAAGTTATCATTTACCTAAAATGAGACAGGCTGATTGTTATGCTTCTGAGTTCGACATCTATAGTGATTTCAAAGCAGATATGATTGTAGGTGATAGTAAGAACCATCAATATTTATTAATTGAGTTTGAGGATGGTCGGCCTGACAGCATCTTCAAATCAAAAGGTAATAAAGCTACTCCAGACTGGTCTCCAAGGTTTGAAGGTGCTCATTCGCAATTAATGGACTGGTTATGGAAGATAGAGGATATGCGTGGCACAGGTGACTTCCTTAATACCTTCGGAAGTAGAAGAGCAAAGTTTTCTGGCATTATAATTACTGGTAAAAACATGAATTTATCCAATCAGGAATTAGACCGCTTAGAATGGCGAACCTCTAAAACAATAGTTGAAAGTACGCATGTAATGTGTGTTTCATTCGATGAGTTATTAGAAAACTTCCAACATTATATTTCAATTTATAAATAAGCCCCTATAGAGGGGCTGTGATTTACAAAGCATATATACGGTGCTTACCGTACTGAAGTCCGATTGTTGCAAATGGAATATCATCATCAAAATCTATCGGTGGATCATTGCTTGGAGCCGGGGACGCCTGGCCGCCGCTGCGAGGTTGGTTCGATTGCCCCCACCCGCCCTGCTGGCCACCGCCGTTCTGCGCTCCACCAGCTTGCCGTCCACCAAGCATCTGCATGGTACCGCCAACATTTACCACGACTTCGGTTGTGTACTTTTCCGCGCCAGATTGATCTGTCCATTTGCGGGTACGCAGCTGCCCTTCAATAAAGACTTGTGAGCCTTTACGCAGGTATTCACCGGCTACCTCTGCCAGCTTTCCAAACAGTACAACACGATGCCACTCCGTCTGTTCCTTCATCTCCCCGGTCTGCTTATCACGCCAGCTCTCAGAGGTGGCCAAAGTGAAGTTGGCAACCGCACCACCATTCGGCATATAACGCATCTCAGGATCGGAGCCCAAATTTCCGACCAAAATTACCTTGTTAACTCCACGACTAGCCATGCTAATTCACTCGTTTTAAGAGGGCATTAAGCCCTCTATGTTCAGTCTGTATACCCGTTTTGGGCCACCCATAAGGCCGTTTGCTCTTTGGCCTGATCCAGCGTTAAGTGCTGGCCGATGTATTCTGCAATTGCGCGCAGCGTATCGATGAACTCCATCTGCGACACTTTTGTGAACACTCCCGCCAAGAAGTCTTTAACGACCTGAGGAGCATCTTCAGGTTCCGGAGGCAGTTCCGGGGCGGGCACTTCTTCGGGCCTGGGTTCTGCTGCTGCACCCAGGCCAAGCTTGATCATCACTTCAACAATATGCTTGCCGATCGTCATGCGCTGCATAACTGACGCGGATTTTTGCTCCTGCATTAATCCGGACAGCTCTTTACCCAGTGCCAGGCGTTCCATGATAGACAATGCCATTAAGCAACTCCCTGCTGAACTTCAGCCAATATCTTAATCAGGTGATCCACAGCTGCTTCGACTAACGTCTCGTTTTCATCGAAACGACTTGCTGCTATGAGCGCGTTAGCAGCCTCCTGGACGTGATCCAACTCTGCGCTGATTTCCGCCAGGTTACGGGAATTAAACTGTGATGGTACGGACTTGATATAGTCCAGTGCCTTGTTGGCTTCCTGATCGGCTTCGCTCACTTTTTCCGTACCTGTTGTGGTTGTTTCCGCTGGCCCATTTTCCACCGGGGGTTGCTCCGGTGGCACATCTTCACTGGTGCCATTGTTCACATCAGCTTCAGCAACTTTTTTCAGCTCGGCCAGTACGTTCAGTAGGAAGAAATTCTGCTCATTCCCAAGCGGATATGCAACGGTCGGGAAGGCTTTGCGGAAAAACAGCTTAACTTGGGCTTTGAAGGTTGCAGGGTCTTCTTCCGACTGTTCCAGATATTGCGCCGCGTACTCTTTCATGCGGCCATTGGCGATCTGCTCCGCGAGAGACTGCAGTTCATCACCGCCGGGAAGATACAGGAGATCAAACCCTTTGACCTCTTCATCGGTCAGCTTGCGGTTATACGTAACAGCACCATGACGCATGTAATCGTAATATGGATCGTCAACGTTTTCCGGGCGAGGCAGGATGGCAGTATTACCATCGGGTATAGTGCCAAGCGAAGCGGGGCGCAGCTGCAACGCGTATTTGAATTGTCCAATGCCGTCAGGTTCCGGTTGTGGTTGCGGTTCCGGTTGCGGTTGCGGTTCCTGCTCAGGCTCAGGCTCAGGCTCAGAAAGAGGTTCGACCGGCTGCGCCACCACTTTATATTTTTCAGCGTTATGTTCGCGATACGCTTTTAAAAGCTTGGTAGCGGCATCTGCCATACTTTTCCCCTGCATATCTTTAGCTTGAAGACTGTAGCTTTCATCACCGCTATCGATGGTGACAAAACTTTCTGGCCCACCAGCCGCATCAACAGTTTTGTATTTCACAACGGCTCCATTACTGAGCGTGTACACACCATCCATACTTAAGCCGTTTTTGATAGAACGGAGCTGATTGGTGAAGGCACGATCAGGAGTCGGATTTTCTTTTGCAGCAAGCAGCTTATTACGCTTATCTTCGAGCTCTGCATTAAGATTCTTTTGGCTTAGCAGACGCTCTTGTAAAGACGCCAGGGCGTCACGTTTTTCTGCCAGGCCATTTTGAGCGTTCTCCACCTGTTCTATTAGGGTAGAACGCTCATCTCCCAGCTTATCGGCCTCACTTAGATAGCCTTCAATATCGGCCTTTATTTGAGCCTGCCGTTCTTTAGCCTTCTGAAATTTTGCGCTGTTACGCTCAATGAGGTTCGAAAGTACCTGGCATACCTGATTAAGGGTTACATCGCGGCCGCCAATGGGCGCAACAACATGAGTGACGTCCCTTTTATTCAGCAGAAACTGGAAGGCTACAAGCGTATCGTCGTTTTTAACCCGTCCGTTATCAGCTGTAGGGGAATGGAAAATAATGCTGGTGGTTTGCCCGTCGGTGAGGGGGATCTGCGCAGTCATAACAGGAATATTAGCAACACGTCTTACTTTGCCAATAATAGCACCACCTATCGTTGGCAAACCATTGTCATCCTCTCCCGCTTCATCGGTACCAGCTTTGATGTCCGTCCCATTGAGTCCACGATTAAGTACACGAATAAACGCGCGCATGGTAGCAGCGAGTTTTAAGCGCTTCGTTGTGATCGCTTCAAACATCGCGCCATCGCTCTCTGCCAGGATTTCATTACCCAAATAGGCAAGTTCAATATCCTCAAGCGTAGCGGCCTCTAATAACAGATCATCTTCGCTTAACGGTTCAGCGCTCCAACGCGCCGGTAAATTCGTGGATAATGACTCAGCGAACGTGGTCTGAGTGTTTATATGGATTGGCTTCTTGATCACGCGACTTCCTCCAGTTGGGCAATTTCTTCTTTCAGTTGCCGAGTACGGGCCGTTTCCTGGTTCAGAGCAGCTTTAACCTTTTCAGCTTCGGTCATCGCATTATCGGTATTGGTCTGTACCACCCCCAAGCGAGTCTTAACCTGCTGGATATCGTCGCTTACAGCATCTCGCGTTGACTTGGCGTCTGCCAGTTGCTGCGCGTTGGATTTAATGCCTGGTGACTTCTTATCGCTACCATTGAGGTTTTTCTTGGCTGCGCGAGCCATTTTTCGAGCAAGTGCTTTTTGAAAAGCGGTAGCGCCACGTTTGAATAGCGCTGAAAGGGATTGTGCCAGGGCAGAAATCGATTTTACTGGCTGATAGGGCGATGTTTTGCCGTTTACTTTGATGCCGGAAATATCGCCTGTGTCGTTAACCTGGACATCCATCACCTGTTCATCTAGGCCGATCAATGTAAATGTTCGCGTAGCGATACCATCTTTCTTTCGCGATTTTCCCGCTGGTATAACCTTAGCGACTTCATAGCCAGCCTTCGCCATCGCTTTAGTCAGCTTGGTCAGGCCTTTCTCGTTGAGCTCTTCAAATTTGAGCTGGACGTATTCACCCTTCGACATTCAGGCGGCCCTCTGGATCGATGTTAATTGTGTACTGTTTTTCCATCACATGTGACAGTGGAAATATGCGATATAACGGATTTAAACGGCAGTTACCGTTGAAAATACGTACCTTCAGATCCCACCGACCGCTTTCAAGGTAACGAGTGTTTATCAATAAAAACTCCTCCCTACTCCCCCGGCGCGAGACATCGAGAGGGCGCGTTTTTCCAGTGATAACAACCATTGGATTGTTTAAATCTTGAAGGCTGTATTCAATATGGGCATCGCTTATCCAACTGCGCCTAATATCCAATAGGATCGGGAAGGCTAGTGCATACGGTTTAACAGCTGCGGCCCCAATGCTGATAATCAAGGCGCTTTTACGACGTATAGCGAATCGGTCAAAAAGAGCCAAACCACACATAAAGATTAAAAAATAATGCTCACTTCCCATGAGTTTCCCCACCTTTGTTACTGCCCATCATTGCCGTAAGAACAGTGATGAACTTCGTTTTTATTGCGGTTGATACCTCCCGGCCATTGTTGCTGGCAACCAGCACTGCAATGAACATAAGGCTATCTTCCCACCCCTGATTTCTGGCGACGTAAAAACCTGTTACGCCAGCGATAAGCGCCATCACCCACTCCGTTATCAGATTGAAAAACGAAGCCGGTATGCGCTTTTCACGCACTCCATGAAGGAACACGCCAGTGCCGCTTAACAGGGACAGGAGTAAAGCCAGAAACAGAGTTTCGTAGTTGGCGAACACGTACCCTCCTGAAATGACGTTAGAACGCAGAAGGGAACTTATTTAGTCTGTAATTTGTATGGGTAGGAAATGATTCATGGGTAGAAGAATAAGGGCTATCAATCGCTTGAAGACAGGGACTTATGAGCATCAAAAAATGGGCCCTAGCGCGGAGCTAAAGGCCCTGGCAATGGGCTTCATAGTTAAGGAAAGTTAACTGAACGGCCTAGGCTCTAACTCAAGGGCCTTCTCCCAATCAGTTTTTTCTTCAAAATAGGCCTGATCAGCTTCATTATCATCATCCATAACCTGTTCCATCATAGATGCAGGAAATTTCCTATAGAGGGTCGATACACCAACGTCATAGATGATTGCCACTTGGTTCCTGGTTAATCCATTACGGATTAAGCGCCCCATTTGCTGCCATTCATCGTAAGAGTATTTTGGAGGCCTCCCGCCAATACGCCCTTTTTTTCTTGCTGCAGCCAAGCCTGCTCGGGTTCGCTCAATGATGATTTCCCTTTCCATTTCAGCAAGTGCTGACATGATATGGAAAGTAAACCGCCCCATACTCGTATTGGTGTTAATCCCCTCCGTTATGGAGAGAAATTTCACATCCATTTTTTTAAATGTTTGCAATAGATCGGCCAGATTGATCAAGGAGCGCCCCAAGCGATCAAGTTTCCAAACTACAACCGTGTCACCGGGTTTAAGGGTTTTGAGTAATTTGTTCAGGCCCGGGCGTTTTGCTTTAACTCCGGTCATTTTATCTTCAAAAATTAGTTCACATTTTGCTCGTTCAATTGCATCACGCTGCAATTCAGGATTTTGGTCATTTGTTGACACCCTAACATAGCCAATTCGCATAACTTTTAACCAATTAAATACCCTTTAAAAAGTGACTGATTGTAAACAAGAATCGGCTAGCATTTCATTCAAAACGTTGGTTTAGGGGAAGGCGCAAAACTGCCAGCTACAACCGGATATGCTTCTTCATCGGGCTGGGTCAAGCTACCTTTATCAGATGGAACAGCAATCATTTTTCAATGGGGCACTGTATCTGTAGGTGCACCCCTGAATAGCGGATCACAGGTTAAGGGGTATGATGGAGTAACGTCTTTCACTTATCCGATTGCTTTCCCCAACGCAGCACTGACAGTAAATGCGACTCCTTCTGACTCAGGGGAAACTCTTGTTGAAACCGCAACCGCAAATATTAATGGCAAAGTAACAGCCACGATTCGTGTCGGGGGGATAGCAATAAAATCAGATCCTGCAACCACTGCTGAAATGAGGGCATTTGTCTTTGCGATAGGATATTAAAGGTTATTTAAAAGCACCATGTCATATGGTGCTTTATATTATGATTTTACTCTTCAGGCCAGCTGTAAACTCTGTACCCATTATTAACCGCCTCAACCAATAACCATTGAGGAATGTCTGGTAATGCTATACCAGGCCAGCCATCAATTGTAGGCCATTTCTTGAAGGTGAGCCTGACGCTCATTAGCTCCTCCCTTTCATCCTCGGTGAGCTCGGTATCGTTTATGGTGTAGTCTGAAACGAGCATGCTATCTGTTGCGGATATGAAGCTATCACGCAACTTTCTTGCTTTACTTTTTATCTCGTCCTGAGTCAGCACCACTGCAGGTATGGCCTCCCACATGGGGAACCCCTCCTGATTAGGCACTCGTCGCATACCTAATTGTGTTGCGGTAAATTCCATGAAAACATCCTCCCCTACTGATTGGATGTCATCAGGTAGAGTTCCGGCCTGTTTGTAACTGTCCAACAAAGCCGCTGGATAAAAAGCATTTGTCGAAGCGCTGTAAAAGTATTCCATATTTGCCCTCTCACATGAAGATTCAATGCTATGAACTATGTGAAATAGGTGCATAAAATTCGTTGTTTGCCTATTCGCTATCTACCTAACGCAAACAGGCGCGTCCCACCATTATTTACTGTTGAAACATTCCTTATCATGATTGTTTTTTTTGGGTCGGTTACAGATGCTGCGTCTATCGCAATTGAAATGGGTGTTGTTCCATTAGCAGCGATCGCCGGTGCTGCAATTACAAACATCATTAGGTTAGGAAAAGGGATCGGATAGGTGACTTCAAGCGAACCGCCAGCAGGAATGCCACTAATGGCGGCACTTTGCAATATTACGCCATTAGGTAGCTTGCAGTAACCGCTTGCGCCACTAAATGCGCTAGCGAACATACTCATCTCCGGGAGTTGATTTGACCCCGTGCCGATATCACGTCGCGCAGCTTCTCCCAAACCAACGTTAAGCGCGTGTGTTTTTTAAGCACTGCATACG
>NZ_JABXOU010000010.1:0-103836 GCF_014103035.1 Enterobacter sp. RHBSTW-01064 | reverse complement strand
TCTGTTAAACATGCTGTGGGATCGTTATCAGAAGCCGCTGTTCATTGTCGAAAACGGACTGGGTGCCAGAGATATTCTTCAAGACGACTTTACGGTTGACGACAACTACCGTATCGCTTATCTGAATAACCACCTGTACCAGGTCCGGGAAGCTATCGAAGATGGCGTGGATGTGATGGGATACACATCATGGGGCCCCATCGATCTGGTCAGTAACTCCACCGCGGAATTAGGTAAGCGTTACGGCTTTATCTACGTCAATCGCGATGATACGGGACGGGGCGATCTTAAGCGCTACAGAAAAGCGAGCTTCTACTGGTATGCCGATGTTATAAAAAGTAACGGTGAAACGCTGGTGCCAAATATCTGAATATCCGGATTTTGTCATACAGAAACGATGAAGTGAATACGACTTTTATCTATCGCTGAATGACTGTCTGGCCGCCGGATGGCGGCCAGACTTCGTTAATTCACCCAGGGTTAATTTATAACTTCATTATTTTTCATTTAAAAGAGAACGCAATTCGTGAATAGTGAATAGTGAATAGTGAATTATTGGTAGTCATCCTGACGGATAATTTTCGGCTGTACAGAGGACTTTCCGCTTTAATGCGAGACATAACCTGCCTGCAGTTATGCTTTAATCATTGCAGTCTGCCAGATAGCATTAAAGGCGCTGATCGAATACTTGTCATTATTGATAGCCATATCATTTTCCGGGGTGACTGGTCAGCGCTAAATGAAATTCGAACAGAAAGATCAGATGCCACCTTGATTTGGCTAACAGGAAAGGTTACTGGTCGGGTGTTCCCGAAAGGAATTCTAGGGAGTAGAACTGTTTCGATAAAACAGACATTAGCCTCGCTTCATGTGAGTTAAACCAGATACTGCAGTGTCCTGAGTCGCAAGGTGAGCGCGCCGAGGGTATATACCTGACGCATACAGAGAGTCGTCTGCTGCCATATTTTGTATCTGATTTACACATTAATGAGATTGCCCTGTTAATTGAAATGCCAGTCAAAACGTTATATGCACATCGCCAGAATATTCTGAACAAAACGGGATTGAGACAGCCTTCTTTTTTACGGTTTGTCTATGAACGAAATAAAGGGCTACCGGGTATCCAGGAAGGATTCATGAGTAATGTGATTAGTGAGGCGGTCAGCTAAAACTGGTCATCGCGAGAGCGAATATTAGAATATTCATTTTGAGAGCCATTACTCTGTTTTCCTTATTGGTCTGTCGCTGGTTGGTGGTCCCCGCAGCAATTTTTACTTCGTGGCCATAACTGGCATACTTTTTCTCACTGCAGCAGATAAAGACTTATCATCATTCCCATACGCCACACCACACTGGCCGAGCAAAACCAGGTTTCTGCGGCAATGATAAGCAACGCCAAGATTGTCAGCGCAATGTCAAATCTGTTCAAAAATATTTACCCAATCCGAACTCTGCGATTATATTCATTACAGATTACCCCAGGATGGTTTTACTTTCTTAAATAACCATGAAACAAGGGTGGTTTAATGCTTAACAAGCCATTAAATGGTGATAGGGTATTTATGAAACCACCTACAGGATGAATAATGAAATTTAGAAAATCGGTGCTGGCTGCCGGAATTCTCGTGCCCGCACTCCTGATCACACTATTGTCATCAGGTATGGCTTATCGACAGCTGGACAGGGACACTGCCGTGACGGCGGGTATTCTGATGAGCCAGGTCGACCACATCACATCCATTGCCCTGCGCGCGAATCTGGTGACTGCCAGGCTTTCCACGCGGCCCTGTGAAAGCGTCCTGCAGCAGATGACGGAGAACGGGGCCCTGACGCCCTATATCCGCAGCACCGGACTTATCCGGGATGGTATATTAATCTGTTCATCCGTGACCGGTGCCAGGCAGCAAAGTGCCGATGATATTTTCGGTGTTACCGTTTCAGCCCCTCCGGGTCGGATAAAAGTCATCGCTACAGAAGGAACCAGCAGCGTGCCAGGCCATGCTGCAGTTATCTACGCATTCGGCGTCGGCAACCGGACCACGGCGTTCAGTGTGGTGGATGCACGGTATTTCGTGGACCTGATGGACTCCCTGGATGATGAGGATCATTCGGCTCAGCAGCTCCGCTTTAATGGCGGACCCATCATTTCCGGTCGGGAGAAAACCGCCCCCCGATCCAAAGTGTTCACCGCTGAGTTCAGCTCTGATGTGAGTCAGGCGCAGCTTCGGATCCTTACCCCGCCGCTGTCGCTTCGCCATTACATCCTGCGCAACCTGATTTTCCTCGGCCCCCTGTCCTTGCTTCTGACGTTAGCCATGCTGTACATGTGGCGCCTCTGGGATACCAGAAAGATGTCTCTGGCAGAAGAAATCAGGAAAGGGATGGCAGATGGGGAATTCAGCGTGCACTACCAGCCGTTCTGTGACACCGAAACTGGCATCTGCTCCGGCGCCGAAGCCCTGATGCGCTGGCAACGTCCCGACGGCAGGAGTATTTCACCGGAGGTATTTATCCGGGCCGCTGAAGAGGAAGGTCTGATTATCAGTCTGACGCAGCATTTGTTTGGCCTGATAGAAGAGGATGTCAGAGTCTGGCAGGTGAACGCCCCTTTCCATCTGGGTGTCAATATTGCGGCCCCTCACCTGGCGGACCGGTCGTTTACTGCTGATGTTCTGAGACTGCGGGTATCTCTGGACGCCGCATTTCGCCTGGTGCTGGAAATTACCGAGCGCAGCCTGGTTGAGGACACAGAAACGGCATCAGTGAAACTCAATGAGCTACGTCAGAAAGGCTGTCAGGTGGCCGTGGATGATTTTGGTACGGGCTACTGCTCACTGAGCCTGCTTCAGAGCCTGCCGGTGGATTACCTGAAAATAGACAAAATATTCATCGACAGCCTGACGTCAGCCGATGTGGACACACCGGTACTGGACACCATTGTCGGCCTCAGCAGGCGTCTGAACCTTACCACCATTGCGGAGGGCGTGACGGCAGCACATCAGGTTGACTGGCTGATTAAAAATCAGGTGCCGTACGTGCAGGGATATTATTATGGCAGGCCCATGCCTGCCGCCGATTTTTATCGATGGTACAGTCCGATATGCATGCATAAGGCCCCGCCAGGGCCTTAGCGATCGGATTGTGAGTACCGGAATCCTGCAATGGCTTGCTCGACCTGGGCAACCAGTTCTGCATAATAGCCTGTCTTTTTGATATGCCTGATACGTATTTTAATCAGCTCTTCCTCCCCCAGAATTTCGGTCAGGCTGGCCAGTTTCAGGGTACGGTACCCCCTCTTTACTGATTTGGTGCGATGATCCCGCAATTGTAAAAGCAACTTCAGAAAAGCCTCATCTTCCTGGATCTGAGAGGTCACCCATTCCCGTACGGCGTGCACTCCGCTAATGTCACACCATGCATGGATATACCTGTTCAGCAGGGTGAAATCCGGCAGTTTATCGGTGATGGCTGTACTGTTCAGCCTGAAACCAAGCGTGTCCCGAAACGTCTCTAATGTGTCCTGGGACATCCACTCTTCCTGTTCATCTTTCGATATGCCCCCGGCCATCCCGTGTTGCCACAGCAGGTGATGCACATATTCTGTCATCCAGTACCAGGCCCGGCCGTTCCGGGCCAGTTCTGTCAGGAAGACCAGGGTATCGTCTGCATTATCCTGTAACATCCGCCTGATGAGGCGGTCAGCCACGCTGTAGGTGTCCAGGTCATGCAACTCAAACCGCGGATCTTCCGCCTGGTAGCGCCTTAGCATTTCATCGCCGTAGTCCAGGAAGAATCGCAGCAAACCGCGGCATTCAGCGGGAGTGCGGGATGCGATATGTGGCTGGGTCAGCTGGGTCAGTATGTGCTCAAACCAGGTCCTGGAAGATAAATTTATGTTCTGGATATACCCCAGCAACAATTCGGCGAGTTCCTGCTGTTTTCCCGGATGACCTGCCACCGCGAAGATTTTGTCGAAAACCTCCGGTTGCAGGACGTTTTGCGGGGCCGAAAAGGCGAAATAGTATCGCCAGTACGTCAGGCTACCCAGCCGCCTTCCTGCGGTCAGCAAGGATTTTTCCTGTTCGTTTCCCGTCCTGAACAGGTGGATGGAAAGGTCCGTCACCCCGGTAGAGATCCCCGGAACCCACTGACTCAGCGCATCGATGGTATGCGCTGAGTCAGGAAAATATCGGGACAGGTGAGTCTGCAGGCTCCCGGTCATTACTTTCAGCTCTTCTTCACTGACATAGCCTTCGCCGGACTCCACCACTGCCCGTTCAGACAGGTATGCTTCCACCCAGTCATACAGGCCGACATTCGTGGTGCGGAGCAGTTGCAGAAAGCACAGATCCGGGAAATAAACATAGTCCCGCATGCTCGCATAGCGGAATTCCAGCGCATTAATGGCTATCCGGACCTCCCTGGGGGTTTTTAGTGCTGCACCATAAATGTCGGCGACGCTCGTCAGAGCGGCCCGCATAACTGGCTCTGCGGCTTGCCCGTTTACCGTTTCGTATAACCTGATGGCCTCTTCCCTGAATTGCCGGCGCAGCACAAAGGTTTCCGGACGCGGCAATCCGAAGGAGATCTGCACAATTTTCTGTAAATACAGGTCGCCATCAGGAATTCCCAGCCCCTGACTGATAGCCTGTGACAGGACAGCTTTGTCATAACAGAGCAGGTAGCGAAAACGGGGAAAATCGGCGACCGATTTCACCAGCCTGACCACCTCCACCGCCTGCGCCGGTTCAAGACGGTCAAGATCGTCCAGCAGGACGATGAAACTCAGATCCAGCTCCGCGATTTTCTTTGCGATTTCGGCGCGCATTTCTGCCGTGGTTTTTTCTTTTCCTTTCAGCCAGTCCGAATCCGACAGGGCTTTCAGGGCTCCGCTGGCATCGGGGACCCCGGGTATCACGGCGGCGATCTGCGCGAGCGGAGCCAGTCTTCGGGCGGTCGCTCGGGTGTAATCCATGAGCGTGCGGGTAGTGTCAGTCAGCATTTCCTTCTCTTTAAGATCTGCCCGTTCGACGTCTGTAAGCCGTTTTTTTTCTTCTTCGGCAATGATGCCTGCGACCGGCAACAGAAGTGATGCCACCAGTGACGTATCACTGCCGTCAAGCCAGGGGGAAATGCTCAGGACATACGTCCGTTCTTCTTTCTGTTCATCCAGTGCCGTGCGCAGCAGGTTCAGGAGGCTGGTTTTTCCCGTCCCCCAGGCTCCTTCGATACCAACTACGGCACTGCCCTCCCGTCCGATCCCCTGAATGGCACGGGCTAGCTCGGTGGCAATGTAGGTAAATCCGTAGCGATCTTCCTCCGGTGTGCTGACGGCCCGGTCGGGGTGTTTTCCGGACAACTGCGGTTCTGTTGAATGAGCCATGGTTACAGATCTCCGTACAGGCCACGCAGACCATTCAGCGCATCAGCCAGGATTCCTTCACTGCAGCGCGCAACCAGCTCACGAATCAGCGTTTCGAAGTCGTCTGGCGGCAGGAAGATCCGCAGCCCGTCGAGGCCAAAAAAGCCGTCCTTTGAGGCGTTACCCGGTGGTGAGAACATCACGTGCTCACCGTGGTGGCCATGCGCGAGTGCGTCCGGATGGCGGGCATACAGAGTGAACAGGCCCAGCAGCTCCGAGAAATGAGTCCATCCGAATGGCACGACAAAATCCTGGCCGGTGATCAGCAGGTGCAGGCGCGGAACTTCATACCAGCCGCCGGGCCGCGGGGCGATCTCCTGTCCGTCCACCTGAATATCAAACCGCAGTGTACCCGCTTCTATCGTCTCCCTAACTGCCGGGATCACGGGGTGAGTGGCCTCTGCCAGCTGGCGCGCATCCTCCTCGCACCAGGACTCGCCCCGCAGCGCCAGCGGTAAAAGCGCCTGCAGGCGTGGCAGGGTGAAGATCTGCGCCAGGGCCTCCTCCGGGAAGGTACGCAGATCGAAGCACTGTGACGCCAGCGGGCGCAGCAGCCGTTCGGCGTAGCCCTGGTCGATGATTGGACGCTGACGCAGCGTCGCGAGAAAGTCCGTGTATTCAGCGGCCGGCGCCGTACCCTGCAGGTGAAAAATTCCCTGCAGATAGGGTAGATCGATGGGCATATTATGTTCAGCCTGCCAGGCCAGCAGCTCGCCGGTAATGTCCAGCAATATCTGCAGGGCCGGACGGGTGACCAGCCGGTTGCGGCCGTGGACACAGCCTTCCTGGGCCAGTCCGAGCAACAGACGCAATTCATCACGCGTGACCGGGGCTACGCCGAAGGTCTGGCCAAGAATGATTTTACGGTACATCTCACGAATGGCGCCCTCCCGGTCAGCCACCAGGGCCAGATAGCTGTCATCCGGCGCGGGGGTTTTCAGGGCTGTGTCCAGAAAACGTTCAGCGAGGGCATTGACGGAGGTGTTTTCGTGGCCAGCACGAATTTTCAGCGCCTCGATGAGTTTTTTGTGAAAGCGCAGGGTCAGCTGGCTCAGCATGGTTGCTCCTGTCATCGGTAGTATTTAAAGTGAGGTAAAATACATTAATGAATGTGTATCACATGAGTTAATCATCAATATTTAATTCAGTCAATTTGATGACATGATGTCACTTATCATCATGTGATACCTCGCGGTTCTTCTTTTTTTCACTGAGATCCGATTTCTCCCAAAGCCGGAAAAAACATGCTTGGTTGCTAGCGAGGGGACTGGAGTGCGGGACAGACGTTAACTGCATGAGCTCTGGCTTTCCTTAGAATTGGTTATAAAAGGCTGGATGTGCATTGTTGTTAGTTCCGGGAATAGGAGCTCTGCTTTTCCCTCTTTCAAATGTGGAAATGATTTACCTCAAACCGGAACGGTGTTTATAATCAGCTGTCGTCATCTCGGGTGTTCCCCTCTGCGCTTTTTACCGCCTGTAAATGGTTACAGGGACTTCCGGCAGTAGCCGGACTGTAAAAGGAAACCCGCCATGAAACCGAAAATTGTACCCGTTGTACGGTATACACGTTTTCGTTTCGGGCGCGTAGAGCATGTGCGTAAGCACATGCGCTCGCTCCCGACGCGTTAAGTGAACGGTACCCGCAGATGACGGCGCTGCTTGTTACTCCACTGTTTCCGACAGGTCTGCTGATTCCCCCATCATGGCAAGATAGTGATCATCGTCGTCTGTCTGAGTAAACACTTTTCTGAACATACTCAGATAACGTTCCTTATCGATGACCCCTGTAGAAAAGAGATTTCGGCCATCAGAATGAGAGTGCCGGTTGATAGCCCGATAAAATGAATCGTATTCTCCGGCATCGCTGTGTTCACTTGCCAGAGACTCCAGGGCCTCTTTAAGTTTTTCAGTTTTGCAGGCAAAACTGAAATAGTACTCAAGAATATTCCTCATCGTATTAAAAAGCACAATAGGCTGGGTTTTTCCATCTCTGACGTCTTTCAGGGTCTGCCATAACGCCTGATATTCATTGAGTATCTCGTGCATGGAGAGCTTCTCGCAGGAACTGTAGTCAGACTTAATAATTCGAAGCAGAGACCAGTTCACCGGTGCCTCTCTGTTATCCTGCAGGCGGCCGCTGTTTAAGAGTATTTCCTGGAAGAAAAACATATTGTGAGTCAGTATCACTACATGTCTCGCTGCACCTGACTTTATAACTTTCCGTTTAATAAGAGCTGCGACTTCATAAATATAGTTATGTGACAGGCTGGAAATCGGATCGTCAATAACAATAAGTTTATTCTCCGGGTGAATGGTTTCAGGGGTGAGACTGCCGGAGCATGATTCTATGAAATAAAGGAAAGAAACCATTGTTTTCTCACCCTCACTGAGGGATTTGAATACTTCCGCCTTCTCAGGCTCGCTTCCCCGGCGCAGACGGTATAGTTTCATCTCAGCATCATGGCAGATGATCTCAAAGCCGGTGATCCCCAGCAGCCTGAGATTCGCGTTGATACTGTCAATAGTGGGTTGTATGTCGGAGAGTTGTCCGGTCAGGGCATTCGTCTCGTCATCCAGCTGCTTCTTGTTTGCTTCGAGGATCCCGCCATCACGCAACCTACTGTTAATTTCATTCTGTAGTTCACCAAGCTGCCTGTCACGTTCGGTAAAGAACTCTTCGCAAATCCCTCTGAGATGCGCCATGATATCAGCGTACAGGGACTTTTTTTCCTGGGTAAAGTTTTCAGCCAGTCGGTTATTTTCCCGTACCCGGGTATTGAACGCATCCACTTCATTCTGGAGTAAGAACAGGGATTCCTGAAGGTTCTCAGGCTGTACCTTCAGAGACGGTTCTTTAATTTTATTAAGGAGTTGCTGTAACAAAATCTGAAAGCCTTTATTTACCGCTTTCACCAGAGATAAAATCTGACTTCCCTCATCAACGAAAGAATGAGTTGCAACGCGGTGTTCAAATTCGGCCAGGGCATCACAGTCCTGAGCCAGCCCTTCTGCTGCCTGGCTCAGCACTCCAAGAGAAGTCTGATAAGATTCATCGAACATCTGAGTGAGTTCGCGCAAAAAGGCCATGACATCAAAGGGCTGCTGGCAGAAGGGGCAAACATCGTCGTGTATATAATGTTGCCCCTGGCGCACCCAGTCTGCATTACCGATTTTCTGAATGAGTGAAGAGAATTGCGTGCTGCTTGCAGGCACAACAGGTTCCCGCATCAGTTTTATTGTTTCTTCCGTTAAGACAGTTGTTCGTGGAATATGAATTTCGCTGACAAGCGTTCCTTCGCTTTGACTTAACATTCGCCATTTATCAGTCAGTTCCTCAGTTGTGGTACGCACGTCTGAAAGCGGTGTTGCAACCATACGTTCGTAAAACGATCTTTTAATTTTGGCACCATCAAGGAAATCGCTGAGGATTTTCCTGTCATTGACTGTCCGGTTGAAAATATCCCTGGCACAGTGGTCGACGATCGTTTCTTTCATCCCTTCTTTTTGTGCAATCTCCTCATTAAGCTTCTCCAGGCGGGCACTCAGTTTTGTTCTTTCTTTATTATTACTGTTTATTTTATCCTGGCTTTCCTGATTGGCCTCACTGAGAGTGAAGATCCCGGGCTGATAGTCCGCACGGGCGAATTTGCTGTCAATATATTCCTGATTAAAGACCTGAAAGTGGCTGATGTGCGGGCTCTCAAAGGCGCAGTGTCGGTATTTATCCGCCTGCCGGTCATAAAAATAGCCTGATACCGTGGATTTCCCCGAGCCGTTCTGGCCGTAGATGAGTGTCACCTTACTGCTGAGATCAAAGCAGATATCCCGGTCAGGCGCGTAGCTTCTTACGCCCCGGATCCTGAGTTGAGCCATTTTTTTCTCCTTATCCCTGAGTTCTTTGAGCCTTTCTATCGTAGCCCACTTTTCATTCTTGTTGTGTCATCCTGATCAGATTTATCTGAACCACTCTTGCGTTCCAAATCTGACATGACCGGAAGTGATGGCCTTCGTGAATTAATTGAAGTGAAATTGCTTTAATGGCAATAAATTCTTTTGTGCTTTTTAGTCATTAATGTTTTTTGAGCAACAATATTAATCAATTACTGTCTTATATGTATCAGTGCGCATCATCCCCAATGAAGATCCGAAAACCCTGAAAGCCGGATGCTAACTATCTGAGGTGAAGGTGACTATGTGTTTATGCTGGCAGCCAGGCAACCTGAATGGTTTTATCGTGATGTGCTCCGGCATACGTAAATCCCACACCGGAGCTAAGGAGGGATTACTTCTGAAGGTGCAGCTCCTTCAGATTCGTTTCAAAGTAATCAACATAAATTCGCTCATTTTTGGGCTTCATTATCAGCTGAATACCGTTGGGAACGGGCGGACATGAGGCCCGGTAGGCGAACATCTCATCCTGGATATTCCGTAGCGTATAACCCAGTTGCTCTTCTTCTGCCCTTCCGGACACCCTGATGCCGGATAATTCCTTCTCAACGTACTTTTTCAGCTTCTCGCTTCTTTTCATACTGCTACGATTATCCAGAAACTGAAGCAAGAAATAGCGGATGACCGGCAGTGTGAACACCACATAGAAGAGGATCTCATTCAGTCCGGATTTCATGGCGATGCCGTAAACAAGCATCGCGACAGGCGAGACAATAAAAGCTGAAAGATAAAACACGTGCAGCACCTCC
This sequence comes from Enterobacter sp. RHBSTW-01064, assembly GCF_014103035.1. Classification (NCBI taxonomy): domain Bacteria; kingdom Pseudomonadati; phylum Pseudomonadota; class Gammaproteobacteria; order Enterobacterales; family Enterobacteriaceae; genus Enterobacter; species Enterobacter sp. RHBSTW-01064. The sequence continues at coordinate 93,717 of NZ_JABXOU010000010.1, read as the reverse complement.
CTGAGCGATTTGTCCCAGCCGAGGTTTTTTCCGTGGCACAGGAGCGCCATTACGGCCAGCGGCGCGTCATACACCTTACTGACGTACCACCCCTCTTTGCCAAATCGTTTTCGTGCTTTTTCCGGACTGTCCCTGAAATAGGCAGCTTCCCGGATGATGTCATCGCGAGGGATCTCCTCCACCTTCAGGTCATTGCGCCGGATGCCCAGTACCCGGCAGTCGTACATTTCCTGGATTGAGGCTGCCTTCCTGCGCAGTGCAGCGATGTGTCCGCTGATGATAATGTTAAAAGTAAGCACCAGCAGTCCATACAACCCCAGCAGTGAAGACAGCAGCTCTGAATCGACAAAGCCCCGGCTCCGGTTGTATACGGTAACGAGCGAAAGCAGGAGCGGCACGATGATGCTGAAGATAAAATTCAGCCTGTTCCAGTATTTTACCCTGTCGTAAACACGGGCCTGCGCATACAGTAAATCCAGGTTTTCTCTGGTCGACTGGTTCGTGTAAATGGCATTCATAGTTCACCCGTAAACAGGAAAGAACGGCCCGAACACATCGCGCCATTTATTGATGGATTTTTCATACTCTTTGTTCTCCTCAAACCATCTCGCCTCCGATACCTTCTGCGCATCGAGATAACATCTGTCAGATATCGCCTTACGCGCCTCGGCTGAAAGAGAGTTGATATCTCCTTGTATGCCTTTGGGATCGTTGACGGAGAACTGTACGTACAGACCGAGATGGCGGAAAAGCGCTTCCAACTCCATATCGACAAACGATGAGCAGACTGCCTTGCCGGCGTAATAGTCCAGAATCATCGTCTCCAGCAGGTAGGAACTCATGGAGGGCATCGTCGGTCGCCGCTGCCAGTACTTGACTGCTCTGATGACATTCAGCACATTGCCGTCATTCTGCACATTGACAGTTGTGACTCTGTCCCTGTCTTTGCGGGGGTCGGTAAACTTCCAGTGGCCTTTGCCGTCGGGGATCAGATAGTAAGTCCGTCCAAAGGCATCTTCGCTGGTAATAAAGCAGGGTACGATGTCAAAATTCCAGTCCTTGCTGACCAGTTTCAGCGTGACGGCTTCCTGGTTACGCCTGATATCAGCCTGGGCATACTGGGCAATGTCCTGCAGGTGGTTTTTAAAGGCATTCAGAATTCTGACGGAGCAGATAGTGTCAGCTCCGGAATGCCGATATCCGTGCAGGCGCGACCCCTCGCCGGAAGAGGTCAGAGTGATCCGGTCACTCAGAACGTTATAGGTGGCACTCTGCGCGGATAAGCCGAACATCAGATCGATATCGTCCAGAGGACGGATTTTGGTTCTTCTGGCAAAGGATCCAAAGGCAATATGGATCGCTGGATAACTCACCGGAAATTTATCGTCCTTCTCAAAATCATTCATCTTACCGATAAGCCAGTCGCGACTTGCACGCACGTCATCGGTATCTGCCTTTTTGAGATTCACGATATCTTTCATAAATTCGTTAAAGGCAGCTATTACTGTGGTCGCCATGTTCAGTCCTTTAATTATTTATTGCAAAAGGCGCAGGGCTCTGTCGTACATCTGAACACTCCAGTGCCCTGGAAGAGTCGGTACAGTTTATTCTTAGTACCACAAGTTCACTACCGTCTCGCTCTCTACAAGGGCATATAATTTACATGGGAAGTAAGAGCCTCGTTCTTTTATTGAAGATAATACAAATATTTCTAATCATTCATGCCAAATAAGCAATAATGCGATTGTGTTCAATATTTATCATTAGTATTGCGTTATCAGTACAAATCCTTCTTCTCTCCTCCTTAGATCCGAAAAAAGTAAAGTCGGATCTGGACTAAGTCATCGTAAGGAAAGGTGAAAGAGATACGGCAGGAGAGAGTTCAAAGCTAAATGCAGGTGTAAACCGAAGGTCTGCTTTGAGCGAGAAACGGAAGTTGTCGCATAAGAGAATTAAGCGGTTGAGAGCGTTATTGGGGTGAATTATGCCGCTTGCGCGGCATTATTTTCTTTTATTTCCTGAAACATTTAACCGTTTTTATTGCTTTTAGAACACTTTGAGCGAGCTGCGCTCCTTAACGGCGCAAGAGCAAAATAAGCTTGGACTGAGAGTTTGCAGAGCAAAAATTTAAGCATTCTCATAAGCTTGGCTGGGTTGTCAGCACACACTCCCTTTTCCAGCACAGACTTTGTAACCACGCTGCTTGCCCCACTCACCGTGCCACTGCTAATTTCCTTTATTAGAATTGTTGCTCCACTTCCCACTACTACGGCGTTGCCTGATACTAAATATCCAGTTTTCTTTAGAGAAATCGGGACCGTCACTCGCCAAATTAAAATTCGGATTGAGCGAACAACTGTACATATAGTCATTGTGTATTATTCTTGGAACAATGTGATGACTCAGTGCGCAATTAAAATAACCATTCCCGATTTGCGATGACGCTTTTATAAAAAGCAGTTTCAATTGGCCTGGACTATGAATTCATCAAGAAAATGCTTCAAGTCCTCATCAATAGTCTTTGTGACACCCTGTTCAAAATTAGTAATTAAGACATCGGAGTAACCATTCAAAATCGCCATCAACTGACGCGACGTGCGGGCACAATCAGCAGCATGGAATACATTAAGACTGACACCTTCGATAAGAATTTTTTGCATTTCACTTAACCACAAACCAGCGACTTTTCTACTAAGTTCATCATAAGCAGGGTTGTGAATGCCAAGGTAGTTGACTGCACGATAAAGATACCAGCTTGAGTCGTTGTGGCCCGGAAGATAGTAATCAGTAAAAATATGTAACTTCGTTAAAGGGTCTTTCTTATCAGCGGTTTGGATAAAAGTCTCTACCTCTTTTTCAAGATGCTGCGAACAGGCCTCCAGGCAAAGTTGTTGCCAGTCACTGAAGTAATGATAGATATGACTTCTTGAAATCCCCATAAAATCAGTTAGCTGTCTGGTTTTAACGTTTTCAATCCCGTCTTTTACAAACAATTTGACTGCTGCAGACAATAACTCTTCTCGTAACCCTGGCGCTTCCATAAAAACTCCCATCGTTGACATTGAGCGAACGCTCAAGTAGATTTGCGCTCAATCTTGAGCGGATGCTCAACACCATTATACATCTGTGGTATGAATTGTCATTCTAAGCTTGTCGGCATGACTATCTATCACTTCAGAACTGGAGAAGGCGGGTGCATATTCCATATCTTTATCTCACCCTCGCTATACTTGCCGAAGTGTGTGCAACTATGTCTATAAAAGCGATCAGTGGCTTGAAAGCACCCCTTCCATTGATAGGGGTTGTCTTCGGCTATGGTGTCTCATTCTGGATGCTGACTCTTGTGGTAAAAAGTATCCCTGTTGGGATTGCGTACGCAATATGGGCAGGTGCAGGTATTGTTCTGGTTGCCTTATTGTCTGCGCTTTTTTATGGACAAAAACTCGATGCTTACGCGATGACAGGTATGTTTTTCATCGTAACCGGTGTGGTCATGATTCAACTTTTATCTTCTTCCGCAGGACACTGATGTTATGCCCGTTATTTGTAAAATGCGTGGAGCATTGCTGCTTGTCACAGCCCTTGTGACAGAAATGTTCGGAATGATATCCCTTAAAGCTCATTCACATTCATCTGAGCTGGTTGGAAAAGCGGCGATATATCTTTGTCTAATTTGGTCTGTTTATTTTCTGGGTAGAGCGAATGACTATTTTCAGTCTTTCTTGATAATACTTGCAAGTAATCTGACTATAACTTTAACCGTAACGATTTGTGGACTATATATGTTTAATGAACCATTTACATGGTTACGTTTTACAGGTCTATTCATGATTGTAACCGGAGTTGCACTATTGAGTTTTTTCAGTGACGACTTGATTTCTCTGCGGAGTGATATTGATGACGGCTCTACATGTTAACCAATATATTGCGCTGACTCTGTCAGTGATTATGGAGACTACAGCAGGTGTGCTGGTTACTGTTCCGCTAAGGTTTAATATAGCAGTAAAAAATGCTGCCTTGTTCGGGAGTATTTTTGTTTCCTTTATGGCGCTGGACTATGCTTTATCCGGCATCAGTTTCTCGGTAGCTTACCCGGTATGGGCAAGCGCAGGGCTGGCATTTACTGCTGTCATTTGTGCAGCATTTAAGGCCAAAGGATTAGTTAAAGCTGGCGCGCTTGGCATATTTTTAATCATTGCAGGTGTCATGGTTATTTTGTTTTCTTAGCCTTAACAATTATGGAATTACAGGTATGAATAGAGACGTTCTTTATCGCGAAATGGTGCCTGGAGACTACAGTAATCTCCTGAAACTGGTTATAGATACTTGGCGATATAATGAATGGGTGACTGAGAAACTTGTTGCCCCACTTGCTGAGAAATTCATGGTAGAGACACTTTTGAACTCATCTCAGCGTATCGTTGCGACATATGACGGGAATTTAATAGGAGTTTTAGCCGCAGAAACTGCTATTGAGGATCCGTTTTCAATTTTATGTAAATGCAAAGAAATTGATGCCTTGTTAAAATTAACGGAGAATGATACTGGTGACTCCACAATCTTACATCAGTACTTGAAGACAAAAAGGCTAAATCTGGATATGCTTGAATCCCGATATGAATGTTATCAGGGGTTAATAAGTTTGCTCATCGTCAAGGATGGGTATAAAGGGTTAGGTATCGGCTCTAAATTATTTGGAATGGCTAATGATTACTTTCATGATAATAATGTCAGTCGTTTTTATCTGTTTACAGATAGTGCATCAAATGTACGCTTTTATGAAAGCAAAGGTATGCGCAGAGTGAGAGAGATAAGTTACAAATGGGATGAAAATGATGTTCAGTCAATCGAAGAATATTACATGTATGAAGGGTTTACTTTAGAATAAGAACTGACACTCTAAGAATCTATAAAATTATTGTTTCGAATTGCAGTGAGACAACTCTATTCAATACGCCCATGATGTCCGCTTCTGGCACAAAGCGGACTTTATACTGACAGGACACGATGACAAAGGGCGGGAAGGACGTTCAGGGTGAAAATGATGCCTGCCGCTTCGTCGCTGATCCGCCGTCAGGATCACTTATCCATTCAGGGCAATAATGATCGTATTTTTGTTACCCAAAGACAATAATCCCCTCATCGCAACAATCCCCCTCAATTAGTGCCTGTCTTGCATCAGTCCCTCTCCTCTTTTACTCAGATCCGAAAAAAGTAAGTTCCGGATCTTCTTTCCTGCCCACAGCGCGCAGCGGCGCAGAAACACAATATGTAGCGGTGTAATCAGCTGCTCATGACGCTATATGTTGTGTCTCTCCCCTGCCGCGTGACCTGGTGCCCAGCGGCCGATATTGCCGCTTTGCTTATTTCTCCGCCGTGGTACACTTCCGGAAATCTGTTATACGCCAGAAAATCGGATCTACCGGAAACGGTCATCCTGTAATTTAACGACGTGGTTATATGGCTGCTTATTATCAGCCTGAAAATTATTACGGCAGGGAAAATCATCCGGGTGACAGACGCAGGGTTGTGCTTAGCCGATTATGCTGCACGTCATAATTGCTCTGAGTGACTATTTATTACGAAAGTATTGCAGAGGGCAGAAATGGACGAAGTGGAGCTTTTTCACGAGCTGATGGATAGTGGTCACAAATTCGTCTGGTATCTCCGTGAACCAGGCGTCAGCAATCCGGATGGTAATTCTCCTGACGTTCAGCTAATTGTCGATCTGAACGGAAAAGAACTGGCCCGTCGCATTGATATCCCGGAAACGCCAGAACATGGCTGGCGCATCGATTCCTGGCATGCGAGAGATTTTGGGGGGCTGCCGAAAGGTGCTCTGAAGGTGGATTTACATCTGCTATTAACCCGGCGTCTTCTCGGAGAAACGGGTTCGATGTTCTCGCGGCCCTTTTTCCTTTCCGCTGAGCAATGTTCATAACAGCGGGCGGGATTTCTTATTAAAGGAAAGGCTATGTGTGATTTATGCAGGGCGGACGGGAATTACTTCCATACGCCGGAATGCGTGTATGACCAGCTGGTCAGCGAGTACCCCGTGATGTGGCTGCGGGACTCGACCCGGATTGGCGCCTGCTACACCCTCCGTGAACTGCTGTCGCCGGAAGGGATGGTGCTGGCCATACAGAACGCGCCTCCCGTGACGGGATGGCGGCTTCGTATGCGGTATAACGAGGCCACTGACGAAGAGATAGACCCGCAGCGCGGGGACTGTATTGAGCTGCCCTCCAGGGCGGACGCCCTGCGGGCCTTTGAGCCGTTCCGTGGAAGCGCGGCGTCAGTATGACCGGCGGGATTTTTCAGTAAGGAAGCAAATATGGCTGACTGGTTTATTGCGACCGAAGGCGTGAAGGTGGTGAAGGACAGTATTGGCCTGGCACCTCAAATTATCACGGCTGTTACGTCGGTTGGAGCTGCTTTTGGAGGTGTCGCGCTGACGCATTACTTCACCCGCAAGCGTGAGGAAAGAGCGGCTGAAGAGAAGCTGGTCCGCGAGCGCCTCTTTATCGGCACGGAACTGATCTGCCTGCTGGAGCACTTTGCTGACCAGTGCAGTGATGTTGCCTGCGATACTGAGCCCGACAAAGAAAAGTGGTCGGTTAAAGATCTGCCTCTTCTGAGTCTGGAAGGAATCGAAGGTGACTGGCGTTCGCTTCCATCCGAACTGCTTTTCCGTATCCGTAACCTGCCGGCGCTGAACAAAGAAGCCCGGTACGTTATTGAAAGCGTATTCCGGTACGAATCACCACCTGACGTCGCGGAATCCGCCCGGTACCAGTATGCCCGTCTGGGGCTGAAAGTGCTGCTGATAGCCTGGCGTCTTCGCCGGATCTGCGATCTTCCTCCCCCGCGCGAAGGGGAACTGTGCTGGCGGATCGGGTCCATCATGTGGCGCAACCGGCGCGCGCTGTGGCGCCGGCATGTGCAACGCCAGCGGAAGATACAGAACGACCTGTCCCCTGATGAGAAAGGATAACCAGTGAAACCCAATTATCTCAACGATCCGCATGCAAACGAAGCCGCCGATGACATTATTGGCCTGCTGAAACTGTGCCAGCAGCTGCAGTCAGAAAAGGACGGCAGGGTACGGCCGGAGCCCGGGGCTTATTCCCGCGATGAGGATGCGTTTGCCGATCGTATCCGCACAGCATGCGGACATGCCCAGCAGCTGCGCCGGCTGCTGCCGATGATGATGACGCTGAGCGCCATTGGCGCCGAAATGGAAAGCCGGGGAGAAATCAGTGTACTCCCGGGCGAGGATTACGCGCAGAAAGCACTGGCACGACTTACAGAGCAATACCTGTCCGGCAGGGACAACAAGCAATGATGCCGGCAATACCAGGCCAGGGTGTCTCATTTTCGGCCGCGCAGCTGCCGGTGGCCATCGACTACCCTGCCGCACTGGCCCTGCGCCAGATGGCCCTCGTTCAGGACGAACTGCCGAAATATCTGCTGGCGCCGGAAGTGAGCGCCCTGCTCCACTATGTACCCGATCTCCACCGCAAGATGTTGCTGGCAACCCTCTGGAATACCGGCGCGCGCATTAACGAGGCGCTTGCGCTGACCCGGAGTGATTTTTCTCTGGCGCCGCCCTACCCGTTCGTGCAGCTGGCCACACTCAAGCAGCGGGCGGAGAAAGCGGCCCGAACGGCCGGCCGCTCACCTGCCGGCAGTCAGGCTCACCGGCTGGTACCGCTTTCCGATGCGAACTATGTCAGCCAGCTGGAGATGATGGTGGCCACGCTGAAAATACCTCTTGAACGACGTAACAAGCGAAGCGGTAGAACCGAGAAGGCGCGCATCTGGGAAATTACCGACAGGACGGTGCGCACCTGGCTCAGCGAAGCGGTTGAAGCAGCAGCGGCTGACGGGGTGACGTTCTCCGTGCCGGTGACACCGCACACATTCCGGCACTCCTATGCGATGCACATGCTGTACGCAGGCATACCGCTGAAGGTGCTGCAGAGTTTAATGGGGCATAAGAGCATCAGCTCGACGGAGGTGTATACGAAGGTGTTTGCGCTCGATGTGGCGGCACGTCACCGCGTGCAGTTCCAGATGCCGGAGACTGAAGCTGTGGCATTACTCAAAGGAACCATTTAACTTCTCTGTAAGCTATGAGGATCTGCATGATATAGGAAAGGCCGCTAATGCGGCCTAAGTCATACTTCATACTTCACATATCATACTTATGATGTAATATCGTTCTTACTCGCCAGTTTTCTGAAAGTAAAGTTCAAGGGCTTCTCTGACTATTGCACTGACGTTTTTAGGATCTTTCCCGTTACGCTTGTTCCGCAGTGCTATATCTTCGACCTTCACTAACATAGACTCCCCTAATGAGATTGTCGTGCGGCACTGTTTTTCAGGTTCCGGTTTTTCTGGTGCTCCGTAGGGTTTATCGGCAAGGCGCTGCGCGAGGGCTTCAGCTTGTTCTGCTGTGACACCTGTTCTGCTTGTCGCTTGCTGGCTCGGCTTTTTAACCATTATCCGAATACCTCTTTCATTAACTGCATAATTTCTGCTTTAGCCGCTTCATTATTCGTTTCTACGACACCTGTTCCATTGCTCATGCAATCTCGATAGACCTTGCGGAAACAGATTACTGTTTGCAGCGTTTCAATAGTTGGAAACTCTTCAAGGTATTCCAGAAACTCCTTCCGTTCATTTCCCCTAAGCACTGGGTTTGTTGTGGCCATGCTTTGTAAGCAATAGACTTTCAGCTCAGGGTTGAGATCACGCATAGCTTCAATCTGCTGAGCAAGTTCCGTCAATGTATCAAGGTCGGGCTGTGAGCATTGTAATGGTGCAATGATCTGATGTGCGACTACTCCACTAGTAATGAACTCTCTTGAGTTTCTGCCTGCCACATCCACGATTACATGATCATATTTTTCGTCTAAAGCTCGAAGGGTTTGTGTCAGATTATCGAATTTTTCGATGAGCGTGAAAGTTGGCTCTACCCCAGATGCTTCACGCTCAGCATGGTGCTTAGCGGCCGTCCGTTGTAAGTCTCCATTTAACAGGCATACGTCGTGGCCCTCATGGGCTAGAGCTATTGCTAAGTTTGACGCCGTTGTAGTTTTACCTGAACCGCCTTTGTTTCCACCTACGACAGTAATCATTTCTGCCTCATAAATGTGATGTGTGAAGTATGATTTATTTTGTCACATACGTATTTATAGTCAATAACTGCAATCAAAAAAATATGAAGTGTGAAGTATGATGTGTGATTTATTTTATAATACATCACAAATAATACTTGTGTTTTAATATTTCATACTTATGATTTGATACTCAATCTGAGTGCTTAGGCACTTAAGCTCAATCATTTTTCTCAATTTGAGTATCAAGGGGTTCAGGATGAAAGTGTATTGTGATGATGGTTCTACAACTGTAAAACTTGCATGGCTCAACAATAAGAAACTTTATAAGTCATTGTCATCTAACTCTTTTCGTCAGGGTTGGAAGGTGGAAGGGATGGGCGTACGTCAGACCTTCAACTATGAGCTTGATGGTAAAAAATACACTTATGACGAAGTCAGTAATGAATCCATTCTTACTACTCATATTGAGTATCAGTATACCGATGTAAACGTTCTGGCGGTTCACCATGCACTTCTGAACAGCGGTCTGAAACCTCAGCCTGTCTCACTGACTGTGACCTTGCCTATCAGCGAGTTCTACACGAGGGATTGTCAGAAGAATGAGCTGAATATTCAGAGGAAAATCGACAACCTGATGCGTCCAGTCAAGTTGAACAAAGGCGAGGTGTTTACCATCGAGCACGTCGAAGTCATGCCAGAATCCTTGCCTGCCGTATTTGAACGCCTGGTGAAAGACAATGTAGGGCAGTTCGAAAAGTCTCTGGTGATTGACCTCGGTGGTACAACTCTCGACGTTGGCGTTATCGTTGGACAGTTCGACTCTGTCAGCGCGATACACGGAAACTCTGATATCGGCGTATCGCTGGTAACGAAGGCTGCACTCACGGCGTTAAAAATGGCATCCAGCAACACGAGCGCTATGGTCGCCGATGAACTTATCAAACAGCGTACAAACGCTGACTTCGTCCGTCAGGTTATTAACGATGAAAGCAAGACAGCACTGGTATTGGATACCATCGATAGCGCGATCGCTACACTGGGTGCCCAGGTTGTCGATGAGCTGGCAGGATTCAAGGACGTTAACCGGGTTTATATTGTTGGTGGCGGTGCCCCTCTGATCGAGGATGCTGTTAAAGCTGCATGGCATCATCTGGGCTCGAAGGTTGTCATGATGGATTCGCCGCAAACATCACTCGTTGAAGCCATCGCTGCATTCAAAGGGGAATAAGACTGTGAGCGAGGAACGGAAGAAGTTAACGGTTTATCTTCATCCGGACCAGGTGGCGGATAATGTGTCTTTAGACATTATTGATTCTGTCCCACGGAACGATAGAGGGGATTTATATAGGAGGGCACTTATCTCCGGCTTAGCACTTCACCACCTCGACCCGCGGCTTCCTGGCTTACTAGCACAGTTGTTGGATAAGAGTTTCACGGCTGATAGCCTGGTAGGTTTAATCAGTCAGACAACGGGATGGAAGCCATCCCAGGCCAATATCCGTGATGTGCTTGCTGTACTGGGCGCGGGTAAATTTGATTCTGCAATCAAGCCTGAAATTGCTGAAGATGATGAGCAGCGCCGACTGGAAGAGGCCCGGGTCAAAATGAAAGACCTCTTCTGATACTCAAATTGAGGCTTTGGGGATATCGGACCACCTGGTCGTGTATGCCGGAGAAAGCATCTCTCTTTTCATTTGCCATTCTGGTGCAATTCCGCGGCCAGCAAACCATACCTTCCCGAGCCCTGAATGGTTTATACCATCCAGGGCTTTCATTAGATCCTCGCTTCGTTCCTGCGGCTTAACGTCATCGAAAAGATTTAACTGTGCTACTCCCGTAGGGGTGAAATCATTCAGCATTACGCCAGCCTTTGCATATCGATGCCCGTCGAGCCAGATACGGTCCAGGGCCTTTACTGAGGCATTAATGATGTCCCGGGTGTCACGGGTAGGCACGAGAAGCTTTTCACTGGCCACGTTGCCGTAATACGCTTCGTTGACTGCGAAAGGGGAGGTTTTGATAAAGACCGATATGTGCCGGCAGAACTGATGCTCTCCCCGCAATTTTTCAGCAGCGCGTTCGGCGTACTGGCAGATAGCCTGCCGCAACGCTTCGTAAGTCGTGATGCGCTCCCCGAATGATCGGCTGCAGACAATCTGCTGCTTCGCGGGTGGTGCCTCTTCGAGAGATATACAGGCCTCACCGTTCAGCTCGCGTACGGTTCGCTCTAGCACCACGGTAAAGTTCTTGCGTATAAAGGAAGGATTCATGCGCGCCAGCTGTAGCGCAGTCGTCACGCCGTATGTATTCAGCTTTTTACCTATGCGTCGACCAACCCCCCAGATTTCCTCCACTGGCTGCAATGAGAGCAGTTTCTCCGTCCTACGGAGGTTGCCAGTGGTAAGGGCCAGTACGCCCCCGAATTGAGGCCACTCCTTAGAAGCCCATTGCGCTGATTTTGCTAGAGTTTTTGTTGGGCCCATCCCGACGCCAATTGTCAGTCCGGTTCCAATGAGGACATGCTCGCGCAGCTGCCGTCCGAAATCTTCAAAGTCGGTACAGCCATCGATGCCGCGAATGTCCAGGAACATCTCGTCGATACTATACTGCTCAACGCGGGGTGCCAGTTCTTCCAGATGTGCCATGACCCGGTTGCTCAGACTCGCGTAAAGCTCATAATTGCTGGAAAACGTAAGAATTTTCTCCGGGAACTGCATTGCCTTCAGTTGGAACCAAGGGATCCCCATTTTGATCCCAAGCCGCTTCGCTTCCTTCGATCTGGCTATTACACAACCATCGTTATTGCTAAGAACGACCACTGGTTTATCACGCAAGTCAGGACGAAAGACTTTCTCACAACTCGCATAGAAGCTGTTCACATCTGCGAGGGCGAACATTAGTCATGTCCCCGGGTTTTGTGTACAAAGGCAGTTACAACACCGAAAATTTGTAGCTGCTCAGGTTCTGGCCACAGAGTAGGGTAGGCTGGATTCATTGCCTGCAACCCTGGCCTCGGTTTCAACAGTAATCGCTTGACAGTAAATTCACCTTCAATCTCAGCAATAACGATATCGCCGTGGTGTGCCTTTTCGGCTTTATCAACGATCATCAGATCGCCAGAATGTAGCCCTATATCAGTCATGGAATTACCAATAGCTCGCACAAAATATGTCGAACTGGGCCGAGATATACAGTAATCGTTGAGGTCAAGTTCGGCTTCGACATAGTCCTGGGCCGGGGACGGGAACCCCGCCGGACACCTCTCGCTATAAAGAGGGATGGGGATAATTTCTGGCTCGCAATCGACACGCAATAATTCAAACATAGGCACCTCCGCACTGTATTTATATACAGTATTATTGCTTTGTTGAGTGTACTTTCAAGTTTTTGCTTTGCCCATTTTTTAACTCTATGTTGCCTAAAGAAGTTCCCCGCCGTGCCTTTACTTTAGCCCGAACGCTTCAGATGCAAGGGTTCGCTACGCCGCCATCCTCGCCCGGTCGCAGTGATTTATTGCTTCATGCCGTTCTTCCCGTCGTTCTCCCGCTCAATATTCGCGGGAGAACCGTCCAGACCGTCATCGCTGTTTACCTGCGCTGCGGCCTCCGGTGTCGCCCCTGCATTTTCCGCTCGATGTCGGGCTGTCGTGTCGGCACGGTGCAACTGGGTGCCGGATGCTTAGGACACAGCCATGTTCAGACTGACCTGTATTGAACTCAACAACGGCGAGTTTGCCGTGTATATCAACAACCATTATCTGTGGAGTGAGGATGCCTGCGGAGAACGACTTTACCTGGGGGAGGTGCTGGAGCAGCTTTCCCTGATGCCGGGTGTGGAAACCTGCACTATTCAAGAGGCAGTTCCGGAGGACGAAGAGTGGTGCTGGAATGACATTGCCAATCGCGTGCTGCCGTCGCTATCCGCCAGCCGCGAGGGTGTAACCGTGGCAGCTCTCATCGCGCGGTTACAGCAGTATCCGCCGGATGCGCTGTGTATGGGAACGTTCTGGCTGGCTGATGATTTTCTGTCCCTTAATGACAGCCTGACAGAGGGGGAGATTGCTGATGCTATGCGTGTCTGTTACCACAGCCATGATGCCTGCATCGGTTTTAACTGGGACACATTGCAGTTCGCTATCGACCAGGTAAAGGGGCGCTGACGGAAAAAAGGGCGCCTCCGGCCGGAGGCGTCTAAAACATACCAGGCTTATGACCATACAAAGTGGTGTACTGACACGCACTTATGGTCATTCTGTCATACACGGGAGGCGCCTTCAGCTACCCGAATCATTACCAAATGATGTCGGTGCCCTCCACCTTTCTGCCGCCAGCCGGCGGCGTGTTCAACGCCGTGCCTTCACGCTAACCCGGCCGCTGCGGTCGCAAGGGTTCACGTTGTCTCCGTCCTCACCCGTTCGCACCTTTCACGGCGCATTCAGCCCGTGAAAGGCTTGCGCTGCGGCTTGCGGCGTCGCCCCTGCGCCCTCCGCTCAGAGCCGGGTTTTTGTGGCGGCACGGCGCAACAGGGTGCCGCATATCAGAGAGGAGTGTGTCTATGTCCCGTTATATCCTGGGTGACTGCGTGCAGGTGATGTCCCGTTTTCCGGCACGTGCCGTTGATTTTATTCTTACCGATCCCCCGTATCTGGTTGGCTTTAAGGACCGTACCGGCCGCACTCTGGCCGGGGACAATTCGTCGGAATGGCTTCAGCCAGCGTGCCACGAAATGTACCGCGTACTCAAAAACGACAGTCTGATGGTGAGCTTTTACGCATGGAACCGCGCAGATCTGTTTCTCAATGCGTGGAAATCGGCTGGGTTCCGTGTTGTTGGCCATATCGTTTTTGCGAAGAGTTATGCCTCCAAATCAACGTTCGTGGGCTACACCCATGAGAACGCTTACCTGCTCGCGAAGGGGCGACCGCAAACCCCGGACCGCCCCATCCCGGACGTGATCCCCTGGAAATACACGGGCAACAGACACCATCCGACGGAGAAGCCGGTGCAGAGCCTGCGGCCACTGATTGAATCGCTCACGCGTCCGGGGGCCATTGTCCTTGACCCGTTCGCCGGTAGCGGTTCCACCTGCGTGGCCGCCGCCGAAGCCAGCCGCCGCTATATCGGGATCGAGATGCTTGAGCAGTACCACGCCGCCGGCGTTCGCCGTCTGGCACAGGTTGAACGGGCGAGAAGGATGCCGGCGGCCAATGACGGTACGTTTTACCCTGATTATCCGGAGGCGGCATGAACTACCCAGGCCTTGAATCCCTGCGCGCGGACGTGGCCGAGCTCAGCAATGCCATGTGTGACGTGCGGATGCTGCTGAACCGCCTCGAATCTCAGCACCGGCACGACGCGGCAACGCTGGCTGAACGTATGGCCGCCCAGACCCTGCGCCGGATCAACACCCTGCTTCTGGAAGCCTACCGCGAAGCCCTGGTGCTGGACGAAACCTTTCAGGGCTGACTGACCCTGCCGGGCTGATGCCCGGCCTGTAACCACTTACGAAAGAGATAAAAAGATGTACGGAACCCGCAAAGAACTTTGTGTACAGCTTGAAACCATGTTCACGTCTGACGAACCCCTGCTCCTGCTGGTCTGGACGGAAGAGGGGATTAGCGTGGCCTGCCGTGAAACCCAGCCAGAACCGGACGAGGCTGAAATCCGGGCGGTGATGAAGGCGCTTGGTGAAATGAAAATGACGCAATACCGCCAGGAGGGGATAAATAATCTGACTGTCAGCGATCTCCTGACCCGTCAGCGGGAAGCGGCAAACCGTCAGGTGAGTGTACCGGCAGCTTTACTTGCACGCGTCCTGCGCGACTATGAGTGTGAGCTGGAGCATCGCGCCGGAATGGCCTGGGAGGCCGGGCGGCCTGAACCCGATTCCGTAAAGGAAGCAAGGAATGACGTCTACGCACTGAAAGACGCGCTGGTAGCCTGAGAACGGGCCGGGGGAGCGTCCCCGGCAACCGGTGACAATTCACAGCGAAAGAGGATGTCGTTAACTCCGCTTTTTATGCCGCGCTGGCGCGGCGGATGTGGGCGCCGTGCCTTCACTTTAGCCCGAACGCTGCAAATGCAAGGGTTCGCTACGCCGCCGTCCTCGCCCGGTCGCATTGATTTATTGCTTCATGCCGTTCTTCCCGTCGTTCTCCCGCTCAATATTCGCGGGAGAACCGTCCAGACCGTCATCGCTGTTTATCTGCGCTGCGGCCTCCGGTGTCGCCCCTGCATTTTCCGCTCAATGTCGGGCTGTCGTGTCGGCACGGCGAAGACGTCGCCGCATTCAGAAGAGGAGAATATCATGACCATTGCTTACCGCTTTATGCACCGTCATACCCGAAACACGCTCGTAGCCCGCGGCTGGCCAGCTAACATGGATATCGATACAAGCCTGAATTACTCCAGAGGAGAAGGCGTTGCGTTCTATGGCCAGCTCGATGCTTTACAGTTGCAGCGTCTGTTACCTGAGATTGCACTGCGTGGTTTGATGTCCGATCAAGCAATGAAGGTGCTGCTGCCATTACTGGCAGGAAGTGAACTGATTGTCCGCCTTTATCGTAATTCGCTGGGGCATCGTAAGGCTCATGCCGGAACCATTTCGCTTGAATATGATAATTGCCCTGAGGGTATGTCCACGAAACATATCCTCTGCCTGCTGAAAGCCCTGCGTGACGAGATTAACCACGTCTGTAGCTGCGTGGCATCCGCCGGATACCGTCTGATGGAAGCGTTGCGTCCCGCCGCTGAACCGCTGGTATTTACCCGCCGAACCCGTAATTTCCTCTTGACAGTAACGGAAGTGGAGCAGGTGCAGGATGATGCGCAGTGGGATAATGAGACGCTCGACGCGCGTCTTAAAGCGGTACTCGACGGGAAGGAAACCTTTCGTCGTCTGCAAATCCGCCTGGAATGTAATGGCCGCACAGTCGGACAGACCCACGTGCCTTATGCGCTTCGTCACCCTGACAGCCCATCCCGCGACTGGTTTGACAGGCACTGGCTGCGGGATGTTGTAAGCAGCGCCCGCACCGAGATTGACTCGATGATGAAATCTTTCTCCAGCATACGAATTGCCGCCTGATTTTAGGCGGGGCAGCGCGCCCCGCCTAATTGCGAAAAGGATGTCGCACGCTCCGCTTTACCGGCGCACCCTCCACGATGTTACGGGCACGCAGGTGAAAACGTCCGTGCGGTCTGCGGCTAACGCCGTGCCTTCACTTTAGCCCGATCGCTTCAGATGCAAGGGTTCGCTCCGCCGCCATCCTCGCCCGGTCGCAGATTTTTACGCCTGATGCCGTTCTTCCCGTCGTTCTCCCGCTCAATATTCGCGGGAGAACCGTCCAGATCGTCATCGCTATTTATCTGCGCTGCGGCCTCCGGTGTCGCCCCTGCATCTTCCGCTCGTAGTCGGGCTGTCGTGTCGGCACGGCGTAAGCCGGAACTCAGACGACACTGACACTGGAGGAATATTTAATGAACACTACCACCCCGGCAATTTATGTAGGTACGTACCACAAATACAACTGCGGTAGCCTTTACGGTAAATGGTTTGACCTCACCGATTTTGATGACAAGTCGGAGTTTCTGGAAGCCTGCAACGAGCTGCACGCCAATGAATCCGACCCGGAACTCATGTTTCAGGACTGGGAGGGGATCCCGTCTGCCTTTGCATCCGAATCTTCCGTTGACTGGAATTTCATTGAAGCCTACAAGCGTGCGCTGGAAAACGGCCAGGATGCTGCATTTATTGCCTGGGTTGAATACTCCGGCGAATGTGATTATGACGCGTTCGAGGATGCATATTGCGGAGAAGCTGAGAGCGAAGAAGACTACGCCTGGACTATGGCTGAAGAGTGCGGCCTTCTCAATGACATTCCGGAATCGCTGCGGGGATATTTTGATATGGCGGCTTATGCCAAAGATATGTTCTTGAGCGGTCTGGTGTTTCTTGATGGATATGTGTTCAACGGTTGATTGTAAAGGCGGGGCAAAGCCCCGCCAAACAGGAGAAAAAATGAAACTTGATCCACAGACCCGTGACATCCTGCGTCAGTACAAAAATTTGATTAACGCCCGTCGACGTGAAAATGGTCAACGGGAACTAAGAACGGAGCAGGTGATCGACGAAATATGCTATTACATGACCTGCCAGTGCTCGGTTTATATTGGCGGTCACTTCATTTTGCAGGGTGGAAAAGGTCACTGATGACCTGGCAGGCGGTATCATCCGCCTGTTAGTCCGCGCGAAAACCCTGGCAGGCTTTGCCTGCCGGCGATTGTCACCGCGCCTGCGGCGCAGCAACTAACCGCCATGGCAAATAATGTCAGCGAGAATAGCTGTGCTGTCGAATTCTAAAGAGGAAAAACATGAGCGAAATTAATATTTCGAAGCGTTCAAAAGAGGATCAGGACCGGATCGCCGTCGACCTTGCTGCGTCAGGTGTGGCTTATAAAGAGAGGCTAAATCAGCCCATAGTGCCGGAAATTGTGGCGCGTGAGCAGCCCGAGGAGCTTCGTGAATATTTCCTGGAAAGGTTGCGCCATTATCGTCAGCTGAGCCAGCAGTTACCGAAAGCCAGCGATCCACAATATTTAGAAATGGCTGAGGCAAATAAAAAGTAATTTTTTCAGTCAGATATGCTGTAAATCAAACTCATTGCCCTTGTTGCAGTGGGCGTCCGGGCGGGCTGTCATGCTTCGCACAGAGCCAGCAAAGCTGTCTCTGCCCGGCCCCTGCGGGGCAGCGGGTGTCCATCCCATGACGCAACCCCCATCGCTTGCAGCAGCCGTTCCGGCTGCGCCGCTCAGTCGCGCCGTTTCCTGCGCTCCCTGCATCACGCCGTAAATACCCCGTCGTGATGTAGGGGGCAATGTCGTTTCGCCGCGCGCGGCTTCCCGTCATTGCGGCGTGTCCCTGCCCATTCCATCCGGTCCTTTTACACCCCTTTGAGTCCCTCCTCCGGGTGCTGAGACCGCCACAGTCCTCGTGGCTGTCCAGGGTGAATGCTGACGCACGGCCACCAAAACTTTTTGCAGGCAAAAACTTTTAGCGTCCGCCCCGGACATCTGCCTCGGCCGGTGTCGTTTACGCACCTGCGGCGAAGGTTCTCAAACGGGTGATGTTTTATCCCCCGGGAAAGTTCAGCAGGTTCCCGCGAAACGTCAAAACCGCGGCTCCCGTAACTCAACGGGTGATGGGTTTTAAAACCAGCCACTTTTTTAAAGGAAGTATGCAGTGGGAAAAACATTACAGGAATTTCTGAATCAGCCAGTGCTGCTGCGCGAACCCACCGCCGAAGAAAACGAACTGGCGGCTCTATTGAATGGCAGTACCGTCACTGCACCCGTGATGCTGCCTCAGGGGCCGTTTACCCGTGAAGAGGCGACCGCCCTGGTGGCGCAGTACACCAACGTCAGTATTGAGAACGATCAGGGTACTTATTTTCAGCTTGTTGTGCGGGGTGAAGAAGGGTTTTTGACGAAGTGCGCGTGGAACTTTGAGAACGACGTGGGGGCATTGCTTAACCGCGCCCTTGCCAGTTACAGAGCCAGAAAACAGCAGTAAGAAGGTGCCCTGTCGGAGCTGTCACTCCGCAGGGCAAGACAATCATTAATACTGAGAGGTACTAAATCATGACAGTTGCAGATGTTAAATCAAAAGCACCCAAAAAAACCAGCAAGAATAAAACCGCCGGAAACGAGGCGCTGAAAGCTGCCCTCGATGCGGCAGTCATTGAGTATGTTCCGCTGACCGATCTCATTAAATCACCGCTAAACGTGCGCACGATTCCCTACACCACCGAGAGCGTTAAGCGACTGGCTAACTCCATTGAAAGCCTCGGACTGCTTCACAATCTGGTTGTCCATGCCCTGCCCGAGGGAAAATACGGTGTGGCAGCAGGTGGTCGGCGTCTGACTGCGCTGACGCTCATGTCTGAAATGGGGCGTATCAAACCGGATTATCAGGTTCCGGTTAAACGTGTCAGCGACGAGCTTGCTGTTGAGGCTTCTTACGCCGAGAACAACGAACTTGAAACCATGCACCCTGCCGAGCAGATCACTGCATTTGGTACGCTGGCGGCGCAGGGGAAAACCCCCGCACAGATTGGCGACGTGCTTGGCTACGGTTCCCGCCACGTCCAGCGCATGCTCAAACTTGCCAGTCTTGCCCCGTCACTGCTCACACTGCTGGCAGAAGGTCAGCTTGATGTTGAGCAGTGTCAGGTGTTGTGTCTTGAAAGCGATTCTGTACGTCAGGTTGCTGTTTACGAAAGCGTAAAGGAGGAATGGGGACGCACTACCGTAAACGCACTCAAAAACCGAATCACGGAAAGTGAAATTTCTGTCTCGCATCCACGTTTCGCATTTATCGGGCGTGATGTTTATGAAGCCGCAGGCGGAATTGTTCGTGAAGATCTGTTCAGTGAGCAGGAAGGGGATGGAACAGTAGACAGTCTGCTTGTTGAACGTCTGGTACTGGAAAAGCTTGAATTGATCGCTCAGGAAATCCATCAAAAAGAGGGCTGGATGTGGGCTGCCGGACGTCTGGCTGCAATTAACCTTTACGGACCTGACGGAAAGGACTACCGCATTCTGCCGGAGCCAGATGCAATCTACAGCGAAGATGACAGCCGCCGTATCGACGAACTGTCCGACAAATTTAACGCTCTGGATCCTGACAGTGATGAAGCCGAGGCCATTAGCAGCGAAATATCCCTCATTGAACATGCCGCTGAGCTTCGTGGGTGGACAGAAGATCTGAAAGCAAAATCAGGCGTGGTAGTGAGCTTCATGCACGGTGCGCTTCGTATTCAGCGTGGTATATGCCGCATGTCTGATTTACCTGACCATGACAGTAACGGGGAGGATTCCGCGCAGTCTCCTGCCGTGACTCATATGCATCGACCTGATGCAGCAGAAGGGATCAGCATCCCGCTGCTCACCAAAATGTCATCCGAGCGCACTCTGGCGGTACAGGCCGCGCTGATGCAGCAACCTGAAAAGGCCGTGGCGCTTATGGTCTGGCGTATGTGTACCTGCGTCTTTGCTGGATGTGTGACCACGCCGCATCCGTTCCGTATCAACCTGACCGTTTCTCACAGCAGCCTCACAGAGAACGCCCCGTCCGGTAAAGAAGGCGCAGCGTTTGAAGTCCTGATGACCGAAAAAGAGCGCCTGAAAACCCTGCTGCCAGCAGGATGGGAGAAGGACTTCACGACCTTCTTCGCCCTGAACGGAGAGGTACTGATGTCATTGCTGGCCTTCTGTGCAGCTTGTTCCGTCGATGGTGTACAGACGCGTGATAATGGACACACATCACGCAGCCCTCTCGATACGGTTGAGGCCGCGATAGGTTTTCACCTTCGCGACTGGTGGCAGCCTACAAAAGAGAACTACTTCGGTAGCCTGAAACATTCACAGATAGTCACTTCACTTAAAGATGCAGGTCTGACTGGTGCCGCTGCTGACGCAGAAAAAATGAAGAAAGGCGACGCGGCAGTGCATGCGGAGTTCTTTATGAAGCAGAACCGTTGGGTTCCTGCATGGTTACAGTCACCGCAGCCTGATGCAAAAGACAGCACCGATACCGACACTGACAACGCGGCAATTGCCGCCTGATAAGGATAGCCGCCCTACGGGGCGGCAATAAGGAGATACCTGATGAATATGCCAAACTTTAAGCTTTCCTCCATGATCGGTGAAGATTTCGAAACCTGCCGCGCCGCTGGTTACTCCTATCGCCGTGAGATGACACACGCTGTTATGGGGGCACTGAGTGCGCCTGCAAACTGGGATGTTAACGGGGAGTATCGTAGCGAGTTCGGGGGCTTATTTCCCGTGCAGATCCGTTTTTCACCCACTCATGGCCGATTTGAAGTGGTTCTGTGTAGTCCTGGTGAGTTTAGTCAGGACTGGATCACGCTGTTGGTCTGGAGAAAAGGGCAGGAAGTATCCTGTATCCGCTCATGCCCACAATTTGACGCTGCTGTGATAAACCATGTGCTGAGCCTGACCAGCAGGCTGGACAGTGATGGGTACTCAATATTCGATATTCTCTCAACGCTGCGAATGGAGGTGGCCTGATGATCCCTCGTCACCTTTCTCTTGTCACGCAACTGCCGGAGCGTGAGGCAGCGTTACGAGCCATTATTGCCGTAGAAGAGGGGGGCGGGCGGTACGGAAGCCGACACCCGCAGCCATATCCCTATGCCAGAGCATTTTTCCGGTTCCTGAGTGGTAGCAGTAAAATTAGCGGAAAGGCGATCAACCAGGTGCGCGGGGCGTACTGGCTGAAGGGGGATAAAATTTCTCTGGCCCGATATGAAGAGGCGTTTGACATACTGATCAGTAGCCGCGGTCGCCTGTGTTACCCTCCGCTCGGTACCGACATGGTGCAGAACCTGTTTCCGGAGCAGGCGTTCAGCATCAAAGAACGCCACACGCAGCGGGAAGTGCGCGAGGATAATCTTTATTCCCGTCAGGAATCACGGCGACACCGTGAAAAGGAAGAGAAATACCAGAACCGCGTGGGGCAGGCTGAAATCGACCTGGCATTTCAGACACCGGAGACACTGCGCGCATGGTATGAGTTCTGGTCCCAGCAGGATATACGGGACTATGACATCCAGCGAATGTTGTGGGCGTGGACGGAACGCAGCCCGTCACTGTCTCATCTGGTGAAGGCTTACTACGACCGTGCGCATGAGATCGTACTTGATGTACATGATGTGGCGGAGTCTTCGACACCGGCGGAAAAAGAGCTTGAACGGTGGATGGTACCAAACAAAATTACGCTGAGGTCGGTATGGCCGTAAGAAACAACCCGTGGAAAACAGAGCTGAAGGTTGCCCGCAGCCAGCGTAATAAGCTGAAAACCATGTCGGAAAAGCTGAAAGACATGTGCTGTGAGTGGGACGGGTTAAGCGGCTGGCTGGAAACAGAAAGTGAGCGACTCGCAGAAAGCATTGATCAGCATCTTGAGGCGCTCGACGAACAGATACACAACTGGTCCACAGGCAAAAGTGATCCTGATTAAACCTGTCAAAGGTGACGATTTATCCAGTAATCAGTCTGTTATTCCTGGGCAGAATCCGCTCGTCGGGATATAATGGCGATGGCGCTTGAGGCTTTTTGCCTCATGACGTGAAGGTGGTTTGTTGCCGTGTTGTGTGGCAGAAAGCAGAAAGCCCCGTAGTTAATTTTCATTAACCCACGAGGCCCCCTGTATGTCTCAACAACAACAGTATGGCCTCTTACCGAGCTTAATGCAAGGAGGAGTAAACCATGAAACTGCCGCGAAGTACCGTTATCTGGTGCGTACTGATAGTGTGTCTCACACTGCTGATATTCACTTACCTGACGCGGAAATCGCTTTGCGAAATTCGCCTGAGGGACGGACAACGGGAGGTCGCTGCAATTCTGGCTTACGAATCCAACGGTAAGTAGCAACCTGGAGGCGGGGGAAACCCCGCCTTTTCAGGGCTGAGTTGGTTTGACATGCCTGAAGCGCCTTTATGAAGGGGTTGCCGGTTCGCCGGTAGCCCCTTTTTCCATCCCGACGCGACCGCACGCCTGAACTTCCGGGACGGACCGTACCCCTGCGGGGGCGGGGGAAGCGGGGCGCGCCTCCGGCGCTGCCCCTCTGCTCCGTCTGGTATGTCCTCGCTCAATCACTCAATTCACGGCTGCTGTTAATTCACACTGTTGCGATTAGTCTGCTGAGGCTGTGCTTCAGGCTGGACTTTTCCGTGTGCCTCATCCTGTCTGTTTTGATCGATTTCCTGCTGGTTAGTTCTCTTCGCTACAGTTCCGTGATGGCCAAAGCCAGAAAGACGGGCAGGGCAATGGCCACCTTCGGCTCCTGGCCCGCGTGGCGGTCCAGTCGTCGAGCCCCACTCCGCCAGGCAGCTGCTTACGCACCAGCCAGTCTCCGCCGAACCCGCAAGCGGTTTCGGGCTATCGCTAGGGTCTGATGGCAAAGGTCAACAGCTGCGGCTTCTCCGGCCGTACCGTCCGGAACGCCTTCACCGCGTCGGCGAAGCCGTCGCTTTAATGGCGCCACGCCGTTCCGACGTGTCGGGTGTGTGCATCCTGTTCGCCCGCGTGAGCCCATCCCCCGTGTGTCCTCACGCGGAGGGCTGGTCGTAGCACCGTCAGGTCGTCATCCAAAGGGTTAAGTGAACGCCGCCAAAACTTTTTGCAAGGGACTGCAAAAACTTTTGTCTGCGCCCTTTTCCTGCCGCCCCGCCGTCGCTCCTTTGCCCTTTGCCGCGAGAGAACTCACCAGGGAGATGGGCAACCATCACCACAGGAGAAAACCAGGATGCACACACGAAACGTCAACGTCAAAACCGCCGCTCAAGAATCTTCCAGGAAGATGGAGGAAGAACAAAACCCTGTTTCTGTCGCGCAGGAATGGGTGGCACAGGCCACTGCGCTGAAAGCGGGTGTCACTGTCACCGTGTCTGAAGTATCCCGATACGGCGATGTGCAGGTGGAAATCCGCACCAACGGAACGCTTAACTGGCGCGCCTGGTCGTTTGAACCGGATTTTCTTTTTGATCTGAAACGCAACCTGCAATACGTACAGCAGTAACCCACGCCGGATATCCGGCATGTACTAATAAAAGGAGATAAACCATGCATTTACACACGACTGATTCTTTCGCTTCTCTTGATTCCAGCGCCAGCGCTGAATCTGAAATGGCCTACTGGCTGAGCCGCGAAAAGTCCGCACTGATCGCCCCCGTGGAAATCGATGTGAACAAATTCCACGATGCGGCGGGAATGCACCCACCGATGATCAACTGGCGTTGTGATACCGCGCAGGACACTGAAACCTTCATGCTGGCAGAGATGATCTGTATGAACGTGACGGACATTTTTGTCCGTATTGGAAAGCGTTATTTCCGCGTACGTGATTACAGCAACCTGAATCACGCCGATATCGTGGAGAA
This sequence comes from Enterobacter sp. RHBSTW-01064, assembly GCF_014103035.1. Classification (NCBI taxonomy): domain Bacteria; kingdom Pseudomonadati; phylum Pseudomonadota; class Gammaproteobacteria; order Enterobacterales; family Enterobacteriaceae; genus Enterobacter; species Enterobacter sp. RHBSTW-01064. The sequence goes on along the minus strand of NZ_JABXOU010000010.1, from coordinate 69,630 downwards.
GGTGAAAGCAGCATTCAGCCCTGAGAACCAGAGCCAGAAATGAAAAAAGCAGGCTTACGCCTGCTCCATCCACGCCGGATTTGAGCGATTCCAACGAAAAAATCCGGCCTTCACCAAAAGGAACAAACCCATGCAATTCAGTGAAGTTTCGATTGTTACACCAACCGCCCTCTATGTCCAGATGCAGGAGGCTCAAAACGCGCCCGTGAAAAAGCAGGTGCGTATCAAACGCGGTGAAATTGCCAGCAATGCCCTCAGTCCGGAAATGAGGGCACTGGGGCGTCATATTGCGCACTGCCGGAAAAAGGGGCGATCCGTACGTATTCCCGCCATGCGCGGGAGCGAGTGGGGTCATGTGCTGCGTACGCTTGAACTGAGCCGCGCCTGTAACTGACAACAACGCCGCCCCCGACGGGGCGGCAGGAGAAAAGCCATGACCCAGATTAGTTTTGCCGATTTCTTCAATGAGACAAAAAAGCGCGGAGCCGCCCGCCCTGTCGTGCAGGCGGCTCCGGCTGTCCAGTCCGAGCCAGCCCTCACGCGCCTTATCAGCATCGACACCGCGCGTAAGCAGTTTATCAGTCTGTTTAACCAGACTGCCCGCCACCTTCACCGCTGGGATGTATTCAGCGATTTTGTCAGACTTGCCGCGAGCGAACTGGATATTGCGCGGGTGAGAACGCCAGAGAACGCGGAAAATTGCTGGAAGATCTGCGCGCGATACGACGCTGACGATATCCGCAATTTTCATGAGTTGTTCCGCCTGATGGTGTGTGCGCTGGAGGCTAAATTCCATGACTTCATCGGCTCAATTTTTATGGAGCTTGAGCTGGGGTCGGGAGGTATGGGGCAATATTTTACCCCCTATTCTGTCCAGTCAATGATGGCCAGAATGCTGGTTTCCGGCATTAAAGAGACGGTCACGCGGGAGGGTATCGCGACGATAAGCGATCCGGCCTGCGGTTCGGCAGGAATGATTATTGCCTATGCTGAATGTCTGCTTGAGGCGGATATCAATCCGTCCGCGCACCTGTTCGCCAGTTGCATCGATATTGATCCGGTTGCTGCCGATATGGCATTTATCCAGTTGTCTCTTTTGGGGATTGCGGCGGAGGTGGTGACAGGGAACACGCTCACGATGCAGTTCAATCGTGTACGTTATACGCCTGTGTACTATCTCAACGACTTTGAAGCGAAGCTGAACACTCAGCGCAGACTTAAAGCCATGATGGACTTTATGCGCGATATATCGAAAGCCGCCTGATAAGGGCAGGGGAGGTGCTCAGCGCCTCCCGATGAGTCCAGCTGCGCCGGTTTGTGTCTGGATCATGGTAATTATCTTTTCTTTGGTGGTTTTCCGGTGTCCGAAGGAAGGAACAGCAGCAGCGATAGAAAGTGTCACGGTTGCCAGCTCTACTACCCGCGATACCTTTTCCGACTTCTCGTAAACTTTCCATGTTCGCAGGCTGACTCCAAGCTCTTCGGCCGCCCTGTCACTGCTCCAGTTCATACCTTTTCGCCATAAACGAAGTTCGTAACCCGTCATTTTCTGATACCTAAATAAGTGCAGATTATGCACTTATTTTAGTGTTTTTTTTGTGGGGAAGTACATATGAAAAAAGTGCAGATTCTGCACTTTTCTGGATTTTTTTTTGTGGATTAATTTGATGCTAAATGACGACGAAAAGCATGTCGTCAGGACTGACATCTGGGTACCTTCGGCTCCCCGTCGCTGCCGGGTCGTCGCCTGCACTTCGCGTGGTGGCCGTACGCCCACCGCGCTACGCGGAGCCGCACGCGTCTCCGTCCTGACGGATAGCAAGCGATACCTTAACCGATCCCGCTTGCAGCTGCCGTTCCGGCAGCGCCGCTCCCACTGACCGCCACGGCGGCCGCAAGGGAACGCCGGATTAACCGGCGCCTTCTGCCGTCCTGTCCGTTTCTGCCGTGAAAGCCTTTCATTACTTATGCACTCTGACAGAGCGCCTCTGTTCAGCAAGGGACGCTGACGCTTTCCGTCCAGATTTTTTCTCGCAGGCTCCAAATAATCTGTCCTTCACCCCTGCTTTCCATCGTCACCCTGTCAGGGCATTAGCGTAATGAAGGCATTTCCCTCATTGCAAGAAAACGGAAAAGGACGACGGCAGAAAAGGCCGGGTGGCCTGCAAGATTTGCGTCGTAAGACGCGCAGGATATTGCCGAAAGACTGGCAATAAAAAAGCAGGGCGGGTGCCCTGCCTGTTTACACGAGCTGCTGTAACAGCTCGTTATCACAATGACTCTGAGGAGGCACTATGAAAGACCAGTTCATCGTCGCATGTCGCGAATACTTTGTAAAGGAGCGAGTTAAAACCCGTCATCCACGGAAAACCCGCGAAACGTTGAAACCAGACGCTATCGCGCCACATCTGAAACAACTGGGGACATCACTTGTCCGTTGCGGGCGTATTCATAAACCGATCCATATTCCAGCACTTAACGGGGCTGAATGGGATCACGTCCTGAGTACGCTTGAGCTTTCCCGTGCGTACGCCTGATAACCACCGCCCTGCAACGGGGCGGTAATTTAATAACACAGTGCCGGAGTATTATCCGGCACATTTTTGGAAGGAATGGAACATGCCATACTACATATCCAGTGCGCCTCATGGCGTCACCTGTATCCGTCTTGATAACGGTGATGAAGCTCTCTTTGTAAATGGAGAACTGATTTCCTCATGTACAGCCAGTGAACTTTATCCGCGTATTATTGCATCAGGGTTGAACCTGTCGACGGCACTTAGCTTGCCATTTAAACAGCTTACTGCTCAGGTTCCTGATAACCCTAAATGGACATGGGAGGATGTTACTGCATCGCTCGGATGGGTACAGCGTACTGAAATTAATCACAAAGTTTTGCGTTCTGTTCTGGAATGTAGTCTGAGCCATATTACGCGGAGGGATAGCGAGATTCTGAGCGAACTATGTCACGCCGAGTATGAAAGCGAATGGATCCATGAATCCGATTTGGGTTACATCATTCGTGTTGATGCCGTCAGTTATCCGCTTCTCATTCTGAAACGTCATGGTATTTCAAAAGCGGCGAGAATAGTGATTTACACTGCCATGATTAAGGCTGATATCAGCATGGTTCATTTTACTTCATGGGGAGAAATGTTGGCTGGCGTTCCGACGTTCGAATGGTAGTTACTACATCATTTTTCTTCGAACCTGGCTGAAAAAAAATTTCAGCCAGGTAAGAAAAGTATCAGTACATCACATCTTCAGGATGCAGGAATTATTTCATTGGTGATGACGAATTCCCTGCCGTCAACCTGCGATTTTTACGGGCTGGTTTGTTTTTATCAGCATCACGTACGATTTCACGAAGCGCTCTCTCACTGATTTCATACCCCGTGGTTTTTAGTGTCTCTTTAATGTCTGAGACCGTGTAACCTTTCGTTTTGACCAGTGCTAACAGGTCGTCACGGATTGCATCCAGAAATTCCTTTTGTGATTTTCGCTGAGGTGTCAGATCCGGTAATCCAGCCAGAGCAACTTTTGCCAGCTCGATATCTTCATCTGAATAGAATGCCTTCTTACTCATCTTCTTACCTCTTTCAGAATATTGTCATCTAAATCATAACATTGACCAAAGAAAAGTGGCAGTGCTACGCACTGCCTATGCCGTCAAATCGCCACTAGGCGAAACAGACAGCGAAGCGTATAATGTCTCAAAAGACGGGACAGGATGTGCATTTGTAATACCGCGCACGCACGATATTACAAATGCCACCTGGTCAGGGCTCCGCCCCGACACCCGAGTAAGGAGCACACATGAGCGACAAAGCATCCCGAAGGGGAAGTGATAAACGGCAGAAAACCGTAATCAAGACCCTGAGATTCACGCCGGATGAAATCGAAGAGATTGAACAGAATGCGGAAGCAGCGGGGCAAAGCGTATCGGCTTATATCCGTAACGCAGCGATGAACAGAAAGATGATTTCACTCATCGACGACAGCTTTATGACAGAGCTTTTAAGGCTGGGGAGACTGCAAAAGCATCTCTTTGTTGAAGGTAAACGAGTGGGGGATAAAGAGTACTCCACGGTCCTTGTCGCAATAACAGAACTGTCGACCACGCTCAGAAACAAACTCATGAGTAACGATTAGCACGGAGAGAAGAACAACATCATGATCCCGGTTATTCCACCGAAACGACAAGACGGCAAGTCCTCCTTTGGGGACCTGGTGTCGTACGTTTCTGTTCGTGATGAACCGCGCGATGATGATTTAATGGAAGCCGTGATAGCTTCCGGTACAAAGCCAGAAATGCCGCACAGCAGTCGCTTTTCCCGTCTGGTTGACTACGCCACTAAGCTGCGCGATGAGTCGTTTATCTCGCTGGTTGATGTGATGCCTGACGGCGGGGAATGGGTGAATTTTTACGGTGTGACCTGTTTCCACAACTGCACATCAATTGAAAGTGCAGCAGAAGAAATGGAGTTCTCCGCCCGTAAAGCGAAGTTTGCCCATAACAAAAGCGACCCTGTATTCCACTATATTTTGAGCTGGCAATCTCATGAAAGCCCGCGCCCGGAACAGATTTACGGTTCGGTCAGCCATACACTTTCCCGTCTCGGTTTAGTCGGCCATCAGTTCGTTGCTGCCGTTCACACTGACACGGATAATCTCCACGTTCACATCGCTGTAAACCGCGTACATCCGGAGACTGGTTATCTTAACCGTCTTGCTTACAGCCAGGAAAAACTGAGTAAGGCCTGTCGTGAGCTGGAGCTCAAACATGGCTTTTCGCCAGACAATGGCTGCTATGTGATTGCCCCTGATAATCGTATTGTTCGTCGTACTTCTGTTGAACGCGATCGTCAAAGTGCCTGGAAACGTGATCGTAATCAGAGCCTGAGAGAATATATCGCTGACACGGCAATAGCTGGTTTACGGGAGTCACCTGTTACCGACTGGTCTTCTCTCCATCAGCGTTTTGCGAAAGAAGGTCTGTTTTTGACAAAGGATAGCGGCGAGCTAAAAGTGAAGGATGGGTGGGACAGTGAACGTCCTGGTGTTACGCTTTCCGCGTTTGGTCATGCTTTTGATACCGATAAACTTACTCGTAAACTGGGCGAGTTTGTTCCCCCTGCACAGGACATTTTCTCGCAAGTTCCGGCTGTCGGTCGCTACGAACCAGACAAGGTTATTATGCCGTCTCGCCCTGAACGGATGACAGAGAAAGAATCCTTATCTGACTATGCGATAGCACGTTTACGTGCGCCGCTGATTGCACTTGATCAGGATCCAACGCAACGAACCATACAGTCAGTGCATACGCTTCTGGCACAGTCTGGACTGTATCTGAAAGAACAGCATGACCGTCTGGTTATCTGTGACGGGTATGACCCAACGCGCACACCTGTCAGGGCGGAGCGTGTGTGGCCTGCACTAACGAAGTCTACTCTGGACTCGTATAAAGGAGGCTGGCAGCCGGTACCGAAAGACATTTTCCAGCAAGTTCCCCCTGCGGAACAGTTCACCGGCGGCGGTCTGGAAGCCACTCCAGTATCCGATCGGGAATGGCGAAAACTGCGAACAGGTTCGGGCCCGCAGGGAGCGCTGAAACGTGAGATTTTCTCTGATAAGGAAAGCCTCTGGGGTTATGCGGTTTCACACTGCCGTAAGGACATTGAGTTGCTTATCGGCAGTAAACAATTTTCCTGGGAACGCTGTCATGAGCTACTGGCTCGTCAGGGATTACTGCTGATGCGCGAGCAGCAGGGACTGGTCGTGATGGACGCTTACAATCACGAACAGACCCCTGTAAAGGCCAGCCACGTTCATCCTGATCTGACGCTTGCGCGTGCGGAACCTCATGCTGGTTCGTTTGTTTCGGTGCCGGCAGACATCTTTGAACGTGTTAAGCCGGTCAGCCGTTACAATCCGGAACTGGCCGTGAGCGACCGCGATATTCCTGGTATGAAGCGTGATCCTGAATTGCGTCGCCAGCGCCGTGAAGCGCGCGCAGCTGCGCGAGAAGATCTGAAAGCCCGTTATGCAGCCTGGCGGGCTAACTGGCAGCGCCCTGATTTGCATGGCCGTGAACGTTACCAGGCGATTCATGACGAATGCAGGATGCGTAAAGCGCGCATCCGCATCGAACATCGTGACCCTCTGGTGAGGAAGCTGCATTATCATATTGCAGAGCTTCAGCGCATGCAGGCACTGATTGCGCTGAAAGAAACCATGAAGGCTGAACGAGCTGAGCTTATCGGGCAGGGGAAATGGTATCCGCCGTCTTACCGGCAGTGGGTTGAAGCTGAAGCGGTGAAAGGTGACAAGGCTGCTATATCGCAGCTGAGAGGATGGGATTACCGGGATCGTCGTGGTAATGCGGTGAAATCCACAACAGACAACCGCTGTGTCGTTATCTGTGAGCCAGGCGGAACGCCGATGTATTCTGGTGTTCCTGGTCTGCGGGCTTCACTGAAGAAGAACGGTCGCGTCCAGTTCCGCGATCCGGAGACAGGCCGTCATATTTGTACCGACTATGGCGACAGGGTAATTTTCCGGAACACCGGCGATTACGATGCGCTCAAGCGTGATATGGTCAAAGTAGCGCCGGTTCTCTTTAGCCGTTCTCCTACTGTTGCGATGGCACCGGAAGGGAATGATGAACAGTTCAACACAGCATTTGCTAGGATGGTGGCATGGCACAATGTGAACCATCGCGATGACGGTGAATATCAGATCTCGCGGTCGGATGTCGACCAGTTACGTGTTGAAAGCGAGATGCGCTTTGCTGAAATGGCGATTCATGGTAGCAATCCGGAACCTGTGCGTAATGAGCCAGGATCAAACTGGAAGCCGCCTTCACCTTTGTAAAGCTTTAACTATTTTTGTACATCCTAAAATATCCGTAACGCTCGTGTGTAATGTCTGTTTCTTAAACAGCTTGATGGCTGGAGGGGGAGGTGTGCTATTATTAGTACATGAAAGAACTTCAGCTCTTGAGGTTGAGTTCTATTAGGCCAGCCTGATAGCCGTAAAACGGCAAGGAGAAAGTGAAAATGGCTGTTAAACAAAGACCTGGTGCCGGTGACGCCAGTAATGAAAAAATGCTCCGTTTAGCTGCGGCTGTTCGTCAGTTGCGAGTTCCTTCTTCCCAAGGGGCTATTAAAGCAGAAAGAAAATTGCACAAGGCATAAACCTCATGGATGTGAGTTGCATGAGAATGGAATCAACTTCAGATGATGGGCATGAGCTTGTCTTTGCTGTAGATGCTGAGCTGGATATTCCTGACGAACGCCTTACTGACTTTCAGGATATTTACAACGATTTCATTGAATACAAATCAGTAAGTGCGGATTTCGGTAACCTACCTCGCCCTCCAGATCATGTCCAAATGGAGTTTCTTACCGCAGTTGACTTATTTGGTAAAGATCTTCCCAATTTTTTTCCCAAGCCGATAGCGAAGCGTGAACAACTCCATCATTTGCATGTTTTTGACGGCACGAATGACTGGAGTGTCAACCGCTGGAAGCAGAGTGAACAGTCTAAAAGAAGTAGTGATAGCCTTTTGTTTTACTCCTACTTTGAGCATAAAAATGTTCATTATTTTTATATCCTTAAATTTATTCAAGCACCTGACGGTCATGCTTTTCAAAGCGAAGAAAATACAACAGGTACGCTATCCAAACGTGCTGCGGTTTATCGACTTCAAACTACCGGCATAAAAAGCTGACTTGATTAGTAAAACTCTGTCCATATGCTACAAACAAAAAAGGCCGCTTTCGCGGCCTTTTTTAGTTGAATGCAATGCGTGGGACTACTTCCCATTCAGCATGGTCATTCTTTAAAACACATTTGTATTCCGAACCGTCATGTTTTATCTGCAGCCCGACGGTATATAGCTTTTCGCCATCGGAACAGGCGTACACCTTCTGCTGGTTCGTGAGGAGGATGTTGCGGATTTCTGTCAACTGCGCCACGGCATCGGTGTCGATAACGGGCTGGGGCGCTGCAGCGGCAACGCATGAAAAACCAAAGAGGGCGGCAAATAGTAGCTTCTTCATTTCATTTCCTTCAGTTCTATATCATTTTGTTTATCGGCAGCGGTTCCTGAAACAAGACAATTTTTTGAACTATCACTCTGGCCACTCCATATCCGGATGTGGTGAATCAGGCAGTTTCGGGGAGATAAATGGCTCGTTTCGATATCTGGAAGGAGGAATATAAGCCGGCTGCGGGAGTGTCAGCGTTCTCAGTATCGCATCTGGTGCGAGCTGAATTTCTTCAGCGCTTACTTGCGTCGGTTCCGATTCAGGCTTATTAAGCGTGATGTACCGTATTGTACGTTCCGCCATAGTGGTTGTTCTGATTACCTCCAGCGCTTCTTCCCAGAGGTTTTCTTCCCGTCCACGGTGGTCCGTATCATATTCAGTCATCAGATTATGCGCTTCCTGGCGATTGGCCAGACGCTGCTGAAAGGTATCGATTATCTTCCAGGGTTCAGCTTTTGCCGCTTTACGCCGACGCGAGGGCTTTTCTGTCAGAACACCAATGATTTTGCTGACGTTCTCCGGAGCCGGAAGACGGCGCTGCGCTGTTCGTGGAACAAGTTTACGTAGTTGCTTAAGGTTCGGAGGGTTAATCGTGATGTATCGGTTGATAATGACGGGTGCATTGCACGTTTTGTCCTGCGGCTCGATGTAGAAGGATGCTCCCGGAACCGGATCGCCCTGAAACACCGTGTAGTTCTCACCTGGCTGCAATTTAATCAGATCCTGCACATTGATTTTGTTCTCCATCTGAATATTGATGTGGTCGCCATCGATCCAGGAGGTACCAATGATACCGTCACGCCGTTGCAGACTGACCATGTTCGCCCGGGCTTCCTGTCCTGCGGCATTAGTGATTGTCTTTGCCGTTTTATCATCACTTACGATTTTACCCGCAACCTTAGTGCCGGCGTTTTGCATCAGGGTGGCAACGTTTGTGGCTGAGGTCTGGCTTTCAATGCGCTCCTGGTCCTGGCTCATCATGACGATAGAAAAGTCCAGGGAACGTACCTGTGTGGCCTGAACGGCAATACGCTCGGTATAATAGGCTCCCACCTCGTCGAGATAGTTCATGTAGGGGAAGGGGCCTTTGTATTTGGTGATTTCGAGAGCTTCGGAATCTAGCCCTTCCAGACGATGTCCCAGGTCCCGGGCCAGTATCATGCTCTGCTGGGTAACAAACATTCTCCCCAGTGCAGAGGTTGTGTGCTGAGAGGTGTTCATTGCCGGGATAAGGACCAGGAGTATCCGGTCGCTGTGAATGCTGTCGCGAATATCAATGTCACCGGCATCCTCAGCGAAGATATTACCGAACGTTTCCGTAAATGTGTTGAAGGTTTCTAGAAACTGCCCAGTCAGGTAGCTGTGCTGCTTGCGCGGCTCTTCTGTCCAGGCTGAAGGCTGGCGAACGGTGGCCATATCGAAACCCGGTACGTCTACCAGATAATTATAGATCGGAGAGACAGCTTCCTCTGGCCATTGATCGTCTATGGCACGGCAGTAAAGCTCTGCCAGCTTCTCCAGTGGCATAAACTCGCGCAGCAGCTGCAACGACATGGTTTTGTTTTCACGGACGCAATAGAACTTTGTGCCAAAAACCAGCGCCTTGTTCATTGCAATTGCTCTGGACTGCCATTCTCCCCCCTGTACGTTGGTCGGTAGCATTGATTGCATCGTCTCAGCAACAAAGGCCTCAGTGCTATAGCAGAAGGGGTTCCACTGGTGAGACTGTGGCCGACTTTTATCACCGTTGTGGATCATCTCACTGCGGGACATGCCGCTATTCATGAAGTTGATGTACTCCACATCATCCTCACGCCCAAAGCGGCGGGCCAGGTAGTAGCAGGTGCGCGCCGTGTCGTTCTGCGCCTTGCCGTCAACAAAGGTGAAGCCCCGACCCCAGCAAAATGAATTGAGCATCCACGCATAGATGGTTTCGGTTTTCCCTCCACCGGTCGAGGCAAAGAACATCACATGACGGGTCAGGTCATCAATGGTGAGCCAGAGTTCGCGCCCGATATCATTCATTCGCCTGTAGCCGAGATAGAATATTCCCTTACCTTTACTTTCCTGCGTTGTTTCATACTGAAACAGTGAGGGGAACCTTCTGAACAGGCTGCGCCGTACCTTCCGGTCTTCAGAGGGGTCTACTTTATTCAGGTGGACAGGCATTCGCATGGGCATACGCCAGCGGTGTGTTCCAAAGCTGATGCTGGCCACGATGGCTAGCAAAAGCAAAAGCGGTATGGCGAGTGGCCAGATAAACCCCGCCACCACACTTCCTGCCATAATTCCGGCATACAGCAGGTGGTCGCGCAAAAGCTCAAGAACAGGGGAGTTCCAGGCATTGCGCTTCATGAGCGCCTGGTTAACGGGCGTATAATTCATGGTTTACTCCTGGATACTGAGGGAACTCACAAAGCGGTCGACCTGTTCTGGTGACATTGGATCTGTAATTTTCAGGAAGTGATCAATTTTATCCGGCGCGGTCAGCATGCCCGTTGCCAGGCGAATGCCCGTGTCAGTCAGCACTGTCGGCGTACCTGAAAAACCAAAGGTGCGGAAGCCAGTATCGTTTACGGCTACTACGGCCTGAGCCGACGCGGAACACTCTGAGCTCACCTGTGGAGGTGTTGTCTGTCCCGGAACCAGCATACCTGCGTCCGGTCGGAAAAGATCACTCCATGCAACAGCACGAGCAGTCTGGTCCTTCTCGCATAAAACCGGAATGATCTTCTCTACAGCATCGCCGCCGTCATTCACGACTGATACAGGGAATACAACAACGTTGTAACGCTGCGCCAGCTGTTCGATTGCCGGCTCCATACTTCTGCAGACCGCACAGGTTGGATCGAGGAATGCATACAGCGTACGCTCATGCCCGGTTGAGAGCTGGATGGTGAACAGACCTCGATCGGTACTGCGCTTCAGTATTTCCACCATCTTCTGTCGCGCTGGCTGTTCCGTCGCTTCTTTTTTTACTGATGTGGTTGACGTTACCGCTGCCGGTGCTGTTTTCAGGGCTTCAGAAGGCGAAGCCGGTAAGGATTTATGACTTTCCTTCATAATATTCTGCATGTTGTCGGATTCAGCCTGGGCAGCCTGAATGACTGTATTGCCTGCCGCCGGGTTGGCTGGCTCCTGAACAGCGACAGTCTGCCGCGGCCGGGCCGGTGCGATTGCGCCTGGTTCTGCCGGGATAGTCATTGTCTGGTTTCCCACATTGAGTGAGAAATGGTTGTCCGTACCCAGGAGCCATAACGAAGATGCTATCAGCGCGCCGCTCACAAACAGGGCAAGGGACTTAATACGGCGTTTCATTATTGCCTTACTCTGGGTTTTGAGGTGTCGCGCTATGGTGTTGAAGACTTCCGCCGCATCGTGCATCGGGTCATCAAGAAGTGTCACGGCTTCTGCTGAATATGGATAAAAAGCGATGAGCTTTTTATCGTGGATGGCCATACGCTGAGGCTCACGAAAGGTGAACAGGGCCTGAGGAACACCATGTCCGTGTTGATGTAAAACCACAATGGTGTCGTTACAACGAAAGGTGGTGTAGGTGCTTTCTAGCGACATAATGAGACTCCAGTAGACAGTAAGTTAATTAGCGTCAGAAATGAGCGAAATTTCAGAAGATGAGATCGTAATCGTCACCCGGGCGAGCGATGACGTCTTCCGTGAGTGACCAGTTGGTCCGGATGCGACGCCTGCGGTCGCGGTCTGGCTGAGGTTCGTTCCAGATTAGCCCCAGAGACAGCATATCGATGCGCAATCCCTCAATGGCTTCATCGACGCAGGCTTGCGGGCAGGGGAGGCCAAGTCGGATAGCCTCGCTCTCGGTGCGGGCGACGGCGACGATACCTGCACCTTCAATAAATCCTTTGGTGGTGTTTGCCCGGTGCAGGGCATAGAAGAGTGGACGGTCTACCCCCTTTAGCCATAGCCAGTTAGGTGGTGTCAGCCGTAAATCATGCGCGTACAGCCAGACCAGACCACTTCTGACGTAACGGTGCTCACGCAACCACTGTTTCGCGCCTTCGCTCTGGATGACGCGCTTAAAAGCGGTTCTCGCCAGCGCATAGACCGGAACTGAGAATTTCCCCTTATCACGGCGGCTTTTTATCCGACAGGAGCGGTTCAGGGCATCCATTAATTGACGTGCGGCCGGTCGGTCGTCCAGGAAAAACTGAAGGCCGAATATTGCGAATAATGCTTTTTCATGAGGGGCGAGACTTTTCCATCCATTAAGTGGACGCCCCAGCTGGGCCATAAAAACAGCCCGGCAGCGGGCAACATCGAGCTGCATATTACTGATGAGTTCATGCTCTTCAGCGAAACCCTCAGGGCTTTGTGCCGGACGTCTTTCTGGACGACGTTTATCAAGCAACAGGCGACTGGAATCCCCCTCATTAAGAATGGGGGCAATTGCAGGAGAAATGGTTTCCATAGCGAAGGGCAGCGTGCTGATATTGAGTACCCGTCGCGTTTGCCAGTTTCGTGCAGGATGGCATAACCAGCTCCACAGCGAAGCGGTAGACAGGGGAATGAGGAATATCATCAGGATCACCGTCGTTTGCTTCATCACGTTGATCCACTGATCGTAAGAGATGTTTTCGGCATTGTTGGCGGTGACGGCCAGCAGGTTATAACGCGGTGCGGCCCAGGTGTGGAAGGGGCCAAAATCAGCCATGCCCCACAGGGTATGCAAAATGAAACATGACCAGTACACAAACTCAGGCAAGAACAGCCATGCAACAAGCAGAAGCATAATGCCCAGGATGGCGAGGGCTCCAAGAAATTCAAGCGGGTCAGTCGTTCCCGCGCGAGCGGATGTCATGGAAAAGCTCCCTAAATAAAAACGATGAAGACTAACTGAATAAAAGAGGGCAGCAGAGCCCGAGCTTACGAAAAGTTAGCAAGCGTATTTACTGGTAATAGCGGCAGGTGAAATTATATTGATTGGTCAAATATTAGATTGTTGAGGATCTGATACGGATCTCCTTTGTTTTAGTGAGGGGCATTAATAAGATGGGTTGTGGTTTTTATTATCACCATCTGTTTTAAAGTGAATTTTCAGAGCGATGATCTGCGTTAATGAAATTAATGAAAATAGCCGGCAATTAAACCGGCTATTTATTGGAGGGTATTGGATGTGTTTCAGGCAAGAACGGGAACAGGTAGCCCTGTCAGAGATTCGATCTCGGCACGTTTTTTATTCACGACATCGTTGAAGTTGAAGTTATAGGTGTATCCTTTGTTGTTCATTGCATGCAGATGGTTAGCAATACTGGATGCAGCACCGGTATCGATAGGAATCATCGGCAATGATGTGAACCTTGTAAAGAGACGCAACTTTGAATCTTCAACCTCTGTACGTGTCAGGCTGTAAGCATCGAAGCCAATGACATCCATGACATTGCCCGGGTAGATTCGGACGTACAAAAAGGTTCCTTGCTGAAAGTCAAAACCCAGGTAGGTACTTTTCCAGAAGAGCCAGCCCTCAGAAGTGCTTTCCGGGTTGAAATGCCCTGTCTCCTTGATTTTCTCAATAACAGCAAGGATCTTTTTTTTGCGTTTCTTGGTTATGCCGTAATTTATGGCGAATGGGGCGAACAGCATAAACCAAAGACTAAAGAGAAACACATAGTCACTTCCAATAACATAATCCCCATTTGCTACGTATAAAGTAAATAACGGGGCAAGTAAAACTAGTGTAATAACTCCAAAGCGCAAAAATAGAGTTCTGACTACATAATATGGAAGCCACCACTTAGGGAATCTATCTTTCACAGTCAACCCTCCTTAGATATTTCACTCAATATTATAGCACCACTGGATAGATGTCCACTTCTCAGCTTTTAATCCCATCATTATTTGTTTCACCAGGAGCATTCATTCCCTTTGTATTAACGCCAGGAGTATGGCGTATATTCCTCCCACCGGCTACAAACATATCTTTCACTGAACCAGCCATACTGCCAAGGGTGTTGGCTGCATCCCTTCCGCCCAAGAAAGAAATCACATAGTCAGGTAGATATGCCTGTAAGGCAAACATACTTGATACCAGTGCTGTGCACAGACGGGCATAGATCATTAAAAAACCAGCTAGGCTAAATACACCAGTTAAAGAGTTTGCCTGAACGTTGGCAAGAGCTGCACCGAATAGTGCATGCAAAATTGTGCCTACAGCTATAATTGCTACTGATGCAAAGAAGAATCCAAACACCATCAATGTAGGTCTGATCATTGTGTCGATTAAGTAAATGTAGCCGTATGCAGCGCGGCTACCACGATCCTGAGACGTTCCCAGATGTGTTGCTCCCCACAAAGGCCCTGCTGCACAGCCTACCAGCACACTAACTACCCAGTTGCCAATCCCCGTCATCCAGAAAATGAACGGGATAAACGGTAGATAGATTGATAAAGTGAATCCGGCAGTAAACATGAGTAATAGCAGGAAATAAACTGCTGGAGAAATCGCATCCAAACCTTTATTTATACCGCTGACAGTGCCTGTCGATAAGTCTAAAGCTTTACCAAACAGACTTCCTTCTCCCGCAGCTGCAATTATGCGTACGGCAGTATAAGTCGTGAGAGTGCCTTCTGCCGCTCCCAACGTGTAATCCCCTACATTCTTCATCTTAATGAGGGGGTTTACTTGCCCGTTTTCAGTCCCTGTACCACTTAATGATGTAGCAAAATAATTGGTTAGTCTCTGCATTGGCCCCGCAACAGATTTCATGAAAACGCTATTTGGATCGTTTCCATCGACAGCCATTTGCTCGTCACTTGAGACAATAGTGCCTAAAGCGGGGCTGAAGCTGGAATTCTGCAATTGCGTACGGTAGGCGCTCATTACCGCATTGAACAGGTCTCCGCTGCCAATTTCCCCAAGAGATGACATTCCACTGGTTGCAGGCGCGCGACTGGCAACTTCTGTCAGGCGTTGATTGGCCGTTGCAAAAGTCTGGTACCAGGCACCGAGAGCCGCCCAGCCATATGTGTCGAGGTAATTCCTGACAGCATCCTGTATGCCATTTTGTTCACTCTGCGCCGGTAATGCGCGCTGAACAGTTTGTTCGTACGTACTGGCTGCTCTCTGAATGCGGGTTTCAATATCCGGGAGTGTGCCGTTGCCGGTTGTTCGTTTATTCATAAACCCTGCCATAAACTCGCTGGCCGCGCTGTCCATATCCTGGATCATTGCTTCCATAGCTTTGTTTTGCGCATCCACCACTTCACGTGTATCGCGGTTACTGAAGGGGTTAAAGAAGCTTCCGGAACCAGACGAGGAGTCCGATTTCTGTTGTTCCGGTATCGTCGCCGTGCCGCACACACCGCTGCCATTAGTGACCCGGTAGGTATAATTCCCTCCAGAAGAACCGGATACCCCTGCCATTCTGGCTGTGGTCGAGCTTGCTGTGCTGTTGTAATCGTCCAGCGCAGTATTGATGGCATGTTTACAAAGCTGCATCTCAAAAATACCGCGTGCAGAAGTGCGGGTCGAAGCCTGTGTGGGCTGGACAGTCAGGGAGTAGCCGCTGGCAATATCACTGGCAGCTTTGGACACCATCAGGTTGGCAGAACCTATGCCCATAATCGACGCGCCCCAGAGGATGATTAGCTGGGACATGCTCCAGCCATTGGCTGTCGGGATAATCATCAAAAATCCTGACACTGTGCTCAGTGTGCTGGTGATATCGCGATCCCCACTGAATACCTTGCCCTGATGCCCCGTTTTATTAATGTGCTTCAGACCAATAAATACAAACCAGACGACGGCAAGGACGGCGATAATTCCGTTAAACAGAGCAAACAGATTCCCGATCATCGTGGTATTGCCGGCGGCGAGAGGGTCCAGCACCACATCGCCGAAGATAGTGACCAGTGCCTGTCGGGAGAGGTCCTGTGCATTGGTTGCAGCAGAGACTATGTCATCGTAAGTGACACCTGCGCGTGCCGGGGTAACAGAGATAAGCAGCCCTGCACAAAGCGCACGAATGAGATTTTTCACGGTAACTCCGGATAATGCATGAATGCCGGGATGTCGGCAGGAGGCAGAGAAGGGCAGCTATTTCCCGAGAATGGCATCTCGTACGGCATGGGTTTCCGCCATGAAATGCTGAAAGGTGCCTCTTTCAGCAAGACTTACGCGACGGTTGCGTAACTGCCACAGTCGGTAGGTTACGATTAGCGCTTTTGACCATGCCACGCCAGCACCGGAAAACAGCACCACACAGGTGCTGATCTGGTGCGCGGAGATACTCCCGCCAATAATGAATGGTGTCAGTGCTGCAAGCGGAACCGGTATGGCCATAAGCCAGAACAGCACTCGCCAGCGCTTGCGCTGGCTCACATATCCCTTATCCAGCTGTGCGGGGGTACAACCTGATTCCGCAACGGCTTTTTCCCAGTCAGGAGAAGCCGGCGGTTTGTCGTCAGTAATGAGCTCCGGAAAAGCATCACGCATTCGTTCAATATTTCGTGATGTCATGTGCCGGGCAGCCCGCAAATACCACTTCGTTTCCTGCAATGGCAGAAATATGCTCAGCAGTCCCCGGGTAATACGTCCAGGTAGTCCTTTTTTCCGTGCGACTGTTTTTTCCAGTGTCATTTGGCCGCTCCCTGGTTCATGGCTGATTCGAGTTGTTTCAGACGTGGGGCGTAGGACTGGCGGGCAAAGGCGGCGAGCAGCTGGCCGTCGATCACGTTCCCTTTGCGCAGCAACTCTTTAATGTCGTTAAGTTGCCAGTTCATCTGTGCCGTAGTTCGGATGAGTTCGCGCATAAGGTTATCCCCGTCCATTTGCTGCAGGTCGGAGAGATAGGCTGTGTTGGCATATCGACGTCCGGCCTCAAACGATTCAAATTCCCGCTGGCTCATGTAGCCCTTCGCCTTCGCCTCCGGCGAAGCCACATTGTCAAAATACTGCGCTGCGGAAGGTGACTGCAGTGCTTCTTTCAGGGCATCACGGGTAGTTTCACTGGTCTTACTGTCGGCAATCAGCGAGAGCTGAGGTTCAGACGCGGCATCGATGATACCGTTGTATTCGTTGAGCAACCCTACATACGTACGACCGGTAACAGTGTTGACTTCACCTTTGCCAGGCGTGCGGCCTGCTGAAGGGCGAGCCGTGTTTTTCATGTAGGCCATAGCGGCATCAATCTGTTCCTGTGACCAGGAAAGTGCCGGTGCCTGCCCTTCAGGTCCCGCGCCGCCATAGATGGAGCGTACCTGACTGTCTCCTCCGGGCAAATTACTGACGGCAGGGCAGATACCGGTTCCGCCAAAGCGTTCATATTCTGCTGCCGTACAGTACGCGGCATGTACGTTCGCACCGTCATAAGCGTCGCGGGCCTGTTCTTCCGATGCTGTAGAAATCCTCTTCCGCACCGCTGAACTGGAAACACCTTTGCCTGATGAGAGTTTTGACGCGGCGCTGCCTGATGCACTTTTACTTTGTGCTGCCACACCGGATGCGGAATCACTACAGATCGAATCCGGTACCGAAAAACTCTGCCGTGCCTCCTCCAGACGTTGGGTTTCATTATTGAAAATCATTTGCTGACGAGTAGCCTGCCCATCCTGATTAATCAGGGCGCCGAGCTTGTCGGCGTTCTGTGTGATGGCTGTGCCGGTGGCCTGTTGCATCTGTAGTATTTCGACCAGAGTTGCCTGGATGGTGGCCATCTCAGGCAGAACCTGAGTCGTGATCGGAACGCTGGAGTTCACGTTGACCGTTAAAGCACTGGCAACAGTGGGAAGGCTGGACGCGATGGCCAGCGCCAGCGCGGGGAGGTGACGTTGTATCATGAAATTCTCCGTTTATTTGAGCGGGGTAAACACGTCGGGAAGGCGGGGTGACTGTGTGCCGGGGGCGAGGGCGACCAGAGGGAAGGTCTGGAAGCGTCTGCTGATACGTCCTTCCCGGCTGCGGGTGTCTATGATTGTCAGCCCACGACGCGTGATTCTTGCATGAGCTGGAGGGGTGATATCCAGTACCGGCCAGTCTCCCGGGCTGAGTTGTGGGGTATCTGCCCCCTCCGGCCATAACCATATATCATCAGTTAACACCGCCCCTGTATTTTCAGGTAGCAACCACTGGACCACATGACGCGATTCCCGCACCGGTTCGCCTGGCTCATTGACCTGCCAGATGGCTGTTGTGACCAGCTGGCGTGGTCGCGCTTTGAGTGAAAGAAGCACGCCACAGGCCTCTTGCGTTGCCCGGCGATCGGTCGCGTATACCGCCCGGGAGTTCACTGCACTGTCCGTACGGAAGTGCCGGGACGGCAGGACGAACTCCACGCCGTCTGCATCGATCACCAGGCGGGAAAGACTGACCTGGCCCTTTACCGGGCGGCGACAACGTGGCGTCAGGTGGATGGAACACATCAAAGGTCATACCCCAGCTCATTTATCATTTCGTCTGCCATCAATTCGATGACGCCCTTATCACCACGGGCGCCACTGTTACGCTCCCTGTACTCAATGAGTTTTTTCGCGGATCCGCGAGGGAACTTCTCCGCCAGTAACTGACGGGCACGGGCAGTACCGATCGTATCCGAGAGATTTCTGCGTAGCGCGCCGTCTTTTTTGTCTGAGTTAAGCGACCACAGCTCCAGCGGTCCGAGCGTAAACCGGACAATCCGTGCCAGCGTCCCCTGGGTTGTGCGCATCATACATAGCATCGGTACGCCACTACCGTCTGCAGCCGGACCAGCTGGCATACGCAGGAATGCATGAAGATTGTGTTCGGGGATCTTAAAACTGTCCCGTAAAAGTGGAATATCTTCCTGGCGGAAGCGCAGCAGCCAGAGGGTGTTGGCAGAGTCGAGCAGGCTTTTCGGATAGTCGGTAAGGAACTGGGTACTTAGCACCGTGCGGATACCAAACTTACGTTGTTCACGATCCTGCGTATCCAGTGCTTCGAAGATGAAATCAATGCCTTTGACGTTGTGCAGTTCGTCATAGATTTTGGTTTTCATTTCACTATCGAGCTGGTTGATGCGTCGCATAATGCCCGGGAGGTAGGCTTCCGGCAGTATTTGCATTACCTCATCCTGATACTGCGGCAGCAAAAAATCACCCGCAGTGATGTGGCCAGCAAAGAGGAACATGATGCCGGTTTTCAGTCTGCCTGCCGGGGTCTTATCGCCGGCGACGTTGTTTAAGTCTACGGCAATAATGCGTGTGTTCGGGTTCAGCGCAAAACGAGTCCGACTGGCCATCATTGGGTAGTCCTGTCGGGCCTGAATCATGCAGCGCTCAATGTACTCCACCAGGGGCTCCTGTGAGCCGTTACGCTGTATCCGGCCAAAAGTCTCCTGAATGACCTCACTGCGTAGTAGCGCGGGCATATCAGCAAGTTCTGGTACCGCCTGGTAGTGTGCCCGCTGAGCTGCAGATAACTGTCCACGTTCATGCAGGAGGTCACGTACTTCGTACCATGGTGTCGCGGTCCACCACTCCGGATCGTGCTCACCCCACAAACCGGATAACTCCAGTGCCGCATCCACTTCTGGCTCTACGTTTGAACGGAACATGTTTGGCTCAATACCACTACGCATGTCATACGCCAGATCAATCAGGCGGTTCACTATTTGCCGGGTATCTGTAGGGTTAGGCGGGGTCCCTTTATCCGGTTCGATACAGAAGGCCGTCAACATGGACGCGATAAATTGCTTCTCTGGTGTCACTGGCTTACGAGCGCCGTACAGGATGTCGAAGACATTGCGTGACTTAGACGGGTCGTTGCTGAGTATGATGCCGACTGCTTCGTCCTTTCGCTCTTCTGGCAGACTGTCACGTATCAGCTGGATTAACCCCATCGCGCTGAATCCTTTATCAATGTGAGCCACATAAGGAAGCGAAACCTGGGCGGAAGATACCTGTATTTCCGTCAGGGTATTAATCAGTACCGATTTACCCAGACCCGAATCGCCAGGGGCAAGTTCGGTATGCTTGTTCTGGCGAGAAGACCCCAGCCCGACTTCCCAGGCGCATCCGTCTTCCGTGTGCAGCATCAGGTTGCCTTCCCCTCGCCAGACGGTACCTGGTCGGTTGAAGGGCAACATCGATAGCGCATGGGAGAGTGGCGGGTAAAGCGGAACAGGGCCGGAGCCCGCTGACGCGGCCAGCATACTGTTGACCCATCCCCTGCGAGGATCACCGAATGTGGTGGTAGTGTTACAGACTCCCCAGCCCTGCAACGCTGATTCAAGCAGCATCTGATTACGGGAGCATATTTCCCGGGTATGCCCCCAGGTGGACGCCACAATGGTCATCACGCAGACCGGATCGCGTTCATCCGTTGCAGCCAGCTGTGTGAAAGCGTCGTAAAGTGGGCGAATAGAGGGAATAAATTGTCCAAATGATGAAATAGTCTTTTTCCAGCCCAGCGCTTTCATCCCGCCAGGCATGATGTCGATTCGTATGCGCCAGGGAACGGAACGTGGAACCAATTTC
This sequence comes from Enterobacter sp. RHBSTW-01064, assembly GCF_014103035.1. Lineage (NCBI taxonomy): Bacteria > Pseudomonadati > Pseudomonadota > Gammaproteobacteria > Enterobacterales > Enterobacteriaceae > Enterobacter > Enterobacter sp. RHBSTW-01064. The sequence goes on along the minus strand of NZ_JABXOU010000010.1, from coordinate 49,114 downwards.
ACAAGCTCATTGAAGGGGCGGGGATGCTGAGGCGGAAGTGTTATGGCCACCATGCCGTGCCACAGCCCCCCTGCATGCACCAGATTACCTTCTGTTTCTGGCGTACAACCAAATACCTGAAGATTCAGGAAGGGAGCTAGCAGTGCTGTAGCGTCGCCCTCCTGAAGCGCCCCCGCTGGCGCAGCCTTCCCCGGTAATGCCGGGCGCCATGCGGCCGATGTGCTGTTGCGTGCTGTTTCACGTCTGATTTCATTACAGAACTCAGGCACATCAAGCAGGCGGACAAGCAAGCCGTCTCCACCGCGTACGAGTGCTTTTTCAAGAGTGGTGATAAAGCTGTCGTGCCGGATCTTCAGACCAGACATTTGCCAGCGCCAGGGCTCCTGACCAAAGCGCGCGACAGGTGCTTTATCCTGAATGGCCCGAACGGTGGCGTTAAAATCGGTTCGTTCCTGATGACTCACCAGTGTCGGAGAGCTCCAGACGGCAAGCCAGCAGCGCTCACGAACAAGCCACGGAGAAATGACATTGATCTTCTCATTAAGCAGGTCATCCAGCTGGACGCCGATGTGCTGAATTGAACGCATTTGCGGGGCGATCATGGCGCTGACTTCGTCACGCCCTTTTTCCGGGTCACGTTCGAAAATGAAGGCCAGTTTATGGCCGATATTTTTCCAGGTGGTGCTGAGCGTGGACGCGAGGTGCGCGATCATTCCTTCAAACGCATCCGGATGATCGTCTGAGGCTGTTTCCGACATTTCACGCAATGCCCCGGATATTTCGAATACAGAAAGGAAATAGCCATGATGGGTGACACCTATATAAGGCGCTTCCAGCCAGGGTCTGAGCTCCAGATCTTGTTTGTCCAGTCCGATCACCGTACGAATGTCGCAGTAGTCGACAAAGTCAGCAGAGACGGCGAAACGGGAACAGGTATTCATAACGTCTTCAATAGTGAAGACAAGGCGGTTGATATTCATAGCTGCGAAGACTCCACCGGAATGGCGTGTATTGATGGGCGAGGCGCTTCTGTGGGCGCATCTGCGGGATAAGGCTTGCGTTAGGTTTACGTGACAGTGGTACCAGATGACTGTGAGGATAATATTGTTGTCTGCGAGGCTCCTGACAGAACGTCACTGTCCGTCACTGAATCCGGTGTCAGGATCAACGCCACTCCGTTCATTTTTTGTCGCATTTCATCGCGCATGACTGGCGGGAAACGTTTAAGCGCATCTGCATAGTCAGCTGGTCGCCATCCCCCGAAACGTTCTTCCAGAGGAAGACGATGGCGGGTCAGTTCCGACAGTACCCGACGGCCTTCCCGAACCTCGCCTGGTCTGGTGCTGAAGACGGCCTGCAGGGCTTTTCGGTTCAGGGCAACAACATTACGTGGGTGCAGGTCCGGTAGCCAGACCATGACCCCCTGAGCAGCAGCAAATCCGTTGAGGGCATGCCAGGCATGGCAGAGGTAACAGAGGTGAAACGGTGTCGTGAGCCGTTCTAATTCAGCATGTTCGATGTCAGACAGCAGACTGGTGTCGGTCAGCAGTGTTTTGGGGATGTGTCGCAAAGCAATCCGGCGGGCGGCAAGTGATGCGTGCTGCATCCCGGTCCGGGCAGCTTTCAGAGCCCGGGCGTGTTTCTCATATTCAACCGGTACCTGCGGGGTGGGACGTGACTCCAGCTGAGCCAGCGTGTCTTTCGCTCTGACGAGTCGGGTCCTGGCATCCTGCGCGTCTTCCGCAAGTCGGGATAATGGCAGGGATTCCGGTAACACAAACAGATGTTTCATGTCAGCACTACAGCAATAACACCGCCCTCCAGAAACGCTCTCGGGGGGAGGAAGTAAAGGGGCTGTGGAATGGACAACATCAGGAACCGGAAGCGGATGTAGCCATGGACAGTCAGGTGTCTTTTTCTTTTTGCTCATCGTTTTCTCCTGAAAGGGTCGGTAAACACCGACCCTTTCCTGTGGTTAGCTGATATTGACAGAGCTGGTACCGAGCTGTTTCTGGGTTCGTCCCATAATTTCAGGGACTACGGCCAGTAGTGCGCCGATGGCCAGACCTGCACAGCAGCGGCCTACAGTGATCTGCGGATTGGTGCCCACTTTTTTGAAGGACAGCAGTGAACCGATGAAGATGAACACACCGATCGCCTGGGCAATTTCCAGACCGGAAGTTTTACCGCTTTTGGCACCAGAGGCGGCGCTACCAAACATATCGGCGAGATCGCCATCAGCGAAGGCCATGCCGGGTAACAGGAACGTGACCAGAGCACACAGCCCCTGAATCATGCGCTCGCGGCACTGCATCATGGTCAGCTGGCAGAAAATAACGACGGCATAAAGACGCGCGGAAATAGCACGGAAAAGTGACATAGTGTCTCCTTGGGTTATAAAAAAACGAAGTGTGTTAAAAAGAGAGGCCGAGAGTGGCAAGTGCGGCATCGATGAGCTGAGGTGAAAAGACCATACCGGTCCCTGCAAACAGTTTTACTGTCGCAGCGCGAATGCTTTCACTTGAACTGAGTGCGGTGTGCCCCTCAAGCTCTGATCGTCGAAACATATCGAGTGCCGCATAGACAAACCCCACTCCTGCTAGCCGGACCAGAGAAAGTACGGCGTTAGCAGCCCCGGCAGCAACGCCGTAGGTGGCGGGTTGCACATACGCGATTGCATCAAAAGATGTGGCGCCAAAGCCAAGCTGCGCACCACTGGCATTAATGATGGAGGGGAGAGATACCAGCGCGGCGCAGGAAAAAAGGCCAATAGCAAACTTGCCCGGGGACAATGGACTTCGACTGGAACGTTGCCGGGTCAGAAGTGCGATGAGGCCAAAAAAACCAATCATCTCGGACCAGCTGAATAATAAATCCAGCCCAGCGGTGAAGATGCCCGAAGCAAGATTCTCTATTAGCGTGACGGCATCCAGTGCCATTAGCGCAGGGTTCCTCCGGTTGTCACCACAGAGCGCGTGGCAGGATCAATCTGACGAATAGTGACTTTACCCAGCGTATCCCCCTCCCGGACTGACCAGGTACTGCCCTGCCATTTGATCCACGCCATTCCTGCTTCCAGCGACATGATTTTCATGCCTGCAACAGCACTGGTTGTCTGCCGTTTTTGGGGCCGGGAAGCTGTTTTTGAGGCATCAGAGGTGCTTACGCGGGTTTCCAGAACAGCCAGCTTCTGTGTCAGCTCATTAAGCTGTGCACGCGTTTCTACTGCGTAAGCCTCATCCCTTTTGATAGCATCAGACAGGCGCGTAACGCTGTCTTTCAGCGACGTCAGAGAGTCATTTATCTTGCGGTCACGATCGTTCAGCTCGTCACGGATATCCGTCATCATGCTCGCCCTGTCGTCCTGAGCCATTGGCAGGGACGTATGTGCCGCCGGTTGCGCCGCGGCTGGCGAGACAGCCTGCTGCGGAACAGACTCAACCGTACTATGCTGTGCACCGTCGAGTGTATTTTCAACTTCACTGAAGCTGGTTTCAGACGGCGTATTATTCGTCAATGACAGTGATGGACCGAACAGGTACCAGAGGCTGGCCACTGCCAGAAGCGTTATCCCGAGAAGCCACGGCAGAGAATAGCCAAACAGCAGGTCTCGCTTCCAGAAGGGCGGTTTCTCGCGAGGATCTGGCGCGCCAAAATCATCCTCGCTTTCCAGTGTTTCTTCTTCAGGCATATCAATTTTCTGGTTCATCATTGTTCCTCACGGGTACGGTATCGCCATACTGACGACGGATTTCAGCCTGGCGGCGCGCGATGGCTTCCTGCAGGCGGGTTTCGGTTTGCTGCTCTGCGGCAGCGGGTGCTGATAAGGTGCTATTGATTGCGGGGCGGGCCGCTTTATTGCTGCTGACAATGTCGTCAGAAGTAACCGAGTCAACGAAGAGAATGGAGATAACTTCTTTCTGCTTCACGGTGACCTGGCGGAACGGCTCACGGGCCATCTCCTGTTTGATGACTTCCGCCCCGGTCTGGGCTGTGCCGCCAACCATTACGCCAGCCACTGTGCTGCCATCAGGTTTACCCACTCGTCCGGTGACGGTACCGACACTGGACTGCATAACCTGAGTGTCAGCATCCTTGTACAGACCGCCAAGATCACCAAGACCTCCCAGTACAGCGGGCAGAACGATGTGTGTTCCCCATCGATGGTTAACATCGGAGGCCACAGAAGACATCAGGTTTTTCTCACTCTGTGCGCTTGCATTGACGTTCAGCTCCATGCCGTTCCAGCTCATACTGGTAAATCTGATATCCAGTCCATTGCCGGCAAGTTTTACTGACGAACTGTGAAGTCTTGCGCCAGCCAGCGGCCCGGCAGGAATAACCGCAACAACCTCTGAGTTGGGGTTATCTGAATCCACGGCAGTCTCCATATAACCGGCCGCACGCGTAAGTGCGTGGATGAAGACCTGTGCACTCTCTGTTTCAGTTTTTGTCTCTGCCAGGTTTCTTGTGCCAGTCGCTGGCGATGTCTGCGTAACACTTGCCAGGGCAGTTGCCAGCACCGGTGCATCGCCGCCAGTCTGTGCGTCACTGATCCGCTTAAGCAGTTTTTGCAGTTGAGCCTGGCGCTTTTCGTTTGCCTGCTCTTCTCCGGCCGGGTTTTCCGCATGGCGTGATGCTGCTGGCGGCGGAGGTGGCAGGTCCACCGGTTTTGTTTCTGGCACCTTATCCGGAGGGGGTTCCGTGACTTCAAGGCCGACCGGGAGACTGGCGATAAAGGATGAATCGGTCCGTGCGGCTTCCTGCGCACCTAAATCGTTTGAGGCTTTAAGCAGTTCACGGTAACGCGGGCTCTCCGTCGTGGTGGTTACGGCACTTGAGGCCGTACCGTTAAGGTTGACGGCAGAATCTGTTCCTGAAGGGTCATGTGTCAGCCACGACATGGCCAGATAACCCGCGGTCACTAAAACCAGGGCACTAAATCCAATTATTGAAAAAAGTTTTTTGCCGTTCTTACCGGCATCCTGTTCTGCGCTCATTACTGAAGCTCCGGCGTGACGTGAACGGATTTCCCGTTTACTGAGAAGGTCAGTAACGGGGTGACGGGGAGTTTCCAGAGATGCGTACCATCCGCTGAAGAGAGTGTCTGTTCAAACTCGTCGCGCAGCATTGCGCGGGAACGGACCATCAGATCATCACCGCTTTGCCAGATCGCAGTGTCAGGGGCGTTGCCCTGGAATTTAAGGCGACGGGCATCTTCTGGTGGTGTGCCATCCAGAAAAGCCTGCAACGTGGCGCTGTGGAGTGCGATTTTATCGACGGGTACGCCCGGGGCTGCTGAGCCAGGACCCAGACGCGGGACGCGTAAATCCAGCCGACTGTCGATCTCCTGACTGGCAGTACGGGTGTCTGTCTCACCACTTGTCACATTGATCATGATTGGAACATCAAGCCCTTTCAGATATACGGAAATATTCCCTGCAGCCCACGGGCGCAGTGGTGTTATGGCCAGCATGTTGGTTCCAGCATTGAACTTCACATCAAAACTCTTCGGGCTGGCATTAATTGGCGGATCTGACTGTGGCCACGGTGCGCCACTGATGTCCGTCAGGGTGACGACGCTCTGGTTATTCATGGCCGTGCGTACCAGCGGGATACTGGCGCCTGGAGAAAGATTGAGGGTTAATGAACTGATACGCGGAACCACGCTTATCATTGGGGCATTTACAGAACGCTCGTTGTCGGTCAGTCGAAGCCTCAATTCGCGTATCTCATCCGCTGACAGAGGCGAGTCTAAACCTGCTGCCTCATCTACCAGCGGCGAGCTTTGTTCCGGGGGCGGGAGCTCTCCACTAATCCGGGTTGCCGGTACACCTGTTGTTTGCGCTTCTGCCCCCTGAGGAGCGGCGGCAGTTGTTGCACCAGGCGTCCTGGCATCCTGCCAGCCAGTATTGTCAGCGGCGGCCACGAGGGCCGGACCACACAGTAGTAGTGTGGTCATGAGATAACGAAGTTTCATGGCGGGAGCCTCAGAGGTTGCGGGGAGCGTTGCGTGAGATCATCTGGCGGATTTCCATCCCGACGGGTTTCTGTCGTGGATCTACGCGCTGGATGGTAATTTCGAAAACAAACGGTTGTTCAGGCTTGCTGGTCGTCTGCCCAACCAGGCGCAAACGTACCGGATACTGCATTGTCCAGAACCAGGTTCCGTCAGACAGACGCCCACGCCTGATGACGACACCAGCCCCTACGGAGCCGGTAAGATTCATACGCTCGCGTTTCAGGGCATCGTAGATATTGGAGTTGGTTAGCGCCTGGATGTAACTGGCGTGTCCTGCTTCAGAGAACAGCGATGCTGTAGAGGATACCTGTTCACGATAATGAACGAAGTCCAGGTTAAAGGCCCGCATCAGAGCCTTGCTGCCAAAGGCGATGGCATCGTCCTGGCTCCATGCTGGTTCGGAAGTGGGAGCCAGGCGAACCAGGCGCCCACTGTCGGTGGCAAAGTAATCCCGTGGCTGTTGTATCAGAGCCCAGGTCAGGCCAGCATTGAGGATGATGCTGATAAGCAGGCCACTCCCCAGCAGGAGGTTACTCTTCATCAGCTCTGGTGCCATTTTCTGGCGTTTTTCTGCCGTTTTCATCATGTTCACGGCGTTTTTCAGCGGATCCTCCGCAGGGGAGGGGGCCCGCCCCTTTGCAGGGGGGGCTGATTGTGTCTGTTTTGTCATAGGTTTCAGGAGTTGAAGTTTTTCCAGGGATCGATGTTGTCTGGGATCTGTTCGTTGACTTTATCCAGGGCCGCTTCGCAGACCTTATTTTCCAGTTGCGAAATGATTTCATCGAGCCCGGGGAATTGCGGCAGGGTCACCTTGACGTTCTTGATACGGGACAGACAGGACTGCAGGGAGGATGAGACATTGCTTTCGCGCTGTTCCCAGGCTGTTGCGGCCGCCCTGGCTCGCTCATAACCAGCCTGGCTACCCGCTTCAGCAGCACTTCCTGCTCGGCAGGTTGCCGCCGCAGCGGCGGCAGAAAAAAGCATGAAGCCGGACAAAAGTCCGGCTTTAAGCATGTGATATCGCATTCTCTCTCCTTATCGGCTTAGCGGCCGGGGCTGTGGGAGTGTTCCTGATGAAGCGCTTTTTCCTGTCTGCCCTCCGGCTTTCGGGCGTCATCCCATTGTTTCCAGGTCTGTTCAAAACCGAGGCGCTGGAACAAGGTATCTGCCTGTTTTTCCGGTGTGTAGAGCCGGGCGGGAAGCGGTGTATCCTCTTCCCGACCTTTCAGGTGGAACGTCATCAGCTGAGGTGCGGCACGTGTGGTGCCGTCGGGTTCGAAATTCACCGCCTGTCCGTAGCCTACAAAGCGGGGACCGTCATCGGTGATGGCATTAATAACCAGCTGACTGTTGTCTGTGGTTGGCGTGGCCAGTGCCGGATACAGCGTTCCATCCAGACGAACCATCCCCTGCAGGTGTTCCCCCGCAGACTGGACAAGCAGAAGATCTAACTGGTTTGACTGTGTGTCCATAGAGGCCATGACGGGTACCAGCCTGTCTGGTGCTTCCGTGGACGGTGGCGAAATGCTGGCCGCGGCTACCGGTGACTTTACAGGATGCCTGTCTTCGCCCAGATAAAACTGACGCTCTTCCAGGCGAGGTGGCAGCTTCAGGTCTGTGGTGTACTCAGGCCAGGCCTGTCGGATTTGCTGTGTGAGGCGGCCAAACGTATCGACCGGGAAAGCCTGAAGAGGCTGTCCCTGCTCCGGTCGATCATGTGCCACGGCAAGACCTGTTGAGGCGGACGTCAATGACCAGTTATTTTTTACGCGCTCTTTTTCCTCACCAGGTACCTGCCAGCTGTCACGGGAATTGAGCGTCAGCGTGACCACATCGCCGGTTTTGTGGTGCGCGATCAGCTCCCGTAAATCCTGCCCCCAGTAGGTATGACTTCCACCGCGGTTCTGTAGCTCGATAAAGAAGCTCTTGCCCTTTTGCTCTTTATTTTCGTACATCGCTTCACCAAAGTTCTTGAGGACCGCCGTGACGCTCTGGCCTGGTTTCAGTGCAGAGGGGGCGGGCTCAGCGGGCATATCAGGGACCCGGATGCTGTCGGCCTGCTTAGGCGCTACAGGCTCTGTTGAGGGTGAAACGGCAGGCTGCTTTGCGGCAGTTGCCTGTGCTGACGGCGTCGGTGATACGGGGGGCACGGGTATGCCCGGAGCGTCAGGGGTAACAGCTTCGGGGGCGGCTGTTGCCGGTGACACTGGCGATGCGGCATCAGGTGATGGAGTCTGTCGGTTCAGGTCCGGCGTAGGAATATGCGTTGTGACTGAATCCCTGGTTGCCCCAAACTGTTGCCGCATATCCTCAAGCTGCGCGCGCTGCGCAGGCAGCTTCATTCGGATATCGAGGTCATATTCAATAATGAGCCGCATGGCCTGCTCTTTAAACTGCGTACTGCCGGTGAGCTCCACCACGCCGCCGTAATAGCGTGATGCCACGGCCAGCGCGGCGAGCACCTTGCGCTTGTCCTCACTCGCACCGTTACACATTTCGAGACGGTTGCCGAGATCGTGAAACGCATCTTCCCCGTCGAGACGGTAAAGCACCTTATTGTCACGCTGTTCTTCCGTTGACAGGGCTTTAATGATTTCATCGAGATCTTCTCGCTGAAGCGGTTCCGGTCTTCGCGGTCCGTAGACAAGCCCATCCGCTTCATGCACCTCACTCTTTGCCGTTTCCTTCCTGCCCGGGGAGGACTCTGACGTGTTTTGATCCACATCGGCAGTCTGCGTCTGCTCCTGTTTTTGCCCGGTTGATGTTGCTCCGGGGGGCTGTGGAGGGATTGGTAATTCAGGAACGATCGGCTCCGGAGACTCAGCGTCTGTTTCATGTGACGCAGCCTCAGGCTTCAGGGTTTGTTTACCCGTTTCTGGTAGTTCATGGTCTGTCTGTCGTTCCTGAGCAGGCATATGGGGAATGTCATCAGACTGACTGTTCACCCATTCAGCAAATTGTGGGTCGTCCATCTGCGCACGTATGTCTGCATAATCATCGAGGTCAGGAACCGGTATATTCGATCCTGATTCGACGGCACTATGACTACGCTGACCGGCATCCGCAGAAGACGTCACGATCGTCCCGTCCGTGGTGCTCTGCGTATCAGGAAGTAAAACATCAGCGTCTCGCAGGGACGTGGGGGCGGGTTCATCGTGTTCAGCCTTATTCTCAACCGGTGCCGCACTGATACTGGCTTCATCGGGCGGCATCACCGCTGCCGGAGAGATTATTTCAGGTTCAGGCGGGGCGGGAGGCGCTGGGTTTACTGACTCATCCAGCCTGTGGCTTTCAGACGGAATAACGACAGGTTCATCCGGGGCAATCGAAGACTGGCCGGATTCCTGGCTTTCCAGATTTTCCATTTTTGGGTCCTGTTGTGAGAGAAATTGTGCATCGTTGGGTGCGTAGTCTGTCCGGATATCGATGCCGGCAGACCTGAGGCGGTCGCTGATGTGCTCACAGAAGGCTTCTCTGCCCCGGCTGATATCGAGATCGTTGAAGTCCGTCAGCAAGCGTGCTTTTTCTTCTTCGGTGAAATCAGGGACGATGACTCTGCCGCCCGTGAGTTCTGCCGCTTTCTCAGCGCTCAGGATGCCCTTGTTTTCAGGTTGTCCTGTCTGCGCATTCTTCAGCTGATGATCATTGTCTGCACAGAAAATAAAAGGACTGTCAGGCCAGACGGCACGAGCATTCTGGCCAACGGCAATCATGTTTCCCGCATCAACCGTCATCAGTACCGGCAGACCTGATGCCTCATGCAGAGAGGCTGCTGTGGCATACCCTTCAGCAAACAGCAAAGGCAGGCCATTCTGTGGCGTCCCCAGTGCAAACCAGTTACCTGTTTTTTCACTGTCTTTAAGGATGCGGGCGTCTTTTCCGCCGGTGAGCGGAATACGCTGGTAAGAGCGTATGTCGCCATGCGCATTGCTGAAGGGGATCACAAGTTCTTGCTTATCGTTGATTCTTATACCCGGCGCAGCCTCCACACCCTTACGGGTCAGATAGGCGTTCGTTGTAGCCTGCGGGTAACGTTCAACATACCGGGCGGCGTACTCCGCCTGCCGGTTGTACTGTTGCTTCAGAGCACGGGCATTGTCTTCACGCGTTTGCTGGGCGTGTGCACGGAGATGAAGACGCGCAAGCGGATCCATCTCGCCACCACCTGAAAACACCCACTGCGTCGGTTTAGCGTCGGCGCTGCGATAATCGCGGTACCATCCGGCAGGGCGCCCGTCCAGGTAAGCCTTGTAAGCTCCGCTTTTCGAACCTTTCTTGTCCTGTTTCGTCGGTACGCGCTGAAGGCTTCCATCCATCACGGGGAGCCCCTTAACCAGCAGTCCTGCTTCTTCAAGTTTTTGAGCAAACTCTGTTACCGGATCGTCCGCATTCATCGACAGTTCATGGGGGCGGGGCATCCATCGCTCGAACCTGGTCAGGTCGGCTCCTGGTCGGGCATACCAGAGGCGGTGCTCATCGTCCCATTTAAGGGCTTTCTGCCCATCGCTGAGACGCGGGTGGGCGTTGATGGCGTCGTCCTTCTCTTCGTGAGGTACGGCAAGCCATACGCGGTGACTTTTTTGCATGGTCACATTCCTGGAAGATATTGAGGGAGTAGCGCGGGAGCGCTTTGGGGAACGAACGGGTTACATCGGGTTCAGAGACCAGTCCAGTCTCGTGGTTTTTCAACAAAATGCCGGTACCACCAGGGGCGACCGGAGGCAATCTTTCCCCTGAAGGTACTTATCACGCGCAGGCAGATAGCCCGTACACTCCAGCCAAAGAAATTCAGGGCAACAAAGAATCCCAGAATGGCGGAACAGATATACAGCGTCTTCATGGACGGCCAGCGAAACCAGACCAGATACAGCAACAGGAACGGCAGCGGGATACCAAAAAAGGTGACAGGCGGTGTGGCATAGCGCCAGAATCCTTCTCGTTTCAATGTCTAAGCTCCTGTGTCGGTAGGTAGAGTGCCGCTTCGTGTCTGTCTATATCACCCGTTACGTAACCTTCACGCACTTGATCGACAATGCGCCTTTTCTCCAGTCTCAGGATGTTATCGATGTGGGCCGGCCACTTCTCTGACGGGAGATTCTGTAGTGCATCGCGTAGCTCATCGTCGAAGACGATGTATTCCCGGAGAGCCCGGCGTTTGCCGTCTGTCGTTCTGACAAGTACCTGGACTACGATAAACCGTAACATCCCAAGCATCTCCCAGGCGCGTGCATCACGAATCTGAGGCGGGAACAGACCAAGCAGTCGGTTCAGGGTTTCACCTGGTGATTTAGAGTGCAGTGTACCGATGGTTAAATGTCCGCTTTCACCGGCCTGGACAGAAGCCTCTGCTGTTTCCGTGTCACGAATTTCCCCGATACCGATGACCTCCGGGTTTCGGCGCATTGCGGAGCGAAGCCCATCTGCAAAACTTGCGACGTCACGTCTTACCTGAGCCTGATGCGGCGGCAGAAGGTCGTCGGGGCGGCCGAGAATGTACTCTACTGGATCTTCGTAGGTCACAATTTTGCGATCGGGCTGTGTGTCCTGGCAGTGGCGATACAACGACGCCTGCAACGTTGATTTACCCGAACCCGTTTCACCGCAAATAAGACCCAGCCCGGTTTTTGGCAGCATTGCCGCCGCCAGATCGGGCTCGATACCCAGCTTCAGAAAATCGGGAATGATGTGGGGGATCACACGCAGAGTGACGGAGAGCGCCTTCTCTTCCCGGGCAGATGTCCCCTGGATGATGTGCGCACGTAGCCGCACGCGTTCCCCCCTTTCCAGGCCATATCGCCCATGCATGTCGCCGTCGATTTGAATGGCTCTGTCCAGCGGTCTTCCACCCTGCACTCGGGGGCGCACCTCTGGCCCCAGCAGGTCGTCAAGCATATTTCCCAGCATGATATTCGGCAGTACGGTGTCTGAGACTCTCTCACGTCGGCCATAACGACTCACTGAAACTGGTGAGCCGCCAACCAGATCCACGTCACTGACCCCCTGTGCCGAACACCAGGCAAAAAATGTCCTGAACTCGTCGGCGGTATAGGCACCGCTGAACGGGAAAAGCCCGAACGAGTCAGGGCTAGCAGATATGTTCACGAAAAAACTCCTTACTGGATGGTAACGGACGGGCGCCAGCGGGACTTCTGTAGCTCAAACGATGCGTGTGATTTGAGTCGGCGAACACGATCGCCGGTAACGAGTTTTTGACCGCTGCCAGTAACAGTCTGCTGCTGTTCGGTCACTTCCGGTCGGGAAATCATGCCCCGTCGCCAGAGCAGGGAGTAAAGCATCATGCCGCGATAGTCCCGGGTAAGTTGATTCATGCTGGCCTCAAAGGTCAGATCGGCATTTTCGCGACCTTCCTGCCAGCCTTTTTTCAGTGCGTCTTCCCAGACCTTTCTCTGGGCGCTGTCTTCCGGCACAACCAGACCTTCTGTGCCAGGGGTTGCCGTGGTGGCCAGACCGCGTAGTAGCCAGCTGCGCCAGCTGGGCGGGTTACTGACGAATCGCTCCGGTCGGATGATGGTCCAGACTTTTGAGGCTGTGCGAATTTGATCAGGAGTGATGTGTGCTACGTCCTGCGCTTCATCAATAACCGGAGGAAGCCAGCCTTCAGGGCTGATAAGTGGACGGAAATCGTAAAGGGCATTGAGGGTGGATTCGCGGGCGTTGAGTGCCTGGGTTAACTCCCATGCCCGCTGGGATTTTCCTCCCCGGAATCCCAGTGTTCTGCCCGCATCAGTAAGCATCTGCCAGCGCGTTTCGGACAGACCTTCTGGTCTTTGTCGCTCCGGGTTGAGCCAGGCCTGCATATCCGGAGGTGGTGCCCCTGTATCTGTCGGTGAAGCCGGCCGCTCTCCTGCACACCCAGTCAGGAGCAGAGCAGGGAATAGTAACAAGAGAAAGCATTTCATTTCTTTCTGGTCTCCGGTTGCATGAAGTTGAGCTGGAGCAGCCCAGGGTACTGATTCAGGGTTGCGCGCCATGCGGTCTGCGCTTCGATAACGCGCAACACATTGCTGAACGTCATGCCACGAACGTGCAATGTTACGGGCAAGGGCAGGCGAACGCCGCTGTAGTTGAACTGCAGGCCACGTGCCCGCGCCAGTTCATCCAGTAGCTCCACAGCATCACCTTCCCAGTCGAAAGAGACGTCAGCGCTGTTGGAGCGAATGATCTCCATGGATGATGGCGCGGTTTTCGAACCGGACCAGACACCGTTATTCCACATCTGATACTGCGTGTGACGGGTAACGGCGACGGATGAGGCCGCGCCGTAACGGTCGGGGGAAGGAGAAACTGGAGGCGTTGATGGCGTAGTCCAGGACTGGCAGCCGGCGAGCAGGGAGATGGCCAACACGCCGGGAAGCATTAAATAATTCATGGTAGTTACCTTGCCGGAGGCGACGGAGATTAAAGCCAGAAGATTCAGTGGGCGAGGCTTATGATGCCGTTAATTTTGTTGTTTACATTTCCTGCGTATCCAGCCAATTAATTCAGATGGTTGATTATTTGCGGTCATCAAGAATAAAAGTCCGAATACAGAGAAAGTGAGATAAAACTGCCTGATGGTATCGTCAACACGCTCTTTCCAGTCATCCTCATCAATTAATACCGTTTTGCATACCTGAGGCATTACAAGAGGAGATGGCGGGCCGCTATCGTTTGATTGTTTACATTCTCTTACCATGCCTGGTGGTGCATCACCGGTAAGTGATCGGGCCTGTTCGAGGAAGGTGTCGGCGAGCGAGTGATTGAATCCAAATAACATGAACAGAATAAAAAAACCGGTGGCTGGCGCAGTTATCAGGCTGCTGAAAGCAACACTGCTGATCTGATGCAATACATGTACATATCGGAAAGATTTCATCTTCAACGGTCTCAGCGGGAGAAAGTTCGGGGGGATTACAGCCAGTGCACAGGGGGATAACTCACAAAGAAACGGCAGAGGAAGCCCATTGCGGGCTTCCCCTAAACTATCAGAACGTGAACTGCAACTGTGCGACCGCACCGTAGGTCCGATCGGTTCCTGCAATACCGGTCAGGTCCAGATGTACTACGTCGAAAGGAGAGAAGCCCAGACCCGCAGTGAAAGCGTTGCCCTCGCTGGAGACCATGTTCTGACGATAACCCGCGCGTACCTGCATCCAGTTCCAGGCATTCAGCTCGGCACCCACACTGGCGAACTGGCGTTTGTCATCCCGCTCAAAGCGGCTGGCTTCGGTCAGATCCACATCGAGAGCGGTGGTCAGGATACTGTTACTCCATGCCACGCCTGCAGTGGCCTGTGGTTTTACTTTGAATGTTTCTTTCTCACCATTCACTGCTTTAGTGTCAACGGTGCGGGCGATGATGTTCTGTACCGCGAGACCCAGCATCCAGTTGTCGCCGAGGTTTGTTGCCAGACCGATGTCGGCGTTAAATCCGGTTCTAGTATTGCGGTAGTCATCCGAATTCAGGTCATTTTTGTCGAAGTCGTTTACCTTTGCGCTGTAGTTGAAAAGATCGATGCGTTGATACTTGGGCGTGATCCCCAGTGACCAGCTATGTCCCGCAGTTTCAAATTCGTGCGCCATAGCCACACCGACATCGGAGATAACGGCGGCCCGACCATAAGCGCGGGACGTTAGTGCATCCTTGTCTACCATATCTGACGGGATGGCGCCGCTGGCGATATTATCGAGATACTGTAGATCGTGATCACTGACCTTGCCGTTTACGGAAACGGTGCCCCAGGACTTCACGACAACCGCAAATGGCAGCACCTTATTAGGAGTGGTAGCAATGACAGATGCCCCGACCTGTCCGTTTGCTTTTACGTCCTTCAGGTCTTCCAGCTTGTTGCGTAATGCGGCTGCACTTTCGCTGACACCGCTCTGGCGGTCAACTGCATTGTCAAAATTGTTCCACAGATCCTTTACGTCATCGGTATTATCGATGGCATTATCTGGGTCTGCTACCTGGACACCTACGGACGGCAGCACCAGGCTGAAGTCATCGTTCGCGCCAAATTTCGTCAGGAGTGCCGGGTTGGATAAGGCAGCTGTACCGTAATGTGCGGAAGCTACGCCAGTCCCGCCCATCGCATCGCTGCGGGCTTCCATATAAGAGGTTGCAGCTCCTGCATGAAATGCCATCATGACGGCGGAAGATATCAGTGTTTTTGCAATGTGAGTCTTTTTCATAAGTAAATTTCCTGTAGTCCTGTCTGGATTTAGGGCAAAAGAAGGTCCTGATGCGGCAGCATCAAAATTTTCTTTTTCTTTTTTAATTCAGATTTTCAGCGTGGTTTAAAGCTGTCTGAATATAAGTACGGGTAACGTTGTTCCGTGTTCAAGTGCTGTTGCCAGCCCTGCACCTAAGGTGACGGGGCGGATAGTACCTGTTGCTGCGTGTTCCCTGAGGAGTCGCTCTTTCCAGCATTCCTGCTCTGTACTCAGGGTGCGCGTAATAATGGATAGCACCGGAAAATACGTCAGCTGAGATGAAGATATTTTCTTCTTAATTAATATGCCGTTTCGTTCCTGCTCTTTATCCTCAGTTGTATTTTCAGTCTTCCAGAAAATAATACTGTCATTTTTATTTTCGGCTGAAGGAATAATTACCTCCCGGAAAGTTTCTTCCGTTTGTGGCCATTGATGACTCGCGCTGCCTGTGTCGACAGGGGGAACGTTGCTTCCAAACAACCAGCCAGGCGAAACGAAAAACCAATCAGCGAGCGCCTGGAGAAGTGGGGTGGACAGATAGTCCATTGTACGTTCCCTGTCCTGTAGCACACTAACCCGAACATTCCATGACGACAGCAGTTCTGCGATGTCCGTCGGGCTAAGCTCGTGTGACTGCATCAGTAGCTCAAAGCGGTCTATAACGCTGATTGCAGTATTACTGAATGGCAGGAAGATATCGCGAAAAGAGCCTTCAATTACCATATTCAGCAACTCTGACTGAGAAACTCCAATTTTGCCTGACAGCTCATCAATCAGTTGACGGGTACCAGGTCGCAACCGAAGTGATGTGGTCTGCATGGGCTTCTTATCATTGCGCTGAAGCAGTTCTGCAATCCTGTTCCGATCAAGGTCGGGGAGCGCCAGAAGCGAGGTGAAAATTGCTGTAAGACTGTTTGCCACATGGCCCCCTTAAGTGAAATTATACTTTGTTACTCAGTGGGTTAAAGAATAATTAATCGTGACGCGTATGTATAACGAGTTAATTCGATCGTGTAGATCGACTGCGTTTGCGTGTTCGTTTTAATTACGTTTGTGTATTTGCTTTTTTAGCGCGCTTTCCGGCGCGGCCGAATAAGTACAAGCACGCCGGTTTCAGGTACGGTTATCCAGCGCCATTCCTGTAAAAATGTTTGCAGCCGTATCCCGTTTCTGATGGCTGGAGGTATCGTGACTGTGGTGCAGCGCCAGCGGTGCGTTTCCCCCATTTTTGACATCAGGATAGTCATGCTTTTCAGGTGTGCCGGTCGCATCAGATGGGATGTGAAGTACACCGGCGTGCTGTCTCTTTGTAGCGCCAGATGCAACGTGGCCAGAAAGCTGCGGTGAAAGCGTGCCGCGCGTCGGAGATTAAGATGGCCAACCCGGTCAAATGTCGACAGATGCAGGGTTGTGTAATGCTTCTTACGATGTCGAACCAAGGCCGTTCGGAACCCTTTCCAGGGCGTCACGGCACTGACGATTGTCATTATCGGGCAATACAGCAGTAGCGTTAGTGGTACTGCTGAAAGGAAAATCAGAAACACAGCCCCTCCAGAAGAAAAGTTATACCAGGGCCGACAGTGCCAGGTCGGGGTTAAGCGGACATATCATGATGTGATTGTTTGTCCTGACAGGAAGCTCTCCCGGCGCGGGGACTCGTTCGCCGCGCTGGGCTGCAAGAGCCAGTGTCCGCAGTAGCAGTTCGCTGGCGCGGGCCAAAGCAAGTTCGCGAGTCGGCGCTGATACTGTCAGATTTTCGAAATCGCATAGCATTACCTTGATGTCACCTGATTCTTCGCTCTCCTGCTCGACCTGGGCAGGATAGGGCACGAAGTAGGGGGCGATCTTTTGAGTCTGCCGCCGTCGCGCGTCCAGCTTGCTGACCAGCTGGTAAGCTCTCAGATGGGTGTAGCGTTTTAGCATATTCATCGAGCGATGGCCTGATATAGCTGCGACCTCCATAACGTTCAGCGTACCGAGTTCGAAGAAACGGCTGATGGCCTCGTGCCGTAGATCATGAAAATGCAGATTCTCGATAGAGAGTTCCTTGAGGGCATTCCGCCAGGCGCTTTTGAAACCGGATGACGTATAGGAAAACAACTTACCTTTTAGCTGGGCCGGCATCATCTGAAGCAGGTTACGAGCCTTACGTGAGAGAGGAACATCTCGTGATGAGCCATTCTTGGTATCGGGCAGATGTGCTACGCCGTGCTGCAGGTCGATGTATTCCCATTGCAGGTTAAGGATTTCACCCTGCCGCATGGCAGTCTCAAGCGCGAGATGAAAAATTATATACAGCATTAAGTTTCGTTCCCGGAAATAACGGGACAGTCTGCGCTCTTCACTGGATGTCAGGCGGCGATCACGACCTTTGGATACTTTAGGTTTACGTACCAGTTCGACTGGGTTGCTTCGACAGGTTCCCCATTCCACGCGAGCGATCCCGAATAGAGATGATAAAAGCGCCAGTTCAAGCCTTACTGTATTGCCAGTGATAGGGTTCCCAGTCCTTGGGTTGAACTGCATCAGCCTTTCATCACGGTAGGCTGCAATATCAACTGTGGTGATCTCATCCATGTTCCGGTTAGCCAGTGGGTGACGCTTAATGACGTTGACCCGGTAAAATTCCTGAAGATGTCCCTTTTTGTGAACTGATACCGACTCGTAATACTTATCGAGGCCCCGACTGAGAGACATTTTTCTAATACGCGCAACAGAAGACATCATTACTCCCAAAAGGCGAAGAAAATAAAGCCTTGTGCGAAAAATGCAATAACACTGTCAATCCGGTTCGTGGAAAGGCATTTATATCAAATCCATTACAAGGATTAATTCAGGGTATGAATCAATAACAGTTAGCTGTGCTAGTGACGAGATACTGACCGGTGGAGGTGCACAATGTAACCCCGGAAGTTCAGAAAGGCTGAAATGGTCTAATCCAAATGGAAATGGTTGGGCCGCTGCCTGTCCAAGAGAGAACCTTACTGTGTTTGCAATATGTGCCACAAACTAAGGGGTCAATCTGACTGTCAATCCGGTGTGTGGATTTCCGGCTCAATTTATAACGGTAGTTACTCTTCGCTAGGTGCATTTGTTTCCACTTACACATCGGTTAACGATACTGGCCGCCCGATGACGGTTTACGCTTCCGGCGGCGTTTCCACTATAGATAGAGGAATTAAAGACGGTGACAATTGCCGTAATACATGGGATCTTAAAGGTATGGTTGACGGACGTATCATTACATCGGCTGGTACCGCTAACTCAGATTGGAGTAAATCCGGAACTATAAACTTCATTATCCCAGCGGGATCGACGTTTAGTGTAACGTCAAACCCCTTACCCTCTTACGGATGCTCACCTGGGAGTTTCAATCTCGTCACCTACCACTAATCAAAAGGCTGCTTAACTGCCGTTATTTATCGCTAAATCCCACTAACATTCAGAGTTGTGGAATTTGACTGTTGGTAAGCTAAGACGACAGAGTACAGGTAAATAATCTGCAACATGTTACACAACCAGCACATTTCTCATATCAGACTGTCAAGGTTATTGGAAACGAAAGACAGTGAACGATCCGTAGTCACAGCCGTAAGACATCATTCCATTTGAGACAATAGAGAATGAAGACCCATCTGGGACTTCAAAGTTCACTGTCCCTGATTTTTGCCACTGAGAGTTGCCATTTAAATCTCTTGCAACGTACAGCCCCCCAACTTCAGCGACGAGCGAGTATGTATTAACGCAGTTATCAGCATCTCCATAGTTGATTTTTTTGCTAGGTGGATTGCCGCCTGTTACGTACAGGCGATATTGCTTTCCTGTATTATTCGTACCGGAGTAAGAACCTTTAAACGTCCCGAGAACAGTGTAATTACCCTCGGTTATGCCTGTACCCTTCCACACACCGGATTGACAGGAAAGTACGCCACCACTGGCATCACGGCTTATCAGCCCATTCGGATAACAGGCTATACCTGCAACGTTTACCTGACCCAGTTGCAAAACACCGCCAGCTGAAAGGTTGCCTGTTGCTTTCACTGTGGCACCAGAGACCTCGTTTGTTGCCGTAATATTGCGTCCGGCGCTGATGTCACTGTCAGCACGGACTGTAGATCCTTTTACCTGTGCTCCCGCGGTAATATTCTGGGAAAAAATACCGTTTAAACCACTCACATTTCCGCTGAATGTTCCTGTCTTACCATTAATGGTACCGACGCTGTTCAGATTATTTCCCCCCATGTCTATTGCTGTGTGCATTTTATTCAGGTCGGGGCGGCCATTAACCTGAAAACGGTACAACCTGTCGTTATCCTCCTGTGCACCAGATAACTCATCTGTTGAGAGGAGCACGACGATATGCCCATTTCCGGAAGTAGCTCCGTAGCTACTCAGCGGGATTTTCCAAGTCCGCAAGGCACCGGTGGCAGTTTTACCGTCATCGATGTATCCTCCGAATCCGGTTTTGATGTCCCTCGATATCAGCCTCAATGCTTTGGCCGGATATACACTTCCACCGCTTGATACCACCATTCCCTGCAACAATTCCGTGTTTTGCCCGTTTCTGACCAGGTACGTGTTCATACGCTGACCCTGACTGTTTGTTTCGGTAAAACCGGACGGCAGAAAACCGGTATTTTTAAGCATGGCTGTGGTGATCACTGTCGGCGCGGTAGTGCTGGTTGCACTTAACAGCGTGGCATAGTTTCGCCCGACGTAGCCACGCGCAGCTGCTGCGTAGGTACTGATATGGGCTGCTTCAACCTGCCAGTTTTTCTCCTGTTGCCAGTCCTTGTATTTAGTGAGTCCAAAGACGGCCATTGCCATCACAACCAGGAGCGACAGAGCGACATCAAGATTTGCCCAGCCACGATCATGCTTTTTCATAGAATCGATATCCATACAGGTTGATACAGAAGAGTGAGCTGGAAAATACTCCCGCTAAGACAAAGCCAGGGTCCCAGCGGTCCCTCTTTCTTCCCCGATACATGCCAGGTTAGCAGCCAGAGAACAAAGGCTGCTGCTCCAAACAGAGTGACCAGTGCAGCATCTTTCCCACCCATCCAGGCAGTCAGGCCAGTTATCAGCCATAAATCCCCCTGACCCAGACGCTGAGTGCCCCGGTTTACCAGGACACTCAGTAGTGCCATCAGACTGACTGTTGCTGCGATCTCCGCCAGTTGTGTAGATATACTTTCAACTGAAACGTCTGATGCTGCTCCCCAGAGCAATCCCCCAAGTAACAGCCGTACTGTGAAGGTTCGTGGCAGATATCCGCTGACTGCGTCTGTGCTCCCGGCCTGAAGAAGGAAGGCCATCATCACTATGGCAGCTGCCCGATCAGCAACAGGAACCGGTGCAAGGGCAGCGATCATACTGAAAGTAGCGAAGAGCCAAATCCCTGCCGTCAAGGTTGTTTTCTGTTCCTTAACGTTTATCGGGTGCTCCTCCAGAAATTCGAGCACGCGGCACATCAGGACTCTGCCAATGAGTGCGAACCCCAGTAGTAACGGCAGACTCCATGCTGTCGTCAGACTCGTAACTATGATGGTTCGCATATTCGCTTTCCTTTCACCTGTCGACAGACTCGAAGACCTTTCAGCTCCAGATAGAACCCCCAGATACGGTTGGCATATTGCTCACGGGTTTCGTGCCGATCCTTACGGAATCCAGCGTTGTAAGACCCGAGGCAATTCCAGGTCACACCACATACCTGAAAGTGGCTGGCCAGGATCCACGCCCCTATCTGAATGTTCAGACAGGGGCGCTTCAGCAGGTCTTCTGCCCCCTGGATGACACCCATCCGGACGAGCTTAGGAACATGGGTTGAGTTAATCTGCATCAACCCATAGTCCGTGCTGACCGGATTACCCTTTTTATCCCGGTTGGTGTTTGTGACCCATGGACGGAACGAAGACTCCCCTTTGGCCACTGCCTTAAGCAGCAGTGGCTCGATCTGGTATCGGGCACCGGCATTGTTAAAGCAGGCATCAAAAGTCGCAGGCGGGGAGTTCGTGCTGGCCATCAATGGGCCGGAGGAAAAGGACAGAATGAGCAGCGTCATTACCAGGCGGCAGGAGAGAATGCGTTCTCTCCGCATGTTGTCTCCTTAGCTGTTCATCGTGAAGATCAGCTTGTTGGTACCTGTGCTGCCATTGTCAGCTGTGCATTGCGCGCTGGCTTCTTCAGTTGTCACAACCCCATCACTGTGCGCCGTGGAGTTGACGGTGATCGCATCAGCAATTTTAGCGCGACTGAGTTGTGTGACGAGCGAGACGCAGGCACCCTGAGGAACCATTTCGTAGGTCAAAGAGAATCCATTTGAGAATCCGGATACAGTTACAGGTGACAGTGTCACGGCCCCACCCCATCCATTATAAAGCGTGGCAGTCCCGGAAGAGGGTGTACCACGTACAGTCATGCCTTTAGGCTGGACTTTCATCTGGATAAGCGCGCCCATCATTTTGGCACCGGAAGTGAATGTATACCCGTCGCCTCCTTTCATTAGGTTTTGTGTGGTTGTTATGAGCGACTGAATATTCGACGACTCCTTACCCACGTTAACGTTATTTTTGAGCGCGAAGTAGCCCGCAAGCACGAGCCCGATGACGACCAGTACGATTAGAGCAATACTGCCCTGTTCCAGGTAGCCCCAGCCGCGGTGGTGCGTAACCGTATTAGTTGGTTTGTATGGCTGAGAAGTTGGTTCAGAATTAAATTGCATGGTTTTTCCTCATTTAAAAAGCGCCCGACGAGTTGTTAAGGGCATTGATATCCATAACGACAAAGACCAGAAGCAGAAGCATCATGATCATTGACAGGAACATGAATCCGCGGACAACGACAGCACGTTTTGCTACGCGCTCCAGGGTTTGCTCAAGCCAGCGTTGACCGTAGTTAATGATGATTTCATCGTCTCCATCACCCTGAAGAAGGGAGAGGAAGTTGGCCGCTTCCTGCGACGGAAAATCGTAACCACAGTCCTTCAGGGCCAGTCCGAAATGTTTACCTTCACGTACGTGTTCGGTAATTGCGTCGATACGGACTGCAAGCCAGGGGGATGCGGTTTCCAGCAGGATCTCCAGCGCGTCTTTGGTTCTTACGCCGGACTGTAGCAGTGCACCGATGTTCAACAGGAAGGTCGCGCCCTGAATATCCTTATAAACCGACCATGGCATCAGCCCGTCGAATGCACGACGAAGCCTGTCAGGGCGATGCCATCGTGGGAGTGACCAGACCGTCCAGATAATTAACGCTGTGGCCGCGATGCCGGTTATCACTCCGTACTCACTGAAATACACTGAAATCCCGTAAAGAAATCCTAGCGCCCCGGTCCAGTTCTCTGGCGGGCTGATTTCTGTCAGCGTGGGAAGTAGCTCTGTATTCAGTACATAGATGGAGCTGGACAACATGATGGCAAAGCCAATCGGATAGATGGCCATCTGCCATACAGCTGCACGAATACGTTTACCCGCGAGGGTCAGGGCACAGGCGTATCTTAGTGAGCGTGGAAGTGACTCACTTCGTATGCCGGCGCTTATAACGGATGCTTCTGCGGCAGGTAGCCATCGGGTGAGTGTACGCTCAAGCGTTTTTTCACCGCTGTTTTCCCTTAACGCATCAATACAGTCGTCTGTCAGCTCAACGTAGGGATGCCAGTTCTGGCCGAAGTTCGTCCAGGCGTTGCGCATTTTTTCCAGTGAAGGCTTTAGTTTCTGCCGGTTTTCAATCAGAAACCGCAGCGCATCATAGAACTGAACACGATACTGACCGCTGAACGTCTTACGAACCAGGGTATATCTGAGTCTTTTCAGGAAGTGCATTTCACGCATCATCCACCTCCAGACGTTCATCTTCATCGAGTGGAATGATCCGGTTGGCCATCAGCGGGTCGACCAGTCCGTCGTTGATTTTATGAAGGACGTGCCGGACACGGCTGATCCCCTGCATGTTGTTTATCCAGAACTGGCGGGCAGCGACCTTGCCGTCAGTTTTCAGCAGCTTAAAAAGACGGTTATTGGTCTCGATAACCTCGGCAATGACAGTACGTCCCCTGATACCCTGACCGACTTTGCCACGCACCTGGCCGTTGATCTCCACCACCTGTGTGCACGCTTCACACCCGACCGGGTTATGAAAATAGAGCCTGTCGGTCGAACAGATGCCTTCAATATTGCAGTATTTCTCCAGCCAGTCCTTTTCCTCCTCACTTAAGGTGTTGACCTTATCCTGCCAGGATATACGACATTCTGGACATAGCGTGGGAACCAGGCGCTGACTTATAAGCCCGATTAAAAGCTGGGCATCACACAGCAGATTTTCGTTAACGCCGAGCGTAACCATACGCTCCGGAATTCCGAGTGCTGAGTTTGTGTGCAGGGTGGTCATCACCAGGTGTCCGGTCTGAGCGGCATATATGGTGGCCAGCATCGAGACAAGGTCACGCATTTCACCCTCCATAATGGCGTCCGGATCCAGTCGAAGCGCTGACGAGATAGCTTTTCCCCAGGCGATACGTACTGCTTCCTCATCTGATTTGTCGCAGATGATTGGCGTCTGAACAGCTCCTACGACCTGCCCCTCAAGTGGGTCTTCGATGGTCAGAAGGTGTTGCCCGGGGTTGGTATCCAGATATACACGGCAGGCGGTACGGAGCGTGGTGGATTTACCGGAACCAGTTGGCCCCGAGAGGATGATCTTCCCTTCTGGTCGGTCAATCATGCGTTTAAGCAGCTTGATTTGTTCGGGTAGATAACCCAGTTGCAGGAAGTCAGGTACGTTGTTACCGTCATCCGGAATAAGTCGCATAACCGCAATCAGCCCATCGCCAGTTGGACGGTGACTGTAGCGGGCACCAAACAGACCTATTTTCCGCATCATGGCCGGGGAGAGTCGTGCATCCTGTTCCCGGTGTGGGTAGAAACTGGTTTCTGACACATCCGACATCGAGAGAATACAGGTAGCACAGAGGGATATACCTTCCTCTGGCCGACGTTCATCCACCACATGTAAATAGCCGTGGACACGCATTTTGACCTGGAAGAGTGAATCTGAAATCAGAAAGTGAATATCTGAGGAACCGAGCTTTTTGGCCACTGAAAAATAGTTCAGGATCCGTTGCTCACTTTGGCTGCTGTCTCCATCCAGGTCTGCCAGAGTTAATCCTGTCTTATCGCTGGCCTGAGGTTGAGCTTCCTGCTTTTTCCTCGCCTCTCGTAAGTCTGAGAGAGTGACAAACCGATGTTTGATCCCCGGATGTTTGTTCATCAAGTCCATCAGCGCGGCCTGTACAGCTGGGTCGCCTCGCTGGTTGGTATCAATGAGGATTTCTTTCCTGTCACCGTCATCAATCAGCAGAAGAGATTCTTCAGTAATAGCGCTCATGGTTAGTCCCCAAAGGCAAGCAGTGTGCCATCGCTGAGTGTGACGCCGGCTAGCGTAATGCTCTTGACTGTGCTCTCCATCCCAGGAATACGGCTTCCCGGCGATACAACCAATGACTGTCCTGATTGAAGTTGCAGTGTGGCGCGGAGGTTTTTATCGCGGCCGTTAATCTCTAGAACGACAGGGCGATTATTCACGGTAACCGGGCGTGCAGGCTGACCGGGTAGGGAAGTATCGCCGAAGGGGGCACCGGGAAGAGCGGCGGCAGGAGTGCCGACGCTGGATTGATTTTCCTCAAGCTGGCGCTGCAGTTGCGCGCCCTGAACTTCTGCCTGGAGAATGACGTTTCGGATATGCAGCTGTTCAAGCTGTCCCTTTGTCACACCAGGTGTCAGGTTCCCTGCTGGCTGTGATACCTGCTGGTTCGTGGACTGAGAGGCCTGAACGGGTAAAGACCCGAATATTGGCAGCAGGAGCCAGAATGTCGCCTGCCGAAGATGTTTACTTTGCTGACGCATAAATTTTACCTTCTGTGGTATAGCTGAACGCACTACCGTTTAGCTCGAATGTTAAACGGGTAAGTCGGATACCTGTTTCATCCAGACCGTCGAATAAGATGATGGCGGGGAGGGGCGCGGAAAAACTAAACGCGTATTCCTGCCAGTCCTGCACTGGAGGCGGTTCTCCGTTCGACCCCGGTAGGACTGGAGGCATTGCTACATCGGTGATGTTGAGTGTGATTTGCTGACGCTGGAACCAGGAGAGGATGCGGATGAGCTGCAATGAACTGTCAGGCACTGCTTCATCTCTGAGTGGTTTGTCCGGGGGCGGTAATGAAATTCGGGCTTCCCGTCCCCCCTCCTTAAGATTGAATACTGGCGTGACGCCGAAGACCTCCTGACTGCGAGCGAGAAACCCCTCGACTGTGCCACCGGGCATAATCTGGTACAAAAGGGTTATCCCGTCAGGAGAGCAGGTCCCGGATGCCAGTTTCCAGCTCCCCAGTACATGTAGCGCCGGATCGGTCTTTCTCTGACAATCCTCGATCAGAGCCTGGGCTGTTACCTCGCGTGCCCAGGGATGAGGCAAAACCTTAGGTTTTGCCTCACTGGCGAACATTGCGCGCGCCCTGGCCTGTATTTCTTCAGCGGTGAGTACCGGTTCCTCCGGTGGTGTGGCCGTCTGCCACCAGGCAATGGCGCCTGAGCCGAGCAGCAGTATCGTGCAAGCCAGTAACCAGCGCTGTCTCCGGAGCCCATCTACATGCACACGGCATTGCTGTCGCCTGCGTGCAGATAGTCCGGCAAAGAGACTGTTAGCATCAAGGGGGGTTTCCACTGATGCCAGACAGTCCCAGCCTTCTGGGGGCGGTTCGTTCATGCTCAGGAACAGTGTCAGCAGCCCCTGCATTTTGTCCGCACTCCCTGTTTTATCGGCAGTGACGGCAGGCACACCATTAATACTGGCCAGAAACACGAAGTCGGTACTACTCAACCGATAAATGCCGTATCCATTTCGTGTTCTGGCACAGAACGCGAGCGCCAGCGAAAAGAGCTGGTGACGGCGATGACGGACGGGCAATCTGCCACTCCCTGCGACTGATTGCCCTCTGTCCCGTTTATTGAACTGTCCTGTTGAGGTGTGGACGCCGATGCCGTCTGTTCTTCCGGAACGTGATTTTATTAGTTGAAATGGCGGCAGCCGAAATTTCTGTCTTTCCGTTGGCGCCCAGTCCATCCCCGCCAGCCAGTAACGACTGCGGGATTTTCCATCCCGGATTGTAAACAGGTAATCCTCATCCTTCATTTCAGCCTCCGGAACTTTGCGGGAATGTCGGTGTGATCACGATGACCAGGGTGGTCCGTTCGTTTTTACCTGACTGACTTCCGCCCAGGAGCGGGTTCCCTGGCGTGAAGGTACCGGATTTATTGACGGAGGTATTGTTCTGATCAAAACCAGTGAGGATCAGCGATTGCCCGGCCCGGAGATTTGCCTTCTGGCTCAGAGAGCGCAGTTTGGTATATGGCATCTCGATGTAAGAGTTCCCGTCTTTTGACGTGAAGTTACGGATGGTCGGTGGATCTGACAGGTTGAAGTTTACCTGTAGCTGAACGTTGCCTGTTTCCTGAATCAACGGTAACAGGGTCATGTTGAAACCGGTGGTGATCATCCCAGGCGTCAGCGTTGTGGTGGCGCCGACATCGGTGGTTGTTGTTGTAGCCGACTGCGCTACATAGACCGTCTGATCTGCCATCTGAATAGGCACGGGCGTCAGGTTAGTCACGGTACTGGACTGAGAAGTGACGACGCTGACATCGCCCTGTTCTGACAATGCTTTCAGCAGAAGGCTGGAGCCAGCAAACTTCGCGGCATTGCCAGTAGCGGTATCAAGAATGGACGCGCCGGCAGAAATACCACCAGTGAGATCCCCTGTCGCGTTGTTAAGCGTGGCGCCAGCAGAGTGCAGTGACTTGTACACCAGGTTCCAGTCAATCCGGAAATCTTCGTTTCGTGAGTTGCCGACGCTCAGGACTTCAACATTCAGTGCTACCTGCCTGTTCATGATGAGATTTTGCTCCTTCACATAACGGGCCACAGCGGCCTGTACTGACGGCGTGTCTGTCACAATCAGTGATGAGCTGGAGGAGGACAGCCAGTAGCGACCTTTGTTCGGGGTTAGCATCGACTCCACAGCTTTTCGCAGATCAGCATACAAATCATATTCCTGCCCCGTGGTTGTACTCTGGGAGGTTGTGGATTCGCCGGAGGCGGAGTTATCTGTGCCACTGGTGGCTCCCATACTGCTGGTCGTCCCTGAGCTGACGCTCGACGTGCTGGACGTTTTAGTGTTCAGCATGGCCAGTGAATAGGTCCGGGTTTCCATCAGATAGAACACGATAGTTCCATTATCCATTCGCCAGTAGAGACCGCTACGGCTGGCCATCAGATCCAGAAGCCCGCCCAGGTCTCCCTGCCACATCAGTCCGGTAAGGTTCAGGGGCTGGCTGGTTCCTCCAGTCGGCAAAGAATTTACGCCTCCCAGACTGGCCAATGGCGTCCGACCGCTGTCATCAGGTGGTGGTAGTGTGCCACTCATCTGGCGTGTGACGCCGGTACTGACGCTGCTCTGGCTGATATCAAGGGCGTCAGGAGTAAAAATAACGGGGGTTCCACACAGCGCGGTGATGCGTTGTGCCAGTTCCTGTAGCGTAATTGTATTTTTTGCCTGGGTGATATTACATGACGGAGCCTGGTGGTTCCGTTCACGAACGGCGACCGGGATAGGACTCGGATTAATCCACTGACGCTCCGTCCAGGTCAGTGGTTGTTGATGTTGTGTTCGCGGGAGCTGTGCCTGTGCGCGGGCTACCGTGGCGTCAGATTGTGCCTTAGTCTGCATTTTGTTGATTTCAGAGAAGGTACAACCTGCGAGCATGGCAAAGCAGGACGCCATCAGCAGGCGCCGCAAAAGGGTTTTCTTCATGGGGGAAATCCGGATTAGTTGAGGTAAACCACAGCGCCTTCAGGAACGCCCTGTGGAGCCGTGAGCCCGGTGGCCAGACCGGAAAGCCAGATCAACTGGCCGCTTCTCATGGTGCCGATGAGTGCCGAACCGCGACTCTGTGCCCGTAAGGCATCAACGAGTCCAGCTTGTTCCGGCATCCAGATCCACAATCTACTCTGAAGTAACCGGTACTGGATTCGAGCGTCAGGAGTAAAGGGAAGACCCAGTTGGTCAACTGGAACTGTGCCGTTCGTTTGGCCAGTTTTGTAACGCCAGTCGTTAACGCGGTTGGAGATGGTCAGGATCTGGGAGGCATAAAGCTGGCCGCTCTGCGTCTGTATTGCAGTCCGGCTGGTCTGATTTTGTTGCGAATCTATATCACCGACAATCAGGAAAAATATCATGCTGATTGCCAGTATGACCCAGCCCATCACCGACCTGCCGGAGTGTCTGTGACAGATACCACGCACTGCATGCGGGAAGCTTCAGCATAAAGCGGTTTCTGTGCTGAACGGTAAAGGTCGAACATCTGACCGAGCATGGTTTCAAATGAGCCGCGGAAGGTCAGTGGTGCGTCAAGCCGATAATCCGTCACGGATACTGGCCAGATAACCGTCCAGTGCGATGATGCGCCTGATTCACAGCGGGTATCCTGCGCCCATTTCATCAACATTTCCCGAAGAGTCGTTCCCGATGGCGCCAGCCAGGATTTACCCTGAACCACAGGTGCGACTGGTTCCCCGGTGGCTGGTTGTGCTTTAACTACCGCTGTTGGTGCCTTCACCGATTTTGTTGTTACAGAGGATGTGCTGGTTTTAACCGCTGCCGGCGGTATGGGTTGGGTCACATCAGGTCCGCTGAACGGATTTCTCGGCGCGCCAGAAGCCTGTGGCGGAGCAGGGAGGTTTCCAGTGGACAGTGCAGGGACGGTCATCTGAGCGGTTTGCCCCTTTCGCTGCAATGTGACGGCATGACGATCCCAGTCCAGCTGACCCTGGATGGATTGCTCTGTCAGCAGACGGTTGAGCACCCTGGTCCACTGGTCATTGGTATCGACCGAGACGATACGAGTATTCAGTACAGGTCGCAGGGCATTCTCATAGTTTAGTGTCCAGCCAGTCGGAATGATGCGCCTGACCCACTGTTCGAAAGTGAGGTTACGCACAGGTGATAATGACAGAACGGCAACGGGACCTGGTGTGCCTGTAAACGTGAGTGCCGGCAGCGCCGGATTCATGATGGGGTTCACTGAGCTGGCTTGTTTTGCAGAGGAGGCCATCATTGTTGGTTGCGGCAGCGGGGTGGTCTGAGATGTTACCGCTACGGGTGTCGGCTGGCGTACGGGAACGAGAGTGGCCGCCGGAGGCGCAATTCGCCGCTGTGTCTGTGTAATGATATCGGCACTATCGCTGATCTGGCCGTCGACAAACACGAGCGCAGGTGTGTCAGGAGCAATGTTACTGTTATTAAATCCCGCGCAACTGCTTAACAGCGACGGTATTAACAGGGGCAGGGCAAGTTTTTTCATGATGATCCCCGGGGGTTATTCGGTGGGGTGAACGGTAATACGTGGAAAAGCACAGTTCGCGTCAAAACCGGTACCGCTGATCAGAACATCGTCTCCGCGCGCTATCAGAATTTTTTGCTGTTGAGTTATGTAATTTTGCGAGGGCAGGGATATACCTTCCTCGGCTGAGCCAGCTGGGAGTTTTGATAATTCGGGATGGCAGGCGTGTCGTACCGCCAGTGAAACGAGTTGTTTGTCATCCCCTGCATCGCTGACGACAGCCCTGACCGTGGTCCCATAAGAGAGAGTGCGGTACTCCTTACTGACGATTTTCCCATCTTCAGTAGTGACCGAATTTACATAGCGGACACTGTCTGAGTTGTCGAAAGTAACAGGTTGGCTGAGCGGCGCATCCATCCTGAGAGAAACCACTTTTTGTACAGAGGCTGATTTGCCGTGAGTTATGTCAATACGCTGATCGGGCTGTGAGGACGAGCAGGCGCTCAGAATAAGCGGCAATACGGCAAGGGTAATACGTTTCATGTTTTTACTCCGGAGTTAGTTGTTAGTGAAATACAGATATGAAAGAGAGCTGGATGTGACGAATCGGGACGCCCAATTTATGCGTTTTCATGATTAAGCCTCGGCAAAAAGATTAATGAAGGTCAGGGCGCCATACATCCCCGTAGCGGACACCTTCACGGGCACCCCATGCTGACTCCGGCAGTGTGTGATGTCCGATATAGAGTGTTCGAAGAGTGGCTTTGGGTAGTGAGATATCGCGGCCACGGACAACAGAGAAACGATCGAGATAGAAAGACTTTTCTACCTCATCATCTTCATTTTTTTTCAGGAGGAGTTGAAGCGTGACGGGGGAAGTCATTGAGCCTGTCGCGGTAAATGCTTCTTCCATACGGGTGAACTGTAGGATGTGGTTCTTACGATTTCGCTGGCGTTCCATGATTTCAGTTACAACCTGCTCAGGCCAGGGGCAAAGGCAGTGCTTCCAGCCAAGGCCGAGAAGTGAATTAAGGACTGCCCGAAAACGAAACAGATCACAGTTCCCGGTTGAAACAGCGTTGGTCCAGAGCGCAGTCAGGACGTCATCAATGGGACGATTTCGTTCGGTTTCGAGCAACTGCCGGATAGTCATAAACTCGCTACCCATCCCTTTGAATGTTGGTATTCTTCGTGCTCCGCTTAGCCATTCTGTGATGAATCTACGTTTGCCACGCTCTGAGGTTATGTGATGGTTTTCGACTGCCGTACGTAAGGCTACGAGAATGCACCACAAGAGATGGCTGACCTGTTCCTGGGTGGATTGCATGGTTTGTCTCTCTCTGGTTCCGGTTTCTGGCAATGACGTCTGTACCTTCATTCCGCCAGAATGAAAGAAGCCTGAAAGCAGGCTGGCTACAGGAACAGAGGGTGTTCATTGGGCAGGGCCAGCCCAGACGTCATTGCCAGAAAAACGGTGAAAAAAAGCCCCCGTGAACGGGGGAAACTAAAGGGATGGTGTAAAACTGGTTTGAACCAGCTTAAGAGGCTCGGTTAAGTACATTTTAAAATCCCCACGCATCAGCATGGGTGATCATATCGAACAGCATTGCAGTCCGGGATATGGGATGATCCGTTTTATCTAACTGCGTAAGGCGTTTGTATTGGCTTTTTGTCAGCCAGATATCTGATGCCGCTTCGAGTTCAGCTCTTGCAGCAGGGTGATGAGTCGGGTCGGGGTATTTCTTCATTAACGCTTCGACTACCCTTGTATTCACAGGGGCAATTTTACTGCCGAATTTCACAAAGTCGCAGAATGCAGAGTGCGCCCGAATCATATCTATTTTCTGTGATTCGAAATCTGCCTTAAGGAAGAAATATCCTGGGAAAACGGCCGAGATCCTTTTTCTGAAAACATGCGGGGCATCCGCACGCCGTATTTGCGTTAAGGATAAAGGTGTCCAGGGAGTTATTCTCCTGTCGTGTAGCCAGTCGAATAAGTTCTCGCGGTTTTTGCCCCCGGTAATATAGAGAGCAAGATACCATTGTTGGTTACATACAGTCTCAATATTCATTTTGAACGCTTCGCGCAGAATTGATCCATGAAAGGATAATTCAAGTTCAATGGGGTCGAACATACTCAACCATGAAGGCGAAACAGTCTTACTAACAAACACTTAAGTTTGCATGCTGTAGTTCGAGCGCCTTCATGGCTCAGGATGCTCTTGTAGGTTAGTCCCTTAAGTAAAATTGGCGGCAATACTTAAGGAACTGTGCGTATTTTTGTTTCTCTGTATAATGAAGTAAAGTGTAAATAGGCTTAATCCTAAAAATGCACCCTCAAGGGTGCATTTTTTGATTAATTTGTGATCATCAATGAAATCATGAAAAAGTATGAGCGTGACAATATAACTGCACGCATTGCATCGTTACTTTTTAAGTTCAGAGCTTTAGTACTTCGCTTCAGATGCGAGCGGACTGTCTCAACAGAAATATTGCAAATGTCAGCGATTGTTTCATATGCATTACCGTGAGCATACAGAGTAACGATTTCTAACTGTTTTCTGGAAAGCTCAGGAAATACGCTATGCAGGGCGTTAATAGTGTTTTCATTAATCATCGTTAAATCCCTAGCAAATCTATACGTAGTAAATTTACGCGCAATATGCATCCCCTTTAATGGGGAGAAACCCCATGGACCTTGTCGCGACATGTGGTATGGGCGAAGGATTTCTGATGAGGGTGAGCTTTAGCAGCTAGGCCTATAAAGGCATGTTCATTTGCTAAGGGGGATATAGAAATTTTTGATAGGTTCTTGCACATCATAGATGAAGCTCCCGTGTAGATACTATGTCGGCTACCAAGGAGTTCTCACGCTCTGGTGGCAGCCCAGGCAGGGGTGAGAAACCGGCCTACACGGTACCGGCCAACCTTACGGTTGCCCTACCTGAACCGCCATTACAAAGATGTGCTGGTTCAGTACACAAAAAAACACGCTTGTGCGTGTCTATGTGCACGTGTAGATACGGGTTCTCACGCCCGATCACAGGATTTACTGTGACCTTTGAAGACTACTGTCTGCTTAGTGATGAGTCAACTAGATACGCATCAGGAGCAGCTCTGAATAGTCGAAACCGAGGCTTTAAAAAACGAGGGGGAACATATGCATCCCAGTTATTCTTTTTGCAAAAGTCTAATAGTTCGGCTCCAGACGAGGTCCCGGTTTTCTGCAGGCATCGGCTGATTCTGTGTTCTACCGCTTTAAGAGAGGTTCCTAATATTCGAGACATCATTTTCCTGCTGTATTTTAGAGAGATTAAGAAGATAGCCTCCCATTCAGCATTAGTGAATATCTCGGACGGTACCCTGTATACCAATGATTTGGGAACGTCTCCCGATAGCAAGCTGTCTGGCCCAAAAATATCAACAGGCCTAACTTGAAGCATCGTTCCTGAGCAGATCCCGTCATCGTCGTAATAGGGTCTAGATTCGAAGCACAGGGCATGTATAGAGTTGCTCTCACCTATTGGATGCGTAACGATTGAAGAAAACTTATCTTCATGTTCCATAACGAGTTCCTCCTGCTTATGTATTCGTTGTGAGAGGTAAGCTAAGGAGGTAGGGAGCTGGTCCAACGTTTTTCCTACAATCGGATAATCGTTGGGGAGTTTTAATAATCGAAGAAAAGCTTGGTTTACCGCTACATACTGCAGATTGCCGTTCTTGATTGTCATCGGTTCTCTGCTGTTGGATATCAGGTTTAAAACCTGGGGAGCGAGTTGGAATTTTTTTTTGAAGAAACGAGTTTAGACATCATCCACTAAGAGCCGTATGTGTTTGAAATTTAGAGGTATATTCTGTGTGTTGATGTACTATATCATGTAAGGCGACACTTAACTGGATTTGATCTGCGATCATAATATTAGTTAATGATGCTTTTAAGTGTCTGATTGTATGCTACGATACAATAATTCGTAGGTGCTATCTGTAAATCAGGAGGAGTTATGGCACATCCGATACATTGCACGAAAGTCGCTGGTATCACGGAGTTCAAAAGGGATCCGTTAGGGACTGTCGAGTCAGCAGAGGGTGATGCTATTGCTATTCTGAACCGTAGCGCGCCGGCATTTTATCTTGTACCACTTGAGCTGTTCGAAAGCTTAAAACGAGACGCAGAAGCGCATCGCTCCAGAGGTGATGTTTGATCCTGCTGCCGGATAGATCCTAAAAATTGATCCTGCATTGTTGTGGTGATAAAGTCGGAGAACTTATTGTTCTAAATGAATTTATTAGGTTGTCACGCCGAAGAAGGTGGCAGGTTCTGGGTGGTTAGTTAGCAAAGCCCAGAAAAGCAAAAACCCCGATAATCTTAGATACTTGGCGGCATCGCGAGATTAACGGGGTCCTTAACAAATCATGCAGAAGTTGTTGCTTCTGTATGGGAGTATAACCCGTGCGCGAAAAAAGACAAGAGATTCCGTACTTACTCCTTCTGTGCAACATAAGCGCAGGAAGTGGTGAGTAAGCAGAATTCCGAAACCACTACACTTTACCGTCAGGTAAAAAATCCGAATCCAGTTTTCATTCCTGAAAAGGGAAAGAAAACCCTTCCGTTCTGTGAAAAAATTCGCGAGAAAGCTGTTGGCTTCACTGAGCGTGCAGAGTTCCAGGCACTGGTTGCTATGCTGATCGCCCGTGGTGAGCGCAAAAAGCGCCCGCCAGTGTTACGCATACGGGCACTGGAAGCATCCGTACAGGCAATGTGTCACTATTTTAATCCCCTTGCTAATCGCGTTGGTTCATCGCTCACTACCATGAGCATTCGCTGCGGACTGGCCACAGAAAAAAAACGTCTGTCGATCACCCGTCTGACGGGTGCCCTGAAGTTTCTCGCTCAGCTGAACCTCATTACCTATAACACCGAATACGATAAAGAAATTGGCTGTAATATCCCCACAGACATCACTTTCACACCCTTGATGTGGCAGGTGCTTGGGGTGTCTGAAGAAGCCGTTGCTGCTGCGCGCCGCAGCCGTATTGAGTGGGAAAATAAGCAGCGTGAGAAGAAAGGGCTTCCTCGCGCCGGTGCTGATGAACTTATCAGTGCGGCCTGGTCATTCGTTCGTGAACGCTTCCGTCAGTACCACAAGTCACGCTATGAACACGGCATGAAACGTCACAGGGCGCGTAAGGATGCTCCGCGAACACGCAAAGAGATCGAGCTGCTGGTTCGCCAGCAAATCCAAAAAGAAATCAGGAAAGGCCGCTTCTTCGGTAATCTTGATGCGGTTCGGTCAGAGATAGAACGCCGTGTCTCGGAGCGAATGAAGCTTTCGCGTGGCCATTACGCACGACTTGGTGATGCATTGCTGGTCACAACCTGACGCCAGCTAATATGCTGCCTTTTTGAATCTGGTGCCCTGGCATCGGTTTACGCCTGCCCACTTTTCGGCTTTTATTGCCGTGTTCACCTTCTTCAGCCCCTGTTTCAGGCCCCCGTCGGGGACCTGAATGACAAACATGTCCTGCTGATGCCGGGTTTAATAAACTTAACCAAAATTCCTCTTTTGTTGCCCACATATTTCTGTGACCGAACGCCCAATATTTCACCGCTTTTAGGTTCTCATTCAGTTATCCACATAAACCACAAGAGGCTAAAGTGATAAACTACTGGATGGATACTTTTTAAACCACAATAAGGAATTTCTACAAACCGCGATGATTCTTTTAAACTTCTGATCTCCTATCTTTTAAACTTCAGTCATTACTTACATTTAAAAATAAAACCTATTCGCCACCTGTCCTGTGGACATGTGTATAACGCCCGCCCTTGCAGCGGACAAAGTCCGCGCCGGTTCGGTTCAGGCGCTTTGAGCCTAAAGTTAGCACCCGCCAAAAATGGCGGGCACGGTGCAGAACGTTACAACAGCAACAATCGACCACTTACTCCTAGGATCCTCAGCTCCCCACAAAATCCCACCACTGAAAAGCGCCGCCGCCCGGGCCGAAGGCCCGGAACAACATCGCTTTTAATGATGGATGTTGTAACTAGCTTCCGAGTCGCTTTAATTCATACTCCCGGCAGGTTCTGTGTGACACGCCCGTAAGCGGTCCTGACGGCCCGCTAACGCGGAGATACGCCCCGACTGCGGCTACGCCTTGTCGTGACCACTCCGACGGCGCACATCACTTCCTGTGCCGCCTGTCAGCGGGTTATGGCTTAACAGGGCGAAGGTATGGATTGGTGGGACCTATCAATAATGTAACCGGCTTCGCCGGGCTACGGCGCCATTTACGAAAGTGCAATATTTTGTTCATGAGGGCGCCTTCATGCGCCTGCGGCGCATTTTCTGAATGCCTGCGCGCTGCTCGGCCTTCTAACATCAGAATCTGCCAGCTGCGTTACCGGCTTTGCCGGGTGACGGCGCCACTGACCTTCATTTTCATAGTTAACATCCGCTGGCGCCTCCATGTCGCCAGGCGGCATAATTATTCTACGTTTATGATCAATGAGATCCTCATCCTCAATACTGTCTGACTGGAGGTACCAGTAATGCAGCTTTTCCACGGAACAAGACAGCGGTTTGATGAGTTTGATGTGGCATACAAGGGAACTGGTGAGTCCGGAAACATCGATGCCTGCTGGTTTACAGATAATTTTAAAGGAGCCAGCAATCATGCGTTATTCAAAAACAGAAATTCCGGACAGCCACTGGTTTGCCGGTGTGAACTGAACTCTGGGGCGATTATCGCTAATCACCGGCTGCCGCTCGCAGAGCAGCCCGATATCGCGGCACGTCTGAGAGATGGACTTCCTATCAGCATCAGTAGCCAACTCAGTAAAGGCTGGGACTGGCATGCCCTGCGCGAGCCTCATTACAGCACTTACAAAGGGCGTATGTTTTATGTGGGTAACAGGCATGTGGATTCAGATGAAATGATCCGCCTGTACCTGAATTGTGGTATCCAGGGCGTTTATGACTGGGAAGGTATATTTACGGACAGCTATCTTCACGGTACAACTACCGTGATATTTGATACCAGTGCAGTGGGGATTATTGACAAAATCGAATACGGATCTGACGACTGGCATAGCTGGCTGAGTGAACACCGGGAGAAGAATTGTGTTCTGGAAAGGGAACAGGAAGTGCAGCAGGCTCACCACGGCTAAGAATAATTTTGAACATCTGCTGTCGGTTGCGTCTTCGCTTCCGGTCCAGGCTTTGCCGGATTTGATTCGCGCTATGGTCCGCCCTTTGCAGAGTGATTTCCTGCTCGCGGTGGCAGAAGAAGGAACCGATGCCCGTCCGGATTTGACTCCCGGGGCATTTTTCTTTAATGCCATCACAGAGGTTCAGGACTATAGCCGTATGAAGGCGGGAGAAGTTAATCCAGAAGATTACCCGCTTTCTCTGGCCAGTGATATGGTTCTTCCCTGGCCGTGGAGTCTTTCCCGTTATATCGATAATGTGTCCCGGATTGGTACGGCAAAAGGAAGAGTATGGCAGCAGGATCGTACTAATCATTATGTTGAACTCTGGCTGCCCTGGCGCATTGGTTTTGTTCGGGGAGGTAATCACTCCATCACGGCCGGTATTCTTGCGGGGGAAGGAACGTTAATCCCTGAACACGTGTGGGATATGTCTTTTCTTTTTGAGCGAATAAATACCGACGGGCTCCACTGGTATGTTGACGGTAAGAAAACTGAAGACGTGAAGTCCTGGCGCGCAGCTGCAATATTTGAGACAGGCAGGCTAATGGCTTCTTGTCCTGACGACAGATAAGGAATATGTAATGGATATCGCGCTTTTTCCCGGGCAGAGCCGGCGTCAGTGGGCTGATACAATGATCAATCTGGAAGCCCGAAAGCTTGTGAATACCGCAAATACCGTCGCGGCCATGCACCTCAGTCATTCACTGACTCGTCTGAAATTCGTGGATGAAATAAGACAGGTTGTCATGCAACAGTTTGACGCGGCGAGAAGAGCAAGGAGCGATGAAGAATGCATTGCCTGCCTGAAGAACCTCAGGGCTGAGAATGAGTTCCTGCTTGAACAGTCGCGCATGCTGAAAACCGGTTATGCCCGAATCTACGCTGAAATTCAGTATGTAACAGAGCAGAATAAAATTGTCGGATACTTCATATCCGGGATTAAGGTCGTTCTCGCCGGCGTTCAGGCCGTGTTTGGCGGTGTTATGATCGCAACGATGACGCCTGCTGGTATGCTTGCCGGTGCCGTTCTGGTCGGTGATGCCCTTAATACGGTATCACGGGAGGCAGCCCGTCAGTTCCTGAATGAACCTGCTTCAGAGGGGATCCTTGCGGACGGCGCCATGTCCATAGCGGAGTTTATGGGCTTCAGCCGCGATGTCGGCCTGGGGATCTTTAATGCAACCACGCTTGCAGCCAGCGTTTATGGTGTGTTTGGTCTGACCGGGAAAGCTGAGGCCTGGCGTCTTTTCCGTTATCTTCCCGGAGACTATTACCGCAAGGTGGAAACCATGTCTCCGGGCAAGCTGACGATGAAGGTTCTGGGATGGGGGGTCGGTGCAAAGGTAGTACTTGAACTCCTTACCCGTGATGACCGGAGTCGCTGATATGAGATCTCATCAGCTTCCATGATTTATAGCCAAGTCTGACCGGCATCACCAGAAGCAGCACAATCAGGAGAAAGACGACGGCAACCACGCAGGAGATAAAATGGCTGGCGTTGCCAAAGAGCGCGGTGAGCAGGGTGATGATGGCCATCCCGCCGGTGATCCAGGCTACCGACAGGAAATAGCCGGCCAGATCTTTCAGAACCTTATCCAGCGAGTCCCCCGTCGCCTGGTGACGTTTGATTCGCTCGATATCCTTACTGGTGAATCCTGCCGCGATAAGTTCCTGGTTTTTCACTGTCATTCACGTCTCCTTTAACCTGATAAAAAGAATACACTATTTAGACGTCCCGCACCTTCCTGCTTTTGTCTCCCCTGTCCGGATCGTTGTCCGTTGCCGTTAAACAATCCATGCTTCTCATTTTTCTTATACTTACCCTTTAACGGCAGGAAACGCTTATGTGTGGACGTTTTTCTCAGTCACAGACCCGCGCTGAATACCTGGCTTATCTGGCCGGTGAGGTTGATGCCAGGTTTTCCGCAGTGACGGAGCCGATCGGACGCTACAACGTGGCGCCGGGGACCCGGGTGCTGTTGCTCAGTGAAAGCAATGATCAGCTGCAGCTCGATCCCGTTCTGTGGGGATATTCCCCGGAGTGGTGGCATAAAGCGCCCCTGATTAATGCCCGTGTTGAAACTGCAGCTGAGGGACGTATGTTTCGTCCGCTGTGGGAACGCGGCCGCGCCATAGTGTTTGCTGACGGGTGGTATGAATGGGTACACCAGGGGAACCAAAAACAGCCGTATTTCATTTACCGCAGGGACGGTCAGCCCGTGCTCATGGCTGCCATTGGTGCACGGCCATTTGGTCTGAGGGATGACGGGGAAGGGTTTGTTATTGTCACGGCAGCTGCGGACAAGGGACTTATCGATATCCACGATCGTCGTCCTCTGGTGCTGACGCCGGATGCTGCCCGGGACTGGCTGCGCGAGAGTCTCAGTGGTGACGAGGCGGGCAGGACAGCCAAACAGGGGGCGGTACCTGCTGAGGCATTCACCTGGTATCCGGTTTCCCCAGCGGTCGGCAACGTGCGGAATCAGGGAGCGTCTCTGATTGAACCTCTCTCCTGATGCTGGCTACGCCAGCGCCAGGGTTCAGTCTGACCCGGAACTGACCAGAGCCCGATACCCTGTCGGCGGGCTTCGGCTTCCAGCTGTGCATAGTCAGTCCGGGCCGGTTTTCCGTGGTACCGGTATACCCAAGCCAGCCCTTTGCGGATCTGCGCGGCATTCACATCCGTCGCGCCAAGCCACACGGTGCCCAGCCGCCGCCCGTAGCGATCCGTTTCTTCACCCGTGATGGTTACGTTACGCTGCGCCACCATTGATGTGAGTTCCTGCCTGGAGCGCTGGCCAAAGGGCTGGTTCTTTTCCGGCGCATCGATACCGGCAAGACGAACACGCGTCAGCTGGTTCCCTCCACCGAGAATCTCAACGGTATCCCCATCGAGCACACGAACAATCCTGCCGTTGATATCCGCACTGGCCTGATACGTCACGATGAGCAAAGTAATTAAGTACAGTTTCCGGAACATGGCTATATCTCTGATGTTTTCGTTATATGAATGTCTCATTTATAGAAGCCAGAGTATATCGCGATGTTGTGGGTAGTTGATGTATCGTATAGATAAAAGTGTATTAAAAAGGGCACAATGTGCCCTTTAAGTTACCGTCAGATTTTATAAGTACACCAGATTCACTTTAATGGATTACCAAATTCATTTAGGTACAGCTGACCGAATTTATAGGAAGCATAATCGGTAAGATGTCCCACATCACGGTAAACAGTTACGCCATCAATATTTGTAATGCATTTACCAC
Source organism: Enterobacter sp. RHBSTW-01064 (assembly GCF_014103035.1). Lineage (NCBI taxonomy): Bacteria > Pseudomonadati > Pseudomonadota > Gammaproteobacteria > Enterobacterales > Enterobacteriaceae > Enterobacter > Enterobacter sp. RHBSTW-01064. The sequence goes on along the minus strand of NZ_JABXOU010000010.1, from coordinate 9,008 downwards.
TAATGCACTGTATTGATTTAGGGTCAATAAAGGTCAGCGTTGGGAATTCAGACTTCATTTTAATCATCAGTTGCGTGACTTTTTCCCCGTTGGTATTTGCCGGGTTTTGCATATCACATTCATTGATGTCAAACGGGCGCCGATGAATGACGTGCTGATTTATACAGTTTTGATAGTTGCGTGGCATGGTCGCAATGGTGAACATGATAATTGGTTTTGAACCCGCATCTATGATCGTACGTATGGCTGTACGTAACGCCATTTCGTATCGACTGCCTGAAAGTGCCTCACTTCGCTCATCTCCATCCTTAGTGATTAACTGAGCGCCAAAATAATTCGACCACACATGGCCTATAATGACGTAATCAAAGTGATTTGATTTTATATAATCATAATACTTCTCAGTATTATCATGACATTCCTGATATTTGACGCCTTTATATTTCCACCAGTCAAACTGATAGATTCCAGGTAAGGTCAGGCACGAAGAGGTGGTGAGGGAATACATTTTTATGCCAGCATCCTTAGCCAGCACATCATAAAACCCCCAGAACTGGTTAGCGTTTGAATCGCCAATCAGAAAGGCTTTCTTCGACCCTTCATGATCGCCGAACTGACAGTCCGTAAGGACCAAGCTTCCACTGAGACAGCCATCCCTCGATGCGGCATTCCCGGAAGCGTTGTTCAACAACTGTAACGAGTGATTGTATTCATCGCTGAAGCGCTGCGGCAACCCCTTGGTTTTCTCGGTTAATGAGTAAAGGGCCGTGCAGACCGTGAGCGGGATAATTACAAGCAGGATTATACTCTTTGTAAAAGACAGCTTAACCCGACGGAAGCGCTCTTCTATGCCGTGATAGGTGATTACCGCCAGTCCTGCAGTCATCGCCAGTGCAATACACAGTGTCTTGCCGGACAGGGTGAACTCAAGATAATTGAACGCTGCAAATACGGGCCAGTGCCACAGGTACAGAGAATAGGATATTTTCCCCGTGTAGTTTATCGGCGTCAGTTGTAAGGTACGATTTACGAATGTATTTGGATTTAACAGTAATACTGCAGAGGCAAGGCAAACAAGCAGTGTCCAGCTGTTTGGATATGTCTCGACGCGAATGCTTAAACCTGAAGTGCAGATAAGTACAGCGATAGCTGCTACTGTCAGAGAATTACTCAGCCATTTATGATTTAGCTGAACCCTGTCCTTCAGGAGAGCGGCGCTTCCACCAATCAGAAACTCAAAAGCGCGCATATTTAAGGAATAGTAATGCTGACTGGAAGAGTACAGGCTGACAATAATAACAATCATTGTTGCAGTTAAGGTCAGTAACAACCAGCCATAAAGGAACGGCTTATACGCAAACTTTCTTTTAAATTTACGGAGCAGTAGTGTCAAAATGCCCGCGAAAAGCGCAAAGAAAAAATACCACTGCCATTCAATTGCCAGCGACCATGTATGCAAGAGGAGGAAGTAATCAGAGTCAGGAGATGCATATGCTGCACTAAGCTTATCAAAATACTGGTTTGATAAGAACAGAGTGGTGTATTTGGCACTTTTCGTGAACGCTGTGTAATCGTCAGGAATGTAGCAGTATGTCGCTACAATGATAGCGCCGAGAATTGTCACCAGCAGTGCTGGCTGCAATCGCCATAATCTGCCTTTTATAAAATTAGTTAGGGAGAAGGTTCCTCTTTCAATTTCACTGATGACTTTTCCGGTAATCAGAAATCCTGATATGGTAAAAAATATATCAACACCAATAAAACCTGAAGGGAAGTATGACAATCCTGCATGGAATAATATAACAAGCAGGACAGCGACAGCGCGAAGACCGTCTATATCTTGCCTGTAATTCTGTACTGCATAACTTTTCGTTTGATTATCTAAAACTAAATCCATTTTATAATGGCACCTTACATATACATATTTTATGGCTGTTTTGATTGTTCTCAGCCTTTCGGAAAGCAGAGCACGTAATATTTTCCTGAAATCCTATGATATCGTTTCTGTGTAACGAATATCAAAAAAGAAGTCGCGTGTTTTAGTTTTACGTCCTGTCAGGGTGCTTGCTCTTATGTCATTTACTTACGTCGTTAACAAGTAACTGAGATGCATAGCTGATATTGAGCCCTGTCATATTGGTGTTCAGTGCCTTCATCATACCCGCACTGGTGTATCTGACGTTGTCTTTCAGCTTCCCCTGGTAACCTTTTGAGGTGACAACCTGCAGCTGTTCAGATGTACGTAGCGCTCCCCTCCCCGCGAGCAGGTCTGATTCAACGGCGCGCAGGTACACCGGGGAGGCGGCGACCACAAACCGATCGTCAGGCCTTGCCTGCATCAGCGTCCTCAGGGAGGTGCTGCGTCGTTCAGCAGGCGGACGTGCCGTCAGTCGTTCCCAGTGAGTGCGATGGCAGAACGGCATCGAGGAGAACGTGGCCTCATATGGGACCACGGGATCTGAGACATGCAGTAGCCCCAGGCCCGCAGATATAATCCACATCTCAGCACCGTTACGCGCCGCAGCTGCAGCAGCCCTGCTCCAGTGCTGACCCGTATACAGTTCGCCGGCGGTCAGGGGGGGCGATCCGCAACGGGCCTGCGCCAGCCTTTCCAGCCACAGCCCGTATGCTCTCTCCACGTCTCGTTCATCCGGAAAGACCGCATCACCTGCAGGCACGGTTTTACGGCACGTGCAGGTCACAATGAGATGGACGTTGCCTGTACTCATGACGGCGTCCCCGCGCTGTCGTCGTTCCAGACGATCACCGTGGCCAGATGGTCCGCCACCTCCTGCCCCGTGTAACCGGCCAGGATCGCCAGCGCCCGGGCGCCTGCGTCACGGGAGAGCGGACTCCGGAACCCGAATCCGTCCGTCATCAGGAGCCACTGCAAACGGTCTGTCCAGCGCTCGCCGGGTTTGCGGACCGGTGAAAACATAATCTCCATCAGCTGCCCGCGGTTGCAGTACAGCTGTCGCTGTTCCAGTTCATCCAGCAGGCTGTTCAGCTCGCGCCGGTCAGCTTCTTCCTGATCCATCAGAGGCCAGCGAATGCGATGCCACTGCAGCTCCTGCGCCTGGTCGCCCGTGAACCCCGCGCGGGTGAGCAGGCCGGCCAACGCGGCCTCCGTGTCTTCCTCGTATGTGGCAGCCGTAAGCGGGTCCGCGTCGCGCAGAACGTGCAGCAGGCGCGCCGGTGCCGGCCGCATCCGCAGGGACGCTTCAGGGCTGACCACGGCCAGGCGAATATCCTCAGTCAGCCCGGTGATCCCCAGCGCCTGCAGCGCGGTGTCCAGCTGGCGGTACCAGGTGCCGGTCAGGTCCGCCGGCGCGGTACCGTCCGGTGTACCCTCCTCCGGCGCGGCGCTCTCATTGATCTGCACCCGGACCGCAATCCCCGCCTCTTGGCAGGCCTGCAGCCAGGCGGCGACCTGCAGGGGATCGCCTTCCAGGCGCGTCAGCTGGCCGGCCGTGTTCCACAGCTGCAGGCAGGTGCTGCCGTCAAGACGGATAACGTAGTCGCCCCGGCACGCCAGGTGCCAGCGGTCGTCCAGCGCCACCGGCCGGTCGTCAGCTTCCTCTGCCGGGCTGCGCGGGACCAGGGGCAGAACCCGGACCGCCGTCGCGCGCTGCTCCGCCAGGACGCGCGCCTGTTCATCAGCGAGAAGCGGGGCGGCCAGCGCACGGCCGGCGTCCGTCAGCTCAACGGCCAGCTGCATGTTCGGGGCGCGCAGGGTGCGCAGCCAGCCCGCGGCTTCCATGCGCCGGCAGGAGGCGCGGAGGTTCGGCCCGTACACCGGGGCATCCCCGCCCTGCTCCAGCACCCGCTCAATATCCCGTGTCGCCACCGGTCCCGGACGTTTTGCATCAAGGGCAGCCAGCACAATCAGCACCCGCCGCTGCAGCGGCGACGGGCGGCGCGATTTCTCAGCGGTCACCGGCAGGAGGCTCCTGATCATCGCCGTTCAGAAGGCGGCGAAGCCTGTGGTAAACGTCCCGGTCTGCGTCCCCCGTTTCGTCCGTGAGTGCGAGATCTTCACTGGTAGGCCGCTTAGCCCTGTCGGCAGAGGCATCATCCGCCCCGTCCGCATTTTTCCTGATGGTTTCCGACAGGGTGCGTAACATTTCCCGGCCGATCTGGCGGGCGTTATCGCCGGTGGGTTCTTTCTCAGTTTCTGTCATTTTACACTCCATGAATCATTTATTGTGATTTGTAGAATATCATATCAGATATGATGATAATGAGTATCGATGAATATCATACTAGATATGATTTTATTGTCTTTTCTTGATAATCATATCAATCGCCCGTTTTCCGCCGCGCAGATCCGAAAACTCCCGAGATCGGAATTACTGGCCTTAAGCACCTCACTGACCTGACGGTATTGTGGGTTTTGGACCGAAGCGGGACGTTTGAAGGGGGAATTATTCAGATTTTGAGACAGAATTTGTTCAGCGAACGCTGGCGCTTATCGGCCTGCATAAGGGACTCAGTCGCCGTAAAACTCTCTCTGCGCAACGAGCTCATATATTAAGGGCGCACATTGCGCCCTTCTGTTATTAACTGAGTGTCGCTTCAACGAGGTAGGTCGTAATTTCTTTTTCTGGATTCCCGTAAACAGGGTATTTGAAATTCATAGCGGTTCTGTTGGTAACCGTTATCGTGGCCCCGGCCGCAAAAAGAACTTCAAGCTCATTTCCCTTTTCTGGCTCATCCATGTCGAACACGAAGGCTTTAACCTGGGGATCGATAACCGTAATGACCATCAAATCAATGTAGCCTGCCTTGTACGCTTTACCTGAGTGTTCAGCTTCACGCATGGCAACCTGTGGACAGAAGGTCGTGGCAAAGGGGTCACTGAGTTTTGTAACAATGTTCTTTCCCATCCACTGACCACCGTGGAACAGAATCTGATCATGGGGGATCATCACCCCATGGTTATTTATCTCTTTGTTCGCCTGCGCCATCTGCGCCTGAGAAAGGGGGTACAGCTGCTGATAATCCAGTAAGATTTGCGGTGTAACTGACGGCATGTTTGCTCTCCAGTTCGCGTATTCACCGCCATTCTCCAGTTCATTTTCAATATGCCACGCAATATCGCCATTAGCCCCTGCGAAAGCCAGAACTTGCGCCGCATCAAGCTGGGATGTTATGGGGGAGCGCGGCACATGGTCGGGGTAACTATCGTGTATTCTGGCAGTGCAGTCTGTGTGGAAAGGGTTGATAATCTTCATAGTTGGAGCAATCATCCTTTAAAAATTATTGTCATTATTTCATCACCTTTCTAATCCGATACTTAAAAGAACACCATCATTTTCGCTAAAGAATGCACATAGCCTTCAGTAATAAATCGCATATTGCTGGTTTTTTGCGCACAACCTTTCCGCAGATCCGAAAAAAGTGTTAACTGGTGCTCTTGCACCCACTGACAGGAAGGTTTTACAGTCGCATCAACAATATCGTTTCGCCTGCGCCTGCCTGATAAAGGAACCCTGCATGCATTTTTATGTGGATGAAACCGGTCATACCGGTCCGAATCTTTTTGACCGTACCCAGCCTGTACTTTCCTACGGTGTGCTTTCCTCACCGGATGACCTGGACAAGGTTGCCGAAGCAGATCTTGCTGCCTTGCGTAAGAAACTGGGAGTACAGCGTCTGCACGCCGCAGAGCTTGGCATGCACCGCCTTGATGAGGTGGTTGATACGCTGCTTGTCCTGCAGAAGAAGCACCGGATACGGTTTGATGTCTGGCAGGTCGTTAAACGGGATCACGCCATTATTTCGTTCTTCGACCAGGTGTTTGATCAGGGACTGAATCCGGTGGTGCCCTGGTCTGCTTACTGGACCCCCCTGCGGTACCCGCTACTGCTTAATCTGGCAAACCTGTTTGACGATGAATTGGCTGCAAAAGCGTGGCATGCCCGTCTTGAAGCCCATGATGGGCGAGCCTCATCCCTGTTCAGTGAGGTCTGCATGGCTTTGCTTGCGCGCCTGCATACTCTGGGCGAGCCCCGTTCTGCTGAACTGATTACCGATGCGTTGTCATGGGCGATGGTCCACTTTGATGAACTTGGATATAACTGCAAAACCGGTAAGGAGAAGCTGCAGATAATGCCCAACATGATCGGGTTCCAGTCAGTGTTGCATGGTATCTGTTCCCGACTGGGGTCACCGAATAAAAAAGCTGACATCATTGTGGACCAGCAGTCGCAGTTCAACACCACCCAGCGGGAGCTGAGTCAGTTCTATTACCAGATCCGTGAACAGCCCTGGATACTCGGACCTGGTTTACCGGTTATGGATATGAAGAACATGCCGGCCAAACCGCTGGTCTTCCAGTCGGGTACAAAAAGTGCAGGGCTGGAGCTGGTTGATATTTATCTCTGGATCTTCAAACGCTTCATGGAAGGGAAGGAGCTGACCAGACCGCTTGCCCGCCTGGTTTACACGAATCAGAATACCGCCCGCACTGACAGTGTTTCCCTGCAGTCGGTCGCTAAACGGTTTAAGGAATTCTTTGAAAAACTGCCGGAGCCAACGGCAGAAATGATGAAAAAGGCGAATGAATACCGGGATCAGGAAGAGGCGAGGCGACTGTCACATCGGGTGCAAATACTGCCGCCATCCTGATCTGGCAGGTTATGTACGTACGAAAGTGGAAGCGGCCGCAATGGGATGATGCGTCCGTCATCTTCGGGAGGGACCCCGGACCGTTAATCTTCAGACTGGATTTCCCGGATACTCTTCAAATCAAGGCGGTTTGCACTCCATACGCCGCTTCCGGTCGCCGCTCCGGTGTCCTTTCTGAAGCGCAGGCCGCACTCACTGACCCACTGGGTGTCCGTTTCCCGCAGCCTGACCTCGCGGGGCCGGTAGCATTCTGTAATGATCCCCACGTGCGTCATTGACCGCCGTTTTTTCTGCCCGGTGACCTGAGTGGCCGTATCTGACGCACCGGCAACCGCTCCGTCGCGGTACTGAGGAGGGATCTCCGTGGAGACCAGCAGAGGCATACTGTCAGGTGCCCTGCCCTGTCCTGACGCAGCGAGCAGATCGTCCGCCACCTCCTTCAGCCAGGCATACAATTTCCACGCCTGGTCCGGAATGCCGTCGAACGTCAGTTCACGCGTGCTGAGTGTCCCACCGTGGGCCCGGACCTTCTGAATAAAGCCCGCGATCTGCCCGCCGTACTCGACGGGCTCCACCACAATCCGGTCGTGATACCCGTCAAACTGGTCCAGCGTCAGGTCGATGTACTCCCCGTCCAAAGCAACGATCACGTGTCCGTGATTACCGGCGTTTTCTGTCCACTTCATAGCGATGATATAGGGGTGCAGGTTGCTGCCGTCTTCCGTCAGATATTCCGCCAGCGTCTGGCTGGCCAGCTCGCAGCAGCCGCGTGGAAATGCCCTTAAAAAGTCACGCCAGACAAACGGTACCGGCTCACCGGACCGTTCGCCGGCTGCCAGCTCCAGCGCGCGGCGGAAGGCCTCCACGCGGGCCCGGGTGTCCGCATTCATTTCTTCACCTTCCCGTCCTGGCGGGCCAGGGTCAGCAGTTCGGCCTGAAGCTGACGGCCGTCCTCCCGGGACTCCTTCAGCTCCGCCTTCGTGTCCTGCAGCTGCGCCGCCAGGTGTTCGCCGGTGGCGGTCAGGCGGGCCACCTGCTCACGCAGCGGCAGCGCCTCCGCGCGCAGCTCGCGCACCTCCTGCAGCAGGCGGTCACGCTCGGCCACCACCTCGCGCAGCACCGCCAGCTCGCTTTCCAGGGTCGCCACGCTCGCCAGCGCCTCATCCCGCTCCCGGTCGGCCTGTTCAATATCCGCGTCGGCCTGCTCGCGCGCCGCCAGGGTCCCGGCTTCAGCCTGCCTGACGGCCGCCTGCCACAGCAGCCCCAGCTGGCCGGTCAGGAGCTCTGCCAGCTCCGGCGGCAGGGGCGTGGTCTGTTCCGCGGCCTGCTCGCGCCGGCGGGCGCGGAACGCGCGCATCACCGGGGAGATGTGGGACAGGGAGCCGCCGCCGAGGTGCTGACGGACCTGCTCGTTGGTCGGGTTCGGGTTGCCGGCGGCGATGAGGGCGGCCGCGGCGTCTTCAATGCGGCGGACGGTGTCCGGGGAAAGGGTGGTCATGGTCTGGCTCCGGTTTTTCAGGGAATGACGTCATCGTACGCCCGGTGTAAAAAATACACATTACACAAAATACAGATAATACATACAATACAGATGGTACATACAGTACATAAAATACAGTATATACATACACGCCTTCCCTTTTCCCGGTCAGATCCGAAAACTCCTGAAGTCGGATCCCTTGAGTTGGGGATAGCCTAGTATCAGAACGGCGAGATGGAAGCAGGAATGAGAAGGGGATATACTGATGTAAGAACAAATCTTACATTAAGAAACGGAGGGGTTATGGCCCGTACGATGACGGTGGACGTGGGAGATGAGCTGCGTGAATTTATCGATTCCCTGGTTAAAGCCGGTGATTATCGTACTCAGAGCGAGGTCATGCGTGACGCGCTGCGTCTGCTGCGAGAGAAGCAGGCTGAATCACGCCTTCAGGAACTGCGCGATTTGCTGGCCGAAGGGATCGGCAGCGGCGATGCGAAACCATGGAACAAAGATGCCTTCCTGAAAAATGTCAGGGCCAGGGTAGCAAATGAAAGAGATTGAGCTCACGCCGAAAGCCGAAGAAGATCTGGAAGCAATCTGGGACTACAGCTTCCGACAGTTCGGGATTGTTCAGGCGGATGCGTATATCGGCCGAATAGCGGCGGTGTTTGACGTTCTGGCCATGCAATCGGCACACATCACCCGGAGTTGGGAGACAATATCAGCTCGCTGCCGGTGGAACAGCACATGATCTATTTTGTGTCATCACAGTCGGAGGTCACGGTCATACGTATTCTCAGCCAGTCTCAGGATACGGCGCGCCATGAACCCTGGATATAAACGGAAAAAACTTAATATATCAATAAATTCAATCTGTTAGTGCGTGCAATCTATC